>JABUFD010000009.1 GCA_013314735.1 Anaerolineae bacterium
TGAAAAAATCAACTTATCGTTTGTCTTTGTTAACTATATTATAAACAAACAATTGAAAAAGTCAATAGTAAAACACAGATAATTCAATATTTTAAGGTAGAAAACTCAAGATTCTTGAGGTTGGATGCGGATTCTGCCCCGTTAACACGCCCAAATGCGCCAGCCCCCCGATTTTCACCCCGCTGCGGCGCAATTCTGCCGGTATAATGGGGACAAACCGAAGGAATGGAGCAACGAAAACGATGATTAAACCCTGGGATCAACTCACCCAACGCGGCAAAAACCTGCGCCTGCGCCGCCTGGCACTGCAAGCCCTGCAGGAATACCCGCTCGCGGTTACCCGCCTGCGGCTGGTGGGCAACTACACCAACCTGGTGCTGCGCGCTGATACCACCAGCGGCGAAGCCTGGCTGGTGCGGGTGGGCGCCCCCGGCTGGCGCACCGATGCCGATATCCACGCCGAAATGGAATGGCTGCATGCCCTGCGCGGCAGCGGGATCGGTGCCCCCCAACCGCTGGCGGCGCGCGATGGGCGCTGGATGGTGTATGCCAGTGTGCCCGGGGTGATGCCCTGCCGCGTGACGGTACAGAGCTGGCTGCCCGGCACCCCGCTGGAGCGCGCCCTGACCGCCGACAACCTGTGGAAAATGGGCGCATTGTTCGCGCGCCTGCACGCCTTTTCGGCAACGTTCCAGCCCCCGGCAGATTTCACCACCCGCCGCATGCAGCACTACCTGTCACGCGGGGAGGAGCATGCCCTGTTCAACGATGACAACCGCCCCCGGTTCGCGCCGGGCAGCCTGCCCGTGTTTGAGGCCGTCCACCAGCGGGTGATGGCCGCTTTCAACCAGCGCTACACCGCCAGCGCGTGCCCGATCGTGATCCACAATGACCTGTGGCACGGCAATATCAAGGTCAACCGCGGTCGCCTGCTGCCGCTCGATTTCGAGGACACCCTGTGGGGTTTCCCGGTGCAGGATATCGCCATGGCGATGCAGGACCTGATGACGGATGTGGCGCCGGGGCAGTACGAACCGCTGCTGGATGCCTTCCGCCGCGGGTACGAGAGCATCCTGCCGTGGCCGGAGGCGTACGAGGGTGAAATGGACCTGTTCCGCGCCGGGCGGGTGCTGTGGGTGGCGAATTACGTCGCCTGTTTTGAGCCGGAGTATTTCACCATCCATACCGAACACACCCGTCCGATGCTCGAGTGCTTCCTGGATGGCGGTCAGCTGCGCCGGTTGCCGGTGGAAGGCAAGGCAGCGGGTTGATCCCCCGCGGTCAACTGCGCAGCAGCGCCGCGCGGAACGGGTAGAGCCGTGCGGTCATGATGCCTTCCGCCACGGCCGGATCCGATTGCATCAGGTGTTCCGCTTCCGCCGGGGTTTCCGCCTCGAACACCACAATCCCGAAGGTCTCGGCATCCAGCCCGTCTGTTTTGCCGGCGAGGAGCAATTTCCCCTGTGCCTGCAATGCCTGCAGCTGGGCAAAATGGCGGCTGACAATCGCCTCTTCGCGAGCGGTCCAATTTTCCGCCGCCAGCAAGGCGGGGATCAGCTTGAGGACATAGATATATTGGGATGCCATACGATTCTCCTGGAATACATGCCTGGGTTAATCTTACCTGCTTGCGCCCAGCCTGGCAACAGCGGAATGGTACCGGCGGCGTGCCTTTTGGTTTCCCGCCGCCCATGCCGCCGCCATTCCCTCCTGAAGGGCCGGGCGTTTAAAGCAACCCCGCATCCCCGATCCTGGGCATGAATCGTGAGCGAAACAACCACATGAGCCGTAGGAACCCAAAGGTTGTTAGAATCTTCCTCCCGCAGCCGCCGCCAAGTCTGGTAAGATTATAGGCAGCCACCGGCAAAGGAGTCGTTACCAGCATGCAAGCCGTCAAGCACAAACATTGGGCGATCGCCCCGGTTCTCCCCGAAGATATCCAGCAGGAACTCAGCGGTTACCACCGCCTGCTGCAGCAGCTGCTCTACAACCGCGGCATCGTCACCAAAGAGGGCGCCGACCGCTATGTACGCCAATCCGGGCCGCTGTATGACCCATTCCTGCTCAAAGACATGGAGACTGCGGTGGAACGCCTGCGGCAGGCGCTGCAGCAGCGCGAACGCATCATCGTCTACGGCGATTATGACTGCGACGGCGTCACCGCCACGGCGATGCTGGTGGAATTCCTGCAGCGCGTGGGCGCCAACGCCGAAGGCTATATCCCCGACCGCTTCGATGAAGGGTATGGCCTCAACAAGGATGCCATCCTCCAGCTGGCGGCGGAGGGTTGCCAGCTGCTGGTCACGGTCGATTGCGGCATCCGCTCAGTGGAGGAGGTGGCACTGGCCGTGGAACGCGGCATGGATGTGATCCTCTCCGACCACCACCTGCCCGGCGAGGTGCTGCCCCCCGCCCTGGCGATCATCGACCACCGCCAGCCCGGCGACGAATACCCCGAAAAAGAATTATGCGGCGCCGGCCTGGCATTCAAGATGATCGAAGCCTACCTGCAAAGGGTTCCCACCGAAGGCGTGGAAGCCGCCGAATGGCTCGATCTCGCCGCGGTGGCCACCGTGGCGGACATCGTGCCCCTCACGGGCGAGAACCGCGCCCTGGTCAAAGCCGGGCTGGAAGTGATCCGCCAGGGAAAACGTGTGGGGTTGAACGCCCTGATCGGTGCTGCCGGCTTGCAGTCCGGCACGTTCAAAGCCTCCAACATTGCTTTCGGCATCGGGCCGCGCATCAACGCCGCCGGGCGCATCGAAAATGCCCAGGTGGCGCTGCAGCTGCTCACCAGCCATGACCCGCACGAAGCCGCCACCCTGGCACAGGGCCTGGATGACCTCAATACCCGCCGCCAGGAAGAAACCGTGGACGTCCAGCGCGTTGCCGAAGAGCAGGCCCTCGAAAGCGGTGATCCGCCCCTGATCTTTGCCACCTCACCCGATTTCCACATGGGCGTGGTCGGGCTGGCCGCCAGCCGCCTGACCGAAACCTACTACCGCCCCGCGGTGGTGGTGGCACTGGGGGAGGATTACGCGCGCGCCTCGTGCCGCAGCATCCCGGAATTCCACATCACGCATGCCCTCGACGGCTGCCAGGACCTGTTTGACGTCAACGACGGCGAACGCTACGGCGGGCATGCCGCCGCGGCCGGATTTACCATCCGCAATGAAAAATTGCCCGAACTGCGCCGGCGCCTGCTGGATGCCGCCCGTTCACAGATCGACAGCAAGCCCCTCGTACCCACCATCCCCGTGGATGTTTCCTTTAACTTCGGCTACCTGCTGCGCAACCGCGAGAACATCTATAAGCTGGTGCAACTGCTGGAACCCACCGGCACCGCCAATGACCCGGTGCTGTTCGCGGCGCGCGACCTGCGCGTGGTGAACGCCTATGCCGTCGGGCGCGACCAGACCCACCTGCGCCTCAAGCTCAGCGACGGCTTCAGCAGCGAATACGTGATCGCTTTCCGCCAGGCTTACTGGCTGGAGAACATGCCGGAGCGGGTCGATATCCTTTTCACCCTCGACCGCAACCTGTACAACGGCAAGGTGGATTTCCAGGTATTGGTGCGCGAAATCCGTCCGCACCAACCCGAAATCACCCCTTCACAGGATTCGGTTCTTTAACCCCTGCGCCGCCCCCAAACACAGATAGCAGCGACATCATCCCGCCCAATATTCCCGGTCATCCTCAGGGTGTATTCAATCGGTGAACTTTGGTATATCCCAGCCGGCCACGGGTACCGATGAGAAGCAACAGGGCTGGTATGCCAAAGCCGATCAGGGCGGCAATATTCAAGGTGGTTGTAGTCACGGCCGGAAACAAGGGAACCAGCGCCAGTTGGGGGGTGTTAATGCTGGCATGTGCCAGAATGGCGAACACGACACTGCCGCCGGTATGATTAAACAGCCAGGTCAGCAGGATGGTGAGCGCGGTAATCAACAACAGGAAAATGGGAAAATTGACCACAAAGTCGGAAAGTCCGGTGCCCGGCCCCCCGCCCTGGGCAGAGGTGAGGAAATCCGGCAGGTGCCAGCCTGCCCAAAGCACTGAGAGCAATACTGTGCCCCACAGGGGTCCACGGCGCTGCTGGAGGCGCGGCAGGGCAAACCCGCGCCACCCGGGTTCTTCTCCCAACGGACCGCCGCCAATGGCAACGGACAAGAAAGAAACCAGGTAGGTAACTGGCAGTTGCGGCGGTATGCCATCGAATCCTGCCAGCATACCCGGTTGGATTGCGATGCCAGACACAATCAGCACGGGAAAGCCAAACAGAATCAACACATACCATAACCATCCCGCCTTCCCCTGGCGGAATTGCCGCCAGAAAGATTGCGCGCCGTCCTTCCCGGGCAGAATGCGAGCCATGATCCATGCCGCCAGGAACGGCCCGAATGATTTGATGGCAAACGTATAACGGATTCCTTCCGGCAATATTCCCCACTCAGAGAGGATGAAAGGAATGGACAATATCCATGAGATCAGATAGGCAAGAAAAAAGAACGCGAATAATGGATGATCTTGCATCCAGCATTTTACTTTTTCAGGCATAGGTTTCTGGGATCGGGGATTCTTTGCAGCGTTCACGTGGGTTTCCTCCTGGATGGAATGAGGCATGGTGTAAAACCAACGGTGATTATAGCGTGGAAATCCTGAACCGGCTATAGGCTGAGGTTTTTCCTCCGGCGCCCCCATGGCTATCACAATGTCAGAGTCCACATGAAAAAACAAGTACCGTGTTGTTTGAACACCATCAAACCCGGGTACATGGGGGGTATTCATGGAAATGTGAAAGCGCATCTCTCCCGTTCAGGGGATTGTATTCCCGCACAATTATGATATGATTTTAATGATTCAGGCCGCTGCTGCCTGTGCGGTGGTTTCCGCTCCTCCCGCCCGTGCCCGGGGAACGCATCAGGAACAGGCTCCCAAACAACCATTCCAATCCGCTTCTGGCAGGCCGTTTTGGTGTGCCTGCCCCATTTCCCTTCCCACCATCATTCAGGAGAAAACCCATGTATTGTCATCATTGCGGAACCGCGATTCCCCAAAACGCGCGGGAATGTCCCAACTGCCATGCGCCGCTGCCTGTGCCGCAGGCACCCTACCAGGAACCTCCCACCATGATCACGGGTGCGGCCCCGCCGGTGTATACCCCGCCGCCGCAGGCCGCCGTCCCTGCCAAAAAACAGGTCAAGCCGGCCGTGATCGTCGCGGTTGTCCTCGGCGCGCTGCTGGTGCTGTGCCTGCTGGCGGCCGTGGTGGTGGTCCTGCTCCGACCAGCCTGGCTGCCGTTCGACCTGCCGCAATTGGGCGGCGGCGCCAAAGGAAAACAATCGGATGATTACCTGGTGGGCTACCTTCAGAACGATGATGAGATCGACCTGGCGTGGGTGCACGGCAAGAACGAAGATATGATCTATGAGGATGCCCTGCTGGACACCAACTACAACAGTATCTATTATATTGTCAATGGCGAGATCGAGCGCTACCTGTGGAACCAGGTTGATTTTCTCCCCACCGATCCCGGCAAGCTGCTGGTACGGGTGATGGACGATGAAGACACCGTGGTTTCCCTGCGCGACCTGAAAAAAGAAACCGAGATCGAGTTGTTTTCCAGCAGCGATTCCTTTACCGGCTACCTGCTGGAGAACGGCAACTTTGTCTTTGTGGAAAACCGCAGCGAAAGTGTACGCGCGTATGTGTCTGACGGCAAAACCGAAGCCGAACGCGTGCTGAAAGCCGACCAGATCAGCTACCTGCCCGTGCTGAACAGTTTCCTGACGGTGGAATATGAAGATGAGGAAGCCATCTACACCCTGTTCGACCTGCAGGGCAACGAAACCGTGGTGCTGTTCCAGGGAGAAGGCCTGGGCAACTGGTTGATCACACCCGATGGCCGCCTGATGGCCGCCGTGGTGGAGAGCGATGACGGCGCCGAGGTGCAGTTGATCGATACCCGCAGCGGCGAAGTGATTTCGACCAACGACCGCTACAGCGGGATCGCCGGCCTGTTCAGTGCCGCCAGGGGCAGCCTGGTGTATTTCTACGGCGAAGATGAAGATGGCTTCCTCTCGCTCGAAGCCACCACGGACGGTACCTGGGTGCTGCTGACGGAAGGCGCGCGCAAACTGGCCGCCACCGCCAACCGCGATGCCGCCCAGATCGCTTATGTGATCACCGATGAAGACAACACCAGCATCCTGTACACCGCCGATGTGAAAAGCGGTGAAAGCCAGGAAATCATGGATTCTGATGATACCCTCAACCTGATGAGCGAAACCCGCCTGGCGGACACCTTCTTTGTCACGGAAGTGGTGGATGAAGAAACCACGCTCTACCGCTGCTCGTTTCGCGGCGGCGGCCCGTTGCCGCTGCTGGAAGAGGTCGAGGCCAGCATCAGCTACATGAACGGGATCAACGGCCTTTCATTCCTGCGGATGGATTTCATCGAAGACAGTACCGCGGCGGTGTGGGTGCTGCCCAAAAACGCGGAAGAAGGTTTTGTGCTGCTGGATGATTGGTACTCGCTCGATATTGCCGGTGTGTCACCCGACAGTTCAAAGGTGGTCATCAACGGCATGGAAGATTCCGGCGATGACCCCGTCCTGCTGGCAATCGATGTGAAAGAAGGCGCAGAACCGGTCGAAATTGATGACGACTTTGAATCCGTCTGGACCCTCTACTACACCAGTGACGGGAACAGCCTGCTCTACAACGCCCAGACCGGCGACGACGAGGAGGATTACGAGGTGCGCCGCTACGCGCTCAACACCCGCGATGCCGTGGTGGAAACCCTGTATGAAGAAGCGCGTGTGATTGCCACCGGTTGGGTTCCGCTTGATTTCCAAAGCTACTGGTACGCCTATACCATCTATCCCACCCAGGGCAGCGGGGTTTCCCGCCTGGGCGTGGGGCAAAGCGCGAGCGGCTCACTGGGCGGCGAAGTGTACGAGACCCGCTTCAAAACCAGCCTGGAGGCCGATACCCTCTACCGCGTGGTGGTCAGCGCCGCCGATACGGTCAACCCGGCCGTGTACCTGTATGACAAAGACGGCGTCCAGTTGGTGTACAAGAACGATTACGCCAATGCCGAGGAAAGTGTTTTCTTTACCCCACCCGTTTCGGGCACGTTCGAGATTGGCGTGACCGATTGGAACTATGCCAGCAGTGAAAGCAAGTTTTCGATCGAGCTATCCGCGGTACCCGCCACTGCGCTGAACCCGGGGGATTCCGTCAGTGATACGATGACCACCGGCGACCTGTACCGTGTGGGCGAAAGCGAGCAATACCTGCGCTTTTTCATCCTGCCGGTGAAGGCCAACGATTACCTCACGATCACGATCGACGGTTTCGGGGAGGATGTGCCGTTCGGCGCCACCCTGTATGATGCCTACTACACCTACCAGACCGGCACCTATGGCTACGGCTATCCAGCCTCATTGTATTACTCCGCCTATTACGATGGGCGCATGATCCTGGCCATCACCGATGATTCCACGTTTTACGGGATGACGGTCGATTTCGGCAAGGACCACAGCTTTACGGTGGATGTGGTGAAATAACCGCCGCTGACGCGGCTGCGCAGTGAATTGAACGGGCAGGATTCCGCACAAGGAAATCCTGCCCGTTGTGTTCCCCATAGTAATCCTGGATGGCAATGGGCGCAATTTACCCCGCACCCGGCGCAACCGGGATCAGGAACAGGACCTTGTGGGTCAGTTCCGCCATGCGCGGTTCGCCCAATCCGATCACCTGGCACAGGCGGGCGAGGTCCTTCAATTTCACGCGGTGCTCCAGCGGCGGGCCGTGCAGGCTGAGGCGCGGCGGCCATTCCAGCAGGGCAATTCCCACCCGCGCCGCACGGGCGGCTTCGCGCAGCGCGCGCTCGGGGTCGTGCACCTCATGGAACACCATCCCCATAAAGGCCAGGTCAAATGCCTTGTCACCGCAGGGCAGTGCCTCCGCGCTGCCCTCCAGCATCGGCACCCCGGGCAGGTGGGTACGTGCCTCGGCCAGCATCGCCGGGTTGGGGTCCACCCCCGCCACCTGCAAACCGCGACGGGCAAAGGCCTCGGCAAACAACCCGCTGCCGGTGCCGATATCCAGCAGTGACCAGGCAGTTTCCGCCAGCACACAATGGAAAGCCTCCAGCGTCAGGCTGACCACCCGCTCCACCTCCATCTCGCGCACACGCTGCGCCGCGCGCAGTGATTGCGGACTGCCGTGGAAGATGTGCGGGGCGTGTTTGTGCAGGGGTTCGGTCATGGTCTGACTCCTGTAAGCGATACCGGTATTATACATCCAACCCATCGCCTTCGGGAGAAACAAAAACAGCGGCCAGGCATCATGGACAGGGGTTGATCGCCATCATCCTTTCGGCGGTTGGCGCCAGGCACATTTTGGTACACCTTCCTGGCGATAGTTGGGTATAATAACATCCAACATTGCTTTGGCATCCGAATCATTTGGTTCAGGGGAAACAGGATTCCCCTGATTTTTGGTTAATATGGAGTGTTCCTATGATCCGACTGACCCGCAAGGTGTTTACTGATCTCTCCATCTGGATGATTGGGCTGGGACTGGCCATTGGGCTGATCTTTCCCTTTTTTATCACATGGATGGGAATCCCCTCTGAATACGTATTCACACCGTGGTTTTTTGGCGCCTGTGTCACAGCGGGGGTGATCCTGGGGGCCATGAATATCCGCCTTGCCAGGATGGTCGTTGGCTCCCGTCTGCGCCTGCTGGCAGAGCGTATGAGCCATGTAACCGAAAATTTACAGGGGATCAAAACCGGGAAAGATGCCCGATCCTGCAATACGGATGCCTGCCTGATCGCCATCGATTCGGAAGATGAGCTGGGAGAGAGCGCCGTGGCTTTCAACACCCTGGTGAAAACCCTGGCGGAATCCATGGAAACCGAAAGTTCTTTATCCGATTTTACGCGGATGATATCATCGCAACTCTCCCTTAATGACCTGACAGAAAGGGCCTTGCAGCAGCTGTTGGAACACACCGGAAGTGCAGCAGGGGCGATTCTGATTGAAAGCGAAGGGGATTTGCAGGTGGCTATCTCGCGAGGCATTCGTGCGATCGAGGATGTCATCCAAAGCGACCACATTAAAAATGTGCTGCGCAGCGAGAAGAAAGTGCACCTTTCGCTGCCAGACGATGTGAGGGTGGAGGGCGTATTGACAGACTTCCGCCCGCGTGACGTGGTGATTGAACCAATCATCTACAAAGATATCATTCTGGGTGTGGTCCTGTTGGCTTCCGCCGCCAGTTTCAGCCCGGATGCGTTGACACGCCTGACCCTCTTCTGCGGGGGTCTGGCGTTGGCACTGCACAATTCCCTCTTGTTTGACCGCCTGGAACGCCTGGCCGCCCTTGACCCCCTGACCGGCATTTATAACCGCCGCTTTGGCCTGACGCGCCTGAATGAGGAATTCGGCCGTGCATTACGAATTAATGCCCCGTTGGGTGTGATGATGTTTGACCTGGACCATTTTAAACAGGTGAATGATACCTACGGCCACCTGGTTGGCGACCGTGTACTCCTGCGCATATCCCAGATCGCACGCTCTGTCCTGCGGGAGGGCGACATACTCATGCGGTACGGGGGAGAAGAATTCCTCGTGATCCTGCCCGGCGCTTCGGTGAATGATGTTTCCCTGGCAGCCGACCGCATCCGCCGCCTGGTTGCCGAAGCGATAGTGCGGGATGGAGATGACCAGATTCAGGTCACGGTCAGCATCGGCGGCACATCCTTCCCGGAGGTGAATGCAGACAGTGCCAACGATCTGGTGCAGCAAGCAGACAAATCACTGTACCTGGCCAAAGAATCTGGAAGAAACTGCGTGATGCTGGCCGCCAACAACGCCTGATCCTGGTTGTCATACCTGGCTGTCATTCGCAGATTGCTTCGTTTCTCGTGATACAATCGAAACAAAAAACCAACCATATCCCAAGGAGGTTCCCATGGCGATTGAGATTCGCGGCATGGCGCCGCTGCTGCAGGTCTATGATATCGGCGTGTCTTTACGCTTTTACTGTGACATCCTCGGCTTTTCCCTGGTCAGCCCCAAGGAATGGTCCGGCGAGTACCTCGATTGGGCGCTGCTGCAGTGGAACGGCGTGGAGCTGATGCTCAACACGATCTACGAGCGCGAGTTCCGCCCGCCGCAGCCAGACCCGGCCCGCAGCGCCAACCATGATGACACCTGCCTTTTTTTCAGCTGCCCCGATGTGGACGGTGCCTATCAGCACCTGTTGTCCAAAGGGATGCAACTGAAACCGCCGAAAGACACCCCCTACGGGATGCGCCAGCTCTACCTGCATGACCCCGACGGCTACAACCTGTGCTTCCAGTGGCCGACGGCAACTGCATAACTGCTTGATCCGGCGGAATCAGGCACGCCGCCGCAGCAGGGTGGGCAGCGAGAAGCGCGGAATGCTTTCCGTGGCATACTCCCCACCGCGCAGGATCGCTGCGGCAGCCAGCAGCCCGCTGCGAATGGCGGGGCCGATGCCCTCGCCCATGTCGCGCGTCGCCAGCCCCAGCGCGTCCCCTGCCAGCAGGGCATTGCCGATACGGGTGGGCACGTTCCGGCGGCGCAGGGCATACTGCCAGCCGCGCGGCTGGAGGTCAACCCCGCGCACCAGTCCCTGCCTTGCCAGGGTATCCTGGAACAGCAGCCAGTGGCGTTTCAGGGTGTCGACCCGTTCTTTCAGCTTCTCCGCCATCGCGCCAATGCCGATGTTGACATACCCGCCCACCTTGGGCACATACCAGCTGTATCCGGGCAGACCATGCTCAAAAAACCACAAATGGCAGCGGTCATCTGCGCCGGAATACGCCAATTCCTGCTCAAGGGCAATGATCTTGTCCTGTTCACGGCGCGGGTTGCCAGGTTCAAAAAGGGTACGGTACACCGGGCAGTAGGTTCCCCCGGCGCCCACCAGGTAGCGGCAGGCGTACTGGCCGTCAATCACATAACGGTCGCCCTGGCGGGTAATTTCCTGCACACGGTGAACCGCAAAAGCTGCCCCGGAACGTTCCAGCAGCCAGGCGTCGAACTCCACCCGCCGCACCGCATATTGGTGCACCGGCATGCGAAACCGGATCCCCTTGATCGACAGTTGGAACGCGGTAAATTCGGTCAGTCCAAACGGTGCCGCCGCGGGGTAAACCTGCAGGTCGTCCAACACCGAAGGGGTGATCCAACCGGCGCACAGTTTCAGGCGCGGGAAAGGCACCTGGTCCAGCACGATGCAATCCACAGCGTGCTGCCGCAGGTGTGCGGCACAGGCCGCGCCGGCAGGACCGCCGCCAACGATCAATACTTCCGTCTCGATCATGCCAGCATCCTACGAGAACCGGCAGTCAGGCTGGGGCGTGCCGGGACGGGTGAGGACGAACTGCCACAACTGGGTACGGCGTGAACGGAACCCGCCGGCGCTGCTCAACAGGTAATACTTCCACATGCGCCTGAAGCGTTCATTATAGCGGCCTTTCAGGCTGTCCCAGGCGCGTTCAAAGTTGGCGTGCCACGCCATCAGGGTGGGATCATAATGCGGACCAATGTTGTGCAGGTCTTCGATAATGAAACGTCCTTCCATCGCCTTGCTCAACTGCGCGATCGAAGGCAGCACCCCGTTGGGAAAAATGTAGCGGTCGGTCCAGGGGTCGCCGGTGGTGATGCTGCGGTTGGAACCGATGGTATGGATGAAGGCGATCCCGCCAGGCGACAGGCAGCGGTCTGCCACCTGCATGTAGGTGGGGTAGTTCTTGTAACCCACGTGTTCCATCACGCCGATCGAGATCACCGCGTCAAACTGCCCCTGCACCTCGCGGTAATCCTGCAGGCGCAGTTCCACCGGCAGACCTTTGCATCGTTCCATTCCCAACTGCACTTGCTCCCGCGAAATGGTAACCCCCAGTACCTCGGCGCCGTGGTTTTCGGCGGCATAACGGGCAAAACTGCCCCAGCCGCAGCCCAATTCCAATATGCGCATCCCCGGCCAGATGCCGATCTTGCGGCATACCAGTTCCAGCTTGGCTTCCTGCGCCTCATCCAGGCTGGCGGCATTGCGCCAGTAGGCGCAGGTGTAATTCAGGCGGCGGTCGAGCATCGCCTGGTACAGGTCATTGCCCAGGTCATAATGGCGCTCACCCACCTGGAAGGCGCGCGCCTTTGATTGGCGATTGACCAGTTTTGCGCGCAGCAGGTGAAAGAGCAGGCGGGTTTTGTTCTGCACTTTCTGCTCCAGCCTGGCCAGCAGTACCCGGGTGATCAGCGCGTCCAGTGCTTCACAATCCCACCAGCCATCCATATAACTTTCCCCCAGGCCAAGGGACCCATCACCCAGCACGCGGTCATAGAAGCGCGGGTCATGTACCTGGGGGTCCCACGCGTTAGGGCCGTTGACCTCGACGCCTGCGGATTCCAACAATTCGCGAATCACCATTTCCGATTTTGACATACACACCTCCTGCGATTGACTGCGGTGGGCTTGCGAGGAAGATGACGTCATTGTCCGGGAATAAGCGGTGCTTTTCCATTAACAGTATAGCAAAAAAAACCGTCGACTGGACAGGGATGGCGGGTTTGGCGAAGAAGGAATCAAACGCCCTAGCTTTTATCAAGACAAAACCCGAGAGAATGGGTATTCTCCCGGGCGGCATTGACGATCAATCCACTGTATCCTTTTACCCCGCCTTGCAGCGCACCACGTTCCATGAGAGCGGGGTCAGGTTGGCGGTGAGGGTGCCATCCACCACCCTGGCGTCGCCGTCGAGGCGCGGAACAACCGTGTTGGGCGCTTGCAGCGTGTTGCGGGCGTTGTTATCGGCATGCGCCAGCACGCTGTGCGCCGCCACCCACACCGCACCGAACCCGCGCAGGTCCAATTCCAGCGGCAGGGTTTCGCTTTCGTGGCGGTTGGCAATGAACAGGTTCAGCGCGCCAGATTCTTCATCATACACGGCCGCCAGGTCAATGTACGGCACCGCGCCAAACTGGCTGTCATCATAGCACGGGCTGTTGATCACCGGCTGGAGCGAAACGCCCTTGCTGCCGTACAGCGCCAGGTCCTGGTAGGGGTAGTAAATGGTCTGCTTCCAGGCCGGGCCACCCGGCTCCGCCAGGATAGGTGCGATCACGTTCACCAACTGTGCGATGCAGGCGATCTTGACGCGGTCGGCGTGCCGCAGCAGCACATTCACCATCAGGCCATTCACCACGGCATCGATGAAAGTGTAGTAATCTTCCACCTGGCGCGGCGCTACGCTCCAGGGTTCCAGTTCGGCATCGTGCGAATGCGAGTGGTACCAGACATTCCATTCATCAAAAGAAAGGTACATGGTTTTCTTGCTGCGCTTTTGGGCCTTCACATGGTCACAGGTGGCGGCGACCGTGGAAATGAAATGGTCCATCCCGACCGACTTGGCGAGGAAACGCGCGGTGTTCTGCTCCTGGTCGCCGATGTAGGTATGCAATGAGAGGTAGTCGACCTGCTCGTAGCAGTGTTCCAGCACGGTTTGTTCCCACTGCGGGAAGGTGGGCATGCCCGCCGCGGAGGAACCGCACAGCACCAGCTCAATCGAAGGATCCACCCAGCGCATCACCTTGGCGCTCTCCAGCGCCACCCGCCCATATTCCTCGGCGGTCTTATGCCCGATCTGCCACGGGCCGTCCATTTCGTTGCCCAGGCACCACACCTTCACCCCATGCGGTGCTTCAAAGCCGTGCGCGCGGCGCAGGTCGGAATAGTAGGAGCCGGAAGGATGGTTGCAGTATTCCACCAGGCTGCGGGCGGCATCCACCCCGCGCGTACCCAGGTTGATCGCCATCATCGGCTCGGTATTGGCTTTTTTGCACCACTGGATGAACTCGTTGGTGCCAAACTGGTTGGTCTCGCGCACGCGCCAGGCAAGGTCGAGCCGCACCGGGCGCTGTTCACGCGGACCCACGCCATCTTCCCAGTTGTAGCCGGAAACAAAGTTCCCGCCCGGGTAACGGGTGATGGGCACGTTGATCTGGCGCACCAGGTCGAGCACATCGGTGCGGAAGCCGTCTTCATCGGCGGTGGGATGACCGGGCTCGTAGATGCCGGTGTAGATCGCCCGTCCGAGGTGTTCCAAAAACGCCCCGCCGATGCGCGGGTCAATCGCGCCGATCTGGTACTGCGGATGGATAATTCCAGTCGTTTTCATTGGTTTTCTCCTTGCATGGTTCTCACTGAAGCGTTTCGATCACAAAGGTGAAGGCATATTCACCGGGGAGGATCTGGTACTGCGGCAGGGTCATCGGGCCGCAGCTGGCGCCGCCCAGCCCCATCTGGTGCCAGTCGATATTGACAAAAATCTCCTCGTGCGCGTCCAGGTCGATGGTATGGCGCGCAGCGAACAATTCGTGGTCGGTATAATGCTTGGCACTGACTTCGAACAGCGGCGCGCCGCGGAAGCGCAATCCACCGCCCGTGCCATCACCGAAAGTCACCCAGCGCACATCGGTCTTGTTGCCGAATTCCTGCGGCATGATGTACGGCACATACTGTTCGCTGACCGTGCCGCTGTAAATACCCAGCGGCGCGCCGCTCTTGCGGTCCCAGTAGCTTTCGTGCGGGCCGCGCCCGTACCAGCGCATGCTTTCATACGCCTTATCCAGGACAAAGCGCATCCCCAGGCGCGGCAGGGTCGGCACATCCGCGCCGACATGCACCTGGTTCGAGACCAGCAGGCTGCTGCCGTTGAAGGTGTACTGCGCCTGCCAGGTCAGGTCAAGGTTTTCCAGGCGCTGCCGCACGCTGACCACGGCAGTACCACCGCTGATCGCCTGCACGTCAAACGCCTCGCATACCCAGGCGGCGCGGTCCAGCCCGGCTTCCATCCACTGCCCCAGCGCCTGGCGCGGATTCCATCCACCCAGGTTGCGCTTGATACCGTCGTTATCGGTGGGGGCGCGGAACACCCACGGGCCCCCGGGGGCGGCAAACAGCGCCTTCCCGTTGGCGGTCAGCTGTACCAGGTTCCCACTGGCACGGTCGAAATGCGCTTCGCTGCCGGCGGTGGAGAGGACAACGACCGTGCCGTTGTCAGCCGCTTTCACCGGTGCCGTCGGTTCCGGCAAAAGGATGGCCGGCATCTGGTGTTCATCCACCTCGCGCAGGGCGCATTGGTACCAGCCCAGCTCGTGCCCGGCTTCCGCCCACGGCACGGCATCGTTGAGCACAAAACGCAGGCTGAGGTGGATTTCCTCCACCGCCGGGAGTGTCCCGGCGTCAAAGGGAATCGTCATCAGCACGTACGATTGTGGGGTGATGTCCGGCAGGCGGAAACTGCCTTGCTGCACCGGCTCGCCATCCGCCAGCACCGCCCACGCCACCTGCAGGTTGCGCAGCGGCTCAAAGAAATTCTCGTTGAACAGGCTGATCTCGCCCTTGGCGGCGTCCAGCGCCTTGCAGCGGATGGGCTGGAAGACGCGTTTGCACTCCCACATCTGCGGTTTGATCTCGCGGTCCGGGAAAACCAGGCCGTTCAGACAGAAATCGAAGTCATTCGGTTCGTCGCCGAAATCACCGCCATAGGCCCAGTAATCTTCAAATTCATCGGTGACCTTGATCAAACCCTGGTCGACCCAGTCCCAGATGAAACCGCCCTGCAGCAGGCGATGATCGCGGATGGCGTCCCAGTATTCCTTCAGGTTGCCGACGGAATTGCCCATGGCATGCGCGTATTCGCACATGATCAACGGACGGTCCGAGCGTGGGTCGGTGGCGTAATCGATGAGGCTCTGCACAGTGGGATACATCGGGCTGACGATGGGGGTGGCTTCGTGCGCGCCGTGCCAGCCGAACCCGCCGCAGTGCGGGTTGGTGGCCTGCTCCGAATGGATCGGGCGGGTGGGGTCGAGGCGTTTGATGATGCCGGTCATGGCGTCGTGGTTGGGGCCGTAGCCGCTCTCGTTGCCCACCGACCAGATCACGATGCTGGCGTGGTTCTTATGTGCCGCCACCATACGCACCCCGCGCTCGATGTAGGCGTTGGTCCACTGCATGTCATAGCTCAGGTGATGATAGGCATGCGTTTCCAGGTTGGCTTCATCAATCAGGTAGATGCCGTACTGGTCGCACAGCTCGTACCAGCGCGGGCAGTTGGGGTAATGGCTGTTGCGCACCGCGTTGAAGTTGAAGCGTTTGAGCAGGAGGATATCGGCCAGCATGGTTTCCTCGCTGACCACCTTGCCGGTGTAGCCGTCGTGCTCGTGGCGGTCAACGCCCTTGAACAGGATCGGCTGGCCGTTGAGCAGCAATTGGGCATTTTTCATCTCCACCTTGCGGATGCCAGTCCGGCAGGAAAGCAGTTCCAGCAGGTTGCCGTCCGCGTCCTTGAAGGCCAGCACGGTGGTGTACAGGTAGGGGGCTTCCGCCGACCATAACTTCGGCAGCAGCACCCGGCCGGAGAGGGACAGGGTGTACTTGGCTTCACCGTGCCAGATGTTGTGCCGTTCCATCACGTCTTTGAAGGCGCCGCGCAGGGGTTCCGCCAGGGCGGGTTTGCCGGCGGCATCATACAACTCCACTTCCACGCTGCACGCATCGAGTGAGAGGGCTGGATCAAATTTCGCTGCCTGCACGTCCACCAGGAGGGTGGCGTTGCGGTATTTGTCATCCAGCTCAGCGCGCACAAAGTAGTCGAAAATGTGGCGTTTGGGGACGGCATACAGGAACACATCGCGGTGAATCCCCGCCATGCGCCAATGATCCTGGTCTTCGAGGAAGCTGCCGTCTGACCAGCGGATGACGGCGGTGGTGAGGGTGTTTTCGCCGGGCTGCACATAGCCGGTGATATCGAATTCCGCCGGCAGGCGGGAATCCTGGCTGTAACCGATGGATTGGCCGTTGATCCAGAGGAAAAAGGCGCTTTCCACGCCATCGAAACACAGAAAGATTTGTCGCCCATCCCATTCTGCCGGGAGGGTGAAGGTACGCTGGTAGACACCGGTGGGGTTGACGGCGGGAACATGGGGGGGCTGCTCATAGAACGGCATCTGCACATTGACGTAATGGGGCTTGTCATAGCCCTGCATCGTCCAGTTGCCGGGCACCTGGATGCGGTCCCAGGCGCTGATGCTGCCCGCCCCGGCGGCCGCCACCATCGCGTCGGCGTCCTCACCGTAGGCAAACTGCCACTCCCCGTTGAGGCAGCGGTACCAGGGGCTTTCCTTTTTATTGGCGGTTAATGCCGGCTCCAGCCGGTCAAACGGCACAGCGGGTACATGCCCGCTGACCTTATTCACAGCAACGACCTGTGGGTTTTCCCAAATGCGCATGATGGCAAACTCCTTTGCAACAGATAATTGATAGGCTGATTGTATTGTACTCCGCTTTGGACAGGCACATTTTGTTCGGGATGAAAAATGCACAAACGATGATATTCTTCCTTGCGGATTTTTCATTTGCCGGTAGAAATATTGACGTGAATGCTCATCCACTGCTCATGGCAGCGGCGGCGGATTCCTCGCCCACATCAGGAGCAGTGCCATTTTTCTGCCCCTGCACAATGAATCATGTCATTATGAACCTCCGCGTAGGGGCAGAAAAGCGTAACGAAGTGAAGCTTTTCTGCCCGATCCCCAATTATCCCCCACACCGAAACACGGGCAGAGAGATTCAGTTTTCCCCTCCCCTTTTCCGCCGACGCCCACAACTGGTTGGCCCAGGCGCACCGCCCGCGGCAAAGCTCCCCTGGCGCATGCCGTGCCAGCCTACCCCAATCCGTCGCCATTTTCGACCAGTTTCTTCAGGCGTTGGAGGAAGCGCGCCACGGGCGCGCCATCGATCAGGTCATGGTCAAAACTGAGGGTCACGCTCAGGTACTTGCGCACCTCGATCCGGCCTTTGACCACGCCCGGTTTGTCGCCAATCCCGCCCAGTGTGAGTTGAAGCGAATGGTTCGGCACCGGCAGCCCCCAGCCGTTCCCCTTCCCGAACATCCCCAGCGAACTCACCAGAACCGTCCCGTAATATTCCTTCAGTAATTTTGGACTGATAAACAGCATCCGCAGGAACATCCGCCGCAGGAAACCGGGCAGGCGCACGAACCATGCGATGAATTTGGATTCCGTGCTGTCCTGGTGCTGCTGCTGGAAGGCGGTGATCTCCGCCTGGATCTCCTGCGCGCTGCGCTTGTTGACCCCCCGCAGGATGTGCGGGCGCAGCACTTTCTCGCCATCCACTTCCACTTCAAACAGCATATTCACATCGACCTCATCAAACAGGATCACCTGCCTGCGCCAATTGCGGTAAGCATGCATTTCCTTGTTCTGGTCAATGGCTTTGCCCAGGCAGGCCAGGAAGAAAGCGTTAAACGACAACGCCTCGCCGGTTCGCGCCCGGTGCTGCAGCAATTTCTCACGGGCATCGGTGATGTCGAATTCCACCAGGCCATGCACGGTATGTTTCTGGCGCCCCAGGCGCCCGCCATCCGCCATCAATAACCGCTCGCGCGCATAGGGTAGAACTGTATGGGGGTGCTGTTCTGGTTTCATGCTTCCACCTCACTTTCACCGGCAAATGGTTCGCCGAAGGTACGTTTCACAATGGCCACCGCCCGGCCCACACCGTCCTCGGCGCGGATGCGTTCCCCGCAGGCACGGGCGCGTTCGCGCATGGCGTTGTCGGTGACAGCCATATCGATCGCCTCCGCCAGGGCATCGGCGGTTAGTTTCTTTTGCGGAATCGGTCTCGGACCCAACCCCAGGCTGCGGATGCGTTCCCCCCAGAAGGGCTGGTCGAAGATGAAGGGCAGGATGATGCCGGGCACCCCGGCACGCAACCCTTCGGCGGTCGTCCCGGCTCCGCCGTGATGCACCACCGCCGCCATGCGGGGGAACAGCCAGTTGTGCGGAGCGGCGTCAAGGACAAGTACATCCGCCGGCACTTGCTTTGCCTGCATCCCGCCCCACCCGGTCAGCAGAATGCCGCGCTGACCGCTTTTGGCAAGCGCCGCCAGCATCAGTTCCGCGCGTTCATCAGGATTGCTGCCCGACATACTGCCGAACCCGATATACACCGGCGGATCACCGGCCTCCAAAAATGCCGTCAACTCCGGTGAGGGCTGCCAATCGGTTTGTCCATCCAGGAAAAAATACCCGGTGACATGCACATTGTCCCCCCAATCCGCCGGATGCGGAATGATGGCCGGGCTATAGGCGCCCAGCATGGGGGTGGTGCGCAGGGTACGCAGATACCGGGCAGCAGTCAATGGGGCAAGCCCGAGTTGTTTGCGGAAGTCATTCACAAACGGGCGGTACCACATCCACACCACCTGGAACATGGCCCAGCCGGAGAAAGCATTGTGCAGCCCACCCAGGTTCTTCTGGAGGAACCAGGATGGCGCAGGGAACGCCCGCGTGGGGATCAGCGGGGTCGGTTCGATGTTCATCACCGGGATATGGAGCGCTTCGCTGATCGATTGCCCAAAAGCGCCGAACACGCCCAGGCAGATCAGGGCATCGGCATCCGCACAGGCAGCATAAGCATCCTGCGCCATTTTCATCGCCACCGGCGCGATCATCGTGCGGATGGCACGGATCGACTTGATCGGGTTCGCGCCCGAAGTTTCCATGAAGTTGCGCCCGGTATCACTCGCCATGATCGCCTGCACATCCCCGCCCACCGGGAAAAAGTCCAGTCCCTGCTGCTGCACAAAACCGGCAAAGTTATCCGGCGCCGCCAGGCGCACGGTGTATCCCGCCTGCTGCAGTCCCTTGCCCAATGCGGCACAGGGTTGAATATCGCCCTGCGAACCTGCTGCGAAAATGGTGAGTTTCATGATGTATTCCTTTGTGGTGACTGGAGCAACCCGGAGAGGATATGCCGGGATATACGGTATTTTAAAAATTCACCGCAAATTGAAGGCTGCATCGTATCGATGCAGGTCATTTTTTTGGATGCGATATAGCTATTTTATACTATCCATGGCGGCTGACAAAGCGATTCCCGAAAGTGAAACAACCGGGGAGGAGATATCACACCCACAAATGGTTGGTCCAGGCCCGTCGGCCGCAGTCATCTTCGATCTCCAGGTAGAGGTAATCCCAATGGGCGGGCAGGATGAAGCTGGCTTCAGCGCGCAGGCCGCCCTCGGCAAAGCTCCCCTGGCGCATACCGTGCCAGCGCGGCCCCACCAGGCGAATGAAACGCACCGGCGAGGTACGCACCGTGAGCACATTCCCCTCCAGCGCAAACCCCAGGAATTCCGGCCCGGTACTGGCGTAATAATCCCCGCGGCGGATCGCCTGCAGGATGGCGGGACGCGTACATTCCGCCGCGTTCACCATCAGCCAGCCGCCGTTCCAACCGGGGTGCTCCGCACCCAGGTGGGTGTCATCCACCGCCAGCCCCAGCGTGCCGGGATCCTGCGCCAGGGCGGCATTCCAGTGTGCCAGGCCGTCGCCTTTGCCATTCAGCCAGCGGCAGACATGGTTGTAGACTTCCACCCCATCAAAGCGCCAGCCCTGCCAGTCGTGCAGTTCGTTGCCGCACCAGGCCGGGTGCGCCTGGATCAACAGCGCCCCCTGCTCGCGCGCCGAACGCAGAGCGGCATGCATCCCGTCTTCACGGCGGATGCCTTCCACGCGCCCCAGCCCGACCACGTGGTAGAACACGCCGTTGTCATCGGTGCCGTCAAACTCGATCCCGTCCAGCCACAGCAGCGGGTACGGCTGCGGGTCATGTTCGGCATCGGAACACACCCAGTGGTCGGTGCGGAACAGGAAATCAAACCCGGCGCCGGCGTACAGGTCAGCCAGCTGCACAAAATCCAGCCCACCGTCCGAGGCGGTGCTGTGGGTGTGGGTGTTGCCTTTGTACCATTGCCCGGTGAGGTTGTAGCGAAAGGTCTGCATCCTTCCTCCTTTAACGTGACTGCGGCCGGGATGCCAGCCAGCGGCCGATGATCTCGAGCGTTTCCAGTTTCACCGCCAGGTTCTGGCGACGCACCGGGATCAGGTCGACCACATCGACGCCGCAATTGCTGAGAACTTTGTTCAAACTCACACAGCATTCCGCCGCGCCACCCCCGCCGCCGCCCGCCACGCAGATTCCCACAGTGGGCTTGCCCTGCAGACCCAGGCGCACCGCCTCGACCGTGCAGACGCGCCGCAGGCGGTCGGTGAAGGCACGCATGCTTTCGCTGAGATCGCCATAATAGACCGGGGTGGCGAACACCACCACATCCGCCAGGCGCAGCTGTTGGAACAGCAGTTCAAAATCATCCGCAATCACGCAGTGCCCATTCTGGCGGCACAGCCCCCAGCCGTTGTTGTCGCACTGGCGGCAGCGCTCGATCTCGTATTCCGGCAGGAAGGCCGTGGTGGTTTCCACCCCGGCCGATTGCAACCCTTTCGCCAATGCCCCGATCGCCTGGGCGGTCTGCCCGGCAGGATTGCGGCTGCCACTGAGGATATATGCTTTCATGAGATGCTCCTTTATTTCCGTTGTTAATCCTGTGATGGTTTGAGTATACCCACAAATCCACCGGATGGGGCTGCTGGCGCAAAGCGAAAAGCAATCAGGGCAGCCATACCGCTGCAAGTCCACGTTGATGAAAGTTAAAGTAAGCGCTGACACCGGACAATCCATCCGTGACAACATACACCTCATCCCCTGTTTCTACATCAAACAGAGATAATCGGCAGCCTTGTCCTCCACTGTTGGTAATTCCTGCCACAACACTGCTGCCCGGAGACCAGGTCAGGGCATAAAACGGGGCGCCAAACTCATCCACAATGGTAGGGGCATATGCCTCCTGCTCCAACGGTACGATCACGGTGTATGCATCCTCGTAAATGCAAGGACCGATCCCCAGGGACTTCGTAGATTTTCCGCTCACAGCCATGGCTGACCCATCTGGGGACAGTAAGAAATGGTATGCCATTTGTTGCATGCCTTCCGCACCCAGGTCCAATACCAGCGGTTCCGCCAGCAATGCATCGATCTCTTCTGTTGACCAATAGGCCAGTCCGCCGCGGCGGCTCAATTCATCTGCATACAGGTAGCGGTGTTGGTCAACATCCCGCAAAATGAAAGCATCCTGTTGCGGCAGCACGGCCCAGGCAAGCCAGTTGGAATGGGTGGCGGCAAACAGTTTGTTGCCCGGCAACTCCATGAACGGGGTGACATTCAGGGTTGCCAGGTTGATCTGCACCAGGTCATCGATATATCCGCTGTGGTAACAATACACAACGTCATCCATTGTGCCAACCCCAAACACACCTTTGCATTCCATCAAGGGCAGGTGCTTGCCGCTCTCCAGCAGGATTGCACCGGAACTGGGAAGCTGGCTGTTTAAATAATAATCATACAGCAGCCATTTGCCGTTGACAGAAAACTGCAATTTATCCAGCACAGCATTTTCCGGCAGTGTAAATAGCACTACCGGTTGTGGATCGTCTGTTTTGATCGGCACAGCCACAATATCCGTCTGGTCATTGCGCTGAATTTCCGCTGCGACCAGGCTGCCGTCGGGTGCAATTGCAATATTGGCAGCCGACAGGCCTTCAAACTGCGCCTCCATAGGTATTTCATAGCGCTGCTGTCCATTCACAATGTGGATCGTGGTGCGTCCTTCGCCCTGTTCAAGATATGCCAACACCAGGCTGCCACCGCCAGGCGGTGTTGGAATGGGGGTGGCGCTGGGTATGGGCGTGGGAGTGTGCGTGGCTTGCGGGGTTGCCGTGGATTCCGGCAGGCTGGCTTCCAGGGTGAAGGTTGCCTCCACATCGGCTGTTTCAGCAAGGACTGGCGATCCGCCGGTGGTTTCGGATGGGAGGGCGGCGCAGGCAGTCAAACATGCCAGTATGATAGTCGCGCATGTGATCACGAATCGATATTTCATAGCCATTGTCTCTTTCCATCCGCCTACTGCGGTATCCCATATATTTCCAGGGTGGACCAGGCATGGATCCATTGGCCGTAGCGCACCAGGAGCAGGGTGTTGTCCGGCGAAAACACCAGGTTGAAGGACCCGATGAAGGCGAAGATGTCATTCGTCAGGTCATTGACCGCGAACAATGGTGATCCTGTTTCCATATCCCACACCTCCAGCGTTTTTTGGTAGCCAATCGCCAGCAGGCTGTCATCCGCTGACAGCCCGAAATTGATCTCGCTTGGGCCGGCGTAGGTGGTAAAGAAGGGGTTGTTGTCCATCGAAAGGCTCCAGGTGGCGACATCGTACACCCCCACCCGGCAGCCGGGGGTCAGCGTAACCACGTACTGGCTGTCGGAGGTGACCGCGAACGGCGCCGACATGCGGCAGTCGATGATCTCATGCTGGCGCAGGATGGTCATGCTGGCCGTATCCACCAGGGTCAGCCAGTAGGCACCGCCGCCAGGCTTAATGGAACTCACCAGCAGCAGCGAAGCATCCGGTGAAAAATCAAAATCAAACAATGTATCTTCCAGAAAAGCGCCGGTCATTCTGCCCAATTCAACACCAGTGGCGCTTTCCCACAGCACCAGGCTGTTATCGGATGCCCCCGCCACCAGGCGGTCGTCGGCGCTGAAACGGAATTCATAATAATCGGGCACCGGGCCGCTGGATGCGATCAGGAATTCCGGGCTTGCATTCAACGAGCCGTTGTCGGTGCGGTATAGTTCCACCATCAGTTTGTTTTTCACCGGGTTGGTGATGGCCGCGTACTGCCCGGTATTGGATACCAGTGATTGGCTGCGGCGGGCAGCACTGCGGTGGATCAGGGCATCCAGGTCATAGTCCAGGCTGGATTCCCACGCCGCAAAGGCATCCGCCTGCTGATTAATCCGCGAGGTTACAAACGGCATTGCGGCTTCAGCCAGCACCGCACCTGTGGCTTCTTCCACCAGCGCCAGCCTGCCGAAGGTGTCCCAGGTGGCGGTCAGCCCCTGGCTGGTGCGGAAACCGCCCTGAACCTGTTCCCCCTGCGCGGCAAGCCACTCATCCTCCTGCGGTGTGATGCCCACACCCGTGAGCGGGAATTCAGCCTGCTCTTCCGGGGCAAGCTGACGGGCGGCTGTGCCGGTTTCTGTATTGACATACCAGGTCTTCTCCCCCAACAGGGTGATCCAGCGCCCGTCCGGGCTGACCCGCACCAGGGCGGGTTTGTAGCCGTTGGCAACGGAAAATTCCTGCAGTGCTTCGCCGCTGGCGGCATCATACACAATCGTGCGGTCGCCGTACACGGCGATCACCTGGCTGCTGTCCGGCATCCATCCCAGCCCGAACACCTGCCCGACCGGTTCGACCACCACCTCGCCGGAGCCATCCACCGCTGTCAGGAGAACTTTCCCCCCCAGCCATTGGGCATAGCGGCTGCCATCCGGTGCAAACACCGGCAGCACTTCGGCGTTCTCCAGCGGCTCGTTGACCACCTGGCGGCAGCCATTCACCGCCCACAGGCGCACCTCGATCTTCCCGTTCTCGGCCCAGCGCCCGATGAGGGAAAAATGGGCGTTATCGGGGGTGAACTCCATTCGCAGCGCACCCTGGTGGTAGTGCGACAGGGCTTCGCCCAGGTTCAGGTCGCATCTTTTTTCACCGCTGTCCAGTGACCACAGCTGCACCATGTAGGGCAGGTTGGCGCGATCCGCCACCGCCAGCAGGCTGCCATCTGGCGAGATGCCCAGTAAATTGCGTTCATTCGCCGGCGCCCCGCCCGGCATGGTGGTGATGCCAGTGCTGATCAGCGGCAGGGGTGACAGGGAGGGGAATTCAAACGCCTGGAGGCCAAAAAAGGAATGCACCACCAGGCGCGTCCCGCCTGGCGAGAGCAGTGCTTTCAACTGCCAGGTTTCGTAGTAGCGGCCCACCACTTCCAGCTGTGCAGCGTTGCCGGCATTGATCGCTTGCAGCGGCGGCAGCGCTGTGCCCAGCCCCACCGGCAGTTCAATGGGCGTAGGGGTGGGTGTGGGCAGCGGGGTGGACGTATATGCCGCCTCCAGTGTGCGGTGCGCGTTCAAGGTTGCCATGCTGTCCTGGTGGCTGGTATCCGGCGTGAGGGTTGCCGCCGCGACTGCGGGTGCTGCGGTTGGTGCCTTCCCTGGCGCTTCGGCGCAGGCCGTCAGCGAAGATGCTAGCAGGAGGAAGAGAATGCCGATGATCATTCGTTTTGCCATGGGATGATTTCCTTTGAATCAGCGATGCGGGAGGCGCGCAGCCCGCGCCGGGCGGTGAACCACGAATACCAGCACCCCGGCACCTCTGCACCAGGGCGAAACCAGAACAATCTTAATCAAACTCCCCCCCGATGATTATAAGCAAGACTTCCAGATTTGCAACCGGGAATCTGCCCTCAACCCGTGAACGGGAGCTGCCGGGATCAGGCCATCCCCTCCCAATAGGCAGCCTGGTTGAGGTTGTCCACGCACCAGCGGTAATGCCCGTCGCTGCAATCCGGGGCGTAGGTGTCAGCGGAAAGCAGGCTGTAGATCAGCACGTAGCGGTACATCCTGCCGCGCACGCCCTCCCCCAGCCGCGCCAGGATGCGTTCCAATAAGCGCGCACGGGCGTCGATCTTCAGGTCATCGTACATGTCGAAGAACACCCAGGCGGTGGCGAGATCGAACAGCGGATCACCGAGCATCGTGAACAGCCCGAAATCGAGCAGGGCGCAGATTTCTAAGACTTCCGAAGTCTTTGGAGACTTCGGAAGTCTGGATGTCGGGGGCAAAGACTTCGGAAGTCTGACCTCTACCAGCAAATTCCCCGGGAAGAAATCCCCGTGCACCACGCGCAGTTCACCGCTGTAGGGCTGCGACAGCAGGCGCTCCATGCGATCCAGTTTCTCATCCCACCCGGTCACATCGCGGCGCAGGCAGGCAGCGGAAGCGTGCAGGCGGCGCTGCAGGAAAGCACGCAGGAAGGTGTGCCAGTCGCCGTTGGCGAAGGCGCTGAAGCCATCGGTGTCCAGCAGCCAATGGCGGCGCATCCCGTCCGGCAGGGGCAGGCACGCCAGCGCCAGCACGGCATCGAGATAACCCTCCATCACTGCCGCCATTGCCCCATCCGCCAGGCCCGGCAGGTGCGCGGCAAGCACCTCCCCCGGCAGGCGGTCTTCGAGCGTGACGCAGAAATCACCTTCGGCTGCCAGGGTGCGGATGCGCGGCAGGCGGTAGGGCAGGGCATCACCGGCCAGTGCCTGGTAAAAATCCATCAGCGCCCCCAGTTCCGGCAGGCGTTCCGCGCCGCGGTACAGCTTGAACACGGCCTCCGCGTTGAAGGCGTACACCTCCGCCTCCATCCCGCCGGCGATCCGTGCCGCCGGGGGAATGCCATATTTGCGCAGAATGTCATCGATCGCGAGGGTCATGCCATTGATTGTACCGCCAATATTTGCCCGGTAAAGCAGGCAACACCAGCACGCGCCAACACCGCCGTGTTGCACGCCTTTCACCCTTTTCACTTACCCGCGCCAACTGGCATCGCGCGGCAGATGATGGTATATTCCCTGTATCCGTTCACCCACCCCGCAGGAGGCTCCCCATGCAAATCGCCAATGGCGTCTACCCCACCATGGTCACCCCGTTCACCGCTGACAACCGCATCGACTACCCCGCGCTGGAAGCGATGGTGGAATGGTACATTGCGCGCGGCGTGAATGGCCTGTTCGCGGTGTGCCAGTCGAGCGAGATGTTTTACCTCAGCCTGCGCGAACGCGCCGAACTGGCGCGCGCCGTGGTGCGGATGGTGGATGGCCGCGTGGATGTGATCGCTTCCGGGCATATTTCCGACAGCCTGGCGGACCAGGCGGAGGAGATCAAGGCCGTGTACGACAGCGGCGCACGGGCGGTGGTACTGGTCAGCAACCGCCTGGCGGCGCGGGAGGAAAGTGATGATGTGTTCAAGCGCAACCTCGATATCCTGCTGCATGCCACGGGCGAGATCCCCTTTGGCTTCTACGAGTGCCCGCATCCCTACAAGCGCCTGTTTTCGCCGGAACTGCTGCGGCACGTGGCGTACACCGGGCGCTTCCATTTCCTGAAAGATACCTGCTGTGACATGGAACAGATCAAGCAGAAATTGGCAGCAGTGGCGGGCACACCGCTGAAAATCTACAACGCCAATTCTGTGCTCCTGCTCGATTCATTGCTTGCGGGCTGCGCCGGCTTCAGCGGGGTGATGGGCAATTTCCATCCCCACCTCTACCGCTGGCTGTGTGACCACCCCACTGATGCGCGCGCGCCAGAAATGCAGGATTACCTGGGCACCTTCTCCTCGATGGAAGGCCGCCAATACCCGGCCAGCGCCAAGTATTCACTCCAGCTGGAAGGGCTTCCGCTGGGCACCCACAGCCGCGCGGTCAGCGGGGTGCTGACCGGCGACCTGCAGCAGGAGGTAAGCCAGCTGCGGCGCGTTGTCCAGCGCGTGGCGCAGAATTTCGGCCTGCAGCCCTGAGCCGCGGTAAGAAGCAATTCACCACGGATAACGCGGATTTTCACGGATAAAAAGAATTGTTATTAAATCCGCGTCGATCTGTGTAATTCGTGGTTTGAATCTAAAAAAAGTTAACCACGGATTTCGCGAATCTGCGCGGATCAAAGGGGGAGTATGTAAATCCGTATTCATCTGCATCCATCAGTGCAATCCGTGGTTTGGTTCAAAAAAGTTAACCGCGGATATCGCAAATCTGCGCGGATCAAAGAATCATAAGAAAGAATCCGTGTTCATCAGCGTCGATCAGTGCGATGCGTGGTTGAAGTAAAAATTTACCCACGGATAACGCCAATCTGCGCGGTCTGTGGTTCCCCGCCTCCTGGTGGTTTTGCGTTCGTGGCAATTCCCGGCCTGCACTTTTCTGCGCTTGAAGCAATCTGCCGGGCATGCTATCATAGCGGTGGAACCAATTGACCCAATGCGAAGGAAGGAATGACAATGCAAACCCCCATCTACGACCATATTGCTGCGCGCGTGGCAGCCGCCAACCTGCGGATGCTGAGCCCGTTCGATCCCTGCCTGCCGGCGGACGCACCCGTTGACCAACAGGAAACGCTGCTCACCGCCCGGCGCGACCTGCACGCCTTTTTCGAGGCGCTGTACCGGGCGCTGGCGGAACAACCCGCGGCGTTCGGGATTGCCCCCACGCCGGATGACGCCCTCACTCCTGGCGAAGCGGATGAGAAAAACCGCAAGCAGGAGATCACCGCCAAAATGAAGAAACCGCGCGACCTGCTCAACCAGGCACTCGACCTGCTGCTGCACGCTGGCAGCATCGGCAGCCTGGAGGGCGGTACGCTGCTCGCGGCACCCGATGACACCCTCGCTACCGCCGGACGCAGCCGCAACCTGATGAAGTTCATGGAGGGAGCGCGCCTGGCCGGGCTGGAACTTGCCGCCGAGGGGCCGGCATGGCGCCTGCGCAACAGCCGTTTCCCGGCGATGATGCCAGCCCTGTGCGACCTGGCGCAGGCCTGCGCCGCCCACCCCACCGCCAACCTGGGGTGTTTCAACTTCGCGCGTTGTGACTTCCGCGCCCTTACCCAATCCGCCTATCAACCAGACCCGGCCGACCTGTACCGCGCCTTTGACGCCGAGGAAGCCCGCCAGCTGCTGGCGCTGCATGCCTTTTTCACCGCGCGCGGCTACCAGACGGAACTGGCGATGGGCGGTAAATTCGACTGGCTGGTCAGGTATCAGGGCAGCCGCAAGGTGAAATCGACCCCGCTGTTCCAGGTGGAATTCCAGGAGCGCTACCGCAGCCCGCTGATAATGCAGGTCAAATTTGCCAGCACCCAGCGTATTGCCCCGCTGCTGCCGCAGCAATCGCCAGCACTCCAGGCGGATTTCATCCAGCATACCTTCCGCTGCCGCGGGGATGAGTGCGGCTGGTGCCGCAATAACAAAACCCTCGGACCGAGTGTGGTGGAATACAACGGCGAACAGGTGATGTTGTGCTGGTACGGCAACCGCACCGTGACCGAACTCGATCCGCCCACCACGCAGTTGATCCAGGAATACGCCCTGATGCACGAACAGCTGGCCCAGGCTGCCTGACGCTGGCTTCAGGGTTGGAACCGCGGATCGCGCAGATCAACGCGGATCGAAACGGATGTTTTTATTACCATCCTTAGATCCATGAAGATTGGCGTTATCCGCGGTTGATGCTCTTGTGGGCATCTGGCGGTTTTCGGGTACAATCAGGGTATCGACAGCCATTCAACAGGAGCGATACCATGGCCCATGTATTTCAGATCAATACCTCCCCGGGCGGGCTGCCCAAACGCCCCAAACAGCAGGCTTTCATCAGTGAACTCGATGTGGAGGGCGATGCCCACAACTGGAAAGGCCACGGCGGCCCCAAGGCGGCGGTGTGCCTGTTCTCATTGGAAGTCATCCTCGCCCTGCAGGCGGAAGGCCACCCGGTGTTCCCCGGCGCGCTGGGTGAGAACCTGACCCTCAACGGGCTGGATTGGTCCCGCATGCAAGCCGGCGTGCAGCTGCGCGTGGGCGACGCGGTGCTGCTGGAGATCACCAGCTTTGCCACCCCCTGCCCCAAACTGGAACCCTACCTGCTCGAGATCATGCGCGTTTCACAGGAACAGCACCCTGGCTGGGGACGGCCGTACTGCAAAGTGCTGCAAACCGGCACCGTCCGCATCGGCGATGCCGTATCGATCGTTTGAGCCCCGCCAATCCCAATTTCACCACGAATAACGCGAATCCGCGCTGATCGTTAGGCGAAAAAAATCCGTGTCCATCCGCGTCAATCTGTGTTATCCGCGGTTGAAACAGATATTGAACCACGGATACCGCGAATCTGCGCAGATAAAACGAATAGACAACCAATCTTTGTCCATTTGCGCATCTCCACGCGGATAGGTGGACTGGAATCAATTCGTGCTGATCCGCGTCGATCGGTGCGATCCGTGGTTGACATCCATATTGTCGCATGGCAGACAGCGAAGCACGGTATAATTGCCGCATGCCCACCCCGCTTTCCCTTGCCGATTTTGACGTGATCGCCTTTGATGCCGATGATACCCTGTGGCACAATGAGGAGTTGTTCTGGGAGTTCAAGCGCCACTTCAAGGCGATCCTTGCCCGTTACGTCGACCCATCCGCCGATGGGATAGACGCCTACATCGACAACAAGGAAGTCAGCAATATCGGCTGCTATGGGTACGGCTTCAAATCCTACGCGTTGTCGATGATCGAGGCCCTGGTCGAACTCAGCCAGGGGCGCGCCGCCGCCGATGACATCGCCCGTATCCTCATCCTGCTCAAGCAGCAGATGGCAGCCGACCTCGATTTCGTCGCAGGTGTGCGCGAGGTGCTGGACCACCTCACCGGTCGCATTGACCTGATGCTGATCACCAAGGGCGACACCCAGGAACAACGCCACAAGATCGACAAATCCGGCCTGGCGCACTACTTCCGTTGGATCGAGGTGGTGCACCGCAAGGATGAGGGCGTGTACCGTGAACTGCTCGCCAAGCACGGGGTCAACCCGGCGCGCTTTTTGATGGTCGGCAACGCGCTGCGCTCCGATATCCTGCCGGTGGTCGCCATCGGCGGGCAGGCGGTGTATATCCCCAACAACACCACCTGGGCGCACGAACTGGAAGTGCCTCCCGAATACGCCGGGCTGCGCTACAGCGAATTGCCCGCGCTTTCCGCCCTGCCCGCCCTGCTGCGCGATTGATCGCCGCCGCGCGGCGCGGCTCAGGCCGGCGTGTCTTCGCGGTAGATCACGCGGTAGCGTTCACACACCACCAGCATATCCTCGCGCGGTTCGCGCCCCAGCGCCGCCAGCGAGCGGGTGAAGTAGCGCCAGTGGCCTTCGCGCCAGCTGCGGTACGAACCGTCATCCTCGCCTTCGGCGGCGGCAAAGGCGGCATCCACCTGGTGGAAGGGCTTGCTTTCGATCTGCCAGGTTTCCACCACGCACAATGGGCGGCCGGCACCGTCGAGCACCACCGTCAGCAGGTCGAGGGCGGGTACGGCGCAGTCACCGTCGGCAAATTCCCACCACGTGGTACACGAGGCGGTCTTTTTCCCGCACGCGATCAGCGCGCCGAGTTCATCCGCCAGGGCGGGGTTGTCGCCCCATGCCTCCGCGATCCAGCGGTAATCGTGGTAGCGGGAATCCGGCGGGAGTGAAGCGAGGAAGCGCTGGTAATAGGCTTCGGCGGATGGGTTGGGGGCAGGTTGGTCCATGGGGGTTCTCCCTGGGTGGCGTTAAAAAATGCGCCGGTAGCGTTCGCACACCAGCACCATGTCCTCGGTCATCGTGTGGCCGAGGGTTTTCAACTGCTCGGTGAACCACAGCCAGCGGCTTTTGCGCCAGTGCAGCAGCGAGCGGTCGCCGTCGGCTTCGGCGGCGGCAAAGGCGGCATCCACTTCCTTGAACTTGCGCAATGAAAGCTCGTAAGTTTCGATGATGCACAGCGGGTTGTCGGCGCCGTCCAGCACCATCGTCAGCAGCCCCAGCGCCGGGAAGCGGAAGCGGTCCGCCGCCCACGCCCAATAGGTGGTGCAGGAGGCGGTCTTTTCCCCGGCCGCGATCAGCGCACCCAGCGCGTCAGACGCCTCGGGGCTGTCGCCCCATTTTTCCGGCGACCACGCCCGGCCGCGGTAGCTTGAATCGGCGGGGAGGTTGATTAAAAATCGTTCGTAAAAAGTTTTGATCTGCTGGGAATATTCGATCTTCATCGCGCAGCCTTCCACTCATCCGCAGTGAATCATTAACCGCATTATACTCCAGGTTGATGCGGAATGTGCGCGGAACCCGCCGCCGTGAAAAAAACCGCGAATTTGGGTGGATCGGAGGAAATAAAAATCCGTGGCCATCTGCGCGATCCACGGTTCATAAACACATAACCGCGGATTACACGAATCTGCACGGATCAAAAGAATATCAGCAAATATCCATGCCCATCCGCGATTATCTGCGCGATCCGCGGTTCACCAATTGATGACCACGGATTACACGGATTCCTGCGGAGTTATCTTCTTTGCGCAAAGCGTGCTGGTTGCTGAGTTTTAGACCGAACCGGTGTGTGCCTGCGCCAGTTGGAGCGCGCGCGGGAAAAGAATGTTGTTCTCTTTGTGGATATGCTGGTGCAGGTCGTTTTCCAGCTGCTGCAGGCCGGTCATCAGGGCGCGGTAGGTATTGCAGGCCCATTCCGGCAGGGCGAAGCCATCACTCAGGCGGCGCAGGTTGTCCAACCCGTCCCCCGCCTGCTGGTGCTCCAGCTCCATCTGGCGGATCGGACCGTTGATGGCGCCTGCCGGGGCGTGCGGTCCGGCTTCCATCTGGCGGATGATCGGGAACAGGATGCGTTCCTCCTTGGCCATGTGCGCCTCAAGTTCCAGCGCCAGTTGCCCCAGGGTTTCCTGCACCTGCTGCAGACGGGCGTCCTTGCTGCCGTGGGCGCGTACCACGCGCGCCGCCACCTCGCCCAGGCGCGGCAATTCGGCGCGCAGGTAGGCATGGTGGGTCTGTTCAATATGGTCCGCCAGTTCCGTCAGCGTAAAGGCGCCGGGGTCCAGCACGGGCTGGCCTGTTGGCGCAGCCGCCGCGGCTTCCAGGCGCTGGATCAGTTCGGCAACATCCATTCGCTGGCTGCGGCAGGCCTGTGCCAGGCTGTTGCTGCCGCCGCAGCAGTAGTCTATCCCGGCATCTTCCAGCACACTCCACAGGGCGGGGTGGCGCACCACCACGCTGGCAACACTATCATCGGGTTGTATTTGAGACATATCACACTCCTTGAACCATCGGGCAAACATCCTTTGTTTCTGCATCCGGACTGCGCTACAGGACAGCAGCCGCGGGTTCATTTTGATTGTAGGAAGGAGCGGGTGGGCTGTCAATTGCCGCGCAGGGGGAATATGACATTTATACCATAAAATAGGTATTTATCACTTAAAATACATAAATCCTCTTGCCGGTTTACGCAAACAATGCTATCATTGTGAAATAAATCACAATCAACGCTGGCACCCACGCCTGTTCCACTGATTTCATTCACGGTACAATCACGGTACACATGTCCAACAAATTTCCTCTCCCCCATCCTGCTGCCCAAACGCGTCCCTTCACCGCCCTCCTGCTGCTGTGGCTGCTCTTTACAGTCGGCTGCGCCGGCGTTCCCCCGGCCCCTGCGGCAGAAACCGTCCTGCTCACGGATGCGGCCATGCGCCCGGTGACTGTCCCCTACCAGCCCCACACCGTGGCCGCCCTGGGCGCATCGCTGGCTGAACTCTGGCTCGAAGCCGGCGGTTCGCTGGCCGGCGTCACCAGTGATGCCTTCGAAGGCCGCACCCTGGCACTGCCGGATACCATCACCGTGGTGGGCACCATCAAAGACCCCGACGCCGACCTGCTGCTCGCCCTCCAGCCCGACCTGGTGATCCTTTCCCCGGACCTCGCAGGGCACACCCGCCTGGCACCCATTTTTGACCAGGCCGGCATCGCCTACTTCTATGCCACCGCCGACAGCTTCCCCGATTACCTCACCGTGCTGGAAGCTTTTACCCGCCTCACCGGCGCGGCAGAAAACTACCAGCTGCACGGCACCGCCCAGCAGGAAACCATCCAGCAGTTGCTGGAATCCTGCACCCCGCGCATCACTGATCCCCGCGCCCTGGTACTGCGGGCTTTCTCCTCCGGCGTCAGGGTCAAGGCGGATGGGATTGTCGCCACGGAAATCCTCGATGATTTCGCGGTGGCCAACATTGCCGCCAGCCGCAGCAGCCTGCTGGAGGAACTCAGCCTCGAGGCGATTGTGGAGGAAGACCCCGACTACATCTTTGTGGTTACCATGGGCGATGATACCGCTGCCGCCATGCAGGCGCTGGAAGCCTCCTTAACCACCCACCCCGCCTGGCAGACGCTCTCTGCTGTGCAATCCGGGCAGCTGCATTTTCTCCCCAAAGACCTCTTCCATTACAAGCCCAACGCCCGTTGGATGGAATCGTACCAATACCTCCATGAAATCATCTGCCAACCCTGAACTCAGCCTGATCGCGGTGCTGCTTGCCGCTGCCATCCTGCTGGCGCTGGCAAGCATGGTGTGCGGGGCATCCACCCTGGGCGCACGGGATGCCGTGCAGTGGCTCAGCGGCAGTGCTGATGCCTCCGTTGATGCCATTTTCCGCTACATCCGCCTGCCCCGCACGCTGGCCTGCCTGCTGGTGGGCAGCGCCCTGGCGGCAGCCGGCCTGCTGCTGCAAACCGCCCTCAACAATCCCCTCGCCAGCCCCGGTGTGATCGGGGTCAACGCGGGGTCAGGCCTGTTCGTGGTGGCAGCTTCCATCCTGTTCCCGTCTGTCTTCTGGGTGCGCGGGCTGGCGGCGCTGGGCGGGGCGCTGGCGGCGGCGCTGTGGGTGTATGCCCTGGCACGCCGCGGCGGTGCTTCGCGCGTCACCATCATCCTCGCCGGTGTGGCGATCTCCAGCCTGCTGGCGGCGGGGATGGACGCGATCGTTACCCTGTATCCCACCGCGATCATGGACAGAACCGCGTTCTTCATCGGCGGCTTCAGCAGCATCTACAGCGGCGCGCTCCTGGTTGCATTGCCCTTCCTCCTCGCCGGATTTCTCGGCGCCGCCTTCCTGGCCGGACGGTTGGACCTGCTCCTGTTGGGCGATGAGGTGGCGGCTTCACTTGGACTGCACGTGGAACGCACCCGCTTCCTGGCAATCCTGTTTGCCGCCGCACTGGCAGCCGGTGCCGTCAGCATCGCCGGGCTGGTTGGCTTTGTCGGGCTGATCGTGCCGCACATGGTACGGCGGCTGACGGGCGGCGCCCTGCGCCGGTCATTGCCAGTGACCATACTGCTGGGCGGGTGCCTGGTGTTGGGCTGTGATCTGCTGGCACGGTTGTTATTCGCGCCCTACGAGGTGCCGGCCGGGATCCTGCTTTCCTTGATCGGCGCGCCCTTCTTCCTGTACCTGATCCTCAACCGGAGGAAACACCGCTATGATACAGCTTGACAACCTCCGCGTTGCCTTCGCCGGCCGTGAGGTGCTGGCGCAGGTGACTGCCGTGTTTGCCCCAGGCAGTTTCACCATCATCGTCGGGCCGAACGGCGCCGGCAAATCCACCCTGCTTAAGGCCATGGCCGGCATCGTCCCCCTCGCCGGCGGGGCTGTTTTGTATAACGGCCAGCCGCTGCACCGCATGGCGCGCACCGAACGCGCCCGCCGGGTGGCGTTCCTGCCCCAGACCCGGCCTGTCCCCGAGATGACCGCCCTCGACCTGGTGCGCCATGGGCGCTACCCGCACATGGGCTTCTCCAAAACCCTCTCGCCCCGCGACCATAGCGCCGTTGACCACGCCGTTGCCGCGGCTGACCTGGCACCGCTGCTAGGGCGCAGCCTGGCAACCCTCTCCGGCGGTGAGCGCCAGCGCGCCTACCTGGCAATGGCCATCGCCCAGGAAACCGAGGTGCTCCTGCTGGATGAACCTTCCACCCACCTCGACCTGCACTACCAGCTTGAGCTTCAGCACCTCCTCGCGCGGCTGCACACCCAGGGCAAAACCATCATCATGGTTGCCCAGGACCTGCCGCAGGCCTTCACCTTTGCGCAGCACATCTGCCTGATGCAGCAAGGGCGGATTGTTTGCCACCAACCCCCGCCGGTGGTGCAGCAAAGCGGAACCCTCGAGCAGGTCTTCGGGTTTTCCCTCCAGCCTGTCCCGGCCGGTGACGGCCTGTTGTACCAATATTCCCTGGCCCCTGCCGATCCGCCGCCCCCGGAGGAGACTGCGTATTGACGGCATCGTTTTTGATCAGAAAGAGAAGGTGATCAATCCATGTTTCAGGAAGAAGTAACCATGACAGCCCAGGCTGCCGCAAAAAAATCAAAATTCCTCACCAACAACGCCTGGGGCTATTTTGCAGCCGCGATGCTCGCGGGCATCTACGTCGGCCTCGGCATCCTGCTGATCACCACCATCGGCGGGGTATTGGGCGGCGCGCCCGCCACCAAAATTGTGATGGGGGCCGCCTTTGGCGTGGCATTAAGCCTGGTGATCTTCGCCGGCGCGGAACTGTTTACCGGCAACAACCTGGTGATGACCGTCGGGCTGGTGCGGCGCACAGTAACCCTGCGCCAGACGTTGTGGCTGTGGCTGGTGTGTTTCGCCGGCAACTGGGCCGGTTCCATCCTGCTGGCACTGCTGTTCCTGGCGGGCGGGTTTGGCGCGGGTGCGGTGGGCGAGTTCATCGCGGCCGCTTCCGCCGCAAAGGCGGCTCTGCCCTTCTTCCCGCTCCTGGTCCGCGGTATACTCTGCAACATCCTGGTCTGCCTAGCGGTGTGGTGCGGCTTCCGCTGTAAAACTGAAAGTGCCAGGCTGGTGATGATCTTCTGGTGCCTGTTTGTGTTTATCACCGTCGGGATGGAACACAGCATTGCCAACATGTCACTGCTGAGCATCGCCCTTTTCAACCCGCTCACCACGGGCATAACCGCAGGCGGATATTTGTACAACATCCTGGTGGTCACACTGGGAAATATGGTGGGGGGAATTGTTTTTGTCGCTTTTCCTTATCTGCTGATTTCAAGGCAACAGGAGCATTAATATGGGATACCGATTGTCTACAGACGCAATGAACCAGGTGCTGGCGGAACTGGGGAAACAATACGCCATTTACGCCCCCAAATGCTACCCGGGCGGCAACACCTTTTCGGAGGTGGATTGCATCCGCTACGGCGAGGTGCACACGGTGGAGGAAATTGAAACCGAACGCAAATCAGATTACTCCTTCAAGGAGTTGCTGCTGCCGTTCTCCGAAACTTTGTTTTTCTTCACCGAAAACACCATCCAGGAAGCCTCCGTGATCGAAAAAGACATGGTCATCTTTCTGCGCAGCTGCGACCTGCACGCTGTGCGCCGGCTGGATGAGATCTACCTGCGCAATGGCCTGCCGGATTTTTACTACCAGCGCCTGCGTGAGAAGGTGCAATTTGTCCTGATCGGCTGCCCGGCCGCGTTCGATTCCTGCTTCTGTGTTGACATGGGAACCAACCGCAGCGACAACTACGATGCCGCCTTCGAGCTGCGCGGTGGACAGGTATACATGGCCGCCCGCCATCCCCAATGGGAAGCCCTGCTGCGGCAGTACGGCGAGCCTGTCGAGGGTTTCGCGCCTTCCTATGTGACCGAAACCCCCACCCGGGTTTCCATCCCCGCCGATCTCTCACCGGCGGTGGCAAAATCGACCGTGTGGGATGAATACGACAAACGTTGCATCGGCTGCGGTCGCTGCAATTATGCCTGCCCCACCTGCACCTGTTTTACCATGCAGGACATCTACTACACCGACAACGCCAAAGCCGGTGAACGGCGCCGCGTGGCGGCATCGTGCATGGTGGATGGCTTCACCGACGTCGCCGGCGGCGGCAGTTACCGCAAGAAACACGGGGAACGCATGCGCTTCAAGGTGCTGCACAAGGTGTATGATTTCAAGCAACGCAACGGGTACCAGATGTGCGTCGGTTGCGGCCGCTGTGATGATGTCTGCCCGGAATATATATCTTTTTCCGCCATTTTGAACAAACTGGAAGAAGCCATGCAGGAGGTGCGCGGTGACGGTCAGCAATGAGTATCTTTCCCACTGGGCTGAGATTCGGGAAGTCATCCCGCATACCGCCATCGAATATACCTTCCGCATGGCCTACCAGGGCGCAGTGCAGCCCGGCCAGTTCTTCCAGGTGTCCATCCCCAAATACGGTGAAGCGCCAATCTCGGTCAGCGGCATCGGGGAGGGAACAATTGACCTCACCATCCGCCGCGTGGGACGGGTGACCAACGAAGTCTTTGAACGCTATGCCGGAGAACGGCTTTTCCTGCGCGGACCGTACGGCATCGGGTTCGATGTGGAGCTATACCGCGGCCGCGAAGTGGTGATCGTTGCCGGCGGAACCGGGGTCTCACCGGTGCGCCCGGTGATTGAACATTTTTACTGGCACCCGGAACTCGGCCGCAAAGTCAGCCTGATCGCCGGCTTCAAATCGCGCGAGGATATCCTCTTCGCCGAAGACTTCACCCGCTGGCAGGAACAGATGGATGTGATCCTGACTGTTGACAACAACAACGGCGACCCCGATCTGCGCCAGGGACTGGTGACGGAATACATCCCCGCGCTGGCGATCGCAGACCCAGCCCGTGCAGCCGCGATTGTGGTCGGGCCGCCGGCGATGATGCGTTTTTCGATCCAGGCCCTGCTGCGGCGCGGGATTGCCGAAGAGAATATCTGGGTTTCATACGAACGCAAAATGTGCTGCGGTATCGGGAAATGCGGGCATTGCAAAATCGATGATGTATATGTGTGCCTCGATGGGCCGGTGTTCAACTACACCCGCGCCAAAGACCTGGCAGATTGAAAGGACGGATGGGAAAGCATGGATATTAATGTCAAACAAGTACGTAAAAACGCCTTCCGCGTGACCAAAACCCGCGGCATCACGGCTTCCCGCATCCGCATCCCCGGCGGACACCTCGATGCCGACCTGCTGCCGGTGATCCAGCGTATTGCACAGGAATACGGCGATGGCTCGATCCACCTGACCGTGCGCCAGGGGGTTGAAATTCCCGGCATCCGCTACGAAGATATGCCGCAGGTCAACCAGCTGCTGCAGCCACTGATCGACCGGATGGGGATCAACCAGGAGGAACCAGGCACGGGTTACAGTTCGGCCGGCACGCGCAATATTTCCGCCTGCATCGGGAACCGGGTGTGCCCCTACGGCTGTTACGATACCACCGCCTTCGCCCAGCGGATTGAGAAAGCGATTTTCCCCCACGACCTGCACTTCAAAATCGCTCTCACCGGCTGCCCGAACGATTGCGCCAAGGTGCGCCTGCACGATTTTGGCATCATCGGCATGACCCTGCCGCAGTATGAGAAAGACCGCTGCGTGGACTGCCGCGCCTGTGTCAAAGCTTGCGCCAAAAAATCGGTGGACGCATTGAGGACTGTCAACTACAAGGTAGAGCGCAACCATGAAAAATGCATCGGCTGCGGCGAGTGCGTGATCAACTGCCCCACCCGCGCCTGGACCCGCTCGCAGGAGCAGTACTACCGGCTGGTGCTGTTTGGCCGTACCGGCAAGCGCAACCCGCGTCTGGCGGTGGACTTCATCAAGTGGGTCGATGAGGAAAGCATCCTCAAGATCATCAAAAATACCTACGCTTACGTCCAGGCCCACATTGACCCGAATGCCCCCGGCGGCAAGGAACACATCGGCTACATTGTTGACCGCACCGGCGTGCAGGAATACCTGAAATGGGCGCTGCAGGACGTGAACCTGCCGGATTGCGCCGAGGTCAGTTCACCGTTGTATTGGAGCGGCCTGCATTACTGACCAAACCCGCCGGAAACAGTTAACCACGGATTACACGGATTTTCATAGATAGTAAGAAAAAAAATCCCCCGGAGCGAAACCCCGGGGGATTGGGTGCAAACTGGTTAGAGGCTCAGCACCACGGTCTTGATCTCGAACGGGCGGAAGTGCAGCTGCAGGCTGCCATCCGCCACGGCAAGGTCTTTCCGCGGCTGTTCGAGCATGTCGGTTTCGGCGGCGGATTTCACCGCCAGGCTGGTGGTCAGCGTGCAGTCCGTGGCCATGTGCAGCGCCTCGTACAGGCGCAGGGTGATCTGCTTTCCGCCCGCTTCCGCCGGTTTGACCGCCTCGATGATGATGTTGTCCGCGTCCAGGCGGAAGAGCGAACCGCTCCCGCCCATCCCGGGCGCCACCAGCGCCGGCACGTTCAGGTCGTAGGCCGCCTGCACCACACCGCTTTCGGCCAGGCTGCCGTTGAAGGGGTAGAAGGCGTAGGTGAAGGTCTGCGTGCCCTTGTCCGCGAACATATCCGGCGCGAGGGGTGATTTCAGCAGGGTCAGGTTGATGCTATTGTCAACCACGTTCAGACCGTACTTGCAGTCATTCAGCACCGCCGCCCCGCGGTTGGCTTCCAGCAGCGCGGACCACTTGTGGTTGCTGACCTCAAAGCGGTCGGCATCGTAGGGGCGTGAGGCATGGTTGGGGCGTGACAGGTAGCCGAACTGGATCTCGTGCAGGGCTTCGTTGGCATGGATGTTCACCGGGAAAGCCACCTTGAGCAGCTTGTGGCTCTCGTGCCATTCCACCGTGGTTTCAAAATCCACCCGGCGGCTGCCGCGGCGCAGGCTGATGCGCTGGGTGAGGGTGGAAAGGTCGCTCAGCTTGCGCTCCAGGCGCAGCACCCCCACCAGCGGGCCGGCGGCTTCCAGCGAGAGGTTCGCTTCAGCGCACAGCGCAACCGGGTCATCCACGTACATCGGATCGATGTCCCACGCGTCAAACCACGAGGGCACGTCCTTGTACATTTTGAGCACGTTGGCGGGGCCGGCCAGCACTTCGCGGCCGCTGTCTTTGTCGAACACGCTCACCATCTCGCCCAGGTCATTGAAGCTGACCTTGAGGAACTCGTTCTCCAGCGTGTGCGCGTCAGCCTGCACGGCGCAATCGGGGCAGGGCGCGGCGGGTTCACCCTGTGGCAGGGCTGCCCAACCGCAGGCGGGAATTTCCACTTCCGCCAGGGTCTGTCCGCCGACTTGCTGGGTGGGCGCGCTGGTGTGCACGCCCTGCGGCACGGGCACCAGGGCGGTGCGCTGCCACGAAAGCGAGTTGAAGGCGGTGGCGCCATCGCTGCCGCCGCTGAGTACACCCGCGGCCTGCAGCGCCAATGCCTGGGCGTGTTTGATCACCGCAGCGTGGTCGCGCTCCACCTCTTCATACACGCGCTGGATCGAAGAGCCGGGCAGGGCATCGTGGAACTGGTGCAGCAGCACGGTCTTCCAATCGGCATCCAGCGTCTGCGGGCCGAAGTCAAAGCCCTGCAGGACATGCGCGGCGGAACCCCACAACTCGGCTTCGCGCAGGGCGAATTCGCTCTTGCGGTTGCCTTTCTTGGTTTTGGCCTGCGAGGTGTAGGTGCCGCGGTGGCACTGGAAGTACAGCTCGCCCACGTAGCGGTCCTTGACCACGGCGCGGGTGAGGAGGTCATCCAGGAAGTCCACCGGGCTGGCGTGCTTCAATTTGGGCAGGCCCTCAAAGTTCTCGGCGCGTTGGGCAAACTCGAGGTGCAGGCGGCTGGAACCGCCGCCGCCGTCGCCCCATCCAATCGGCAGCACCAGGGCGTCAATATCGTTGCGCTGGCGCCGGTTGTTCCAGTGGTCAAGCAGGTCGTTGGGCAGGGGGAAATGCCCGTAGTTGTTGTAAAGGTGCGCCACCACCTGCGAACCGTCGATGCCTTCCCAGATGAAGTTATTGTAGGGGAAGGGATCGCCGCCATTATAAGCCCAGTAAATTTTGGCGGTCATAAAGCCATCGATCCCGCAGCCGGCCATGATCTGCGGCATGGCGCCGGAGTAGCCGAACACGTCCGGCAGCCACATGATGCGGCTGTTGACCCCAAACTCGTCCTGCATGAAGCGCTTGCCGTGAATGAACTGGCGGATCAGGCTTTCGCCGCCGGTGATGTTGGTATCGGCCTCGACCCACATTCCGCCTTCCACGATCATCTGCCCACCCTTCACCGCTTCTTTGAAGCGCTCATAGATTTCCGGGTAGCGCAGTTTGAGCATGTTCATCAGGTGCGGCTGCGATTGCAGGAAGCGGTAGCCGGGATATTCCTCCATCAGCGAGAGCTGGGTGCTGACGGTGCGCGCCATCTTGCGCTCGGTTTCCGCCAGGTTCCACAGCCATTCCACATCGAGGTGGCCGTGGCCGAAGGTGTAGAACACCGGCGCGGTGGAGCCATTGACGCACTCCATCACCGGCTTGAGCAGCGCCCGCCCGGCTTTGGCGCTTTCGAGCATTTCGGCTTCCGGCAGTTCCATGTCGGTCGCGTGCGAGGCATCCATCAGGGCGCGGTCGATCTGCGCCACGCGCAGCGCGTTCTGGTCCATCGCGTCGCGCGCGTTGAGCAGCATGGTAAAATCGATCAGCAGTTGGAACACGTCCTCGCGCCAGATGCCGAAGTTCAGGTGCGGCACAATCGTCTGGGTGGGGCCGGGTTCCGGTACGCTTTCGCGCCCGTACACCACCGGTCCACGGCCTTCATTGCGCATGCCATTGCCGCCGAAGCATTCGTAGAGGATCTCGAAGGTGTCGCCGGGTTTGGCGTTGTGGGTAAGGGTGATCTCCTTGTGCCCGAAATCGAGCGCGCCGGCGGCTCGGCCGTTGACCCACACCACGCTTTCCGCGGGGTCGCCCCAGTTCCATTCCATCGGGTTAAAGACGTTATAGAGGGCGATCACGATGCGCTGCCCCGCGGCTTCGGCGGGGAGGGTGATGGTGCTTTTAAACCAGCCGTATTCCCACTTGGCGCCCCACGGGGTGCCGGCGGGCATCGGTTTGAATTCCCGCTGCAGGGCCTGCTGCGGGGTGAGTTGTTCCATGGTGGTGAAACCGTCCAGCGCCACCGGACCCAGCGGTCGGTACACGCTCTGGGAGATCGCGCTCTGCCAGGTTTCCAGGCGGCGTTTCCAGCCTTCTGTCAGTGCCATTGTTATACTCCTTTTTCTGAATGGGTTTTTGGTGATTATAACACCGAACCCCGGCCGCTTTCCAACCGGCGAACGGCGCTCCGGTTACGTTCCAATCCACCATTTCATACTTACCACCGCCATCCCATCCCGGAGGGAGGTTCAGAAGTTGAACATCAACCATTCCCAACGTTCATCACCGATGCCTGCCTTTGACGTTCCAAACCAACCTTATACACATACCACCGCCATCCCATCCCGGAGGGAGGCAGTCAGGTCACGAACACCAGCGGCGTCTGTCCCTCCCTCCGGGATGGAAGTTCAGGAGTGTACCTTCAACCATTCCCAACGTTCATCACCAATGCCTGCCTTTGATGTACCGGCCAGCCATTTCACACTTACCTCCGCCATCCCATCCCGGAGGGAGGCAGTCAGGTCACGAACACCAGCGGCGCATGTCCCTCCCTCCGGGATGGAAGTTCAGGCGTGTACCTTCAACCATTCCCAACGTTCATCACCAATGCCTGCCTTTGATGTACCGGCCAGCCATTTCACACTTACCTCCGCCATCCCATCCCGGAGGGAGGCAGTCAGGTCACGAATACCTGCGGCGCAAGTCCCTCCCTCCGGGATGGAAGTTCAGGCGTGTACCTTCAACCATTCCCAACGTTCATCACTGATGCCTGCCTTTGGCGTTCCAAACCACCATTTCACACTTACATCCGCCATCCCATCCCCAACGTCAACCACCGCGGCCAATCAGTTCAAACTCACTCCCGCACACCTTCCTTCCTTTTAATAATCATTCCCGCTTTGCAGTTTTGCAAGGCGGCGCTGCGGCAGCGCGCGGGAATGCTATAATCGAAGCACCATCCAGAATCCTTTGCGCCCGAATATTCCACCTGTGTCCCCGCACCCGCGGCGGGGCCAACCCCACCCGGGAGGTTCCATGTCCTTCAAGCGTTTTGTTTCCCGCCTGTTCGATCCACTGGCCATCTTGCTGCTGCTGGCGCTCCTGCTGGCCGCCCTGCCCACCGCCGCGGCCGCCGCGCAATCGGGCAGCAGCCTCAGCGGCGTGCTGACCATCGTCTACGGCGACAGCCCCGAGGGCGGCGCACGCACGCTGTACTTTCTCACCATCCCCGATGGCACCCAGGCGCTGCTCCAGTTTGACCCCGCCCGTACCGACTACGGCGCCTTGCGCACCCTGGCGGGCAGCGAGGTGGCGCTGCAAGGCACCTTCCTCGAAAGCGCGCAAAGTGATCCCGCCGGCCTGCCGTTGTTCGCGGTCAGCACCTTTGCCGCCGCCGCGCCCGACGCCCCGAACGAGCTCGATGCGCCCGCCCTGGCCGGCTCCTACCCGTTCATCTCACTGATGTGCAAGTTCGCCGACATCAGCAGCGAACCGCAGCCGCTGTCGTATTTCACCGGGCAGTACGCCAACACCTACCCCGGGCTGGATGCCTACTGGCGCGAAGCCTCCTATAACCAGTTCAACATCGCCGGATCCACCGCCGCCGGCTGGAAAACCCTGCCCAATCCCCGCTCGTATTACCTCGATGCCAACGGCAACCTGCTGCACACCTTGCTGGCGCAGGAATGCACCGCCCTGTTCGACGCCCAGATCAATTTCAGCGGCTACACCGGCATCAACCTGATGTTCAACGGCCAGCTCGATGCTGGCAACCATGCCTGGGGCGGCAGCGCCTGGGTGTGCCTCGACGGCAAATGCTCCTGGCGCATGACCTGGGAACCACCGTGGGGATGGGGCAGCAACGGCGTGATGGCACACGAAATGGGCCATTCCTTTGGCCTGCCGCATTCCACCGGGCATTACGTGGTGTATAAAAATCAATGGGATGTGATGAGCGATACCTGGAGCAACTGCACCCGCCTCACCGCCGCGCCCTACGGCTGCCAGGGGCAGCATACCATCGCCCACCACAAGGACCTGATGGGGGTGCTGGGCACGGCGCGCAAAGCCGAGGTGCCGGATGGCACCAGTGCCACCATCACCATCGAACGCCTCACCAACCCCGCCACCAGCCATGTGCAGTACGTGAAAGTACCCATCGGCGGCTCCTCCTCCTTCTTCTACACCATCGAAGTGCGCCAGAACAACACCGCTTCCGGCAATGACCAGAAACTCCCCGGCTCCGCCGTGATCCTGCACGAGGTGCTCACCACCCGCGGCGATGATGCCGACGTGATTGATATTGACGCCACCGCCAGCACCGGCGATGCCGGGGCACAGTGGGTGGTGGGAGAAACCTTCACCGATACCGCCAACAACATCAGCATCAGTGTCCTCAGCGCGGGGGATTCCACCTACACTGTGCGCGTGCGCAACAACGCCCCGCTGGTGCCGCCCGCCCCGCAGTTGGATGCGCCCACCGATGCCAGCGTACTCACCACCGAGCCGCAATTCACCTGGCAGGCAGCGGAGGGCGCTGACAGCTACCAGGTGGCATTGATCGACCACGTCAGCGGCAGCAGCCAGTGGCAGCAGACCATCTCCGCCGCCAGCGCGTGCAGCGGCACAGCCTGTGCCTACACCCACGCCAGCACCATCGCCGACGGGCATTACCGCTGGCAGGTGCGCGGCAGCACCGACGGCGCCTACGGCGATTGGAGCGAAGCCTTCACCTTCAAAAAGGCGCAGCCCATCCCCCAGGCCGAGTTGCGTTCGCCCGGGGTGGATGCCGTCGTCTACGGCGGACGCCCCACCCTGAAATGGTACCCCGTCAGCAGCGCCACCACCTACGATGTGGAACTGTACGGGCTGTCCGATGAATTACTCGGCACATGGACCAAAGGCACTGGCGCCTGCGCAACCTACTGCGAACACCGCATCCCGTTTGACCTGGAAAGCGCCTACGGTGACTACGAATGGCGTGTGCGCGCCCGCAACACCGATCTCCCGCTGTCGGGCGAATGGTCCGCCCTGCGCACCTTCAGCTACACCCAGCTGGCACGCACCTGGCAGATCAGCCCGGCGGATGGCTACAGCACCAGCGATACCAGCCCGACCTTGCAGTGGGCTGATATGGAAGGCGCCACCATGTACCTGGTGAACTTCCGCCTGCCGGACGACACCTTTGTTGCCAATATGCTGGTGAGTGATGCCACGTACTGCGACGGCAGTACCTGCACCTGGAATGTCGATCCCGCCCTGGCAACAGGCGAGTACAAATGGCACGTCCGCGCCAAGAACGGCCGTAACTTTGGCCGCTGGACCGCCTATCGGACGATTAACATTACAGACTAAGCCTTTTGTCTGGAGAATCTGCCCCAGGCAGATTCTCCCCCTTGACCGGCTGTGCCGGTCATTCGGGGCAAAGCCCCACATTCGACGGCGTATCGGCCGTTGATAATCATCGAATAACCCGTTTTCTCGGGGGCTGTCCCAAAAGTCAGCTGGAAAACCATCGAACCGCCAGAACTGGCGGTTCGATTCCTATATTCGTCCCAGGTGTAGCGGCGCGGCTCAGCCGCGCTGGATTTTTGGAACAACCTCGGGTTTCGAGATACCTACTTCGCCACCGTCAAGGCAGCGACCTTCCAGGGTGAACCATTGGCCCGGGTGATCAAACGCGTTCAGACTGCGTTTTCCCGGCCGCCCCGGCCTGGCGCGCCATGTGGCGCGATAGCCAGAGCAGGCACAGGAAGGCAGCCAGCGGGAACAGCGCGCCGGAAAGGATCCCCGCCCGCAGGCCGATCTGCTCCGCGGTCAAACCGGCAAAGCGTTCCCACCCGGCCAGCGCGGGCAGGCGGGTGATGTGGTCGGTCACCACGCTCACCAGCAACGGGCCAACCGATGCCCCGATATCGCCCCCCGCCGCCAGGATCGCGAACAGCCAGGCCCCGGCCAGCGGGTATTGCACCGCCGCGATCACCAGCGTGCCGGGCCACAGCAGGCTGACGGCAAAACCGCACAGCGCGCACGCCGCCAGGCTCAGCACCGGGTGGACAGCCAGCGCCACCACCAGGTAACACACCACCGCCAGCAGCGCGCCCAGCAGCATCACACGCTCCACCCGCACCCGCTTGCCCGCCATCCCGTACAGCAGCCGCCCCACCCCCAGCATCCCCGCGAACAGGCTGAACCCGGCCACGTCCCCCACCACCTTGGGCAGCTGGATCGCCTTTTCCATGAAGGCGGATGCCCACTGGCTGATGGAAAGCTCCGCCGCCCCGCCGGCAAAGATCGCCAGGAACGCCACCAGGAAAAAGGGTTTCGTGATCAGCATCCGCATCCCCTGGCGGTGTTCTTCGGGCACGGTTGGTGCCAGGGGCACGCGCAGGAACAGGAAAAAGTTAAAGATCGCCGGGGCGGTCCACAGCAGCATCACCAGCGGCCAGGCGCTGCGTCCCAGCCAGAACAGCAGCAGCGTGGTCAGCAGGATCACGGCCATCTGCCCCCAGGCATAAAAGGAATGCAGCAGCGCCATGGCAGAGGCCTTTTCATCGCCGGGAATCGCATTCACGATCGGGCTGAGCAGCAGCTCGAGCAGCCCGCCCGACCCGGCAAACACCACGGTCCCCAGGATGAAGCCGATGTAGGGATTGGCAGGGAACAGCACCGGGCTGGCAGCGAACAGCGCGAACCCCGCCACGGTGAGGGCATGCGCCGCCACCACGAACGGGCGGAAGCCGTATTTGTCCACCATCCCGCTGAAGGCGATATCGCACACCACCTGGGTGATGAAGTTGATGAACACCAGCAGCCCCAGCTGCTCATAGCGCAAACCGTACGCCTCGCGCAGCGGGATGAACAGGATCGGCGTCAGGTTCACCACCACCGCCTGCACCAGGAACCCGATGTAACAGGCATGGATCGTGGATCGGTACGAAATCGGTTTGACTGCGGCAAGTGCGGCCATGGGGTCATCCTCCAGTGTGGGTGTGGTTGCCCACGATGATACCACGCCCGCCCGCGCGGCGGAAAAAGTGAAAATCCGCGGCCATCCGTGGCGGGGAAAACCCCTGCCGCCACTTTTTTGACCGCGCCCCTGCCTTTCCATTATAATCAGGGTAACCAGACTGTTCACCCATTCACCCATCCCATTGGAGGACAACCCGATGAAAATCAAAGCGACCTTCCTGCTCAGTATGCTGCTGCTGACGGCATTCATCCTGGGCGCCTGCACGCCCACCACCCCGCCCGTACCGGAAAAGGCCAGCGCCGAAGACTACGGCTACCCGTGGTGGAATGACCGCGTCTTTTACCAGATCTTCGTGCGCAGTTTCTACGATTCCGATGGCGACGGCGTGGGGGATTTTGCCGGCATCACCGAGAAGCTCGATTACCTCAACGACGGCGACCCCGCCACCAACACCGACCTTGGCATCACCGGCATCTGGCTGATGCCGATCCTGCCCTCGCCTTCGTACCACGGCTACGACGTCACCGATTACAAGGCCGTCAACCCCGATTACGGCACGATGGAGGATTTCCAGGCCCTGCTGGCCGCCTGCCACGAGCGCGGCATCGCCGTGATCATCGACTGGGAGATCAACCACACCTCGGATCAGCACCCGTGGTTCGTCGCCGCCGAAGACCCCGCCTCGGACTACCACGACTGGTACATCTGGGAAGAGACCTCCCCCGGCTACAGCGGCCCGTGGGGGCAGGGCGTGTGGCACCGCTCGCAGAAGGCTGAACTGTTCTACTACGGCATTTTCACCAACACCATGCCCGACCTCAACTTTAACAACCGGGATGTCACCACGGCGATGTATGACGCGGTGGCGTTCTGGATCGAGGAGATCGGGGTGGATGGGCTGCGCATCGATGCCGCCCGTCACCTGATCGAAGAAGGCAAGGAGCAGGCCAACACCGCCAGCACGCATGCCTGGTACCAAGCCTGGTACCCGTGGTACAAGGGCATCAACCCCGACGCGATGATGATCGGCGAGGTGTGGGATGCCTCGCTCAACGCCGCCAAATTCGTCGACGACCAGGAACTCGACCTGGTGTTCAACTTCGACCTGGCTGGCAAGTTCACCCAGGCCGCCTCGATGGAATACAGCGGGGCCGCCGCCAGCGCACTCGAAAACGAACTGAAAATCTTCCCCGATTACCAGATGGGCACCTTCCTCACCAACCACGATATGGCGCGCTTTATGACCACCTTCATGCCCGATTACGGCAAGCCCAAAACCGCCGCCACCCTGCTGCTGACCGCGCCCGGTGTTCCCTTCCTGTACTACGGCGAGGAGATCGGCATGGTGGGCGGCAAGCCGGATGAGAATATCCGCCGCCCGATGCAGTGGGACGGCAGCAGCAATGCCGGCTTCACCAGCGCCTTCATGCCGTGGATGACGGCCCAGCCCGATTACACCGAAAAGAACGTCGCCCAGCAGACCGAAGATGAAACCTCGCTCCTCAGCCATTACCGCAAGCTGATCCATTTCCGCAACACCTACCCCGCCCTCAAGATCGGCGACACCCACATTGTGGGCATCGACAACGCCGGGGTGTACGCCATCCTGCGCAGCACCGAGGAGCAGACCTTCCTGGTGGTGGCCAACATGACCGCGAAGCCGATTGACACCTACACCCTCAACCTGGCGCAGGGGCCGCTGCAGGCGGGCAAATCCTACCGCATGGTTGAGTTCTTCAGCGCGGCCGGCAACGGCACCGCCCTCAAGGCGGATGAGAACGGCGGCTTTGCAGATTACAGCCCGCTGGATGTGTTGGAGCCGTATACCACCTACATCTTCTGGCTCAAGTAGAACGATCGAAACGCGGCAGGGATGCCCCCTGCCGCCAACCCAACCGATAGGAGAAATGCCATGAAAAAAGAAAACGCCCTCTGGTGGCAAAAAGGGATCATTTACCAGATCTACCCGCGCTCCTTTATGGACAGCAGCGGCAACGGCGTCGGCGACCTGGCCGGGGTGCGCCAGCGCCTCGACTACATCGAAAGCCTGGGGGTCGAAGCGATCTGGTTCTCGCCCATCAACCCCTCGCCGATGAAGGACTTCGGCTACGATGTGTCCGATTACGTCGATGTGCACGAACTTTACGGCGGGATGCCGGCCTTCCAGGCCCTGCTCGATGACGCCCACCGCCGCGGGTTGAAAGTGGTGATCGACCTGGTGCCCAACCACAGCTCCGATCAGCACGCCTGGTTCCAGGAAAGCCGCAGCAGCCGCGACAACCCCAAACGCGACTGGTACATCTGGCGCGACCCCGCCCCCGACGGCGGCCCCCCCAACAACTGGCTCAGCTTCTTCGGCGGCCCGGCCTGGACCTTCGATGCTCACACCGGGCAATACTACCTGCACCAGTTTGTGCCGGAACAGCCCGAACTCAACTACCGCAATCCGGCCGTGCGCCAGGCGATGCTGGACGTGATGGATTTCTGGATGAAGTTGGGCGTGGATGGCTTCCGCGTGGATGTGATCTGGCTGATGATGAAGGACCCCGACCTGCGCGACAACCCCCTCAACCCCGAATGGGACGGCGTCAACCCCCACAGCAAATTCATCCACCAGTACACCGCCAACCTGCCCGAAGTGCATGACCTGATCCAGGACATGCGCGGCGTGCTCGACCGCTACCCGGAACGCATGATGGTGGGTGAAATCTACCTGCCCAACCAGGAATTGATGAAATATTACGGCAACGATGATGAATGCCACCTGCCGTTCAACTTCCAGCTGATCCACTACCCGTGGAACGCGCAGGCTTACCGCCGCGCGGTGGACCAGTACGAAGCTGACCTGCCTGCCGGCGCCTGGCCCAACTGGGTGCTGGGCAACCACGACCAGCACCGCTTTGCCACCCGCCTGGGGGTGGAGAACGCGCGCACGGCGCAGATGATGCTGCTTACCCTGCGCGGCACCCCCACCTGCTACTACGGCGACGAACTCGGCATGACCGATGGGCACATCCCGCCCGAATTTGTGCAGGACCCGCCCGCCGTCAAGCAGCCCGAGATTGCCCACATTGTGGGGCGCGATCCCGAGCGCACCCCGATGCAGTGGAACGCCGGCCCCAATGCGGGCTTCTCCCCCGCCGGGGTGCAAACCTGGCTGCCGGTGAATGACAACCATGCCACCGTCAACGTGGAAGACGAAAGCAAAGACCCGAAGAGCTTCCTCAACTTCTTCAAAGCGCTGGCGCACCTGCGCCGCAGTGAGGATGCCCTGTGCGTGGGTTCGTACCAATCCGTCGATGCCGGCGATGATGACATCTTCGCTTACCTGCGGCGCGCCGAAGACGGCACCACCTTCCTGGTGGTGCTCAACTTCAGCAGCCGTATCATCACCCTCGACCTGGGTGAGATCGCCCGCACCGCCGAGATCGCCGTCTCCACCGATATGGTGTCCAGCGGCACGGTCAAACTGGGCGCGCTGATCATGGCCGAACACCAGGGGCTGCTGCTCAGGCTCTAAGCCCGCATTCGTTTCCCCGATCGATGCCGTCCCCCAGGACGTTAACATTTTCGAAGCCAAAGATCACATGCACCGGGAGTTGGCCATCAACACCCCACCCCAGGCCCCTCCCCGCAGCGAAAATTTGAGTAGATTGCCTGGCCTGCGCGGGGAGGGGTGCGGAGTTCCAGAGGTGAGGGGGTTCCTTGAACCCCCTCACCTCTGGGTAAGAACTCCCTCCCCCAACGAACCGTGTGAAACCGCTGATTTTTCGCCTGGGGGAGGGTCGGGGTGGGGGTCTGAATACAGCCATGCTCGCACGGGGTTGTGAACTCATTGAACCGCCGGCACTGCACTTGCTTGTCACAATCAACAGTGAAACTGTGAAAATCCTGTTCCATCCCCGGAGCGCCCTTGTGCCGCCCGGGGATGTTGTTTTTAAGTGGAACAGCCCTGCTACCGCTGTGCCTGCGCTTCTTCGATGAATGCCAGCATGTTCTCCAGCGGCACATCGCCCTCGACGGCGTGCGCCGGCGAGAGGATGAACCCGCCCGCCCGGCCCAGTTCCAGCAGGCGGTGCGTTTCGGCGCGGACGTCATCGGCTGTGCCGTAGGGGAGTGTCTTCTGGGTGGAAAGCCCGCCGTGGAACGCCAGCCGCCCGCGGTACTGCCGCACCAGCGTCGCCACGTCCATCACCTCCGGCTGGAACGGGTTGAAACAATCCAGCCCGATCGCGATCAGGCGCTCAAAGAGTTCATCGACATCGCCGCAGGAATGGATGAAGACGTATTTCCCCTGCGCCTTGACCGCCCCGTACATGCGCTGCAGGCGCGGGTAAATGAATTCCATCCACAATTTGGGCCCCATCTGCAAACCGCGCTGCATGCCCCAGTCGTCGCCAAAATATACGGCGTCGATGTCGTAGGTCATGGCATGCTGCGCCTGGGTGATGTTGTAATCGCAGATCGTATCGAGCAGTTCATGGACAAATTCCGGCGCGTCATACAGGTCCATCATCAGGCGGTCGATCCCGCCGCGCAGGGTCCAGGCGCGTTCCCACAAGGAAAAGCCGATCGAGAAAATGCGGAAACGGTCCTGTTCGCGCCGCACGCCTTCCGCCATGCCGTCAAAGAAGCGCCCATCCAGCGGGTCGGGCAGGGCATAGCCGTGCAGCGAGGGCTGTTTCAGCGGGGCATCCGCCACAATCCCGATGTCCTTGTCCACCGAGCGGTCCCACACCACCCCGAAACCATCACGCAGGTGATCGTTGCCCAGGTCGGTGAAGAACCCCACCCCGCTGCCGAAGCCGGCGAAGTGGTTGCCCAGCACGCCATCGAGGTGTTCGGTGCCGTAATGGCGCCGGAGCGTTTCCGCGGCCTCGACGGTGAAACTGAAATGCCACGGCACATACGCGGGGGCTTGTCCCCGCAGCACCTGCAACACAACCTCGCGCTGGTTCATACGCACACCTCCAGTGATTGATGCCTGAATTATACGGGAAAATCCCCGAACCGCGAACCCAAGCCCTCCGCCGGGGAATGCGAAAAAAAACCGGCTCCCTCACGGGAGCCGGTTTGGTGTTCCAGAATAGGGCTGAACGGTTTAGTACATGCCGCCCATGCCGCCGCCCATGCCGCCGCCGGCGGGCATCGGGGCTTCCTTTTCGGGGATGTCGGTCACCAGGGCTTCGGTGGTGAGGATCATCGCCGCGATCGAGGCTGCGTTTTCCAACGCGCCGCGGGTCACTTTGGCGGGGTCGATCACGCCGCCGGCCACCATGTCAACGAACTCGTCCTTGAGCACATCGTAACCGATGTTGTTGTGGACTTTGCGGACATGGTCGACCACAACGGAACCGTCTTTGCCGGCGTTTTCGGCGATGCGGCGCATCGGCACTTCCAACGCCTTGAGGACGATCTTGACGCCGATCTGCGCGTCTTCGTTTTCGAGTTTGAGGTTCTCGATGGCGGGCGAGGCATTGATCAGCGCCACACCGCCGCCGGGGACGATACCTTCTTCAACCGCCGCGCGGGTGGCCGAAAGGGCGTCTTCCACACGGTGCTTCTTTTCCTTCAGCTCGGTCTCGGTGGCTGCGCCAACACGGATGATGGCCACGCCGCCGGAGAGTTTCGCCAGGCGTTCCTGCAGTTTTTCGCGGTCGTAGTCGCTGGTGGTCTTGTCGATCTCGACCTTGATCTGCTCGATGCGGCCCTGGATGGCATGTTCGTCGCCCTTGCCGCCGATGACGGTGGTGTTGTCCTTATCGGAGACCACTTTTTCGGCACGGCCGAGGTCTTCCACGGTGGCGCTGTCGAGTTTGCGGCCGATGTCTTCCGAGATCACGGTCGCGCCGGTGAGGGTGGCAATGTCCTGCAGCATGGCCTTGCGGCGGTCGCCAAAGCCGGGGGCTTTGATCGCCAGCACATTGATCATGCCGCGCAGTTTGTTGAGCACGAGGGTCGCCAGGGCTTCGCCGTCAACATCTTCCGAGATGATCACGAGATCGCGCTTGCCCAGCTGGACCAGTTTCTCGAGCACGGGGACGATATCCTGGGCGGCAGAGATCTTCTTGTCGTAGATCAGGATATAGGGTTCCGCCAGGGAGGCTTCCATCTGCTCGGCATCGGTGATGAAGTAGGGGCTGATGTAACCGCGGTCGAACTGCATACCTTCCACGTATTCCTGCTCGAACTCGAGGCCCTTGGATTCTTCCACCGTGATCACGCCGTCTTTGCCGACTTTGTCCATCACATCGGCGATCAACTGGCCGATCTGGTCATCCTGGGCGGAGATGGTGGCAACGGAAGCGATTTCTTCCTTGCTGTTGATCTCGATCGCCTGCTTGCCAATTTCTTCGGCAACGCGCTTGGCGGCTTCTTCGATCCCGCGCTTGAGCATCATCGGGTTGGCGCCGGCGGCGAGGGTCTTGAGGCCTTCGGTCACGATCGCGTGCGCCAGGACGGTGGAGGTGGTGGTGCCATCGCCGGCGATGTCATTGGTTTTGGTGGCGGCTTCCTTGAGGAGCTGGGCGCCCATGTTCTCGAACGGGTCTTCCAGTTCAATTTCTTTCGCCACGGAAACACCATCGTGGGTGATGGTCGGGGAACCGAACTTGCGGTCGATGGCCACGTTGCGGCCCTTGGGGCCGAGGGTGGTCGCGACGGCATCTGCCACAACATCAATACCCTTCTTCAGGGCGCGTCGTGCATCTTCACCGAAAAGTAGCTGTTTTGCTGCCATTGTAAAAACTCCTTTAATTTCTCTTAGCCTTCGATCACGGCTAACACATCAGATTCTTTCATGACCAACAATTTCTTGTCGTCAATTTTTACTTCGGTACCGGCATACTTGTTGAAGAGAACAACATCGCCTTTTTTGACATCCATCGGGATGCGGGCGCCCTTGTCATCACGGTCGCCGGGGCCAATGGAGAGGACAGTGCCTTTCATCGGTTTTTCCTTGGCGGTATCGGGCAGGTAAATACCGGAAACGGTTTTTTCTTCCTGCTCGATCGGCTCGACGACGAGACGGCTGCCTAACGGTTTGAGATTCAGTGCCATAGATTCCTCCAAATACTTGTGATTTTCGATTCTATTGCGAAGCGTTGCACGCTTTGGTTAGAATTTTTTCGGTTTTTTAGCACTCATTAAAAACGAGTGCTAACAACCTTATAATATCACCAAAATACTCATCGTCAACCCCCGTTAACAATTTCTTACAATTTTTTTATATTGCCTGCGGTGCGGCTTGGCGGGATGGCAATCCCTGGCTGGGATTGGGGTTGGTTGGCGCCAAATTCATCCAATAGCTGCTGGAGTGGGACGATCAAGGACGATTTTCGGTTTTTTCTATCGTAACGGCTGTAGCAGTTATTGAGACCATAATAGTCCCGGAGTTAATTACACTGGATTCGAAATCGATACCTAATAAGGCATTCGCTCCCATATCGATAGCTTTCCGAATCACCCTATCCTTCAACGTAGTCTTCAATTCATTTAATCTCTCGCTGAGCGCGGATAATTCCTCCCCTGTCAGGCTGGCAAACGAGTTTCCTATTGATTTTAGGCTCGTCAGTATCCCCATACCAGCAATTAGCTCATCAAAAATCACATCGTGATACGCAGTAATTTTGTAACCCTGGAAATCAAAACCTGTGGTTAGCAGCATGGAATTCACCAGCTGTCTTTTTTTGTACATTTTGATTTCTTCTTCAGTCAAATTTTCCGGTTCGATTTCAACCTGCTCTCCATTGATAACTTTCCTGGCAAGCTGGAAAATGTCGTCCGAGCTATTTAAGACAATGTTTTTCGCTGAGGTGATATTGTTCTTTTGTACAACCGCATATTTTGCTTGTTCGCTATTGGGGTAATGATTGACGATTTCACTATAAATCGCATAGGCGACAGAGAAATTTTTCTTCTTGTAATGTATGTCGTATGCGATTTTATACAATTCGTTCGCTGATAACATTTATATTCCCCTTTTCCCAGTCATTGGGTCTTGCTTTGTGCTCCGATGTTGAAGATTATAATCGAATTCATAAAAAATGGTGGGGAACAATTGGATGCCGGGCAGGGATCGGGTTGCACCTGTGGGATACGAAGGCTAGCTAGAAGGGATCCGCCCGGGACCAATTCCGTTTTCCCAACAGCCGGCGCGGCTGAGCCGCGCCCCTACCCTCAGCCCCTGGATGGCGGTTGGCGCAGCCGCGGGCGTGGTGGCAAAGCCGGCGCGGGGTTGGCGGAAGGGCATCGGCTGCGCTGCCGGTGGAAGGGGAGCGCAAGGCACGCAAAGCACACCCTCGCGATGGATGGACGCGGTGAGCAGGATGGAATCCCCTCAACGGGGAATGGGTGTTTCTAACGAAAGTGGACGGTTTGTCTGGTACGTCGTATACCGTCAAGTCTTAATCCCCTGAACGGGGTATAGGTGTTTCTGACCTTTGGCGATACCTGGACATGCTGGGATCGTGGCGGTGCTATGTCTTAATCCCCTAAACGGGGTATAGGTGTTTCTGACTATTCTTGAAGAGGCTGTTATTTACGGCGGATCATGCCGTGTCTTAATCCCCTAAACGGGGTATAGGTGTTTCTGACTTTTCAACAGGAGAGACACGATGACCACTTCTACAGTCGGGTCTTAATCCCCTAAACGGGGTATAGGTGTTTCTGACAAGAATTAAAAATGAATAGCAAGAAATTTTTTGAAGTTTGGTCTTAATCCCCTAAACGGGGTATAGGTGTTTCTGACTTATCACCCTCAACGAGGAAATGCTGGAAAAGCTTGTGTCTTAATCCCCTAAACGGGGTATAGGTGTTTCTGACCAGACTGTGTGCATGGCAATACTCCGCCAAATTGCAGTCTTAATCCCCTAAACGGGGTATAGGTGTTTCTGACCGCCGCATGGAAGCGGCGGAGGCACAGTACCAGGAGGAAAGTCTTAATCCCCTAAACGGGGTATAGGTGTTTCTGACGGCGTGAGAGAAGTCGAGTTGGCAGTGCGCCTGGCTCAAGTCTTAATCCCCTAAACGGGGTATAGGTGTTTCTGACGTTTACATCTACGGCCTGGTACTGGCATTTTTGGGATTGGGTCTTAATCCCCTAAACGGGGTATAGGTGTTTCTGACTGCTCTTTTGCCTTCCCACGGGAAATTGCCTGCACTGGCTGTTTTCCCAATCGGCGGGTTATTGATGGTGAAATTTGGGCGGGCGGCCGCAGGTTGATCAATGATTCCCGCCCGGTTTCCCCTTTGTTAAGGTTCCTGCATCCACCTCTTTTTTTGGGGCTGTTTTTGGCCTGTTTTTTTGCGGTGGATGCAACGCACCGGCCACCTGTTTTGAGTATACCATATCCAGCCGCCCGGGCAAATGGTTTGGGGGGTGAATTTTTGGCATCGGGCAACCCTTCCCCCCGGCCACTGAGCCTGGCGTTGCGGTTACTGAGCCTGCTTGCACTGAGCCTGTCGAAGTGCGGTCACTTCCTTAACTTCCCCGGCGGGACGCCCATCAACCGCCGGAAAACGCGGGAGAGCTGGGTTTCATCGGCAAAGCCCACCTGTTCGGCGATCTTTGGCAGCGTCCAGGGGGTGCTCAGCAGCAGCGAACGCGCCGCCGCCACCCGCTCCTGCCGCAGGTACGCCATCGGGGAAACACCGGCGAGGCGCTTGAATTCACGGCTGAAGTGATAGCGCGAGAACCCCGCTGCCGCCGCCAGGTCATCGAGGGTGAGCGGTTCCGCCAGGTGGTGCTGGATGTGCGCTTTCACCAGCGCCACCAGGTGTTGTTCCGGCGGCTGCGCCAGCTGTTGGTATTCGTACAGCAGGGCTTCCATCAGCACGGCCGCCGGGCGGAAGAATTCCACCGGGCGGGATTCCACCGCTGCGCCCAGTGGTGATAACTGGCGCAGCCACTCCAGCAGCATGCGCGCCCGCCCGTGCCGGTCATGCACCAGCAGCGGCAGGCCGGGGGGCTCGGGGAGCGGCCCTTGCCAGCCCACGAACAACGTCTCCAGCGGCTCATCGCCCACCGCCTGTTCGGCGTGCGCTTCACGCGCCGGGTACAGCAGCAGGTCGCCGCGCTGGCCGTGCAGCACCTCCCCGCGGATGCGGGTTTCCAGCTCGCCGTGCAGCACGAGGATCAACTCGTGAAAATCGGGATGGACATGCTCCTTCATCCCCCATTGCTTCTGCGGGGGGATGTGCCCGATATGGTTGGGAATGGCGTACAGGGGTTCCACGGCTTCAGCGGACATGCGCCCTCGCAAATAGCAAGAATTGCCATGTTTTTGGCACGGGCAGGCATTCAAAACAGCCTGCTTTGCCGCTATTATACTATGGAGAAGCGTACCGAAAGGATTACCAACCACCGCATGAATGACCGCGAACGCATGATCGCCTGGCTGCTGGGTAAACCGGTGGACCGGCCGCCCTTCTGGCTGTTCTGGGGCGCCTGGGACAGCACCTGGCGGCGCTGGGAGAGCGAAGGCAAACCACCCGCCTGCACCGACCTGCGCACCTGGTTCGGGTCGGATCGGCTGCCGGGGGCGGTGACGGTCAACTGCGGCCCCTGCCCGTTGATCGATACCGCCGTCCTCGCGGAGGATGACGAAACCATCACCTTCCGCGATTCCTGGGGCATCCTGCGGCGCGATTTCAAGCACGGGGTTTCCATGCCGCAGTTCCTCGATTTCCCGGTTAAAAGCTGGGAGGATTGGTACACCTTTCGCGATACCTGGCTCGACCCGCACCACCCGCGGCGGCTGGATGGCCCCTGGCGTGAACAGTGTGCCGCCTGGGCGGCGGAAGGGCGCCCGATCCAGCTGGGCAATTACCCCGATGTGGGCATCTTCGGCACCTTCCGCTGGCTGATGGGTGATGAGGAGGGCCTGGTGGCGTTCCATACCCGGCCGGACCTGGTGCATGCCATCATGGAGCACATGACCACGCTCTACCTGGTGGTGTTTGAACAGGTGGTGCGCGAGGTGCCGGTGGACCGCATCCACCTGTGGGAAGATATGTGCTACCGCGGTGGGCCGCTGATCTCGCCGCGCCACTGGCGGGAATTTTTGGGGCCGCATTACCGGCGCATCAAGGCCTTTGCCGATGCGCACGGCATCCCGATCCTCTCGGTGGATACCGACGGCAACCCGTGGAAGATCGCCGAACCGATGATCGAAACCGGCGTGAACCTGCTCCTGCCGATGGAAGTCGCCGCCGGGTGTGATGTCGACCAATGGCAGGCAGCCTTCCCCGGCCTGGCGATGATGGGCGGGATTGACAAGCGCGCCCTGGCGCAGGACTTCGCCGCAATTGACCGCGAGCTGGAACGCATCCGCCCGGCACTGGCGCGCGGACGCTACATCCCCGAACTCGATCACCTCGTGCCGGATGATGTCCCCTGGCGCAACTATTGCTATTATGCCGAACGCCTTAAGCAGCTGGTGTATACCAGCAAGGTACAATGACAATCACCGGGTGCCGCAGAAAGCACCCGGCCTGTGAGAAACAAGGAGTTGTGAGATGAAAAAAGTTAAGATCGGTTTTGTGGGGGTGGGCAGCATGGGGCAGTGCGCCCACCTGAAAAATTATGCAACCCTGCCCGATTGCGAAGTGGTTGCCATCGCCGAGGTGCGCGAAGGCCTGGGGCGCAAGGTGGCGGTGCGCTACGGGGTGCCGCGGGTGTACCCCTCGCATGTGGAAATGCTGGCGCACGAGGAACTGGATGGGATCGTATCCGCGCAGCCCTTTGGCCGGCACGGGGTGCTGCTGCCGGAGCTGTTCCAGGCTGGCGTGCCGGTGTTCACCGAAAAACCGCTGGCGGCATCGCTGGAAAGCGGGGAGCGCATTATAGAGGCGCTGCAATCCAGCGGTACCTGGCACATGCTGGGTTACCACAAGCGCTCCGATCCCGCCACGATGGCCGCCAAAGCCGAGATCGACCGCCTGAAAGCGAGCGGTGAACTGGGACGGCTGACGTATGTGCGCATCCTGATGCCCGCCGGCGATTGGGTGGCGAACGGTTTCAGTGACCTGATCACGGATGATAGTCCCGCCCCGCGCCTGGCATTTGACCCCCCCGCCAGCGATATGGATGCCGCCGTCTTTGACCAGTACACCGCTTTCGTCAATTACTACATCCACCAGGTCAACCTGATGCGCCACCTGCTGGGCGAGCCCTACCGCGTGACCTATGCCGAACCTTCGGGGGTGCTGCTGGCGGGTGAAAGCGCGGGCGGCGTGCCGTGCGTGATCGAGATGACCCCCTACCGCACCACGATCGACTGGCAGGAATCGGCGCTGGTGTGCTTCGAAAAGGGCTATGTGAAACTGGAACTGCCCGCGCCGCTGGCGAACAACCGCCCCGGGCGGGTGGAATTCTTCCGCGACCCCGGCGAGGGCGCCGTGCCGCAGACGGTGGTGCCGCAGCTGCCGTGGGTGCATGCCATGCGCCAGCAGGCGATGAACTTTGTTGCCGCCATCCGTGGCGAGAGTGCACCGCCCTGCCAGGCGGCGGAAGCCCTGGAGGATTTGCAGGTCGCGCGGGCGTATATCCGCTTATTGACCGGGATATAGAATTGGAAATCATCTTCCCCTAACGCAGATTCACCCCTCGACACATCGACAGTGGGGGATGTCGCTTCGACAGGCTCAGCGACCGTTGCTGTCATACGCACCCCGAGCTTGCCTGCACAGAGCTTGTCGAAGTGTCAAGGGGTGAATCTCCACCAAAGAGACCCATTCAAAGGAGAACCTTATGCCACTACATTGGAAAAAACACTGTCTTTCATTGGAACGGTACGAATCCGCCGGGGTGTTCGATGTCACCGGCGACGGCAAACCCAACATCGTGTGCGGGGCGTACTGGTACGACACCCCCGATATCCGCACGATTCATTCCATCGGCACGATTGCTGTCTATGGCGATTACTATGATGATTTCTCGACCATCCCGATGGACATCAACGGCAACGGCCGGCTGGATTTCATCACCGGCGGCTGGTGGGGCAACACCCTGCGCTGGCGCGAGAACCCCGGCGACCCCGAAAAAGAATGGCCGGAGCACATCATCGCCGAAACCGGCAGCATCGAAACCACCCGCGCCTGGGATGTGGACGGTGATGGTCAGCTTGAGATCGTCCCCAACACCCCCGGCGGGCCGCTGGTGGTCTACAAACTGACCGCACCGGGCGTATTCACGGCCCATACCATTTACCCGCATCCGCAGGGGCATGGGCTGGGCTTCGGCGATGTCAACGGCAACGGCCGCGGCGATTTTATCCTCGCCAACGGCTGGCTGGAAGCCCCCGCGGACCCCTTCAATGGGGAGTGGACCTTCCACCCCGAATTTAATTTTGGCACCGCCAGCGTGCCGATCCTGGTGGTGGACGTGAACGGCGACGGGTTGAATGACCTGATCGTGGGGCAGGCGCACGGCTACGGGTTGGATTGGTGGAAACAGGTGGTTTCTGCTGATGGCAGCCGTGCCTGGGTAAAGCACCCGATCGACCCCTATAACGGGCAGTACCACGACCTGATCTGGGCCGATATCGACAATGACGGCGCCAACGAACTGGTCACCGGCAAGCGCTACCGCGCCCACTGCGGGCACGACATCAGCAGCTTTGATGACGTGGGCATCTACTATTTTAAATGGAACGGCGAATCCTTCAGCAAGCAGGTGATCGACTACGGCGCGCCGGGCAGCGGTAAGGGCTGCGGCATCCACTTTGCCCTCGCCGACCTGACCGGCAACGGCTGGCTTGACCTGGTTGCCCCCGGTAAGGATGGGCTGTACTGGTACGAAAATCTGGGATTGTAATCTTTTTTAACCGCAAAGGCGCGAAGAAAGGCAATTTAACTTTTTCCTTGGCGACCTTTGCGTCTTTGCGGTGATATTTTAGGAGGCAAACAATGGCAAAAGTAGCAATCATTGGCGCGGGATCGATCGTATTCTGCAAGACCCTGATCCTCGATATCCTTGGCACCCCCGGCATGGAAGGGACGGAATTTGCCCTGATGGCGCCCAGCACGCGCCGCACATCGCAGGTGGAAGCCTTCATCCAGCGCGTGATCGACGCCAACGGGCTGGAGGCAAGCGTGTGGAAAACCACCAGCACCCGCGAAGCCCTCACCGGCGCGGATTATGTCATCGCCACCTTCCAGGTGGGCGGGCTGGCCGGGTTCGAGGCCGATTACAGGATTCCCCTCAAGCACGGCGTGGACCAGTGCATCGGTGATACATTGGGCCCCGGCGGGGTGTTCCGCGCCCTGCGCAGCATCCCGGTCATGGTGGACCTGGTGAAAGAGATGGAAGAACTCTGCCCCGGCGCCACCCTGCTGAACTACGTCAACCCGATGGCAATGGTCAGCTGGGCGATCGGGCGCACCTCAGCGGTGCCGTTTGTCGGGCTGTGCCACGGCGTGCAGACCACGATGGACCTGATTTCCGGTTATGTCGGCCTGCCCAAAGACGAGATCGATTTCCTGTGCGCCGGCATCAACCACATGGGCTGGTTCCTGCGCCTGGAACACCACGGCAAAGACCTGTATCCACTGCTGCGGGAACGCTTTGAACAGCCGGAATATTACGTCAATGAAAAAGTGCGCGGCGAGGTCTTCCGCCAGTTCGGCTATTTCATGACCGAATCCACCGGGCACCTGGCGGAGTACGTACCGTGGTTCCGCAAGAACCGGAAAGCCCTCGACCTGTACTGCGACGAACCCGGCTTCGGCGGCGAAAGCGGTGCCTACTACAACTGGTGTGAATACGTGGCCGACAAGTACGAGAGCGAAATGCTGCTCGACCAGGAACCGCTGGCGCTGCCCGCGCGCAGCATCGAGTACGGCTCCTACGTGATCGAAGCGCTGGAAACCGGGCGCACCTTCAAACTCAACGGCAACCTGATCAACGGCGGGATGATCACCAACCTGCCGGCGGATTGCTGCGCCGAAGGGCCGATCTTTGTGGATGCCACCGGCCTGCACAAGACCATCGTCGGCGACCTGCCGACGCAGTGCGCTGCCCTCAACCTGACCAATATCAACGTGCAGCGCCTGGCGGTGGAAGCCGCCCTGAGCGGCGACCCGGAACACATTGTGCATGCCTGCGCGCTCGATCCGCTTTCCGGCGCTGTGCTGACCCTGAATGAGATCCGCGAGATGGCCTCCGAAATGCTGGCGGCCGAAAGCCAATGGCTGCCGCAGTTCGCGGGCAAGGCCATCCGCCCCACGCCCGTGATCAGCATCCCAAAGGATGTGAAACGGGCGAACGTCCCCGTCGATCCTGCGTTGGCGATCATGGCACGTTTTGGGGAACTGGGAAAGTGAGGGAAACAACCTTGCTCACGAATGAAACCCTGGCCGTCATCCGGCAGCGGCGCAGCATCCGCCGATACCAGCCGGAACAGATCAGCGATGCGGAACGGGATGCGATCCTGGCGGCGGGGCAGTGCGCCCCGCACGCCGGCGCCCCGGTGTGGCATTTCACCGCGGTGCAGAACCGCGTCCTGCTGCAGCGGCTGAACCAGGCCGCCAAAGCCGCCGTGCGCCAGATGGGCATCCCGGGGCTGCTGCCCCTGGCGGAGAATGAAGCCTACGACTGCCTGTACGGCGCACCCACCCTGGTGATCGTTTCCGCGGCGGAAGCCTCCCCCCTCCCGCCCGAAGCCGACTGCGCCGCCGCCGTGCAGAACATGCTCCTGGCGGCGCAATCCCTCGGGCTGGGCTCCTGCTGGATCTTTTTTGTCACGATGGCCTTTCTCTCCCCGCAGGGCGGGGAACTGCGGGAAGCGCTGCGCCTCCCCGCCGGCTACAAGCCGCTGTTCTCTGCCGTGTTCGGTTACCCGTCTGAAGCCGCGCCGGAACGCCCGCCGTATGATCCCGGCGTGGTGACAGTGATTGATTAATTAAAAAGACATCCGATTTCGCCAAGTAATACTTCACTCGAAATCGGATGTCTTTGCTTTCGGATTACAGAATCCCTATCCCCCCGCCACCTGCATGGCGATCTCGGCCCATTGGAACAGGCGCTGGGGTTCGTAGCGCACGGTGCTGATGTCCTTCAGGATCATTTCCAGGGCGCAGCCGTGTTCGCGACAGGTATCGGCCGTGGCCTGCAGGTCGGCGCGCACGGCCTCGGCATCGAAGCGGTCCCACGCCAGCAGGGCCGGGGAGGGTTTGCGCGAAAAGACAAACTCCTTGCCGATCTCCGCCGCGCCGCGCTGTTGGTCCACCCACGGGCTCATCGACACCTTGCGCACATGCGGGATCATCCGCACCTGCTTCATCTTCTTCTCCAGCGGGTCGCAGCAGCCGTAATACACCAGCCCGAAGCGTTCGCAGATGCGGCTGGCGTAATCGACCTCGAATTCCTGGAACATGCGCGGCGAGACGGTCGAGAACATCTGCGCCAGGCCGAACATCCAGATATCCTGGGTGCGCGGTTTCTCCGGGTTGTAGCCGGGGGCGGGCAGTTCATCGGTCCAGGCGCCGGTGCAGTGGATCAGGCTCTGGGGCTGGCACAGCAGGCCGCCTTCCACCAGCTGATCGAGCATCGAGAGGTAACCGTCCGTCATGCGCCCGACGATGGCATGCATCAGGTCGGGGTGGTCCACGATCCCCCACAGCGCGCCTTCCACCCCCATCCACGTGCTGATCGGGTCCCACAGGGACAGGTAAGGGTCATAGCCCCATTTACGCACTTCCAGCAGGCCGTCAAACAGCTCATGCGCCGCTGCCATACGGCGTTCGGTTTCGGCCGGGTCATGGCGGATTTGCGGCATCTGGATCTTCGCAACATCGTCCATCGTCTGGAACTGGTTGAGATAGGCATGCCCGACCACGCTGTTCTGGGGGTCGGATACCGAAACATTTTCCTCGACGTCGATGCCAAAGCCGGTGTTGGTGATCGCCATCGGCACGCGGATGAAGGGTTCCACCACCATATCCACCGGGAAATGGCGCCACTGGAACAGGGTGCGCCGCAGGAAATCTTCGTACATGCGGCATTCGGGGTTGGTGCAGCGCAGGGTGAGTTCATCATTGATGTTCATCTCATGCCAGCACACCTGGTCGATCATCACCATCGGGCGTTCGGGCTGGATGGCGTTCAGCTTGCGCCACAGGGCGCGCTTTTTGTCCTGCACCGGCAGGGCGGCGATCTCGGCTGCCTGCGCTGCCAGTTCTCGCAGGATGGTTTTGTCCTGGGGGGGAATGGGGGTATTCATTTCAACGGTCTCCTCGGTTTTCTGATCCGATTGGTTGGTTTCCCCCCTATTGTAACACCGACCAGGATGGGATGGCGAAAGTAAGTGGTAAAGGGTGGTTCGGAACGCAAAAGACACCACGCGATGATGAACGTTGGCAATGGCGAATGTCGCGCTCCCGAACCTCCATCCCGGAGGGAGGGTCATACGCCGCATGTGTTCGCAGCCTTACCACCTCCCTCCGGGATGGGATGGCGAAAGTAAGTGGTAAATGGTTGGCCGGAACGCAAAAGATACCACGCGGTGATGAACGTTGGCAATGGCGAATGTCGCGCTCCCGAACCTCCATCCCGAAGGGAGGTCTCCATCCCGGAGGGAGGGTCAAACGCCGCTTGCCTTCGCAGCCTGACTACCTCCCTCCGGGATGGGATGGCGAAAGTAAGTGGTAAAGGGTGGTTCGGAACGCCAAAGGCTCGCCGCGGTAACCAACCTCGGCAACTGCGGCCTACACCTCGCCGGGGATGAATGCCCTGTAATCGCTGACGCTGCCCTGCTCGATGCAGCACTCGATGATCTGCCGGCCGAGTGGGTTCAGGTCCTCGGTCAGGTAGTCCTCCAGCACCTTGCTGAAAAAGCGGTACAGGATTTCCGCGCCCTGGTCATAGGCTTCGATGCCCACTTCCGGCTGGGTTTCGACGGCGAAGAACCAGCGTGAAAACGCGCGCCCTTCGATCGTGATCTGGTGCGGGTATTCCCCCAGCAGCGAACAGCGCGATTCACGCAGGCTTTCCGGTTGGAAACGGGCGCTGCCGCGCCGCGCCAGGTACTCGCGCATCAGCCACTGCGGCATGAAGCCCACCTTCCACGCCCCCACGTGCTGGTTGGGGGTGAGTACATAGCGCGTGTGCGGACTGTGCAGGAACTGCTCCAGCAGCAAGTTCGCCTGCGGCACGCGCCGCCCGGTGGCAAACGGCCAGTAGGAGCCCACCCCTTCCGAGGCAAGGCCCTTGGTATCGAGGATGCTGGGGTTGTCATAACCGCGCGGGGCCACCAGGCGCCACAACCACGCCAGCGCCGGCGGGAGGATGTGGAAGAAGCCGAGGATGCCATAGGTGGGGTTCTCGGCTGTGCAGGGCGGCGTGCGCAGCCCAAAACTGCGGATGTCGATCTCGATCGGGTCGTTGACGATGTTGGGGATGATGCGGCGCGGAATCACCACGCGCGGGTTGGGGCAGGGCTTGCCGGGGGCATCCAGCGTATGGTCCCAGATCATCGCGAAACCGTCCGGGGCGGCATTGATATTAAGGAACAGGAGCGGTTCGGGCGGGTTGGCGGTCAGGCGCTCAAGGTTGAGGTCGGTGCCGTAATGGGTGATGTGATTGGTGCGCACAAACCACGCCTCTTCCGCATCCGTGATCGTCAGCTTGCCGTTGTGCTGCAGGGCGGGATGGCACATCGCCATATCATCCGCCACAGGCTGCAGGGAGCAGGTACGCGGCTGCTCGTGCAGGCGCTGCTCGCCGGTGATGATGTTTTCGCCGTACAACAGGCGCCCGTCATCCTCGCGGTGCGGATGCTCCAGCATCTCGCTCTTGCCGGCGCCGCTGGCGCCTTCATGCATGATGGTGACGGCGTTGTCATAGGGCGTCACCACGCGCACCGCGGAACAATGCGCCGTGACCCAGCCTTCCTTTTCCCCCTGGTTGAGCAAAATCCCGTAGACGGCTTTTTTGGCGCTCGGGCCGGGGTAGAGGTTGAAGGCGAACACCTCGTGCAGGCCTTCGGTGCGATTGTGCACCACCACCTGCTTGCCCTGCAGGTCGGTATAGCGGAAGGTGGGCGCCACATAGATCACCGATTTGGGGGCAAATTCGGCGGGGATATCTTCGTAGGGGATGATCCCTTGCAGCAGCGACAGGCCGAAGCCGAAGAACCCGGCATTGGCGGGAGCCACCACCAGCGCGTCCTGCCCCAGGCCGGGCTTGCCGGTGGTATAGCCGTACAGGATCAGCGGATTTTCCGTGAGCCAGGCCAGGGCGCGTTCACGCAGCTGGCTGAAGGGGTAGCCGTAGATATGCTCAAACGTTTCATGGTCGGTCGGCAGGGTATCGCCGATCACCATCGCGTCGGGATCACGCCGGCGCATGTAGGAGGAAAGGTAATTGACCGCCAGCCCGTTGCGGGTGCGCACCACGTTGGCTTCGACCATCTTGCCGTAGCCGGAAATGTGGTAGGCCACCTCGAACTTGGAGCTTTCCGGGCCGCCGCAGGCGAGGTCCACCAGCTCCTGCGCGGTGCTGATCACCTGTACCTCGGGGTTGCCTTTCAGCACCGCGGCCAGATCTTTGGGGGGATGATAGCGTTTCCAGTCTCTTGTCATATTACCTTCTCTTGTCGTACCGTTCAAATGGGTTGGCGGAAAAGCGGGGGATGCGCCCCCGGTTCAGCCAATATCCTTTATCATAACACCATTTTGGGCCTGCCGGGGATTTTTTTCCTCCGCGCCGGCTTACTCGAAATAGCTCAGGCCGCCGGATTCCTCCTGGCGGATGGGCAGGAGCATCTCCTCGATGATCGGGGTGGTGAGGGAACGCGGGCGCTCGATGGACAGCCCCAGCGCGCGCGCCCACACCGCATGCGCCGACAGCCCCAGCAACCGGCTGGTGCCGAACAGGACGGTGTAGAATTCCACCTGGGTGATGCCGTAGTGGTATTGCAGCGTGCCGCTGATCGCGTCCACGTTGGGATATGGGTTCTTGATCTTGCCGGTGGCGCCCAGCACGCCGGGCATCACCTCGTACACGCGCCGCACCAGGGCGAAGATCGGGTCATCGGGCAGGTATTTCTGGGCGAAATCGTATTGCGCCAAAAAGCGCGGGTCGGTGCTGCGCAGCACGCCGTGCCCGTAACCGGGAATCACCTGGCCGGCGTTGAGAGTTTCGAGGGTGAAGGCTTCCAGCTCCGCCGGGGTGGGCACGCCGCCGCAGCGTTCCTGCAGTGCCAGCAGCCAGCGCAGGGTTTCCTGGTTGGCCAGCCCATGCAGCGGACCGGCCAGGGCATTCAGCCCCGCCGAACACGACAGGTACAGGTCTGACAGCGTGGACCCCACCAGGTGGGCGGTGTGCGCGCTGGCATTGCCATTCTCCTGGTCGGCATGCAGCAGCATGAACAGGCGCGTCAATTCCATGTATTCGGGGTCTGTACCGCGCCCGATCATGTGGGCAAAATTGGCGGACCAATCGAGAGCGGGATCGGGCACAGCTTCGGCGCCGCCGCGGTATTTGAGGTTGTAGATGGCAGCCGCCAGCAGGGGCAGGTTGGCGGTCAGGTTAAGGGCGTCCTCCAGCATCGGGCGCCAGTAGTCCTGGCGGGCAATCCCCTCGTGGTAGGCGCGCGCCGCGGCGGAATACGGCTGCATCGCAAGGATCGCCTGCGAGAGCAGGGTCATCGGGTGGGTGGTGGCGGGCATGGCGCGCAGCAGGTCATGCACATAGCCGGGCAGTCCCTGGCGCGCGCGCCACATCGCTTCAATTGCCAGGGCGTCTTCGAGGGTGGGGAAGCGGTCGACCATCAGCAGCCAATACAGCCCGCCGGCCAGCGGGTATTCCACTCCCCGCGGGCGCGGCAGCTTTTGCAGCAGGTCCTGGATCGGATAACCGCGCAGGCGGATGCCCTTGAAGGGATCGACATGCGATATTTCGGTGATCAGGGCATGCACCCCGCGCATCCCGCCGTAGGCCTGCGCCACGGTGATCTGCCCGATGGGGGTGGAGCCGTAATCTTTCAGCAGGCGCCGGATGCGTTCGCGCCAGGCGGGCAGGCTCTCAGCGATACGGGCTTCAAGGTCAATCGGTTTGGGAACATCCGCGGAAAGCGCGGGGATCGGGTTGGTTTCTGTGAACATCTCTTCTCCTGGGAGGGTCTTCGATTGCGTCAGCGGCGGGGGTCAACGGGCACCCGGCGGGGTGCGGGGAAACAGCACGAAGGGAAGGCGGCGTTATTGCCGCCCCGCCTGGATGCCGGGTTTTCGCTGTACGGTGCTGAAGCCCAGCAGGCGCGAAATATGCGATGCGGTGCGCGTGGCCGATTTGATATAGCGCTCCACCTGCTGTTCCTGGAAGCGCTGGCTGGGGCCGGAGATGGTCAGGGCAGCGACCATCTGCCCGCGCTGGTTAAAGATCGGCGCCGCCACGCCGGAGGCGTCAATCGTCCATTCGCCGTGGCTGACGGCAAAGCCCTGCCCGCGGATCAGCGCCGCCTGGCGGCGCAGCTCATCGGGGTCGGTGAGGGTGTAGGGGGTGAACACTTCCAGTTCGCTTTCCGCCAATATCTGGTCGCGCTCGGTATCCGGCAGGTAGGCGAGGAACAGCTTGCCGGCGGAACCGGCGTGCAGCGGCAAGTGCCGCCCCACGCGCGCCACCACGCGCACGTTCTGTTCACTTTCCAGCCGCTCCACGCACACGCGCTCGGCACCTTCCATGATATACAGGCTGATGGTTTCGCCGGTGGTGCGCTGCAGATCGTAGATGTAAGGCAGCGCCAGGCTGCGCACATCCACACTGGCGGAATACACCTCGGCCCACGCCAGCACCTTGCCTGCCAGGGAATACTGGCGCGTTTCGGGGTCCTGCACCAGCAGCCCCAGCTGGCGCAGCGATGCCAGCAGGCGCCCGGCGGTACTGGAAGAAAACCCGGCCAGGCGGGCGGCCTCGCGCACACCCAGGTGAGGCTGTTCACGGGTGAAGCAGTCCAGCAGTTGTACGGCGCGGGTGAGGGTTTTGGAAGTTTCGTCCATCAAAAGGAAAATTGTCCCTGAATTTGGGACACTGTCCCAAAAAAGAATGTTATCATTGATTATAGAATTTCACCCGCCATTTGTCAATCATCCGCGGGGATTGCATGGATTCCAGGAGGAGTGTTCCCATGACAGCTACGGCCACTGTACCCCCCATCGAAGGCGACCGCATCCGCGCCGAACACGGCATACTGCACGTGCCCGACCGCCCGATCATCCCCTACATCGAAGGAGACGGCATCGGCTGGGACGTCTGGCAGGCGGCCCGTCCCGTGCTGGACCGCGCCGTGGCGCTGGCCTACGGCGGGAAACGCGCCCTGGCGTGGATGGAAGTGCTGGCGGGCGGCAAAGCCCAGGAACAGACCGGCACCCTGTTGCCGGCGGAAACCATCCAGGCCTTTGCCGATTACCGCGTGGGGATCAAGGGGCCGCTCACCACGCCGGTGGGCAAGGGTTTCCGCTCATTGAATGTAGCCCTGCGCCGCGAACTGGACCTGTACGTGTGCCTGCGCCCGGTGCGCTGGCTGCCCGGCGTGCCCTCCCCGATGCGCGAACCGGAACTGGTCGATATGGTCGTGTTCCGCGAAAACACCGAAGACATCTATGCCGGGATCGAATTCGAGGCCGGCAGTGAGAACAACCGCAAATTCATGGACTGGCTGCAGGACAACCTGCCGGAAGAATTCGGGCGCATCCGCTTCCCGGAGGAGTGCGGTATCGGCATCAAGCCCATCTCGCGCGCCGGCTCCGAACGCCTGGTGCGCGCCGCCATCCGCCACGCGCTGCAGTTCAACCGTGCCTCGGTCACCCTGGTGCACAAGGGCAATATCATGAAATACACCGAAGGCGCGTTTGCCGAATGGGGTTATGCCCTGGCGGAACGCGAATTCGGCGAACGTGTTTATACCCAGCGCCAATGGCAGCGCTGCAAGGAAGCCCGCGGCGAGGAAGTGGCCAACAACCAGCGCTCCGAAGCCCTCAGCCAGGGCAGGCTGCTGGTGAAGGATGTCATCACCGATGCCGCCTTTGAGCAAACCCTGACCCGCCCCAGGGACTTTGACGTGATCGCCACCATGAACCTCAACGGCGACCTGTTCTCGGACGCGCTGATGGCGCAGGTGGGTGGATTGGGGATCGCCCCCGGTGGCAACCTCAATACCGATGACCCGGTGGCGATCTTTGAAGCCACCCACGGCACCGCCCCGATCTTCGCGCGCCAGAACCGCGTCAACCCCAGTTCGCTGATCCTCTCCGGCGAGTTGATGCTGCGCCACCTGGGTTGGCAGGAAGCCGCCGACCTGGTGCTGGCGGGCATCCGCGCCGCGGTGGCGGACAAAACCGTCACCTTCGACTTTCACCGCCTGATGGAAGGCGCCACCCTGGTGAAAACCACCGAGTTCGGCGACGCCATCATCCGCCATATGGAACGCACGGCCGCATAATCCGCTGCCCCGTTCCCGTACCCCCACGAACATTCATTCCAGGATATCCCCATGAAACAAACCCTGCACATCGACGGCACCCCCTGCCATATTTATGATCTCCCGCGCGCGGCCCGCGCCCGTGGTGCAGGCGAAGCCTTGCTGCGCCTGCCGTATTCGCTGCGCATCCTGCTGGAAAATGCCCTGCGCCATGCCGCGCAGGATGAGCAAGCCGCCGCGGCCGTAACAGCCCTGCTGGACTGGCAGCCCAATGCAGCCACCCCGCGCCCGGCAGTGCCGTTTTACCCCGCCCGTGTGCTGCTGCAGGACCTGACCGGCGTACCGCTGGTGGTCGACCTGGCGGCGATGCGCGCCGCCCTGGCCCGCATGGGTGGCGACCCCGCCCGCATTTCCCCCGTGATCCCCGCCGACCTGGTGATTGACCACTCGGTGCATGTTGATGTTACCGGCACGCCGGACGCGATGGCGCGCAACATCGCCCTCGAGTACGAACGCAACCACGAACGCTACGCGCTGCTGCGCTGGGCGCAGGAAGCCTTCGATACCCTGCGCGTGGTGCCGCCCGGCAAGGGCATCTGCCACCAGGTCAACCTCGAGGCCCTCGCCACCGTGGTAGCCGCGCGTGAAAGCGACGGCGAAACCACCCTCTTCCCTGATTCCGTCTTCGGCACCGATTCGCATACCCCGATGATCAACGGGCTGGGCGTACTCGGCTGGGGCGTGGGCGGGATTGAAGCCATCTCCGCCATGCTGGGCAAATCGGTCGAGATCGTCCTGCCGGATGTGATCGGGCTGGAACTGACCGGCAGCCTGCGCGAGGGAGTGATGCCCACCGGGCTGACCCTGGCGATCGTGGAACGCCTGCGCCAGGAGGGCGTGGTTGGCAAATTCATCGAAGCCTTCGGCGACGGCCTCGACAACATCAGCCTGCCCGACCGGGCGATGATCGCCAACATGACCCCCGAAAGCGGCGCCACCGTGACCTACTTCCCGGTGGATGCCATCACGCTGGACTACCTGCGCCTCAGCGGGCGCGATGAGAACCTGGTGCGGCGGGTGAAAGCCTATTGCAAGGCGCAGGCCCTGTTCCGCGATACCGACGCCCCCCTGCCGCATTTCTCGCGCGTAATCACGATTGACCTGCGCGCAATCGAGCCCAGCCTGGCCGGCCCCACCCGCCCACAGGATCGCATGCCGATGCGCCGCATGGCGGCCGCCTTTGGCGAGTCGCTGGCGAAACCCCGCGCCGAACGCGGGTTCGAGATTCCCGCAGAGGCACGCAGCGCCAGCGCCGTGGTCACGCTCGAAGGCAGCGACTACACCCTGCGCCACGGCTCACTCCTGATCGCGGCGATCACCTCCTGCACCAATACCAGCAACCCGGCTGTGATGCTGGCGGCCGGCCTGCTGGCAAAGCATGCCGTCGAACGCGGACTGGCTGTCAGCCCGACGGTGAAATGCTCGCTGATGCCGGGTTCGCGCGTGGTGACGGAATACCTGCAACAGGCCGGGCTGCTGGAACCGCTGGCAGCACTGGGGTTTGGCCTGGCGGGCTACGGCTGCGGCAGCTGCATCGGCAATTCCGGCCCGTTGGCGCCGGGCATCGCTGAAGCGGTGCAGGCGCATCACCTCGTGGCAGCCAGCATCAGCTCCGCCAACCGCAACTTTGAAGGCCGCATCCACCCCGCCACGCGCGCCAATTACCTCGCCGCCCCGCCGCTGGTGGTGGCGTATGCCCTCGCCGGGCGGGTCGATATCGACCTGGCCTCCGAGCCGCTGGGCACCGGCCGCGATGGCAAGGCGGTCTATCTCAGCGATATCTACCCCGCGCGCGCCGAGGTGGAGGAGTGGTTCAGCATCATCAGCCCCGAGCTGTTCCGCGCCAGCTACCGCGACCTGTTCAGCGGCGATGAGCGCTGGCAGGCGATCCCCACCAGCCACACCGCCCTGTATGCCTGGGACCCCGCCTCCACCTATATCCAGCAGCCGCCCTACTTTGCCGCCCTCGAACACGGCGCTGCCGCCCAGCCGGCGGAAATCCGTGACGCACGCGTGCTGGCCTGGTTCGGCGATTCGATCACCACCGACCACATCTCCCCCGCCGGGAGCATCGCGCCCCGTTCCGCCGCGGCCGAGTACCTGCAGGCGCAGGGCGTGGCGCCGGCGGCGTTCAACTCCTACGGCGCGCGGCGCGGCAACGACCGCGTGCTGGCGCGCGGTACCTTTGCCAACATCCGCCTCAAGAACCGCCTGGTGCCGGGCGTGGAAGGCGGCGTTACCCGCCTCCTGCCGCAGGGTGACGTACTGCGCATCTACGATGCCGCTCAACGCTACCAACAAACGGACACCCCCCTCATCATCCTCGCCGGCAAGGAATACGGCACCGGCTCCAGCCGCGATTGGGCCGCCAAGGGTCCGCTCCTGCTGGGGGTGCGCGCGGTGATCGCGCAATCGTTCGAGCGCATCCACCGCGCCAACCTGGTGGGGATGGGTGTGCTGCCGCTGGAATTTTTGCCCGGTGAGAATGCCGATACGCTGGGGCTGAATGGTGAGGAATGCTATACCCTGCGCGGACTGGATGCCCTCACCCCGCGCCAGACGCTGACAGTGGAAGCCGTTCGCCCCGATGGGAACGTGCTGCGCTTTACCGTCACCGCGCGCATCGACACCCCAGGCGAGGTGCGCATGTTCCAGTGCGGCGGCATCCTGCATGAGGCATTATTGCAGATGCGCGCATGAGGCTGGCAGGGCGATGATCATTAATCCTGCAGGCCAATCGTTAAAGGAAGGTGACATGAAGAATATGCGAACCTATGGAAATTCTCCCTACCGCGTGGCGTTGATCCACGGCGGCCCGGGCGCGGGCGGCGAGATGGCGCCGGTGGCGCGCGCGCTTGCACCGGAGTGGAGCGTTTTGGAACCGATCCAGACCGCCCTTACCCTCGTCGGGCAGGTGGATGAATTGCGGGATGTGTTGGCGAAGTACGGCGAACCCCCGCTGACCCTGGTGGGTTATTCCTGGGGGGCATGGTTGATCTTCCTCACCGCCGCCCGTTACCCGGCGCTGGTGAAAAAACTGATCCTGGTCAGCAGCGGCCCGTTTGAAGCCAGCTATGTGCGGCAGCTGGAAGCCACCCGGCAGCGCCGCCTGAGTGAGGCCGAAAACGCCGAGTTTGCCGGGATTGTGCACCGCCTGGGGGATGCCGCCGGCGGTGACAAGGATGCCCTGCTGGAGCGGTTGGGCGCGCTGGTCTCCAAAACCGACAACCATACCCCCTGCGAGGACGACCTGCGGGAAACGGATCACGTGCCGGTGAGCGGGGACATCTTCCAGGGGGTGTGGAATGAAGCGGCCGGCATGCGGGAGAGCGGCGCATTGCTGCGCCTGGGGCAGCACATCCAGTGCCCCGTGACCGCCATCCACGGCGATTATGACCCGCACCCGGCAGAGGGTGTGCGGCAGCCGCTGGCGCGGGTGATTACGGATTTCCGCTTTGTGCTGATTCCCCAATGCGGGCATACCCCGTGGGCTGAACGCCACGCCCAGGATGAATTCTACCGGGTGCTCCGGGAGGAACTGCGGGTCTGATGCCGTCCGCGGGACCGGCAGCCTGCTAGCGCAGCGCCTGGCCCCCGCCGTACACCAGCTGGTAATCCTCGATCGATGCCTGTACCACGGCGTGGGCGGTCTCGGCGCCGTAGATGCTGCGCACATAGGTGCAGTCCTCTTCGCCTTCCACCATCTTGTAGGTGCGGAAGTAATGCGACAGGCGCTCCACCAGCACCGGCGGCAGTTGGTGGATGTCTGTGACATCCTGCCACACCAGGTCATTCGACAGCACCGAAACGATCTTGTCATCGGCTTCCTGGTGGTCCACCAGCTGGATGCCGCCGATCACCCGCGCGGTGAGGAGGATCTCGCCGCGGTTGATGGGGCGCTCGGAGATGACGCAGATATCCAGCGGGTCGCCGTCAGCGCGGGTCACGTCCGGATTCAGGCCGGCCACGCGTTCCCCGCAGTAGGTGCGCGGGATGAAACCGTACAGCGTGGGCGGCACCGACGAGGCGCGCTGCGGACGGTCCACGCGGATGTAGCCGGTGGTTTTGTCGATCTCGAACTTGACCGCGTCGAAGGTGGTGATCTCAATGAACGCGGTCACCAGCTGCGGCGGCTGCGGGCCGGTTTCCAGCCCATGCCAGGGATGCGGACGCCAGTAATAGAAAGCCTTGGGGAACATGCGCCACCTCGTATATAGGTACCAGTTGCTTTGATTATACCCATCTTTCCCTGAATGGATGTGCGTTTTTGGCGGCACGGGCTGGTGCTGCCTACCGCAATCGCATCCCGCCGGGCTGTGATGATTATGCGAACGCCCCCGGTGCAGGGGCGTGGCTCAACCGCGCTGGCCTATGGCACAGCCAGGCCGAAGATGCATACAGCGGCAAAAATTTGCGGGTTAATCCACCGCCCGGTCACTCCGCCTGCATCACGTAACTCTCATCCAGCACCTGTCCCTCCCCCCCGTAGGCGACGATGTGGATGCTGGCCTCGTTGAATTCCAGCAGCACCCAGTGCGATTGGCGCAGCACCACCTCGCTTTGCGGCAGGTAGCTGCCCAGCGCGTACAGCACCTCCGACCCGCCCCCCGCCACCAGGTAGGTGATGCTGTTGACCTGCAGGCGCTCGTAGTGGTGGAAATGCCCCGACAGCACCAGCGGCACAGACCCGCCCTCGAACTGCGGCACCCAGCGCCGCTGCGGCGGCAGGCTGTCTTCGGCATGCACGCTGCTGGAGCTGAAGGGCGCCACGTGCAGCACCACCACCGTGAAGCGCACGCTTTCATCCGCCAGGCGCTGCGCCAGCCAGGCTTCCTGCTCCGCCAGCCCGGACGCGCCGAACAGCACCTGGCTGTCGAGGAACAGGAACTGGATGCCGTTTTGCACCACGGCGTAATATTGCATTGTCGGTGAACCGCTGAGGGCATTGGCGGCCAGCGGGAAGGCATGGAAATAAAACGGCTGCCCCTCGTAGCGGATGTCGGCGTCATAATCGTGGTTGCCGGGGATGGGATACACCGATCCCTGGCGCAGCAGGGGTTCAAACGGGGTGTAGAAAGCCTGGCCGTAGAAGGCGAACGGGTCCAGCCCGCTTTCCTGCGCGTCGGCCACATCACCGCCGTGGATCACAAAATCGAGGTCGGCCTGCGCCATGGCCTGCACCAGGGCGTTGGTGGTTGCATCGCCGAAGCTGGCATCGCTGATGAACCCCACCCGCAGCGCGGCGGAACCACCGGGCGTGGTGAAACCCAGCGGCCCCCAGGCGCGCCCGTCGTAGTGCGGCTCCACCAATGCGCCGTTCTCTTCCAGCGCCACCAGCACATGGTAGGCGGTGGCCGGCGCCAACCCGCTCACCAGCAGGTTCTGGCGCGTTTCGCCGGGGATCAACGGGACGCTGAATACCGCCCCGCCCGCCGCTGGCTGCACATACACCTGCCCGGCGGCAGGCTGCACCAGTTCAAAGAACAGCGAAGCGCTTTGTTCGGTGAGGGCGCGCAGGGTGGGCGGCAGGCGGTAGGCGGCCGTCTCACTCAGCGCCAGCGCCAGGGGCAGCGGCGTGGGCGCGGCGGTGGGGCCGGGGGAGGGCGTGGCAGAAGGCAGCGCGGACGGCGTGGGCAAGGGCGGCAGCGGGGTTGGGGAGAGCGTCGTTGTGGCGGCAGGCGGCAGGGTCGGCAGCGCCGGGCTACCGGCGCGCGGGGCACAGGCGGCCAGCAGGCCGAACACGATCAGCAGGGCGGAAGCCGTCACCACGGCGGGGGTACGATTGCGCATACTTGTATTGTACTCCCGAATCCGCGCCGGACGGGCGGGTTGGGTTCCCGTGGCTGTTGATCATGTACCACTCACGAACCCTCTTCAGGTCAGGAGCAGAAAGACCCTGATCACCGTGACGCGACATCCCCTGTCCTGGAGATCGGTTTTCATCTGAAAAAACGCTTATTTGCATACCGGGCGCAAGGGGGGTAGAATAATTGCTGTACAACGTACTGGGCGTCGCAGTCCCTGAAGAATCCGAAAACAACGAGATTGAAATTGTTATCCTCCACATCGCAGCCACAGCATTGACCCTGCCAGGCATTCCCGCGCGTTACCGCCCTCTTTGCCGCACACAACGCATTTCTTTGGGACCCCCCGCAACAGCCACCGGCCCCGGCGAACAACTCGCCCGGGGCCGGTTTTTTGTTTTCACAACAAGCAATACGCTTATGCCTGCGCGGCGCGGGTGCAGTATTCCTCCAGCAGGCGCAGGTAAATGCGGTAATTCTCAATCGATACATCCGGCGGGGTCTGATGATCAACCGAGGGGATAAACCCGCCGGTCTTCATCGTCGGCAACAGGCGCTCGAATTCCTGGCGCATGGCCGCCTCGCCATTTTTCATCACGGTTTTGTCAAACGCCCCCACCAGGATGAAATCCGGGTGATCGGCGCGCAATTTCCCCACATCCACCCCGGCCATGCGTTCCAGCGGCAGGATGCCCTTGATGCCGACGGACTTGAACCACGGCACCACGCGGGTGATGTCGCCATCGGAATCCACGATCGGGATGATGTCGTATTTCTCCAGCACCGGTACAATCTGGCGGTAATACGGCGCCAGGAAGGTGTAAAAGGATTTCTCAGAGAGCATCGGCCCGTGGTTGTAAGAGAGGTCCTCAAAGAAGGTCATAAAGGTCGGGCGCACGTGCTGGCACAGCTGGTCCAGCGCCCAGATATTAAAATCAGTCAGGTCCTGGTTGATCTCGTGCATCAGCTCAGGCTGGTCATAGAAGCTGTAGAGGTGGCGTTCAATCCCCAGCAGCACGCGCGGCCACCAGAAATACCCCTGCAGCGAAACCCACACCACGGTGTCGCCGGCATCCTGCTGTTTTCCCCACTGCACCGCCTCCTCCAGCGAAGGCCCGACAAAGTTCTCACGCGGGTAGAGGAAGGGCTTGATCGCGTCGTAATCGGCTTTGTTGGTGATGAGCCCCGCCCCATGCGAAGCCGGGGTGGGGCAGCCGGGCGCGGTGGCGTGAATGTACACCTGTTCCTGGCTGTCCTGCCCGAAGAAATCACGGATCTTGCCGGGTTTGGTCAGGTCGCGCGGCAGGCCTTCTTCGTACCAGCGCTTGATGGTCAGGTCCCACCACACCGCCCACTCGATCATCGGCAGGCGGTCCACCGGTTGAAAGCGGATGGCACGCTTAAAACGTTCAACAGTATTCATGCAACAACTCCTTGTTCCCTGCTTTTGTGGCAGGAGGGCGAATGCTCGCCCTCCTGCCGGTAACCATTGTGAAAAAGTTTTCCAGGATGTTCCAGTGATGGTTCAGACGGGGTTAATTACCGTCCGGAACCTTCGCAGAAGTAGAACTGTTCCATCGAGTAGTTGGCCGCAATCGCCTGCCCGTCGACCGGGATGTTGCACAGGTCGTTGGAGATGATCAGCGGGTTGATGCCCTTGACGAAGATGATCTTCCACAGGTTGTCGAGGTAGTTCTGCACGGTCTCCTCATAGAGGGCCATGTCTGCATCGGAGCCGGTCACGGCCGCGGCGCGTTCCGAGGTGATCTCCCACAGGCGCTTGGCTTCAGCGGGGGGTTCTGTCCCTTCGAGTTCGTCGTTGGGGTTCATGAAGCGGTTCCACTCGGGGGTGTCGGGGGTCCAGTCGCTCCAGGTACCATTGATCCACATCGGGCACACGCCCCACAGCGCCCACATCATGATCTCGCCGGATTCGCGGCGTTCATTCAGCAGGTCACTCGAGATGGATTCAAACACGGCCTTGATGCCGATTTCGCCGAAGTATTCCACGCACAGTTCAGCAATGCTGTCATGTTCCGCCAGGTATTTGGCTGAGGTGATGTAGACTGTGAGGGGTTTCCCGGTCGGGGTCAGGCGGAAGCCATCGGCGTCGCGTTCGGTCATGCCCATTTCATCGAGCAGGGCGTTGGCTTTTTCGATGGAGTAGTCATTGGGTGCCCACGGGGCGGGTTCGGCCAGGCCGTAGTAGAAGGTCTGGATGATTTCTTCGCGGTCGATGGCATGGTTCAGGGCCTGGCGGAAGCGCACATCATTGATGACTTCGTTCCAGGCTTCATCGGTGCTGACATGGTTGAACATGAAGGCCATCGGGGCCACATGGCTCTGGAAGATGTAGGCGGTGTAGTTGCCAGCGGCTTCCTGTTCCTTGTAAACGGACAGTTGCTGGATATCGGGGCTTTCACGGGTGAAGTCCACCTGGCCGGCGATGGCGCGCATGTTGACCATTTCAACGTCATCCACGCGGGCGGTCACAATCCGGTCAATATAGGGCAGCTGCTTGCCTTCCACATCCACTTTGTAGTAGTAGGGGTTGCGTTCGTACACCAGGGCGCCGTCGGTCATTTCGACCAGGATCCACGGGTACAGGCGCGGGAAGGGGATTGCATCAGCAAGGTGCGCTTCCCAGTTGGTGATGTCCTTCTGGTTGAAGAGGTTGATCCAGCTCTCGATGCCGGTGTAGCCGGCTTCTTCGATCGCGGCCACCAGTTCGGCCTCATCAGCGTAGTCCTTGTGGAACTGCTTCAGGTAATGGGCGGGCTTGACCAGGTCGGTGTAGCCAACCCAACCGCTGATCGCCATTTCGCGCAGCAGCGAGCCGTAAGGGCCGTCGAAGGTGAGGGTGAAGGTCCAGTCATCGACAAATTCCAACACCATCGGTTCCGCCGAAGCGTTCACCGCGGTGCGCCACTTGGAGGGCACGCCAGAGGGGAACAGTTCGGTGTTGTTGAGTACGTCAAACCAGGCGAATTCAACATCCGCGCGGGTGACGGGTTCGCCGTCAGACCATTTGAGGCCTTCGCGCATCTTGAAGGTGAACACGGTGGCGTCTTCGTTGACGGTGAAGGATTCAAACACATTGCCAACAATGCCCTGGACGCCGATGCCGGGGCCGGCCAGGTAGCCTTCGTTGGAGCCGATGAACACATCGGGCGGGAAATCGCCGCGGTGGGCCATCTGCATCTCGCCGCCGTAAATGCCGGAGGTCCAGGTGGGCAGGTCGCTTTCAACAATCAGCGATCCGGGGCCAACCACAAACGGAACCACGGGCAGGCGTTCTTCCACGGGGGGCAGCTCGCCGGCTTCCACTTTTTCCGTCAGCATGGGGGCTTCCTGGTAGACGACCGGGGCTTCCTGCACCACGGGGGTGGCTTCCGGTTCCGGTTCCGCTTCGGTTTCTTCCGCCGCAGCTTCTTCGGCTTCTTCCTCGGCGGGTTCTTCAGCGGTGGTTTCTTCCGCCACGGTCTCTTCCGCAACGGTTTCTTCCGCTGGCTTGGCGCAAGCCGAGAAGAGGAACATGAATACCAATAAACAGGTGAGTATCGTGTACAGCTTTCTCATTTTGTCTCCTTGATTCAATTGTGATGGTTCCTGGAAAAACAAGTTCAATTCCTGCAGGTCCATGCGGGAGCGAGGCCGCCGGCAACACAAACTCCGCTGATTTTCATTTGAAAATCGGGCAGAATGCACTACAATTGGCTTCTCACACACACTTCTCTGCGAACTACTACAGTTGTAGCATGCCTCAACCATTAAGTCATGTACAAACCTGCTTTCATTATATACAAATCTGCGCAACTCCAGCGAATTGAAAGAAGTGAAAAGCGAAATACCGGGGAAAAAGGGAAATTTTTTTCATTTCAAGCGGATAGTGCTGCCGCGGCGATGAACATTGGGAATGGCGAAACATACACACCCGAACCTCCATCCCGTAGGGAGGTCTCCATCCCGGAGGGAGGGACATGCGCCGCTGGTATTCGTAACCTACCTCCCTCCCTCCGGGATGGGATGGCGAAGGTAAGTGTGAAATGGTTGTTCGGAACGCCAACGACACGCCGCGGTGGTGAACGTTGGGAATTGATGAAGTTAAACTTCTGAACCTCCATCCCGGAGGGAGGGACTGACGACGCTTGCGTTCGGTACCTGACTGCATCCCTCCGGGATGGGATGGCGGACGTATGTGGAAAAGGGTGGTTCGGAACGCCAAAGGCACGCCGCGGTGATGAAGATTCGGAATGGCCGATGATACACACCCGAACCTCCATCCCGGAGGGAGGGACTGACGCCGCTTGCGCTCGTGACCTTCCTGCCTCCCTCCGGGATGGGATGGCGAAGGTAAGTTGTAAATGAATGTTCGGAACGCCAAAGCCACGCCGCAGTGATGAATATTGGGAATGGCGAAACATACACACCCGAACCTCCATCCCGGAGGGAGGGACAACCGCCGCTGGTGTTCGGTACCTTCCTGCCTCCCTCCGGGATGGGATGGCGAAGGTATGTGTGAAATGGTTGTTCGGAACGCCAAAGCCACGCCGCAACGGACGCGATCAGCCGGTTTTACCCGCCCACAGCCCCTCGTAGGCGCGGCACATCTGCTCCAGGCCGTATTGCGCCTGCACCAGGGCACGGGCATTGGCAGCCAGCGCCGCCTGCAGGGTTTCATCCGCCAGCAGCGCCGCAATCGCCGCGCTGAACGTGGCGGGGTCGGCGGGATCGGCCAGCAAGCCGGTTCCGGCATCGCGCACCAGCTCGGGTACGCCGCCCACGGCGGCGGCCACCACCGGCGTTCCGGCTGCCATCGCTTCCAGCAGCACCAGCGGCAGGCCTTCCTGCAGCGAGGGCAGCACGAACACCCGCGCCAGGCGCAGCAGGACGGGCAGGTCAGGGCGCAGGCCCAAAAAACGCACGCGGTCGGCCAACCCCAGGCTGCGCGCCAGGCGCTCCAGTTCCCCGCGCAAAGGGCCCTCGCCGGCGATCAGCAGCACCGCCGCCGGTTCCCGTGCCAGCACCGCCGGGAACGCCCGCAGCAGCGCGGCATGGTTCTTGACCGGCGCCAGGCGCCCGGCCGCCAGCACCAGCGGGGTGGATGGCGCCAGGGCCAGTTCCGCGCGCAGTGCTTCCACCTCTGCCGGCGGCACATCCGCCAATGACGTGCCGTTGGGGATGCAGGCCAGTTTGGCGGCGGGAATCCCCATCGCGCGGCATTCGGCTTCCAACTGGCGCGACACCACCACGTAGCGCGTGGTGAGGCGGCTGCGTACCAGGGCGGTGTGCAGCCGGTTGAGCCCGGCCGGGAATCCGTGCAGGTGGCCGTGGTGGCTGGCAATCCGCACCGGCACCCCCATCAGCCATGCCAGCGGAATCCCGAGCAGGTTGCTGTGGTGGTGAAAGGTTTCGATCACGTCAAAGCGTTCCCGCCGCAGCAAGCGTGCCAGGCGCAGGATGCCCCCCGCCAGCCACACCGCCCGCCGCAGCACCCCCGCGCGCGCCGCCGCGGGCCGTTTCGCCGCCAGGTTGATGATCGGGAACGGGTATTGTTCCTGCCAGGCGCGGTGCAGGTGTTCCTTGTCATACAAAAACGCCGCCGTCACCGTGGTACCACGGGCATGCAGCCACGCCGCCTGCGTCAGCAGCACACGCTGGGCGCCGCCGGATTCCATCTGGCTCCCCAGCAGCAAAATGCGCACCGGCCACACGGGCGCCGGGTCGCGCACGGGCGCCGGGTCAGGCCCGGGCTCCGGGTCAGGCACGCTCATCGCGACCCCCTGGCGCAGACCGCGCAGCGGTTGACGACCGCCCTGCGGTTGACGACCGCCCAGCGGCACGGTCGAGGATTTCCTCGAAGAACGCCAGGCGCTGCGCCTCCTTGGCCTGCATTCCGATCAGCGGCGCCACCGCGGAGCGTTGCGCGCGCCTGCCGCGCATGGCCATGATGAAGTCCCGCACCTGGGCGCTGTTGTCCAGCAAATTGCCCTCGCGGTTGGGCAGTTCCAGCACAAAATCCAGCCCCTGCCCCGAAAGGTCGCTGTCGGTATGCGCCAGGATGACCGGGATGCCGTACGCCAGCGCTTCACGGATTTTCAGCGAGGAGACCTCCTGCATGCGGTTGCGGTACAGCGCGAGTGAACCGCACACCACATCCGCCGCCGCCAGAATGCCGCGCACACGGGCCGCCTCCATCCACCCGTGGAAGCGCACATTGGCATGGCGCTGTTCGGGCGGGAATTGTTCCGGCTGGTAACCCACCAGGTCAAAAGCGATGTCGGGATTCTCCCCCGCGAAAGCCAGCAATTGATCCAGGCCGTACCACGGCGCCACCGAGGTGCCCGCAAAGGCCACCCGCGGCGGCTGGTTGGCCGGCGCCGGCAGCAGGGCTGTGCGTTCAAGGTCAAAGCCGTTGCTGATGGTGCGGCTGGGCTTGTGAAAGCGGGTGAAGGCCGGCAGGGCGGCAATTTCACGACTGGCGGCAATGAACCCGGCCGCCTGCCGGAAGATGATCCCGCGCCCGAAGCGGTTCAGCCGGTCGATGAACCAGCCGCGGTGGCGGTACTCTTCCACGTCGTTGGTATTGGTTTCCACCACCACCGGCGCCACGCGGAACAGCTGCCGCAGCGGGAGGGTGTACAGGCCGTAGCGCAAATACACCAGGTCGGGCTGGTAAGCCGCCACCGCGCGGATCAACCGGTGCAGCGCGCGGCTGCGGGAGATTTCCAGCAGCACCCCGCCCACCAGCGGGAGGGTGCTGCGCGCGCCAAAGCGGAACACGCTATCCGCGGCATCGGGCGGGAGATCGGGGCTGTGCAGGAACAATTGCACCGTGTGCCCGGCTTCACGCCACAGGCGGCATTGGGTGTGCATCTTCCGGCCCACCCCGCCCTTGCGATAGATGTGTTGAAAATGGAGGGCGACATACGCAATCCGCATACCGTATTGTACTATGGATGCCCGTCAGCATGCATGGCAAGATCGGCCCGCCTGTAGGGGCGCGGCTAAGCCGCGCCGGCCCTGGGGAATACGGTTAATCCATTAATTCGCTTAATGTCCTGACCTGGCGGTACGCCACTTTGTCAAATTCGGCGAAGTGGGCTTTGCCGCAGTCGATCTTCAATTTTTCATGCCGGCGCAGGTTATCCACCTGCCCTTCAGCAACCGATTTGGTTTCGGCAACAAAATACAGCCGTCTGTCATTTTTCAGGATCAACGCCCAGTCGGGGTTGTAGGGTCCAATGGGGGTCTGGATCACGAACCAATCGGGCAGTTTCAGGAAGAATTCCACCGCCTCGTTGCTTTCGCAGTCCTGGGCGAATTGCCGTTCGGGTTGGGAACCAGAATCAATGATGATGTAATCGGTGATGGTTTTGTGCGGCTGATTGACTTTCAGCATGGTATCAATATAACTTTCGATCTCTTTGGCTTCGAACAACATCATATCGTACGATTGGCCATCGAGGGTTTCATACTTGATGCCCGCAATCATCAGGTCTTGCAGCTGCACAGAAATCTGGTAAATCGCCTGGTCAAGAAATTGCTGGGGGTTGATCAGAACATCAGGCAATCGCCCGGAGGTTTTCAGGATGCGCAGAATCGTGCGGCGGGTAAGGTTGGTGCGGTTTTCAATGTACCCCAGAATGTCGGGGATTTCCGGGTGAGCTGGGGCCAACTGCTCGACTTTCTCCGCAATTTGGTGCCCGGTAACACCTTCCTCCTCCGACATTTGCAGGCGCGCGCGCGAGGAGCGCAGCCGGGGGGGATGGATGGCTGGCATTTCGTGGATCGCGTTGGCGGCTTTTTTCACCAATTCCGCCGAATCAAACGCAACGCGGTAGGTGGTTTTGTGTTGGATCTTGCCCCACAGGTCAAGGAAATTCTGATCGAGGTAGAATTCCTTGCGGTAGGTGACGGGTTGGCGTTCGCGGCGGTTTTTCACCCGGTTGCCAAACTGAACGCCGGTTTCATCTTCAATTTCAGCTTGCAGCTGACGGGCAAAATCTTCGTAGGTTTCGTTGGCAAAGACCGTCAGGCGGTTGACCTGGCGGTCCCACACCCGCTGCCCCTGCTGGTTGACACACAGCCGCATGCCGCGGCCGATTTCCTGGCGTTTTTTGATGTCGGAATGGGTTTCGTTGAGGGTGCAAATCTGAAATACATTGGGGTTGTCCCAGCCTTCCCGCAGGGCGCTGTGGCTGAAGATGAACCGCAGGGGGGTGTTGATATCGAGCAATTCTTCCTTTTTGCGCATGATAAGTTCATAGGCGCTGGAATCTGCGATGGTTTCGCGGCCTTCGCTGGAATCCTTCCAGTGGCCGTTGCTATCCTGGGCAAAGTAACCGTTGTGCACCTCGGCGGGGGTGTAGGGGTAGAGGTCGCGGTAATGGGGATCGGCGGCGTATTCGCGGTAGATTTCTTCAAACCAGCGGGCGAATTTGCCCCCCTCTCCCTCTGCCAGCCGGTCGTAGACGCGGTAATTGGCAACACGGTCAATAAAGACCAACGAAAGCACTTTGATCCCCTGCGGTTCCAGGCGACGGGCTTTTTTGAAATGCTCGTCGATCATGCGGCGCAGCTGCATTTTCATCACCGCATCGGTATAGGCGCCGATGGGCTGGCTGAGGTAGACGCGCTGGCCGTTGGAAAATTCAATCGATTCATCGGCGCTGTCAATTTCATTGATAACATAGCCGTTCTGGTACGCTTCGCGCTGGTTGGATTTCTGGTAAAGGTCTTCGCCGACTTTGGCGGTAATCGATTTCTTCTGCACGCCGGTATTGGTGTTCTGGTAGAGCGACAGCCTGACGGCAGTGTAGGTTTTGCGGGGGAGGAATTGTTCAATTTCGACATACGCGCCGTTGTAGGCGCTTTCTTCGGTGACGGAATCGACTTCGATCTGTTTGACCAACCCCAGGTCATACGCCTGCACGGGGTTGAGGGTATAGACGGGGTTGTAGCGTTCCAGGTGGGTGGCGGAGTAACGCAGGGTGCACAGCGGGTTCAGGTTGGCAATGGCTTGTTTGCGCAGGTCGGTTTCCATGCGCTGGGGTTCATCCACAATCACAATCGGGTGGGTGGCGCGGATGAATTCGATCGGGTTTTTCCCGCTGAGTTTGTCGTTGGGGCGGTTGATGATGTTGGCGTCTTTGGCGAAGGCGTCAATGTTGATCACCAGGATTTGAATGGCGTTGCTGGCAGCGAAATTGCGCAGGCTCGATACCCGTGCGGAATCATATTCCGCATGCGTGGCGGGTTTGCGCGCATAGAGGGTCTCAAAGTGTTCTTTGGTAATTTCGAGGTTCTTGACCACGCCTTCACGGATGGCGATGGAGGGCACAACGATGACGAACTTGGTAAAACCGTAATGCTGGTTAAGCTCATACAGCGTGCGCAGGTACACGTAGGTTTTGCCGGTGCCGGTTTCCATTTCAATGCTGAAGTGCAGGCCCTGGAGCGTTTTCGAGGGTTCGATGCCATTGCGCGCCTGCACGCTGCGCAGGTTTTCCAGCAGGCGGTCTTCGTCTAATAACAGGTTGTTGCCAATGCCTTCTTCGGTCAGCAGCACGCCGCTTTCGGCGCCATCCAGCGAGAAGGCAAACTCGCCCGCGCTGAGCGGCTGGCCGTCGAACAGGTCCACCGCCGACTGCACGGCGTCGAGCTGGTAGGTCTGGTTGGGGTCAAAATGCAGTTTCATCGCCATGCTTAAATGCTCTGGAAGGTGACGCCAGCGTCTTTGCATTGCAGCTGGGTATTGGTTTTGCGGGCGTCGTTGTTGGCAAACAGGCTGTCGAGGCAGATCAACTGTTGGGGCCGGCGGGCAAGGACGTCCGCCAGCAGGGCGTCATCGAGATCGGAGAGAACGAGGGCGAGGGAGGATTCGACCAGGAAATAGTGGCCTTCACCAACCTGGATGCGTTCCACGGCGGCGGTAAGGGGGTAGCCGGATTTCAGCAGCAGTTCATAGAGCAGGTTGGCTTCGCTGGCCTGTTCGTGAACCGGTTGTTCAAGCAGGCCCAATTGCTGTTCGAGCGCCTCACCACTGCCGATGCCGTCGCCGCGCCACAGTTTGAAATTGGAGGGTTTCAGTTTGAAGACTTTGAAGCCCAGGTCCTGTCCCTGTTCGGCAAACAGGGGATTTTCTTGAGATACTTTTTTAATAACTCTTTTAATCCTTTCCTTCCCAACATCAGCAACAGTATTAAAACCTAACTGATATGCGGGTGATTCTTTTTCTAATACCTCTGGTATCTGGATCAAGATAAATGAGTGATTTTTAGATAGTTCGACATTAAAGTCTATAACAGCTTGTGCAGTTGAACAAGAACCCGCGAAAAAATCAAGAATTATTACATTTTCTTCTTGCCATGTATAGCTGAGTAAATGGCGAATTAAAGATGACGGCTTTGGAAATGTAAACACTTTTCCATCACCAAAAAGTTCTTTTATTTCTGCAGTTCCAACTTGGGTATAAGGTCCTTCAAGCAGTGAGAATAACTTCGCACCTCTTTCCTCACCATTTTCATCAAAAAGATATTGCTTGTATCGAACAGACCAGTTCCCATTTGGTTGTTTTGAGATGAGTAACTCATTATTTTTTAAGGCTTTAAGTACTCTGTCTTTTGACCATTGCCATTGTTTTTCTGGCCAAATATCTTCACCCTCAAAGGGTATGGGGAAACGCAAATTTGGTCTGTCATCCATGCTTGTTGTAGCTAAAGGTTGAGTACGAAAAGGTCCCCTAGTTTCTATTTTTTCATCGCTCCCTGTGTAGTATTTTCTGGTTTCTGGATTTGGTGGTAATTCAATAGCTTCAATAAAGGATTTATTTTTCGAATAGCAAAGAATATATTCATGCTGATCAACAACATAATTCGTTTTTGAACCACCACCATAAGTCTTTTTCCAAGCAATTTCATGTATAAAATTTTCTTCCCCGAAAATTTCGTCCAGCACCATACGCAAGTTATGAACTTCGTTATTATCTATGCTTACAAAAATGAGACCATCATCGACTAACAAGTTCTTTGCCAGATACAGGCGCGGGTACATCATCGAGAGCCAGTTGGAATGGTAGCGACCGCTGTCTCTGCTGTTCTGGCGGAACTGGCCGTCTTTGAGCAGGTAGCCGTCTTCATCTTTCGCCTGGATGCGCTGCAAATACGCTTCGCGGCTTTCGGAGAAATCATCCGGGTACACAAAGGAATCATTGCCGGTGTTGTAGGGCGGGTCGATGTAGATCATCTTGATCTTGCCGTAGTACGATTTTTGCAGGATCTTGAGCACCTCGAGGTTCTCGCCTTCGATGAAGATGTTTTCGCTGCTGTCAAAGTTAACGGATTCTTCCGGCGCGGGGGCGAGGGTGGCGGTGGTGGGGGTTTGCAGGTTGCGGAAGGCGTCCGATTTCCCCGCCCAATTGAGAACATAGCGTTCGTTTTCAAGGTTGATGTCTGCGCCCAGGGCAAGTTGCAGTTTTTCCCAGTCAATGCGGCCTTCGCTGAAGGCTTCCGGCAGGATCGCTTGCAGCTGGCGCAGTTTGTCTTCGGTGATATTGATTGATTTCCCGTCCATGGTGATCTCCTTGTCGAACCCCATTAATTCTACGGCAGGAATGGGTTTTTTGCCAACCGGCAGGACAGCGAATTTCCGCGCCAATATCGCCACCGTCCGTTTTGTGCCCGTTCGCAGCCCCGCACGTAGGGGCGCGGCTCAGCCGCGCCGGCCGTTGGGCAACAACCGCTTGGCATGGGAATCACAAACCCCGCGTTAACACGCACCCCGCGTTGAATCACCCCTCGACAAGCTCGGGGTGCGTGATAGCGAGGGGTGAATGTCCGCGGGATGATTCGCCGGGCAGGAATGCTTGCGGGGAATTGTGGTTTGTGAAAGTCAATACCCGCTTTCCTGCCGCTACGAAAATGGGGGATGCATCCCAGGAATCATTCTGCAAACACCAAACCGCCAAATCTGCCGGTTCGCCGCCGGATGCCGCCGCACACGTAGGGGCGCGGCTGAACCGCGCCGGCCGTGGGGCAACAGCCGCTTGGCATGGGGATCACATATCCACCCCTCGACAGGCTCGGGGTGCGTTATGATGTGGGGTGCGTTGCTACGCGGGGTGCGTTATGATGTGGGGTGCGTTGCTACGCGGGGTGCGTTATGATATGAGGGATACTTACTCCCCCTTGTTGCGCAGGCGCATCAGTGCCGCCCCCAGCAGGTACACCGCCAGCAAGGCCGCCACGGCAATTGCCACAAACCCCAGCTGAATCTCCACCAAAATCGGGAGCAGGGTCAGCAGGTAGGCGCCCCCCAGCACCAGTGCCAGGCGGCGCAGGCGCAGGTTCTCCATGCGGCGCTGGTCAAAGACGGCATCAAAGCGCAGCAGGTCGCCGATGAATTCGGAGAGGTTCCACACCGCCAGGTTGAGGCACAGCAGGCCGGCCATCAGTGCCAGCGGCAGGCCCTCCACCACCCCCAGCACGCTGAACAGGGTAAACAGCAAAAACAGCAGCCGGTCGCCGAAGTGCTGATCCGCGATCAACAGCGCCAGGCGCATCGCGCCGAACACGGCGGCGGCAATCACGAACCCCCACAACGGCTCGAGGGCGGCCGCGGCGGCAAAGCCGGCCGCCGTCAGCACCAGCAGCACGCCGGTAATGCGCTTGATGCGCCGGTTGGGTTTCACAGGCTCCTCCGTTGGCCGTGCAGTGCGCCGCGCGCGCCAAACGAAGCCCGCTGCAGCGCGCCTTCCAGCGGCTGGCCCACCTGCCAGTTGATCACCTGCGTGCCGCCCTGGCGCAGCTGCTGCAGCATGAATTCGCGCTCGGCAAACGCCAGGCGGTACGCCAGGCTGCTGGCATCACCGTTTTCAGCGGCTTCAAACGCCACCGGGTTGGGGCTGATCACCAGCACCTCGTATCCAAAGGCGCGCATTTTGGTGATGTAAGGGATATCCTCCATCACAATCGGGCTGATCATCACGATCTGCGAACCGGGGGTGAAAAAGCGCACCGGCAGGTTGTCAAAGTTGGTGAGGGCGAAGTTAACGATCGGGGTCACGCTCGCCAGGGTATCGAGGATGCGGTGCGCCTGGTGCTTGCCGTAGCCGGGAAAGACGCGCTTTTTGCCGGAGCCATACACCAGCAGGCTGACGCGGTGGCCGTCATCGAGAAAACGCTGTGCCAGCGAAGCCGCCGCGCGTACGCCGTACTCGAACAAGCTGCCGCGGCTGTTGACCAGGTTCACGCGCTGGCGCGCATCGAGGATGATGCCGACATCGGTCACCTGTTCCTGCTCCATCACGTTGGTATAAAAGCGGCGGTCATCTCGCGCGCTCATCTTCCAGTTAATATGCCGCAGCGAATCACCGGGCTGGTATTCGCGCACGGTGAAAAAATCCACCCCGGTGCCCCCGCGGCGCGAGGCGATCGACCCCGCGAAGCCGTGGGTGAATGCCGGGCGGATGCGTACCGATTTGAGCTTCTCGCCCTGGGGGTGGATCATGAACAGGCTGGGGGTTTCGTAGTGGTGCACCACCTCGAAGCAATCCTGCAAGCCCTGGGCGCTGGTTTCCACCACAAAATCCTGGTAGGCGCCGCGGTAGGCGGTCACCGCGTATTGCAGCGTGAGGGTTTCCCCCGCCGGCAGGTGCGCGATGAGCGAGGTGCTGCCGCCGTCCTGCAGCTGCAGGCGGCGCGAGAACTGGTCACGCGCGGTGAATTGCGCCACAGCCTGGCCCACATTGGTGATCTGCAACGTGACGGTGACCGGCTTGCCCTGCACCGCCCGCACGGGATCGATGCTGCGGTGCAGCGAGAGCGCCGCCCCCGCCGGGCGCAGCACCCAGGCCGCAGCCAGGTAGAACAACAGCGGCAGCGCCAGGATCACCAACCCGCGCTGCAGCAGGCCAATGCCCAGCAGCGCCAGCAGGAACACCAGGATCACCAGGAGGAACAGGTTACGCTTCATCAGCTCAACCGGGCGCGGATCAGGCGCGGGATTCCTTCATCACCGGCACCGGCACGGCGTTGATCACCTCGGTCAGCACGCGTTCGACCGCGTTGGGGCTGGACCACAGTTCGGGATCGAGGATCACGCGGTGGGTGAGTACCGGGCGCACAAAGCGGCGCACGTCATCCGGCAGCACGAAGGTTTTGCCGTTCATGGCCGCCCAGGCACGGCTGAGCTTGAGCAACGCCAGGCTGGCGCGCGGGCTGGCGCCGACCGCCACCGAACGGTGCACGCGGGTTTGCTGCACCAGTTCCACAATGTACTGCTCAATGTCGGCATCGAGGTAGACTTCCTCCACCAGGCGGCTGGCCTGCAGCAGGCGCTGGGCGTCGGCCACCACGCCGAGGGAAAAATCATCTTCCTTGCGCTCGCGGCGGCGGTGGATGATCTCTTTTTCTTCGGTCAGGCTGGGATACCCCACGGAGAGCTTCATCATAAAGCGGTCCAGCTGGGCTTCCGGCAGGGGGAAAGTGCCTTCGTATTCAATCGGGTTCTGGGTGGCGATCACCAAAAACGGCTCCGGCAGGGGCATGGTCACGCCTTCCAGCGTCACCTGGTGTTCCTGCATCGCCTCCAGCAGCGCGCTCTGGGTGCGGGGGCTGGCGCGGTTGATCTCATCCGCCAGGATGATGTTGGCAAACACCGGCCCCTGGCGCAGGATGAACTTGTTCTCGCTGCGGTCATAGACATAGCCGCCGGTGATGTCGCCGGGCAGCAGGTCGGGCGTGAACTGGATGCGGCGGAAGGTCATCCCCAGGGTATCGGCAAAGCTATTGGCGATCAGGGTTTTGGCCAGGCCGGGGTAATCTTCCAGCAGCACATGCCCGCCGGCCAGGAAAGCGGCAAACAGGTTTTCCAGCACCTCGCGCTTGCCGACAATCGCCTTGCCGACTTCATCCAGCACCTGGCGGTTAAGGGCGCTGACGGTGTTTTCGGTTTCAGGGTTGGGTTGATTCATCGCGGACGATCTCCAATCTTTCTTCAATAAAATGAATGATGGCATTCACTTGCTCTTCCATGGCGGGGTCGGGGGTTTCCGGCAGGGGCAGCCCCAGCTGCCTGGCGATGCGGGTCATCATGGCATCCAGCCCGGTTTTCACCGGCCGGCTGGAGCGCAATTCGCGGTCGCGGATCAGGGCATCGACCAGGGGTGGAAGCACCGCTTCACCGCGCATCACGCGGCGCTCGATCTCCTCCCACGGGCGGTGTTCCTGGTGGGCGATGATCTCCAAAATCAGGCGGCGCGTGTTGCGGGCAAAATCATTGCGCGCGAAGTTGCTGCGGGTGAGGGTGCCGGTTTCCATGCGCCAGAAGCGATAGCGCGAGGCGGAATCCGCCGGGTAGGGCGGCACATTGTCATCCTCAAAATTCAGCCAGCTCACCTGGCCGTCAAAAGTGTGGTACACGGCGCGGATGGCAAGCACCACCAGCACCAGGAACAGCACAAACAGGTACAGCCCCTGCGGCACGGCATTGATGCCGTAGCGCAGCACGATCAAAAAACGGTAGAGCGGCAGCACCACCGTATCGCGCAGGAAACTCCAGAAAAACAGCGACAGCACCGCGAACACCACCATCACCCCAAAGGCGGTGATCCACAGGCGCGGATTCTTCAGCTTCATGCCGCCTCCGTTTTCAGGGCGCGGATGCCCTGAACGATCTCGGTCAGGCAGGCGACGGCGCGGGTTTCCTCGCCGCTGCCGGGCGGATTGCCGCCGTAGCGCGCCTGTTCGAACAACTGGGTCAGGGTGCGCAGGGGGGCACCGGGCAGGCCTTTGCCTTCGAGGAACAGCTCAAAATCACGGGCGGTCATGGTACGGTCGCGCGCCAACCCCAACTCCTGGCGCACCAGGCGGTTCATTTCGGCGTAACTGCGCAGGATGGCGGTGCTCAGGTCACCGCCGGATTGGATGTCATCGATGGCACGCTGCGCCTCATCCGCCAACTGGTCGAGGGCGGTGGGGGCTTTGGCCTTGCGCTTGTTAAAATACCACCACAGGCCCAGCCCAAGCGCGCCGGCTGCCACCGCGATCACGGTGATCACCACGCCGGTCAGCCACTGCGGAGCTTCATCCGGCAGGTCGGGCAGGGGTTGGCCGGCAAAGGTATCCATCTCGAATTCAAACGAATCACCGGCGGCCATCTCTTCCTGTTCGGGGAAGACCATTTCTTCGGGCTGTTCCTGGTTTTCGATGATGTTGGCCAGCAGGGTCAGCATCGCGATCAGGATCAGGTCGGCGGCCAGGCGGCGGCGCCCCTGGGGGGTGGTGAGGGCGTTGATCACATACACCGGCAGCAGCAGCACCGCCAGGGCGAGGAAGCCGCGGATGATCGTGATCCAGATCTCACCACTGCCCGCTTCCAGCCCGGCGCCGGCGGTGCCGGCTTCGTTCTCTAGCGGGATGGTATAGCCCGGCGAGAGCTGCAGGTTGCCCAGGCTCATTGCCAGCAATACAAGCAGCAGCGCCGCGGCAGCAAACAGGACCAATGTCCACCCCGATGCATTCTTCAGTGTCATGCATTGAATTGTATCACAGCGCTTTTTGCCGGATACATGACACATGTCACATCCGGGCGATGGATTAATATTTTGTTACGAAAACCAATCCGCGCGGTGTGCCTTTGACGTTCCGAACCACCCTTTCACACTTACCTTCGCCATTCCATCCCGGAGGGAGGCAGTCAGGTCACGAACACCAGCAGCGCAAGTCCCTCCCTCCGGGATGGAGGTTCGGGAGTGTAACATCCGCCATTCCCAACGTTCACCACCGCGGCGTGACTTTGACGTTCCGAACAAACATTTTCAACTTACCTCCGCCATCCCATCCCGGAGGGAGGCAGTCAGGTCACGAGCGCAAGCGGCGCAAGTTCCTCCCTCCGGGATGGAGGTTCGGGAATGTACCATGCACCATTCCCAACGTTAACCACCGCGGCGTGACTTTGACGTTCCGAACCACCGTTTCACACTTACCATCGCCATCCCATCCCGGAGGGAGGCAGCCAGGTCACGAACACCAGCAGCGCAAGTCCCTCCCTCCGGGATGGAGGTTCGGGAGCGCAACAGCAACCATTCCCAATGTTCATCACCGCGGGTATGCTACGGCTTGGGCCAGGGAATCGGCAGGGGTTCGCTGTAGCCGTGCTTCTCCACCGTGTACAGGTGGCCGTACGAGGGCATGGCGCAGCCCGCGCCGTCTTTGACCACGTACGAGGTGGTGTACTGGTCGGGGAACGAAACTGTCCACCACAGGTAATGCCCGTCCTGGCACACCCAGGCCTCGATGAAGTAACCGCGGTCATCATCCTCGGTCATCCACACCAGGTCCCAGCTGATGGTGACCTCATCGCCGTTGCGGTAGGCGGTCACGCTTTCCGGCGGACCGTACATATTGGAACCGATCGTCTGCAAATTGGGTTCGGTGAAGAAAATCCCACTGATATCCCCGGTGACATCGACCACGGTGTTGGAGGCCCAGCACATGTACTTGAGCTTGTCGAACTTGATCAACAGCCAGCCGCTGTAGGCAAAGCGCCCCTGCACCATGCCGGTGTCCCCGGGATACAGGTCGGCGGCATGCAGGTAGGCTTTGGAAGGGCCGTAGCGGCAGTGCGCCTGCTTGTTGACCACCACGGTGGGGAATTCCGGCGTGGGGGTGAGGGTTTCGGTAGGGGTGGCGGTCTCGGTCGGCGTCCGGGTGGCGGTCGCCGTGGCGGTGGGTGTGGGTGTTTCCGTGGGAGTGGCGGTGTGGGTAGGGGTGGCGGTGGGGGTGGCGGTATGGGTCCCGGTAGGGGTGGCCGTCCACAGCGCCGCGGTGGCGGTTTGCAGCGAGGCCTGGCGGCGCACCTGCATGTCCTGCAGCGGCGCGCATGCCCCTGCCAGCAGCAGCAACACCATCCCAAGCATGATCCGCGCGGTGCATTTCTTCATGAATGTGATTGTATCACGCCCGCCGCAAAATGCGTGCGGCTGACAAAGCTGTTAATAGAACCGCAAGGATGCGTGCGAACCCTCCACCCGGGCATGGGTCCCATTCGCCACAGTACAGGCAGGTGAAGCTGTTTCACGCTGCCCCGCCTGCCCCCATCCCGGATGTGGGTATGGAAACAACGGTCAGCGCTACCTCACTCCCCACATCCGGGATGGAATGGAGCAGCGAAACGCCGACCGGGTGGATGGGAACGTCAAGAGAGCAAACCGCCGATTTCCCACGCAACTGGTGTCCAGTCCTCAACTGGTATCCAGTCCGTACCTGGTGTCCAATCCACGCCGCGCTTTACCCCGGCTGGATCAGCCCCATCGACATCGCCCGGCTGACGGTCTGGGCGCGGGTGTAGGTGCCAAAGCGTTCCTTGCTGGCCTGGATGTGCGCCATCACCGTGCGCTGGCTGATCTTGAGCTTGTAGGCGATCTGCTTGGTGGTGAGGCCTTCCGCCAGTGCCTGGAGCACTTCCTTCTGGCGCGGGCTGAGGTCAAGGTTCTCATCCTCCTGCGGGTGCACCTTCCATTGATAATCCTTGGGCAGCAGCACCACGAAGTTGGGCATGTGCAGCATGCACATCTCGGACATGTCCACGTGGGCGGGGTTTTCCGCCGGCGGCGCCCAATCGCCCGATTCCAGTGCCTCGGCGATGGAACTGCAGCTTTCCGCCACGTTGAAAATGGTCATTTTCTTCTGGTCTTCCAACACAATCACCTGGGTCATCTCGTATTCTCCCTTGAACAAAAGCAGTGAACAGCGCCGTGAAACGGCTATAAATAGAAAATATGTTCTAATTATAGCAAAGCAATGCATCTTTTGTCAAGTCATAAATTGACAATTGGCAGGGCTTTAACATTCTCGCAATGGTTCGTGAAAAGCCAGGGCAGTGCAACTGGCATACCATTACGGGCACAACTACACGCGAGCATGACTGTGTTCCTGTTCCTGAGCCAGTCGAAGGGGAACCCCCACCCCGCCCCTCCCCCAGGCGGAAATGGAATAGTACAAAAAAAGTAGACACGATTAATGTCGTGAAGAGAGTTCAAATTCAACCGGGCTGGCATAGCCCAACGACGAATGAAGCCT
>JABUFD010000002.1 GCA_013314735.1 Anaerolineae bacterium
AATCTTTAAAAGGGTCTCAAAACAACCCTTGGCTTCCGGGTCGAGCGTCGCAAAACAATCATTGAGGATACCCTTGAGAGTCTCAGAACAATCCTTGGTTAAATCTGAGAGTCTCAAAACAACCTTTGGTTCTGTATTGACAGTCTCGAAACAACCATTGCCCAATAAAGTGATCCAAGAATCTAATTCGTCTTGAACACAATGACTTTCCGATTTCACAAGAAGGGACGAAACAGCCTGTTGGATGACTTGGTGTTGTGGCGTGAGAGGATCCACCCTTTGCACTTTGAATTTCCAACTATAACAACCCTCAGAATTGACCCGATGATCGATTCGTTCAACAAATAGAGCTAATAGATCCTGGAGACGTTGCCGGCGAGAGAATTCATCAACGGTGCGAACACTCAATTCATCTTTTTGTTTTCCTCTCTCTATCCAGGCTGGAAGCCAGTTCGCCACCACGCGAGCGTTATTAATTCCGAGACGATTTGCGATCGCCTGATATCCACCATCAATCCAGACTGCATCTCGGATCTCACCTGTCTCATCGTTGAAGAAGCACATATTGCGCAAAACCAGGACAAACATGGCAGTATCTGCTCCGAGAACCGGCAACCAGTTTCTGAGAAAATACCAGGTAACCAGGATGAAATCCCCCTGACCTAACAATCGGTCAGCAAGCTGATCTGCCAGGGTCCCAAGTTCTCCATCGAGCCGGTGACCAATCAACTCCCGGATGACCTCCTGAACGGTCAAATAGTGTGGTTTCTTTTTATCGAATTCTTCTTGAGGCAGGCGCACCGGATAATGCAAGATGTCCTTTGGATTCGCGTCGATAGCCAATTGCAATGCAGACTGAGGGGAATCCTGGATATCATGAGCCAGTAAGTAAGTTTTCAAGTCTTCAGCATCCCCAGGTGTCAGCGGGGATTCGAACAGTTCATATTTGTTGGAGGACTTTTTGGCTCTCCCTGAGCGCTTATCGACTTCATGATCGGTGTCAATTTTTCTCGCAAACCATCCCAGACTGCTGCCGGGTTGTAATAAGCGAAAGAACTGAGCCCGGCTGATCCCAGCCCATTGGCAAATACGCTCAGCCCGAACGGCAACTTTACAGCTCCCTTTTCGCTCCTTTCCACCACTTGCCAGGTAATACTCCTGCCATAATGCCATGATCAAGAAAATAGCTTGCGAACCAACGTACGGCAGCCAACGCAGGTAATAAACCGGCAAGCGAACTACCCGGCTTGGCTCAATCAGGTAATTCCGGATGGAGCTGTAGTGGATATCCAACTCAATGGGATTGTCCTGAGAATCTTCCTGGTCTGGATCAACTTCCTGAAAGAGATCATCCCCATCATCAATTTCCTGGTCACAGACAACGAAACGGACCTTAACTTCTCTGTTCATCACCCCCATTAGGAATCGCTGCAGGGTGGTCGTTAATCGGTTTTCTAACCACTCACGGCCATACGCATTTATGCAGCCGATCACAAAAGTGTCATCTGAAAAATCCACAAGATGGGTTGGTTTCACCCAGGTGTTAAAAGCCGCCCGCGACATATCCATTTCGAGGTTAGCAATTGCCGCTTGCCAGGCTTTTTCCGGTGAAAATTCAACGACTGCATTCATAAAAGAAATCCCTATCGATAAAAAAATCAATATCGAATAAAGCGAAATAAAGGCACAATTACAGCCTTTGTTGGAAGGCTAGTGGTTACCCCATTTCTCCTGGAAAAGACCCCTTTACGGGCTTCTTGTGGTTTCAACGTCAGCAACGTCGTCTGCGTCAACGTCTGCGGCATGTCAGCAGCACGTCTGCGGCACGTCAGCATGGACGCAGACGTGGTTTTTGGAGTGAAAATGAAATTGTTGTTTTTCCAGGAAAGGTCAGAGGTCATTTAGTTCACTCCAGAAATAATGTCTTTCCAATTGTTTTAGGGGATGGTTGCAGGATTAAGCTTCCATTGTGAAATGCCTGTGAACCTTCTATAACGAAGAAACAGACAACTTCTCCGACCGGTAACGTATGTTCCCGCGCAATCGACCGAACTTCTTCCTTTAATAAAATAGGAATTCGAAATGTCGCTCTTATTTCCCATTGGGGGATGGCTTCTTGGTCTTTCTTGGATTTTTTCTTTTCGGTCCCGCTAGCCTTCTTTTCCGGAACCGAGAATGCATCAGCTAACCATTTATGGTTTGTCGGTTTTTGAGCAGGCAAGATGGTGCTTCCTTTATCGCCTTCAGAGTACAGAGTCATCCGCTGCGCCTTTGGGTACGCTAAAAGTTTGATCTCTCCATTGCGGTAAAGCCTTGCGCCATATTCAAGGTACGCCCTGAAGACTTCATCTCTAGGAACTGAAAGCGACTGAGCATCTTTGATAATCAAATCTACAACCTGCCGAGGAATTCCCCGATACGTCGCAGTTTCGAGCCGATGTTCCTGTTCCCACTTACGTGATCTTTTCTTCCTGAGATCTGCCGTGGGAATTAAATCCAAGGGCTGTCGCTGGAGTATCGTGGTTGGCTGATGTTGATCCTCCTCAACCTCGATCATCGGATTAGGATCGCGTAGTCCTGTAAATGCGTCACGCCTGGCCATGGCATCCTCTAATATTTCAACACGAGAGTTGCTAAAGATTCATATTCCTCAGCTGCCCGCGTTTCTGGCGCATACTCAAAAATAGTCTTTGCCTCAGACCAACATTCACGTAAGACAGTCGCCCGATGAATGGGGGAAAGCACTTTGTCGTTGAATGTTGCCTGCAGATCCTGCAGGGAGTCGCGTGACTCGTTGGTACTATCGAAAAAGGTGGGTAATATTCCCAGCAATCCCCCTTGCCAATTCTTTTTGTCCCTCAAGGTTTGGATGGTCGTGACTGTCTTTGCTAACGAATTCAGTGATGCGAATTCTGTTGCAGTAGGAACAATTACCAGGTCAGCCGCCCAGATTGCACGCTCCTGTAATCCACCCACAGACGGGGATGTATCGAAAATGATGTAGTCAAACCGGTCTTTAGTGAATGTTTTCAACAGCCCTTTTATGTAGGAGATCGGTTGATCCTGGACACCCAACATCATTTGCGCAGCGGAGGTCATTGAGTTGCCTGGAATCAACTGTAAGAAATCACGGCCTGTATCACGGACCCATTGGCGAATAAATGTTATTTCACTGGGAGAGCCTGGCTGGGTTGTCAGAAAATAATACGTTCCCATTTGGCTATCCATACCCAACTTGGTTGCGCATTGTCCTTGTGGGTCAAGGTCAATCAACAACACTTGCTTATTTTTCAGCGTGAGAGCATGTGCCAGATTTACAGCGGTGGTTGTCTTTCCTACCCCACCTTTCTGGTTCGAGATGGTGATGATTTTTGTGGCCATTTGATTTCTCCTTAATCGATAAATTGCAACTGCGTTCGGCCCTCATGACCATGAACAGAAATGACATCTTCGAGAGTCTGATAAACTCCCATGGCATAAGGTTCTCTGAGCCAGTGAATGACTGCCAAGCCACTGCTAAATACAGTACCTTCTGCTACCTCACCAGTCCCTGAAACACCGGTGAGGTCTTCCGCTCGAATCAACACAAATCGACGCATCTGACGGTTTGATGAAATAGGTTTTTGTTTTCGAGCCATGCCTTCAGCTTTCGTTTGGGTTTTGCAGTTTGTTCGCCGGCTCCGGTTACGGATTCTTGGCTTCTTCTGAATCACTTTGGAATTTGTCAGATCCAACAACAAGCCATCTTTATAAGTAAGGCGGCATCCTGAGCTGATGTGTTCAAATACGATTCCTTCCGGCCAGGTTGATTTCTCGTCCCGGTTGAGGCGGATATCGATCATTCGAAATAATCTCCCAAAGAACATTCCTGGATCATCATCTACCCTGGTTGGATCCATAATGACTTTCCACACGTAACCTCGAAGTTCAACGGGGTTCTTTCTATCTTGAGTAATATAAAAATCTAAGTCTTTATCTGGCATCTTGATTGGTTCTCCGAACCTAATAAAATAAGCCGGCAAACAGGTGCGCAAATAGATTGGCAGGGGAAAAGGATTAGCCCTGACCTTATGCAGGCTTAATGAAATTGTGGAACACCCATGACTGAGAAATCAAAAATTAATAGAACTAAGGCATTTTTTAAAAATCCCAAATTTCATTGGATAATGAGAGGATAACCGGATAATTTATTTCAAACAACCTATTAAAATCGTTAGGGTGACTATCGAATTTAATAGCAGAATTGGCATATGGAGACTCAAAAATAGAAATGTTTAACAGGATATTCTAATAAAAACAGGCGATAAGCAATTGAACTCCAGGTGTCAGTTTGTTAGGATTTTTGTACTCAATTTGTTATTATTAACATGCAAGAAATTTTTATGACTTGAGAATTGATTTACCAAAAAAAGATAAAGCTTTTTCTGGCATATTTATCTATTGAATTTGTAATAGCGAATTACTACAATTTCAATCTGCGAAAGACTGAAGGATAAAAATGGAAATAAACAAATTATCATCATGGTTATTGAGTTCTTCTCCATATACGGAATACAATACACGCCTTGAATTGCTTAACCAGTCTCCAGATGATTCAAATGTACTTGCGGCACGCCGTAAGATGATCGCACACCCTCAAATTCAGACTCTACTAAATGAGGTGGTACATTGGCCGGGCAATATCCTGAAAAACCATAAAGATGCCAGCCATTGTCTGCACAAATTGGTCTTTCTAGCTGATATAGGCTTGCGCTTAGGAGACCCTGAGATCGGTTTTATTGTGGAAAGAATTCTGAGCCATCAATCACAAGAAGGGCAATTTCAGGTATTGGTGAATATCAATCCTACTTATGGGGGGACGGGTGAGGATCAATGGTCATGGATGATATGCGATGCCCCGCTTGTGCTTTACACTCTATTAAAATTTGGCATGAGTTGCGATGATGAACGAATTCGTAATGCCAAAGATTATCTATTGAGTTTGGTCCGGGAGAATGGCTGGCCGTGCTCAGTGGCCCCGGATTTGGGAAATTTTAGGGGTCCAGGTCGTAAAGCGGACCCCTGCCCCTTAGCCACGTTGGAAATGTTGAAGGTTTTGGCTTTGGTCCCGAATGTTGAGCCAAACATTGTCCGAACAGGCATTGATATGATTTTAGGAATGTGGGAGAAGAGAAGGGAACAAAAACATTACCTTTTTGCGATGGGAACGGATTTTAAGAAACTCAAGGCTCCCTTAATTTGGTTCGATATTTTACACACCTTAGATGTACTAACTCAGTTTCCTTGTGCGGTAGCAGACCCTCGCTTACAAGAAATGCTAGTTATTGTAAGCAAAAAATCAGATACATATGGTCAATTTACGTCCGAATCAGTTTGGACCCCCTGGAAAGAATGGGATTTTGGTCAAAAGAAATTGCCATCACCGTGGTTGACTTTCTTGGTGCTACGAGTAATGAGACGAGCGAATTATTCACAGAATTAATGTGTTAAGTATCTTCAATATAATAAATCAACAACTGAGTGGATATACAATTTTTCCAACAAGAGTCCCTACTATAACAATTGCTAAGTGTTAAAACGGGGAGAGGGGTTGGCGATTCGTTATTCTATAATTTCATTAGCCCTGGGGCGAGGAAATTGTACTCGTGATTGTAAGATTTCTGGCTTTGCCATTTTATGCGAAAACCATTTATGCATTAAAACTGAGGAAGCCTCCAACTAGATTTACCAACCGTCGCGGACGGATATTGGCAAATTCCAATTCATGGTAAATTACCATATCATGCTTTTCCTTGATGGGATTTAAGCTCTTCCTCATTTTGCAGCAAATTTGCATTGACTAATGGAAGGATCAGTTCCATGAATGTAGATAGCGGCATTCTTTCCTTTGCGTGATTCCAGTGTTGCGCGAGTCCATAGATCGACCAACTCGCAGCTGTTGCTGCGATCTCAGCAGGAATATTTGATTCGGTTTGATTAAGCCAGGCCATGAACAGATCTTTTATTTGTTCCTTTACCTGAGCTTCCATAAGCGGTTCAAACTGACCACGCGGCGATTTACATTGACCGCTTGCTTCACGAATGAATTCGCATACCACTTGAATTAAGGCGCGCAAATTGTCTTCGCTATAGTGGCAGGCATTCAGTGTGCGTTTTTCGATTTCCGCCCTGAATTCCTGGCGGATTTTGAATTCGAATAGGGCATATTTATCCGAAAAATGAGCATAAAACGTGGCCCGATTAATTCCAGCTCGTTCGGTAATGTCCTGGACTGAAATGGATTGGAAATCCTTTTCATGAAGAAGATCCGAGAAAGCACCTTCCAAAAGTAGTCGAGTGCGTTTGATTCTGGGATCGATTTTATCCTCAATTACTAGACTTGACGACATATTAACTCCTTCGTCGTTTATCCAACAAATTTCGTATTTTGGTGATTGACAAAAATTAACAATACTTGTTTAATAAACAACATATGTTGTATTAACAACTAATGTAGTTTACTATAAACTTAACGGAGTGTCAATATGGAAGATATTTTACACATCACTTTAGAATTACTGGCCGCCACGTTCAGCTTTGTTGTAGCCCTGTTTCTTATGAAAGCGACCAATCGGTCACAACGATGGGAAGATGTTCGCCTCGTGTCCGTGCCAGCCTACTCCCAGCTTCAAAAATTTACTGTAACAGACTTAAGGGGCTTATCGGATGATATCTCAAATTGAAAACAACACCGTCGCCCCAAATGAACAGTATTCGCGGTTGGCTAGTGACACCCAAATCATGCGCACCGCTCAATCCCTAGAGGCTCACGGCATCCATGCTATCATCGCTGCGAATGGCGAGGAAACTCGAACGAAACTGCTGGAACTATTACCGGAGGGGGCGGAAGTTTTTCTTGGTAGTTCCGACACAGTGAAAGAACTCGGATTGAAAGAAATAGTTGACAACTCGGAGCGCTTCAATTCAGTCCGCGTTCGACTGGCCAAAATGGACAGCAGCACTCAGAACCGTGAGATGATCAAAATGGGTGCAGTGCCAGAATACATCATCGGAAGCGTTCAAGCTGTGACCGAAGACGGGAGCGTAGTTATCGCTTCCAACACAGGCAGCCAACTGGCACCTTATGCTGCATCTGCAGCTCATGTCATCTGGGTGGTCGGTTCGCAAAAGATTGTTCGAACACTTGAGGAGGGTTTTGAACGTGTGTACCAGTATGCACTCCCGCTGGAAGATGCCCGACTGATGAAAGAATATGGGATGCGCAGTAGCGTTAACAAAATGCTAATTATCCACAAGGAAGTCATCCCCGGGCGGACCACCATTATCCTGGTGAAGGAGAAACTGGGTTTCTGATATGAAATATGCAGCCATCCATCACCAGGATGAAACGGGGGCTCAAACACTTTCAAGCTCCCGTGACGGCCGCAATTGCCCCTGTATGCGAATTTGCCCTGAATGACTGCTATGCCATAGTCGGTACCCAACCTTATGAGGTGTTTGAAAAGGCTTTAAAACGACTGATTGAACGAAAACTGAAAGTAGGAGACAAAAATGAATTCTAACAACCCAACTTCATTTCCCGAACGTAAACGATCCAGGCCGGCAACCAATCAGGGTATGCCACACGCTCAAATTGGCATCCGACCCATAGCGGCGATTAACGATGAACTGTTTCGGCGGTCTTTCTCTTTGCCTATGGTTCAGAACCGTCCCACGGTCATCTCAGTCCCGGGAGCGCGCGCGTTGTGGTTGGATGAGGGTATGCCTCTGGCTCACCCTGAAGTGATCGCGCGTGGGCGCGAGTTTGCCCACATCCATCCCGATGGCAGCCTGCATCTTTCGCTGCCACCAGAACGCGCCCGAGAAGCTGTAGAAAAAGGCTGGGCTGAGCCCCATCCGATCGCCAGTTATATCGGCATCGATGGGATGGTCATGCTTTATACCCCATTAGATCAAGAAGAGCTGGAGGTAGTTTTTCAGTTGATCGTTGAATCATATACCTTTGTTACCGGTAATTCTTTTCAGCCGGAAAATGCTCTCCAACAAGTTCGAAGGAGTAATCCATGATTGTTCCTCAGCCGATTACTATCGCTTCTCACCGGATCCACCCGAATACCCGGCCTGGCTATGTCCATCTCAAGGTGGCCGATATCGAACGTCAGCTCGCTTTTTATCAAAATGTGCTGGGTTTGAGGTTGAACTGGCGGAACCAAAAAAGCGCCGGGTTGGGTGTGGAAGGCGAAGATATTGTCCGGATGACCGAGATCCCCAACGGCAGGCGATATCGCGGTGTGACAGGAATCTATCATTTTGCCATCCTTTTCCCCAACCGCCGCGAGCTGGCCCGAGCGGTTACTCGCCTTTTCACCCTGCGCTGGCCCAATTACCCAACGGATCATGTGATGACCAAAACCACTTACCTGGATGATCCGGAAGGGAACAACATCGAGTTATATTGCGAGTCGCCAGAGGATGGGATTTCTGAAGTTGTCAATGGAGAGTTCATTGCCCGCCATTCAGACGGCACGCCCAGTGATGGGCGCGAGCCGCTTGACCTCGATGCGTTGTTCTCCAATCTTAACAAAGATGATCCCCTGGATGTGCCTGTACCGATAGAAACACGCATGGGACATTTCCACCTCTATGTAGCAAACCTGAATGCAACCCGGCATTTCTATCATGAATTGCTCGGATTCGACGATATGGGCATTGCGCGAACCTTCCGGATGGGCATGGTATCTGCCGGGGGGTATCATCATCACATTGGATTTAATACGTGGCAAGGGGAGGGTGCTCCGGCGCCGCTCTCTGATGGTTTGGGATTGAAATATTTCACTTTCAACTTGCCGGATGCTGAGGAACTCAACCGCATGGATGAGATGCTTCGGGAAGCGGGGGTGGAATATGAGCACCATACTGACGGCTTATTCTTACGTGATCCTTCCCAAAATTCTCTGCTCTTAACAACCGCCGAACTGGTGAAGGAGAATAAGTGACCCATGACGAACGGTGAATTGAAGGTTGGATCGCCAGCGCCTGATTTCAGGCTTACCTCTAGTGGTGGCGGCGAAATCGAACTCGCCGATTACCGCGGTCGATCGCGCGTGGTATTGTTCTTCGTCCGCGAGTTTAATTGAATGCAATGCCGAACACATGTCGCCCAGTTGGGGCGTATGCGGCAGGAATTTGGGAATGCAGGCGCTGAAGTGCTCATTGTCCTGGGAGACTCCCTGGAGCGTGCAGCCAAATATGCCGAGCAGCTCAAAGCGCCCTTCCCCGTTCTGGCCGATCCCGAGCGCACGGTTTATCGTGCCTATGACCTGGACCGGGTAGCCTTCGTCATCCAGCGCACCGCCTCGGTGATTGTGGATCGAAAAGGCAGAATCCGATATATCAAACGCGCCACCAATCCAATGGAATGGCTGCGGGAGAGTCGCGAATTGTTGGCATTTGTGAAAGGTTTAGAAAGGGAAACATGATCCCACAAATTCAAACCTCGAAACCTGTTATGGGTATTGCGGCTGTCTTCGAGGATCGGAGATTTACGATCCATCGATTGCTAATCACAGGTAAATCAGAATGAACAATATAGAAAGCCGCATGAACTTATCCATTTACCATCTGATCCAGTTTCCCAAGACCTACTTTCCCGGGAATGGGCTAACCCGATACCCCGCTATCCTGGCCCTGCATGGGCATGGCGGCAGCGAACGCGACCTGATTGGGCTGGCGCCTGATTTGCCTGAAAACCTGTTATGGGTCAGCGGGCGGGGACCGGTGGTTTTTGCTCCCGGTGCTTACGACTGGTATCCCGTCACGCAGTTCGGCCGCCCCGACCCCAATTTGCTTGAGCAAGCGTTGGGAAAAATAGATCAATTCATCGGTGAACTTTTAGAAAATTACCCCATTGACCCTAAGAAAGTCTTTTTGATGGGCTTCAGTCAGGGCAGCATGATTTCAATGTCATTTTTGCTAACCCATCCTGATCGAATTACTGGCGTCATTGCCCAGTCTGGTTACGTGCCCATGCAGTCTAATCTAGCGATTAACCTGGCGGGGATCAAAGGTAAGCCGGTTGTGATGACCCACGGTTTCGAGGACGCGAGCATGCCGCTGGATTGGTCGCAACAGTCCCGTGATTACCTGTTGAATCATGGCCTGGATGTGGAATATCACAACTTCCACATGGGCCACACTATCACCGCAGAATATCTGGCGGCGGTGCGTAAATGGTTGGAAAAGCAACTTGCAAATGAATAGAAAGCCGGATTAATCTATCCCTGGGCGCTGCCTTGTGCTCCGGAAAAGCGAAGCGGCGCATGATCTTGTTCCTGAGCGGCAAAAGCACCTCTTTGGAGGATTCTTTCTCCGCAGTCGCAGTGGTTCAGAATGACAGTCCATTTGCCCTGCAGCAGCAACTTGTGTCAATTAAATTGCGCGCCTACTTGATGGCAGGCAATCGGTTATTTCACTTTTTTATTTTCGCCAAAATGCACTTTTCAGCGATTTCTACGGCACCATCCCAGCCGGTTGATGAGGTATTCACACACAAATCGTAATATCGTGCATCGACCCAGTTTTTTTGCGTAAATTTTTTATTGTAAGCATCCCGCTCTTGGTCATTTGTCTTAATAAGTTTTCGAGCATCCTGTTCTGTCAATTCATAGAGCGTACACAAACGCTTTACTCGATCTGAGTGATTTGCGGTCAGGAGAATTGAAACATGATTGGGGTGATTCTTAAGAATATCCCAACCGCAGCGGCCTAAAAATATTGCTGAGCTTTTTGAGGCTATTTTTTGAATGGTTTCGCATTCTGTCTTAAATAATTCAGAATCAGATGGAGCGAGTTGGGGAAATTCAGCAATAATTATAGGGCTCAATCCAATCATCGAGCGATTAAAATTATCCCAAAAAGTGGTTAATCGCTCCTCCCTCCTTTCCACTTCACTTTCCAAAATATTCAGTTGTTGAGCTACACTTTGAATTATCTCTCGATCTAAAAACGGGATTCCTAATCTGTCGGCTAATTTTTCTCCGACATATGCCCCGCCACTACCGATTAGATGACTAATAGTAATCGCCAAATCTTCATTTTCCATATGAACCTCACATTACATAATCTGACCTCATCCTGCACACAATGAACGGATAGTAAGTCAATATTCAATACTTTCGTCAATTAACTATCATAATTTCATATAACATAAAACGCAAATTAATCGCCGTATTTATTTCGAGATTTGAGAGGTGATTTTAATTTTTCATTTATTGTTTATTCGCAGATATTATTTCAAGTTTTTATGGTCGGTTTGATGACACGACTCGTTGATCAACCTCTCATTATCGATTTTCCTCAATGATCTGGCACTGCTAATAGAAAAAATGAGAAACATTGAATACAAAATAAGCGCAACAACCACAACGGCAATGTCTAAGAAAGTTAGAGGAGTTATATTCCCAATATAAAATTTAGCTTTAGGATCTTTCATGAAATAGATCACAATATTTAGAATTATTGCCAAAGCGCGAATTTCAGTTGGCCCTAATTCACCAAAGGATATTTGAAAAACATTATTGGTATATGTGGATAGATAAGTATAAATTGAAAGTAGCAGATATCCAATCAATGCAATCAAAGCCAATTCCATACTTAAATAGGGTGAGAACCCTAATCCCAAAAAAATCAATAAAATACTGATGGCGTCAATTATATGGTCGATAAAGAACCCATATAAAGGTCGCTCAATCTTACGTTTGCGGGCCAGGGTTCCATCCAGGCTATCTCCAAACCAGTTCAGCAAAAACCCGAAACTCGCGAGCCAAAGAAAATTTATATTTATATTCGTTGCACAATAGGATATAAAAATTAGAAAGGATGCAAACAATCCCAGACCAGTCAAATGGTCAGGGGTGACCCAGGCAGGTAAATGTTCCGCAAGCCAATTTAGTGCGGGGCGTTCCAAAGGTCCAAGGATTGTGTTGTTAATGCGGATGTGATTCTTCTTTTCCATTTTTTCTCCGATTTAGTAAGGATCAAGAATCTTAAAGCGTAAAAGAAATTTAGAAGGCAGATTCCTTTTGTTTATGTAGAAGTGCACGAAATGCGGCCATTCCCAAAAAAAATGGAACCCAAAAAGTGATCGCTCGAAATGCAAGAGTGAGAATGGCGGCAGATTCGAGTTCAACTCCCAAAGAATTTAGCGCCAGGGTCATCATGCCTTCCATGACCCCAATCCCAGAGGGGGTAGGTGAGATAATCGTAAATAGGTAACCCAAAGTAAAGCCACTTACTACAACTCCCAGATCAAATTTGAGTCCAAATGCAAGAAAAAGTAAGGAAAGTATAGAGATCAGAATTACTTTATTCACAAACGCAAGACCGAGTGGCAGAAACAACAGCCGAATATTATTATGGATCGTTTGGGCTCCAATATGAATTTCTTCTGAGAAATGGATGATCTGTTCATCGCTTATACTGATCTTTTTGAAAAAAATACGAATAATCCGGTTAAGCATCTGAAAGATTACGCCCAGGATTGTTTTCAATAAATCAATGTGTTTACTACTTAAGAATATTATCAAAATTAATCCACTGATGATCCCTCCCAACAGGCATGTGGCAGCTATTTCAAACCAGGTTAGCGGTTGGTGCGCCCGCAAAATAAGAAGACCAACAAGAGAAGTAATAAACAACGCAAGGTCATCAAACAAGAGATAAAGCATGCTAGCAAATGTTACCCGTGCGCTTGAAATGCCCTTTTCTTTTGCATCCGATATGAACAGCAATAGCGTAGAAATTCCTGCTGAAGGGGTAATGATCCTCACAAAGTTTACTGCAGCAGAACTTAATGTAACCATATGCAAATAGGATTCCTTGATACCAACAAGTCCGTAGATCACACAATATGAAAATCCCATTGTAGCCATCCACAAAAGTACAAGGATGAAAGCAATGAAAATGTATAAAGATTCCGCCTGACCTAAAATCTTTTTCATCTCCGAAACTTCAGAAATTTGAGTCAGGACAAATAACACGGCAATAAAAAGAATTAGCGTGATAAGAAATCTCTTTATAGTATCTTTCCCTTCGTAAGGATCGTAATCTTTAAACCATTTTCATTAGAAATCCGATGTAAAAATCATCAGTACACCCAGGCAAGCAAATACACCGCTGACTATTTTTTCGAGCGTTTTCTCACTCACCTTATTCGCCAATTTGGATGTAAGCAAACCACCTATAATCGATCCGACCGCGACGATTAATCCTGATAGGAAATTTACATTCCCATGAAGAGCATACCCAACCGTTCCTGATGCAGCGGTTAAGGCCATAATCAGTGATGAAGTACCAATGGCCTTGTGTATGGGGTACTTAAGAACAAGGATGAGAACAAGCAGAAATGCCATCCCGCCCCCGGCCCCTACCATACCACTCATCCCGCCAAGTAGTAGCCCAATCCCAATCGAAGCCAATATTTTTTTGGGATTAAGCGGCTGTATATTCTCAACATCTAGCCTGGCTTTAGAGGGAAGCATTGATTTTCTCCACATGGCGATGGCCATGATGAAAATCATCACGATAAACCCGACTCCCATTTGGCCGCCAGATAGAGATTGATTTGCGAGTAAGGAACCTATTTGAGCCCCTATAATGGCACCAAGAGCGAGCCATAAGCCCGATTTTATATTCACATTCCCGTTTTTATAATAGGACCAGGCGACAAATAGAGGTGTGATGACATCGACAAACAAGCTGGTCCCGATTGCTGTGTGCATGGAGAAACCCAATAAAACAGTCAAGAGCGGAACAACCACCACCACGCCGCTTGCACCGGTTAAGCCAACAACACTTCCCGTCAGCAATCCAATGCCAATCAAACCAATCAATTGTGTGATTAAGGACATACCTAATTGACCTTTTTAATTTTATTCTGCTGTATAAAAAACCAATCCCAATGTACCAGGTCCTGCGTGGACGCCGATGACTGGTCCCATATCGGAGGTAATCATTTCGATACAATTGAATTGATCTCTGATTGAATGTTCAAATTGTTGCGCTTCTTCGGGAATATTTCCGTGCAGGATTGTTACATGGACGGGTTGATCGCCCACCTTTTCCTTCATCAACTCTATTAACCGGGAAAGTGAGCGATTACGCGTACGCTGTTTCTCTAAGGGCTCTATCCTTCCGTTACTAATATACAAGATTGGCTTGATATCGAGGGCTGATCCTAAAAATGCCGTACCTCCCCCAATTCTTCCGCCTTTATGTAAGTATTCCAGCGTTTTTACCGTGAAAATTACATTTAGACGCTTTTTAATGTCGTCAACCAACTTTAAAATGCTTTGGGCATCCTGACCCTGTCCCGCCGCTCTGGCAGCAGCAAGCGATATCATTCCCAGCCCCAGGGAGACCGATTCAGAATTAACAATATGAACGGGAATTTTATTAAATTGTTCGTTGGCCATTTCAGCGGATTGAATGGTCGCACTCATATGATGAGAAATCACGATGGTAATAATTTCATCAACCTCATCAGCGAGCTTATTATAAATATTGACGAAATCAGAGGCAGTCGGTTGGGCAGTAGTGGGTAATTTTTTGCTGGCAGCAAGAAGTTTATAAAATTCAGTATCCTCCAAATCAATTCCGGCGCGGTAGGTTTTGTCACCAAATGTGACATAAACAGGTGCAATATGAATTCCTAATTCCTCTCCGCGTGCTGGCGATAAAGAACATGCGCCATCTGTGACAATTGCAACTTTCTGGTTTTTCATGATTTAATCCTTTCTCGAATAGAGTTACTTGATCTTTCTTGACCGCCAGCTTACGCCGCGTTCGTTACCATTCTTTAATCGGGCTAAGTTCGGAAGTAAGGCCAGAACCAATAAACCCGTGCTCAAAACCCCATACACAATATATTGCCAGGAGGATAAACCCAGCAGATATTGAATAACCGATAAAAGTAAAGTACTCACTCCAATACTGAGGGTAGCGAGCGATGCATACCCGACAGCAAAAAACATGATAAGGGCAATAGCGCTGATAATTGGGAAGGCAGATGGCATGAGAGCGAACACGCCCCCAAGAGCTGTTGCTCCACCAGCTCCCCCTTTGAAAACCAATTTGCCAGTAGTGTCTTTTTCCACAAGAAAAACCGAATAATTATGCCCAACGATAGCAAAAATTGGTGCCATAATTTCCAATCCAACCATTCCTGGCGCGATGTACCTGGCGAACCAAACACTAGCCACCCCTTTAAAACCGTCCAAAAACAGAGTGAGTAATGCAATCGGATACCCACTTGCGCGCATTGTGTTGGTCGTTCCTGTTCTTCCACTGCCCATTTTCCGGATATCCACTCCTTTTACCAGTTTCGAGAAGATCCAGCCAAAAGGGATGGCGCCCAGGAAATATGAAAAAAACAAACTAAAGACAAATTTCAATTTTCCAATAACTCCTTTTTTTCAAACGTGTACCAGTTTTCTCCATACAAGATAACTGAATCGATTCGAGGGATTAATTCATTCGGATTCGCTTCAGTCCCATCAAGATCGTAATGAATTGGGAGGATATAAGGCGATGCCATTTTCTTAGCCATCTCTATAACTACAGATTTATATTTTTCGGGTCCTATAGGTGAAGTACGCCAGGGCAGGCATAAAATATCCGGATGAATTTCTGGCGGAAATTGATGGGCGTCGCCAATATGCAATAAGTCGGCATCATCATGGATCAAGAATGAGAGTGGTGTTCCTCCAGGATCAGGGATCTTAAAACGAAAAAGTAAGCTGACGATGAAATAGACCGGGTCTTTAACCACACTAAAGCCTGGCAAAATTTCAATGTTTTCGATACGTTCTCCAGTGGTCAACGGTTGAAGACGAGAAGAAGGCACTCCCATTTTTAATGCAATATCGCACACGTCTCGAGAAGCCACTACAATACCAGTTGGAATCTGAGCCACCTTACCGATATGGTCCTTGTGGGCATGCGAAACACAAATATACTCAACATTCGGCAAAGGATCCCGTGTAAAATCCGGATCGATCAAGATATGATGCTTTCCAACAATTTCTACACACGAGTGTCCAAGAAAACGAATTTTCATTAAATCTCCTATTTATAAAGGTTATTTCTTCTTTTGCTTGATCATTATTTGCAGGACTGAAACGAAAGCCAGACCCAATCCGATCAAATAGACTGGCCAGTTAAATTGGGTTGGCCTTAAATCGTTTAGTGCAGCAGTGGATGCGGGTAATATCTGAATTGCATCTGCCATGAAAGAATAAAGCAACAACAATACGCCCAAGATGAGTGGAATCCAAATAGATTGTGGAAAATGGACGGGGTTATTATTCACATTTTCCCTAAGCACTGCCACGCCCCCCGTGATCATCAATATCGAAATTAAAACAGGAGAGAGTACTGGACCCCACCAGGGTAGAGGAATTAAGAATAATAAGTCGGGATCCAAAAGGCTTTTAGGCCAGCCGATGAAAACGTTTAACCAGAGGTAATAAAAAATATCCCAAACACCAAATGCGATGAGCGTATAGCTCAAACGAGATTGATTATTATGCCCTGCGATCCATCCAATTGCCAGGAGCATAATTAAGGTTGCCAGCTCTCTTCCTATTTCGATGACAGCGATTTGCTGGTCAAAAGGTGGAACCTGAAGAATCAAGTCGCCAATACCGAATAATCGTCGTAAATATACAACGATGGCAGCTTCCAGGTACGCCATGGAGATTGAAAAAATGGAGATCCAGATTATCTTTGAAACCAGTCGCTTCATGCTTCTGGCTCCAAAAATTGCTCTGCCACCTTGTCGAAAAAATGATTTGCTTCTGCGTAAATTCCTTTTGCAGAAACAGCTACAGACCCATCCGGTAATAAAATTTCACCAAGCGCAAGTATGCGCCTTTCGGTCTTACCGCTCATTACCGCTTGTATTTTTACTGGTTTTCCCAATGGTATTGGTTTGCGATAATCAATCGACAGGTTTGCAGTGACAACCTTGTAGCCGGAATGGAAAACGGCCAATCCCATGGCTTCGTCCATAACTGCTGCCGAAGCGCCTCCGTGTACAAATCCTGGTGGTCCTTGTTGAAAATCACTAAACTCGAAGGAAGCAAAAATATGATTTCCCGCCATTAGTTGCCAGGCAATCCCAATACTCTTGGGATTCGACTTCCCACAAACAAAACAAGATCCATGGTCAGGTAAAAAATCCATTCAAGTCTCCTCTAAAAATCTCGTGGTTCTCTGCGAATCCATGCCTGGTGGTCCTGGATATCACGATCCAAAAATATTCGCCGGAGGATTACTTTACGCCGTTCGGTTTGATTGGTTGGTAGTGGCCGTTGATTGGCTTCCAACCTTTTGATCAAAGTAATTAACACCATAAGAATAGAACACCAAAAAACGATGGAAGGGCCGCCCATCCAGGCGGCAAAGATTGGCAGGAGAATTACGACAAACAAGGGGATGGCTGCGGAATGAAAAAGATTACCTAATCCTAAACCAGCCAAAACGATTAAAACCCCCCAGGGGAAAAGAACCAGCAATTCACCCAAAAAAGGACTAAAACCACGCCCGCCATGAAAATTTAAGTAAATAGGCCAGTTATGACCAATCATTGCAGAAAAACCTGCCAGCATCGCAACCACTTCCCCCATCCCCAGGCGTAAACCAAGCCAGGTGGGAATTGCGCCTTTGAATATATCGAATAGCCCGACCGGAATTATCGCCCATTTTGCTACATGCTCCCAGACCATGGAGGCACTGACTGTTCCGCTGCCGTATTGCCTTAAATCTATTCCTTTGAGCCATTTTCCGGCCAGATAGCCGCTTGGTATCGAACCGAAAAGATACCCAAAAATCATGAGAAATATAGTCGTCACTACCGGTATGGTTTGTGCAAAGTTAACAATCATAAGCAACCTCTTTGACGATTTTTACTCTTCTACTCATACAGATAACCTAATCCAATCAAGCCTGGTCCGGCATGCGCTCCCATGACTGGTGTGAACTCGCCGATTGGAATATCCAACGTTGGGTACAGTTCCTTTAACGATTGTCTCAGTACTTCAGCTTCTTCAACTGCATCAGCATGCATCACTGATAAACCTAATTTCGTAAAACCAGGCGTTTCTTTAGCTAGGATCGAAAGAATCCCAGGAATTATTTTTTCTTTTTTACGGATAATCGTGGAAGGCGCTACGATTCCTTCATCGTTAATGGTTAAAATTGGTACGATCTGAAGTACGCTGCCAACCAGGTATGCTGCTTTTCCAATCCGACCACCTTGGGCGAGATAGTCCAATGAGTCCAACGCAGCGATCAATCCCGACCTATGTCTGGCGTCCATTAAATATTGGACTACGTCTTCAATTGTTTCGCCCGCTCGCAACCGCTTTGCTGCTTCAACCGCCAGCAACCCTTGTGGAGCTGCAGCCCTTAAACTATCAATGACGGTCACTTTATTCCTGGGATATTCACCCGATAGCATTTTGGCTGCATCAACTGCAGCGGTGTAATCAGAGCTTAATTTCCCCGAAAGAGAAATACAAAGCACATCGCTTTCCTGTTGGTCAATAATTCTCTTAAAGCACGCATAGTATTGTCCGACGTTGGGCGCAGCGGTCTTTACTTCAATCTTTTGCGTGCGCATTTTCTGGTAAAGATCACTAGGAAAGAGATCAATACCGTCCAGATATTCTTTCCCTTCAACTATGATGACCAACGGAAGAATTACAATGCCTAATTGACTGGCAATTTCTGGCGGCACCTGGGCTGCGCTGCCCGTTACAACAACCGGCGTGTTTTGAGGTTTCATTTTCCGATAAAAATGACATCCGCGGGCATGCCGGGTTTCAACTCAAGATTTGTATTGGGCACAGTGATCTTCACTGCGTAAACGGTGGTTTTCCGACCGTCAACGGTTTGAACGTTTCGAGGCGTAAATTCAGCCTGGTCCGAGATGTAAGAAACAGTCCCAGTGAATTTTTCTCCTGGGAACGAATCAACTGCAATCGAGACGATATCACCCAACTTGATTTTTCCGTATTCCGTTTCAGGAATGTAAACCGTAAGACTCACTTCATCAAGTTGTCCAATGGTTAACGCAACGCTTCCTGGAACAAGCATTTCACCTTCTTCCAGATTTCGGGTCAGAACAATTCCATCAGTCGGGGAGGAGATGATTGTCTTTTCCATTTGGATATCAATCAGAGCCAGGGCTGCTTGCGCCTGCGCCAAAACGGCTTCTGCTTGCTGCACGCCTGAATCCGCTGCCTGGACCATTAAAGATTGGTCGCCACTTTCCAGGGAGGTTAAATAATCCACCGCTCGATCCATCCGTTCTTGTGCAACGCGGACACGTGCCCGCGCTTCAAGAACTTCTGTCGCTGCCTGAGTAGTTAATAGGCGATTGTAGTCTGTTTGAGCAGAACTTAGCTCTGTTTTTGCCGTGTCATAAAGATCATTCGCATAATTGGAAATATCTTCTTTGTCCTGTGCACCATTAGCCTGCGTTAGCACCTGATCAGCAATTAAGAATGCAGCTTGTGCGTCTGCTAATCGTTTCTCGGCTGACAAAAAATCCCGTGAGGAATTATTAGCCAGGACTTTTTTAAGATTTTCTTTTTCTATATCCAAATCTGCAGCAGCCGCATCTACTTCTGACTTGGCCGAATTGATTTTTTCCTCTTTGTCAAAATACCACACCGGAAGATCAAATTCCTCGGGTTGAGGGATATTCCAACTATTGATACGATTTTGTTGATCTTGTAACCGGGCGTTATTCACCGCAATATCATATTGAATCCTGGCTGAATTTACAGCCTTTTCCGCTACGGTTACTGCGGCAGAAGCCTGGTCCCGTTGCGCTTGAAGTAACGCATCATCCAACTGGAAAAGTACATCGCCTTTTTTAACCTGGGAGCCTTCATTCACATCGACAGAGACAACTGTGCCACCAATCTGAGAAGCAATGTTGATCTCGGTAGCTGAAATAATCCCTGACGCCTTGAGCTCATTGGTGCCATTTCCGTTGATCCCCTGGCAACCGGTCAATGAAATTGCAAGGACAAGAAAGCAGGATGCAAAGATTAAAACGTGTTTTTTCATTCGATAACTCCTTTATGAGCTTTTTAGTAGCGTTTGAAAACTTACAGCCTTTTTTGGAACAGTAAAACGCTGGCAAAGAAGACGACAATGCTAAATAAGGCCATAGGCCAAATCCATACCCACAATGAGGCAAACTCAGCGCCTTTTAGAATAATCCCGCGAACGATTTCGAGAAAGTAAGTCACAGGTAATAGGTAACCTGCATAATAAGCCAGCCAGGGCATGTTTTCCCGGGGGAAAAGTAAACCTGCCAATATGAACGATGGCATCATGATGAAGGATGCCATATACATGGCTTGCATTTGGGTTTTCGATATGTTCGAAATAAAAACGCCCAGGCCCAGCGATCCCAATAAAAAGATCAGACTCAAAATGCCCAGGAGTGTAATACTGCCTGCGACTTCCACGCCAAACCAGATCGCCCCAACCGTAACAGTCATGACTACATTTACGAAGGCAACCACAACAAAGGGTAGGATCTTGCCGAGCATTAATTCCCATGAGCGAACAGGAGTCACGATTAGCTGTTCTAGGGTTCCCTGCTCACGTTCCCGCACGATGGCGAAAGCGGTGAGCAATAGGGTTTGTATTTGCAGGATGATGGCAACCAGACCAGGGATCATGAAGTTCATACGCTTCATATCCGGGTTATATAAATATCGTAAACGGGCATCGACCGGTAGATTTAGTTGCATTCCAGAACCGCTTCGTTCAAGGCGGTTGATTAGGATTTCTTGAGACATGGACTGACTGATTGTCTCGGCAGCCAATTGCGCGGTTTGGGCAACGGTTGGATTCGATCCGTCAATGTAAAATTGTATGGTTCCAGTCCCCCCCGTGCTGAGGTTTCTGCCGAAATTTTCCGGGATGTACAGACCAACCTTTACGGTGCCTTCATCCAGCAGCTTTAAAATTTCATTTTCGCTTTGGGCTGAATATGTGTATTTGAAAAATCCGCTTACAGTCAACTTATCAACCAGGGTGCGACTGTTTTCAGTTTGAGATAAATCAGCAACAACCATCGGTATATCCGTTACATCGTTTGCTACAGCATAACCCAATAAAAAAAGCATCATAACGGGCATGATAATCACAAGCCCAAGAGTTCGGGGGTCTCGGATAATATGAAGCCATTCTTTTCGAACGATTGTGAACATTCTCCGGAAACTTTGTCTCACATGAACCTCCTTATTCAATATCCGTCCGTACCTGCTGGCGATTCTCTTGATCAACTAAAGAAACAAACACATCTTCCAGAGATGGAAGTACTCTTTCGATTCGGTGAACTTGGATTTGATTTTCAGACAATATCTTGAGGATCAGTTCCTTTTCATTTTCATTCGATAAGAGTAAATGCAAGAGCACACCATGAGCCGCGACATCCTCCACCTCTGCCAGGGATTTCAAAATATGTTCTGCCTTTCCTGGGGCATTACAATCCACCTCGTATAAATATCCCCGCATATTGTTTTTTAGCGTATCAGGGTCATTTAAGGCGATCAGTCGAGAACGATACATCATGCCAATCACATTACAGAATTCGGCTTCATCCATGTAATGGGTAGTAGCCAACACACTTACCCCCTTACCAGCCATGGTGTAAATCATTTCCCAAAATTCACGCCGGGATACAGGGTCAACACCGGCAGTGGGTTCATCTAAAAACAACATAGGGGGTTCATGAACAATAGCGCAGGCTAAGGCCAGCCGCTGTCGCCAGGCACCTGAAAGGTTATGAGTCAATTGTTTTTCATGGCCGCGCAATCCGGCCATTTCAATCAAATCGTCAATTCGTTGTTTTATTCGATCATTTTGGATGCCGTAAAGGTTTGCATAAAACCAAAGGTTTTCGTACACTGTCAGGTCGTTATATAAGGAGAATTTTTGCGACATATAGCCAATATTGCGTTTGACTTGTTCTGATTGGCCTGCCACATCAAAGCCCAGCACTCTAGCCTCTCCTCCAGTCGGTTTTAACAGGCCACAAAGCATTCGGATGGTCGTTGTCTTTCCAGCCCCGTTCGGGCCAAGTAATCCAAAAATCTCACCTTTGGGTATTTCAAAACTGATGTGGTCCACAGCCGTAAAATCTCCAAAATTACGTGTTAGCTGATGAACTTCGACAGAATTTTCTCGTTTCATACAGGATGCTCCTGTGATTCAACCAGGTAAATGAATACATCTTCCATTGTGATTCGTGCTTCACGTAAAATTGTGATTTCTGCTCCTGCCTTTTTTAATGCGTCTTTCAAATATTCTTGGACGGCCATCGAATTGTTCACCGAAAGACGTAAACGATCACCAACCGCCCGCCATTGGATCACTCCATCGATACTATCCGCCACCTGTCGCAGAGTTCCTCTCGGTCTTGCTTTGACCTCAATAATCTTGAAGGGCATCTGTTGTTCCATATCCACTGGCGACCCCGAAATTAAACTTTTCCCCTGGTAGATAATGCTGACAACGTCACACCGCTCTGCTTCATCCATATAGGGCGTGCTAACAACGATAGTGACTCCTCTTTCGATTACTTTTGCTAAAAGTTGCCATAATTCCCGACGTGAAACCGGATCTACTCCCGTTGTTGGTTCATCCAGAAGTAGAATTTCGGGTTCATGGATCATCGCGCAAGCCAGAGCCAATTTTTTGCTCATGCCGCCGGAAAGATTTTCACTTCGCCGAGATGCAAACTCAGTCAATCGAGCAAATTCTAATAATTCTGCGATCCGTTTTTTTTGTTTTTCGCGGGAAACGCCATTCATATCCGCAAAAAAGCGAAGGTTTTCTAAAACGCTTAGGTCTGGATATAAACTAAATGCTTGAGGCATATATCCAATTCGAGATCGAACTTGCTCGGATTGTTTAATTACATCAAAACCGTCTATTTGGGCAGATCCTGAGGTAGGGGTTAACACGGTTGATAAAATCCGAAGCAGTGTGGTTTTACCCGCTCCATCTGGTCCTACAATGCCATAGAGTTGACCAGCTTCTACATGCAGGTCGTAATTGTCCAAAGCAGAACGGCTCTCTTTTGACTGGGAAGGATATCGCTTGGTTAGATTAAACGTTTCGATTGAGGTTGTCATAAGAAAATTTCCAAAAAGACCAAAATATTATCCACAAAAATTATGCTTTAAGCACCGAAGAAAACATGTCATAGATGTTGTTGGCTAAACGGTTTGCCAATCGAGGTTCCATTTCTGAGACCAGAGACTGGTACCTTTGGACATACTCAAGAATTGGCTGGTCTCTTTCCAAAATTAACGAATTGTCTGATGCCAACAAGCCTAAAATAAAACCTCCTAGAATGATGAGCCCTGATTTTGAAAAGGATTCTTTCCATCCAAACATTTGGGGCATTCTCTCAAGGAGAACTTTTCGTCCCGTATTTTTGCCGAGACGTAAAATTAGCAAAGTTATCACTTCAAAGCAATACCGAAATGTCTCAGGCGCATCTGGCGGTATCCTTGCAATTAATTCGTCGGCTAGGTCGCGGTCATGAATATCGCCTGCGAGAATTCTCTTCATAATTTGGGATTTTACGCTTTCCCAGTTGTCTAGATCAGCACCATTTGCTAATTCTGCAAACCGGTTATAGGTTAATTGTGTTGGAAGAAATACAATTTCAGATCTACCAACCGTACTTTTACCAGCTTCAATACGATATTCAGAAGTTACAAACCCCTTTTCTTCAAGAAGGCGAAGCATGTCATAAGCAGTAAAAGGGCTTACTCCAATTCTCTCGGCTAGGGTTGAATAATGAATTGGCCCCTTATACTCACGGCACAAGTCCAGTAGACGGCGGATAAAAGTTTCTTGACGGTGTGTAAGCTTCATAAATTTCCAAAATAACCAAAGAATTGTTATATATTATTGTCGAATTTGGGAATTGTCAAGGCACTTGCTATTGTTGACACATAATTTACGTTAAAAATGATGAAAACATGACTTGACGAACCCACGTTAAACAGATACTATACGAACATCGATTAGCTACCGCAGCGTGCCCGGCAAGCGTGTACCAGAGTTCGTCAGGTCGGCTGATTTGCAGAGCCCGCCGCACAAATGGCACGGATTCAGGATTTTGACTCATAACCCGAAGGTCGATAGTTCGAATCTATCCCCCGCTACTAACGAAACCAGAGTCAATTTGACTCTGGTTTTCGATTCGGACTGTGTTACCATGTTGGATGTTGATCGCAATTTTCTATGGCTTCGTACAGACCTAAAATGGTAAGACTTGATGACTTAACTTCAGGAGGTGTATCACATTGAAATGGCGATGGCTTTACTACCTGCTGGCGGGGATTGCGTTCGGTATCTTTGATTTCTACTTCCAGAACTGGGTGCAGGCACTTTCTGCCTGGGGGATATGGATCAATATTCCCATCCTGGGGATTTGGCTGGTGCTGTTGGTGCCTGTTGCCGTAGTGGAGGTAAAAACATCCAACTCGCCATGGCTGACGGCGGCGGCGTCCGCATTTGCATGGTCTACGGCGGTGGTGGCATATTACCTGTTTAATGGGATCAAATTGATTGTGATTGGAGAGCCCTCTCGGCCGGAAATGCATCTCTCAAATCGGGGCGATGCCTTTTATTGGAGCAACATCAGGGCCTTCTTCACCGGTGATTTCGTCAGTGGGGTGGGGGAATGGCTGATCATTGCAATCATCGGCGGCAGCCTGATCGGTCTGGTAATCGGGTTTGTAGCGCTGCGGCTGAAGGATATCAGGAAATCCTGAGCGGATTCCTTCGCCTCATTAGCGGTTGACCCCGGTGCTTCTTGTGGGTTAAATGCTGTCTGAATGTGACCGATCAGTAATTGCCATAATGGGCCTGCCGCCGGTATTGTTGGGGGGTTAATCCGGTGAATTTCTTGAAGATGGAAGAAAAATAGCTCTGGGATGCGTATTGCAGAAAATAACCGATCTGGGTGATGGAATAGTTTGAATAGCGCATCAATGCTTGGGCTTCTTTAATTCTCTCGCGGTGAATATAGTCCGTGATCGACAGGCCTGTTTCTTTCTTAAAATTCTGAGAAAGTGTTTTGGCACTTACACGGCTACCAGCGACCAGCTGGAGCAAGTCAATGTTTTCATGCAGATGCCCATTGATATACGCACAGGCAGCAGTAATCATTGGCGACAGGCGGTTTTTTCCCAGTGTCTGTGCGACTTTTTCTGTGAAATCCAGTGCCATTTCAAGGGTGACGCTCGATATGCTGGCTATGTCGTTCATTGGGTCAATCACCTGGCAATAAATATCGCTTAATGAATAGGCCAATTCGGGAGGCAGCCCGCCTGCGATGGCTGCCCGGGTCACCAGAGTGATAAAACTGACGAATGTAAACTTTTCCTGTTGTACCGGGTCATTGGACATTCGACCGACAACACCCGGGGCCGGGGAGTGTAACGCTTGTTTCAATCGAATCACATCTCCTTCGGACACTGCTTCCAGGATGGTATGTTCAAAACTGGATGGTGTATGCATCACCTTGTTTTCCCGAGCTTCAAACAGGGTGTGGGTTAACAACTCCTCCATTTCCAGGGCTGCCCTGGGTTGCTGCAGAAGGATCATATCGGGTGGAATCATCACCTGTTGTATCATGTAATGGATCAGGGAGAGCGTGATCAAAAAACGGCGGAAGGAAATCACCGGTATCTGATGGATATGTTCACAAAAAGCTTTCCGGTACTGCTCTGCCACATTGCGCTGAAGGGCAAGCTTTATGAAGGCATCCTCATCATGGCGGATCGGGGCGGCAGGCCCCAGGATAAGGAATGTGTTGTCATCCAGTTGGATTACCCCGTAGAAAAAAACTGGATCCAGGATCTCGACCATGGGTGCGGAGGTTGCCGGCCTTTTCTCCAGGTAATGAGAGATGAGGGAGTGGTTACCTACTGTGGTTTCATCACTCTGGGGCAGCGAGGGCAGAGTATACACCGGGGAACCGTCCGCCTGGCATATCATCAGCGGGATGGCGGAGACTTCATAAAACAGGTCCAGTGCTTGTTTGTGCTTGGTCTCTAGCATGATTACGGTGGAGATCCTCGAAAATTTAAAGGAATGACATTTTTTTGATAGACAGTTCGGCGTTGCTGCGTTTAAATTATATCCTACCAATTATCCATGCTTTCATTAATCCAGGAATGGAAACCAATTGAGTGTTGTGTAGGATTGCATACTGTTGCTTGCTGATCCATTTTATCCGGCAATCAACTGAATCCAAAAGTAAAAGGAATCGTCTTCCCACACAAAAAGGAATGTGCCATGAAAGATAAGAAACAGCAATATCCTCTTGATTTCAAAACCATGTTCGGTGTCAGTACCATGGGGCTTTCGCAGATGATCGCCAACTCGCTGATCACCGGGTTCCTGATGCTGTATATTACCGATTACGCCGGAATCTATACCGGCATCGCGGGAAAAGCCGCCTCAGTGGCTACGCTGATGTTGTTGATCGGGCGTATCTGGGATGGGATCAATGATCCATTGCTTGGTTTTGTGATGGACCGCAGTCCGCGCACCCGGTGGGGCAAGTTCAAACCCTTCATGTTCTGGGCAACCCTGGCATCTGCCCTATTGATCATTGCCTTGTTCAATATTCCCATGGGTGCGTCAGATGCGCTCAAAGTTGCCCTGGTATATGTCCTATACATTTTATTTGATACAGCCTTCACGCTGCTGCCGATGAACCCATTGATTCAATCACTTTCTGGTGATACCCGGGTGCGTACCAAACTGCTGGTAGTGCCTCGAGTGGTGACCACCTTCCTCTCAATCCTGATGTCGTTCTTCCTGGCAATCGCAGTCTCGCTTGGGGTTGATGGGGTTAGGCCGAATATCGGCCTGGCTGTAGTGGTGTTTATGGTACCATTCACATTACTTTCCATGATTGGCATTGCAATGGTGAGGGAGGGCACCGCAAACGTGGATGAAGAGAAAGTGCAGGTGAAGGATGTCTTTGCAATGCTGAAGTCCAACAAACCCCTGTGGATATCCCAATTATCCGGGTTGGTGGGTGGTTTCAGCTTCGCTTTTGTCATGGCGGCAATCACCTACTATATCAAATATGCCTTTGGTGCTGCAAACCTGGGGACAACCTCCATGATCTGGGGAATTACCATCCTGTTTGGCATGGTTGGCGGTACTTTCCTGGCTCAGTTCATCCAGAAGCGGGTTACCCCCGGTAACGGTGCGATCATTGTCAATGCCATTTCCATTGTCCCAATGTTGATTTTGTGGGTGATCAATTTATCTGGTCCCATCCAGCGTCAGGGCCTGATGTTTGCCCTGCTGTTCATTGCCATGCTTGGCGTTGGTGGTGGCTACATTCCCGGAACCTTGATCGGGATGGAATGCATGGATTATAACAAGTATGCGACAGGGAAAAGTATGGAAGGTACCATCAACGCTGTCGGCCAATTTGTGTTAAAAATCCAGGCTGCGATCTCCTCTGCCCTGACTGGCGTGGTCTTGATTGCTGTTGGATATAATGCGGAGTTGTACCAGGATGCTGCTACCATCCCGGATACCTTATTCAGTGGGTTGGGATTGGTGTTATTTGGGCTGCCAGCATTGAGTTCATTATTAGCCATTGTAATCATGGCAATGTACCCGTTGCGCCACAAGGGCAAGCGTGAAGTGATGTATGCTGATATCGAAGCCAAACACGCTGCAAACCAGTCTTCTGATTAGCCTGAACCCCTACCCCTTTTCTTGGGGCAGTTGAGGGTGATATCACTCCGATGATTGTCTCTGGTCATTGGAGTGTATGGTCGCGAGGGCTGATTGTTTCGCGCTGAAAATCCATGTTATAAATGGTGGTACCTGGCGATTCACAGGCTCAGTAGATCATCGCCGGGATGTATTGGATCTTGATGGACCGGATTGAGAAGGAAAAAATGGTGATCGAAAGGATGATACGCCTGTATTGCAGGCGTAGGCATCATTCCAGGGAACTGTGCAGCGAGTGCAGCGAGATGCTGGATTATGCCCACCAGCGGCTGGACAGGTGCCCTTTTGGTGCTGCGAAACCGACTTGTAGAAATTGTCCCATCCATTGCTACAAGCCTGGGATGCGCAAACGGATCAATGCTGTGATGAAATATTCCGGCCCCCGGATGTTGTTCAGGTACCCGGCTCTGGCCATCGACCACTTGATTCATGGACTGAAAAAAGCATCTTAAGCCGCAGGCATTGTGGGAAGGGGGATACGCGCCACCAATGCAGAGGGAACAAGGGAGCCTGTTCACAAACCGGCGATTGTAGGTGGCAGCTGTTAGAAGAATCGATGATTTCCAAAGGTGTCAGCGCTGGAAAAATAAAACGACCAGCCAGATTTCTTGCGTTGCTGTGGATTCTCACTTGGGCGGAAAATGATCACCTTGGTGATGGCTTGCAGATGGCCAAAGTGGCGAAAATCTGGTGTGGCGGGGATGTAGTTTCGCCAGGTGCCGGTGTTGAGATAATAGCGTTCCTCGCCCTGGTGGGTTGCGATCAGCGCAACTTCGGGGGTGTGGGTGTGACCGCTGACAACACACCTGACACTGGAATCTTCTGACTGGATCACACTCTCTTTTTGCGCCCAGGCAGCCTGGGAGGTCAGTTTGATTTTTCGTGAGACCAGTTTCATGATCTGCTTGACCACCCCATAATTGGCAGCCACCTTGACCACACCCAGTTTGAGCGCTCCCATCAAGAACACTTTTTTGAGGGGACTGAGAACACTGGATTGGCGGATATGTTCTTTGAAGGCAGTGTTGTGTTTTAAGCTGTCGATGATTTTCATAAAACAGGGTTTCACCAACGCCCAGGTTTTGCGCTTTTTTACCCCTGGCGTGGAAAACAGGAAGGATAATAATGCGCTGGCTGGACGCACATCATCAAATTCGATCAATCGCTTGTAGAGGGCAAATAATTTTTTGTCCTTCTGAATGGCTTCTTCACCATAGTAACGGGAAAAAAAGTACGGCAGGCCAGCACCGAATTCCACCGACATGATATCCCCCAGGCTGGGTGCCCCATAGACAGATTCGGGAAATTCAATTGGTATCTCCGGCAGGTGTTCCGTTTTGATTGAAAAATTGTCGCTATTGTATTCATGGCCGTGCCGCACCAGGCAAAATGGCAGTCCGTTGGAATCATTCAGCAGGACGTGATGGGGGAAGATCTCCGGGCTGTTGCCCAGTCCGAGCAATTCCCGTGCCCTGGCACGCGTTGCCGGGGTGGCATTCACCAGCCGGTCGTGGTTGCCCAGGATGTAATGGACGGTTACCGGGACAGAGAAGATTTTTGATAGATTATGAAACATGGACAGGGTAGTCTTGACCCGTTTTTCAACCGCAATCGCATCCAATATGCGCAGAATGGCGTTCTCCACAGGAGAACCTGGTTCAACCTGCTGGTTGGCAACATACGGCCTCTGGTTGCCTTCCAGCCACAGGGCGGAACGATTGATCTCCAATATGTCGCCAGCCAATACCAGATCTATAGAAGGTATGCCGTTGTTGACTGCAAAATCGTTGAGTTCGGCAAAATAACTGCGAAATATCTGCGGTTCGATGTTCCGGTTGAACCGCCGGCTCCCAAGCCGGGTGGATTGGGCTTCTGTAAAATGGATATCTGATAAAACAACAATCATGGTTTCTTGCGTAAATGATGAGGTCCACGGCATTTTTTGAATCAAAGTACAGTCATTCCCCCTTAGTATACCTTTGATTACTGCATATTTTGACCGGTTAACAATCTCCTTACAAAGCAGGCACGGATTGTTAAAATTTCGCCTGAAACAATGGCTGTATATTGATGGATGGTGGTAACCTTTACCAGTTCCAGGTATAGACCTGTTGCGGTGTCAATTTGATCAATAAATTGTGCGGGTCTTCAATCCACTCCTGTGGGCCAGGAGCCTTCACGCCTTCATCGCCCAGGTAGCGCTTGTAGATCCAATAGAATTGTTGGCGCAAAAAATCGCGCGGGTCGCGCACCAGATCTGCTGTGCCCTCGAAAATGACTGCCTGGGTTTTGCCACCCTCTTCGGCAATGTCAATGGATACAGCCATTTTGGGATTATTCTCGAGATCCTTGATCTTGCGCGTATTGGAGTAGGAACTGATCCACAGGCTCTCACCATCCCAGGCATACCACACAGGAACTACATGCGGTTGGCCGCTGGAATCGGATGTGGCCACACGGGCGATGTGGGCATTCTCCAAAAAAGAGTCGATAAAGGCTTTTTTCTCATCAGGAATTGCATTATTCATCATGACCTCGTTCTCCGGGTGTAAAGTGTTGATTTGATTGTAACTGAATTCTCCCATGGAGTTCATGTATATTTCGGATGGCGCTGGAATCTGGAAAAGAACGACAAAATGACTCCCCGATGTTTCCCGGTAGTGCTATACTCAAACGGATAATTAACCTTGGATATGCCTGAAACAATAATTTGAGGAGTCGAGGCGATGCAAGAGCGTTCAGAAAAAATGACCTTCTGGCAAAAGCTGGGGTATGGTGTGGGCGATTTTTACGGTGGGGGTGCCGGCACACTGATCAGTTTCTTTTACTTGGTTTTCCTGACCGATGTGGTTCGCATCAGCCCGGGGTTGGCCGGGGTGGTGCTGTTGGTCAGTAAAATCTATGACTCAATCACTGACCCGTTTGAGGGGGTGCTTTCTGACCGGACGCGTACCCGGTTGGGACGCCGCCGCCCCTATCTGCTGGCTGGCATTCCGCTGGTATTCCTCTCCTTTTTTGCCATTTTCTACCCGGTCAATTTTGAAAGCGAAACCACCCGTTTTGTGTATGTGATTGCCACTTACCTGTTCTATTCCACTGTGGTCAGCCTGGTGATGTTGAATTACGGCGCGTTACAATCGGAACTGACCCTGAATTATAACGAGCGTACCTCACTGGCGACGTTCCGTATCTTCTTTTCCACGCTATCATCGATCCTGTGCGCGCTGCTACCCCTTGAAATTGTGAATGCCATGCCGGATGTACGAACGGGGTGGATTGTAACGGCGATGGTGTTCGGGTTGTTGTTTGCCCTGCCGTTCATTGCCACGGTGGCGATCACCCGGGAGCGGCCGGAGTTCCAGAAGGATATGCGCCGCTTTCATTGGAAGCAGGCATTTGTGGAACCGTTCCAGATGCGTACGTTTGTGTTTGTGCTGGTCATGTATGTAACGGCATTCACCGCCTTTGATGCCACGCAATCCATTGTGGTGTATTTCATTAAATCCTACCTCGGACGGGGGGAGGACGTCAGTTTTGTACTGGGCGGGATGTTGATCGCACAGGTGGTGTCGTTGCCGTTTTACCAATGGCTGAGTAAGAAGTTATCAAAGGCGAAGTCCTATATCCTGGGGGCGGTGCTGTTTGTTGTGGTGATGTTCTTTTCCTTCCTGATCACACCTGCTTCCCCGGGTTGGACCCTGTATGTCTTTGCTGTCCTGGTCGGTTTGGGCTCAGGAGGGGTGGTGATCATGGTATACGCGATTTTCCCGGACATCCCGGATGTGGATGAACTGCGTACCGGGGAGCGCCGCGAGGGAACCTATTCTGCACTCACAACCTTTACCCGCAAATTCTCATCCGCACTGGCCGTATTTGCCGTGGCGCAGGTGTTGGAATTGGCCGGTTACATCCCTCCGCTGCAAGAAGCTGGGAAGTTGATCGAAGCCACCCAAACTCCGGCATTTATCAATGCGCTGCGCTTGTTTTTTGTTTTGATCCCGGTTGGGTTTATCTCTTTTGGCATTTTCTTTGCCAGCCGATTCCCGTTAACACGTACCCGTTACGACCGGTTGGAAAAAGTACTGGCTGCCAGGCGTACCGGAGCTCCGGTGGATCCCACTGAAGCTGAGGATTTGACCAGGACGCTGATCGGTTGAGTTTGGCCAGCTGCTAAGATATATTGCATGGTGCACTGGATATGAATGACAGCCATCAAAAAAGTACAACCTCCCAATTTTTCCAGGCATTAAGAGAAACCTATCATCTGGATACTTTTTTCCAGGCCAATTCCGGGATGGTTGATTTCCCTGAATTTTCTGACTACCTGGGCGAAATATGCAATGAAAAAGGCTTGATTCCGGAACATGTGGTCCTGGCAGCTGGCATAGAACGGACCTATGGACATCAATTGTTTAATGGGACGCGAAAGCCGTCACGGGACAAGGTCATCCAACTGGCGTTTGGGTTGGGGCTGGACGTGGAGCAAACGCAAAAATTGTTGCAGGCTGCTGGCAGGAGTACGCTCTACCCGAAGATTAAACGAGATGCAGCCATAGTCTTTTGCCTGTATCACCAAAAAGACTTTTATGAAACCCAGGACATTCTGTACCAATTGGGTGTCAGCCCATTGGGGAGTATCAGCGGATGATGGGAACCCCTGTTGATGAATTTTTACAGGCGTTCGATGACACTGACATTCCCACCGATGTGTCCCTGCGCTACGAGGTCATTGAGTGTTTTTCCCGGAATGCGTTTCGTGAAACCTACCTGGTGCGGGATCGGGAAACTTCGGCTTACCATGTGGCGCAGTGCCATTGGTCGTACGATCCTGCAGTCAGTTCCATTCATACTGCAGTTCTGGAGAAACTGCATCATCCAGCCATTCCGGCCTATGTCAGTGATGTTCACCTTGAGGGCAGCCATTGGATTGTGCGCGAATACGCAGAGGGTGAACGGTTGGATCGGTGGATCAAATCCCATCCGTTAGACGATGAACGGTTTGTCTCGATCGCCAGCCAATTGTGCGATGTATTGGCCTATCTGCATGGGCAGCAGCCGCCTGTGATCCACCGTGACATCAAGCCGGAGAATATCATCGTGGATTCGGAAGGAAAACTAGCTCTGATCGATTTTCATATCGCTCGCACCTACCAGGCAGATGCCGCCAATGATACAGTTGCACTGGGAACGCGGCAGTATGCCGCTCCCGAACAATTCGGTTTTTCGCAAACCGACCCGCGCAGTGACATCTACGCGCTGGGTGTTCTCCTTCACTGGTTGTTGACAGGCAGCGCAGACCTGCACCTGACGCATACCTCCCCCATGGTGAAGCGCTTTGGCGCTGTGGTCGCGAAGTGCACCGCATTTGACCCGCAGCAGCGGTTCCAATCCGTTCAGCAGGTCAAGGCCGCTTTAACACCACGCACCACACCTCGCACCATCTTGCTAATTACCAGTATTGTGTTGTTCCTGATCCTGGGGATGATTGGTTTAAGGCAGGCAGGATGGATGATTGGTAGCCAGGGGCAAAGAATCCAGTTTAAGGAACCTCTGATTGAGGAAGCGGTGCGCCTGGTATTGAAAAAAGGTAAACAGGATGTCATCACTTCGGAGGATTTGGCTACTGTTCGTGAACTGTGGATTTTTGGTGACAGGGCGGCAGCAGATGAAACCGGGTACCGCGATCTGGTCGACCAATTCGCCAGCCAAGGTGGAAGCATGTCACGCGGTGAACTCGATTCCCTCGCTGACCTGACGATGCTGCCCAATTTGAAACGAATCTCCATCGATTACCAGAACATCACCGATCTGGCCCCGCTTGCTGGTCTGGTAACGCTGCAGCATGTAGACCTGAACCACAATCCGGTGGTTGATGTTACTCCTTTATCCAGCCTGCCGTACCTGACGAATCTATCGCTGTTCGGCACCCGGGTATTAGACCTGACCCCGCTTGCCGACTGTGAACAACTGGTTGTGGTGGATGTTGGGGCAACACCGATTGACTCGGTCGAGGCTTTTGCGGGCCTGGAATCTGTGACCACTCTCGTCATCCGAAAAGGGCAGCTCACTTCACTGGAGGGGATCGGGCAGATACTACCCAACCTCGAATACCTGTATCTGGGTGAGACACCGGTTGCGAACCTGGCGCCTTTGCTATCCCTGCCATTTTTAAAACTGGTGGAAGTCAGCGAAGACACCCATCTGGCAGCAGCTGACAGGTATGACAACCTGCCATTCCAACTGATAGCAGATTAAGCCTGCATTGCCTCAGGTGTGCAGGCTGCACACCTGCATTTGGGAATTCGGGTTAAAATTCACTCAGGAATCTGGTTGGCGAAGTGAGGTTATCCATGATGAATCGATATCGATTATTTTTATGTGTAGTTCTGTTTTGTGCTGTCATCTTGTGCAGCGCCTGCCAGGGGAAAACGCTCCCCTCCGCCACGCCGCCAGTGGCGGCAGCAGAAGCTTTGATACCGACGGAAACTGAGGTGGTGGTTGAGGTACAGGAACCGACTGCCACAATGCAACCAACAGGGACACCAGAACCAAGCCCGACACCGCGCGGGCCGTTGGCTTGCAATCTCACCTTTGATTCTGACCGGGATGGGAATCTTGAGATTTACACAATGGGACCGGATGGCAGCAACCAGGTAAACCTGACCAATCACCCGGCGAACGATTATGAACCAGTGTGGGCGCCATACGGTAGTGCGATCGCTTTTGTTTCAGAGCGGGAGACCGAAGGCGAAGGCGAGGGCGGGAAATTCATCTACGTGATGGATGCTGACGGAGCCAACTTGCGGCAGCTGTCCAATGAAAATGACAGCCAATCACCGGATTGGTCAATGGACGGAAACTGGATAGCCTATACTGCCTATGGTGATATTTTTGTCATTCCGGCTGATGGCAGCGCTGAATCGATTAACCTGACCAATAGCGAAGCACACGACCAGCTTCCGAAAATCTCACCTGATAGTCAGCAGATTGCCTGGATGACGGGGGAAGAACCCAATCGGCAAATTCACATCATGGATCTCGATGGCAGCAACAAGCGGGCCGTGACGGAAGGCGGGAATGTGCATGATCTCGAATGGACCGTGGACGGCAGAATTTTCACCCACTGGGAACAACCTGATGGCATTTGCAGTAACTGCGTGGTATCGGCGGATGAGAACAATGTCATTGATGGGGGCGGCAAGGGCACCATCCAGGAATACTTGCCCTTCTGGACAACCGATGGCAACCGGGTGGAACTGATCTTTGGCGATATTTACGGCACCGGTCGTGAAGACATTATTCTGGTTGGAGAGATCTTTCCTGACATTTTCCTGTACCTTACCCATGACGCCGGAAACAACCGCAACCCTGATGCGCCGGCATTGTGTGGGCCAGTTGGCGCCAGTGAGGTAATTGAGGCGACCGAACCCGCAGCAGCAGGGATGGGGACGTTTACCATCGGGTATGAAACTGGTAATGGCAACAACATGACTCCCTTTCACCAGGATGACCTGGACCGAGCCTGTACCGAATTGGGGGTGCAATGTGTGCGCGGAAACAGTATCACGGACCTGGCGGACCAGGGTGTGGATGCGATCCTGTCATTTTCCAACCGTTGGGATGTACAGGGCTCCTACCCTCAAATCCATGAGGTGGCATCGCAGGGTATTCCCTTATTTGTCCTGAATGCCGAAACAGGGGAACCAGGGGTGTATAACCTGTCAGCAGAAACTGAAGTATTAACTGTCTCTCTGACCTGGATGTTCAAGGAGATGGGGGATGTGGGTGAATTCGTATACTTCAATTTCGGCGGTAACAATTTTCACCAAAATATTATCGATACTGTCCTTAAGGATTATCCTGGGATTAAAGCGACAGCCATTCCCGCGCAATATGGCGACCAGTCTTTGACTGGAGACAGTATCTCTCAATTGATCAAAGACCATCCCGAAGTGGATGCCATCTGGGCGAATGAAGGCCAGATGGACATCTTTTGGGGGATGAATGATCACCTGGGCGATTCGCAATTACCCCTCACCACTTGCGTGCCGCGTCGTGACATGCTGGAGGCGTGGAAGGAACGCGTGGACAACGGTGCACTGTTCCGGTGCATAGCATTCATCCAACCCGGTGGGGTCGCTTATGAAGGCGTTTACGCAGCCTATTACCTGTTGAGCGGGATGCAGATCAATCCGGATGCACTGGTTGGGGATTGGGGGAATACCTTGCGGTATCCAATTCCGGTCATCACCAACGATACCCTTGACGATTGGATTGCGCAGTTGGACACGTTCCGGGAAGGCATGTACCAGACATTGGAATTACCACCGATGAGCGCGGAAGAGATCCGGCAGGCCTGGTTCAACGACTGACTCGCTGGCGAGGAGAAAAATCACCGAATCCCATGTATCAGGGGAGGGTTTCAAACAGCAGCGGCTGTCCAGTCCGGACAGCCGCTGTGAATGAGACTGGGGGATTGCCAATAAAGATGATCAATCTGCAAATTGCCGTTGGTACAGCGCAGCGTATGTCCCGCCGCGGGTCAGCAACTCGTCATGCTTGCCCTGTTCCACAATCCGCCCATCCTGAATGACGCAGATCAGGTCCGCGTTCTGAATGGTGCTCAGGCGATGGGCAATCACAAATGCGGTACGTGTTTTCAACAGGCTGCGCAGGGCATCCTGGATCAGGCTTTCGGTCATACTGTCCACATTGGCGGTGGCTTCATCCAGGATCAGTATTTGAGGATCAGTCAGGATGGCCCGGGCAATACAGATCAACTGCCGCTGCCCAACTGAGAGGTTGGAGGCGCCTTCCTGGATCACTGTCGCGTAGCCATCTGGTTTCTCGTTGATGAAGTCGTGTGCGTTAGCCAGGCGGGCAGCATTTTCAACCTCCGCATCGGTGGCGGAAGGTTTACCAAAGCGAATATTGTCGGCAATAGTCCCGGAAAACAGGAAAGAATCCTGGGGTACCAGGCCGATCTGGCGGTGCAACTGGCGCTGTTTCACGTTGCGAACATCGATCCCATCAATCAGGACAGAACCTTCTGCTACATCGTAAAAACGGGCGATCAGGTTGCTGATGGATGTTTTCCCGGCGCCTGTCGGGCCAACCAGCGCTACGGTATGGCCAGCAGGGATATCCAGGTTGACATCTTTTAACACCTCCGGGAGGTGTGGCGCGTAACGGAAGGTGACATGGTCAAAGACCACGTGCCCGGTGATAGGTGGCATATCAGCGGCATGCGGTTGATCCAGCACATCCGGGGTGGTGTCCAGTAGATTCACCACCTGTTCTCCACCGGCCATGGCCGATTGCAGGGTGGTAAACATGCGGCTGAGTTCCTGCACCGGCTGGAAAAAGCGGGTCACATACGAGAGAAATGCCACCAGGATGCCGAGGGTGACGTCACCGCTGCCAACCGCACGTCCGCCAAACCACAGCACAATTGCTGAAGCCAGGATACCGAGGAATTCTATTCCGGGCAGGAAAATGAACGAAAGCGACATGGCGCCGATGTTGGCTTTCCGGTTGTCTTCATTGACTGAATTGAAACGTTCCTGGGTGGTATCCTCTTGCCCAAAGGCCTGGATCACCCGCACACCAGCGATATCTTCCGCCAGGCCGCCGACCACTTTGGCGACACTGTTGCGGGTTTCCCGGTAGGCAATCCTTGCCCGGCGTGAGAACCACATTGTCATCAAAACCATCAATGGTAAAACGGCAAATGTCAGCAATGCCAGCCGTACGTTCATGCTCAGCATTACTGCAATGATCCCTACCAATACCAGGAAATCACCCAGCAGGGTGATAATGCCCTGGGATAGCAGGTCATTAATAGTAGCGACATCATTCATCACTCGTGAAACTGTCACGCCAACAATATGGTTATCGTGGTAGCTGAGTGATAAGGCTTGCAGATGCTCAAATAAATCTTTGCGGATGTTTGCCAGCATGCGCTGCCCGACAATCGAGAGCAGGTATTGCTGGGAACGTGTCGCAATGTACAGGATTAAGTACGAACCTGCGGTCAGGAGTGAAATGCGGACCAGGCCGGCCTGATCACCTCCGCTGATGTAAGAATCAACGGTCACCTTCAACAAATAGGGGGTCAATAATGTCATCCCCGAGATGAGCAGCATGGCAAAAAACGCTATTACCATCTGACGGGTATATGGCTTCAGGTAGACCAGCATGCGGCGCATTACGCGTTGATCAAAAATTTTGCCTTCGTCTTCATCATTGCCAGCGAAATTGCGCATTGCGCCTCGTGGCCCCATACCTGCGCCGGAAACACCAATTCCAAAACCCATCTTTTACTCCTTTCGCGAAACCGCAGCTGTATGCCCAAGGGCTGGAGCGCTGTCGGGTTTGATTTGTTTTTCATAGATACTGGCATACAATGCGGACGTTTTCATGAGGTCCTCATGTTTTCCCCGGGCTGCGATGCGCCCTTTGTCCAGTACCAGGATCATGTCGGCGGAGTGGATTGTGCTTAATCGGTGGGCAATCACAAATGTGGTGCGGTTTTGCATCACACGCTCCAATGCCATCTGGATCAGGTGTTCCGTTTCGCTGTCGACGCTTGAGGTGGCATCATCCAGGATCAGGATGCGTGGATCGGTCAGCAATGCGCGCGCAATCGCCAGGCGCTGTTTCTGCCCGCCAGAAAGCGTCACTCCGCGCTCACCGACCTCAGTATCGTAGCCATGCACCATTTGCAGGATGAATTCATGCGCCTGGGCGTCTTTGGCGGCGGCTTCGATCTCGGCCTGGGTGGCTTCCGGTCGGCCAAAGGCGATGTTCTCACGGATGGTTGCGGCAAAAAGGGTGGTTTCCTGCAGCACCATGCCGATCTGCCCGCGCAGTGAAACCAGGCTGACATCCCGGATATCAGTGCCATCGATCAAGATGCGCCCTGCAGTCGCGTCATAGAAACGCGGGATCAGATTGACAACGCTTGTTTTGCCTGAACCGGTCGGGCCCAGCAGGGCGACCACCTGGCGCGGTTCCACCGTAAAACTGATATCCTTCAACACCGCAGCCTGGCGGCCATACGAGAATGAAACATCCTCAAATCGAACCTCGCCCCGGTTCAATTTTAAAGCCGGTGCATGGGGTTTTTCGATTACCGCCGGTACGGTATCCAGAATCTCAAAGATTCGCTCTGCGGAGACGGTTGCCATGGTGATGGCGGGCAGGACCATCCCTAAAAACCGTACAGGTGACACCAGTTGGGCAATGTAGGTGGTGAAGGCGATCAACTCACCCAGGGTCAATTGCTGGTTGATCACCATGATGCCACCAAGCAATAGCACCCCCACGCTGGTGATATTAGCGATCAGGTGCAGCAGCGGCATATTGTTTGACTGCAGCCGTGCCGATGTCGCCGAAAGGTCATACCATTTCTGGTTTTCCACCAGGAAGCGTTCCATTTCGGCTTCTTCCTGCGCGAAAGTTTTTACCACGCGCACACCGCGCAGATTCTGCTCCACGCGGGTGGTCAACGCGGACAATTGCTGTTGGATTTGATGCGATAATGGGCGAAAGACGCGGCCAAAACGGATCGATTGGATGATCAACAGCGGCAGGGAGACCAATGCGAGTAACGCCAGAAGGGGGTTCATCAACAACATCACTGCAATCGTGATCAGCATCAGGAAGGTGCTTTCCAACACGCGGAAGCTGGCGCGGCCGGTCAGGAAGCGGATGCGTTCTACATCCTGGATCGCACGTGCCAGCAGGTCGCCGGCTTCAGAAGTATCGTGGAAGGAAAACGACAGTTCAGTGACTTTTTTTTGGATGGCATTGCGCAGGTCATACGCGACGGATTGTGATGCAACTTCGGTCCAAACCCCCTGGAAATAGGAGAGAACACCTTTCACCAGCACCAGGCCAAGGATCGCCCCGACTGCAATTGTTAACAGGGAGGTGTCACCGGCAGCAATGCCTTGATCGATTGTCCATCGGATCACCTGGGGATTGACCATTGCCAGCAGGTCAATCAAAACCATCGTAATATACACCCCGATAACAATTTTGCGGTACGGTTTGAGATAACTAAAGCAACGCCATAGGATGGCTGCCTGGGAGGATTTCTTAATGATCGGATGCCTGTTTTTTCTCATCAATGCTCCAGTGCGGCAAGGATTTCGGCTACTTTCTCCGATGCCCCGCACTCCAACTTAAATTATGCCACACTTCCAACCCTGGCTCTTCCTCCGGCGTATTTTAGTGATTTGTTTCACGGGTGAAATGAAAAAGTAGTTTCTTTTTTATGGAAAAATTTTGCTTTACTTATTCAACGATTCGGATTTGTATAGGATAATTGACTTGAAGTATGAGAAATTGAGGTTATCTGTGATCTTGATCCGACAGCGTTTTAAGGGAGAAGCCGATTATCAACGGATGGGGAATTTTTTGCGTGACTGTTACCTTGCCAACGGTCGTCAGGAACATAGTTGGCATGTTGCCTGCCTGGATCATTGGCGCTGGCATTATCTTGCCACCTGCCGGTTGCTGCCGACAATGGAAGATGCAGTCACGCTGTGGGAAACCAGAAATGGCCGGCTGGCAGCCTTCATCGTGGCAACATGCCATGATGAAATTGCCATACAAGTGCATCCTGACTTCCGTTCCAGGGATTTGGAAAATGATATGATCTGCTATGCGGAAGAACGGTACAGTGATGTGTCACGATCAGGGAAAGGGAGAATTCTGTATGTTCCACATTTTTCCGACGATCTCCTGCGAAAGAAAATTTTATTGGAGCGAGGGTATTCCATGGGGCATACAAGGGAGAGTCATTGGCAATGGACAATGGGCGATCCTGTTCCAGTGTGCGTCGTTTCGCCTGGTTTTTCCATCCGTCATATGCAAGGCGAGGAAGATCACTCTGCCCGAAGCTGGTGCTCCTGGCGAACTTTCCATCCAGATGAGTTGGATGATGCATATGATGGTGACAGCCATTGGTACTGCAATATGGAATCCGCACCGCTATACCGCCCTGAACTCGATCTAGTCGCCGAATCGGCAAATGGCGAACTGGCGGCGTTTTGTACGATCTCGTTTGATCCTGCCACCAGCAGTGCCTATTGTGTGTTAACAGGCGTCATTCCTGAATACAGGCATTTGGGGCTTGGTGAAGCCTTATTGGCAGAGGGTCTGCGAAGGCTGCAATTGTTGGGGTGTCAACAGCTATTTGGTTTGGCCACTGACGAGGGGGAAAACCAGATCTACCGATCAATCATGACGACGATGCGCACAGCAGAAGTCTGGGTGCGTGATGGCTTTTCGTTTGGGGCAGATGCAGAAGGCATGGCAGGTGAGTTGTATCACTAATTGGTTACTGGTTGATATTTGCCACGTGTTATGATTTGGATGGTGAATGAATCCTTCACCAGGTTCATTCCACAATACAATTGAGAAGACGAAGATCAGGAGTACTGAATGGCAGGCAGATTGGATTGGTACCACAACGACAAGTTTGGGCTTTTTATCCACTGGGGACCGTATAGTATCGCAGGGACCGAGGCTTCCTGGCCGATCATGGCGCCAGACCTGGCGGAAGGGATGTTTCACAACCGGGTACACATCTCTGAAGCGGAATACACAGCCTTACCGCAGCGATTCAACCCGCAGCATTTTGATCCGGATGAATGGGTGAGGATTGCCAAAGCTGCAGGAATGCGGTACATGGTGTTCACAGCCAAGCATCATGACGGTTTCTGCATGTTCGATGCGCCCGGAACCGACTATACCATCATGAATACACCCTACGGCAGGGATATCTGCCTCGAGCTGGCACAGGCCTGTGCCAGGGGAGGGCTACGGCTTGGGTTCTATTACTCACCCCCCGATATGCACCATCCGGGTTACCGGGATACCCACCAACCCACCGTCCACAACTGGACCGGCGAGCCGAATCGCCCGGATTGGATAACGTATCTCGATTATATGGAAAGCCACCTGCGCAAGTTGCTGACCGATTATGGGGAAGTTTGCCTGATCTGGTTTGATGGCCTGGCCAATCATAACAAATACGAACCAGCACGATTTCACCGCCTGATCCATGAACTGAGCCCGAATACATTGATCAATGACCGGCTGGGAGATGGTTACGATTTTATCACCCCTGAACAGTTCATCCCAAAAAACGGCATACCGGCGCGGACCGGTAAACCGCCGGCCGGGGTGGACCCGGGCGGAGATGCCTTTTTTCGCACAGTGGAATTCCTGTACAAGGTTCCGCTGGCGAAGGGTTGGATCGGGAAACAGATGGATCGTTACGCCGAAGGCAAATTGGAACTGACCCCCGTTCACCAGGAGCGATACCCCGCGCCAGATCGCTTCCAGCCGTGGGAGACCTGTATGACGATGGGGAACACCTGGGCATACAATCCACATGATGATGGTTGGAAAAGCAGTGGGGAGTTGCTGCGCAACCTGGTCCGTGTTGCCAGCCGGGGCGGGAATTTTTTGCTGAATGTGGGTCCCGATGGAGACGGCAGGTTTCCGCACCAGGCTGTGGAACGATTGGATACGATTGGGCGTTGGGTGCAAAAAAACGCGGAAGCCCTCTTCGGTACGACCTACACTCCGCTGGCTGGCGGAGGTTGGGGGGGCTCGACACGAAAGGACAGCCGGGTGTATCTGCATTTGTTCGCCCCTTTGTCAGATGATAAACTGGTTTTCCCCGCGTTTCCCGGCAGCATCAAACAAGCCTTACTACTGAATGGAGAAGTTGTCGATTTTGTTCAAAATGAAGGGCAACTCGAGCTTCACCCCAACCTGATTTCTGCGGCAGAAGGAGTGTCCGTGGTGGCCTTGGAAATAGATCCGCAGGAACCAGGTTGGACGGATTATTCACAACCGGTGGTGACCACCCAGGCACCCTGGGAATATATCCGCCACCAGGCATTCTCCAGTGCACTGATCAATGCGATCTTGAATGGGATGATTGCCTTCTTCAGCTACCAGGGGCGGCAGGTGATCCCTTATGACGAAATGGCAATCGACATATTGATTACAGTGGCGATTATCGCTTTCATCAATGCCTGGCTTGCAGCTGGTTCTGCCCGTACAGCGCTCATCAAAGGCGATATCCGGCAGGAATGGGTTGGAAAATTCCGTTGGCGTTTACCCCAATCGTCTGCAGTATTGGGTTTACTGACAATGCTGGTGTGTACAGGACTTTTCGGCGGGGTGGTGATGGACGGCTTGTTGTTTGTATTTGCGCCGATGGGCGTGCCTCAATGGGTGTACATTGTTCTGAAAACGATGTACACCGGGGTCAGCGCCGGTTTGGCAGTGGCAATGGCGGTTCTGGCTGTGCTCCGTTTCATGCCGGAAAAAGAGAACCGGTGATATTCAAACCAATTAAGGAGAATACGATGCAACGTTATGGAAGTGTCATCAAATTGCGGACGGAAAAACATGATGAATACAAAGAACTCCATGCCCATGCCTGGCCGGATGTTTTGGCCATGATCCGCGAGTGCAATATCCGAAACTACTCCATCTTTTTCAAAGATGGGTACCTGTTCAGTTACTTCGAGTACTGCGGTGAGGATTATGCCGCCGATATGGCGAAAATGGCTGCCGATCCTGTCACCCAGGCCTGGTGGAAACTGACCGACCCTTGTCAGGAACCGCTGGACACCCGCAAACCTGGCGAACATTGGGCTTCGATGGAAGAATACTTTCATACGGATTAAGCCAGGCAAGCGCGGACGGATAAGATCATATATACTGGTTGGAGACTGGATTGAACCTGGGAAAGGGGGCTATAATGGGGGATATGCGCACACCGGAAACCATCCTGAAAAGTACCTTCGGATATGATACATTTCTGCCCTACCAGCAGGAAGTGATCAGTAATGTGCTTGCGGGGCGCGATACCCTGGCGATTTTGCCAACCGGGGGTGGAAAATCATTATGTTACCAGATTCCGGCATTGCTGCTGGAGGGGCTGGCGGTTGTTGTTTCTCCATTGATCTCACTGATGAAAGACCAGGTGGAACAGCTCCGGGCATACGGCGTTCCGGCCGTATTTCTCAACAGCTCGTTATCCCTGGAAGAGTACCATGCCAATATGCGCATGGTTCAAAACGGGAAGGTCCGCCTGCTATACGTTGCCCCCGAAACACTATTGACCCCCCGCATCCAGGCCCTCCTGCAAACGGTAAAAGTATCATTGTTGACAATCGATGAAGCACATTGCATTTCGGAATGGGGACATGATTTCCGACCGGAATACCGCCAGATGGCGGAAGTACGTCGCCTGTTTCCACAAGCTGCCTGCCTGGCACTGACAGCCACCGCCACGGATCGTGTACGGGCTGATATCCGGCACACACTGGATTTCAGCAGCAAGAATGAATTTGTAGCCAGTTTTGACCGGCGCAACCTGTATCTTGCGGTGGTCTCCAAGAATGGTATACAGCGGCAAATCCTGGAAAAATTGCAGGATTATCGGGATCAATCTGGCATCATCTATTGCTTTTCTCGCAGGCAGGTGGATAAATTGGCTGCGGATCTGATTTCACACGGGCATTCAGCCCTGCCGTACCATGCTGGCTTAAGTGATATGGAGCGCCGCCGAAACCAGGACGCTTTTATTCGAGATGATGTGCAAATCATCGTCGCAACGGTTGCCTTTGGGATGGGCATTAACAAGCCCAACGTCCGCTTTGTGTTCCATTGCGACCTGCCTAAAAGCATCGAAGGGTATTACCAGGAAATTGGCCGTGCCGGCAGGGATGGATTGCCGGCGGAATGTATTCTGTTTTACAGTTATGCCGATGTTGCCAAAATTCATTACTTCATCGACCAGAAGGAAGGTTCTGAAAAGCAGACTGCCATCACGCATTTAAACGCGCTGGTGCAATATGCGGAAAATGCGGCAGTCTGCCGGCGAAAACAGATACTGGGTTACTTCGGTGAGAGTTCGGAATGGAATGATTGCGGAAATTGTGATGTATGCCTTTCGAAAACGGTTGAGACCCTGACAGATCTGACCGTACCAGCCCAGAAATTTCTGCTGGGCATCCACCGCAGCGGAGAACGCTTCGGCGCAGGTCATATTGCTGACATTTTGTTGGGTTCTAAAAATCAGAAGGTACTGCGTTGGCAGCATGATCAGTTGTCAGTGTACGGCAAAGGGGAAGAGCTAACCCGTAAACAATGGATGCACCTGGCACGCCAGTTGCTCGCCATGGGCTACATTCAACAAAGCAGCGAATACCGCACCCTCAGCCTGACACCACGCGGGGTAGAAGTCCTTCGGAATGAGGTGCGTGTGATGGGTGTGCTCCAAGAAGCGGGTTCACCAGAAAAGCGCGCCGCGGTGACGCAGTCTGTCGGGGCAGACCAGCAATTGTTCAACCTGCTGCGGCAAAAGCGCAAAGAGATTGCGGATGCCCAGAACATCCCGCCGTATGTCGTCTTCCCCGATAAAACCCTGATTGAAATGGCCGCGCATCAACCCCAAAACGCAGCGGAAATGATTGGAATTTACGGCGTAGGCGAAGTGAAATTGCGGCGGTATGGAAAAGCTTTCATTCAGGTGATTGTCAATTACCGCCGGTTACAGCAGGATGCTGATCAAGGCGTTCTGCACGGAACCTGATACATGTGATTTTTATGAATAAGCTCTAACTTAATTCTGTTTCAGTACCCATTCTCTTTTTGTCCGTTTCCTGTATAATTTTTTTGTCACTGCCATTCAACATGATTTCAAAGGGCATTTATGGAAACCGTTGCCGAACATAGCGAACAGTTACTCCCCGATCCGCTAAGCGCTGAGCTTGTCCTGGACCTTTGGTCCCGGACCTATAATAAGGAAGGGAAGCCGGATTGGTCGCACATTTTTCCGTATTACCATGATGAAATTATCTTCCAGGATACGATTCAGCGCATTGAAGGGATTGATGAATTCAAGCAGATGTGTGCTCGCCTTACAAAGCGTTGTGAGCAATTGAATATGGACATTGACAGCATTGCTCAGAATGGCAGCTTGATTTTTTTCACCTGGAAGATGACCATGATCTTCCGGAAATTCCCAAGCACACCCATCTATGGCAGTACCCGGCTGACATTAAATGAAGGCGGAATGATCATTGAGCAGCGCGATTTTTACGATCTGTGGGGAGATATATTTAACGGCATACCCCGCTTTAAGAAAATGTATCGGCGATTTATGAAGAAATACTTTGGCTAAGGAGGAGTAGCGAGTGCAGCTTCCAGAAGAGCTCCAATTTATAGCGAATGCGCGCTTGCCGCAAAAAACAACCAGCACGCGAATGGACGGCAAGGTATGTGTGATCACTGGTGCCACCTCTGGTGTGGGGTACGCAGCGGCTGAACACCTGGCACAGGGCGGGGCAAACCTGGTACTGGTGTGCCGCAACCCGGAGAAAGCCGCTTACGTTCAAAATCGCCTGGTCAACCGTTTTGGGGTCGAAGTGGACCTGGTTCTGGCCGATTTTGGCAGGCTCTCCGATGTGCGCACCGCTGTCGCGAAAATTCTGGAGCGTACACCCCGGATTGACGTTCTGATCAATAATGCCGGCATCCATGCCACGCGTCGCCGCCTGACACCGGAAGGCTTTGAGAGTGTTTTTTGTGTGAATCACCTGGCATCATTCCTGTTTACCCGCCTGTTGCTTCCGCGGATCACAGCTTCCGCTCCGGCGCGCATTTTGTTTGTGAACTCAGAGGGGCACCGTTTTGGCGGTTTGGACCTGGATGACCTGGATTGGGCAAAGCGGCGTTATAAGGGTCTGCAAGGCTATGGAGCGGCAAAAATCGCCCAACTGCTGACAATCTGGGAAATAAACGATCACCTCCAGAGCAGCGGTGTAACGATCAATGCGATGCACCCGGGAGCGGTGCGCACCAACATCGGAATGGATAATGGCTTCCTGTATCGATTTTACCAACGCTACCTGTTGTGGTGGTTTTTGAAGGACCCATCCATTGCCGGCGAAGCACTGTATTACCTGGCTGCGGCACCGGAGATGGAAGGAATCAGTGGAAAATTTTTTAACCTGACCATTGATGAAAAACCCGCCGCCCATGCGTTGGATCGGACCTTGGGAAAACGGGTGTGGCAGGTGAGTGAAACCTTGACCGGGTTGGCGGAATCAGATTTGACCTAAGGCCTTGTGCCCGGGGATTGACGGACAAGCAGGAGTGAAGATGGAATTTGACGCAATCGTGGTTGGTGGGGGAATATCGGGGTGTATTACCGCCGCGTACCTGGCAAAAGCCGGGTTGAAAACCATTGTGTTTGAAAAAGAACCGCACTGCGGTGGGTTAATCAACAGCTTCGAGCGCGATGGATTCCTGTATGATGGTGGTATCCGCGCTGTGGAAAATTCCGGCATCCTTTTTCCCATGCTGGACAGCCTGGGATTGGAACTGGATCTGGTTAAAAACAATGTTTCCCTGGGGATCGAGGACCGGGTGATCCGTATTGAATCGCTCGAAAACGTGGTCGAATACCAGGATTTGTTGACGCAACTTTATCCTGACCAGGCTGATGAGATCGCTGCGATCATCACCAAAATCCGGGAGATCATGCATTATATGGATATCCAGTATGGGATCAAGAACCCCATTTTCCTGGATATGAAAAAAGACCGGGAATACATGATGAAAGAAATTGTGCCGTGGATGTTTAAGTATGCCACCACAGTTGGAAAAATTTCGGCCATGAATGAACCTGCCGAAGAATTCCTGCTGCAATACACACGGCACCAACCGCTGCTGGATATCATCACCCAGCATTTTTTCCAGCAGACTCCGGCCTTTTTCGCGCTGAGCTACCTGAAAATTTACCTGGACTACTATTATCCCCGCGGCGGTACCGGGAAGTTTATCAAAGCACTGTTGGATTTAATCGATACTCACGGCGGGCGTATTTCCACCAGCACAAAAATTGCCGCCATTGACCCGGACCACAAAATCGTTACCGACCAGGATGGGAATCAATACCATTACCATCGCCTGGTATGGGCGGCAGACCAGAAGACCCTTTACCGTTTGGCTGCAGCGCATCTGCCAGCCAAGCAGAAAGTCAGCGCAGATATTCAAGGGCGGATGGCATTGTTGGATGGGAAGCGGGGCAACGATTCAATATTTACGCTCTACGTGGCTGTTGACCGCGGCAGGCAGTATTTTGGCGATATCGCCAGCGAGCATTTCTTCTATACCCCCAGCCGCACCGGTCAATCCCAGGCCGGACCGATCCCTTACAATGCCAGCCGGGTGGAAATGGAAAAATGGTTAGAGAAGTACCTGGCATTAACCACCTATGAAATCGCCTGCCCTGTGCTGCGTGATGAAACCCTGGCGCCACCTGGCAAAACTGGACTGATCATCAGTGTCCTGTTCGACTACCAGCTGACCCGGCAGGTGCTCGAGATGGGCTGGTATGAGGAAATGAAGCAGTTTTGCGAAAAGCGTATGCTGGAGATCCTCAGCACGAGTATTTACCCTGATCTACAGCAAGACGTGATTCATCAATTTTCATCCACGCCACTCACAATGGAGCAGTTAACTGGCAATTTTGAAGGCGCGATCACCGGCTGGTCGTTTACCAACCATCCATTGCCAGCGGAGAGCCGCTTGCCGAGAATCATGAATGCAATCAAAACTCCCATTCCTGGTGTTTATCAAGCCGGGCAGTGGACATACAGCCCTTCTGGTTTGCCGATTTCAATTCTGACCGGCAAAATTGCGGCTGACCGGGTTATTAAAGACCTGAAAACAAAAAAGTAAAACCCCATAATAACGGGTGCTGGCTCTGAGGAGTGGTCGATGACCGATTCAACACCACCAACGGTAGCACACAAGCGCCAGGAACATCAAAAAAAAGTGTTAGAGGTGTTTTTTGTTTTTCTGCGCATTGGGCTGACCGCCTTCGGCGGCCCGGCTGCACATATTGCTATCATGCAGAATGAAGTAGTCAAACGGCGCAAATGGATTGATGACCAGGAATTCATGGACTTGATCGGCATCACCAACCTGGTGCCTGGCCCCAATTCCTCCGAGATGTCGATGCATCTGGGTTTGGTGAGGGCTGGCTGGGCGGGATTTTTTGCCGGCGGTTTCGGTTTTCTGATTCCTGCATTCCTGCTTGTGTTGGGGTTTGCCTGGGCGTATGTTCAATTCGGCGCAGCCCCCCAGGTGGGTTGGTTGTTGTATGGGATCAAACCGGTGGTGATCGCGATCATTCTCCAGGCGTTGTGGAACCTGGGGAAAAAAGCGATCAAGAACATCTGGCTGGGTATCATCGGAATCCTGGTGGCGGCTGCTTACTTCCTGGGGGTGAATGAGATTGCCTTATTGTTTGGCGGGGCAGTGGTGTATTTACTGTTGAGATGGGAGAAGAAGGCTGGAGCCAGCGGCCTGCCAATGGCCTGGTTTCCGCTGGTTGGCATACCGCTTGTCGCCAGGCCGTTCACCCTTGCCGGATTATTCTTGTCATTCTTTAAAATTGGCTCGGTATTGTACGGCAGCGGTTATGTGCTGCTGGCGTTCCTTCAGGCGGAATTTGTTGACCGCCTGGGGTGGCTGACGCAGCAGCAATTACTCGATGCTGTCGCAGTCGGGCAGTTTACCCCGGGGCCGTTTTTTACCACGGCCACCTTTATCGGGTATGTATTGGGCGGGTTCCCCGGCGCGGTACTGGCGACACTCGGCATTTTTCTCCCCCCTTTCATCATCGTGGCACTCAGTCACCAGATCCTCAGGCGTTACAAAGATCACCCGATTGTCCGTAAGCTGCTCGACGGCGTCATTGCTGCCTCTCTGGGGTTGATGGCAGCAGTTGCTTGGCAATTGGGTGTGAGTTCACTGATCGACTTCTTCAGCATTGGGATTGCGGTGGTGTCGCTGGCCATCATCTTACGTTACAAAGTCAATTCGGCCTGGCTGGTGCTGGGCGGTGCTTTGTTGGGATTGATGCGTCATATCCTACTTCCGGGCTGATGTGACCGATGCAGCGTAACGATGCTGAAATCCAACTGAAACAACAAGCCCCATTCGCTGCTGGCAATGGGACTTGTGATTCAATGGGTTGTAATGGCGTTTAATTTTCGAAGGAAAACAAATCCGGGTTGAATTGCACACGGGCTTCGCCATCGATGGCAACTTCCCCGTTCTCCTTGATAATGGTGGTGGTCAGGATCAGACGCTTCTTTTCCGGCTGCAGTTCTTTGACACACAATTTGATTTGAACTGATTCATCAATGAAGATCGGCTTAAAAAATTTTACTTCCTGGCCCATGTAGATGGTGCCGAATCCAGGAAACCGCATTCCCAGGGCAGCAGAGATCAGGCTGAGGCCGTACATGCCATGGGCGATCGGCCTGCCAAAAATTGATTTGCTAGCGAATTCGGGGTCGGTATGGAGCGGGTTCTGATCACCGGAGATCCGCGCAAAAGCGTTGATGTGTTCCTGGGTAATGCGGACGGTTTCGTGGTATTCCTGTCCAACGGTAAATTCTTCGTATTTCATGATTTGGTTCCTTTTTCCTGGGATTTCAATTGTTTAACCAGGGCGGGGACGACCTGGAACAGATCACCCACCAGCCCGTAGTGGGCCGCTTTGAAGATGGGCGCATCTTTATCCTTGTTGATGGCAACAATGGTGCGTGCTTTATTCATCCCTGCCAGGTGCTGAATGGCGCCGGAGATGCCACATGCGATGTACAATTCAGGCTGGACAGTTTTTCCTGTTTGCCCAACCTGTCGGGCATTGTTGATCCATCCGGCATCGACTGCGGCGCGGGAAGCTGCCACCGTACCGCCGAGGCAGTCGGCCAATTCCTGCAACAAATCGAATCCTGTTGCGTTGCCCAAGCCGCGTCCGCCGGCGACAATGATCCGGGCCCGGGTAATATCCTCCTCTTGTGATTTTTCTTTCACAACGTGGACGATTTCGGTCAGCATATCGCCAGATTGAACCTGCGAAGTTGCCTGGACAACGGCCGCTGCCGGAGCACCTGGCAACGGCATTGCTTTAAATACCCCAGGCCTAACAGTTGCCATCTGAGGATGGCGGTTGGGACTGATGATGGTGGCCATCAGGTTCCCGCCGAATGCTGGGCGTGTCATCAACAAATTGCCGGTATCTGCGTCCACATCCAGGCTGGTGCAATCTGCTGTCAGACCGGTATCCAGTCGGGATGCCAGGCGTGGCCCGAGGTCACGGCCGTTGTGGGTGGCGCCGATGAAGAGTACAGCGGGGCTATATTGGTGGATCAGTTCCGCCAATTGGCGTGTATAAACACCGGTTGTGTAAGTGCTGAATTCCGGGGCATCGGTACAAAGAATGGTTTGCGCGCCAAAGGCAGCCAGCTGATCCAGTTTCCCGGTGACTCCCTGCCCAAAAGCCACAGCACACAGGTTGGTGTTCAATTTTTCTGCTATGCCGCGTGCTTCGGTGAGGATCTCGTAGACGACTGGTAAAAATTCTCCATCACGTTGTTCGGCAAAAACCCATACAGCATTGTTTGAATGATTCATGGCAGTCTCCTCATTTTTCAATCAGGTTCAGGGTTCGAAAGCTATCGATGAGTGATGCCGCCATTTCATCGGCCGTTCCACTGAAGAAGCGCACCTCACTCGATGCGGCCGGAGAAAAGGATCGTTTGACACGGGTGGGTGATCCTTTCAGTCCGACCTGCCCCGGATCGAGATCAAGATCTTCCAGTCCCCACACCTGCACCGGGTCATCCGCCTGGTGGACCTTCACAATATCACGGATATTCATGTAGCGTGGCTGGTTCAACTTGCGTGTGGCGGTGATCAGGATCGGCAGATCGGCTTTGACCAGCTGGTACCCATCTTCCATCTGGCGCTCCACCTGCACCGAGTGGTTTTCCAACCGGACGGATTGCGCATAGGTTATCTGGGGGATTGCCAGGCGTTCCGCCAACTGTGGACCAACCTGGGCGGTGTCACCGTCAATGGCCTGTTGCCCGCACAGGATCAGGTCAAACGGTTGTAGCCGGCGCACAGCAGCGGCAAGAGTATTGGCGGTGGCCCAGGTATCAGCGCCGCCGAATGCACGATCGGAAAGCAGGATCGCCTGGTCCGCGCCCATGCACAGGCACTCGATCAGAGCTTCCTTTGCCTGAAGTGGACCCATGCTGAGCACAACCACATGGGTATCGGGGTCTTCATCTTTCAGTGTAAGTGCGTATTCGAGGGCATGAAGGTCATCGGGGTTGATGATGGATGGTACACCTTTGCGGATCATTGTTCCTGTTTCCAGGTCAACGCGGATTTCCCTGGTGTCAGGAACTTGTTTGATGCAGACAAGAATGTTCATGGCTGATTCCTTTCTATCCGATGGCGTGCGAGGATATCACCATGCGCTGCACTTCGGAAGTACCTTCGTAAATTTCGGTGATCTTGGCATCGCGCATCATGCGTTCCACCGGGTATTCGCGCGTGTATCCGTAGCCGCCGTGTAACTGGACCGCCTTGTTGGTGACAAATCCAGCGGTTTCAGAGGCGAACAGTTTGGCCATCGCGGCCAGGTTCGAATACGGCAGGCCGCGTGTTTTTGCATCAGCGGCCTGATAGGTCAGCAGACGGGCGGCGCTGGTCTGGGTTTGCATATCGGCAATGGTGAATTGAACCGCCTGGAATTTCGAGATGGGTTGGTTGAATTGTTCGCGCTGCTTGATGTAGGCAATGGTCTCGTCCAGCGCGCCCTGGGCGATTCCTACCGCCTGGGCGGCAATCCCGATCCGGCCGCCGTCGAGGGTGACCATGGCGATCTTGAAGCCTTTACCTTCTTCGCCCAGCAGGTTCTCCTGTGGGATGAAAACGTCCTGAAAAATCAATTCGCGGGTTGAGGAACCGTGAATCCCCATTTTTTCCTCCACACGCCCAAAGCTGAAACCTTCCCATCCCTTTTCGAGGATGAAAGCAGATATTCCACGGGTGCCTTTGGATGGGTCTGTCATCGCAAATACCACGTAAACATCGGCTTCCCCGGCATTGGTGATAAAGATTTTCGACCCATTCAACCGGTACCCCCCGTCCACTTTTCGGGCGCGTGTCACCTGTGAGGCAGCATCGGTGCCGGCATTGGGCTCGGTCAATGCAAACGCACCGAGTGTTTTCCCGTTGGCAGCTGGGATCAGGTATTTTTCCTGCTGCGCAGGGGTGCCGAATTTCAACAATGGATCACAGAATAGCGAATTGTGGGCAGAAAGAATCACGCCGGTGGTGGCACACACCTTCGATAATTCTTCCACTGCTATTGCATAACTGATGTCGTCAGCTCCAGCACCGCCAAATTCGGTGGGGACGTTCATGCCCATCAGGCCGTACCGCTGCATTTTTTGCACATTATCCCGCGGGAACGCGCATGTCTCATCGGTAACCGCAGCCGTGGGTTTCACTTCCCTGGCAGCGAATGCCCTCACCATCTGTTGAATGCTGGTTTGGGTGGACGTGAGTGAAAAATCCATGCAACCTCCTTTTGGTTAAGAACGGGTTAACAAATTGTGAATTAATTCACCAAGTATCATTGTTGATTATACGTTTTGCCGTTACAAATTTGTTACAAGCAGGTAGTAACTGGCAGGATATTGTTCACGTTTCAGAAAATGAATGTCATATTCTTGGGTCAATCGCTTCTCTCAGGGATCGGGACCCGTGACCCGGACTGATTCTTTCGAATAATTAATAGTATGATGTTATAAATTAACCATAACGTTGATCTCAAATCCATGAGGAGTTGCATGATGGAAAAAATTGTTAAAACAGATGCTGAATGGAAAGCCCAGTTAACCCCGGAGCAATACCGCATTACACGGCGCAAGGGGACAGAAGCGCCCTTCTGCGGCGCTTTTTATGACAACAAAAAAAATGGTGTATATCACTGCGTTTGCTGTGACCTTCCTTTGTTCGATTCCACGGCCAAATTTGATTCCGGCACAGGCTGGCCTTCCTTTTTTACCCCGGTGAATGAGGCGTATGTGGAAACCCGTACCGACACCAGCCATGGCATGATCCGCACGGAAATCCTGTGCGCGCGTTGTGATGCCCACCTGGGGCATGTCTTCCCGGATGGCCCCAAGCCCACCGGTTTGCGCTATTGCCTCAACTCGGAATCGTTGGTTTTCAAGGAAGCAAAGTAAGCATCAGTTGATTTTCGCCGGGCATGTAAAGGTATGGCAGGGAAGTTCACTTTAATTTCCCTGCTGTTTTTTTGAAATCCGACCGGATTCACGGATTTCCTGGTGGTAAAAATGTGCGGGGAAAAGGGGGTAAAATTACGGGAGACTTCATTTTAAGGAGAACCATCCCATGCCACATTTGGAACTGCCAACCACTGCCCGGATGATAGATCATACCCTCCTGCGGCCGGATATTACCGATGCCGATTGGCAGCTGCATTGCCGCCAGGCAGTGGAATATGGCTTTAAAACCGTGGCGATCAACAATGCCGGAATCGTCAAATGTAAACACTATTTGCAGAATTCGCCTGTATTGATTGACGCGGCGGTCAGCTTCCCGCTGGGCCAGTGCACGCTGGAAACCAAGCTGATGGAAACACTGGATGCGATTGACAAAGGGGCAGGTGAAGTTGATTATGTCATCAACCTGGCGGAAGTTAAAAATGGGAATTGGCGTTATGTGGAAACCGAAATGCACGGGATAGTGCAAATTTGCCGTGACAGCCATGTGGTCTCCAAGGTGATCCTGGAAACCTGCTACCTGGCGGATGCCGAGAAAAAGAAAATTTGTGAAATTGCCCTGCGCGTGCTGCCCGATTTTGTGAAAACTTCCACCGGGTTTGGCACTGGCGGAGCGACCGTCGCGGATGTGCGGTTGATGAAATCAGTGGTCGGTGACCAGGTGAAAATTAAAGCTTCCGGCGGGATTCGCAGCCTGTCCGCATTTACAGCCATGGTCGAAGCCGGTGCTGAGCGGATCGGCACCAGCAGCGGGATCAAGATTCTTGAGGAATTGAAACACCTGCATGCCTCCGGAGGTGCTGCATGACCCCCTACCTGTTGGCCCATGATCTGGGGACTTCCGGCGACAAAGCGACTTTATTCACAGTGGAAGGTCGCCTGGTAAAGAGCTGCGTGCATGCCTATGGAACCGATTATTTTAATGGAACCTGGGCAGAACAGGATGCCAATGCCTGGTGGCAGGCGGTGTGTGCATCCACCCGTGAGATCATTGACGGCATTGATCCCCGCCAGATTGCCGTGGTGAGTTTTTCCGGGCAGATGATGGGTTGCCTGTGCGTAGACCGGCAGGGCAATCCGCTGCGCAATTCGATCATCTGGGCGGATATGCGTGCCGAGGCCCAGGCGCAGTCCATCCGCGAGCAAGTCGATGAGCAGGAGTTTTACCGCATTACCGGGAACCGCATCAGCCCATCCTACAGCGTGGAAAAATTGATGTGGGTACGCGACAATGAACCTGAGATATACGCCCGGACCCATAAAACACTCCAGGCCAAGGAGTACATCATCTTCCGATTGACAGGTGAATTTGTCACTGAATATTCCGATGCAGGCGGAACAGAAGTGTTTGACCTGAACACCTTAAGCTGGTCAGAAAAACTGGTGAAGGCCAGCGGGATTGACGGAGAGAAGCTGCCGGCGGTGTATCCTTCCACGCATGTGGCAGGAGAAGTCCATGCCGGTGCGGCCAGAGAGACCGGACTCGCGGTGGGTACACCGGTGGTGTGCGGCGGTGGGGACGGCATTTGCGCGGCGGTTGGAGCTGGATGCGTTCGCCCCGGGACGGCTTTCAATTATATCGGTTCATCTTCGTGGGTGGCACTAACCACGGAACAACCGATTTATGATGAACAGCTGCGAACATTTAACTGGGCGCATATTGTTCCGGGGTATTATTCTCCCTGCGGTGCGATGCAGTCGGCCGGTGGTTCCTACAGCTGGCTGAAAAACCAGCTGGCATTGGCAGAACAGTCGCAGGCTGAACAACAGGGTATCAGCCCTTATGAAGTGATCAACACACTCGTTGATCATGCTCCAGCTGGAGCCAATGGGCTGGTATTTCTGCCCTACTTGTTGGGAGAGCGTTCACCGCGCTGGAATTCCAATGCGCGCGGGACCTGGATCGGCCTGCAAATGCAGCACACCCGGGCAGATGTGTTTCGCTCGGTGCTGGAAGGGGTGGTCTTTAACCTGGGTGCGATATTGGATATTTTCAAACAGTATGCAGAAGTTCCAGAAATGGTCGTAATCGGCGGCGGCGCGCAGGGGGCTGTCTGGCGGCAGATGATGGCAGACATCTTTGACATGCCCATCTTGAAACCCACCATGCTGGAAGAGGCTACTTCCATGGGGGCTGCCATCACCGGTGGGGTGGGCGTGGGCCTGTATTCCGATTTTGCCGTCGTGGACCAGTTCCTTCAAATTGAAGATGTCACCGAACCCCTGCCGGCAAATGTGGCAGTCTACCGCAAGATGAAGCCGATCGTGGAGGCTGCCTATGAAAGCCTGGTGGGCGTATACGATCAATTGGCAAGGTTGGCGATACACTGAGTAGAAAACCACAAAATCCTGCATGAACTGGCGTGGGCACTGGTGAAAAATTCCTGTATCATCTATAATTCAGCCCATCTTTTGCTATCCCCTTTTTCTCCCACGCGCCACAAAGGACAATGATCATGCCGGTTCAACTCAGAGAAGTCACCACTTCGCGGGCGTTAAAAGAATTTATCCGCTTCCCCCAATCACTGTACCGGGGAAACCCATACTGGGTTCCCGCCTTGTTTTTTGACGAATATAACACCCTGCACTGGAGGAAAAACCCTGCGTTTCAGACCTGTGAGGCCAGATATTGGCTGGCATACCGCGGTGGCCAGGTGGTGGGAAGGGTTGCCGCAATCTACAATCCAAAGTATGTTGAAAAATGGGGGAATGCATATGTCCGCTTTGGCTGGCTGGATTTCATCGATGACGAGGAAGTGTCTTCTGTTTTAATTGGTGCGGTCGAGGATTTCGCACGGGAGAAAAGGATGGGGGCTATTCATGGCCCCCTGGGTTTTACTGATCTTGATCGCGAAGGAATGCTGGTGGAAGGCTTCCATGAGGTGGGAACCCTGGCGACGATCTACAATCATTCATATTACCCGCTCCACATGGAACGCCTCGGATTCCGAAAAGATGCTGATTGGGTGGAATATGAGGTTACCGTCCCGGGTGAACCGATAGATGAGATCGAACGAGCCGCCGCAGTAGTGATGCGCCGCAGCAAACTGCATCTACTCCAGGTGAAGCACAAAAAAGAACTGATGCAATATGCCCTCGAGATCTTCCATATTCTTGATGAAGAGTATTCTGAGCTTTACGGTACTGTCCCGCTCAGTGAAGCACAGATGCAGGGATACATTGACCAGTATTTCGGTTTTGTTGTACCGGAAATGGTGCCTGTGGTGATGGATGAAAACAACCGGATTGTGGCGTTTGCGATCGTGATGAATTCCCTGTCGCGCGCGTTGCAAAAAGGCAAAGGCGAATTATTCCCATTCGGTTTTTTGCACCTGCTGAGTGCATTGCAAAAGAACGACCTGGCGGATATGTACCTGGTGGCGATCCGTTCCGAATACCAGGGGCGCGGGGTGAATGCGATTTTAATGAGCCAGATTCACAAAGCGTTCCGCGAGCACAGGATCACCCGTGCCGAATCCAACCCCGAACTGGAAAGCAACGCTGATGTGCAGGGGCAATGGCGGTTTTTTCCGCACCGCCAGCACAAACGCCGCCGGTGTTTCATCAAAGAGGTTACCCGGTAAGCAGCCCATTTTCTCCATGGCTCATCCGGTTGTATCTCCCGCAGCCTTTTCCAGCGTATCGTGGTCGGGAAGGATGGACTCCACGCTGCGAATGGGGTGGATCGAGAAGGCGACCATACCGATCACCGCAATTGCCAGACCGCTGAAGATAAACAGGATCGCCTTTCCAGAGCCCGGCCCGGTACCCACCAGGGGTGAAAAAATGGTGAACAATGGCCCTGATGTGGTTTGCATGGCAGGTTCCAGAACATAATCCGCCAGCACTCCACCGATCAGTGGTGCGATGGGCTGGGTGAACCAGGCGATCAGGCGACGGGCGGAAAAGACGCGTCCCTGGGCATCCGGCGCGACCTTGGCCTGCCAGATGGCCTGGTTGGACGTATTAATCATCGCGGCCAGGATTGACTCAACGACCATCACCGGTGCCCAGATCCATACGGTTTGACCAAACCCTACCAGGGTGAAGATGAGTCCGCTGAATAACCAGCCGGCAAGCACGCCGTTGACACGTTTTTTGAAGCCCGCCCAGACACTCATCAGGATACCACCTGTAATGCCGCCGATTGCGCCAAACGTTTGCACCGTGGCGAAGATGGTGGTATTGTCAGCGGTGCGGTCCAGGATCATCGGCGCGAAGGCGGTAAATGCCAGACCGGAGAACAGGTTACCAAAGAAAAATACCATCTGTAAACCCAACAGGCTGGGGCGCTTAAAGATGTATTGGAAACCGAAGGCTGATTCCTTCCACAGGTTTCCTCTGCCTTGTTGCCCTTCCAGGGTTTTTTCGGGTTGGGGAACAACAACCAGGAGCAGGGCGAGAATGGCGATGAAAAAGGTTGCCACATCCAGGGTGAGGATGCCAGTCAGGCCGATTACCGGCAGGAGCATGCCCGCCAGCATCGGTGATAACACAGCCGGGCCGGATTCCACCAATGACATCATTCCATTCGCGCGGCTGTACTGGTCTTTGCTGACCATGGTGCTGATGGCGGCGGAATAGGCGGGCCACTGGAAAGTATTGCCCAACCCATTGATCACCGAAGCGATGTACATATGCCAGAATTCCAGATTGCCAGTGGCATACAGCACAAGGATGCCGGCCGTGGATAGCACCGCCGTAAGGTCGCTGACCATCATCATCAATTTGCGGTTATAACGGTCAACCATTGCACCGGCAATGGGTGAGAGCAGCAAGAATGGCAGGATGAAACACACCTGCATCAACGCCATCGCCGTGGTGCTGCGCGTTTGCTGGTACATCCAGATCGTCAGGGCGAAGCCGGTCATGTTCGATGCCAGCACTGACACAATCTGTCCCAACCACACCAGGGTGAATCCTTGCATCCCAGCAACGCCTTTAGAGGTGTTTACGTTGTTTGTCATCGTTCCTCCAGATTGTTTTCCTTCGCTTCCAATGACTGATTATTTCATGGTTTTTGTCTTTTTTCAATACATACGGGGGAATATTTATTCATAGCACACAGATTGGTTGGGCTGTGGAGATGAAAAGGTATAATGGCACTGAGGACAAGGAGATGTGTATGGTAACAATTGAGCAATGGGCATTTGGGGAATGGACATTTGAAGGTCCCACCAGCGGGAATCCGTATATCGATGTTTCATTCTCTGCGGTATTTCGACAGGCCAACCGTGAGATGTTCGTCCGGGGCTTCTATGATGGCGATGGTGAGTATGGGCTGCGCTTTATGCCCGATACCTGTGGGGAATGGCATTTTGCCACAACCAGTAATGCGCCCGAGCTGGATGGGCAAACAGGCGTGCTTGAGTGTATTCCAGCGCAGCCCGGCAACCATGGTCCGGTTTCGGTGTGGGGACAAACCCGTTTTGCCTATGCAGACGGGACCCCCTATTTTCAAATCGGAACCACCTGCTATGCCTGGGCGCACCAGGGTGTGGTGCTGGAACAACAGACGATCCGAACACTGGCGGAATCGCCCTTTAACAAACTTCGTATGTGTGTATTCCCCAAGCATTATCGCTTCAACCACAATGAGCCGCCTCTGTATGCCTATGAGAAAAAAGCCGATGGATCTTTCGACCTTGAGCGATTCAATCCGGCGTTTTTCCAGCATTATGAAGATTTACTGGCTGCATTGCGCACTTTGAATATCGAAGCTGACTTGATTCTATTCCATCCATATGACCGTTGGGGATTTGCTGACATGGAAGCCGAACAGGATGACCTGTACCTGCGGTATATCATCGCCCGTTTTGCAGCGTTTCGCAACGTATGGTGGTCGCTGGCGAATGAATATGACCTGATGCGGGCGAAAACGGAACTGGATTGGGACAGGTTTTTCCGGATTGTCCAGGCAGAGGATCCCTACCATCACCTGCGCTCAATCCACAACTGCCGCGCTTTTTACGACCACAGCAAACCCTGGGTGACCCATGCCAGTATTCAACACAGTGACCTCGCGCGGGTCGGAGAATGGCGGATGCAATACGGTAAACCGGTGGTGGATGATGAATGCCAGTATGAAGGCAATATTGAAAATCAGTGGGGCAACATCACTGCCCGTGAACTAACGCACCGCTTCTGGGAGGGCACATTGCGCGGCGGGTATGTCGGGCATGGTGAAACCTATCGACACCCGGAGGATATCCTGTGGTGGTCAAAAGGGGGTGTGCTGCGCGGGGAGAGCCCTGCACGCATTTGCTTCCTGCGGGATGTTTTGGCGGATGTGGTACAGCAGTTGGTGCCGATGGAAAGGGCGGAGGTGATGCTGGAGCGTCAGCGATATGCCAGCGCTCGGATTGGCGACGAATATTTCATCATCTACTTCGGCAACAGCCAGGTGGGCGGGGTGACTTTGCAGTTACCGCCTGGCAACAACTATCGGCTTGAGCTGATCGATACCTGGGAGATGACGGTTACCCCGCTGGGTGATGTGCGGGAGGAGCAGTATATTGAACTGCCCACAAAGCCCAACCTGGCTTTGCGATTCACCGCTGTGGGCTGACCTTAAGTCATCACATCGAACATTGCGAGATAAAAAACGCTCACGTTAGGTCGTGAGCGTTTTTTGGTATGAATGGAGGAGGAGCCAGTCTGAATCGAGTTATGCTTTGGTGAGGAATGTGTCTTTGTATTTACGCACTTTGGGTGTGATCACAATGCGGCAGTAACCGTCATAAGGATGGTTGGCGAAGTAATTCTGGTGATAATCTTCCGCCTTGAAAAATGTATCGAGGGGATCAACCGTGGTCACAATCGGGTGATTCCAGCGTTTTTCAGCGTTTAATGATTCGATTTTTCGTTGCGCAATTTCCATTTGCTCCGGGGAGTGGGTAAAAATTGCGGATCGGTACTGGGTGCCAACATCAGCACCCTGGCGGTTGAGGGTGGTCGGATCGTGCACTGTGAAGAAAATGTCGAGCAGCTTTTCATAGGAAACAACTGTAGGGTCAAACTCCAGTTGGACAACTTCAACATGGTTGGTGTTGCCGCTGCAAACCTCTTCGTACGTCGGGTTCGGAGTATGTCCGCCAGCGTATCCGGAAGTAATGCTCTTGACACCTTCCACCAGTTGATAAACCGCTTCCAAACACCAAAAACAACCGCCTGCCAGTGTTGCTTTTTCTAACATGATGAAACCTCCTTTCTTTTTATCTGTCTTTAGTTATATAGTAAAGAATAATTATAAGAAAATCATAATTATTCCATTGGTTATTTATTGACATCCCCCAGCAAAAGGGTCCTTATTGTAAATTACCGTGCGTAAGCACTTGTTGACATCACTTTAGCATTGTATGATGGTTATGAAACCATTGCTTTTGATAGATAGCGCAGGAAAGGTGGTGTTGTTTGATCATTCCGGGCCTGGTATCGATTACATTTCGGCAACTCTCGCCGCTGGATATCCTGAGGTTAGCGAAACAGGCCGGCCTTGAGGCAATAGAGTGGGGTGGTGATGTTCATGTTCCGCACGGCAACCGGCGAATCGCAAGCGCAGTCGGGCGGATGACCCGGGAGGAAGGGATTAGCCCCCTTTGTTATGGTTCCTATTACCGGGCAGGTATTGTGAATGGATTGGAATTTTCTGCAGTTCTTGAAAGCGCCCTGGCGTTGGGTGCACCAGCGATCCGCATCTGGGCCGGACGGTTGGGTTCAGCAGATGCTTCGCTTGCGGATCGGGAAGCTGTCACGGCTGACATTATCCGCGTAGTACGGCTGGCTGCGGGGGAGGGTGTGCGGATAGTGCTGGAATACCACAGCCAAACCCTGACCGATACTGTGGATTCAGCGATTGACCTGTTGCATGCCTGTGGCGCGGATGCTCCCGGCTGTTTATGGCAACCGCCGGTAGGCAGTTCGCTGGCAATGAATCTTGCCAGCATTGAAAAAATCCGTCCCTGGTTTGCCCACAGCCATGTATTTTCCTGGCATGTTGATGACCGCGGTGCAGTGGAACGACTCGCATTCGCAAGCCGTGCGGATGATTGGCGGCAGTATTTCCAAAAAATGTCAGCCATGCCCGGTGACCATGCCGCCTTGCTGGAATTTGTGCGTGATGATGCTGCTGAACAATTGTTACAGGACGCCAGAGATTTACGGTCCTTGCTATCCATTTTGAACCGAAGGTGAGTAGATTGCGCTGTTGGAGGTTGTGAGCGGTTTTCTGGTACACTTGTGCTGTTATTGGATTGGTGAGTGATTGGATGAACGATGGCGCTTGATATCTTGATCGGGGTACAGTGGGGAGATGAAGGAAAGGGCAGGTTTGTTGACCTGTTATCACAACAAATGGATTATGTGGCACGGTTTGCCGGAGGCGATAATGCCGGACATACCATCCACATTGGTGAACGTGTTTTCAAACTGCATTTGCTGCCTTCGGGAATGATCGATCCCCGGCCAATCTCCGTATTGGGGGCGGGTATGGTCATTAACCCGGTGGTGCTGTTGAAAGAAATGGAATTCCTGCGGGAATCAGGCATTCCGGTGAATCCATCGCGATTGTTGATCTCCCACCGTGCCCACCTGGTGACGCCAGGTCATCGGCTGCTGGATCAATTGAATGAAGCGCGGCGCGGGGCGCAGAAGATCGGCACGACAGGGCGGGGCATCGGTCCGGCGTATGTTGACAAAGTCAACCGCAGCGGGATCCTCTTTAACGACCTGCTAATCCCGGACAGGCTGATTGATAAGTTGACCATGCACATGGAGGAAGTCAACCAGCGGGTGCGGGACGTCGTTGGTTTCGAAACCATCCCTGTGGACCAGGTAATTGATGACTATACCGCCATGGCAGAAATCCTGCGCCCCTATATCGCCGATGTTGGCGAAGTCCTGCGCCAGGCACTCAGTCGCGGGAAACGCATTCTGGCAGAAGGCGCCCAGGGCGCTTTGCTTGACATTGATCACGGTGGGTATCCATTTGTGACCAGTTCTTCATGCCTCGCACCAAACGCGTTGTTATCGTTGGGGGTGGGAATGCCAAAGGATGTCCGGGTGATCGGTGTGTTCAAAGCATTCCAGACGCGTGTGGGCGAAGGAGATTTCCCCACGGAAGTGTTCGATGAAACCACGGCAATTTTGCGCGGAGATGGGAGCAAACCGTGGGATGAATTTGGCACCACCACCGGCCGGCCGCGGCGCGTAGGCTGGCTCGATGGCGTGTTGCTGCGGCAGATGGCGGCATTAAATGGCGTGAGTGTGTTGGGATTGACCAAGCTCGATGTCCTTTCCGGTTTGCCCGTGGTTAAAATGTGCACGGCTTATGGTGGGCAGAAAGTTCTGGACCCATTGTTGGTTCAGGGACAGGTGGAACCCACCTATCAAGATTTTCCCGGTTGGGAAGGTGACTTGCAATCTGTGCGGAAATGGCTCGATTTACCCTCCAACGCCCGGCACTATGTGGAAGCGATCGAGGCTTTTATGGATATTCCCATCCGTTGGGTTTCTGTCGGGCCGGAACGCCAGCAAGTGATTTACCGGGATGAGGACGATCGTTGATGGGTGCGTTTGACCGCTATCAATCGCCTTTCAGTTGGCGTTACGGGAGTGAGCCGATGCGCCAGTTGTGGGGGGAACGCAATAAATACCGAACCTGGCGCTTGCTGTGGGTAACCCTGGCGGATACCCAGATGGAGTTTGGCCTGGTGACTCCAGAGCAGGCTGCTGACCTGCGCAACCATATGGAAGAGGTTGACATCGAAACCACCCTGGCGCATGAGGCTGTGCTGCATCATGATGTGATGGCAGAAATTCATACCTTTCAGCAGCAGGCAGAAATCGGCGGGGGAATCATTCATCTTGGCGCAACATCTTCGGATATCAAAGACAATGCCCTTGTTTTGCTCTGCCAGGCTGCTTTTGACTTGCTATTGCAGCGGCTGGATGTTGTTCTGGCACAATGGGTGCTGTTGATCCGGCAATGGGCGCCGAAATCGGTGATGGCTTTCACGCACCTGCAGCCGGCTGAACCAACAACCCTGGGGTATCGCTTCGCGTTGTATGCCCAGGATTTGCTGATGGACCGTGAAGCGATGCGGGAATGCCGTTCAGGCTTGCGCGGCAAGGGCCTGCGGGGGGCGGTGGGTACGGGAGCTTCGTTCCTGGAAATGATCGGCAGGGAGCAGGCGGACGCGTTTGACGCGGCTCTCTCTCAAAAGCTGGGGCTGGCGTTTTTTACCGTTTGCAGTCAGACGTATCCCCGCAAGCAGGACCTGACAATGTTGAACTGCCTTGCCTCGCTGGGGGCATCATTGCACAAATTCGCCTTCGACCTGCGCCTGATGCAATCGCCGGTGATTGGGGAGTGGAGCGAACCCTTTGGCAGGCAGCAGGTGGGTTCTTCCGCCATGCCGTTCAAACGCAACCCGATCCAGGCAGAGAAAATCGATTCACTGGCACGCCTGCTGGCCCAATACCCGGGAGTGGCCTGGGGCAACACAGCCAACGCGTTACTGGAGCGCACGCTGGATGACAGCGCCAATAGTCGTGTGGCGATTCCGGAAGCATTCCTGATCGCCGATGAGTTGCTGCTTACCATCCAAAAAGTCCTTAACGGCCTGGTCGTGAACGAGACTGCGATCAATCGAAATTTTGCATTGTATGCTCCCTTTGCCGTGATTGAAACCGTATTAATGGCCGTCTGCCAGCGTGGGGCGGATCGACAGGAAATGCACGAACACCTGCGACAGCTCTCGATGGATGCCTGGTCGGCAGTGCAGGCGGGGAACGAAAACCCCTTACTGGCAATGCTGCAAACAGACCCGGTAATTGCGGGTTACCTGGGGGATGGCGGATTTGAGCAACTGCCACCAGCGGCGCACTATACCGGTTTTGCGGAGCAAAAGGCACAGCAACTGGCCGAGATCATCGAAAAAACCATTCAACAGAAATAAGGCGGGGTCATCTCCTGCCGGGTGGAAATGCCATGGATTCAGTGCCGATGATATAATCTTTGTATGTTAATCGACCTGCAATTGGGTGATATTTTAACGATGAAGAAGAAACATCCCTGTGGCAGCTCGCAGTGGAAGGTGATGCGCCTGGGAGCAGATATTCGCCTCGAATGCTGCGGCTGCGGACGGCGGGTGATGTTAACTCGCAGTGAATTGGCCAAACGGGTGAAAGCAGTTCTTGCCAGAGGTTCTGATGCGCCAGACGTTCACTGAACCAAAGACTGTCCTGATCCTTTATACAGAAACCGGTGGGACGCACCGGAATACAGCTGAAGCTGTCATGGAAGCCATCATGTTGGAATGCCCGGATGGCTTCCGGGTGGAATGTGTAGATATATGGAAGCTCAGTCCGATCCCTTTCCGCTGGCTTCCACGTATGGTGCATCTGCTGCGGGAGCGCAAGAATATGCGCCGCTTCTCGGTGCAAAATACCCAAAATCCACGTTGGAAACGCATATTTAATAAATTGTCACGTCCTTACCTCCGGCGGATGATGTCCCAGTTAATGATTCGGCATCCGAATCAGTTAATGGTCGCCCTGCACCCCCTGGTAGCGGCACCGATCATCGACGCGATGGATGGCCAGTCGCAACAGCCCTTTGTAGTCGTGGTTACCGACCTGGCAACGAAGAATGCTTTCTGGTTTGATGATCGGATTGCCATGACCTTTGTGCCAACCGAGCAATGCCGGAAAAATGCTATGAAGAATGGCGTGCCATGGGAAAAACTCCGTATGGTGGGTGTGCCGGTTTCCATGCGTTACGCCGCCATATCAGAAACGCAGGTGGCATTGCGGTCACGGCTTGGATTGTCGATCAACGCACCGGTGGTACTGTTGGCCGGGGGGAAAACTGGCAGCGGTCCGCTGCGTTCTACTGCGGTAATGATTGACGAGGCCATGGAAGGTATCCAACTGGTCGTTGTTACCGGAACAAACATTCGCCTGAAACAGCAATTGGAGCGGGGCTCGTGGAAAAACCGGGTAATCGTTCTCGGATATGTGGATCATTTATGGGATTGGATGTGGGCGGCGGACATCCTGGTCAGTAAGGCTGGTACCGGTATGTTGGCGGAAGCCCTCAGTGTCGGGCTGCCGATGATCCTGTTTCACCGTATTCCATACCTCGAAGATGAGAATGTGACATACCTGGTGAATGAAGGTGCGGCGGTATGGGCACCTACCCCATCAATGGTAGTGAACGGCTTGCGGCGCTGGCTGGAGTCGAAAACAGAACGGGAGGCCGCTGTCGCGGCCTGCCGAAGGTTGTCGGAACCCAAAGCGGCCCGTTTATTGGCACAGGAATTAATTCAACTCGCAGAAGAGTGAGAGAGAGTTCGCTTATGGCAATATTGGATGCAAAAACGATTGAATTTACCAGTAATTCTGCAGAACAAACCCGGCGGTTGGGGATGCGCCTGGGCGGGTTGTTGCAGCGGGGTGCCTGTATCTGCCTGAACGGTAATCTGGGCGCTGGGAAAACAACCTTTGTGCAGGGATTGGCGGCTGGATGGGGTTCGTCGGACCCGGTTACCAGCCCAACTTTTGTGCTGGTGAACCAGTATGAGCGCCTTACCGGGGGAATGTTATATCACCTCGATGCCTACCGGCTGGCAAACAGTCTCGAAGCTGAAGATCTCGACCTGACCGGTATGATGGAAGACGGCGTTTTGGTGGTGGAATGGCCGGAACGGATTGATGAAGCCCTGCCTGCTGACCGGCTGTGGGTGGACCTGACCTATGTGTCAGAAGGGAAGCGACACCTGGTGTTTCAACCGGTGGGCGAAACCTATGTTGAAATACTGAATGCCTTCCGCAAACGAACTTTTGGAGGTGTGTGATGTTGCTGGCTGTAGATACTTCAACCCAATCGATGGGGGCAGCGTTGTACCATGAGGAGGAAATTCTCGGTGAATTCACCTGGAAAACCAGGCGCCATCATACCACCGAGCTTGCCCCATCGGTGGCTGAATTGCTCGAACGCTGCGGGGTGGCGATGGGTCAAATGGAGTGCCTGGCAATTGCTCTTGGCCCTGGTTCCTTTACGAGCCTGCGGATTGGTTTGGCGTATGTGAAAGGTCTGGCGTTGGCGCTGCATATTCCAGTGGTTGGCATACCCACGCTGGATATCCTCGCGGCCAGTATTTCCGCGGATGAACGCCCCCTGGTTGCCCTGCTGCAAGCAGGCAGAGGGCGAATTGCTTACCAGGTATTCCACCATGGCAAAAAAGGCTGGCAATCGGAGCATCCGGCGTCCCTGGGTAGATCGGCTGAATTGGCCGGGGTACTGCCTGTCAATGCCATCATCTGCGGGGAGATGACTGGAGATGACCGCAGTGTGATCAAGGAGAACCTGCCAAATTGCGAACTGTGTAGTCCAGCAGACAGCCTGCGGCGGAGCGGTTACCTGGCACAGATGGCATGGAAACGGTACCGGCGCGATGATGTTGATGATCCCGCCACCATCGCGCCAATCTACCTGCATGTGGGAACACCCATTCCGGGTTAATCCATTGGTGCTTGATGAATAAAAGCGACCGGCCAACCCCCCTTCACTTCATGATCCGTCCCATGCAGGAAGCAGATCTGAAACGTGTTGCTGAAATTGATGCGCAGAGCTTCACATTGCCCTGGCCTGAGAATAGTTTCCGTTATGATCTGCTGCGTAACCGAAATTCGCACATGTGGGTGGCGGAAGTGTGGAATGGGCAGCAGGCAATCGTCGCGGCTTCACTGGTCGTATGGGTAATCTTCGATGAAGCGCATATCGGCACAATCGCTGTCGCGCCGGAATTTCGCGGGATGAAGATTGCCACCCGCATGCTGGAAATGCTGATGGACTTTTTGAAGGAGCAAGCTGTGGAGCATGTGTTCCTCGAAGTTCGCAAGAGCAACCTGGTTGCCCAGCGGCTGTACCAACGATTCGGTTTTCAGGCAGTTCGTATCCGCCCACGTTATTATTCTGATAACAATGAAGATGCAATCGAAATGGAGGCCGCAGTTCAGCCAAAGATGGATGCCTGACAGGCCAAATGGCGACAGGAAAATCGAGTAAAATTAGAAAATATTTCTGATTTCCCGAATCAAGCCATTGAGAGAGAAAAGGAATGATCATATCAGCTGGTAAGGAGGTTTCCGATGGAACAAACAGCCGCGTTAAAAGAAATCGCTCAGCAGATTGCGGTTTGCCAGCGCTGTGAACTCCACAAATCACGGAAAAATCCTGTGCCAGGCGCAGGCCCGGCAACGGCTGAGGTGATGTGCATCGGCGAAGGACCTGGCTTTTATGAAAATGAACAGGGTTTGCCATTTGTGGGAGCGTCAGGGAAATTCCTGACACATTTATTACAACAAGGGGGGTATCAACGTGAACAGGTATTCATAACCAACGTCGTGAAATGCAGACCGCCGGAAAACCGTGACCCGCAGGTGGATGAACTGGCAGCCTGCGCCCATTACCTTGACCGTCAGATCGAGCTGATTGACCCGCGCATCATTGTTACTTTGGGGCGGTTTTCGATGGCCAGGTTCCTGCCTGATGTGCGCATCTCACAGGTGCATGGTAAGGCGGGGTATGTAGATGGGCGATTGATCGTTCCCATGTATCACCCGGCAGCTGCGTTGCACAATCCGAACCTGCGCAGCGTGGTGGAGGCGGATTTTGCCAAATTACCGGGATTGATCGAACGCGCCAACCAGCGCATCCAGAAAATTAAAGAAGAAGCGGCGCGGCTGGAGGCTGATCAAACGGATCAGGACAACCCGGCTGTACAATTGAAATTATTCTAGTTTTTTCTTAATGATAAGGACTACAATGAACAGCAAGTCAGTGTTAATGGAAAAGTTTGCCAACAAGTCCGCTCTCGTAGCGGTGATGGGTTTGGGATATGTTGGTCTGCCCCTGGCAGTGGTATTTGCCGAAGCTGGGTTTCAGGTGATTGGGATCGACCCGGTGGAAGAGAAAATTCGCCTGATCAATGATGGTGTCAGTTATATTCAGGATATTGAGTCAGAGCGGGTGACTAAACTGGTCCAGGCGGGAAAACTACAGGCCAGCACGGATTTCTCCCGTCTGAAAATGGCCGATGCGGTGGCAATTTGCGTGCCGACTCCACTACGGAAGACCGGTGATCCGGATATCAGCTATATCATTTCGGCCGCTGATGGCCTGTCGCCATATGTTCATCCGGGGATGGTGGTCAGCTTAGAATCCAGCACCTACCCGGGTACAACCAGTGAACTCCTGGTACCGCGCCTGGCAGAAGCGCGTGGCCTGGTGGTTGGCAAAGATGTTTTTATCACGTTCTCACCAGAACGGGTTGATCCCGGTCGTGAAGATTGGACAACCTACAATACCCCCAAGGTGTTGGGTGGAATGACCCTTGATTGTACCGAGGTGGGCACAGCATGGTATGCCCAGGCGCTGGAAACCGTTGTTCCGGTCAGTTCGACCGAGGTGGCTGAGATGGCGAAATTGCTGGAAAACACCTTCCGCATGATCAATATTGGCCTGGTGAATGAATTGGCGATCATGTGTGAACGGCTGGGGGTAGATGTGTGGGAAGTGATCAATGCCGCGGCGACCAAGCCGTTTGGTTTTATGAAATTCACGCCTGGCCCCGGCCTGGGCGGTCATTGCATCCCAATTGATCCACTGTACCTGTCCTGGAAACTGCGTTCGTTGAATTACAACGCACGCTTCATCGAGTTGGCGTCTGAAATCAACACCCAGATGCCCCGTTTTGTCGTGCAGCGTGTGCAGGATGCGCTTAACAACCACCAGAAAGCTTTGAATGGTTCAAATATTCTGGTGCTGGGAGTGGCTTATAAACCGGACATTGACGATATGCGGGAATCGCCGGCGCTGGATGTGATTCATCTGCTGCGGCAAAAGGGGGCGGAGGTTCATTACCATGACCCTTACGTTCCCGCCATTGACCATGATGGGATTGTGATGACTTGCGTTAAGGACTTAATTCCCGCAGTGCGGGAAAGTGATTGCGTGGTGATCGTCACCAACCATAGCGATTATAACTATACCGACATCCTGGACAATGCCCGGTTGATCTTCGATACCCGCAATGGGATGGGATCGCTGGGAAAGGACCATCCCAAAATCGTGAGGCTGTAACCATGGGTGATTATCTGGTTACCGGCGCAGCGGGTTTCATTGCGTACCGGGTATGTGAATTGTTGCTGGAGCAAGGGCACCGTGTGGTTGGCATTGACAATTTTTCGCCAGATTATGATTTGCGCATCAAGCAGTGGCGCTTGCAGCAACTGCGGCAAAAGCATGCATTCGACTTCATCCAAGGCGATGTCGCGCGGATGGAGGATGTGGAAGCTTGTTTCCGGAATCGTCATTTCGCGGGTGTGATCAATCTGGCGGCTCGTGCGGGGGTCCGTGCCAGCGTGGAAGACCCGTGGAGTTTTGTTAATACCAATATGGTTGGCACGCTTAACCTGCTGGAACAATGCCGGCTGCACGGCATCACCAAATTTGTCCTCGCCTCCACCTCCAGCCTGTATGGGAATGATGCCCCGCTGCCCACACCGGAGACCGCAGACAGCGACCATCCGCTGCAACCGTATGCCGCCAGCAAAAAGGGGGCAGAGGCGATGTGCCATGCCTACCATTTTCTCAACGGGATAGATGTGACCATCGTGCGGTACTTTACGGTGTATGGTCCTGCCGGGCGCCCGAACATGGCCATGTTCCGCTTCATTCAGTGGATTTCCGAGGGGCGTCCACTGCAGTTGTACGGTGACGGCGAGCAAACACGTGGCTTCACTTATCTGGATGATATCGCCCGTGGCACGATATTGGCGCTTCAACCCATCGGGTTTGAGGTGATCAACCTTGGTGGGCATGAGGTGGTGAGTATTAATCGGCTGATTGTCATGCTGGAAGAGATTATCGGAAAAACAGCCAACATTCATCGGACAGAAGCCCACAAAGCGGATATGCAAACCAATCATGCTGATGTGCACAAAGCGCAGCGTTTGTTGGGCTGGCAGGCCGAAGTAGGCCTGGCGGAAGGATTGCGGCGTTCAGTGGCGTGGTATCTGCAGGAACGGGATTGGGCCTCACAGGTGGCGACAGAGTGAATTTTCTGAAACGGTTTTTCCAGGATGTAGTGCACTGGTTTCGGGAGAGTCCCCGTCTGCGGCGCATCTTCCGCGACAACAGTTACCTGTTCAGCTCGAATGTACTTAACATGGGGCTGGGGATCATCCAGAGCAGCCTATCGGCAAGCCTGCTGGGCGTATACCAGTTTGGCCTGCTGGGGATTATCACCGATTCCGCGTCCACCATCAATAACCTGTTTTCGTTCCGGATGGGCGAACTGATTGTAAAGTACCTGGGCGACCATCTTGAAGACCAGGAGCATGAAACCGCCGGCGCCCTGGTTAAAGCGGCAGCAATGATCGAATCAAGCTTTGCCATTCTCGCGTTTGTGTTCCTATACTTTGCTTCACCGCTGTTATCACGCCTGCTTGCCAAGGATGCCAGTTTGCAGCCCCTGTTCGTGTTTTACGGGCTGATCATTCTCAGCAACTTGTTTTATGAAACCGCCTATGGGGTGGTGCAGGTTTTGGGGCGGTTCCGCGGACATGCCATCGTCAATTCCATCCAGAGCGTGGTGACCGCGGTGTTGATTGTGATTGCTTTTGTCACCCACGGTGGACTGGAAATGGTACTGCTGGCGTACCTGGTAGGAAAGATCATTCTCGGCCTGGGGCCGGTTTACCTGGCAATTGACGGTTTGAACAAACGGATCGGCTCTGGTTGGTGGAAGGCATCCTTGCGGAACCTGCCGCATTGGAAAGAACTGCTCCATTTTGGGCTGGGTTCCAATTTTTCAGCCACGGTTAACATGATCGTGCGCGACAGTGAATTGTTGTGGGTTTCCTTCTTCCTGTCACCGGCGGAGGCTGGCTATTACAAAGTCGCCATGGCGATTAACCGCTACCTGTTGCTGCCAATCAATCCATTCATCCAGACCACATACCCGGAGATCAACCGCCATGTGAAAAACCAGGAATGGCAACCGCTGCGCAAATTTCTGCGGCGAATCACCACTTTTTCCGGCGCGTGGACAGGTGCGGCGGCCATCGGGCTGGCTCTGTTTGGCAGGTGGGTGATCCTGTTGTATGCAGGGGAGGAATTCCTGCCGGCATACGGCGCGATGCTGATCCTGCTGGTGGGATACGGCCTGGCCAACACCTTTTTCTGGAACCGGTCCCTGTTGCTATCCTTCGGCGATTCGCTATACGCTTTCCTCACAATGTTGTTTGCCGGGGGAATTAAAATTATTGGTGCTTTCTTCCTGGTGCCCTCTTATGGTTACCTGGCGGAGGCCTGGTTGTTTGCCAGCTTTTTCGTGGTATCCGTGGCACTCAACCTGCTGCGTGGACGGCAGCGCATCCGGCGGGGTGAAATTGCATTTCCTTCAGTACCCTCGGGGAGTGAAACCGGATGAAGATCGCTGTCGTAGCCTCTTCGTATATTCCATCCAATGCCGCCAATAGCATCCAGGTGATGAAGGTCTGCCAGGCGCTCATCCAGGCCGGCAGTACAGTGGAATTATGGGTGCCGGAAGCTTTCAACCAGAACCTACCGGATTGGCCCTTCCTGCAAACTTTCTACGGGATTGAAACTGAGTTTCCGATACATTGGGTGCGTGAAAACTTACGTCTCCGTCGCTATGACTTTACCTGGAAGGTCCTGCGCGAGGTGCGTCAATGGGATGCCGATGTGGTGTATACCTGGATGGCACAGGTGGCATACCTGGCTCTGCTGAATCATGTGCCAACTGCATTGGAATTGCATATGCTGCCCACCGGCAAACTGGGGCCGTGGCTGTTGAGACGTGTGGTGGAAACCCATGGACGAAAGTTATTCCTGCCAATTACAACTGCATTGCTGGAGAAACTGGCTCAGGCTCACCGCATCGAATTGCCTGGTGAATCCGTCCAGATCGCACCGATGGGGTCCGAACCGGAGCGATACCATTCCCTACCCGGCGCGGTTGAATGCCGTGCTCGCCTAAATATGCCAGACCAGCTTACAGCGGCGTATACCGGCCACCTGTATCCCGGGCGGGGCATGGAACTGCTGGTTCACCTGGCAAAAGCGTTTCCAAGTGTGCAATTTTTATGGATTGGTGGGCGCGAACCCGACGTGGAAACATGGCGTGACCGGATTAAGACGGACGGCATTAAAAATATCCTCCTGACAGGATTTATACCCAACGCGGAGCTGCCGTTGTACCAGGCTGCCGCTGATATTTTGCTGATGCCATACGGCAGGAATGTGGGCATTTCGGGCGCAGGTGACACAGCTGACGTGTGCAGTCCGATGAAATTGTTCGATTATCTATCCGCTGGCAGGGCGATCCTGTCCAGTGATCTGCCGGTGATTCGAGAAGTATTGTCCGAGGATAATGCACGCTTCGCCCAGCCGGATGACCCAGCCTCCTGGGAGATTGTGCTGGGTCGGATGATTGCAGACGAACCGCTGCGTGCGAAGCTGTCAGCGAACGCCAAACTGGATGCGGAACGCTACAGCTGGCTGCGCCGTGCCCAAGCAACGGTAGATTATTTTGAGTCGGATGTGGGAAAATGAGTGGGTGTGCGCTGTCAACCAGATTATTCGTGGCGGCTGTCGCATTGGTGCTGGCCTTATCTGCCTGCGATACTTTTCCATTGGTACTGCCCACGCCCACCCCGCCACTGCCAACCGCAACTTTTACACAGGAACCATCACCAACTGCAACGCGGGTTTGGTTTCCCCCCACGGATACACCCCAACCTGCAGCGACACGCGTTTTGCCAACACCAACCCAGGAGGAACGCCCTTTAAATGGTACCGTTTTGGCGACCGATGACTTTTCTGATACGACCCGTTGGGGGATCACCGATAGTAGCTATGGCAGCGCGGCATATGGGAGTGATGAGCTGACCATCGCCATCCGGGAGGCGCGGCGGTCAATCTACAGCTTCTACTTTGAAACGGTTCCGGCAGATTATTACCTGGAGCTGACTGTCAACCCGAGCATTTGTACTGGGGAGGACCAATATGGCGTGGTGTTCCGCTCTCAATCATCCAGCGATTTCTACCGGTTTTCTCTGCGCTGCGATGGGCAAATTCGATTGGAGTTGATCCAGGGAACGGCGGTTGTCCCCCTGTCTGTGGTGGAAAGCAGCGGTGCTTTGCTTCCTGGCCCGTTACAGCAAATCCGGGTTGCCTTGTGGCTGTACGGCGGGGAAGTGCGAGCCTATGTCAACGACGTATTCATGTTCAGTGAGAATCGGCTGCGGTGGCAAACGGGCGGGCTGGGTGTGTTTGCCAGGACGGGTATCGGAAAGGCACTGACCGTGAATTTCTCCGACCTGGAGATGCGTGAGAGTAGTGCTTTCCCACCAACCCCGTTCCCGACGATGACACCAGAACCCATCGCGACTGCCACCCCATTACGAAGGCCATGACATGGAGAAGGATGTACAATAAAGAGCGGAAGACCTGATGATGAAACATTTGTTACTGCTCCTTCTGTGTTTCTTTTTGCTGCTGCCAGCAAGCTGTGGTCTGATGCCGAACGGTACGGTGGACCCCGGAGCTACGGTTGAAGCAGCAGTTCAGCAGACAGCAGCCGTTCAACTAACTGCCTTCGCGGAAACCGCCGCCTGGGCTGTGCCGGGAACAACGCCTACACCGGTTGTTGTGCAAACGGCAACACCGCCGGAGCAAACCCCGCCTCCAACAGAAGTCCCTGTTTTGCGAGATATCGCTCTGCTGTTTGGTGTGGTTTCTGTGGGTGCAGAAACAGAAGTATTTCCGGGTGAGCGCTTTGATGTCATCTGGCGCATCCGCAATGTGGGGGAGACGGATTGGAATGGCGATTACAGCCTGGTAATTGTCAGTGGTGACCCGATGGGCGCGCCGGAACGCATTCCGCTGCGGACGGCGGTCGCCATCGGTGAGATCATCGAACTGCGGCTGAAACTGACCGCGCCGGAAGCGCTGGGCAGCCACACCGCTTTATGGTTATTGGAAAATGACCAGGGAAAAACCTTCGGCCTGGATGATGCCGGTCAATTACCGCTGCAGGTGGATATTGCAGTCATCGAAAATCCACTGCGGTCTGCGCAGAACCAGGTGTTCCGTTTTTATGAAGGATTCACCACCGCTCAGTGGGTGTCCCAGCAAGGTTCCGCTTTGTGTGAGGCAGAAGGGGACATCGGAACTTACGGATTGGTATACCGTGACAACCAACCAGAAATCCAGAATGGGGTGATTGAGAATGAACCTTCGCTTGTAATGATCCCGGCGGAGGGTGAGGACGGTTTCATTGCGGGAATATTCCCGCCGTTCAAGGTCAAGGCAGGAGACTATTTTGTCACTTTCATTGGCTGTCTCCATAAAGGAACTTTCTGTGATGTTACTTTTCGGTTGGATTACCTGACCGTGGGTGAAGACCAGCCGCATACTTTTGCTGAATGGGAGCAAACCCACACCGGACAATGGATTGAGGTGCGAAAAAACCTGACCCAACTCGACGGGATGGAGGTGCAGTTTATCCTTGTCGTCGAAAACAACGGCGCATCCCTTGGTGATTACGCGGTGTGGTTTGTGCCAGCCATCTACCGCTAAGGAAGTTCCCTCATTCGAGGTTCAATAATGCCTCTATCGTTTTAACCGTCTGTTGCAACAGGGGCCGCAGGTGAGGGTGTGACTCCATCCGCTCCCGGTAGATGACCATCAATTCATGGTAATACCAGCAGGTATCCTCACGCGACGCGTTGAACAGCGTCCACAATTGGGTGCCGATCTCATCATGGGTGATGATGCTGTCGAGTGCGTTGTGCAATTTATCCGCCGCAGATACCATCAGAGATGATGCGTCTGTGGTCCGCAGGTGCTCCAGGTAGGCGGTTTTTCGTTCTTTCCACGGCGGTTTGGGCTGCTGGTCGGTGTCAGAGCAGGATTGCACAATGTGCGCCACCCGTTTGCCAAACTGCGCCTCGATCATTCCCAATGTAACAGCGCCGCCCTGGTCTTCCACCGCATCATGCAGCAGGGCGGCGATAATTTCATCGTCATCACCGCCAAAGCGCATCACAATGGCGGAAACAGCCAGCAGGTGGGAAATGTAGGGGGTTTCACCGTCCTTCCGCCTTTGGTGCTGGTGCAAATCTGCCGCGAGTTGCAGGGCTTTTGCGAATTGTAAATGGTTTTTCATGGCGCTCCTTTTATCCCGGCTCTGCCTGGTCTCTGGCTGTATCTGTTGGTGGCGAAACCCTTTGCCGGTGATTCCCCCACTTGCGGATCAGCCACAACGCACCAGTGAGGAGTATCAAGCTACCGAGGATGATGTAAAGTGTTATGTAATCATTGTAACGGAAGGCACCGACATCGGTGAAGGCAGGCATGAATATCATGTGCACAAACACCGCGCTCACGGTGATTCCCAACAACCACCAAATCTTGCGGTTCCATTGATAAATGCTTGCCCCGGCCGATTCGGCATAGGGCAATAGGCTGAAGAACACGGATTGAACCCCGAAGAAAAAGACCGTCAGCAGCAGGATTTCCAGTGCAGGCTGGGTGCGAGTGAATACTGCCGAAAGTCCCCAGCAGGCCATTGACAGTAAAAAGATACCGGACAGAACCGATAGAGAGGAGATCCCATCGCGTTCCTGAGCCAACTCCGGCAGGAGCAAAACCGAACCAACCAGCCCGACCACAATCCCAGGTGAAAAGTGGAGCAATCTGGAGATGAGAACACTCAGCATCACAAACAGGATCGAGCGAAATTCGATTTCCGGTTTGAAGCGGCATGGTTCCTTCCATGCTTTCCGAACCAGCCAGGCTGACCCGACTTCTGCCAGGCTCAGGATGACGGTAACAACCAGCAGGAGAAGAAATAACTTCAAGAAGGGAACAGAAAACAGTGCGTGGTCTTCCAACATAGACTGTGCCAGGGCTGTGGAGGTCAGGATAGCCAGCCATGTCACGAGGTGGATGACAGGTTTGCCAGCAGTTCGAATGGTTGTTGTGCGCTTTTTGCCCATTGGCACCTGGCGCTGAAACAGCCTGCGGGTTGCATCCGGCAGCCATTCTGTTGACATATTTGCCAGAAGATTGCTCGCGATAAACAGGAAAATTGCAATTCCCAGGCTGATCCCGACCACCTCCGGGTCGGTGGAGATGCTTAATGGCCCTGTGATCCCGGTCAGGGAGGTAACTTCAGGCGTACGGACGTAATATGGGGCAGAAAAGACCGAGGTGCTGTTATCAGCGCCTGACGCGATAGCGGTAAGGTTTTTCTCCAGTTGGAAATTATCTCTGGGAATGGTGCAATGGAATCGCCCCCTGGTATTCGCTGTGCATGCAGCGGCAAATTGTTCACCCTGGTCGGCTGTGTCAAAGTACAGTTCCACCTGGCTGCCCGGAGCGGAATTGCCCAATACCGTCAGGGTGGTGTATGATACCGTCACGATCTCCGGTGGTGGCAGTTGATCTCCCTGAGGCGTCCAGTTTTCGATGCCAATTTTACCGTTCTGGTAAATGCTGTTACCGCTGATCGTGGTCAGGGTGCAGTCTCCGATGTCGATTCCGTGCATGGCATTGTGAGCCACGTGGTTGCCTGGACCAATGGTGGTGTAATACGCGCTGTGCAGGCAAATGCCAAACTGGTTGCCATCCACCTGACCTTGCCTGGTGATTCCGACCCAATTGCCTGTCATTTGGGCATGGCTGCTTTCATAGGCATAAATACCGCAGTTTCCGGATGCAATAATCTCATTCCCGATGATCGCGTCGTCGCTGCCGACCACCGAGATGCCAAACACACTGGCACCACTGATAAAATTGTTGGGTCCAACCTGGCTGGCCTGGGTGCCCTGCATGAGGTAAATGCCGGTTTCCATTCGTTCGGTGTCGGTGGAGGAATCATAGGCAACCAGGTTTGCAGCCACCACGGTTTGAGATGAAGGCGGGGCAACCACAACCGCATTGACCCATTCTGATTTCCGATCTTCGGGTGACAGGGCGCTGATCCGGTTTCCTACCACCCAGTTTTCATTGCCAATCACCAGGATGCCGGCGGAGAACCCGGTGATGTCGTTACAATTTCTTTCGCAAACCACCGGGTAAGTGCTTTCCATATCTGCACTGCCGATAATATTTCCGTGACCTTCCACGATGACACCAACGTTAAAATTCTGGATGTGCAGCCCTTTGATATCATTCCCATCGGAAGCCAGGTGAATCCCGGCGCCAATGTGCGGGTTGGCTGGTTGCAAGGCAGGAAAGACCCGGTTGACGCCATCCGGCACGACCCCGGAGAGGGCTACCCGTTGCCAGGCACCGCTTTGTGGTTGGGTGGTGTCATTGAAACTGGCAGCTTCATCGACCCCTTCCATTCGGTATGCAAACATGGCGATGTGTGGATCCCCTTTGTAACTGTAATGCAGTTCCAATTGGTCGCCGGGTTCCACCGTGTACCATGCTGTGGAATCTTCGGCGTATAATTCGTACCAGACCTTACCAGCGACAAGATCGTGATAAAGGATCAGGTTGTCTGGTGGACGGTTGCCAAAGCGGATGCTGCCAGAATCGGCGTGCCCATCTCCGGGCTCCCATGTCAGCCAGTTATCGGTGCGGGATGGATCCTCCGGCTGCCAGTTATCGAGACCTTGCGCGAAGTTGCTGGCAAATTGCTCCTCGCCGTTGATCGAGAATGCAATGTCATCCACCAAGGTGTTGACCTCCACGTTGATCCCGCTTCCATCGAGAATCACCCCGGCGTCAGAAGCGTCAATGGTGATAAGGCCCTGAGAGATGGACGGCAATTCCTCTGTGAGGTGAATGACCTGTGGGTTATCCGGCGGAAAGGCCGCGGGTTCAAAACGGACCACGCTCCCGCTGGTTGCCTGTTCCAACGCCTGCCGCAAGGAGCCGGGTCCGTCATTGCCGGTGTGAGTCACCAGGATAACGTTGTTTTGGGTTTGCGCCTGGAGCACCGCCATCGGTGGGGACAGGAATAATAGAAGAAGGATGCAGGTAACGGTAATGTGCAATGATTTCATCAGAGAACCCCGCGAGAATGAGTTTTTTTTCATTTTACTATAAATTTGAGTATGGGCTGGAATGGCCGTAAGAATACGGTGCACGGTGCGTATTGCGAGTCTTTTCCTAACAAGGTGATTGGAAGCCGGAATTTCATTTCTGTGTATGGGAGATTGATTAACAACGTTTTCATCAAACATAGGTCTACAGGCCTATTGCCGTGTACGCATGGTATGACCCTGGAGGGGGGCGACCTACCAGGAAACCGTCAAATTATGTCCTCCCGCACTTATCGAGTGCAGAGGAAAACGATACACTTCAATCATTATTCAGATCATTCCTGATTCATTCCCCGGAGCCATCATGCTAAAAAAGCGCTATCATTTCTTCCACCGTATTGTCAGTAACCTGTTTGCAAGAGCCTTCTTAAATTACAAAGTATTCTGGGACGCACCCCTGCCGGACGAGGCTGTTATTTTCGCCGTGAACCATCCCACCACCACCGACCCGTTGCTGCTCCCGATCATCACCCGGCGGCCACTGGCAATCCTGGTGACCGAAATGGCGTTTGATCTCCCGTGGTTTGGTCCCGTCCTGCGGGCGGCCGGCCATATCCCGGTACGGGTGAAAACCTCCAACGGTAAAGGCCTGATCGAATCTGCCGTGGAAATGCTCAAGATCGGTCGTTCTGTGGGAATTTTCCCCGAAGGTATTCTCAGTCCCAAGATGGGCAGTTTTCATCATCCCCATTCAGGTGCGGCACGGATTGCCCTCACCAGCGGTGCCAAAGTAGTGCCAGTAGGCATCCATATGATGGAAACGGGCTATACCAGCACGGTGACCAAATCGGAGAATTTCGAATCCACCAGTCGTTGGGCAGTGCGTGGGCCGTATTATCTCAGCGTCGGTGAAGCGATGACCTTTACTGGCGATGTCGAAAACCGTGAATTGGTGAACCAGGTGACCCATAAAATTTTCGAGGCCGTCAAGCACCAGGCACATGCCAGCGAAGAACGTGTGATGGCAGAACAGCCGTTGTGGCAGCCACTCTCGCGCTTGCTGTGGGGAAATCCCGCTGACTGATCTGCTACATAATTTCAGCTGATCGCATCAAAAAACCGCCATACGGCGGTTTTTCTTTGAGTGCGGGTTAAGTTCAAGCTGTCTTGCGTTTTCCGAATGCGGCTGGCATCAGCGGCAGGATGAGCAGGTTCAGTGCCGCGAATAACAGGAAGGTGAACGGGTACGATTGCTGGTCAACCAGGATGCCGGTTACCTGCATGCCGACGGCTTGCGCCAGATTGGTGATTGCCATCAAGATTGAGAACATCGAAGCTGCAATCACGGTTTCGGTCACGTTCATTGCCATAGCAAAGAAGATGGTCTGGTAAGTGCCGTAGGAAAACCCGAAAATGAACATGAAGACCCATGCCAGCCACAGCTGCGGGGTGAAAGCCAGTCCGAGAAGGGAAAAGATCGAGAGCGCGATCCCCACCAGGGTGGCTTTGGGCTTGCCAATTTTGTCGTAGATGCGGCCGCCAAAGATCGAGCCCAATAACACACCGATGCCCCACACCGTGGTCAGCGTGCCGGCCTGGGTCAGGCTGATGCCGAAGCGTCCCTGCATGTATGGGTTAACGATCTGCTGGATGCCGATGATGATGAAAAAGATCACAAAACCGATTCCTGAAATGGCGAGGACATTGCGTTTGCCCAGGGCTTTGAATGCTTTCCAGTCAAACTGACGGTCAACAGCGTGCGCGCCGTCCTTCACCATCAACACCAGCGGAATGGGGAACAGTGTGAAAATGGCGAGGGTCCAGAAGACCATGTTCCACGACACAAATTCCGCCAGCAAGCCGACAATGGTGGCGGTGGCGATCAAACCCAATGCCCGTCCGCCAACCATGAAGGATTGGATTCTGCCTTGTTCTTCTTCGGGGATGGTATCAAGCGCCAATCCGTCGGTGCAGGTATCGTACAGCGCCATGCCCAGTTGAAGGGTGAACGCCAGCAGGACAAAACCGGTGTAGTACTGTACCGGATCAATGAACGGTACAGCCACCAGACAGGCAATCTGCACAAAAAGTCCGATCAGGATATAAGGCTTGCGATGGCCCTTGCCGAATAAATTGACCTTGTCACTGAGCATTCCCAGGAAAATTTTCAGGATAAACGGGATCATTGCAATCAATGCGAAAGTCCCGATTTTCGTCATCTCCAGGCCTTTATCGAGCAGGTAAAGCGCGTTCAGTGCGGTGAAATAGCTCAGGATGGTACCCTGTGAGAAATACAGCAGTCCAAACAGGGTGTATTGAAACACTTTGCTCTTGCCTTGCATTGAGGCCTCCTTGGGGGATTGGGATTGTGGTTACGGTTCTTTGAAAAAACGCAGGGAAAGGCAGCTCAAGCCGCCATCCATTTTTTGGAATTCTTCCATTACCAGTGGAATCAGGGAATAGCCTCTGGTTTCCAACTGGTCGGCGAGGTGATCGTAATCCGCCGGAATCAGGATATGTTCGTTGATGCGGATGCAGTTGGCAGCGTAATTCTCCTCCGGGAGGGTGATGATTTTTTCATAGTCGTTGAAGCATGCCATTTCGGCGAAATCCTGCCACATCACCAAGCGCTGGTCACCGATGTAAGCGATGCCGCTTTTGAGATGCAAGATGTTTTTCATCCCGCGGATGTCCACCATCACCGCCCGGTACCCATTCGACTCCAGGATGGATGCCAACTGATGGGCGCCTTCTTCATTGGTACGGTGTGAAATCCCGATGAAGAAAGTATCACCTGCATCACAGATGTCTCCGCCGTCAAGCGTACCCGGTTCTGTGATGCTGTAGACGGTTTGAAAATGTGCGCGGATGGTGTCTTCCATCGCCGAGACTTCTCCCGCGCGTGATGCCGCGCCGGGGCGGGTCATCACGGCAAAATGGGGGGTGACGATGGCGGTGTCTTCAACGAAGGTACCGTCAGGATAGCTGTCATCCGCCGGTAATACGGTTACCTGCAATCCGCAGGCGGTTTTCAGCGCTGCTATGTAGGCGGAATGCTGGAGCCGTACGGTCGGGTAATCGGGAATCCCAAAATCGACACTGGTCAATCCTTCGGCGAAGTTGGTACCGGGGATGCGGACAATGGCATGGGTAAATGTATAAGATGATTCCATCGGGTTTTCAGAAGACATGGTTTTTCCTTGCCAGAATGGGGATTGGACAGTGAATTTGCCCTGATTTCAATCTAGTATAACCGAATTTGGCAGTTCTGCGGGCTGATGATTCCTATTGTATTGTCAGTATGAAGCATTGATTTCCCGATGGATTCACCTGCAAAAAGGTAACCGAATGTGCAGGCTTCTCTCCCTTTCTCTGACACCCGGCCTGTACTTGCTTTGCCAACAGCGTGTTTTTTTACCTGGTGGAGGACGTCCATGCATGGTCAACAAAAGCACGTTTCGGTATAATACTTTTCATTATGAAGGGAATGGCGGCTGTCGCCAGTACACGGAAAGCAAGGCCGGCAGAGGCAGGAATTCTGTCACTTTTTGTAAAACAATTACACACTTTCCACAGGAGGAGAGCACTTTGACCACAATCCAGATCAGCCGTTTCAGTGATGAAGCCAAACGTGCCAATTGGCGAAAATCGTTCCTGGCATTTGAAGCGATTTTCTACTTTTTCCAGGGGGTGTACCTGACCGGTATGCAGACCTTCCTGGCGGTACGCATGGCCGAATTCGGCCTGACGCTTTCGGAACAGGCCAGTTTCAGCGCATTGATCGGGCTGCCAACCTATTTGAAAATGTTCATCGGGTTGTTATCTGACCGCCTGCCGTTTGCCCGTTTGGGACGGCGTAAACCCTACATCGCCCTGGGGGCACTGCTCTACGTTCCGGGGTTTGCCGTTTTATTCGGCGTGAAAGGCTTTAACGGGTTGTGGGTGGCTGCAGCGGTGGCGGTGCAGATTGCCTGGGTCATGGTGGATACCACCCTTGATGCCTTGACAGTGGATGTGACCCCGGATGAACACTCCGGCGCGATCCAGGGCGCTGCGCAGGGCGCGCGCATGCTGGGGATGGGCGCGGGTATTCTCCTGATTCCGCTGTTGGGACCGAAGATCGGTTGGGATACTGCTCTGATTTTGATCGCCGTTTTCGCGCTGATCCAGGGGGCTGCCGCCCTGTTGTTCCGCGAATTGCCTGTAGACCGGGAGCAACTGCGGACAGAAATGCCGTTGGGACAGGTGATAAAACGGGTGTTTTCGCGACGACTTTCATGGCTCAGCATCCTGTTTTCAGTATTCTTCATGGGGTCAATCGGTTTGAGTTCGGTGATCTCCGCCTATTTGCTGACAGAATTGGGTTGGGCTGCCGATCCGGCGTTAATGGCTGTATATGGTACAGCCAACCTGGTGCACTATGGGGCAGCCGCGCTGGGGTCGGCGGTTGCGGGGCGTTTCATCGCCCGGTATAAGAATAACCCGGTATTTTACGCTGTGGTTTCGATCCTGTTCTGGGTCTCGATCCTGCCGTGGTTCCTGGTGGGCAGCAGCGGGGAACGCATGTTCTGGGTGTACGCGGCACAATTGACCTATGGGATCGGGCGCGGGATGATGACGGTGCTGGTGTATTCCGTGGTGATGCGGGTGTGTCCGAAATCGCTGGAAGGTTTCATGTTTGCGACGCTGACATCGGCAATGAATTTTGGGCTGTATACAATTACACCCAAAACGATGGCATTTTTTACAGAACGGATCGGCCTGGCGCCGAGTATGTTCTCGGCGGTGCCGTATACGATCATCGGGCTGCTGGCGCTGGGTTTGATCCTGCGTGACCTGGCGAAACAGGAATCCGTGCGTGATGTTGTTCCAGAGAGAGGCCAAGCACCGAGCGGGTAGACGCCCCGAATCTTTCCGCGGTGTGGCACACTGGTGTTGGGCTTAGCCCGGATGGATGAACCTTTCCCGGGCGTTATGAAATGTGGCGGTTCGATTCAGATTTGCTGCCCGTAAGCCATGCCTGAACCGTTTGCCGTGCCAATTGCTGGGGAGAAATAGCACGGTTGTTCAGTTGCCGGAGCAAGTCGTCATACGCATCACCTGGCAGGGCATCATGCCATGCGGTGTAGAGGGCATGGCGCAGCGATTGTTCAAAGGCATGCTGCATGCGTTGCGTTTCTTTCGCCTGCCATTGACCGCTTTCCTGCAGGAAGGTGCGGTGTTCCAATACCCTGGCGAGAACTGCGTCAACACCTTCGCCGTCAATCGCATTGGTGCGCAGGATCGGGATTGACCAGCCATCCTTGCTGGTTGGCGGAATGATCCCGCTCTGATCGATATCGCTGTGGTGGCGGTAGGCCGGCCGTTCGGCGGCATGAAAGGCGGCCATCAAGGCGCTTTCGGTGCGCAAGGCGCCGGGTTGGTCTGCCTTGTTGACCAGGATCAGGTCGGCAATTTCGAGGATGCCAGCCTTGATCGCCTGGATCTCATCACCAAGGCCGGGAGCTTCCACAACGATCACGGTGTGTGCCAGCGAGGCGATCTCGACTTCAGCCTGCCCGGTGCCGACGGTTTCCACCAGAATCCAGTCAAAGCCCACGCCATCTAGCACTTCGGCGGCGGCATTGGTGGTGAGTGACAGGCCGCCCAATGCGCCGCGGGATGCCATTGACCGAATGAAGACACCCGGATCACCTGCGCATTCCCGCATGCGGATGCGGTCGCCGAGAATAGCACCGCCGGTGAAAGGGCTGGAGGGATCCACTGCCAGGATTGCCGCTGTTTCACCACGGCGGCGGACGGTTTGCGCCAGTTTATTGGTCAGGCTCGATTTACCCGTGCCGGGGGCACCGGTGATGCCCACGCGGTGGGCATTGCCTGTGGCAGGGAAGATCAGATTCAACGCTTCAATGGCGCTGTCCGTTTGTGATTCCACCAGTGTCAGTAAACGCGCCAAGGCAAGGCGGTTGCCTGTCAATGCCTGGGCGACCAGGTCAGCCGGATTGGGTGGCATTTCAGGGGGTGGTGCTGCGAGCCTCCACCACCCGCCGGACTGCTTCGGCTACAGTGGAGGTAAAGGAGCCCGGGCCAAAGACTTCGGCTACTCCCATTGTCTGTAAGGCAGGGATGTCAGCTTCGGGGATGATCCCTCCGACAAAGACCGGTACATCTCCCTGCTGGTTGGCGCGAAGCAATTCCAGTACCCGCGGCACCAGCGTCATGTGAGCGCCTGAAAGAATTGAGAGCCCGACGGCATCCACATCTTCCTGCAGCGCAGCTTCAGCAATCATTTCCGGGCTTTGGCGCAGGCCGGTGTAGATCACTTCCATGCCAGCATCTCGCAGCGCGCGTGCGATCACTTTGGCACCGCGGTCGTGGCCGTCCAATCCAGGTTTGGCAATCAATACACGAATTTTCCGTTCTGTCATGCATTCTCCCATTGTGTCATGTTCGGTGATATCACCCATTATACCCTGTGTGACGACATGTGTGTGGAGGGGGATGATGGTCATGTGTAGAGAATGGTGACATTCATTACGCCTCGCATCTGGTAAAATTACGACAACAATGTGAAAAAAATTATGGTTAAGGAGCAAGATATTATGCGTACCCCGATTGTTGCTGGGAACTGGAAAATGAATAAGACTGCCGCTGACGCGGTGGCGCTGGTAAAGGCTTTGCTGGATAACGGCATTGATCAGATTGCTGGCGTGGAAGCGGTGGTGTGCCCGACCTTCACCGCGCTGGATGCGGTTTCCCGCCTCTGTGAAGGAACCAACCTTGCAGTTGGCGCCCAGAACCTGTATTTTGAACCCAACGGCGCTTACACCGGTGAAATTGCCCCCGAAATGGTGGCAGAATTTTGCAAGTACGTTATTATCGGCCACTCTGAACGCCGCGGTTACTTTGGCGAAACTGATGAAACCGTTAACAAGAAACTGAAAGCCGCATTTGGCGCTGGCCTGCTCCCGATTCTGTGTGTGGGTGAAACCTATGAAGAAAACCAGGCTGGCAAGACCGCGGATGTGGTTACTTCGCAGGTGAAGGCTGACCTGGCGGGATTGACCGCTGATCAGGTGGCTTCGATGGTGATTGCTTACGAACCGATCTGGGCGATCGGCACCGGGCTGGCGGCGACCGGCGAGCAGGCCCAGCAGGTGATCCATGACTATGTGCGTGTACCCGTAACCGAAATGTTTGGCGAAGCCGCGGCACAAGCGATGCGCATCCAGTACGGCGGGTCGGTGAAACCCTCCAACGCGCAGGAATTTTTCGGTCAGCCCGATATCGACGGCGCGCTTGTGGGTGGTGCCAGCCTGAAACCCGACTTTACCGAGATCGTGAAAGCGGCTGCGGAAGCCAAGTAGTTGGCGAATCATGAACCCATCCAAAAGGTCGGCAATGTCCGGCCTTTTGCTTTTTTCACCTGCCAGCAATTACGGCTATAATCGGAATTGTCGCCAATTTCGAAAGGAGTGCTGATGTTTCAAGGTATTTATCCTGCAATTGTGACCCCATTTCGGGTGGATGAGTCGATTGATGAACAGGCTTACATTGAGATTCTGAAGGCGCAGGAAAATGCCGGTGTGCACGGTTTTTATTTCTGCGGTACCGGTGGCGAAGGCCTGATGATGACCGTGGCTGAGCGCAAACGGTTGCTGGAAGTGACCCTGCAGGAAAAGCGCCCGGGAACCAGGATCATTGTGCACGTCAGCGCTTTTTTCCCGCAGGACTCGATCGAACTGATCCATCATGCTGCCGAAGCTGGCGCTGATGCGGTCGCCCTGATCCCACCCGGTTATTATTCTCCGCTGGACGATGAGGCTGTGTTCCAGTATTACCGGTGGATGACTGCCGAATCGGCCCTGCCGATGATGATCTATCACCTGCCGGCCTATTCCCATTACGCGATTTCATACGCATTGTTCGAGCGGTTGATGGAGATTCCGAATGTGATCGGGATCAAGGATAGCACCGGTGATGTATTGGCCATTTACCGCTACCTCCAGCATCCATCCCACCCGGTGGTGTTCAATGGACAGGACCAGACTACTCTGACAGCGCTGGTAAACGGAGCGCAGGGGATCATCAGCGGGCCGGCCAATTTGATGCCTGGCAAATTTGTTGGTTTGTGGGACGCATTCAAGGCTGGCGATCTTGCCCTGGCGGGGAAACTGCAAAGTGAGATCAACCAGGTGCTGGCGGTGATCCACCAATACCCGTTGGTACCGGCCATTAAACAGGCGATGGTGTTGATGGGACAACCTGCCGGTATACCGCGGCGTCCTTCCCGCTCATTTGGCGATGGCGAAGCCATCCGGTTACGCCAGCAACTGGCTGCTGTGGAGATGCTGTAGGGATGGAAAAATTGCCACAGGTATATGGGCATCGCGGAGCCAGCGAGGATGCCCCGGAGAACACAATCCTGGCGTTTCAAACTGCGATCGACCAGGGTGCGGATGGGATCGAAACTGATTTGCGCTTTACCCGTGATGGCGTGGTGGTTTGTTTCCATGATGGAGACCTGCAGCGCATGATGGGCCAGCCACAGGCTGTGAGTGACCTTTCTTATGCGGAATTATGCCATTTCGCTGCGGAAACACCTGCGTACCGCGGTGAAAAAGTGCCGACGATCGACGATCTGCTGACATGGCGGCGGGTCAATTGCCGCCTGATGCTGGAATTGAAGGATATCCAATTCCATGAACCTGCGATGATGGCGAAATTGCATACAGCGCTGGAGGCCGCCGGCGGCATGCACGGCGTGTGGATCACCAGTTTCGACGAGACCTCCCTGCGCATGGCGCGGGAAGTATTCCCGGGAGTACCACTGGTGTGGATTTCAAAAGACTTGATTCCATTGGATGCCTTGTGGACAGACGGTTACTCACCTCATTTCACTGTCCTGGAAACTCATCCGGAACTCAGTGCGGTGTACCATGCTGCAGGGAAAATCATTTCCGTTTGGGATCCATACCCCGAAGAACGGGTTGCCTTTCACCTGGGGCAGGCAACTGAAACAGTGACACCGAACTCACCCCGGCGCTACATTGAGGCGTTGCAGGTGCACCATAAACTGCGATGAGCTAGATTGTTACCCGGAAAGAGCTGGAATGCGGGAGATTTCCTCTTGCGCGTAGCCTAACATGGCCAACTTTTCACGCATGTAGTATTGGTACACGCCGAAGTCCACCCCATCCGGGCAGCGGTGGTCAATGAACGGTATAAAACCGCCTTCCATTAAGAACGGCTCCAGCCGTTTTAATTCTGCCAGCACCGCGGTTTTTCCTTGCAGCAGGGCGAATTTGTCAAATCCGCCCAAAATTAACAGCTGCCGGCCGTAGGTTTCCCGCAATCGCTGTATATCATTGCGTGCCTGCACCTCAAACGGGAACATCGTATTCAGGCCGTTTTCGAGCCAGATCGGCAGCAGGGCTTCAATGTTGCCGTCGCAGTCGGTGTAAATGATGTCGATGCCGTGCTGCTGCAACAACTTCATGACCGGCTGCATGTGGGGCACGATGAACTTGCGGAAGGCTTTGGGGCTGATCAACGGCCCGGAATTATAACAGATATCCTCCCAGCCGGCAGCGAAATCGAATTCGATCTGGTCCAGCAAGGGGGTGAGGTATTTCAGTTTTAATGCGGTCAGGTGGGCTGACATATCCTCGATCAGGTCGGGGGCATCATACAGCAGGTAGGCCAGATTCTCAAAACCGATCCAATCCCGGATCCAGCCGATGAATGACCCGAACCATAGGCCGACCGGATCGGTGGATTCACGCGCCTGCTGTGCCAGGTGGTTGATCTCTTCTTGCGGGATGGTGCGCCAGGCATCATCGAGATTCAGAAATTCGGCTTTGAAGCGTTCCCAATCTGTGCGGTTCTTGATTGGAAATTCGAGGAAATGCGGAATGGAGCGAATACCTTCCTGCACTTCTTCACACAGCACGCCCAACCCATCGCGGTAGATCACCTTGCCGTTGGCGGTAGACACAATTTCCGGTTCCCGTGCTGGTCCCGCACCTAACCGCCCACCCACCACAAAATACTGGTCGCACCCGAACAGGCGCTCGACCACGTCATTCCTGATTTCTCCGCCTGCTTCCGGCAGGTTGGTGGGTAGATGGCCTTCAGCGACCCAGCGGTCTTTCAACGAAGCCCAGTAGCCAAACTCCACGTTGGGGATTCGGTCGGTATTCTGAAAGTGCATCACCCGCCGAAACCGTTCACGGGTGGTCAATGGCTGTAAAAAATTTCCAGGCTGTAAGATCGAGGCCATCGGTGGGTTCTCCTTGGCTATGAATGAAATCATTGTAAACGATTTCCCGTGTTTTCGTTTTCATTTGCGCAGTGAATATCCGTTACAATCAATCCAATAACAATGCCTGGCAGAGAGTAAGGAGACTACTAACATGAACCTGGGAGTGCAATATTACCGGCCGCCATTTCCCAATCAGCAGTATTGGGCAGAGGATATGAAAAAGATAAAAGACAGCGGCCTGGATTCGGTGCAACTGTGGCTGGTGTGGGGGTGGATCGAACCGGAACCGGATGTGTTCCGCTATGAAGATTATGACCGGCTGATTGCGCTGGCAGATGCGGCTGGATTGCAGGTGGTACTGAGTACAATCGCGGCGATCCATCCCTATTGGATACACCGGGAGGTTCCCAACAGCGAAATGGTCGATCACATGGGCCATACCGTGATTTCGAGTAACCGCAGTGAAGTCCATAATGGGTTGACTCCGGGCGGCTGCATCGACCATCCGGGTGTGTGGGCACGGATGAAACAGTTTTTGCAAACCACGGCAAAGCGTTACCAGAGCCTGCCTAACCTGCATGGTTGGGACGCCTGGAATGAACTGCGTTGGAACGTGCAGTCTGACGGCTATGTGTGTTATTGCCCGCATACACTGGATCAATTCCGCGGCTGGCTTGGCGCAAAGTACGGTGGCCTGGATGGGCTGAACGCAGCCTGGCGGCGGCGTTATGCTGATTGGCAGGATGTTCAGCCTGGCAAGTTGCCTCACCGTCCGTATACCGAGATGATGGCGTTCCAGTATTTTCTCACCTGGCGTGCCGACCAGCATGCGATTGCCCGTTACCATGTTATCAAGGAAATCGATGGTCTGCACCCGGTAACCGTACATGCCGGCCAACCCTCACCGCTGCTGACCGGTGGTGGTGCACCGCAGTATAACCATGCTCTCAATCGCGGCAATGACTGGTTCATGGCGGATGTGGTTGATGGCGTGGGTACGTCCAGTTTCCCGTTGTGGGAAGGAATCGATGATGCTGCTTTTGGCAACCGCGTGGAATATTCCCGTTCTGCGGCTGCAGCTGGCAACAAGCGCCTGTGGTTGAGTGAGGTGCAGGGCGGGCGTGCTTCGACCGGTTTCAACCTGTATGCTTCAGTGGATGCCCTCTCGCAGCAGCGTTGGATCTGGAATGGCATCGCCAGCGGGGCGGATACCATTTTGTTCTGGTGTTGGCGCAACGAGGTGTTTGGGTATGAATCGAGCGGTTTCGGAATCGCCGGTGACGACGGCCTGGCAGAGGAACGCCTGGCAGCGATGAAGGTCACCCACGAGACGATCAAAGCTCATCAGGACCTGATCGGTCAATACAGGGTACATACAGGTGATGCCGGGGTACTGTTCAGCCCGCAAACCTACTACCTGCATTGGGCGGAGGAAGAGCATGCCCGGCGGGCAATGGAATCGCTGCAGGGGTACGCGCGCGCCCTGGTGCGCCATTCGATTCCGTACCGCGTGCTGGAAGAAGAACACCTGGAGGCGCTGGATGAGATCAGAATCCTGTTCCTCCCGCGCACACTGGTGGTTTCAGATACCCTGGCACAGCGGTTGGAAACCTTTGTGCGTGCAGGTGGTACGCTGGTGTGCGAATCGGAATGTGGGGCGTTTGACCCGATTGGTTTATACCGTTATCCGGAAGAGCGCTTCACTGCTCGCATGAGTGGCGGAAAGGAAGTGGGGCGCCGCAGCGTGGAAAACAGCTTGGTCATGGTTGAGACGGCTGGAAATGCCTACGCAATGCAGGTTTCCCAATGGCTGACGCCGTGGCAACTGGAAGGTGCTGATGTGTGGTGTGCGCATTCGGATGGTGCGCTGGTGGCTGAGGTGCTGGTTGGAGAAGGAAAACTGGTCCTGGCAGGGTCCTACCTGGGGGAGTCGTATTTCCGAACATGGCAGCCGGGGTTCGAGCAGTGGATCAAAGCGCTTTGCCAGCAGGCAGGATGTGCGCAGTATGTGTGGGCGGAGGATTGCACCATCGGGCAGATTTCATTCTTCTACCTCAAAGTCGGCGAAAGCATGGGCAGGAAGATGGTATTTGTGTTCTTCCCCAATGATCAGGATCACTTCACACTGTGCACCGCGCCGGGTTTCCTGGGCAAGGATTGCCTGCAAGATTTGATCACCGGCGAACAATACCCGGTTGTTGACGGGCGCTGCCGGTTAAACGCCACGCCCCAGCGTATGCTGGCGCTGGTTGAATGTTGAAAACAATTATGCATGGTAAAGGAGCAAAAATGACTGAATTGCGGTTCCGGCAGGTTCATCTTGATTTTCATACCAGTGGTGCCATCCCTGGGATTGGCGCGGAATTTGACCCGCAAACCTTTGCCGATACGCTCGCGACTGCACAGGTGAATTCGATTACCTGCTTTGCGCGTGGGCACCACGGTTACCTGTATTATGACTCAAAACTATTCCCGGAACGTGTTCATCCGCACCTGATGAATCGGGACCTGCTGACAGAGCAGATCAAAGCCTGCCACCAGCGCGGAATCCGTGTGCCGGTGTACATTACTGTCCAATGGGATGAATACACCGCCAAAGAGCATCCTGAATGGCTGGCGAAGGACGCCGAAGGCCGCATCAAGCAAACCCGGCCGTTCGAGGCGGGCTTTTACAATGAGCTCCTGCTGAACTCGCCCTACGTCGATTTTCTCAAAGCGCAAACACGTGAAGTACTCGAGAGCATGCCGGTGGATGGATTGTTCTTCGATATAGTCGATGTGCGCGAAGATTGTTCGGTCTGGTCAATCCGAGGGATGCAGGCGTTGGGAATGGATCCAGCCGACCACGCACAGCGGATGGTGTATGCGGACCAGGTGTGCACAAATTTCAAGCAGGAAATGACAGCCTTTGTGCGGCAATTCAACCAGGATTGCACCATTTTCTATAACGCAGGGAATATTGGACCCACCGAACGGCCGTCAATGGACGCTTACAGCCATTTTGAGTTGGAAAGCCTGCCCAGTGGCGGCTGGGGATACATGCACTTCCCGGTGTCGATGGGGTACGCGCGCACCCTCGGCAAGGATTGCCTGGGAATGACAGGCAAGTTCCATACCTCCTGGGGGGACTTCCACAGCTTTAAGAACCAGGCTGCGCTGCGCTTTGAGTGTATGCGGATGCTGTCGATGAACGCCAGGTGCTCGATCGGCGATCAACTGCACCCCAACGGCAAAATTTGCGAACACACCTACCAATTAATTGGATCCGTTTACAGTGAAGTGGCAGCGAAGGAAGCCTGGTGTGAAGGGGCTGCCGCCCGGGTGGAAGTGGGGGTGTTTACGACGGAAGAATTCACCGGTGAACGCACTCCGCCGGAGACCGCCGGCGCGCTGAAGCTGTTGACGGAAGGCCGTTATCAGTTTGATGTCCTCGACAGCCATACCAATCTGGATGCCTATCGTGTGTTGATCCTGCCGGATGAAATTCCGGTGGAAGGTGCATTCGCAGAAAAATTGGAACACTATGTGGCCGATGGCGGTGCCTTGATCGCTTCATGCCATTCGGGGATGGACAAAAGCCGAACGCGTTTCAACCTGCCCTGCCTGGGGATCGAAGCGGTGGGTGACGCGCCGTTCAGCCCGGATTTCCTGGTACCAGGGGGTGACATCGGCGATGGGCTGCCGGAAACGGAACATACCATGTACCGCAGGGGTGTCGAGGTCCGCGCTGCAGGGGCAGAGGTACTGGTGGAAACGAAAGTGCCGTACTTCAACCGCACCTGGGAACATTTTTGTTCGCACCGCCACACGCCCTCTGCCGGTGAGGTTGGATATCCCGGCATTCTGCGTCATAGGAATGTGATTTACTTCATGCATCCCATATTTGGGCAATATGAAGACAATGCGCCACAATGGGTGAAGCGCCTGTTCCTGAATGCGATGACGATGCTGCTGCCGGACCCGGTATTGATAGTGGATGCGCCTTCGACCTTGATCGGGACTGTCAACCGGCAGGCACAACACAACCGTGATGTGGTACATTTGCTGCATTTTATTCCGGAACGGCGCGGACGTGCTTTTGACATCCTAGAAGACGTGATCCCGCTCTACCGTATCCCGGTGCGGGTCAAGGTCGACCGACCGGTGGAAGCGGTGCGTGTGGTTCCGCAGATCGACATGCTGCCTTTTGATGAAAAAGATGGCCATATCTACTTTGTGTACCCGATGCTGACCGGCCACGGTATGGTGGAAATCGCTTACAGCGATTAACTCATGCATGGAAAAACAGATCCCGGTTTACTTGCCCGGGATCCTTGTTTTTTTTTATTGGGTTCCTAATCTTTCTTGCGCTTTTGATACGTTCCCCGGGTCAGGATGACCTGTGCCTCGTTTTTGTCTGTGACCGGGTTGACATAGGTGTTCACAAAACGGATGGCATCATGCGGGCAAGCGTCTACACACAACCCGCAGTAGGCGCATTGGCTGTAGTCGTAGTTAAGAACAAAACTCCGCTGGCCAGACTCAACGTCATCCTGTTCCAACACCAAAGCAGCCACCGGGCAAATGCGTGCACAAATCCCACAGCCAATGCATTTCTGATTATCTCCTTCCAGTTTGCCATGGTAATTTTCATGGAAACGGTCCGCTACAGTTTCCACTGGCATTTCAATTGTCGTTGGCTGTGCAAAGAAGGTATGGATGATTTCCTTGATCACATGGTGCAGTGAATGGGTTTTTTTCATGCCAGACCTTTCACAATGACCAAAACCAGGAATTGCAGCAGGCTGAGTGGTACCAGTACCTTCCATCCGATATCGGTGAGATTGGCGATACTGGTACGGGCATAACCCACGCTGATCAGTCCCAGCAGAATCTGGACGGCAACCGCTTTGCCCAGAAAGAACAGGAAATTCACCAATGCGCCTGGATATACCTTGCCCAGAAAAAGGTTTACCAACAGGAAAATGCCAATCAATGCCTGTACCTGCAAGGTAAGGTGCCACAGGGCCAGGCTTTCACCGGAGGTTTCCGTCAGCGGTCCGGCGACAATCTCACTCTTTGCCTTGGGGATATCAAAAGGGTTCCGTTTCAACTTACCAATCAGTGCCACCAAAGCGACAAGGAAACCGAGCGGTGCCAGGAAGACGAGAGACAGAAATTGGCTCTGGTAGTCCTTAATGACTATAATGGACCATGAACCTGCCATGAATGCCGGCCCGGCGACCGCTGTAAGAAAAGGGACTTCGTAGGAGAAGTATTGCAGCAAGGAGCGGTTGGCACCAATCAGGCTGTAAGAACCGCCGGTCGCCCAGCCATTCAAGAAATAACCCAGCGAAGGAACACTGAGCAAGATCACAACCATCACCAGGTCGCCCTCGAAACTATCGAATACCGTCCCGGCGAAAGGTACATACATTCCCGCGGTGAAGACACAGGCCATGGAAAAAACCGGCAATAATGTTGCCGCCCAACGGTTGGCGCTTTTGGGGAGAATATCCTCTTTGGAAATTAACTTGAGAAAATCCATCAGCGGCTGATACCAGGGCGGACCGATACGTCCCTCCAGTGAGGCGATACTGACGCGGTAAATCCATTCAAACACCATCGCGCCGGCAAATTGGAAGACCAATCCGGGGAAGAACAGCATTTGCAGGGTCAGGAGGAGCCAATCAAGCATGATCAATGCCTCTCATCGGTCGGCGCATGCAATGCACAGGTCTGCGCCGGAGATGATGACGGTCATATCCGCGATCGAAACACCCTGGAGCAATTCCGGGAAGGAGGCAAGGGTGGGCAGGGTGGGCGTGCGTACCTTGACCCTGGCAGGATGTTCACCACCTTCACTGCGAATGTAATACACTACTTCGCCGCGGGGTGCTTCTGTGCGGCTGATCACTTCGCCGACAGGAACCCGGCGTGGTGCTTTGACACTGACTGCACCGCCGGGCAACTTATTGATGATGTGGTGGCAGATGGCGATGCTTTGCATGGTTTCTTCCACCCGCACCATGGCACGCGCCCACACATCCCCTTCGCGGCGCACGATCACTTTGAAATCCAGCTCCGGATACACACTGTAAGGCCGGTCACGGCGCAGGTCGAAATCCACACCGGATGCCCTTGCAACCGGCCCCAGCAGGCCATAACGGCGGATGTCATCGCGGTTCATCACACCCATTCCGGCTGTGCGGCTGATAAAACTTTCGCTGTGTTCGACGATATTCCGCAAGGCAACTACCTTGCTTTCCAGTTCTGCCAATAATTTCTGCGCTGCGGCAGTTTCAGCCGGGGATGGGTCAAACCGCACCCCGCCGATTGTGTTGGCCTGGTGTGATACCCGCCCGCCGGAGAAAGCTTCCATCACATCCATTACCAGTTCGCGGTCACGCCAGGCATACATGAACATGGCTTCCTGGCCGATGTTGCGCCCGACGATGCCCAGCCACAGCAGGTGACTGTGGATGCGTTCCAGTTCACACATTAAAGTCCGCAGATACAGCGCACGTTTGGGCACCTCGATGCCAGCCAGCTGCTCCACTCCCTGGCAGTAGGTGGTGGTATGAACGTGAGAGCAAATCCCACAGATGCGTTCAATCAGGGGGACTGCCTGCACCCAATTGAGGGATTCCACCAGTTTCTCAATACCGCGATGCACAAAGCCAATCTGCAGATCGACATGGGTAATATTCTCGCCTTCCACTTCCACTTTCAGCGAGATGGGTTCTTTCAGAATGGGATGTTGGGGTCCGATTGGTATCACCAGGCGGCTCATATCATGCCTCCTTTTCCGGGTGTGATTGACGCATGGGGTGGTTGTGTTCATTCTCCGGCAGCAGCAAATTCGCCGGGTTGTCCAATCCGATGAAGTGAATGCCGAACATTTCCTGTGCCTCACGCTCATAAAAAGAGGCTGCTGGCGTCAACCGGCAGATGGACTGGATTAGCGGTGTTTCCATTGAAAGATTGATGCGCAAGCACAGGTCTTCATTCCCTGTAAAGAGGTAGATCAATTCAAAATTCATCTCCCATTCCTGGACAATGATCGCGGACAGGTAGGCGCTCTGGTCAATGTTCAGCAGGTATTGGGCGGCATCGGGCAAGGCTTCTGCTGGAAGTTGGATCGATGAAATCCCCGGTGGAATGGTTCCAACCGCTTCTGGTGGGATACCCAGATGAGTGATCAGCGTGTGCATTGAACCTCCTTCATAACCGGTCGATCAGGGTTTGAACTGCATTGAAGATCGCTTCAGGCCGGCAGGGGCAGCCGGGCAGGTACAGGTCCACGGGGATCACCTGGTCGATCCCACCGAGGACATTGTACGCATTTTTAAAAATTCCCCCTGTACAACCGCACGAACCCACCACCAACACGTGTTTGGGTGATGGTATCTGCTCGTAAATCCGTTCCAGGTACGGTCGGGTTTTAATTGTTACCGGACCGGTACAGATGAGGATGTCCGCGTGGCGTGGAGAGGCCTGCTGCAGGATACCAAAGCGCTCGATATCATAGCGGGGGTTGAACAGCCCCAACAATTCAATGTCGCAGCCGTTGCATCCGCCGGCATTATAGGTCAATATCCAGGGGGATTTTTTGTGCGCCAGACGAAATAAGCGTTGGATCATTCGTCACCTCCTAAAATCCAGATGCATATTCCCAGGCTGGCGACGAGGAATACCGCGATCCAACCCAGGAAACCAGACGGCAAGACGGTGGCCAGAAGTAATCCTCCCAGGTGCACCAACCCGAACATCCAGGCAATGCGAAAAAAACTATGGTAGCGCAGGCGTGGGACTACCGGTTCCATGTCATGTCCACTGGCATATTGGGTGAATTTGGGGGAATCTTGAGGGGTGTCATCACGCGCAATGGTTTCACTGGCTTTTTTTATGAGGAAGGCTGCACCCAGGAAGAAAACCAGGACGAACGGGGGTAAAAACAGTTCATTCATCAAAACACTCCACCTGACAATAAGGCAGTAAATAGGGGGATGCGTTCAAGCCAGAACCATCCGACAGATACTGACACCATACAGATGAATAGAAGTGTCAGGCTGGTAACCATCATCCAGTTGTGGGCAGAAAAGGTGGGGTTTTCCTCCACCGGGTGCTGGGCTTCGGGATTGGCCGGGTCAATCCGGAACAGGTTGAATACCTGCGGCAGGTAATATTTTAATGACAACAGGCTGTTGAGCAGGAGCAACACGAGGGCGATCGTGAGACCTGGAAGTGTCTCGCTGAGTACAGCTTCCAACAGGCTCCATTTGGCGAAAAACAATGGCATGGGTGGGACAGAAGCCAGGCTGAGTAGTGACAGGGCGAGCATAAAGGCCGGGTAAGGATCCTTCCGACCAACGCCGTTTAACTGCTTGTTGCGGGTAATACGGAAGTGGCGGTACAGTACGCCCATGCTCATAAAGCTGAGTGCTTTGGAAAAGGCATGCCCCAGGATGAACCACAGGGCAATGAAGGATAATCGCTGGCTGCCTGTCAGGATATAAGCGCCAAAGGCGAACAGGATGTAGCCCATCTGCACAATCGAGGAACTGGCGAGCATGGTTTTGGTGCGCCGTTTGCGGATTGCGAGCAGGTTGCCGACAACCATGTTGATGATCGCAAAAACGATCAACAGAATACCAGAGTCACGTTGGAGGAGGTTTAGCTGCTGCAGGCTTTCCAGCCCGGTGAAGAGCACAGATTGGATCAGGATACCAGACAGGATGGCGCTGTTGCCAGATGGGGTGTTGGCATGGGCGGGAATCAACCATGAATGCGCCGGGAAGGTGCCGCACTTGATCAGGAATCCGGCCAGGATTAACGCCGCGGCTGCTTTGCTTGCTGTTGTTTCCGGGTTCAGGGCCTGGGTAAGTGCCAGCGAACCAGTCTGGTAATAGATTACCGCAAAACCGCTGAGGATCGACATGGTGGCAATGCTGCCGATGATCATATAGTGGTAACCGGCAGCGGTCGATTTCGCTTCATCCAAACGGAAAGCGACCAGGATGTACACCGGCAGGCTCATAAATTCCAGGAACAGGTATTTGTCGAAGATGTCTTCGCAAAACAACATGCCCAGCAATCCGGCCACCGCGAACATGGACAGCGGGTAATACAGGTAGCCCTTGTTGAGGGTGATCAAATGTTCACCCGAAAAGAGGATATTGCTGAAGAGAATGAGCAGGGCAGTGATACCCAACAGCAGGCGGGGGATAGTAATTTCAAACGTATCAATCAAGCCGGCAACAAAACCTTGATAAGGGAGTGATGCGTTTTTTACGGCTGGTGAGAGCAGCATGAACAGCAGACTGGTCAGTGCGGCAGTTACGTATGGGAGGGCATTAATCGAAAGCAGCTCATTGCGGAAATGGTTAAATCGGTGGTGGAGGAACAGGATCACACCTCCGAGGAGCAGCATGAAGATAGCGAACGCAAGAAAAAATTCCAGCATTAATCACCTCCCCAGATTGCAACCAGCCACTGGTATATGGGTTGAGCGAAGATACTCTGCCCGATGATGATGGCAGCTGACAGTATCATCACCGGAATGGCGCGTTCATTGTGGCGGTTTGGCGGAGGCAGAGGATGATGAGACTGGCTGCTAAATGCACTCATCAACACGCGAATCAGGTATATGGCGGTAAATACTGATAACAACAGCATGATGGCAATCACCCAGAAAACCTGCTGGCGGAAACCGGCATTAGCGATGAACCATTCACTCGAAAAACCTGCCAGCGGCGGAACCCCGGATAACGCTGCGGCAGCGATACAGAAGGCGGCAAACACAATTCGATTGGTTTGAATTGGTATTTGTGCTGCTTCGACAGTGATATGCCGGCTGCGTTCGATCACTTCGCCAATTGTGATAAATAGAAGCGCTTTGATCGGGGCATGGATGAGGACATGGAAGACAACAGCCGCAAATCCTGCTGGAGACGATAATCCCAAACAGATTAACAAAATTCCGGCCTGTGAGATTGAGGAGTAAGCAATCACGCGCTTGAATTCTGAAGCACGGGCAGCCAGCACCGCCCCCACCAGTTTACTCAATAACCCGGCGCCGAAGAACAGGGATTGTGTGGGACCGTAAGAGAGCATGTGCAGCATATCATTACCAATTCTCAAGATGCCATACACGCCCAACGGTAGCATCGCACAGGCAAGCATAATTGTGACTGGCATGGCTGCCGCAGTATAGGCATCCGGTAACCAGATGTGAAGAGGAAATACGGCAAGTTTGATGAAAAAACCGATCGTGATCAGGATGGTGATCGTTGACAACAATCCTTCCGGCAGCGTGGCAGGATCTACCTGTTGCAGCATATTTTGTTGACCAGTATGGTTGGCAATTAATACCAGGGCAGTGATGAGGCACAAAGAGGCTGCCAGAGAGAAGATGAAGTATTTCCGGGCAATCACACGGCAATTGTCTGCTTTTCCCCAATGGGCGATCAGCAGACTGGAGACAACCAGAATCACCTCCCAGCCGATGATGAACGCAAGGAACTGGTTGACAAGAATGGTGAAATTTAAGCTGCCTGTCAGGAGCAGCAAGAATGCGTAATAATTGGCGGATCGGGGATGTTCGGCTTCCTCCCGCCAGGCGTAGAGCAGGGCGAGTGTAGCTGAAGCCTGGATCACAATCAGAAAGGCGAGAGATGAACCCCATTCAGAGAAAGGCAGGAAGAATGAAGTGCTGGCATCCGACAATCCTGCTGCGGTGGGAATAAATTCGTGAACAAAGTAACCGGGCAATTGGAGCAGGACAACACCGAGTGCTGCCAGGCTGGCAGTAACCCCGCGAATGCGGTGATACAGGAGAAACAGCACCAATCCACCCGCGAAAGGGGGGATCAGGAAGAACAGGTGGGGGAGCAAGTGGGAATCCATCATCTTATACCATCAGGAAAAAGGCGAAGATGCAGCCCATCAGGAATACAGTCCAGTACAGATACCGGTCGAGGCTGCCGTTGTGTTGGCGGTTTAGCCAGCGGGACACTTTCCCCAGCAGCCAGTTGATGTAGCGGTTGGCATGGTCCATGTAATATTCGAGATCGACAAAACTCTGGGTGAATTCACGGAACACGGAACGTTCCGCATATTCGAGATCCGCCCGCAGCCGCAGCGGAGATTGTATGGGTGATACCGGTGTGGGAAGATTCCGCCGAGGAAGTACCAGGGTTATTTGCAGGATCAGGATCAGGATGGCAAGAATCAGCGTCAGGCCTGGAAGGGATGTACCTGCCAACGCAAAAACCGTGACTGCCACCCGGAAACCTGCCAACAGAAACTGGCTGACATTGGCCCAACGTTTTGCTTCCATCCGGCGCGAAGGAGAAATGAATATCATCAATGGAATCAGCAGCATGAGGAAATGAAGCATCACCTGTTCGTTTCGCAAAGCAAGCAGTACCAACAGGACAGGATAGTTTTGGGATACTACGAGGAGTGGACGATCGAGCAAAGGTTGTTTTGAGAAATGATTCAACGCATTTGCGGCAAGGCTGATGATGAACGCCAGCAGGAGATAGGTGATGGGCCATTCCGGCAGTATTGGCAGCAGGCGGTACATCAGGTAAAACCCGAGCGACGAGGTTAAAATGATCGCGCCATATTCCCAATCCGGATCCGACTTGATAAGGCTGCGGTTGACCCACTTCCAGAACGGAAAGCTCCCGCTTTTGATCGCGATTGATGTCAGCAACATACCGACGAGGTGAATTTTAGGCGCGCCACGGCCAGACAATAAGGTCAGGAGAGGGTCAATCTGGTACATATTGTATTCAATGGCCAGCGGAAAGAATACTGCAATCACCAACGCACCTGCCACCCGCATGGGGATATAAATTTCCAATACCCGCATCCAGCGGCGGCTTAGTGGAAAATCCACCTGTGCCAGGGGATAGAGTGAAACTGCAAAGGCTGCCAATTCCAGTGCCAAAAGCCTGGTGAGGAAATCACCGGAGAATACCACAATGGCTGCAATCGCGAACAGGATCAGGCTTAGTGAAGCCTGCCAGGTGTTGGATTTAAATGACCTGCCAGGCATGTAAACCGTCAACAATCCTGCGAGTGAAAGAAATATGAGCAATTGAATACCTGTTGTGCTGGCGCTGACTCCCATGTGATGGGGAGGTATCACGCTGACAGGCAGGATCAGGGAGGCTGTAGGTGCCACCACCAGCATCATCGCCAACAACAAGGCCTCCCAGGCCCAAATGAGGGCATGCCAATGGCTGGATTGGACGCGCCTGACAACCAGAACCACGCCGGATACGATCGGGACGATCACAATCAGAAGCATGAGGAGCGAACCGAGGGTCATGTTTCCACTTCCTCATCTTCCAGGTGGAATTTTCCAGAAGGAAAATGCTCATAATATTTGGTGATCAACGCCAGGGCAACCGCCATGAAGATTGATTCCACCACCAGCATAATCACAATCAGGGTTTGTGTCTCAGGCAACTGATGATGAAGTGCACCGCTATGGAGGAAAAAAAGTTCCACCGCCAGTAACAGTAGTTTGAAACCAAATATCTGGCGGATGATGGATGGCCCCCGAAGGATCGAGATTAATCCCAGCAGACCCATGCCAAGGCAGGAAATCAGAACCGGAAGGGTTAATTGTTGCAGGACGGTATCACTCATCACTCACCTCACCCTTATGAGGCAGCACCCGTAGGGAGGCAAGCGCACCGCCAACGAGGAAAAACAACAGGATTACCAGGTCTACAGGCCGGTCTTGCCAGGCAAGGGTGTTTTGATCTGCTCCCCGCCAGATGTCCGGGTCGATTCCCGTCAGCAGCGGTGTCATATTGAGGGCAAGAAACAAAGCAAGGGTCAATAAACCCACCGTCAGCAGGAAAACCTTAATACCGGTGTTCTTTTTCACTGACGGCTTCCTTTCTGGTCGCGGATGGAATGGACCAGGCTGATGGCGATAATCATCAGTACACTCATTAAACCAGCGCCAACGCTTAACTCAAAGATAGCCGCAATGTTGGCCTGGTACAGGAAAAAAAACAGCGCTGCCAGGAAACTGCATGCACCCAACGCCACCACGGATTGCATCAAACTCTTGCTGAATACCGCAAAGGCTGCGCACACCAATAGCAGGAAAAGGATGATGCCAACCTGGATGAGTGTCATTGGGGATGTCCTTTGGGCTCAAACACGTTGTCTTCGATCTCCCAACGGGTATGGATATGGCCGCGCTGTACTTGTTTGGGATCGAGCATAATGATGCCGCGTGATATGTGAGATTGCCAATGCCCCACCACGTCATCACGCTCAGGGAAATCGATGTCAAAAAGCTCGATTAAATATCCCAGCCGTTTCTCAATCGCGCTGTTTTGCATCGACAGGGCGGTGTCTGCCAGGTGTTTCCATTGAATACGGGATCGATTCCTGGCGATAAAACCAACCAGAGTGCCCAAGCCCCCGCTGAATTCAGGGCGATGAGCGCAGTCCAGAATGGTTTTTTCAATGCCGGTGACTGCTAATACCAGGCCTGGTGCCACTGAAATCGGTTGAATATCAAACAGGTATTTGGGCTGCATCTGGATGAACCTGAACCAGTTCCCCAGGATATTCAGGTCCAGTTTTCGGTGTGTGGTCTGGATATAGCATGTGAAATCAGGCCAGTAACTTTGACCGGGTTCTAGCAGTTGGATGGCGGAGTGGTAACCGACCACAGCATCGGGGGCCAGGTGTGGGATCATCGCGCAGCGCTTGACCAGGCTGTCCTCTGGTAAGGCCGCCAGCGCAGGCAGGGCGTAGATGCCATGAGCCAGACGGATGATCTGTTGTTTCCGCAGCAATCGGCTCAAGGCATTGTCCGTATTTTCAGAACTGCCCCAGTATAAGCGTACCTCAGCCGTGGTGAAGACGAGTTGACCCTGGTTTCTTAATTCATCTAGGAAGTGCTGTTCAGATTTACTGACTGACATATGCCGACCCTGGTGAATTTGATAAAAGTGATAGTTTCTTACAATTAATTATAATGTTTTGCGTGATATTTACAATACAGCAGGAACCAAATTGGTTAAGAAATTGTTAATTGAAACTCTTGTCTGTGATCCGTATGGATTTGCGAAAAAAAAGAAGTTTGCGGTACAATAGAACAATGTTTTCAAATGCTGTACTCCAGCATCCAATCCCCGAAACCACTGCAGGAGATGAACCATGAGTGACATTTTTGAACAGGTAAAAGAAGTGATCGCTGACGTGATGAAACTGGACCTGAGTTCGGTTGAGATTACAGAAGAAACCCGGTTTGTTGAAGATTTGAACGCAGATTCCATGGACCAATTCTTTTTAATTGACGGTTTCTGCGAGAAGTTTGATGTCGAAATTTCCGACGAGGATGCACGTGAAATTCGCACCGTCGGCGACGTTGTCAAACAGCTCGAAAAGTAGGAGATCCCGGTAAACGGGGAGGGGTTGGGGTCCATCCTGGGATGGACTTTATTTGAGTCTTAAAATATGCACGAAAATGCAAGCAGTTCATTGGACACACCAAAAACCCGCTGCCAGCGGGTTTTTTTATGGGCAGGTCCATCGATTCACTCCAGCGGTTTACGGACAGCCTTCACAATTTCCTCCATTGTGCGGCAAACTGGATACTCTGTCGGGATGTTTTCCATTTCGATGAAATTGGTGTGCCCATACCCATACAGGTAAAGAACCAGTGGTTTGAGAATGTTACGCGTTGCATATTGGAGCGCGTCAATTTCTTCCGGACTATCTACTTTGCCAATGAAGACAATGGTCTCAGTGTGGGCATCCATCTGCATCATGTCCAGCACTTCGATAAAACCGATCCCATGGATCGGTGCGGCCCCAATTCCGACAACCGTACTGATACCAATACCGGCTGTATCCAGCGTGTTGATCACTTCATAGGTCAGTGAACCCGAACGTGACACGATTCCGACGCTGCCAGTTTTGACTGTATTGAATGGAAACGCACCAACCATTGAATGCCCGGGCGAGAAGATGCCTGGGCTGCTGGGCCCAAGCAATTTAATTTTGTGCTTTTCGTAGTAGTGGCGCACTAATACCATATCTTTCAGGGGGATGCTTTCCGTGATACAGATCACCAGAGGAATACCAGCGCTGGCACATTCGAACAATGCATCCTTGGCGAACCGTGCTGGAACGGTGATCAGGGCACAGTTTGCCCCTGTCACTTCAACCGCCGAGTGCGTTGAGTCGAACACAGGAATTTTTCCATCCAGCACCCAATCACCACCACGCCCCGGTGAGACCCCCGAAACCACGTTGGTGCCATATCCGATCATCCGTTCGGCCAACTTACTGCCTTCGGTACCAGTGATCCCCTGGATCAAAACACGGGTATTATCCGAGATCAATATGCTCATAACGCATGTTCTCCTGTGGGGTAGATTGCGAAAGTGCGATCACCCGCTGGATGGCATCAGTCAGATCCGTGAATACCTCGACCGGGGTGTTGCTCAGCAATAACTGCGCTTCCTGTGCGCCTTCACCGTTGACCCGCATTACGATCGGGGTATGGAATCCCTTTTGCTCAACCACCTGGACGATACCCTGGGCTACCTGGAAGCAATTCGAAATGCCGCCAAAAATGTTGACAAACAACAGGTCCACATTTGGATCCTTCAACGTCAATTGAATCGCCAGTGCGGCTTTTTCAGGTGAACGGCAGGGGCCGGTATCAAGATAATTCGCTGGTTGTCCGCCCAGGTGCAGGATCGTATCCACGGTTGACATGGCAAGTCCGGCTCCATTCGAAATCGTGCCGATATTACCGTCCAGTTGCACATAGCTGAAGCCGTACTTCCGTGCTTCGCCCTCGATGTAGCTTTCTGAATGGTAATCACGCATTTCTGCCAACTCCAGATGACGGAAGAGGGCCATATCATCCAGCTCCACCTCACCATCGAGAACAATCAACCCATCATTGTCGCTGATCACCAACGGATTGATCTCAACGCGGATTGCGTCACATTCCCAAAAAACCATCCACAATCCGATCAGAGTTTGACGAAACTGTGCCCAATGCGAGCGGGGGAGATCGATATGGATGGCAACGTCGCGTACCTGGAACTCTGATATACCAAACAACGGATCGATGAGCATTTCCATCGTGTCTGACTGGCGGAGGCCGTGTCCATTGCTTTCACTGAGATTGACAATCGTGGAAATGGTCAAACGGGGCTGCGCACTCGCTGTATCCATGTCCAGTGAAAGGAAGTATTGGTGGGTGAAGGGGATCAATTCATCAACCAGTACCTTGTGGACCGGTTGAGAACCCAGTTGCATCCCCAGGATGCGCATCGCTTGCTGCTCAGCTTCCTGGGTGGAACGGGCGATTCGGATTCCGCCCAATCGGCCTCGACCATGGACCAACACCTGTGCCTTGATGACAACCTGTCCCCCGAGTTCTTCCGTGATCTGCCCCACCTCACGTGAACTTGAGGCTACGCGCCCGCGTGGAACAGTGATGCCATAACGCGCGAAAAGCTGTTTGGTCTGGTATTCGTTCAGCCGCATAATCCCTTTATACTATTGTCTGAAAAAAATTATTGGTGAAACAGTGTAAATTATTGGTTTTTCTTTTTCGCTTTTTGGTAAAGCGACCGCAGGTTGCTCTGATGAAGCTGTTCAGCAATTCCGTTGAGGAAAATCCTTGATTTCCCACAGGAATCAATCTGTACTTTTTGCAGGGAATCCTGGGGTTTCCCCTCCGTGATTGTTTTATTAACAACCGCCTCAATCTTCTCGAGATATGCAAGATTATCTTCGATCGCATCCAGGATCTCACCCCGCAAGATGACATCACCATGGCCTTGAACCACATTCTCCAGGCTGATTGTACCGATCAATCTCAGTGTTTCCCGCATCTGGGTTATATCGCCATCCACGATAAATGGAACCGGCAGGAAGACATCACCGGCAAACAAGACCCGATCTTCCTCGATTAAAACGGAAATCCCATCTGGTGAATGGCCCGGGGTGGGAAAGATCGTCAGATGTTTCTTGCCGACCTGCAGAACCAGGTTACCGGATGATAGCGTGAGGTGAGGCAGGATAAGCTTGGTTTGTTTGAACTGCGGGTCATGGGCTGCAGCGGCTTCCAGTGCGGAAAACCCTCTGGCTTCCATCTGCTGTCGGCATAACTCATGGGCAATGACGGTGGTGCCAGGGAAGAAGCAGTTTCCCCAGGAATGATCGGCATGGTGATGTGTATTAATGATGTAACGGACCGGCAAGCGTAAATCTTCTTCGATATATCGGCGCAGTTCAAGTGTTTCTTCCGGCATGGCGAGGGTATCTACCACTACTGCCCATTGCGGCCCAACAATCACGCCAGCCGTAACCTGGGCATACACCTCGCTCTGGAACCAGTAGACATTTTCCGATATTCGTTCAACTTGCATGTTTGTTCAAGGCACCTGTGTCTTGTGAGATGTGTTCTTGTTTGCACTGCCAGGGTTTGAATTGGAATGCACTTCATTTCCTGCAGCGTTCTCTAACCATAGTGAAGGATAGCACAAACACGGATAATTGTCAAAATTATTAAAAATAATTAATACGGTCACATCCGATTCAAGACTAGACTGCCTTGATCAGGCACACTTCCATCGGATTCAGCGCAAGATCATGCAATTCCAGCGACTGGTCCTGTATCAGGTCAACAAACTGGTATCCCTGTCCGTAGAGACGCAGCACGTTGGCTGGAATTCTCTGGGGTTCTTCGCTGAAATTTGCCAGGATGACCAACTGTTCTTCATCATTGCGCCGCACAAACCCCAAAACGTGTTCATTTTCAGTGTTCATCACCTGTAAAAATCCGGCAGAAAGCGCGGAATGGCTTTTGCGGATTGTGACCCATTGCCGCAGGCGTTGATACAGGTTGTGTTCAATCGTGCCTGATTCATTCCTTGCCGCATATCGCTTTTCGGATGCCCGGGGCCGATGCACCCACCGGCTGTCATTGCACTTTCCGGGATCATTACGGTAGCTGTAATCATTCAATGTCGCAATCTCATCACCGAGGTAGATTAAAGGGATACCACCGATCGTCATGATCAGCGCATGAAGGAGGGTAATCCTCCGCAATGCCAGTTCCACTTCATATTGAGTTTCTTCGTTCAGCGCCTTCTCTAGCCCGGCAAGGGAGGCACATGTGCCTGAGATACGGGCATCACCGGTCTTTGGATTCTCCTGAAATGGCAGTCCGCGCGCGAAGCTGCCAGGGAAGCGGCCGGTATAGAATGCATTAAGGAATTGACGGTGCGGGAAACCCTCAATCCCTGCCTGTGCGGCATCCTCATCCGCAAAGGTCCAGCCGATATCATCATGGCAGCGCACATAATTCACCCAGGCGCATCCTGCGGGCAGGGCATGACGTTTGTAAAGCGCTTGCTTGAGTAAATTAACCTGGCGGGTGGCCAGTGAATTCCATAATAAGGCCATGAAGAGAGGATTGTATGAAACCTGGCATTCCTCAAGGCTGATATAACTGGCGACATCATCCGGGTGAACAATGGCTTCAGACTTAAACAGCAAAGAGGGTGCTGCTATCCGGCACACCGCGTTAAAGGCTTGAATCAACACATGCGCCTGCGGCAGGTTCTCGCAGCTGGTTCCCATTTCCTTCCAGATGAAAGGGACCGCATCGAAGCGAACAATTTGGGCACCAGCATTGGCGAGGAACAACAACTCGCCAGCCATGGCGTTGAACACTGCCGGATTGCGGTAGTTCAAGTCCCATTGGTAGGAATGGAAGGTGGTCCAGACCCACTTCTTGTGCTGCTCCAGGTAGGTGAATGCGCCCGGGTGTTCATCCGGAAAGATTTCACGCAGGTGTTGTTCATAACGGTCAGGCATGGTACGGTCCGGGAACATGAAGTAATATTCGGCATATTCGGGGTCGCCCTCCAATGCCGCCTTAACCCAGGCATGTTCGTCCGATGTGTGGTTGAATACCAGGTCGAGTGCGAGGCTGACACCTGCCTCACGCAGGTCTCTCGCCAGCTGGCGCAATTCCTCCATTGTTCCCAATTGTGGATTGACTTCACGGAAACTGCTTACTGCATACCCGCCATCACTTTCCGCTTCGGGGCAGGCATACAGCGGCATGAGGTGTAAATACGTCAGTCCGAGTTCTTTGAAGTAGGGGATTCTATCACGAATCCCCTGCAGGTTACCCGCAAACAGGTCAACATAGCATACACCCCCTAATTGCTGATGGCTTAGAAACCAATCCGGCTGGCGTTCCCGTTCAAGGTCCAACCTTTTTAGTTCATCCGGCCGTTCAAACCACGAATTGAGCATATGTTCCAGCAGGGCCTGTACATGGTAGAAAAAATCATACTGTCCACCGTACAGTTGGAACAACAGGTGAAACAAGCGCGGGAAATGGATCTCCAGCCGCTGGCAAAAAACATCCCATATTTGAGGATTTTCTTCCTTAAAGTGTTTGTAGCCTTGCTCCAGGCGAGGCAACAAGCGCTGCAAGGTCCGGTCGGCATAGGGCTTTGAGCTGTAATCCATTCGGTTCACTCCTTGATCTGAGTCAACGGGCCAACGGTAACCTTTCGGCCATCGCTGCTATGGTTTTTTCGACGTATACACAATTAATGTGAGAGACGATACAATCATCAGTAATCCTGCTGTGAATGCAAGCCCGCCCAGGATCCAGGAACGGAACAGGTTGGCAATGATACCGGTAGTAACCACTGTCATCAATACCAGGATTCCACGGGTGGCATGTTTATTCGCTTCAGGACCATATAATGAGAATTTCTTCCACAACACGACACCACCACCAACGAGCACTGCATAGGAAACCAGTGACAGGATCAGGATAGCGCTGCCATCCAGGAAGGTGGTGTTGAGCACATAAACCGCACACACTGCCTGCAAATCTTCGAGTGGATAGGAATTCAACAGCACCACTCGTGCCATTACAAACATCTTGTACACAGCGTCGTCATGATTGATGTCCCAGCGCATCACATAGCTATCACCGGGTTCGAGTTGAATCGTCTCGCGGAACTCCTCAGTGTAAGTAATGAAACCACGGGAGAGGATGGTGGAGACGGTTGGTCGGATGGTGTTTTCGGTCTCGTTGTGAAAACGGGCTGATATGGTGGCTGTTTCATCCAGGGTGAGAAACACGGGACAGCGTACGCTGTTGAGTTTTCCTTCTGCCGTCGTTGACGGGTAAAAACCCACAGCCTCCAAATTGCCCCAGGTGGTAATCGCCAGGAAAGCCATACCGATCAGGATTCCCAGACTGAAAAGGATAACACCCAGAATCGCAAACAACTTGTGGTGACGGTTCATTTTCTTCTTCCTCTTATCGCATGCATCACCGGTCCCCAACCGGCTTACAGGTCCAAAATTTGTGAATGTATCTTTGATTATATCAAATCCGTGCGGGTACCGCGCGATACTGGAACCCAAAACAGCAGCGCATCACGCTGCTGTTTTGGGTTAGGTAGATTTCATAACTTCATTTTAAAGTTCCACTTGCAGGCAGACCCTATACCTATGGCAGGTTGAATTCGCCCACCTCGTACCCATTCACCCAGACTGTGTAAGCGCCTTCTGCCAATTCATCGATTGGGATTGTGATATTGGAAAAGAAGGGAGTCATCACCTGTGCGCAGGCAAGGCCATTGTCTTCCTGCCAGGAAGAAAGTACCACCATGATCACGTTGTCGTCATCGGGTGGCCTGATCTCCACTGCCAACTGGTGACAGGGGGTGGGCATATCACCGCTGACATGCAGTGTAACCTGAACCGGGAAGGATTCTGCAATCAATACCTCTGTTTCCGCAATCGCCAGGCCGCCAAGCTGGGCATCTTTGCTGGCGGTAGTAGGCGGGAGGAATTTCGCCCCGCCAGGAGCGCATTCGCCCCGGAAGAAGGCCCATTCTTCACATTCGCTGCCATCATCAAACAGGCAGTAACCCAATTGCCCTTCTTCCGTATCGCGGATTTCCAATGTTCCTCCCTGCTCTTCACAGAACACAGACGCCGGATTGGCGATGCCAATTTCTTCATCTTCAGATGCGGGTTTACATTCACCGCGTGCATATTCCCATTCATCGCATTCGCTTCCATCCGGGAAGATACACACCCCATACTGCCCGTCATCACCTTCACGGATCTCAATTTTTCCGCCGTTGTCCTCGCAAAATTCTGAGGCAGGATTGGGCATACCGGCATCGCCAGCGCCGCAGCCCGCCACCAGCAGGCCAGTCATTAAGCTGGCAATTAAAATAATGAACAGTTTCTTGTTTTCCATCGTTCTCTCCTTACAAATATCATACGTCTCTATCCTGTTAACGACCACCTGGGCAGGAAGGTTCCCGTGCGATATGCTCTATCAATATGATACAACTTTCCGGGATCACTGTTAACAATCAACTGTAGGGTGGTGTGCGAGGTGATCTTTCAGCCGTGAGGAAATGTCTATTTTGCCGTATAATGAAAATGCATGATATTGTTTTCCATTTCCTACTGGAAAAAAAATCGATTTGTACTATAATCGTTTGCATTTGCGGAATTCGCATGATCCCGGAAAGAGAGCGATCCATGCCATCCACAAAACAGGAAACACCTATTCAGACAACTTTTTGAATATCTGCTTCCAGCGCGCCATCAATATGGGTGTTGGTATGTTGGCGCGAGAAGTGAAAAATTGATTGTTAAGTCTCAGGAGTGTTTCACTTGAACGAAGATCAGGTTAAAAAAATTTTGGAAATTGAAAGTGAGGCTCAGTCGCTGTATGAGCAGGCCCTGAAACGTGCCCGACAGTTGCCTCTCACCGCGATGGCAGAGGCGAAAGCCCTGGTTGAGAATGCGCGCGAGCAGGCAATGAAAGAAGCTGCTGATGTTGTTCGTGTTGCACGGGAAGAAGCCGCATCAGTCTCTGTTCATCAGAGTAACGCACTGGAAATAGAGCGCAAAGACTCACTGGCCAGGCTGCATTTTGATCAGGCTGTTTATTATGTTCTTGACCAGGTTTTGGGGAAAAAGCAGGACAAATGAGTTTTTCTGCTGTTCAAGCCTATGCGTTGGTAGCTACCCGGGTTCGGGCAATGTATGGCTCGCTTCAGACCCGGTCAGAGTGGGAGCGGTTGCAGTCGGTGGAAGACCTGTACGGATTCATCAGCTTGCTGCGTGACACCCCGTATGGCGCTTACCTTCCTGCATTGGATGAACATACCCTCACCGCCCGCCGGGTGGAATACGAAATCCGCAAAAGGCTTGCAGATGATTTCTACAGTATTTACCAGAATGCCCCGAAAGCAGTACAACCGTTATTGAACCAGCTTTTTCGACAATTTGAAGTTGACAATATCAAAGCGGTGCTGCGGGGCCTCGAAATTGGTGAAAAGTACGACCGCATTCGGTTTATGTTGTTTCCCATGGGCAGGTTCCCCACCCTTGAGTACGCGCGTATGGCAGAAGCCGGCTCTATTTCCAGCGCAGTCGAGGTTTTGAATGGAAGCCGGTATTACTCCACCCTCTCCCATGCTCTTGACCGTTATCATGCAGAACATTCGTTGTTTCCCCTGGAAGTTGCCCTCGACCTGGACCTATGGCGCAATATCTGGCGTTTACTTAACCTTTTAAAAGGGGAGGATCATGTACAGGCGTTACGTTTGATGGGTATGCTGCTGGATCACACCAACTTGATGTGGGCTTCACGCTACAAAATATTTCATCATTTGTCAGAGGAGGAGATCATTAACTACACCTTGCCCTTTGGCGTTCGGGTGAAGGATCGGCTGATTCGCAGTGTGGCATCCGGTGAAGATGCGATTCCTCTGGTTGCGGAGATATATCCCGACCTGGCAGGTTTGTTGAATGAAATGCGGGACCCGGTCAGGGATTTGCCGATTTTTGAATTCCACCTCCAGCGCCGTTTTCGGGACACGTGCCAGAAAACATTCCTTGGCGATCCGTTTCATGTGGGGATTTTGTTGGGGTATCTGTTTTTGTTGGAGATGGAAATCCAGGATCTGACAGTTTTACTGGAGGCGAAATCTTTGGGGTTGTCTTCCAGTGTGTACCAATCGTATTTGCTATTTTCGGCAGCCGATGAGCAGATTCAACCAGGACGGTAAGGTGAGGTTATGCTATTTCCAGAGGAAATGACAGAAGTACAAATTGTTGTACCGGATCCTTTTGTTCAGGGCGTTACGACATCACTGGCGGAATTGGGCTTTTTCCACCAGGAAGATGCCAGTTATCTGAGCGTGGAATCACCTGGCGCCGAAGGGAACCAATGGCGAATTCGGGCTAACGAATTCGCCAATATGGAACGCCATCTGTTGGCAACGATGAAGGCGTTGGATGTTCCCCAGACGCCGCTTGAAGATCGATCCCACACAATTCTCTTCGATCCAGAATTGCTGCGCCCGGATGCGGACCGTCTGGAACGTGAGGTCCAGCATGTGCTGGACCACAAAATGGACACGCGCAAGAAGATCGAGAAATTGCAGGCTACGATTGATGAATTGGTCCCATTCGCTGACCTGGATCTTGAGTTTGATCAGATCCGCAATCGTCGTTATGTGTATTCGATCCTGGGGTTGATCCCCCAGGATAATATTCAACGGTTAAAAACCAGCCTGACGCGCATTCCATTTGCACTGCTGACACTGAAACAAGACGCCACCCGCCATCAGTCGGTAGTGGTGTTGTTGGGGCTTCGCACCCATAAAGATAATTTACGGCGCGCTGCCCGTAGCGCATATCTAAATGAAATTGACTTGCCGGATCAGTACAAAGGAACACCGCGCGAGATTGTCAGTCAACTACAATCTGAGATTGAGGGGCTTCGCATGGAAATGGAAGAGGAAGATCAGGAAATTGATGACCTGAGAACTTCGCTCGCTGAGCAATTCCAGCACCTCTTATGGCAGGTTGAGTACTGCCGTATGATGGCAGAGGCAATGATGCGGTATGGTAAACTGCGATATACCTACCTGATCTTAGGCTATGTTCCTGCCGTCCAGGTTGAACCTTTGCGGGATAGATTGGCAGCGATATCTGAAGAGATTCTGGTGGAAGAACAGAAAATCACGCGTTCGTCTGCTGAAGCCCGTGAGGCCCCGATCCTGCTGCATCATCCAGGGTTGGAGGATGCGTTCGCAGGATTGGTCACCACCTATGGTATACCTGGTTACCGTGAATTGGACCCCACCATTTTTCTGGCGCTCTCTTTTCCGATCCTGTTTGGGATCATGTTTGGGGATGTTGGCCATGGCCTGGTATTACTGGGACTGGGGATTGCACTGGCAGCTGGAAAGATGAAAGCGCTGGTGTCTTTCAAAAAAATGGGCTCGATTGTGGCTGCTTGCGGCGCTTCCAGCATTGTTTTCGGATTTGTGTTTGGCAGTATCTTTGGATTTGAAGAATTATTGCACCCAATATGGATTCGACCGATGGAAAATATCATGACAATCATCCTGGTGGCAATCGGATTTGGGTCTGTGATCCTGACGGTGGCATACCTGCTGTCACTGTTGAATGCGGCGCGTAGGCGTGCCTGGTCGCACTTCTTGTTTGGCGGGACTGGGCTTTCAGCTCTGTTGTTGTATTGGTCTTTACTGGGCCTGGCGATCGGTCTGATCTTACCCACATTTCCTGTCCCAACCACAGTTTTGGTGGTGGCTGCTGTGGTCAGCGGGCTCGTGACTTTTTTCAGTGAATTACTCGTCCGGGTCGTTGAACACAGGAAACCTTATGTCGAAGGTGGGATTGGGTTATTCCTTGTGCAATCGTTTTTTGAATTTTTCGAGATCATGATCGGTTATTTGAGCAATACGCTCTCGTATGCGCGCGTAGGGGCGTTTGCGGTGGCCCATGCTGGTCTCACTTCGGTTGTCTTCATCCTCGCCAATATGTTTGGCGCTAACCTGCCCGTGGTATATTGGCTTGTTATCGTGCTGGGAAGCCTGTTCGTGGTTGGTTTCGAGGGGATGATCGTTGGAATCCAGACGCTGCGTCTGGAATACTATGAATTTTTCAGCAAATTTTTTGGCGGTGGGGGAAGGCGTTTTGAACCGCTGCAACTACAAAAAATGAAATCCCAAGGAGAATAATACAATGTCAGTTTTTTCATATTTCATCATCATATTAATTGGCTTGATCCCAATGGCATCGGCAGTGGTGTACCTGGTGAAACGCCACGGCAGGCATCCTGAACAGGTGACACGCCGCCTGATCATTGGACTGAATGGATTCAATGTGATCATTGGGTTAATGGCAGTCGCCCTGGGAGTGATCTGGCTTGCCACACCGCAAGCTGTTTCGGCTTCAGCCATTCATCCGCAGGCCGCAGCCGCTGATCCGTATGCCAGCCTGGCGGCAGCCATTTCCACCGGGTTGGCTGCTCTGGCTGCCGGATTTGCGGTCAGCAGCACCGGCGCAGCCGCCATCGGTTCGATCGCTGAAAAACCGGAAACCTTCGGTCGTGCCCTGATTTTCGTTGGCCTGGCAGAAGGAATTGCCATTTATGGCCTGTTAATTTCGTTCATGATCTTAAATCGGTGATTGAATGAAAGTGCTGGTGATCGGACATCCCGAAGCAGTGCAGGGATTTGCTCTGGTTGGGGTGCGGGGTTTTACGGCCTTAACCACAGAAGACGTGGACTATGCACTCGACACCGTCCTGTCCATGCCTGATGCAGGCATTGTACTGGTGACAGATGATGCGGCACGGTTGGCCGATGAACGGATGGAAGACTTGAAACGACGCAGCGAGATACCGATCTTTCTCGAAATACCAGGCCCGGATGGGATGGAAGCGGATCGCGGATCACTGAATGAAGTGGTTCAAAGGGCTATTGGGATTCATTTGTGAACATCGAAGCGGACAGATCTGGCTTGAGGATATTATGTTGAAGTCATTGGATGAACGAATTGAGTTGTTGACCCGGGCGATCCTGGATGATGCCCAGGCCGATGCCGCGCATGCCGAAGAAGACGCACGTGCACGCGCGGAGGAAATTTTGCAGACGGCAAAGGGAGATGCAGAGAAACTCCGAAAAGAGATCCTTGATAAGGCTGCGAATGAAGCCGCAGTGATCAAGGATGAACAGCTGGCTGAACAGAAGATGAAAGCCCAGATGACGTGGCTGACCCATCGGGAGGAATTACTTGACGCTGTTTTTGCCGAAGCCGAGAAGCGGTTGTCCAATCTTGTGGACACTCCGGCGTATGCCAATGTGCTGCTTCAATTGATCCTGGAAGCGGTCAACCATCTGCAAAGCGATGCGGTGATTCTTCACCTGGATGCGGTTTCCAGGGGGCAACTCACTCCGCAAATGATCGATGAGGTGAGTAAAGCCACTGGCGCTGTCATCACCATTGGTGACAATCTGCCGGATGGCGTAGGTGTGGTAGCGGAAACAACTGACGGCCACAGGCAATTGAATAACACCCTTTCCAATCGTCTGCACCGCCAACAGGACAGCTTGCGTGCAGCGGTTTACCACATTCTGATGGGAGAGAAGGCATGAACCCGGTGGTGGGCAGAGTGATCTGGATTAATGGACCCGTATTACGGGCGCGAGGATCGCGCCTGGTAACCATGGGCGAGATGGTGGAACTGGGGGAGCAGCATCTGGTGGGGGAGGTGATCGGCCTTGCTGGCGATGTGATGACGATCCAGGTGTATGAAGAAACCGCCGGTATGAAGCCCGGAGAACCTGTCTTTGGTACGGGGTCACCACTTTCTGTGGAGTTGGGGCCGGGCTTGCTGGGTGGTATTTTTGACGGCATACAACGTCCGTTGCCAGTGATGGAGATGCAAAAAGGTTCTTTTATCGGGCGCGGTATTCGTTTAACACCGTTGTATCATGCTACCCGTTGGCAATTCACACCCCTGGCGCAGATCGGAAGAACGGTATCGGGAGGCACGGTATTGGGGACTGTCCCGGAAACGCAGCAGTTGGTCCATGTGGTGATGATTCCACCTGGTGTCACAGGGAAACTGGTGTGGCTCGCTGATTACGGTGAATATGGTATTACGGATCCGGTAGCCCGTGTGCAGACTGATGAAGGCGAAGTTACCATTCCCATGCTGCAGCGCTGGCCTGTGCGCCGCCCGCGGCCGGTGAGAAGCCGTTTGGAGAAAATTGAGCCATTATTGACCGGCCAACGCGTTCTTGATACCTTTTTCCCCCTGGTCAAGGGGGGCGCTGCTGCCATTCCGGGAGGATTCGGCGCAGGGAAAACAATCACCCAGCACCAGATTGCCAAATGGTCTGATGCCCAGGTGGTGATCTACATCGGCTGCGGCGAACGCGGCAATGAGATGACCCAGGTGTTGCAGGAATTTCCTGAACTGGTTGATCCGCGCAGCCAGCGCCCATTGATGGAGCGTACTGTGCTGGTGGCGAACACATCCAATATGCCAGTGGCAGCGCGCGAGGCCAGTGTATATACCGGGGTGACGATTGCGGAATATTACCGCGATATGGGATACCATGTTGCCTTGATGGCTGACAGCACATCACGGTGGGCGGAAGCAATGCGCGAGATCTCCGGCAGTCTGGAAGAAATGCCCGCAGAAGAAGGGTATCCGGCGTATCTTTCTTCCCGCCTGGCAGGATTCTATGAGCGTGCCGGCCTGGTGGAAAATCTGAATGGCACCACTGGTTCGGTCAGCCTGATCGGTGCGGTATCACCGCAGGGCGGTGATTTTTCAGAGCCGGTGACCCAGCAGACCAAACGTTATGTGCGTTGTTTCTGGGCACTCGACAAATCATTGGCATCAGCACGCCATTTCCCATCGGTTAATTGGCTGAATTCCTATAGTGAATATATCGATAACATCAGTAACTGGTGGCAAATTGAAACCGGAATGGATTGGCGTGCACTACGGGCGAAGGCAATGGAGATATTAAATGAGGAAAGCCACCTGGACCAGATTGTGAAACTGGTGGGTCCGGATGCCCTGCCAGATGAACAGCGTGTCACCCTGGAAACTTCGCGGCTTTTACGGGAAGGTTTTCTGCAACAAAACGCGTTGGATGATATTGATACCTATGCCACACCGCGCAAGCAGCTCAAAATGCTCAGCCTGATCTTGCATTTTCATGAAAGGGCGATGGGTGTGGTGCGGCGCGGGGCAGTCATCTCTTCGATCCAGGCATTGGCGGTGGTCAATACATTGATCCGTATGAAAGCGGTGATTTCCAATGACCAGTTGGACAAACTGGATGAAATTGGCATTCAGTTGGATCAGCAGATGGACGAATTGGAGGCGTTATACCGATGAGTGATTGGATGTCTGGCGGGCAGCAGATCAGCGGACTATCGAAGGTGGAAGGCCCGATTGTGGTTGTGGAAGGAACCGGCGTGGTGGCCTATGATGAGGTGGTGGAGATCATCGACCAGAACGGCAGAATCCGGCCTGGAAGGGTGCTGGAAGTTGGTGAAAATCTGGCTGTTGTTGAAGTATTTTCGGGTACAGCAGGACTCTCCATTGACGGTACGCGCATCCGTTTCCTGGGACGTTCCTTCCAGATTCCTGTTGCGCAGGAAATGCTGGGACGGATTTTCAATGGCATCGGCGAACCGATTGACGGCGGACCGCAGCCGCTGGCGGATCGCCATGCGGATATTAACGGACAACCGATCAACCCCACAGCCCGTGTCTATCCGCGGGATTATATCCAGACCGGTATATCGGCGATTGATTTGATGAATACGCTGGTGATGGGTCAGAAGCTGCCCATTTTTTCCGGCAGCGGACTTCCACAGGATCAACTGGCTGCCCAGATTGTTCGGCAGGCGCGCATCGGCAAAGCAGTGGGTGAGAAAGGCCGTTCTGATGACCAGTTTGCGATTGTGTTCGCGGCGATGGGTGTAAAAAATGATGTCGCTGCTTTTTTCCGCAAGTCATTGACAGAAAGCGGCGCGCTGACCCGGGTGGCGATGTTTCTCAATCTGGCGGATGATCCTGCGGTGGAGCGCCTGGTAACGCCACGTGTGGCGTTGACCCTGGCAGAATACCTCGCTTTCGATTGTGGTCAGCATGTGCTGGTGGTGATGATGGATATGACCAATTACTGCGAAGCGCTGCGCCAGATATCCAATATCCGCGGTGAAGTGCCCAGCCGGAAGGGGTATCCAGGTTACATGTACAGTGACCTGGCGTCCCTCTATGAACGTACCGGCCGGATCAAGACCAGCACTGGTTCCATCACCCAGCTGCCGATCCTGACCATGCCCAATGACGACATCACCCACCCGGTTCCAGACCTTACCGGCTACATTACCGAAGGCCAGATTGTGCTCAGCCGCAGCCTGACCCAGCAGGATGTCTACCCGCCAATCGCCGTGCTTCCCAGTCTTTCGCGGTTGATGAAGGACGGGATTGGCAGAGGGAAGACGCGTGATGACCACAGCCGTGTATCCATGCAACTGTATGCGGCATACGCGCGGGTGCAGGACATCCGTTCTCTGGCGTCCGTGATCGGTGAAGAAGAATTAAGCACAGTTGACCAGCGCTACCTGGCATTTGGCCGTGCGTTTGAGACTGAGTTCATTCAGCAGGACGCTGGGGAGAACCGCGACCTTGAAACCACTCTTTCCCTGGCCTGGCAATTGTTATCGCTATTGCCCAGAACCGAATTGACGCGGGTGACGGAGGCGGACATTAACCGGTATTACCAGGAGAAGCGATGACCCGGATCAATGTCGCACCCACTCGCAGTAACCTGCTCCAGATGAAGAAGGAACGAGACTTTGCGCGTGAGGGGTTTGAAATCCTTGATAAAAAGCGCGAAGTGCTGACGAGTGAATTGCTGCATATTTCTCATAATGCAGAAGTGATTCAGCAACAGGTGTGGTCTTTGCTGGCGGAAGCCTACCGTGCGTTGGAAAAAGCGCGTCTCACAATGGGGCAGGAACGCGTGGAATGGGCGGCAATGGCTGTCAACCAGACAATCGAAGTCGATATTGTCAACCATGGGGTAATGGGTGTTCCCATCCCAAAGGTCGATGCTCATGGAGAACCGCCAGATATTTCCTACAGCCTGGGGGATACCACCGTGGCATTGGATGAGAGCAGTGAAGCTTTTCGTACGGTGTTGGAACATGTTCCTGAACTGGCAGAGGTAGTATCGTCAGTATGGCGCCTGGCACGTGAATTAAAAAAGACACAACGCCGTGTGAATGCACTGGAATATATTTTTATTCCCGATTACGAGGAAACCATTGAGTTCATTGAAGGCATACTTGAAGAACATGAACGCGAAGAAACATTTCGCATGAAATGGCTGAAGTCGAAAAAAGAGCGTGACGAAGCCTGAACCGATTAAGGTTTACGCATACTGTGGATGGTAGTATGATATTGGAACAGCGGATGATGTGTGGTCCGCGTCACTGAGAAACCCACGTGGGATGCCATTCGGATAAGGAGGCAGCGATGGTCGAAATGCCGACGATGTTTCGGAAAATATTGATCCCTTCAGATGGAACGCCTGTTTCTGTGGCTGCGGGGAGGGTCGGTGTGCGGCTGGCACGTGCGCAGCAATCTGAGGTGGTGTTTGCCTACATCGTTGACACCCTGGTAGTGGAAGAGTTGGCATCCTCGCTGCGGAAGTCGCGGAAACAGGTGCAGGAAGAGATGAACGGCCGCGGACGCCAATACCTGGCGACACTCTCATCAATGGCACATCGTGAATCGTTGATTTCTTCCGAGATCATTTGTTCCGGGGTGCCGTATATCGAAATTGAGCGCATGAGCCGTGACATGGGGATTGACCTGATTGTGATGGGGGTGGGACATAAGAAAATGCGCGGCATCCTGATCGGAGATGTTACCCAGCGTGTGATCCAGAGTGTTGATTGTCCGGTGCTGGTGGTGAAGTAGCGGTAGTATCACCAGCAAAAATCAATTGCGGTCCAACAAACCGTTGCGTAAGGCTACCGTGCCAGCGTATACCGTCAATTGGAGGAAGATCAGGAAAATCAGGTAGTTATTGTCGTGCAGAATTATCTGTTGCACGTTCTGCATGATCAAATGCAGCAGCAAACCAGTGAAGGAGACCAGCAATGCGGCAGTTGCGCCGCCGCCGACATCTGCTAATTGCTTTTCATCTAGAGCCGGTCCCCGTTTTCGGATCAGCCAATACAATCCGAATGAGACAAATGGAAGCGCTGCCAGTATGCTGAGTGCGAGTAACCAGGCATTCCGGTACCGGTCGGCAAGATCGATGAGCTCGGGAATATTGATTATGGTAAGTCCAGCGAGCCCGCAAATCAAGCCGATAATATGAAGAAGATAAAATAGGGCGCCTTCATCCTGTTCAATCTTACTGAATAGGGAAGCTGTTGGTGGCAGCGGCTGTTTCCACAGCAGGAACAATCCTGTAACAGCCACAAACAGGTGCAGGCCTGTGATCCCATATAGCATGTTCCATTGTCCTGAAATATCCCAATAGATATATTCTTTTCCCTGGTCATGCAGGATCGTGATGTCGCTCAGGATCAGGACACCGGATGTCACCAGTAGTACCAACCAGAATGCGCCGAGAAAGAACCTGGTCTGTAAATGGCTGACCAGCCGCAGAGTAAACACCAGTAAGGTAAGATGGTATATCGCCAGGGTAAAGAATGCGAGTGCCAGTCCAATCGTGATGCGATCAACCGCCGGTGGTATGACCTGGAGACTGGGAACCAGTATGTGCTGCAGGTAGCGGTAAGCACCAACATTGTAAAGTATTCCGACCAGGCTGAGAATGCCCAGTACCAGAGCGAAACTCCGGAACTTCCGCGATTGCTCATTCATAGTGTTTGCCATCCTCTTCCAACGAAAAGACTTCCTCCACCGGGTGATGGAGGGTCCGGGCGATTTTGAAGGCCAGCAGGGCGGATGGAATAAATTTTCCTTTTTCAATGGAGTAAATTGTCATCCTCGTAACACCGACTGCATCCGCCAATGTTTGCTGGCTCATTTCACCATTTTGAAAACGGAACTCCCTGATTTTATTGGTTAATCGCATCGGACACCTCTGGCCTTGATTGTATAGTTTACTATACATAATGTCAAGTATGCTATATAAAAAGAACCGGACGAACCGGTTCTTTCTTGATGATCGGTCATCTGAACACTACTTTTCAAACAGGGCTGCCCTTTTTTTCTGGACAATAAGCACCAGCAGAGCAGCAGCCGCGGCAACAAACACCACCAGGTACTCGATCAATGGGATTGCTACCAATTGGTAGAGTTTGTCAAATCCCACCTGGCTGTAGACGATCACGGCACCGACAATGTATACAGCAAGGATTGCCCAGCGTGTCCATTGGGGGAGTTTCAACCCGTGCTGCTGGGTGAGAACGAAAATGCCGACGAAGCCAAAGAAGAACATCTGCCACATACCATTGCCTTGCATCAATGCCACCACGGTGCCGTGGATGGCAACAAAGAACTCCAGGAAGGTTGTCCACCAGGGGTTGATGTGGGCACGGGTATACAACAAGGACCCTTGCAGCAGCAGGAAGAACATGTAAACAAAACCCATCAGATGCCCGATGCTGGATTCCATCGGGTGATACCAGAAGGTATACACCACCGCCCAGGCGATATAGTAGCCGTGGTAACGGCGTACCAGATCGATGATTGCCTTGCTGAAAGGAACCTTTTTCCCCCAGAACAGGCCGCGCCGCCGGTTTTCCATCAGGAGAACCAGCACGAGCATTATAATGACTGAAACCTGGGAGGACCAGATTGAAACATCCTGTGCCAGGCCGTCATACCAGATGTGGGTTTGAATGAAATGCAGGACGCTGAAAATGGCATTGATTCCCAACGCCCACCAGGCGTAGCGATTGATCTTTGTGGTGAACTTCTTCAGGTTCTTTTGGGCGAAGTAGATCACTGCCCAGAATGAGAGCTGATGTGCCAGGTACAAACCCCAGGCGGTAAAGCGCGTCCAGAATGTCGGCTCTGGAAGCTTCCAGAAGTACCATGAAGCCCCCTGGTCTGGTAAAAAAGTCGATGTATCGAGAAAGCGCCCCGCCCACCAGATGGCAAAGGTGAAAGCCAGGCTGATTACCACACCCCAGTACAATGTACGCAGGTCATCACGTTGTTTGTTTTGTTCCATGTCGCTTCCCTTTCAATCTATGATAATTCCAATGCTATCATTCCATGTAGACACGGGCAAGCGAGTAATGATCAGAAATTTATTAAAATAAGCGGGGTTTTCTCACTGCCTGTGATGGTTCGATTCTCAGGGCTGCCACCGGGCAGCCTCAATAAAACGTTCCCCGGCGCCATCTGGCTGGTCGTTGAGATAATAGACTGTGACCAGGGTGCCATCTTCAAGCACCACCGCGCGGGTATAGCCCATATCACCGGTACCCCCCGTGGACCTCAATACCACCTCCTCCCCCCAGCTTTTTCCCCGGTCATGGCTGATACGGGCGCAGATGGTGCTGGGATGGTCGCGGTTGCCGTAGATCAGTCCAATCCTGTCATCCGGGAAATGTACCATTGAAGGGGGATTGCTTCCACCGGTCTTCTGGCGGTAGACCACCGGGCGGTTCAGGTATTGCCAGGTTTGGGCGTTGTCTTCGGAACTATATACATCAATCCAGGAGGAATCGGGTGCCTTCCCGTGGTTTTCACCCCGGCAACGGATGGCGGCCAGGTAATGTCCATCCGCAAAGCGCAGATGGGATGGCATGATTGCAAACGCATTCGGTCCGGGTTCTTCGCCGATGAAAGATACACAGTTAAAGTGCCTACCGCCGTCTGTGGTCCTGGCGCAGAATACCCGTCCTTCGTCGCCATCCTGCTTATTGGCGGTGAGGAATAACAGGCAACTTCGGTCATCTTCGACTTCATAATCGGTTCGGGCAGCAACAGCGGTTTGTCCGAACCGCGGCAGGCGGTAGGGTCCTTGCCAGGAGCGGCAACGGTCTATGGTTGTATAAAAGAAGGACTGCGTGCCAGTATCCAATCCGGTGCGAGCACACATCAGGGCAAAATCAGGGTGGGTGAAGGGGATATTCCCCGGGCAATCCGCCAGGGCATCGGGATGGTCTGCCAGGTAGGCGGCCAATCCCAATTCCGGCAAAACGTGTTCATCAGCGGAAAGCGGGCGTCCGCCCGGGACAAACCCGGGAAATGGCTCAACAATCCAGGTGGAGCCGCCGTCGAGGCTGCGGGCCTGCAGTGTGGCAAAAGGTTTGGTCTTGTCTCGCGCGTGGGAAACGGTGGAAAACTGGTACGTGCCTTCCGTGAAGATCGCCACGATCTCCTGCCCCCAGTGCCACATGCCATAATTGGCTGGCCAGCCGGCAAAGCGTCCTGGTTCGCGGTAGACAATTTTGTGTTCGAGCATCGTGTTCACCCTCCATTGTCAGCATCTTGTTTCGGATGTGCCTCCCATTGGCAGGCAGGCTAAGGGATTGACAGGATGTTACCCGTGCAAGGCACGGTACTTTTCCAGATCGACCGAGGCAATATACGGCAGGTTACGCCCTTTCTCATCAATATCCAGGCCATAACCCATCACAAAATAATCAGGGATCTGGAAACCGCAGTAGTCGATCGGCACAGTATACTGGTGGCGATCCACCTTGTCGAGCAGGACGCATGTTTTCAGGCTGCGGGGCTGGCGGTCCAGCAGCAGCTTGCGCACGGTGTAGATGGTGAAGCCGCGGTCAACGATGTCATCCACCAGGATCACATCCCAACCGCGGATATTGGTCTTGTGGTCAGAATTGATGCGCACGAAACCCGAAGAATCATCCGATTCATAGGAAGAAACCGACATGAAATCCATCGTCATTGGGCGGTGAATCTGCCGCATCAGGTCGGTCAGGAACATCACGCTGCCACGCAATAATCCCAGCAGTAACAGGTTATCGGAATCTTGATAATCTTCCATAATCTTCGCCCCGATCGCGTCGACGCGCTGCTTGATTTGTTCCGGGGTGATCAGGATCTCGCCAATAAAAGGGTAAGGTTTCTGTTCGCTGGTTTCCATCTTTTCTCCTGCCAAAGTCAAAGAATCAACATGTTAAGCATACGTGCAGGGGTGATGGATGTCAAGACAGGGAAAAATTGTTGCCAGATTCCAGGCAACTGGAATCTGGCCCCGCATTTTTTCGTGTATACTTTGATTGGCTGTATGGAAGCAGCCTGAACTTGAGATTTGATAGGAGAGAAAACGATGAGCATTGATGTCATTCATCACGAAAACATGGTGTATGAAAACCTGCTGCCGCGCAATGTGGATGTGTGGCTGCCGCAGCAGTATACCCAACACGCAAATCAACACTTCCCGGTGCTGTATATGCATGATGGACAGAACCTGTTCGACCCCAAATTATCGTATTCCGGTGTCACCTGGGGGGTGGCTGAAGCGGTTACCCGCCTCAGCCAGGCCGGGGAGATTCTCCCCTGCATCGTGGTCGGCATCTGGAACACCCCTAACCGTTTCGGTGATTACCTGCCGACCCATCCGTTTGACACCCCCCTGGGGGAAAAGATTAAAAAACGTGCTTCACGCCGGCCAGGCTTCAACCAGGTCCAATATGTTGCCGACCAATACCTGGCGTTCATTGTTAAGAAACTCAAACCGATGATTGATGGGTCGTACCGTACCTTACCCGAATACGAGCACACGGCAGTGATGGGTTCCAGTATGGGCGGTCTGATCTCGCTGTATGCGATCACCGAGTATCCGGAGGTATTTGGGGGGGCGGGTTGTGTTTCGACCCACTGGCCGGTGGTGGACAGGGTCATTTTGCCCTACCTGGAAGAAAAATTACCCGACCCGGCCACGCACCGGATTTATTTTGACCGCGGTACACGCAAGTTGGACGCGCGGTATAACAAAGGACAAAACAAGGTGGACAAACTGATGGCTGCCAGGGGTTATCAGCCGGATGTCAATTGGATGACGCGTGTTTACAAGGGCCATGAGCATCATGAACGCTATTGGCAGGAACGGATTACGGTACCGTTAACATTCCTTTTCGGAAAATAAAAAATGTGAAAATGCATTCCATAGCGGTGGTATTCCACCGCTATAATTCTTAACAGGAACCATTCGCGGGCGATTGGAACCTTCACCTGGTGATCAATTTCGCAGAAAAAGGAGTATCAGATGTCAGAACAGTTTCGATGGGGTATCCTCGGGGCGGGGAGTATCGCCCGGAAATTCTCAGGAGATTTAAAACGTTTGCCAGGTGCCGTATGTTACGCGGTCGCCTCACGCACACTCGAGAAAGCACGCGAATTTGCGGATGAATTTGGCATGCCGGTTGCTTACGGCAGTTACCAGGCTTTAATCGATGACCCCAAGGTGGACGCGATTTACGTGGCAACGCCCCACAGTTTTCATATGGAACATACGATGGCCTGCTTGAAGGGTGGGAAACCGGTGTTGTGTGAAAAGCCGTTCGCGATCAATGCAGCGCAGGCGCAGGCAATGATTGACACCTCGCGCACCCACAAGGTATTCCTGATGGAAGCGATGTGGAGCCGATTCCTGCCGGTCAATTTGCAGGTGCGCCAATGGCTGTCGGAAAATCGGATCGGCACACCGCTGTTCCTGATGGCGGATTTCGGTTTTCGTGCACAACCCAACCCCGAAAGCCGCCTGTTCAACCCACAGTTAGGGGGAGGCGGGCTGCTGGATGTGGGCATCTATCCCATCAGTTATGCCGCGATGGTATTTGGTCATACACCCACCCAGATTCAGGCCTCCGCCTGGCTGGGCAGTACCGGTGTCGATGAACAAGCCGCAATGATCCTGACCCATGCCAATGGCGCCCAGGCGTTGCTGCGCACCGGGATTCGTGTAAGCACCGAGCAGACGGTTCGAATTGAGGGGACACAGGGTGTGATTGTGGTTCCGAATTTCTGGCATGCGACAGAAGCATTCCTTTACACGGGCGATGCTAGTCCAGTGCATTTTACCGCCGAATCCGGCTACCATTTTGAGGCAGCAGAAGTGATGCACTGTGTACGCGCCGGGAAACTGGAGAGTGATGCGCTACCGCTTGATGAAACCCTGGCTATCATGCGTACTATGGATGAAATCCGGACGCAAATTCAACTGACTTACCCGATGGAATAATGAGGAAAATCAAATGACAACGTTGATGCAATATGGTACTGTAGCCGGTGTGGGGAAACCGGTATCCCGCCTGGTGCAGGGGACGATCATGCTGATGATGGACCAGCTGGAGCAAGGAATTGAGCTGATGGATATGGCTTTCGCCCATGGGGTGACAGCTTTCGACTCGGCACATGTATACGGCGGCGGGCAAACTGAGCGCGTAATTGGCGAGTGGATGCAACGCCGCGGCAACCGCGAACAGGTGGTGCTCATGACCAAAGGCTGCCATCCCAATGCGGACCGTAAACGCGTTACCCCATACGACATGGCTTCTGATTTGTTTGATTCCCTGGCACGGCTCAAGACTGATTACATCGACCTGTACGTGCTGCACCGGGACGATATGGATGTACCGGTCGGGCCGATTGTAGAAGCCCTCAATGAACACCGTGAGGCTGGACGGATTCGCGCTTTTGGAGGCTCCAACTGGACGCATCAACGGCTGGCGGAAGCCAACGCCTATGCGGAAGCACATGGACTGGTGCCGTTCACGGTCAGCAGTCCCAATTACGGGTTGGCAGAACAGGTGAATAACCCGTGGGGGCCGGGCTGCGTCAGCTTGAGCGGTCCGCAAGAGGCGGACGCCAGGCAATGGTACCTGCAAAACCAGATGCCGATTTTCTCCTATTCCAGCATCGCACGCGGGTTCTTCTCAGGCCGGGTGAAGGCCAATGATCCTGCTGGTTCGAAGGATGTGTTGGATTCGGTGGCGGAATATGCCTATGCCCACCCGGTCAATTTCCGCCGGCTGGAGCGCGCGGAACAGCTGGCAGCGCAAAAGGGCGTTACGGTTCCACAAATCGCAATCGCCTACATTTTGTGTTCACCGCTCAACGTATTTCCACTGGTGGCATCGTACAACACCCAGGAAATGGAAGACAATCTTCAGGCTTTTTCAGTGAAGTTGAGCCAGGCCGAGTGGGAATGGCTTGATCTGTAACGCGAAACTCTCGAAGCGTAAAGGCTGATTGGCAATGACAACGCATACCCCTGAAACATTGGCGCAACAAGCGCTTGCTTTTACCCGCAGCATGGTGGAACGTTTCGGTCCTCGTCTGGCCGGTTCGGATGCCTGCCTGCAGGCCGCGGATGCGATTGCAGAGGGGATGCAGCAGCATTGCAGACAAGTGCAGACGGAGGACTTTTCTGTGCATCCTGCTGCCTTCCTGGATTGGATCCGTGTATTGGTGGTTTTGTACATTGTTGTGTTGGCGGCGTTGTGGATGCAGCTGGCACTGCTGGCTTTTCTCATGGTGGCAGCTGGACTGTTGTTGATGGTATTTGAATTTTTCCTGTATGGAGAGGTGATTGATCCATTGTTCCCGCGCAAAACAGGCCGCAATGTATGGGGGGTGATTGAACCGGCAGGTGAAATCCGTCAGCAGGTGATCGTCAGCGGCCATCATGACAGCGCACGGATTTTCAATTTCTTCATTCACCAGCCCAGGCTGTATTCCCTGCGGGTGATGGGGGGGATCGGCACCTTTGTGCTGATCGGGCTGTACAGCCTGGGCTGGAGCCTGGTGCAGGGTGCGTTTGGGGGAGGCGGGCAACTACCGCTGGCAGTTGTGATCGTGAACAGCATATTCACCCTCCTGTTGCTGCTGGTTGGCCAGCTGTGGTTTTTTGCCTCCGCCAAGGGCACACCTGGGGCTGGTGATAATATGATTGCCACAGGGATTGCCCTGGCGGTGGGGGAAGCGCTCTCGGTGCAAGCAGAAGCGGGTTCGCCGTTGAAACATACCAGCGTTCACCTGGTGAGTTTTGATGCGGAAGAAGCCGGGCTGCGTGGGGCGCGCCGTTTTTTCCAGCAGCATGGGCAGGATTTATTGGAGCTTCCCACCTGGCATTTCAATATCGACTGCCCGTATACGCTGGATGACCTGTTCTTCCTGACCTCGGATATCAACGGCAGCGTGCCGTTGTCTACCGAGATGGCGGAGCGATGTGTCAATCTGGCGCATTCGATGGGATATCCGGCCATTCACAAACCAATCACATTCCTGACCGGCGGAACGGACGCGGCCGAATCGGCAAAGGTGGGGGTGAAGGCAGTCACTCTGATGGCGATGCCATGGGACAACAGCGAACGTGCTGCCGTATACCACACCCCCGATGACCTGCTGGAAGCGATTGAGCCAAAAGCGGTGGAAGCTGCGATTGCTGTGGCGCTCGGTTTTATCAACGAGGTCGATGCGCAGTCTACAGCCCACGGTTCACATCCGTGAGTCTGTAGGTTTGTTGGTTATTCGGTGAACTGTTTTCGGATGGCTTCCACTGCTTCCCGGAAGGTTCTTACGCTGCCTGGACTCTCAAAAATACCCGCACCGCCGAATACCTGCACGCCCCAGGTGGGTACTGCGGATCGGGCGGTTTGTTCCAGGCTGTCCGGGTAATCGAGGATATCCAGGATCAACTGGACTTTGCTGCCAGGGGGGATGAATGCCGGTGAAGCTTCCAGGAAGGTTCGGCCCCAATCCATCGGGCGGCCGCTCTTGTGCGCATAGATAAGCGGGGTAAAGACATCAATGGAAGGGGCCAGCAAACCATACTCCTGGGCAAAAATGCGGCGGAGGGCGCCGTTATATTCCTCCGGCAGCCACGGGCACATGTACGCCCCGATGATGGTACCCGGACGAAGGCTTCGGATCAGTCCGGCGTAACGGGCGGCAAATCCTGCCACACGCTCGCATTTGTGACGGGTCCATGCTTGCTGGTGGTGACCAAGGATCTCTCGTGGTGTGTCCGCGTCTATGCCAGTGGACTGGCAAAATTCAGCGATGCATGCCGGGCAAAAACAGCTTTCCTGCAAATCCGGTTCAGGGGTTTCAAACCAGCCGGCATACGTCAGATAATCCAGCCAGATACCAGCCGGGGCGTAGGTTTCCAGACCGTCCAGCAGGTGCTGTTCGGTTTCTGCCAAAAAATCGGATTGGGAAAGGCATACGCCCTGCACCAGGCTGCCGTAGCGGATCGGTTTGCCGTCGGCGCCAATCGGAATTAGTTCAGGGTGCGTGTCGAAATCGGCGCGGAAGGTTTTGAATTCCACACAGGCATGGATGCCCTTTGCCTGGCATTGCGTGAACGCACGCTTATCAAAACCGTGAAACCAGAGGGCATTGGCGCCAGCCGTGTGAAAACGGTCGATGTGGGCTAATGCGCCTGCGCCGTATGGTCCAAACAAAAGGGGGGCACTCATGATTCACCAATCCTCGCTGTAGCCGCACAGGGCGATTGCTCGTGGGCCGGTGTGCGTTCCTAAAATGGGCGAAACGATACTGATAAACAATTCAACAGGATGGTGTTCTTCGCGTACCCGTTCTGCCAGGGCTAATGCTTCCGCTTCTGCGGCGTTGTGAAGCACGGTAATATGAAGCGGGGCTTCGCTGTTAACGGTGCGGAAAAACTGGCGGTACAACCCTTCGATTCCGGCTTTACGGGAACGGGCGGGAATCGAAGCACCCACCGTACCGGTATCGGGTTTAACGTAAATCAAAGGTTTAATTTTCAGGACGGAATCGAGGAAGGAAACGGCATCGCCGATTCGTCCCCCCCTGGTCAGGTATGTCATCGTATCCAGTGAAATATGATAGGCTACATTTTTGCGGACATTTTCCGCAGCGGTGAGCATTCGCTGCAAATCACCGCCAGCATCTCGTGCACGGGCCGCAGCAATCACCTGCCAGCCGAGACCCATCGAATTGTTTTTTCCGTCAATCACCGTCACCGGGATCGGTGAACTTTCCACTGCTTGCCTGGCGGATGCAATCGTTCCGCTCATTGCGCTGCTGATAGTGAAAACCACCGCCTGTTGATATCCTTTGTCGGCTGCCTGTTGATAGGCGCGGACAAACTGTGCCGGGCTGGGCTGCGATGTCGTGGGATGGACCGGGTCCGATTCCAGCCGCCGATAAAACACCTCGGGTTCCAGGTCGACACCGTCCAGGTAGGTTTGTTCCTTCCAGGCGATGGTCAACGGCACAACCTCGATGTCATAATCGGATCGCCATTGTTTCGGGATGTCACAGGTGCTGTCGGTGATCAGGGCGATGGATTGCTGCATAATTTTTCTCCAATGAAAGTGTCAAACACTTTCCAAAGTGAATTGTACAGTTGTTTCACAGGCAGGCAATGGAGCTGTAGCCTACCCTAATTGTAACAAAGTCATATTGAGAAGGGCAGTATCTACCTCGTCCCAATAAATATGTTGAATAGAAACGACCTGCATAGCTTGACAAGCGTCCGGGAAATTGCTACGATTATATTACTCTTTGGGGAGTAGCGGTTCTGTTATGGAATTAGATTATCGTCAAGACGGAGCAATTCCCGGTAATCTATACGCCGATAGCGTATGCGAGACCAACACGTAGACAGTGTTGGTCTTTTTTAATCGAATCAATGAAGTCATGGCTGGAGAATTGAAATGAACAACTGGTTTCAAAAAACAACGGAAGAAATTCTTAAGGAGGCACAAACAGATACCGAGCATGGTTTGACTCCTGAAGAAGCCGCTTCGCGGCTGCAAAAGTATGGACCCAATGAACTGATCGACCGGGGCACCAAAAGTCCGTGGAAAATCCTGGCTGAACAGTTCACTGAGACAATGGTGGTGATGTTGATCATCTCCGCAGTGATTACCCTGGTCCTGGGAGAATTCAAAGATGCGATTGCGATCCTGGTGATTGTTTTGCTAAATTCAGCGCTGGGTTTCACCCAGGAATACCGCGCCGAAAAGGCGATGGCTGCCCTCAAGAAGATGGCGGTTCCCAAAGTGCGGGTCCGGCGCGGTGGGAGCATATCCGAAGTACCCGCCCAGCAGCTGGTGCCTGGCGATATTGTATTATTGGAGGCCGGCAATGCCATTCCTGCGGATGGCAGCCTGCTGGAAAGTTTTAACTTCCGCATTCAGGAAGCAGTCCTCACCGGTGAATCAGAACCTGTGGAGAAAAACACGCAGGTTATTACAAAAGAAAACCCCTCGCTTGGTGATCAGCATAACCGTGTATTCATGGGAACCGTGGCGACCTACGGTCGTGCTGTGGCGGTGGTAACTGAAACAGGGATGCAAACCGAATTGGGAAAAATTGCTGAGATGATCCAGTCGGTGACTGCTGAGTCCACCCCCTTGCAGCGCCGCCTGGCGCAGTTGGGCAAGACGTTGGCGTTTGTCGCGCTGGGGATTGTCGCTGTGGTTATGGTTTTGGGTTTGCTGCGCGGTGAAGGATTGCGCTCGCTGTTCCTGACGGCAATCAGTATGGCGGTGGCGGCGGTTCCTGAAGGTTTGCCGGCAGTTGTGACAATCGCCCTGGCGATTGGTGCCCAGCGCATGCTGAAACGCAACTCGTTGATTCGGAAATTACCCGCGGTGGAAACCCTCGGCTCGGTGACAACGATCTGTTCCGATAAAACTGGTACGCTGACCGAGAACCGGATGACAGTAACCATGGTCGATGTGGCTGGCAATCGCCTCGATTTGCAGGAATCGCTGCATAATTTCAGCCCGACTGTCAGCAAAACCGCTTCAATAGCTCCAGTGATTGACCAGAACCATGCCGTTGCCCTGATGCTGGCGGGTGGGGCACTCTGCAACGATGCCATCCTCGAACAACGCGATCAGGAATTCACCGCGGTTGGCGATCCGACGGAGGGTGCGTTGGTGGTGGCTGCGGTTCGTGCCGGATTTTGGAAAAGTGCATTGGAACAGGCGTTGCCGCGTGTGGCAGAACTCCCATTTGATTCTGATCGGAAACGGATGAGCACAATCCACCAGATACAGGACCTTGCCCAACTGCCAGATGTGCTGCAGGCATTGATCGCTTCGCCCGTTTTTGGGCAGGAGGGCTCCCACCTGATGCTCACCAAGGGCGCAGTTGACGGTCTATTGGAAATTACTGACCGTGTATGGGCGGATGGCCGCATGGTGCCGATGGATGAAGCCTGGAGAAAACGGATTCAGGATGCCAATAATGATCTAGCCCAAAAGGGGATGCGTGTGCTGGGGGTGGCACTGCGCCAATGCGATTGGAATGATGGCCAGCCTGTATCCGAGGAGATGGAACAGGCACTGGTGTTTGTCGGCATGTTTGCGATGATCGATCCCGCCAGACCGGAAGTGCGTGAAGCGGTGAAAACAGCGAAAGAAGCTGGTGTGCGCCCAATCATGATTACGGGCGATCATCCTCTGACGGCCCTGCATATCGCGAAAGAACTGGGCATTGCCGAGAATGATGAGGTAGTCACCGGTGCCGAGTTGGCCAGGATGGAACTGGTTGAGCTGAAGCAGCGGGTAAAGAATGTTTCTGTCTTTGCCCGGGTTGCCCCAGAGCATAAGCTAAATATTGTCAATGCGCTGCAGGACCAGGGTCAGATTGTTGCCATGACTGGCGATGGTGTGAATGACGCACCGGCGTTGAAAAAAGCGGATATTGGGGTTGCGATGGGCATCACTGGAACCGATGTTTCCAAGGAAGCTGCTGATATGGTGCTGCTGGATGACAATTTTGCCACGATTGTTTCCGCTGTCAGGGAAGGGCGGCGGATTTATGAAAATATCCGGAAGTTTGTGAAATATACACTTACATCCAATTTCGGTGAAATCGTGGTGATGCTGGTCGGTCCGTTTGTCGGCCTTGGGTTACCCTTGTTACCGTTGCAAATACTATGGGTGAACCTGGTGACTGACGGACTGCCCGGTTTGGCATTGACACAGGAACCAGCGGAACCTGATACCATGCGTCGACCACCGCGAAATCCCAGGGAACAGATGGTCGGGCGGGGCCTTGGCGTTGATGTCCTGTGGGTGGGCGGCTTGATGGGTTTGATATCACTGCTGGTGGGATTGTGGGCCTTCCATTTCGATCACGCGCCAGCGTGGCAGACGATGATCTTCACCACGCTGACCCTGGCGCAAATGGGCAACGCTTTGGCAACCCGCTCAGAACGCCAGACATTGCTGGAAGCCGGGCTGCTGACCAACAAAGCGTTATTGGGTGCTGTACTGCTGACCTTTGGCTTACAAATGGCGGTAGTCTATGTGCCCTTCCTCCAGGTGATCTTTAAGACAAAAGCGCTGACCTTATCGGAATTGGGTATCAGTCTTGCCGCCTCAGTGATCGTTCTGCTGGTGATTGACGGCGTGAAGTTGCTCAAACGAGCGATTGCCAGACGATAATAAAGGTTATTCATTGAAAGTAAAGCGGTTCACGTATCATGCTGGTAGATGATACGTGAACCGTTTTTGCTGCATAAGGGCTGAATGGATTATCGTCCTTTCGATATTAACCATCGACATGGGTCGGTTTTTTGGGTACACTGTGTAATGGGTGATGCCACCCTTGAGGACGTTTTTTCTTGCCGGCCATACAAGCCGTGCTTTATCGGGAGAAACATTGCCGTTCAATAGTATCCATTTTCTTTTCATATTTCTACCAGCTGTTTTATTGGTGTATTTTGGTATCCGCAATGAAATCTGGCGCAACCTTGTCCTGGTTGTCTTTTCCCTCCTGTTTTATGCCTGGGTTGATCTGGCGCATCTGCCACTACTGGTGGGGTTGGTTCTACTCCACTACATTGTCGGACGGTGGCTGGGGAACCAGATTGACAGGGGAGCAACCAAAAACAGCATCATACGAATTGTGGCTGCTGTTGTGCTGGTCGATCTGCTGATGCTGGTTGGGTACAAATATGGCGGGTTTGCTTTCTCCTGGCGACTTTTTGGGGTAGGTGATTCACCGGCAGAACAGCCATTCGGGTTCTCTTATTTCCTTCTTTCTGCTCTTTCGTATTTTTTCGATATCTATTACCGGAGTGATCGGGCAGAACGCAGCCTGCTGCGATTCACTGCTTACCTGGTGATGTTTCCGCGCCTGACCCAGGGGCCGATTGCGAGTTTTAAAGAAATCAGGCCTGGATTGCTGGGTGCGAAAGTTAGGTATGCGGACCAGGTGGAAGGTGCCCGTCGATTCATCCTGGGATTGGCAAAGAAAGTTCTGATCGCTGACCTGCTGGCTGTTCCAGCCGAGAGAATTTTTGGGGCAGATATGGCCGCATTGGGCGCGACTGTGGCATGGTTGGGGTTGATTGCCTATTCACTGCAAATTTATTTTGATTTTAGCGGGTATACGGATATGGCAATCGGATTGGGAAAGATTCTGGGTTTCAACCTCCCTGAGAACTTTAACTACCCTTATACGGCGGTCAGCATCACGGATTTTTGGCGTCGCTGGCATATGACCCTGACCGGGTGGTTTCGCAATTACGTCTTCATCCCGCTTGAATTTGCCCGGAAACGGGTGAAAATACTTCGCCAGCAAACCGATATTCTGGTCGTATTTCTCCTGACTGGATTGTGGCATGGCGCCAGCTGGAATTTTGTTGCGTGGGGATTGTATTTCGGGTTGATCCTCGCGCTGGAAGTCAGTGGGTGGGGGAAGGTGCTCAAAAGACTACCGCCCTTGTTACAGCATGCGTATACGCTGGGCCTGGTGGTGTTGGGCTGGTCATTGTTCCGCTTTGAATCATTTGATGGTTTCCTTCAATACTGGCAGGTGTTGACGATGGGAAATGGTTTTTTTGGTATGACCAGTCTCAGGGAATTGAATGGAGTGGGCTATTTGCCTGTGATGGCAGCCGCGCTTGTATTCAGTACGCCGGTGGTGGAAAGAGGAATGAAGCAAATGACACAACGCCTTTCCTGGTTCCAGGTGGCAATAGATGCATGCATACTGGGATTGTTTGTGGTGTCTGTCGCAGTAGCGGTTTCCAGCGGATTCAGAGGGTTTCTGTATGCACAATTTTGAGGTGTGAAATGCGGGATTTTTCCTGGCGGCAAATTCCAATCACTTTCTTTTTCCTGGTACTATTCGCAGTGCCTTTCTGGTGGCTGTTAACAATAGACGCGGAACCGGAGCGTTCGATGTTGGAAAACCGCTGGTTGGCGGAATTTCCCAGGGGCTGGGGCGCGGAACCTGATGCTCAGGTACAATTTCAGCAACAGCTGGCAGCGGCGGCAGCAGACCAAATTCCATTTCGTCCTCTCTTGTTGACTATTGCGAAACGCACCGAGCAATCATTGATCCAATTGGGGTATGCTTTTCTGCCGGATGCAGCAATCCCGGCTGATTTCACCGGCCGTTACTTGATTACCCGCGACCGGACCATGTTGATGGAAGCGCCGCTGACCGTTACAGAGGCTAATTTTCCGATGATTGATCAACGGATTGCGAATTACGAGGCGTTGATCGATGCGCATCCTGATATCCATTTTTATGCATACTATGTGGAACGGGTTCGCAATGCTTCGTACCACCCACTATTGGCCGATTATCCGAACGCCGAGAATGGAAGGGGATTCGAATATTTCCAGCAGCATCAACCGGATGGGCTGATGCTTGGCGCGCTGACCTTTGAGGATATTTCTGAATACAGCCTGTACAATTACAATACCGACCATCATTGGAATATTCATGGCGTGGTCCGCGCCTACCAGGATCTATACGGGATGATCTCGTCATCCTACCCCGATATTCCGGACCCCATTGCTACCGGGAATTTATTCACCTACCCGGTGGATTTTTATGGCTCTTATGCCCGACTGACCCTCGCCAGGATCGAACCGGATCCATTTGCAGTCGTATTGTTTGATCTTCCTGCGCATACAGAAATGGTCGATGGCGATCTGCGGGCGTATTCCAACCGGCAACATTACCTCAATAACCAGGTACCCATGCAACGCTATACTGACCATTACAGCCAATTTTTTGGTGGAAACCACGCCATGGTGGTGTTTACCATAGAAAGCAACCCGGACCGAAACTTGTTAATCATTGGAAATTCTTATATCAACCCACTGGTGTCCATACTCGCGTATCATTACCGAACAACGTATGCCATTCACCTGGAACAGGATCCTGATTTTTCGTTTTCGGAATTTTTGGAGGATCATCCGGTGGATGATGTGCTGGTGCTTGGATCGGAATACGTGGTATACCTTGATCCTGAACTCTGGAATATCGGCCCCTGATGCGGTAAAAAAGAAACAGCGAACATCGATCAATGTTCGCTGTTTCTTGTGATGGGCACGGAGGGACTCGAACCCACGACCTCACGGATGTGAACCGTGCGCTCTAACCAGCTGAGCCACGCGCCCTTGTGGGTAAACGAGATTATAGCAAAGGATTGGATTCTGTGCAAGGTTTTGTATCAGCGGTTTTCGGGGCTCAGGCATGTCGCCTGACAATTTTTTGATTTCCTTGTATTCACCTTCAAAAACCTCTACAATAAAGGGGAGGTTTTTTGTATGGAGGATACAGCAATGTGGTCCTGGTTCATACTGGCAGTGATGTTGATCTGCGGCATTCTGGCGTTCATATTCTACATCGCCAGCGTTGGTCCGGCTGTGTTGGAACAGAAGATCGGGATTGACGCCTATGAAGTGTGCGCCAGGAAGCGCAAAATCGCGGCAGGATTGTATTCAACCTTTTTCCTCTCCTATTTCTTTTACGCGTTTTTTCCGTTGGAAAACCTGCCGATTCCACGATTTTTCGAGTGGAATTATTTTGTTTCATTCGGGTTGGGCGTGCTGGTGGGCTTTCCCTCGTTCCTGCTGCTGTTCAAAGGGATTGAGGATGGTGGGGAAGAATCATTAACCCCGCGCAAGGAGCACGGCCTGTATGGTGGGATTTATGACGTCATTCGCCATCCCCAGATTGTAGGGGAGTATCTCAGCTTCTGGTCGTTCACCTTTTTCCTGCATTCGCCATTCCTCTCGCTGCTGAATTTCCTGTGGTTCCCGGCTTTCTGGCTGACGATCCGCGCGGAAGAACGCGACCTGAAGGTGCGCTATGGGGAGGCGTACCAGGATTACATCCGCCAGGTGGGTTGTGTAATTCCCCGTCTGCGCGCGTTTAAAAAGAAAGCAGTCCCGGATAAAGAATAACCCCCGGAAACGGAGTTAAAGGGGTGGGTTAGGGTGCCTATTTTCGATTTAAACGCCGCTGAAGGCGGAAAAACCGCCGTCAATCGGGACGATGGTACCGGTGACAAAGCGTGAGGCATCTGACAAGAGCCAGATCACCGTTCCCAGCAGGTCTTCGGGATCGCCGTAGCGGCCCATAGGGGTGTGGTCAATGATGGTTTGTCCACGCGGGGTCAGTTCACCGCTGTGCTCATCGGTCAGCAGGAAGCGGTTTTGTTCGGTCATGAAAAATCCCGGCGCGATGGCGTTGACGCGGATGTTGGGGGTGTATTCCTGCGCCATGTGAACTGCCAGCCATTGGGTGAAGTTACTCACCCCGGCTTTGGCGGCGCTATAGGCAGGGACGCGGGTCAGCGGTTGGAAGGAATTCATCGAGGAAATATTGAGGATCACGCCCTGCCCCTGGCTGGCCATGATTTTACCAAACACCTGGCAGGGCAGGATGGTGCCGATGATATTGAGGTTGAAGACCCATTGCAGGGCATCGGCGGGGAGGTCAAAAAACGGGGTTTCGAGGCTGGTGGTGGCCTGTTTCTTATTGCCGCCGGCGGCGTTGATCAGGATATCGACCGAGCCAAAGGTTTGCAGCACCCGGGCGGCGGCAATTTCGATGGCGGCTTTATCGAGAACATCGCAGGAAATGCCAATCGCCTCTCCGCCGCTGCGGCGGATGTCGTCCGCGAGTTGTTCGGTATTGGTTGCGCCAATCCCCAGGATGGCAACGCGCACACCCAGGCGGGCTAGGGCGCGGCACATGGCCGAACCGAGCACACCGGCACCGCCAGTGACAACCGCGGTTTTCCCGGCGAGGTCAAACAATGTTTCCAGGTTCATCAGGAGCTCCTTGTAGGTAGCGGATCAGCTGGCGCTGAACGGCTGTAAATGTTTGATGAAGTGTGCTTCGAGTGTTTTCGCATAGTCAAGCGGGTAGGTGTTCAGGTAGGCCAGCAAGGCACCGCCGAATTCTGCCAGGGCGGAGCCGAAGGTGACATGCAACACCTGGCGCGCATCGAACTGGTCCAACAGGGCAGGCAGACGGGCATCATCCACGCCCCACAGCGGCGGCACCAACGCCAGGTCAGCCGAAACGTGGTAGGATACTTTGTCGGTCTCGTAGCGGCCGACGGCGAAGGCCATCACCTCACGGAAAAAGGCGGGTTCCTTGCGTGCCATCACCCGCAGGGCTTCCAGGTAGGAGGTTCCGGCGGTTTTCAAATGCACCTTGCCGCGGGTGTGACGGGCGAAGAGGGGGTAGATGCTGAACTTGTCAGAACCGGAATGGACCGAGAGTTTGTAGCTGCCAAAATGCTGTTGCACCGCGCAGTGGAGGATCAACTCACGCTCAAACAGGCTGCGGTCGCCGATGTAATCTACGCCTTTTTCAAAGCGCCCGACAAACCGTGGGGCAAGGCTGACAAAGGGCACTTCCAGGCGGATCAATTCGCTGGCAATGATGAAATGCTCGACCGGTGAGGTGGGGGTATCGGTCTCATCGACGGAGATTTCCATCTCGAAGCGTTCAGCTGGCAGCAGGCTGGCAACAGTGTCAACCATGCGCCGGGCATGGGCGATGGCAGCGCCGTATTTGCCCATGGCGCGCATCACCGTCTTGCGGCTGAAATTGAGGGCTGTTCCTTCCAACTGCACCGCGCGGTTCACCCATTCTTGCAGAAAGGCTTCGGGGGTGGTTTGCAGTGCGTCCCACGGCAGCGCGGAAAAGCGCTGTGCCAGGTCATCTCCTTCGGCGGTGTGGGCGGCGTTATCGACATAATCAAATGGGTCAACTGTGAAGAAGGTGTAACCTGCTTTGGCACAGGCTGTGGCATCCTCCACTGTTTTAAGGTGGTCGGCATCCGCGCCCCAGGGTTCGCGCCAGCCGGCCTGCATCACGCCCCAGGCGGCGTCATCGAGCACTTTGCGCGGGGTGCGCAGCGTGCGCGCGTTTTCGCGGATGGATTGCTGGGCGAAGATCGGGGCAATGCCCTGCCCGGCGGCGCGCATCGCGGCAACGTGGCCGGGGGTGGCACAGCCCAGGCGGTCGCCGAAACCGGTGGAGGTTTGCAATCCGAGGGGAACCGGTTTCAGCCACGGAAATTTTTTGCGGAGATGGTTCATGTTGACGTCGCTGAGCGGTCCCACCAGCCATTCGCCATCCCGGTTTCCCTGGAAGCGGGTTCCGTCATTTCCTTCCACGCAGAATACCTTTTGCCCCAGTGCGTTGCGCGCCAGGCAGTAACGGATGCCGTCTTTTTGCAGCACCGATTCGGGGATGATCTGGATATCAGGCATGAGGGGCTCCTTCAAAGCGGTAGGCGATCTTCGCCAGGTCATATGCCAGCAGGCGGGCGAGGGAAGCGCCATCGGTTTCATCCATCCGGCCAGCCAGGACCATACCGGCCAGCCAATCGCAGGCCACACGGCGCCAGACATCATGCCGGGCGGGAATGGAAAGGAAGGCACGTGTATCATCATTGAAGCCGGCGGTGTTGTACAGGCCGGCGGTTTCCATCACCTGGTCAAAGTAGCGCAGCATACCGTTCGGGCTGTCGTGGAACCACCACGGCGGACCGAGCTTGACCGCGGGATAGGCGCCTGCCAGGGTGGACAGCTCGCGGCTGTAGGGGTCTTCATCCACGCTGAACAGGATCAGGGTCAGGCGGGGATCATTGCCATAGGCTTCCAGCAGCCGTAGCAGGGGGCGGGTAAATTCGACCGGGATGGGGATATCAAAACCCTTGTCGCGCCCGAAGCGGTGCAGGATGTGCGGGTTGTGGTTGCGGTAGGCCCCGGCGTGAAGCTGCATTACCAGGCCATCTTCCACCGACATGCGCGCAAATTCGATCAGCATGTGGGCCGTAAAGCGCGCTGTGTCCGATGGTTCAGCCGACTGCCCCAGGGCACGCTGGAAGATGCGTTCCCGTTCCGCCTGGCTGAGGTGTTCGGTGGCGGCGGTGAGTACGCCATGGTCGGCAGCATGAGCGCCCAACTGTTTAAAGAATACCCGTCGCTGCCAGAGGGCTTCGAGAAAGGTGCTGAAACTATCGATGCGCATGGCGCTGGCCTGTTCCAGGCGAGCCAGTTCCACGGGCCAGGCCGGATCATGCAGGTTGAGGAGGGCGTCCGGGCGGTAGGTGGGGAAAATCCGGCGGCCAACCGGGTCCTGCCGCGCGGTTTGGAGCGGTACCAGGTCATCAGCGGCGGCATCGGTGGTGCACAGGATTTCGATGTTGAGCGAATCCAGCAGGGCGCGCGGGCGGAAGGCCGGGGCAGTCAGGCGTTCACTGATGTGGTCATACAGGCGCTGGGCGTTGGCCGCGCCGGGTTTTTCCGTCACCCCCAGGATTTCGACCAGTTCGTGGTCGATCCATCCGCCGGAGGGCGTTCCCTGGAAGAGGTGGTAGTGTTCGCAGAACAACTGCCAGATCTTGCGGTGGTCGGTTTCGGTGGCACCGCCATCGATGCGCGGTACGCCGAGTTGTTCCAGCGGAACACCCTGGGAATAGAGCATGCGGAAGACGTAATGGTCGGGGATGATCAGCAGCTCCGCCGGGCTGCCCAGGGTTGCCGCAGGGTCTGCGAACAGGCGCGGGTCGACGTGGCCGTGGGGGGAGACAATCGGCAGGTCTTTGACTGCCTGGTATAGGGTACGCGCCAGGCGGCGCCGGGTGGGTTCGGGTGAAAAGTAACGGTCGGGGTTCAGGGTCCAGGTCATTGGATGGGAGCTCCTTTGGCATTTGGTGTGGCGGTGGATTCACGCTCCACCAGGCGGGGGGTGAGGCGGATGGTTTCGGGCTGAAGGCGCCGGTCGGTGAGCATGTCGAGCATCATCACTGCGCCGCGCCGGCCCATTTCGTATTTGGGGATGTCGACTGTGGTCAGCGAAGGGGTTACCAGCGAAGCAAGGGTGATGTTATCATGGCTGGCAAGCGACAACCGGCCGGGTACAGCAATCCCCAGTTCGGCGCAGGCGCGCAGCAAACCCGCCGCGCGGACATCGTTGTAGACCACGAGGGCGGTTAACTCAGGATGTGCCTGCAGATAGGGTTTACCGGCGGTGTAGGCGGCGTCGAGCTGGGCGCCGGTGTGCAGCATCCAGCCCGGTTCCACCGGCAGGCCAGCCTGGTGCATGGCACGCAGGTACCCCTGGCGGCGGTTTTCGCTGGAGCGGGAAACCGGCATCCCCAGGATCATCCCGATGCGCTTGTGGCCGCACTCGACCAGGTGGCGCACCGCGCTTTCGGTGCCTTCGGCGTCATCGATCAATACATTGCCGGCGTGGGGGTGGATGAATTCGCGGTTGAGCAGGATCACCGGGCGCAATTGGCTGCAAATTTCAGCCAGTTGCTGGTCTTCCATGCGCGAGGAGCAGATGATCAGGCCGTCGATCCACAGGCTGAAGAGGGACTGGATGCGGCGGTATTCGGTGGCGGGGTCTTCGTTGGTATCAACCAGGAACACATGGTAATCCCGCGCGCTGGTAAGGTCCTTGATGCCGTGCAGAACAGCGGCATAAAACTCGTTGTCGATGGTGGGCACCACCACCCCGAAGGTGCGGGTACGCTGCCCGGCGTTGGCCAGCCCACGGGCGATGCCGCTGGGGCGGTAGCCCAGCTGCTGGGCGGTGGTGAGGATGCGCTCCCGGGTGGCGATGCTGATGCCGGGCAGGTCATTGATGGCGCGCGACACCGTCTGGCGGGAAACACCCGCAGCGGCGGCAACATCATCGATGGTGACCCGTTTGTCCTTCATGCCAACACACCTCATCCGGTTTACGTGAGCGCTCACGTTTTCGAGTTGATGGTAACAGGAAGGGTAGGGGATGTCAAGGTGGGCGGTTTCACATTTCCATCCAGCATCCGCCGGGAGATAACTGAGAATATTTATATAAAAACCTTGAAAAATCAGCCGCTTTTGGGTATGCTATAGCCATAGTACAGGAACGAATTCGCATTGGAGGTAGTGTATGCTGACATGGCTGCAGGAAACAACCTGGTCGCCCTATATTGTGGGGATTGGGATCGGGATATTAAGCTGGTTGACGCTGTTGATCTCAAAAAAGCCGATTGGCTGTTCGACGACCTTCGCGCGTACGGCCGGGATGATCGAGAAGCTGTTCGCAGGGAAGAAGGTGGACGCGAAGGAATATTACCGCGAGGTGAAGCCGACCGTGGACTGGCAGTTCATGCTGGTGATCGGGATCATCATCGGGGCGTTCCTTTCGGCGCGGTTGTCGGGTGACTTCCAGGCGCAGTGGGTGCCGCCGGTGTGGGCGACCGCCTTTGGCAGCAGCCGCCTGCTGCGGCTGGGGGCGGCGCTGCTGGGAGGCATCCTGCTGGGGTTCGGCTCACGCTGGGCCGATGGCTGCACCAGCGGGCACGGCATCAGCGGAACGATGCAGCTGGGGGTGGGCAGCTGGATTTCGGCGATCTGCTTCTTCATCGGGGGCATCCTGATGGCGTTCTTTGTGTTTGGCGTTCTGGCGTAGGCGGTGGATGATGATGACTGCAAAGAAAAAATTTGATTTTTCCCAGTTGTTATGGGGGTTGTTGTTCGGGATCATCTTTGGTTTCCTGCTGCAAAAGGGCGGTGCGACCCGGTATGATGTGATCGTGGGGCAGCTGCTGCTGACCGATTTCACCGTGCTGAAGATCATGATGTCGGCGGTGGTGACGGGCATGCTGGGGATCCACCTGATGCGCAAATTGGGCTGGGTGCAGTTCACGCCCAAGGCAGGCTCCTGGGGCAAGAACGTGATCGGCGGTTTGATCTTTGGGCTGGGGTTTGCCCTGCTGGGGTACTGCCCGGGGACGATTGCCGGCGCGGTTGGCAATGGGTACCTGGATGCGGCGGTGGGGGGACTGGCCGGGATCGTGATCGGTTCCGGGCTGTTGGCGGCGCTGTATCCCAAACTGCGCAAGGGTATCCTGGCCAAGGGCGATTACGGCACGCTGACCCTGCCGCAGCTGCTGAAGGTGAATGAATGGGCTGTGATCCTGCCGCTTTCAGTGATCATTGTGGTGGGATTGTACCTGCTGGAGGCGGTGGGGTTGTAGGGTTCAGCGACTGGTAGAATACAATGCCGTCCATCCGCATGGCGGAGCGCCCAGCGGATGGACGGCGAGTTACCGTTAATATTCTGCAGCCCCTTACTTTTTTTGAGGTTACAGTTCAATGTTGTCGGTGAAACCTGTCATGCGCCAGTGCCGATTTAACCGCGTTCTGTCCATTGTTCACGGATCCATCCCAGCGCGTCACCGGGGGTTCCGATGCGCAGGCCACTGCGGCGGGAGACTTCGGGGTCATCGATGAAATGACGGGTATTGAGCGTGACGAGGAAATCTGTACGGGATTGCACCGCGGCGGCGAGGATCGGTGCATCGTTCGCATGGGCGATCCATCCAAGGCATGCCTTTACCTCGGAGAATTCCGGATCACGTCGGATGCGAATGCGAGCCTGCAGGATCATTTCACGGACAAAGGGAAGGACGGCAGGCACCTTGCGGGCGAGGTTGCGCTCCACCTCTGCGATCATCTGTTCTGATACGGTTATGACGATTTTCTCATCTTCTGCCAGCAACAGGAGCGCGCGGGCGGCACCATTGGGGGAGATCAATCCGCTGAGCAGGGCGCTGCTGTCGAAGAACAGGTCATTTTTCGACATAGTGTTGGCGGTAGTATTGTTCGCGTTCCTGGTCGAAGTAAAGGTGGATATAGAGGCCAATGCCCACTCGGATCATTGTACCGGATGGGACTCCACAAAACATACGCATATCGGTCCCAATCGCCGGCATTGCCGGGCTGCGGAATCAGGCTGTCCGCCTGGATGAAGTGCCCTAAAACGGGGTCAAACCAGCGCGCGATGTAATACGACAAACCTACCTCTTCTTCATAGCGTTGGCCAGTATACGTATAATCCGTTGGATTGGACCCGGTGGTAAAGCGTACCTCGCCGAAGGCGAATGACCTGCTATCGCAGGTCAAATCGGAGTTTGAGCAAAGCTCAAACTCCACAAAGGCATTGCACAGCAATGCCTCATCGTTATCCGTGATGACGGAGGTGGAATTGAGGTGGTCGAATGACCGGCTACCGCCGGTCAAAGGGGAGTTTTCGCAACGCGAAAACTCCATCAAGGCAATACGCAGTATTGACTCGCGCATGGCAAAGCGCCCCGTCGGGCCGGAGTAGTATTTGGTTTCGGTTAGGGTTGTGGTATGCATTTTTAAGGGAAAGAAGCAATAACTTACACCTTATACATATCCGTAATAGGATATATTTGCAGGATATATATAAAAAATTAGAACTACTTTATTGTGCTTGAATCACATTGGGGTATAAATCCGATAATTTTCCGTATCCTTTCCATACATACAAATAATCGCGAAAATTTGTAATAGAAAAATTCGCGGATGCAAGATCATGTTCAATCCAGGATTGAACATGATCAGTTTCTAGTAATATTAAACTGGCAACTCTTGCATCATCATCGATGATGAGGTCTTCACCGTGTATGGTTGGACCAGCGAGGACAACAATTCCAGCGTTTTTAAAAAGAAAAGTAATATACAAATCTGGTTCTCTTGGAGTTTCCTTTTTAACAGTATAAAGTGATTCAGGTTCACCAAATTGAGATATCAGGCGTCCCAGTTTCAGATAAGGAAAAATCAGTGTAATTTTTTTCAGACTGTCGTTCTCAAAGTAAAACCAAAACGAATCTCCATACTTCTGATCAATTTGGTAAACATACTCGGTTCCATTATCTCTTTCTCGAATGATTGGATTTTGAGTAGCATTATTATCTAAGTAATCAGAATTATTCATTATGGACGTTACATCGGAGATTGTTGACGTTCCAACCTCCAGATTAAAAAAAATTGGGTTTTCTGAATCTATAAACGAAATATTTTTTAGTATTTCATCGTTCAGATCGATTTTGCCATATAAGCAACATGAGGTAATCAATATAGACAAAATGAAATATAGAAGTTTTTTCATAAGACCCCTATGGGCTTGTTAAAGTGATTATAGAATTTAGGTATAAGCGGATAACTTCGGGAACAATTTTTGTGCTATTGTTTGTAAAAATATACTGCCAGGAATCTGCAAAATAATCTGCCTGTCCAAAGTTGCCATACACCGTTTGCGAACCAGTAGATGTATCGACGATCAATAAATTTTTACTATCCAGTGCTTTGTAAAACCAATAACCGGTATCACCCATACCTCCAGGCTCCCACTTATTGGTAAATCGTAATCCATGCGGTGAAATTCCCACAAATTCGATCAACATGTCTGAGATTCCACCTCCAAAAAAAGTGGCAGGCAGAACAGATTGGGAATTTGAATTGTTGTCAAATACATGAGCTAATTCATGTGAAATTGTGCCCGTAGAAACAGATGCAGAATTCAACCATATTGTATGGGTAGGATATACACAATTATAATTTTGACATAGAAATTGAGGATGCTGATTAAAAACCGCATTCCCTAAGTTCTTACTGATCCAGGCATCACCATCTACTGGCGTGTTTGCATTTATATAATTGGACATTATGTTTCCTGCTGATAATATTTCTTTTAGTAAACTTTCGCTATAAACATTGTCTATACCCCATCCAAAACGGGCCTGGATTTCATTCAATAACAAACTTAAATCAACTTCCTGTGGTGTCATTTCGCCATCTAACAATGGGTCATTATTAGGCGGTTGTTCTAAAGTATGTCCACTCGGATCATTGTACCGAACCGGATTACCTAGCACATACGCATATCGGTCCCAATCACCAGCATTGCCGGGCTGCGGAATCAGGCTGTCCGCCTGGATGAAGTGCCCTAAAACGGGGTCAAACCAGCGCGCGACGTAATACGACAAACCTACTTCTTCTTCGTAACGCTGGCCGGAGTAGGTGTAGTCGGTTGGGTTGGACCCGGTAGTAAAGCGTACCTCGCCAAAGGCGGTGTAGTCGGTACGGTTCACGTACGAAAAGCTTTCGCTTTTCGACCTGGAGTTTGAGCTTTGCTCAAACTCCACAAAGGCATTGCACAGCAATGCCTCATCGTTATCGGTGATGACGGAGGTGGAGTTCAGATGGTCGGAAAAGAGCCAGTACAGGACTTCCTCCACGCGCATGGCAAAGCGCCCCGTCGGGCCGGAATAGTATTTGGTTTCGGTTTGGGTTGCGCCTTCCACTTTCAACTCGTAAATCCCCCCGACATAATAGGTGGTGACGCCGTCGATGATGGATAGATTCTTATTCTCAACTCTCTCATTCCACTTCTGTAGTGATGCTTGCTATAGGATTGGGTTTATATTTCCATAATAGCGGAAGATCTACAAAGGCAATTTGGTCCCCCGCCCTTGCTATTATACGCAGGGGTTCTTCATCTGATTCCAAGTCAGCAGGATCGATATACATTTGAAATAACAAATAATCGTTTTCCCCCGCCATCATTCGCGGTACTCCTGCTTGAATTTGCCAATTCTCTACTGGTGAATACATATTTAAGCAACCATTACATATTGTGTTTTTTTGTTCAGGAGAATAGACGAAGTTCTTAATGCTCGAAAATGTTTGGTTATCTGGTGAAGAATTTACCTGCATCCATTTGTTCTCATTAGAATTGTATTGATACACCTCGATTCCCAAATAAGGATCAAATTGAATTTCGTTGTTACTGATAATATTTAATACTAATTTTACATGTGATATGTCTGAGTGTAATAAGGAAGGAATAAGGTACGGATTATAATTTTTGGGGGCAAATAAGGTAAAGTTTTCATTTGCTTTTGCGATGATATCAGGTTCTATGTCTATCCCTGTCCATACATTGCTTAAGGTTTCATTTTTTTGGGGCAGGTAGTAATCAATAACTTTGCTAGCCACAAATTCGTCAGGTAAATAATTTCCGGTTTTTGTGTCGATTTTGGTTGCTTTGACTGTCAATTTGTAGGTAAGGTTGCCTTGTGTATTTCCGACTGGTGGCGCAAATAATATGGTAATTAAATACGCGTTAGGAAATAGCTCTCCAGTTTTCCCATCTGTATTACAGATCGAAACAAATTTTAGATATTCGCTATTGAACAACTGCTTATCAGGATTCATGACGTAAAAAGGGACTTCGCTCCAGGTTTGTGTATCTGGGTCATAGAGCTCAAGTGATAGAGTTTGATCATCCATGAGCGTCATGAGATCATTACAATGGGGCACAATAGTAAACGTAAGCTGTGTCTCATGCCAAATTTCAAAGGAATTGGCTATAAAAATATCTTCAGGAATATCGATTGCCTCCTCGCAATGATTCTCAGGAGTTTCTAAGCACATCCCCCAATCATAAGATGCGAGAGGTAGAGCGATTTTGAATTGTGATTCATTATTTTCGGAATGAGGGTCGTATGAGGAGTTATCTTCGTTAAGGGATATAGCCATGTCACCCACTTCAGTTGCATTTTGGTTTAGCAGGGAGCAGCCCATTAAGGCTAATGTTATAACTAAGATGGTAATTAATTGTTTACCCATGTATCAACTCTTTCTTAGTCCCACGGATGCATAAAATCCGTATTCATAATCGATGGTTCACAATCTCCCCAGGTTAAGTTGCCTGTAAAAATGATTGGCAACCACGAATTGTATCCATTTATTGTGTATTGATAAGATAGATCTACACGAAGAGATGTTATTACTTCATCTTTATCTGGAAGTATTGCAGCACCCTGATTAATCCACTGGTAAGTACCTCCTGGATAATCGAATATTGCTGACCCTCCAGGTGAAAGAGTGGCATTATAAATGTTAGTATTAATAGTATTCACTCGAACATCGACATTCGAATCATTCCAGATTAATACTTTTCTAACATCAAGGGCGCCTGTGTACTTCGTATAGGAAAACAGTATCCAAATATATAGGTCTTTATTTTCATCTCTCCGTTGAATTGACATGACATTGCCAAAGTATTCGCCGATATTAAGAAGGATGCCAAACGGATCTGGGATTGGTTCGGATTGAACCATACCAACTCCACCTGTTACTATGACAGGCACATAAGGATTATCCACCGGTTCTTCCGGGGAACCATCAAAAAGGATCGGGTTCGATATCGCACCTGTAAACATTAACAAAATTTCATTAATCACCTTGTCGTTGAAATACCATGAATTTTTCTTTGATTCATTCGCAAGCATAACCATTTGAATGTAAGAATCGGCATAAACATCGCCATCGATTAATGGATCTTGATCTGTTGGGTTGTTATATTCTTGTCCTAAAGGATCGTTATACCGGACCGGGTTCCACAGCACGTACGCATATCGGTCCCAATCGCCGGCATTGCCGGGCTGCGGAATCAGGCTGTCCGCCTGGATGAAGTGCCCTAAAACGGGGTCAAACCAGCGTGCGACGTAATACGACAAACCTACTTCTTCTTCGTATCTTTGTCCCGTATAGGTATAGTCTGTAGGATTCGTGCCAGTTGTGTTTCTTACCTCGCCGAAGGCGAATGACCTGCTATCGCAGGTCAAATCGGAGTTTGAGCAAAGCTCAAACTCCACAAAGGCATTGCACAGCAATGCCTCATCGTTATCGGTGATGACGGAGGTGGAATTGAGGTGGTCGAATGACCGGCGGTAGCCGGTCAAAGGGGAGTTTTCGCAACGCGAAAACTCCATCAAGGCAATACGCAGTATTGACTCGCGCATGGCGAAGCGCCCCGTCGGGCCGGTGTAGTTTTTCGCATATTTTGCGTAGATTGATTGGGTAAACCCTAATTCTGTGTCATCCATCCGATAGGTACTGTATTCTCTGTAATTTTATACGCATTATTCGTAATAAGGTCGATAATCAATGTTGTAATATGGTCATTCATCCAAGAAGATACCACCATTGCATTGCCATCGGGTGACCACACTGGAAATGATGGAATGAAATAATCAAGCGCGTATAGGTTTATTTCATTTTTAGATACATTCATAATTGCCAATCTATTATTCGAAATATCTCCATTCATACAAGATAACCAAAATGCGATCTTTTTGTCATCAGGCGACCAGTGATAATCGTCTATAAGTATATTCTGTGAACAGGATATTAGGCCATCCAGATCAAGTAACTGGATCATTGCACCATTTCTATCTACAACGTACAAATTCTCTCTAACAACATTCTGCTCTGGCATATACTCCATTAAGGTAAATACAAAAGTGTCACCAGAGTGTGACCATTCAGGTTTTCCACCATAAGGATTGCCTGTGCTTGAAAAGGTTTGAATCAATAGATTTTGTTGAATATCCCATAAAACGATGTTTGCTCCAGCGTAGCTAGGTTCACTAAGATAAACTACGCGTGACAAATCCGGACTAACGACAGGACTATAATAATCTGCTGCCACGCCTATAGGCACGGCTGTATTGGGAAGCTCCAAAGAAAAAGTGGATTTTTCGCCCGTCGAGGCGTTAACTTTACTATATACATCATCGAAACAAAGAACATGGTTTTTATCTAACCACCCTAAGAAAAACATACAATCGGTCAACTCAAATTGGGTAATAGGTTCCCCTTCATTAAATGTCATGATACCACTTACAAAGGTAGCCTCTGTTACCCGTTTCGTGAAGAACACCTTGTCGTTATTTGGTGATATTGCATTCCATTTAATTGATGTGTCTGATTCTGACACAATTGGGTATTGAACATCTCCGGAGAGTTCGATGGTTACAGCAGAGTTATTATTGACATTATTTAATAACAAAATGCCTTTGAATTTTTCGGGGATTTGCCCATGTTCGTAAATATTCAAGAACTGTCCTGGATAATCTAAAGTATTCACTGTTTCTGTGATTGAATATGTAGGCGAGATCTGAATCTCAGTTGTTAACGTTATCGAGGAATTCTGAGGATCTGTTTTTGTTGGTGTGAGCAAGGGGGTATTATTCGTTGAGATAGTATGCTGTTGGAAATTTTGGCAAGTATAAATAATGAAAACAAAAAGGAAGACCAACAATGTAACGAAAATTATACCTCTTGCATTTTCAGTAATCGTGAATGAAGCTTTCTTTTTCATGGCTTTCCCCAATAGTGAAACCATTGGTAATGAGTCGTGATAAACGATACACCGGATTTGAAGTAAAAATCCGCCAAATTAGTTGAGAAGATTGGATTATTATGGACAATTGGAGTATCACCTAATTGTCTGAAATTACCGATTTTGCTTTGTGAAATTGTGCAGTAGGTTTCATTACAAAAACCATAAGCATATGGCGCATTTGTATCAAAGGTATCCCATCCGTCAGGTGGATAAAAAAACCTTGGTGCTAGCATACTTACGTTCTCGTTGTTATAGGCATAATTCCTGCTGTCACCAATAAGATTATCAATTGTCTTTGTGTTGTTAAATAGTTCTGTATGTAGGCTGGTAGCAGACTGGTGGTGACCACCTAACCAGTTAATAAAAGCAGTTTTGGATTCTGTATGATTGGGGTAACTTCCTTTTACCCATTCTCGATAATTCCGAACTGCAGCTTCAGAGAAAACCCCAAAAAGCTCGTTGGCATAAGAACGTGTCCCCCAACCATCAAATTCTCTTTCAAAAACTAATTGGATGATTGAATACAATGAAATCGGTTGCCCAGTTAACCTTTGAATTTCCATGGCGATTTCAACGATTTTGGTCCCGCTTGATGTTAATCGAACATCTGGATCATAGTAGTAATCATTCCAGCGATCAGTATCACAAAAAACACCATCTGGACCACATTCTGGATTATGCCCGCTCGGATCATTGTACCGAACCGGGTTCCACAGCACATACGCATACCGATCCCAATCGCCGGCATTGCCGGGCTGCGGAATCAATGAATCTGCCTGGATGAAGTGGGCGGTCGCGCTGTCATACCAACGCGCGATGTAATACGACAGACCAACTTCTTCCTCGTAGCGTTGGCCCGTATACGTATAATCCGTTGGATTCGTGCCAGTTGTGTTTCTCACCTCGCCAAAGGCAGTATAATCTGTCCGGCTGATGATATCGCCGTCGTTATCGGTGATGACGGAGGTGGAATTGAGGTGGTCGCTGAACAGCCAGTTCAACACTCCATCCGTCCGCATGGCAAACCGCCCGGTGGGACCGGTGTAGTACTTCAGTTCTGTCTCGGTCTGGGTGGTGGTATTCACCTTCAGCTCGTAAATTCCTCCAACATAGTAAGTGGTGACGCCGTCGATGATGGATTTCACCATGGTCCCGTCCCCGTCATACACATACTGGATGGTGGTGAAACTGGCCATGCCTGCCACTTCCGCCGTGGGAGAGGATTCTGTTGTGACCGTCGGGGTGAAGGTGGCGGAAGGCGTGAGGGTCTCCGTTTCCGTTGGTACCATCTCCTGAGTGGCGGTTGGTGTTGGGGTTGGTGAAGGTTCCAGCGTTTCGGTCGGGGTTGGCGAAGGTTCCAACGTTTCGGTCGGGGTCAACACCATTGTCGGTGTGAGGGAGGCTTCCAGCGTTTCGGTGGGGGTGGTTTGCTGGTTGGGGTCAACGGTGGGTTCTTCCGTCGCGGTGGGCGGGATTTCCAGCGTCTCGGTCGGCGTGAACACCAGGGTTGGCGTCGGTGACGGCAGTTCCGTCTCCGTCAGGGTAGGTTCCGGCGTTTCGGATGGAACCGGCGTGGGAGTGAGTGTTTCCGTCGGGGTGTCGGTGGGTTCCTGCTGCGCAGCTTCTGGTGTGGTGCGGGAAACCGCCACCAGGCGGTTCTCGTGGTCGTAGGTCAGGTTGTAGGTGTTGTCATCGATCACCCGCTCCACCTGGTTGCCGTTGGCATCGTAGCTGTAGGTATTGCCGTCGTAAGCCGTGACCGCATGGGCGTGGTTACCATCCCCATACGTGAAAGCATTCATGGTGGGTTCCGGGTCAGCCGTGGTGCCTCGTGATTTTTCAGCTAAATTACCCATTCACCATAGATCCTTGTGTGTAAAAAGAATTTTTTGACCAGACACTTCCCCCTTTTGGAAGGTTGTGGAATCAATAGTAAGATTTGATCATTAGAATTCACTCAGATACTATTCAGAATGTAACCAAACCGCACCTCTTTGTCAACTGTGATTAATCACAGTTTTTACCGCCCGTGAAAATGATCTGCCGGCAGGGATGGTGTGTGATATGCTATATACACCAACCGGTTCCCGGACATCGTTGATCCGGGCCCGGACACCAGTATGCACACGATGGAGCAAGCCATGGCACGTTTTGTTTTGGGAATTGACGGCGGGGGGACGCGCACCCGCGCCTGGATCCTGGATGAAACCGGCAGGTTGTGCGGTTCCGCCCACAGCGGGGCTTCGAATTATGATGACATCGGGATCGAAGCCGCCAGCCGCGAAATCGGCGCGGCGGCAGCGGCGGCGCGGCAGCAGGCCGGGTTACCGCCACGCCCGTTGGATGCGGCCTTTTTGGGGCTGGGTGGGGTGGCGTCTGCCGCGGACCGGGCGATCCTGAAGCAGATCGCGCTCAGCCTGCAACTGGCGCCGGAAGCGATGATCGGGGTGGACCATGACCTGCGGATTGCCCTGGCCGGGGGCCTTTCCGGGCGGCCGGGGATCGTCCAGATCGCGGGGACGGGCTCTTCCTGCTACGGGCGGAACGCGGCTGGAGAAAGCTGGCGCTCCGGCGGGTGGGGGCCGCTGATCGCGGATGAAGGCAGCGGGTACTGGCTGGGAATCCAGGCGATGAAGGCGGCCACCCGTGGCTATGACGGGCGTGGACGGGCGACGCCGCTGGTTTCCGCGGTGTTGGCCCACCTGGGGTTGGCGCACATGGATGAGATCATGTTCCGGGTATATGGACAGGCAATGACACGGGCGGAGATTGCCGCCCTGGCGCCGCTGGTAATCGATGCCGCGCAAGCGGGGGATGAAACCAGCCTGGCGATCCTCGACGAAGGCGCGCGGGAGATGGCGGATTGCGTGCTGGCGGTCGCCCGGCGGCTGGGCCTGGAAGGCGGCTGTGAACTGGCGCTGACTGGCGGTGTGTTCCAGGCGGAGCTCACGGCTGCGCGCCTGCGGGCGGCGCTGCAGCGCCTGCTGCCCGGCTGCAGGGTGAGGATGGCTGAACTTCCGCCGGCTGCGGGGGCGTGCCTGCTGGCGCTGGACCTGCTGGGCATCCAGCTGCCGGCGGCGGTGCTGACGGCGCTACGAAATAACGCCAGCCAACGTTGAGCGCTGCCCGGCCCTTTACCGCAGGCGGGCTTTGACCACCTTGCAGGTTTCGCCGCCCTGGTTAACCATGCGGTATTTGCCGAAGGTGGCCGGGATGATGACGGTTTCGGAATAGCGGATTTCGATGGCGTTGCGTGCATCATGTGCGGCATGCAGCAGGATGGATTCGCCTTCCACCAGGGTAAGGATGTGGAACTTGCCGCGGGTATCATCCTCGACCGCGTGCTCGAACTCGAGCCGGAAGACCACGTGGAAGAACTCGCGCCGGTCACCGATTAGAAATTCCGTCCAATCCGCACCGGCGCGGACCGGCAGCGGTGATTGCACCAGGTTCCTGGCGACCCACCCGCTGCGGCGGAAGGGCTTGATCACATGGAAGGCATGTTCGACATGGATCGGGCGCATGACACCGTTCAGGTCGGGGCGGAGGTAATCGTAAATTTTGAAGGTGTAGCGGTAGGTGGTGGCGCTGATCTCCAACACCACCAGCCCTTCACCGGAGCCGTGCACTGTTCCGGGCGGGATCATCAGCAGGTCATGTTTGTGGGCGGGCACCTGGTTCACGTACTGGCTGCCGTCCAGTGGAATCCCCTGCTCATCAGCGAGACGGGCGGCCTGCTGAAATTGGTCGATGCGGGTTTCCTCGCGCAGCCCCAGTTTCACGGCGGCGCCGGCTTTGGCCTCGACGATGTAATACATTTCCCCCTGGTGGTAGGTTTCGCCAAACTGCTCGCAGATGTAGGCGGTCGTCGGGTGGACCTGGATCGAGAGGTCGCCGCCGTCCATCGTATCAAGGTAATCGAAGCGGATGGGGAACTCACCGCCAAAACGCCGCCGCGGGACGCTGCCCATGATGTTGTTGTATTGCAGGTCCAGGAACAGGGTCCACGGCAGCTCGATCAACAGGTTGTTGAGGTGGATGAGGGCGCTCATTTCGGTGGCGATCACCTCGTAACTCCAGGCGCAGTTGACCCATTCATCGGGCAGGCGGCGGATTTTTTTCAGCCATTGTCCGCCCCATGGGCCGGGTTCATACATGTACTTCAGGCGGATTGGGCTGTCGGCCAACCCGCGGCACACCTTTTGCAGGGTCGGCGCGGCAAGCAGCAGCGGCCGGTCGGGGTCATTGCCGTCGATGTAGTAATCTGTATGGGCCAGCACACGGCTGCGGTGCCGGTCGTTGACCGGCATGTCAACGTAATACAGCTTTTTGGGGCTGATGCTCTGGGTCTTGCCGGAAAGTTGGTTCCATTGCCGGTTGCGTTTCAGGCTCTGTTCGCGGGTCAGGTCGCAGTAGATGGACACATCATAGCGGGAGCGCAGGCTGCCCAGCAGCGCGCCCGTGCCGTAACACACGATCACGGAGAGAGGGGCTTTTTGACCATTGCGCGCCTGGCGCAAGTTGGCTTTCAATGCGGACAATTGGGCGCTGTCGCAAAATGTGCTTAACCCTTTTTTGTAGAGCCGGCCAAACACCGGATCGGTTCCGAGGTAAGGCTGCAGCAGGGCATCCATGGCCTCGTCCGCCAGGCGGCATTCCTCCACGTTCCAGCCGGTGAAGCCAACCTGGCGCTGTTCGCACGCTTCCCGCAGCTGGTGCGTGAGCGTTTGCCAATCGGTTCCGGGGTATCCGTCCATGCCGATCAGGCAGGTGTGCCGGCCGGCGGCAAACACACGGTCAGCTTCGCGCAGCAGCAGGGCGGTGATCCCGTCCCAGCCTTCCAGCATCACATCTTCCGGCGCCAGCGGGACCGACGGGCGGTTGAGCATGTGGTCTTCGATATGATTTGCTCTACCCGGTGTCATACGGACCGTCCTGTGGGGAGAATCGGGGAGGGGGGCATCAGAGCAACCCTTCCGCGCGCATAAGTTTGGCAAAACGGGCGACTTCATGTGGTTTGGCGAGGAACAGCCTGCCGCTGTCGCCGCCGTCACGGGCATAGGTCATCACACTTTGCAGCCGGTGCAGGCTCATCCCCTTGGAGGCAATGCCAAAATAGCACGGCACCATGCCCCAGAACGGGGCATCGAGCCCAATGATGATCCAGCCTTTGCGGTTGGCCTCGATCATTTTGCTTTCCCACGCCTGCAGGTCCTGCATCGGGTTGAAGCTCCAATGTTCCACCTGCTGATTGAGGGCGATGAAATCGCCGTTCTGGTACACGATCTCCGGGAACTGGTTCTCGTGTTTGTACGTGATCATGTACTGGAACCCGGCTTCGGCAATCGTTTCTAACGGTGGCTCGGCGGTCCCATGCTGGTAACCCGGGCAGGCATCCTGGAACGGGTAGTAGCCGATGGGGATATGCCTGGCGCCGGCATGTTGTTGAATGACCTGGAACGCTTTTTCCAGGTTGGCGCGCAAAGCCTGCGGGCTGAGGTAACCTTTGGCTTCGGTGGCAACCCCGATCCCGGCGCTGGCAACCAGCGGCTCGGTGGAGGGGAAGATGCCGCCGTTTTCTTTGCTGATGTACAACTGCTCCAGCTGCTCTTCAGCATATTCCCAGTACGAAGCGGGGAATGCCAGGCCATCGACAAGCCCGTCGATGGAGTGCAGGTCCATGTGACGGGCGAGGATCGGCATGTGACCCAGGTCGGCGGCGTAATGCAGGAAGCACACCGGGATGTTGCCGGCGTGCAGCTGCTCGAGCAAGTATTCGTCCGGCTGTTCGCATTCCCAGGGGGCGGGGGCAGTTTGGAGCCAGGCGTTGGGCAGCTGGTGGTGGTCGAGGATCGTGATCCCGACTTCCACATCATGCACCAGTGACAGGACAATATCGTGTTTGGAGAGGGCGGCGATGATGCGGTCATCATAGACCTGGCTGCCCCACACCAGCTTGTTGCCCACCTGGTCGGTCAGTTCGCCCAGCAGTGCGGCCGCCTGCGGCAGTGACCGGACCGCGGCAATCGCCAGGGTGCGTTCGCGCAGGTATTTGGGCGTCCAGCGCAGGGTGATGGCATCATTCCCCAGGGCAAAGCCCCTGGCCTGCGCCAGCCAGCGCCGGGCGATCCGCCCGGTGACGGTGGTCAGGTTGTCATCCGGCAGGAGGGTATCGACCACTTCCACTTCGAGGCCCAGTGCGGCATAACGGGCCGCTGCCGTTTCAGGGCAGAACAGGAGGTAAACCTTCTCCAATCCGGCGGCGATGAAGCGTGCCAGTTCGGCATCGGGGAGTTCGTATTGGATGGCAAGCGCGCTGCGGAAGAACACTTCCGGGTAACAAAACGTATCCAGCCCTGTATCGCCGGGGATGACGTAGGGACCCAGCTGCGCCACTTCGTTGGCAAAGGGAAATTTGGTGAAAGGAAAGATGACGGCCCGGGTGGGCAGCGGTTCCCGGAACAGGCCGAAGGCGGTGGTGTAAAAGTCAAACAATTCATCGGCGGACTTTTTCAAGATGGTGGTCCGCCCCCTGGACTGCAAGAAACGCTCAAACTGGATCGGGGCTTCTTCCGTGAGGGCCAGGAAATGGATGTGATCGTAGAAATTGGCGGTGTAATAGAACTGCGCGTCATGCTTGTTGCCGGTGAACGGGTTCGCGTCGCCGATATCCACCAGGCTGGGGCGGACGCTAAAATAGCCGTCATAGGCGATGCCATGTTTTTCTGCCAGCCAGGCAAGCACCGGCAGAGCGGCGGCACGGGCCGGGCAGTTTTCGTGGCTGTAATAGAACAGCAGATCCGGTTTCTTGGGTTCGGTTGTCATCTTACTCCTTTGCGGGTTGCAGGGTAAATCAAATGCGGCACATGGGTTATCGCTGGCGGATCATTTCCACCTCGAAAATATTGCGGTCGCCGCGGTACAGCCCTGTATAATATTCGACCGGGGTGCCATCGGCGGTGCAGGTGGTGTTCTGGATCACGATCAGGGGATCGCCGGGCTGGATGTGAAACAGGTCTGCCTGGTACGTACTGGCCGAAGCGGCGCCGATGATGCGGTGTCCGCGGGCCAGTACCAGACCATATTCTTGTTCCAACCATTGATAGAGGGAGATGCGGGAGAAATCGACGTTCTCCAAACCCGGCACCAGGACACCGGGGAGGTAGGTATCGGTGAGGACGATGGGTTCGTGGTTAACGAAGCGCAGGCGGTGCAGGCGTACCACCGCTGCACCAGGCTGCAGCTGCAGCTGCTGCGCTACCTGTTGATCGGCGGGAACAATCTCCTGATGGAGCACGCGTGTGAACGGCGTCAGTCCGCGAATTTTCATGTCCCTGTAAAAACCGGTCAGGTTGGCACTCAGCCGCTCGATGGCGTGGGGACGGGCGATGAAGGTACCGATGCCTTTTTTTCGTGACACCAACCCTTCCAGCTCCAATTCTGCCAGCGCCTGTCGGATGACGGTACGGCTGACCGAAAAGATGCGGCACAGCGTGGGTTCGCCAGGCAGCTGGTCGCCCTGGCGGAGCGTGCCATCGGCGATGGATTCCCGCAAGCGGTTTTTCACCTGGACGTAATACGGCAGGGGATCATTGAAGTTGATGGGGGATTGTTCCAGGACGGATGCAATCTCTGGCATAATACTCCTCCAGGATGGAGACGGGCGGTTTATTCCACCTGTCATCCTGTCATTACAGGGATTCTACCACAATAACCTCCCAATGCCTACCTGGCGTTTTATCTCCCGCCTGGTTTGCAAAAAGCACGATGGGTGGAGCTATTTCGCCTGGATGGGATACAGCTCAGGGTTCTTAAACGGGATCAGGGCCAGAATGACGGCGTTTTCGTGCACCTCGCGGCGGGTGACAGCATTGCCGGTCAGCAGGCCGACGGCGCCGTTCTTTTGCTTGCTGTGCTGCTGGGCAAAGACGCGGTCCATGGCTTCACCCAGTTCCAGCCCGGCTTCGATGTGTTCGATCACGGCCGGGGGTAAAAAGGAAATGCCGGTGGTGGCCTTGCCAATGCGCCCCTCGGTGGAGAGGATCACGGTCCAGGAAAAGGAAGCCATTTCGCCGTCCCGGCGTTCAATCCCGGCCTCGATCCCAACCCAGTAGTGGGCTGCGGGGTGCTGTTCGCGGCTGTTGAAGACGCGCTGCATTGCGCCGCGCAGGCATTCGGTATCGCTGTCCGGCTGATCCTTGACCCCGCTGGGCACCTCCACACCAATAAATTCGTATTCAGTGCCCGGGAACACGCGTTGGAATGCGTGCCGGACAGCGGTGACCTTGACCGGGTTGGTGGAGGCGATAATCACCGTCTGCATCGGTTATTCTTCCTCATCCTCATCCAAGACCATGCTTTCGCCGCCCTGGGGCATGACAAACCCGACCTGCTCATAGGCGGCGCGCAGGTTCATGTCAGTATACAGGGCGCACTTGCGCGAGATATGCTCCGTCCAGGAATAATTCTCGAAGGTGAAGGTTTCCTCTTTCACACCCCGCAGGGGGATCATCACATTCTGGCTGGCGTAATAACCCTGGGCAAGGTAGCCTTCATCCATCACCTGCATTGCGGCTTCGACTTCAGAATCGGTCAATTCTGGGTAGCAGCCTTCGAAACAGGTGAAACTCATCGGGTAGCGCGGGCGGGGCGGGAATTCCGCTTCGGATGGATCCGGATAGCCGACTGCCAGACCGACCACCGGGAAGACGCGCTGCGGCAGTTTGTATTTTTTCTGCATCGCCGGTGCGATGAAGGGATACACCCCCAGGTAACAGGATGCCAGCCCGAGGCTTTCAGCGGCGATCACCATGTTCTGCGCCATGTAGGCGGCGTCCTGGAAGCCGAACGCCATCAGCTGCAGGTCATCAACGGCGATCTCCCAGGCGCGTTTGGCGGCAACCAGTGCCATGCGGTGGGCATCGTAGCAGATGAGGAAGAACAGGGGGGCTTTAAAGGGGTTCTTGCCGCTGCGGTCGAGCACCATGCTGCCCAACTGGTAGGCAAAAGGCGCCTGCTGCCCGGCAGCGACCAGGGTCTCGATGACTTCCTCCGAGGGAACTTCATCGGTGAAGGTACGGACGGATTTGCGATTAAGCATCGCGTCAATGATAGGGTTGTGGATCATGGTTTTCTCCTCGTTTCTTCGGTTCTGGTGGTAATTGTAACTGGTTTTCCGCGTGGAGTTGCGGCAGACAGGAAAAAAAGATACTCTTTGCAGCTCGTGGAAGGGCCGTGCTGCCTGCGGCATGCCCGTGTTTGCTGTATAATGAAGGCAACTTTGACCATGTGAATGGGAGACAGGATGAAGCAATTGCTGCAAAACATGAAAGACGGCGAAGCGGTGGTAGTCGATCTGCCGGTGCCGGATACCAGCCCGGGGATGGCGCTGGTGCGCACCGCGGCCTCGCTGGTTTCCGCCGGGACAGAGCGGATGGTGGTGGAATTTGCTGAAAAAGGCCTGATCGGCAAAGCACGTTCCCGCCCGGACCTGGTGAAACAGGTGCTCGACAAAGCCCGTCGGGAAGGCATTCTGAGCACGGTGGAAGCTGCGTTGAACCGCCTCGACCAGCCGATGGCACTGGGTTATTCCTCCGCCGGCACGGTCACCGCGTTGGGTGCAGGGATGGAAGGTTTCCAGGCCGGCCAACGGGTGGCGTGCGCTGGCGGTGGGTATGCTGTCCACGCCGAATACGCCCTGGTGCCGAAAAATTTGCTGACCCCGCTGCCAGACAGCGTGGATTTTGAATCCGCCGCGTTCACCACCATCGGGGCGATTGCCCTGCAGGGCTTCCGCCTGGCGGAAGTGCAGTTGGGGGAACGCGTGGCAGTGATCGGGCTGGGACTGCTGGGCTTGTTGAGTGTGCAGCTGTGCCATGCGGCCGGATGCAGTGTGTTCGGGGTTGATCTCGATCCGCAGCGTATTGAAATGGCGCAGAAGATGGGTGCAGCGGCTGCCGGGCGGGATGCCGCCGAAGCGGCTGCGGCCGAATTCACCCGCGGCGAAGGCTTCGATGCCGTACTGATCTGTGCTGATACCACCTCGAATGACCCGGTATGGCTGGCCGGGCAAATCGCCCGTGACCGAGCGAAGGTTGTGGCTGTGGGCGCGGTGGGGTTGACCATCCCGCGAAAAATTTATTACCAGAAAGAGCTATCGCTGGTGGTTTCGCGTTCCTATGGCCCGGGGCGGTATGACCCGGCCTATGAAGAAGGCGGGGTCGATTACCCGATCAGTTATGTGCGCTGGACCGAAGGCCGCAACATGGCCGGATTCGTTGATTTGCTGGCAAAAGGACGTATCGATGTGCGGGAGATGATTACCCATCGCTTCCCGATTGCGGATGCCCCGCAGGCGTACCAATTGATCACGGGCAAGCGCGAGGAACCCTTCCTCGGCGTTCTGCTGACATATCCGCAGCATGAGGTGCAGGCCGTTGTGCGGCGGGTCACCTTGCCGCAGCCATCGACGGCGAAAGCCGCGGGTGCGCTCTCATTGGGGGTGCTGGGGGCGGGGAATTACGCCCAGGCGGTGTTCCTGCCGATGGTCAAAAAAACGGGGGATGTCCAATTGCATACGATTGTCTCCGGCGCGGGAATGACGGCGGCTACGGCCGGAAAGCGTTTTGGTTTCCGTTATGCTTCCGCCAGTGAAGTCGATATCCTGGAAAACGAGAATATCAACCTGGTGGCGATTCTCAGCCGCCATCAGCACCATGCGCGCCAAACAGAAAAGGCGCTGCGCCAGGGACAGCATATATACTGCGAAAAACCGCTGGCGATCCGCGAGGAGGAACTTGCCGCGCTTGCTGCAATCCTGAAGCGTGAAACCTCCGCCATGTTGTGCGTGGGTTTCAACCGCCGTTTTGCCCCGCTGGCGATCACCATGAAACATGCCCTGCGCGGGAGTGAGCCGATGGTGGTGCATTACCGCATCAACGCCGGGATGCTGCCAGCCAACCACTGGCTGCATGACCCCAACCAGGGCGGCGGGCGGATCATCGGGGAAGGCTGCCATTTCATTGATTTCATCAATTTCCTGGTGGGTGATATCCCCGCCACAGTCCGGGCGGATGCGTTGCCGGATGATGAACGCTATCACCTGGATAACGTGATCCTGACCCTGCGTTATGCCAACGGCAGCATTGGTACGGTTGCATACCTGGCCAACGGCGACAAGGCATTCCCCAAGGAGGCGGTCGAGGTATTCCAGAACGGTACCGCCGCGCGCCTGGATGATTTCCGAACGCTGGAGTTGTGCCGTAACGGTAACCGCAAGGTGATCCACAACCGCCTGCGTCAGGACAAGGGACACGCCTCCGCCTGGCAGACCTTCCTGCGGGCCGTCCGCATAGGCGGTGAAGCGCCGATCCCATACCGGCATATCCTGGGCAGCACCCAGGCCGCTTTCGCGGCCATGGAGAGCCTGCGTACCGGTGGTGATGTGCCCGTGGTCGACCGTTGGACGGAAATCCCGGAAACCCTATCCGAGTGATGCAAATGCGGCTTTCTCTCCTGTTGACCGCGTTGCGAGAACTGGGCTGGGAACAAATTGGTCTGAACCTGCTCTACCGGTTGGGGCTGCGGCTGGGGGCATGGCGGTGGCTGACATCCGTTAAGCGTAAGCCCTGCAGTGTGAGTCTGTCAGCGTTGTTGCCCATCCCGGACCCAACCATGCTGCGCAGCCTGATGGGTGAGGAAGGTATTGCGGCAGCCCTCAAGGAAGCCGATGAACTGGTGGAGGCCGGCCTGTTCTCTCCCTTTGGGGGGGAGAAGGCGCGGCTGAACCTTTCGCAGATAACAGTGGAGATGTTGCAGCATTGGACCCAGTATGAGACCGGGAAGGCCGGCTTGCCGGTGGAGGACGTGAAGTTGATCTGGGAAGCAGGACGCCTGGGATGGGCCTACCGGCTGGCGCGTGCTTATGTGCTGAGCGGAGATGAACGTTACCGGGTGTTTTTCTGGCAGCGCCTGGTGGAATTCCTGGAGAGCAATCCCCCGATGTTGGGACCGCACTGGATGTCCGGGCAGGAAACGGCGATCCGCCTGGTTGCGATGGCCTGGATGGGAGCAGTTTTCCTGGCGGGTGATCCACAGGCGGAACAGCACCGGCAGCTGCTGGCACAGGCAATCCATGACCATGCCCGGCGCATTCCTCCGACATTGCTGTACGCCCGTTCCCAGTTTAACAATCACCTGGTGACGGAATCACTCGGGTTGATTGTGGCGGCAAGGGTGCTGCCTGAAGCGCCAGAGGCGCTGTCCTGGCGGCGTACCGGCTGGCATTGGCTGAACCACGCCCTCGAAACACAGATCAATGCCGTGGGTGAATACGCCCAGCACAGCAACAATTACCACCGCCTGATGCTGCAATGCGCCTGCCTGGCAGCTGTACTGGCACAGGGCGAGCCCTTCCGGCTCTCGGACAAGGCGAAGGCGAAACTCAAGTCGGCGGCTGTCTGGCTATCTGCGGAGGTGGAACCCCACAACGGGCAGGTGGCGCTGTATGGGCACAATGATGGGGCCTATTTGTTCCCGCTCGACAGCGGGGGTTTTGATGATTACCGGATGATCATTCAGGCAGCCAGTCGGCTGTTTGGCGGGGAGAATCTCTATCCTGTCGGTAGATGGGACGAGTTTCAGGCGTGGTTGGGGCTGGAGCCGGAGGCCTGGGGAGCCGAGGGCGAACCGTTCCGGCGGCCGGCAGGTTTATTAAAAGCGGGCACGACCCGCACCTGGGCACGCCTGCGCAGCAATTACCACACCAGCCGTCCGGCGCATGCTGATCAACTTCACATGGACCTGTGGTGGAAAGGCAGCCCGGTGGCACTGGACGCAGGTACCTACCGCTACACGAGCGCTGCGCCGTGGGATAACCGGCTGGCAGGAACCGCCGTGCATAACACGGTGATGGTGGATGGCTGCGACCAGATGAGGCGTGTGGGACGTTTTCTGTGGCTGGAATGGGCACAGGCCTGCGCGATGCAGACCGAATCCCCGCAACAATCGCTGCAGGGAGAGCATAACGGCTACCGCCATATGGCAATCCTGCATCGCCGTCGGGTGGATTGGGCTGCCGCGGGAGAATGGTTGGTGACCGATTTGCTGTACCAGCCGCAATCTGTACAGCATCCGCAAAGCCACAAGGTGCGCGTACACTGGCTGCTGCCGGATGGACGATGGCGTTTGGAAGGCACGCGTTTGGAAATGGCTGTGCCGCAGGGACAATTTTCTCTGGCGGTATCGGCAGAAGATGGCCAGGCAGGAACCGTGACCCTCTGCCGAGCCGGCGAAGTCCTCTATGGCCCAGGTGACTGCCAGCCGCAATTGGGTTGGGTCAGTCCGTACTATAATGAAAAGATTCCCGCGCTTTCATTCGCCGTGGAATATCAAACAAAATTGCCTGCATCGATTTCCAGTCGGTGGACATTTTCCGATTAAAATAACAACCTATGCACATCTTGTTGATTCACCAGGCTTTTGCCGCATTGAACCAGGCGGGGGGCACCCGTCACCATGAACTGGCGCGTTACCTGGCCGGGCAGGGGCACTGTGTGAGTATTGTTGCCAGCCCGGTAAGTTACCTTACCGGGGATGATGGCGACAATGGTGCAGCGCTGGAGGATAATCCGCGGATTCAGATATACCGCAGCTATACCTACAATAAGCTGCACAAAAGTTTTTTCCATCGCCTGCTGAGTTTTTTCAGTTTCATGGTTTCTTCATTCATCACTGCGATCCGCATCCGCGCGGTGGATGTGGTGTGGGGGACCTCACCACCGTTGTTCCAGGCGCCTTCGGCGTGGCTGGTGGCAAAATTGAAGCGCAAACCATTCCTGCTGGAAATTCGCGACCTGTGGCCGCTGTTCGCCGTGGAAGTGGGGGTGTTGAAAAACCCGTTCCTGATCCGTCTGTCTGAGATGCTTGAGAAATTTCTATATCGCCAGGCAGATTGCGTGGTGGTGAATTCGCCGGGATATATCGATCATGTGCGTTCACACGGAGGGCGGCGTGTGGAACTGGTCCCCAATGGTGCCGATCCTGATCTGTTCGCGGCTGAACCCGATCAGGCGCAAGCCTTCCGGAAAGAACATGGTCTGGTTGGAAAATTTGTCGTCCTGTATGCCGGGGCGCACGGCATTTCAAATGACCTGACGGTGCTGCTGGATGCTGCCGATCTGCTGCGTAGCAATCCAATGATCCATTTCCTGCTGGTAGGGGATGGCAAGGAGAAAGGCAACCTGATGGCGCGCGCCGAAACACTGGCACTGCCCAATGTGACTTTTCTTCCGCCGGTAGCGAAAACGAAAATGGATACCATCCTGCAGGCAGCCGACCTGTGCGCGGCGATTCTCAAGCCAATTAATGTGTATAAAACCACCTATCCCAACAAGGTGTTTGATGCCATGGCGGCGGGAAAAGCGGTTTTGTGCGTGATTGACGGTGTGATCCGCACCGTGGTGGAAGAAGCGGAAGCCGGAGTTTACACCCCGCCGGGGGATGCCAGGCAGATGGCAGCGGTAATCACCGCCCTGGCGGCGGAACCAGAACAGGTGTCCGTGATGGGCCGTAATGGACGGCAGGCAGTGGAAACACGCTTCCATCGCAAAGATCAGGCAGCACGCATTGAAACGATATTCGCCTCATTGGGATTAACCCCGGATGGGGAATAATTTCCCATTTTGTGTTTCGGTTGTTTCACCTTATAATTAACCCATCATCAAGATACCATCATGGGTGTGATTGCCCATCTCATTCACAGAGGAGTGTTGAACCATGCCGCGAACCACGTTGGATCGAAAATTACAGGAGTTACAGGAAGAAATACTCCTACTGGGCAGCCTGGTTGAGCAAACAACCTTGAAGACAATTGATGCCCTGCGAAAACGCGATACGATCACGGCCCGCCAGATTTACCTGGATGATGATGTGATCAATGGCAAGCGGTATGCGATCGAGAATGCGATTGTGATTCTGATGGCCACCCAGCAGCCACTGGCGCATGACCTTCGCCTGCTGATCGGGATGCTGGAAATAAACACCGAATTGGAACGGATGGGGGATTACTCCAAAGGCATTGCCAAAATTATTATGAAATTGGGGGACAAAAAGGTACCAATCCCCATCGACAAGATCAGCCGAATGGCAGACCTCACGGTCGGGATGCTGCACCGGGCATTGGGCGCTTTTATTACCGAAGATACCCAACGTGCGTCTGCGATCCCACAGGAAGATGACCTGGTGGATCAGATCTATGAAGAAATCTATCATGAGCTAATCAAATTGATGATTGCCAACCCCGAGATTGTTGACCTGGCGAATTTTTCACTGTGGGCGGCCCACAACCTGGAACGGATGGCGGATCGGGTGACCAATATTTGTGAGCGGACTGTATTCATTGCCACCGGTGAAACAATCGAAACCGCCAGTGATGATGATGAAGTGCTGCTGCCATGACCCTGTCCGACGGTGAGCTGCAAGCCAATGGAGAATATCCTTCCATGCCCGAACCAGCGGTGGAAGCCCCGGAGTCAGTGAAACATCTGGCCGCGACATTTTTGCAATCGCCTGTGTCCTATGTTGAACAAAAAACAGCGCTTTTGATCCGCAAGCAGGCATTGAAAACCAAACAGGTGCATCGCTTGCGGATCGAGCTGCGGCGTTTGCGAAGCCAGATCAGCAACTTCAAGGATTGTTTTCAACCCGAAGTTTATGCGGAAATTAAAACCGCGTTAAAAGCATTTCACGTCGGGCTGGCTGAATTGCGGGAATTGGATGTGTATCGACTGGAACTGGACCGGCTGAGTACCCTCTCTTATACCCAGCGGATCCATCAAATCCTGCCAGGCATGATGGATCAGGCGACATATCGAAGACAGGACCTGCTGCAGACGCTCCTGCGTGACAGCCAGGATTTCCTTCAAACCGGTGGCTGGCAGCAGTTGGCACAATACCTGTCAGCGTATCAACAGACGGGTGAGGAAGTCTCAGTCGAGATGATCGAGAGCCTGGACAGGCTGCCGATGATTGTGTCTGGCCGGGTGGAGAAAATTCTCTCATTACAGGCTTGCCTGGATGAGGAAGCACCGGGAGAAGCTTTCCATGCACTGCGGATCGAACTCAAAGCCCTGCGCTATACCCTGGAAGATTTCGACCCATACCTCGACGGAAGATATGATGGTGCATTGCGAGAATTGCGGCCAATTCAGGACCGAATGGGATTGATCCATGATCGCCAGATGTGGTTGTCGTTCACCAATCTGCCACAAGGTGAGTCCTGGCATATGCAGGGAGAGGTTCCAACGGCAGATGCATTGAATGTTTTCCGTCAACATTGGATTCTTGAAATCGGCGAGGGCTACCATCAATTCCAGAAGTTATGGCAGTACCTGGTGCGCGATGGGTTCTGGCAGAACCTCTCTGATGCGTAACCCCTGGAGACAGTTTCCGGGTTAGAACAGTGTGGCAATCCAACTGCCGGCGTAAGCAAATACCAGCATTTTTAATATCTTTCCCAATGCGCACCAGAACAGGAAACGAGGCAGGCGCATTTTCAGGGCACCGGCGATCATCCCCGCCATGTCGAACAGAGGATTGGGAATGAATGCAAGGATCAGGATTGTCCAATTGCCATATTTGACCATCCAACCCGAAACACGGTCGTACCATTGTCTGCGCTCGATGATGCCCTGTCCGCTGAAACCAGCCAGGTAGCCGGACAGTTCGCCCAATGATGCGCCCAGGCCGGCAGAAACCGCCACCCCGATGGGATGGAAAATTGAACCGAAGATTGATGTCAGCACCACACCCGGCAAGGGGATGATGATGGTGGCATTGGCAGCGATTGACACCCCGAAAATGGCGGGATAGGCAAACCATCCCAGGTTAGGGATGGTTTCCGTAAAGGCCTGAATTCTGTTCGCGATCGAAAACAGGTAGAGAGTCAGGGCAACCACAAACAGGATCGCTGCCCAGCGCAGGACAGTCGCACGCCGGGAGGAGGGCGTTGAACCAGGCGGTCCCGAGCGGTTATCCTCCGGGTTGGTTTTGTCGATCTTGTCCATGGTTGCTTATTCGAGGTGGAGCATTTCGGCAATGTGAGCGGTGACCATATCGAGGGCTACCCGGTTGAAGCCGCCTTCGGGGATGATCACATCCGCGTAGCGTTTGGAGGGTTCAACAAACTTGAGGTGCATCGGGCGAACGGTTTCGAGGTATTGATTGACGACTGATTCCTGGGTGCGGCCTCTTTCCTCGATATCGCGCTGTAAGCGGCGGATAAATCGGATGTCAGCATCGGTATCGACATAAATTTTCACATCGAACAAATTGCGGAGTTTTTTGTTCTCAAAGATCAGGATGCCATCGACCAACACAACAGTTTGCGGTTCCACCCGGATCGTTTCGAATTTTCTGCGGTGAGTTGTGAAATCATACACCGGCATATCGACAGGGGTGTTTTGTTTCAGGCACTTGATATGTTCGACCAGGAGTTCCGTCTCCAATGAATCAGGATGGTCATAATTTAACCTGGCTCGTTCTTCGAGGGTCAGGTCAGGACGGTCGCGATAATAGGCGTCGTGCGAGAGCGAGGCGATGCGGTTGGTGCCGATGCGCTGCAAAATCTGACGGGCTATCGTTGTTTTACCCGAGCCGGTGCCACCGGCAATTCCAATCACAAGGGGGTGATCTATCAATCCTGAATCCTCATTCCTGATCTGGGTTGTATTGACGCTATGGCATATCAACATGACAGGGTCAAACTGGCTGAAAAGTGTTGAACACCTGTATGATAACACAACCGGCATGAATCGGCTGGCTGTACGATAACTTGCCAGTTCTCAATAACCAGCTGGCAGGTTCTGCATGATCGCATTGGTGATGGAAGCACCAATGATGGAGAAGAGGATGAAGAAGAATACCGAAAGGACAATCGAGATCAGCAGGTTGGCGACAAACCAGTGACCGTAAATGGAAAAAGCCCGGACAAGGAAACTGTCACTGAAAACACCTGACTTGGGCAGGCGGATCCCGTCAAGCCGGGATAGCAGCTGCACAGTTTCTTTTTTCGTCACCTTGTCATTCAGCGCCTGGCGCAGTGCGTCGTTTTCACCTTCCAACTGCTCCACCCGGGTTTGCAGTTCGGAAAGGATATTCACCAGGTCTTTGACGGTTTTGATTGGCTGCGGTGGTGTTTTGGGTCGTGATGCCGGTGGGTTTGGTGGTTGATCATTGAAATCGACAAATTTTTTTTCAGGCATCAAGGGAAAGGGATCAGATGATTCAGACATTTGGGGCTCCTGCTCATATGAATAACACGAATTGGCCAATCCCCCCATCGGATTTCCAATCGTAAAGAGCGAATCAAAATGGTCAAGATTCTATTAGGTACAGTTTAACATATTTTGGTCATGATGAAACAAGGATTTACCACCTTTTTTCAATTTTGTGTACAATTGGCTGATAGTCAGGTCGAAACACCTGAAGAAGGAGATCACATGGTTTACGAATTACGAACATATTGGGCCGCCGAAGGGAAGCTGGAGGCGCTTCACCGCCGTTTTCGGGAGGTGACCCTGGGGGTGTTTGCCAAACACGGCATGACCGTGGTCGGTTTTTGGACACCGGCAACCGCCACCGAAGAAAGCGGAGACCTGGTGTACCTGATGGCCTTTCCCTCAGAAGAAGCCATGAAGGCGGCATGGGCCGCATTCCGCGAGGACCCGGATTGGGTGAACGGCAAGGCGCAGAGTGAAATGGACGGTGTGCTGGTGCGGCGGTTAACCAGTGTGGTGCTGCACCCAACCAACTATTCGCCGATTCAATAGCAGTATTCGACAAAAAAACAGCGGCTTGCCGCTGTTTTTTTAAGCTGGTCGGGGCGAGAAGATTCGAACTTCCGACCTCTTGCACCCCATGCAACAGGCGGAAGGTACGAACTGGAGACCGCATACCTGGCAGTTTTCAGGGTGGCATGAGGTGTGCGGTTGGTGGGGGCGAATTGCGGGGTATGAGGTTTGCGGTTGTTGTTAAAGAGGCATCTGAATCTGCCATTTACGGCAATTGGCATAATAGAACAAACATGCTATTTTATAACCTCATGGAGGTATGTAATAGCATGTTGTTTTTTCAGCTCAAGTTTCCTGAAGATGATGACCTTTTGGCATCAGTAACGATAATGCCGTGTTCGGCGAAGATGCGTTCGGAGAGCTCGAGGGCTTCCGGGGAATCAAGTGAAAGATTGCGAAGCCCGATTTGCTTTTCTATTTCTGTCATGGCTGCCAGGAAGCGTTGGCGCGACTGTGGGGGAAGTGAATTGAGTGAAGGATCGGGGGGATCGATTCCCAATATGTGATAGACATTAATGCCATAAACTTTTGCCAGCGCATCAACGTGGCGGTAGTCACGGGCGGTTTTGCCTGTTTTGCTGACCCACGAGCGGACGACTTCGTAGTTGATGCCCAGGTATTCTGCATAAGCGGTCAGTGATCCCTCGTTGCCGACCTTATTGCCTACCCATTCGCGGTATTTGTCGATGATCCAGGTGTTGAAATCGACTAATTCGCTGCCCTGGGGTAGGCTTTTTTCGATACTGTGATCGAATGCTTTGAGTGTTTCCTCATCCATAGTTAACTCCTTTTGATAGCGTTGTATAGCAAATGATAGCATTTGATACCAATTGCTTGCAATTTATCGTACAAAGTACTACAATAAACGTACAAAGTACAAAAAACGAACCAGGTACGAAACATGAGCAAGCAGATCAACATCCGAATGGAACAAGACACACTTGACAAGCTAGATTTGTTGTGTCACCGGTTATATCGCAATCGGCGCGAGATGGTGCGCTGGTTGATCGATGCTGCACATGAGAATCTAAACGGGGCTGAAAACGGCGCCGAAGGTGACGATATGAACTGCCGCGGCGTGGTGAACCGCGGTTCATCTGACTGACTCCTTTTTGACAGCGGGCGGTCTCTCCTGACCGCCCGCAAAGGGGTTTACCAGGAGGAACAATGAGCATGTCAATTGATCTTTTTTTACTGGTGGTTGGTGTTTTCAGCGCAGGCTGGGGCGCGCATGCGCTGGTTACCTGGGCGCGGAAGTCTGATGCGGTGAAGCCGGTGGAAGGTAGATCGATTTCGATGGCCAAACCAATGGGGGAGCGATGAGGATGGCGCGTTTTGCCAGGACGTTGGAATGCGCAGTTGTGTATCTAGCGGTAATCATTGAGCGAATTCGCATGCGGAAACCGCAGATGATGTTCCAGGCTGCAAAATGGGCAGCGGAGGACTGGCTGAACGAACGATGGTAGGAATAGCGGTGCGGGGCACTACAGAAAGGAGAACTCCCAGGTGATCCAGCCCCGCACCGTTTCCCATTTGATGGGACTGATCGCATTAGTGAAAGAGAGGCTAACAGGTGAAACCGAGTGAATTGCAGGGGCAGATGAAGGATACGATGCGCGGGGTGGTGGAGATGATGATGACGATGTCTCCACTGAACCCGGAAAACAGTGGGCTGATCCAACGCGGTGGCAGGAAAAGCAATACGAAGAAAAATTTCAATTTTGGCAAGGCGAAGACACGGCGGAAAATGGCGGCGGCGAGCCGGAAAATCAATCGGAGCTGATGATATCAACGGGGCGATGTGGTGGGACACATCCCGTAGAGTAGGCAGATGAGTTAACAGGACCGGAGATCAGGCAAATGTCTTACAAGAGACCCAACCCAGGGAAGCGCGAACGAGAGGCTAGAAAACGCCATGGGCGTGGCGGTGTGATGAGCGCCGCAACAGATTGGAAGCTGTTGAAGCTCGGTCGTAAGCATCACTGGCGCTGGACGCGCCGCTCCATGTGTGTGGATGATGCCGAAAGCGGGAAGCAAAAACAGTCAAGGAGCTTCCAAGGCAGCTGAATGGGTTCGAATCCCATCCCTATAGCACGATATAAACAAAATTTTTGATGAGACAGCCCGGAAAGACGGCAACACGGTGAGTGGCTAGACCATTGGGTAGTGGTCGTACACGTGGGAAGGTTTGGAAGCAGCCTCAGGACTTTGAAATATTATGGGCGGCTGGCGCAATGCAGGAAGATACCTGCAGCAGGTTCGATTCCTGACGCCGCATTTTCGTCAAGGGATAACGGGTTTTCATGTGGTACTCCTCTCTATAAGGGGCTGTCCGACTCTCCTCGGACAGCCCCGATGGTGGGAACCTGGCAAACCCTGACGTAGAGAGTTTACAAGGAACAGAATGGAGACAGCTAGATGAAGGCATTTTACGGTGAAAAAGAGATCACAGAGATCAGGCGGTTTTTTAAGATCGGGCAGATGCGGCTGGCAGATGTGCGATTTGCAGATGGCAGCCGGGATCGGTGTGTTCCGGTGGCGCTGGTGGTGTTTGGTTAGGTTGTTAATGTGCGGGGTGTTATGAGCAGAATATAGCACCCGGTACGATGTTTCAGTGATTTTTGTAGAAAGTTGAGTGTCGATATGTGGATCAATGAAGTAGTGTGTTCAGCCGAAATGGCGAAATATTCCGAGAATACTATTTCCGCACTGGAGCGGGACCTGATGGTATTCTCGGATTGGTTTGAGGAGGAAAATGGCGAGGTGTTCCTCCCAGAGAAATTGACAAATTATGATGTGCGCCGGTTTCGAAAATTCCAGCTGGAGCAGGCGCGGGTAAGCGCCGCCACCTGGAACCGACGAATGTGGTCACTGGGGCTGTTGGCTGACTGGTGCCAGGCGCGGGGGTATGTGAAAACGAGCCCAATGGAAGATATTGAAGGGGTGGCTGTGCAAGCGCTGGCGCCGAAGTGGTTGTCGAAAAGTGATTGGGCACGGTTCATGCGCCAGGTTGAGCGGGATGTGAACGCAGCATCAACGAGCCTTCAGATTACCACGGCGAAGCGGGATCAGGCGATGGTGGGGTTTATGGCGTTCGCGGGCTTGCGTGAAGGTGAGTTGGTGCAGATCAGGGCAACGGATGTGGTGCTGCGCGAACGGAGCGGTTGGGTGTTGCTGAAGGCAGACATTACCAAAGGGGAGAAGGAGCGGATTGTGCCGTTGAGCCGTGAAGCGCGGCGGATGATCGAACCGTGGATGGATATGAGCAGCAGCGAGGTGCTGTTCCCGATGACAGAGCGGAATGTGCAGCTGCGGGTGCGGGCGATCAGTGACCGGGCGGGGTGTGATGCCCAGGTGGCACCGCATATGCTGCGGCACTCGTTTGCAAAGCGGATGGCGGACAAGGGGGTGCGGGATACCGAGATCGCAGACCTGTTGGGTCATAGTTCATTGGACACGACGAAACGTTACACACGTCCGGGGATTGATGACCTGGCAGAAGCGGTGGAGCTGGTATAGGAGGGGATGATGAGCCACAGCATGATATTTCAGGCAGACAGTATTACACGGATTTTGAGCCACACGAAGGTGATGACCCGCAGAACGCGAGGCCTGGAGCTTGTCAATTTGGATCCGGATGAATGGCGCCTGACTAACCAGGGTGAATACATGGAAATCAAGATGACACGCACCCGGATTTATTACAAGCCGATGCCGTTCAGCGCTGAGTTTGCCAAGGGCAATCAATCTGTGATCCTCAAAGCGCCTTATGGCGGGCCGGGTGAAACAATCTGGGTGCGGGAGGCCTGGTGGGACCATAAACTGCGCCCAGCTGAACAACCAGGGGCTGTGTATTATAGCCAGGATCTATCAAACTCATTGATGCAAGACAGGCATCGATGGCTGCGTGAATGGTACCGGCCAAAATCGGCAATGTTCATGCCCTATTGGGCACACAGGATTGACCTGGAAGTGATCGGTGTGCGAGCGGAGCGACTGCAAAGCATATCGATACATGATGTGATTCGAGAGGGAATCCGGCCTGGTGGTGTTCCGATTGATGAGTATCTGGATATGTTTGGGGAAGTTTGGGACGGGATCAATGCCAAACGAGGGTATCCCTGGGCATTGAATCCATGGGTATGGGCATACACCTTCAAAGTGATATCGAGAAAAAGGCAGGAGGAAAGTAGCAATGAGTGATGTTTATATGTATGTGCGGTTATGGATGGATATTGATTCGGGAGAGCGGCCCGATCTGGTTGATTATCTGACGGCTGTCGGGTATTCGGAGTCTGAGATTCGAAAGCGTATTTCGTGCGAATTGGAGGAGAGTTTGCCTGAATTCGATTCCTGGGAGGAACTGGTGCTGCGGATGTGCGATTGGATGCTTCAATTTTCAGTTGGGAGTGACCTTGTCATTTCGAGCGTCGAAAACACAAGAACTCCAGAATTCCCACTCGCTGAGGGCATTCTGGGAGGTGATCTTCAGGAAGATGATCGCGGTGGGGAGGAGGCAGAAGGCGTGTATTTGCTGGAGCCCAGTCGTAAAGAACGTGCTTTGTGTGTGTTGGAAAAACTGTTTTGTAGAGATGAAGCTCAAAAAGACGAGAGAAAACCGGTGAAGTCGGTCAGGATACCAGCTACTAAGTTTCATGAGGGTTTTGGGGCTGTGGAGGTACGTTTGCATTGGTTGTGTCCCGTGTGTGGTGGGCCCAGGGGTGAGATTCATCCGGCACGGTCCTACGATGGCAGCAGGATCCTGTATTGTGATGGCTGGTCAAACCCGTGCGGGCATGTCGATACGTATAAGGACTGCCGGGTGGAAGCAGCTTCGAATGGCTTGAACCAGGAAAGGAAGAAAGAATGAATACGGTTCGGGTAATTGTCAGTGGGCCAGCAGCCACATTGATGGCGGTTCGGGAAGGTCTGGCCCAGGTGTTGGCTGAACACGGTTTGGATGTGACAGAGAAAGGCGTACCGCGTCCAGGGAAAGGCGGGTTTGATGTGATGTATTTGACCGGCAAGGCATTGCCGATGGTAGCTGACGATTGTGAGCTGCATTATGTAGATTTGGAGGAAGCAGCATGATGAACATGGCGAATGTCGCGGTAGTTCCTGCTCTGTGGATTATTGTGAGCGCGGCGATTATGAGCGGCCTGATCCTCGGGATTGGCCATTGGTTTCCGTGGGAGGCGTGGTTGAAACGGAGGTTGCCCAGGTTGCTTTCTTATGGGTATGGCCTCGTGGCGGTGTTGGTCCCGGCTTCATTGGTCATGGCCATTTATGAGCAGTGGATCGCTTTGGCAGCAGTATGGGGGTGCGCAGTAGTCGGAGGTTTGACTGTTGTGGGAGGGTATGGGCTGGATTCGTTTGTCGGTGCCATGAATGAGCGTCGAGTAGCGCAGGAGGAAGGGAGGCTGTTGCGTGGCCAGGTATACGAAGGACGTGAGTGAGACGTTGGAAGAAGTTGAGGGCGCAGCATTCGCCCTGGCCAATGCGTTGGTGCTGATGGGGCTGGTGGAAGTACGTTTGTCCCATGGCGCACAGAGAGGGCAGTGTTCGTTGTTGGAGCCTGGTATTCGCGACAATGGCAAGGCGATGGAACTGGTGCGCAGTGTTCAGGTGTGGTTGGCCAGGCTGGGCAGAGACGATGGTGGAAAGTCAGTAGGAGAAAAACTCGAAAAATTCACACATTCACCCTCCGGCGCCCTGTGTCCAGAAAAAGGCGGGCGGGCTTCGCATAATACGCATTATGCGAAGGATTGAGGGGCGTGGATGGTGTTTTTCGGCCTGTGGGAGCTGTGTAATGCCGGTGATTCACTTCGCATAATGTTGGATCAGCCGGGGCGGGGTGAAATTACGGATTTGGGTGGTCGCTACGCTCATATGGTGCGGTGAAAATTGCGAGCACATTGAAATAAAAGGGTCGCAGATGAACGTTGAGGAAATTAAGCAAAAAGCAGAAATCGCTGAGATCGTCGAGCGCAGCGGTTATAAACTCACCGGACGGGGCCGGTACCTGACTGTTGTTGGCCATGATAGTTTGGTCCTGGATACATTCAAGAACTACTATTCATGGAACTCCACGGGGGAATCAGGGAGCGTGATTGACTGGGTGATGAATCGTGAGGGGCTGGATTTCAAGGATGGCGTACGGCGGGTTTGCGAAATCAGCGGCTTACCTGCGCCTGATTGGTCTCAGGTGAATGTTGCCCGGTATGCTGCTGCTAAGGTAAAGATGGATGCGTGGACCGTGGCAGCCGGGGTACTGTCCCTGTGGCTGCAACGATCAGTCCCGGCCATGGCATATGCCCATGCGCGCGGTTGGTCTGATGGTACGGTGAAGGCTGAAACACTCGGTTTTACCGGGTGGGTGGACTGGAATGCTGCTACTGCCTGGGATGATTATGAAAAGCTGGCGAAAGAAATGCGAGATACGCTGCTGCTGGCCGGGGTGGACTTGAAACACCCGGCGGCGATTGCCCTCCTGGGCAAGAAGTTTGGGTCAGCGGCGGAAATGCAAGCCTGGCAGGATGAGTATCAGATTGATCCGGTGGAATTCGATTCGCGCTGGCTGGAATCGAAACGGGTGCCCGGGTTGCTGGGTAGAGGCATGCTAGTTTACCCGCATTTCGAACGTGGGAAGGTGGTTTACTTCTCCTGCAGATCGGTGCCGGAATATGCTGAAAAGGCACATTACAACATACCGGTGGCTTTGGGAGGGCAAAAACAACGATTTTATAACCACGAATGGACGCCCAGGGCGGAGGTTTGTATCGTGGTGGAGGGGCAGGCATGCGCAATCTCGTTGGGGCAGTTGGGGTTCGCTGCGGTGGCGCTGGCCGGATTGAACGCGGATGCTGACCTGGGAGATCTATTCAAACATCATAAAAAATTGTATGTGGCGCTGGATGCAGACAAGGCCGGAAAGACTGGTTTGAATGCCATTTGTGAAGCAATCCATCCCCTGGTGGGTGTGATCCAGCTGCCAAAGAATGTTCGGGCAGGCGAGGAATTGATTGAGATCAAAGATTTCAACGATTTGCATCAAGCGATGATCAAGGCTGGATATGACGAACAAACTCAGGCGAGCCAGGTCAGCGGATTGTTGGTGAATTCGATCAGCTACCTGGAGATCAGGGCAGCGGAGGCAGGGGCTACTCAGGACCGAACAGACAGGGATACCCTGACGTTGCAGACGCTGCAGCAGTATGTCAAGCTGGATGCCACACAACGCGATCTTTATCGGGACCGAATTGCCCAGGCACTGAAAACGAAAATCCGCGCGTTTGATCGACTGGTGAAACGGTTGGAAGGCAACCAGGAAGACGACAAGGACAAACCGGGTGAATATGTGAGCTGCTGGGGCGGGACGTTTGAGGGATGGAAAATGGAGTATGTTTATGATCCCGAAAGCAAAACGGCCAGCTGGGCGTATCGTGATCCGGATGGCAAGCTGGGAACGGCTGCATACCTGGACCTGTGGCGGGGTGGGAAAAAGGTGCGGTATGTACCTGCAGAGCCATATGAGTTTGTGCACAGTGGCCAGATACGGTTCCCTTCGCGTTTACCAGAGAAAACCAAGGATGTAAAAGAACTGCTGGCGATCATCAATGCCTTTCTGCGGCGGTATTACTTTTTTACAGATGAACGGTATGCGCAGCTGATCAGTTATTGGGTGCTGGGGTCATGGTTCTATGATGCGTGCGAGGCGTACTGCTACCTGCGGGCGCTGGGTCCTGCTGGCTGCGGGAAGACAGAGCTGATGAAACGGGTGACGCAACTGTGCTACCACCCGATCCGCTCGAGCGGTGTGGATACGACGGCGGTGCTGTTCCGAACGATCGAAATGTTTGAGGGCGGGACGCTGCATATCTCGGAGTACGACCAGGAGAATTCGGATACAGAAAACAGCTTCATCAAAATCCTGCTGGATGGATCCATGCGGGGCGGGAGTGTGAACCGGTTGGTGAAATATACCGATGAGAATGGAACGGAGCGGATGCGGCCAGAGGGGTTCCGGACCTACTGCCCGAAAGCGCTGGATGGGCGCAAGGAAACCAAAGATGACGCGCTGGCCACCCGGTGCATCACGATCTGGACGTACCCGGTGAACCAGGAAGTGCTGAAGACGGCGAACATCCCGCTATTTGTGGATGACAAGTTCCGGGCGGCAGCATTGACGATCCAGAATGAGCTGCTGCGGTACCGGTTGGAGAACTGGCAGGACAATTTTCCGATTGACAATGACCTGGATGTGGATATCCGGGTGAGTCCGCGCATGAACCAGGTGGTGGCACCGCTGCGGACGATTGTGCGGATGACGGGGGATGAGATTGCCCTGGAGAACCTGAACAGCCTGCTGCGGGAGATCCATGACCAGGAGCGCAACAGCCAGGTGGTGACCTCGATCACGGCGCGGGTGGTGGAAGGGTTGTGGAAAATTTTGATCACTCCGATGATGTTCAAAGAAGGAATCGAGATCAACGAAGAAGGTTTGATGCTGGTGAAGACAGGTTACGTAGCGATGGTGACGAATGACCTGATCGACAAGATGAATGAGGTGGATGAGGAGGACGAGGAAAACAAGTACAAAACGAAAAAGGGGTTGACGGCGCGCGGGGTGGGGAGCATTCTGAAAAGCCAGTTGAGCATGACCAGCATCCGGAAGAGTACCGGATTCCATTATGTGATCAACCTGCCCGCGCTGGTGGGGCAGATGACAACGTACCTGGTGCCATGGCAGGAGGACCTGGCGATGATGCTGGGAACGATCCGGAAGACGGATATCCCCAAACCGATGCTGAAACTGGCAGAAGAGTATGAGATTGAACCGGTGATACCGGCAGGATACCAGCGCCAGGACGGAATATTATAGAAAAAAGTATTAAATATAGTGAATGAGTGAATGTTATTAACATTGTAGGGCGGTAGGGGCGGTTTGTAATGTAATTTTCACTGCCGCAAAAATTACAAATCATTTGGCCCCAAAACCCGCCAAACTCGTTTTCAACATACATACATTCACTGACTTGTACAAATGTTCTATAAAAATCAAAAAACTGATGAATAATTTGAATATTAATGAATAAATATGTGTGCATTAAGCGTGTTTAGTAATCATAGAGAAAAAGTACTTAACATTGGCAAAGTGCCAATGTTAAAGAACATTCACTGACTTGTACATATGTTCTAAAAAGGAGGTAAATTGATGAATGTATACCAGGTCATTGAACAGACGATGGACCCGAACGCGGGAATTGGTCAAGCCCGATTGTTGTTTGACCGCTGCCGCAACCCGGAGCAGGTGATCCAGACGCGGTTCCTGCAGCGGCATGAGCGACCGGAGCGGGTGATCATGAATCACCAGGAAGTACTCGACATGAGCACGGCAGCGGTATCGTGGCGGCTGCGGCGGTATGGGACGCTGCGGGGCCTGGGGGCGGCTGTGGTGTGGTGGTTCGGGGAGCGAATTGAGATCGGGGATTTGTGGTGCGCGGGGCTGCAATTCTATGACTGCGCGGGGCGGTATCCTTCGGTGCTGCTGGTGCCGTGCGGGTGGGATGGGGCAGAAACGCTGCATGTGAAGGGGTACTGGGATGACCGGTTCACGGTAGGGGTGGGTGAGATGGAAAGCCTGGCGAATGATGTGATGGTGATGCTGTAACCCTTCGACAGGCTCAGGGACCGCCTTTTGACAGGTCCAAGGCAGTCGTCGCGAAAGACGTAAAGGAAGAGTAATTAAATGAAAATATTAACAGCTAACACGCTAACGACCAAAGAATACATGCGAAAGGTGAGAAGCAGATATGTTCATCGGATGCGGGTATTAAAAAATGACATTGAAAGTCCTGCGCATGAGCCAAGTATGAGTAAAGCTCAATCTGCAGCGACGCGGAAAAATAACAAGTTGAAAAAAGATTTTCCATTGTTTGACCAGGCAGGTTTGCTGGAAGACCAGAAGCTTGATCCCGCCGCATATTATCGAGAAAAAGTGCGTTCGTTTCAGTTTTGGTTTCCAAAGGGAGCCAGTCGATACATGGATGAACTGCGGGAAATTGAAGAATTTGTTTTTACGGAAGATCCATTTGTGATCTATATCATCAACGGACTGCGTTTGAAGGGATTCTGCAATCCCTTTGATCGAAATTCAATTGAACTGATCCGAATGATCTATAAAAGGACCTACGGAATTGAGCCAGTGTGGTATGGCAGAAAGTATTTTGGTGAGTGAAAGGTGGTTTCTGTGGAATATCCATTGATTGATCTGAATATGTTTGGGAAGGATGTACGGCGGTGGCGGACCGGGTTGAAGTTGCGGCAGAGTGATGTGGCAGACCTGGCGTTTTGCACGAAGGCGACGATCAGCCTGCTGGAGAATGCAAGGCGGAATGGTTTACGGATGCAGACGTATAACTGCCTGGCCGCACTGGTGAAAATGGAGCCGCGGCTGATGTGGTGGGATTACCGGCGGACGGCACCCGGGGTGTATGCGCGGGGGAGGCATGATGCGGATCTGTTTCGCGGGTTGTGCATCCGGCGATGGGGGGGATTGGATGAAGTGCTGGTGGATGGCCTGGCGATGGAACTCAGGGCGGAGCTGTTCGACCGTGGGCCGGTACGGCATGGGTATTTGTTCCGGCTGCCGGGTCCGTACGGGTACCAGCTGGAGGATGCGCCGAAGCAGGGGGCATTTGAAGCGACTGTGATGTGTTTGTAACCTTGAAAATTAAAGTGAAAGGAATTGCGTAATGGACAAGTTGATTGTGACAGGAAATTTGGGACGGGATGCGGAACTGCGGTATGCGCCGAACGGTTCGCCGATCTGCCAGTTTTCGGTGGCAGCTACGCGGAAATGGAAGGACCGGGACGGGGAAAAGAAGGAGCATACGAACTGGTACCGGTGTGCGATCTGGGGAAAGCGGGGGGAGGCGTTGGCGCAATACCTGGTGAAGGGGACACGGGTGCTGGTGGAGGGCCGCTTGAACGGGGACGGGCATGGGGGGCCGCGGGTGTGGAGGACGGATGGTTCGAATGATTCACCATCCGAATATCGGGCCAGTTTTGAGGTAACGGTGGAAGAGATTGAGCTGTTGGGCGGTTCCAACCGGAAGGCGGGGGGCGGCAGTCCTGGACATGCTCAGGGAGCGGATACGGGGGATGATGGTCTTGCGGATTTCGGGGATTTCCCGGATGAGGATTTTGCCGGGATCGATTTTTAGGAGGTTGGCATGAGCAAAATTGATATGACGATATTGGATGGTTTTCGCTGGGAAGATGTTTGGGGGGTACCACAAGAGCAACTGACTGAGCGTCAAAAACTTCAGTGTGAGGTCGCGCGCCTGGTGTATTCGGTGGTAGATGATGTCCGGCGATATGTGAAGACATCCTCCATGCTGGCATTGCTGCATGCAGAGGCGATTTTGCCAGGGCGTCCAATGGCAACAACGGCGTTGAATATGGTGAAAGCGGAGCTGCGAAAGCGGGGACGAGTTCGACAGGCATTAGATGGGAGCCGAAGATGAAAGAAAAATTTATTGACCATGCATTTTCGAGGAACAGCCTGGTAATGATCGGCCAGATCAACCGGATTCTTCAGGAGTACGAGGGGCAGGGGTACACGCTTTCATTGCGGCAGTTGTATTACCAGCTGGTGGCGAGGGATATGGTTGAGAACACGCAACGATCCTACAAAAACATTGGGAACCTGGTTTCGCTGGGACGGCAAACGGGGATGATCGATTGGCGCATGATCGAGGACCGAAACCGAGATACGGCAATACCGGCGCACTGGGCTGATCCGGGAGCAATTGTTCTGGCGGCGGCGCAGCAGTTTCGGATCGATAAGTGGGAAGATCAACAATACCATGTGGAGGTGATGGTCGAAAAGGACGCTTTATCGGGCGTGCTGGAGCCGGTGTGCCGCGAGCTGGATATTGGCATTACGGCCAACAAAGGGTATTGCAGTTCATCGACGATGTATGAGATTGGGCGGCGGCTGCGGGAAAAGTATTATGCTGGCAAGCGCATCTGTATCCTGTACCTGGGGGACCATGACCCCAGCGGGATTGACATGACGCGAGACATTGAGGAACGGTTGGGATTGTTTTCACGGCTGGGAGATCTTGAAGGGATTGAAATTGAGCGGTTGGCATTGAACTGGCGCCAGGTGGAGGAATGGGACCCGCCGGAAAATCCAGCAAAGCAGACGGACAGCCGGTTTTCAGCGTATGCCGCCGAGTATGGCGAAAGCTCGTGGGAATTGGACGCGGTGGAGCCGACTGTGCTGGCAGACCTGGTGCGGGCAGCAGTGTTGGAGCGGTTGGATATTGATGCATGGGAAGAACGCGTTGCCGAGGAGCAACGGATGCGTAAGGATTTGCTAACGTTTGCAGAAACGTATGGATCGTGATTTTTATTGTGAAAGGAAAATGAGATGGCTGGTAAACGATTGACAAAGCGGCAGCAGGAGAAGATGGTGGCGGCCTGGAATGCGAGGTACCCGGTGGGGACTTCGGTGGCGGTGACGATGGATGATGGGAATGTGTTCCGGACGGTGACGCGGAGCCAGGCGGAGATGTTGAGCGGGGAAACGGCGGTGATCTGGGTGGAGAACATCCAGGGGTGTTATTTGTTGGAAAGGGTGAAGGCGATTTGAGGCAGGGCCTGTGAGGGGCAGGAAGGCGGGGCGGGCAGAAATGCCGGACGGGCAGAAATGCTGCACTTCGTTCCGCTTTTCTGCCCCTACCGGGGAAACTTTTGTGTTCATTCATTTGCGGTAATCAAGTACAATAATAAAAATTCACTCATTTAGTTAATGAAAGGGGTCACACCATGAATCGAAAATCAAAACTGTACGTTATCCTGTTTGTGTTCGCTGTGTTTTTGTCCAGTTGCGGGGAAAAACCGCCAATAATTGATTATTCGCCAACCATATCTGCATTGGAAACCCAAGTGGCCAGGAACATTGTGGTTCTCTCTACAAAGGAAACTGAGTTGGAGAGTATGATGTACGAGAATGAAAGCCTGGATGAAGCATTAACAGCGGAAAAAGAGATTGTCAGCACCTTGGCTGCCTCTGAAGCTGAACTGTCTGATCAACTATTGGAGAAGAATGATGATGGGGAAGCGCTGAGAGCGATGGTGCAGGAATATCACGACCTGTTTATGGCGGTACAAGGGGACAAGCAGGGAGAATATGTTTTTTGCACCTATGCTTTTGAACGAACCTTTGCATATATTGATAAAGTTTCGATGCGAACAGAACTGGCCCAATATGTGGCTTCGGTAATGGGTATCAATGCGGACAGCATCCAGACCCAGCATCAAATGATCTGGGGTAATACTGATGATGGACTGATCAAAGTGTTTGCCGGTGGTTATATGTATCCATTTATCGTCCGGTTTGAAGATGCAGAGTTTGGTACCGAGGATTCAGTGTATTCTTTGGCCTCTGGTTGTTTTGTGGATTACCCAGCACTGGAAGAAAATTTTCTGTCGGTTGAGGGAAACTAAACAACATCATATGTGTTGAAAAGTGTATGAAAATAGCTTATAATGTAAATGTAGCTCGCAACTATATATGACGCGGTTTTTCTTCTTAAAACCATGTCCGTAAATTAATTTATGGGAAAAGTCCCGCGTATGGTCTGAAGTTCCGTGTCTGGTAGTTGCGAGCTCCACATGGTAGACCTACGCGGGATTTTTTCATTTACCAAAAGGAGCTCGCAAAATGACTGAATCGATGGAAGTGATGGTGTATGCAGGGGAAAGTGAGTACCCGGAGAAGCTGGAGCAGGATGCGGTGCAGGGGCGGAAGGTGCCGCTGTGGATGCTGGAACTGCTGATGGAGCAATATGAGAATATGTTCGAGGAGCAGTGCCCGGAGTGGTTTGCGGCGGTGGAGGATTTGATCCTGATCGTGGAGGCGGTGACGCAGGTGCGGACCCTGGGGGCGATGGAGACGGTGACGGCGGCGTGCATTGGACAGGAGTTGTTTGACCTGCTGGCGATGGTGAAGCGGCAGGAACCGGTGATATGAATGGAGATGATGACGATGTGTGAAGCCAATGGCAACAAGAAGAGTGCGGTGCCGGTGGGGGCGGCGGAGATGTGGTATATGACGCTGGTAGAGATTACGGGGGATCTGCAGAATGCGGCGGCGATGGGGCTGACGTTTGATGAGGATTTAGACCGGTTGGCGGCGGTGCTGGCGGAGATGCGCAACACGCTGGATGACCAGGGGAAGGGGGTGGATGATGGCGGTCTATGACGCGGCAACGGGAAAGGAATACAGTGCCGAGGAATGGGCGGCGAAGATGGAAAGCGCGACACCGTTTGGGGAGATTGACTTCGAAGGGCAGTTTGCCTCCGGGGAATTCCGGTGGACGGTGCAGGGCGGGGTGGCCACGCCGGATGGCGGGGTGCAGGTACTGGACGGGGGGTGCGCGCTGCAGGGGAATGTGCGGGATGGGAATGGATTCCTGAAGCGAACGACCTTCCGCAACAATGAGCGCGATACGGTGCGGTACACGGTGCGGAAGGGTGAGATCACCGGGAGCGAGGGGCACCATACGAACCAGAATGTGGCCAAGGGTTCCGGGAGCAGGCACGTGGATGCGCCCAGCGGGCGGGTGGATCATGATTCGAGCGATGCGGAGAAGATTGCCGCGGGGTATTACCGGGATGGGCATGGGAACTGGCGGCGGTGAGCGGGGTTAAGCGCCAGAAATGAAGGATTGAAAAGGATCGAGCCGCCAGGGATGGCGGCTCGATGGTGTTTTTTGGGGTGGATGGAAAAATTGTTCTAGATTGTTTGTGTTGCAACTTGACAGATTGTGTTAAAATTGATATAGCGTACTTAGTACTATAAAAATACTCTCCAATGAAACCCCGGTTTGCAGAAAAACTGCGAACCGGGGTTTTGGCATTTAACAAGTAATTAATGCGGGCAGAAATGCTGCGCTTCGACAGGCTCAGCGACCACGCTTTTCTGCCCCTACGAGATGATGAAAGGAACCTGACAAATGAATGTGTTAACAATGTTGTTTGAATCGCCGGTGATTTTGATTTTGACACTGGTGGGCCTGGTAGAGGCGGCGAAGGTCCTGTGGATTGAGCGCAAAAAGTTCACGAAGCAGGAATTGCAGATATTTGCGGTGTCGGCCTTTCTCGGCCTGGTGTTGGGGGTGGTGGTACAGATCTATGTATCCAGCATTCCGAACAGTTTCAACGGCTGGGTGGACCTGGTTCTATTCGGGCTTTTTCTCGGTGTAATTGCCCCATGGATTTACAAGGCGGCTGGCAACATTCTGGAAAAAGCGGCTGGAAAGTTCATTGTGATGGCATCCGGCGAAATAGGTGAGGCAGTAAAGAAGCCTGACGAGGAATAACGCAGATGGCGGGGACGTCGCAGGTGAACTGGGAAGGTGTGACATCAGTGGTCAGCGCGATGGTGGCGGTGATCGCAGTGATCGTCCTGGTGGTTAAGTTGGGCGCGGAAAAGGGGAGCCTGATCACGGCATCGGCTGAAAGGGTGACTGGGATGATGCGAAAGCAGATGGATGAACAGGAAGAACGCCTGGCGATCCAGGAAGGAAAGATTGATTGCCTGGAGAAGCAGATCAGGGCGCAAGACCGGAAGATCTCCCGGCTGGAACTGCATCTGCGGCTGGCGGTGGAAAAGGTACGGATGTATTACTTCCAGCTGAAAGAAGCGGGATTGACCCCTGAGCCTTTGCCGGATTTCCTGGAGGCGTACCAGCGAGAAGAAGAAAGGAACTCGTAATGGAACGAACAGAGCCATTTGGGATTGATGTCAGTGCGTACCAGACGCTGCGAACGAGTGATGGGAAGGTGGTGCTGAAGCACATCGACTGGGAACGGGCGCTGGCGCACGCAATGGGCATCCGGTTTGTGGGGGTACGCGCGGCGATCAGTTGGGGATATACGGACCCGGCGTTTGCATACAACTGGCAGGCATTGAAAAAGGCGCATGTGCCGCGCAGCGCGTACCATGTGTTTTATCCGAATGAAGATGCCCACCGGCAGGCAGACCATTTCTGTGCTGTGCTGGCGGGGGATTGGGGTGAGCTGCCGATGACGGCAGACCTGGAGCTGGCCACCGGCGCGCATGCGTGCAGCAAGGCACATTACAGCAGCCAACTGCGGCGGTACCTGGAACGGCTGACCAACAACACCGGTCGGATTCCGATCGTGTATACGCGGGCGAGTTTCATGGATGCCTACGCGGCGGTGCAGGAGTGGTACAACGAGTACTGGTGGTGGCTGGCGCAGTACCTCTCGAACGGGGAAGAACATGCGGGAGAGCCGACTTTGCCGAAGGGGGTAGAACGGTGGAATGTGATCCTGCACCAGACCAGCCAACGCGGGGACGCAAAAGCGTTCGGGATGCAGAGCGCAGGACTGGACTACAACCGATGGATCGGCAAGATGGGGCTGGAAGGCTTTTTGGCCGAGGAGCAGCACGGACTGGATGAAGAGGGGCTGGAACTGGTGGAAAGCGCGAAGCGGATCGAAGCGCAAAGCCAGGCGGTACTGGCGGAAGCGGTTGCGCTGAAAGAGCGCCTGGCGGATTGGTTCGCGCCAATTCGGTGAAAATAGCCCAAAAAACGTACGCGGTACGATAAAAGGTAATCTTACTCCGGCAAAACGGAGAAACACGAAAAAGAAGGAAATCAAACGGTACAAATGCAGGAACAGTTACTTCCTCTCGACGAGATAGAAGGTGAAGGCCTGGATTATCACGAGGTCAGGCAGATCAGCGAAGCGGCGATGCAGGCGTTGGAAAAGCGATTGAGCGACAGCGCGCAGAATGACGCCACGTTTTCGCGGATTTACTGGATTCTGCGAGACAATGGGTATTCGTGGCGGAAGTGTGCATGGGTGGCATGGGAAAGCCTGCCGCCGATGCTGCGGGAGCCGAAAACGAAGGAGCAATTTGCGATCGATGTATTGGGGCTGACCTCGGCGCGGGTGCTGTATACGTGGGAAACGAAACACCCGGAATTGAAAACGGTGATCGAGCGGATGCGGGTGAATCCGCTGCTTTCGGCGCTGCCGGAAATCTGGAACGCGTTTTTGAAGGTGGCGACCACGGCGGATTACAAGAGCATCCCGGCGTACCGGATGGCGTTCGAGATGGCGGGATTGCTGCGGGATGAGACGGTGATCCGGCATGTGCACGATGGTGATCTGGACCTGAAAGAGATGACGTATGAGGAAATATTGCAGCTGGAGGAACGGCTGCGTTCGCAGAAGAGCCAGCTGAACAGTGTGATAGAAGCGGAGCTGCGCCCCACATCTGACGATGAAGGCGTTGGAATGGGGGGCGGGCATGGGTGATGATCTGCTGACGCGGGTGCAACTGGAGCGCCAGGAGAGGGAGATACAGATCGCCAAGGCGAACAAGCGCCTGGTGGATTTCTGTGAATATGTGGATAGGCATTACCATGCGGAGCTGCATCACCGGCTGGTTGCTGATAAGCTGGAACAGGTGGCGTTGTACCTGGGCAGTGGGGGACAGGAAGGGATCAACCGGTTGATGATCTTCATGCCTCCGCGTGAGGGGAAGAGTGAGCTGGTGAGCCGCAAGTTCCCGGCGTGGGCGATGGGGCGGCTGCCGAATTTGAAGGTGATCCAGTGCTCGTATGGGGCAGACCTGGCGTATGAAGACAGCGCGGCGGTGCGTGATTTGATCCGTGATGGGCGGTACCAGGATATCTTTGGGGCACACAGCCCATTGATCGAGGAAGATATGCCGCCGGTGATGGTTGATGCCAATGCGGCGGCAAAGAGCGCGTGGCGGCTGGACGGAACACGCGGGCAGTATGTAGCTGCCGGTATCGGGGGGGCGATCACGGGTAAAGGCGCGAACCTGGCGATCATCGATGATCCGTACAAGAACCGGGAAGAGGCAGACAGTGAAGCCAACCGGAAACGGATCGAACGGTGGTACCGTTCGACTTTCCGCACAAGGCTTGAAGAACCGGGAGCGATCATCATTGTGCATACGCGGTGGCACCGGGAAGACCTGGCAGGATCGTTGCTGGCAGATTCGGTACGGTCCGCTTACGGTGACCGGTGGGAAGTAGTAATGCTGCCAGCGGTGGCGCTGCCGGATGGGGACTATCCAAAAAATGAGATGGAGCAGGTGAAGCTGATTTCCAGCGGGATCTATTTGCCGGTGGGCGGTGATATTCTGGGCCGCAAAGCGGGTGAAGCGCTGAACCCGAAGCGGATGGACAGCGAGAAGCTGGAGAAGACCAAGCATGATGTGCAGGATGAATGGCTGCCGCTGTATCAGCAGCTGCCAGAAGAAGCGAAAGGGGAATTCTTCAGCGAAGGGATGTTTGACATCATCCCGGAACGGATGGTGCCGGAAGGATTGGCATGGTACGGGTATATTGATCCGGCGGTGGGGAAAACGGAGCGGGCAGACTGGAACACGGTGCTTCCAACGGCGGTGGATGAGAAGGGGAATGTGTATTACCGGGACATGCTGCGGACGCACGAACTGGAAGCGTTCCTGGATGACCTGGAGATGGTGATGCAGAGTGAGAAGGAGCGGAATACGCACTGGCGGTTTGAGTCGGTGGCATTCCAGAGCTATGTATTGGGCGAATTTTTGAAACGGCCATTTTTCAGCACGCATTTTATTGATATTGACGAGAGCAAACCGGAAAAGGATAAGGTGGCGCGGGCGAGGCCGATGCGGTTGAAGGGCCTGCAGCACCAGTTGTTCCTGGTGGAAGGGGCATGGAATAAGGATTTTATTGCTGAAGCGGTGCGCTTTCCGCGGGGAAAGCATGACGACCAGGTAGATACGGCCAGCGGCGGATTGCAGACGGCGCTGGAAAACGCGGGGGATTCGGGGAATGGAGGCATTCACGCATGAGTGTGTTTGATCGTTTTGTGAAACGGGTAACACTGGCGGTGAGCCAGATGATGGACAGCCGGGCGGTGTACCTGCCGGTGAACTATGAAAACATCGTGCAGCACGGGTACCGAAAAAATGAGCTGATCTATGCCTGCACAGAGCGGATCAGCAACACGGCGAGCCAGGTGCGGCTGGAAGTGTTTGATGACAAGACCGGCGTGGCAGTGCCGGGGCATCCACTGGCGAAACTGATCCGGCAACCCAACCCGCATATCACGGAGTTCGATTTCTGGCTGACGAATATCGCCACGCTGTGGTTGGCGGGGGATTCCTATTGGGAGATCGAGCGGAGCGGGAGCGGGATGCCGGTGGCATTGTGGTACCTGTTCCCGCATTACATGGAGCTGAAACCTTCGAGCAAGGAGAAGGATGGGATTTCGCATTTTGAATATGCGATTCCGGGTGAAAAGGCGCAGCCACTGGACAAGCAGGATGTGTTGTGGTTCCGGGGGTTTGACCCGTTGAACCTGTACCGGGGTTGGCCAAGAGCGGCGGTGGCGGCCCGGGTGGGGGCGGGGGACAACGAAGCGACAGATTACCTGACGGCGTTCTGGCAACGCGGCGGGATCCCGTCCGGGATACTGAAAAGCCGGATGCGGTTGAATGACCGGCAGGTGGAGGATATCCGGCGGCGGTGGCAACTGCGGTACGGCGGCGCGCAGAAGTGGGTGAGTGGTCCGGCAGTGCTGGATAGCGATGCGGAGTACCAGCAGATTGCGATGGATTTTAACAAGATGAATTTATCAAGGCTGGATGAACGGGCGGAAGTGCGCATCTGCATGGCGATGGATGTGCCTCCGTTGCTGGTGGGGGCGACGATCGGGTTGCTGCACTCGAAGTATGACAATGTGAACGCGGTGCAGAAAATGTGGTGGGAAAACACGGTGATGCCGCTGTATGAACACCTGGATGACCAGATGAGTTTGAAGTTCATGCGGAACTTCGGGCAGGGCATCACGTTGAGATGGAATTACAGCCGGGTGCCTGCGCTGCAGGAAACGGTGAAAATGAACCAGGACATGGCGCGGGAACGGTTCCAAAGCGGCGGGATCACGCTGGATGAATACCGGTTGGCGTTGGGATTGCCGAGGGATGCGAGCGGAAACGGCGGGCGGTACTGGTGGCAGCTGGACCCCTCTTTGAGCCTGCCGGGACGGACAGAAACGGGAAAGTCTGCCCTTCGACTGGCTCAGGGTGTAACCCATCAACAGCCGGATAAAGGCAAGGATGATGGTGTGGGGGTGTATGGCAGCGAGGCACACCAGGCGGTGATGGCGCAGAAGGATGCGGCGATCAGACCGTTTGAGGAAGAAGCGGGAACGGTGGCGGTGGGGGAGTTCGCACGGCAGGTGAAGGAGATCAACCGGATACTGGACAGCCAGAAGGGATTGCCCGGGGTGGACGCGGTGTTCAACCTGGATGATGAGATTGCGGCATGGCTGGCGGCATTTGAGGATGTGGTCAGTGGGGCGGTGGAAGCCCTGGGCACGGCGGAAGCGGCCCTGGTTGGCGGACAGTTCGCGATCGACCGTCCGGCGGTTTGGGAAGGCATCCGGGAGATATTGGAGACGGTGAGCGCACAAACCAATAATACGACGTACCAGGACCTGGCTGATGTGATCCAGCTGGCTGAGACAGACGGGGTTGGGGTGCGGGAGCTGCAGGAGCGGATCAACGCGTATTTCCTGGAGCGGATGAAGCCGTATGAGACAGAGCGGATCGCCCGGACGACGATGACCGGCGCCAATGGCCTGGCCAGTGTGGAAGCGTGGGAGCAGGCAGGCGTGGCACAGAAGATGTGGTTAAGCGAGTTGCGGCATAACACGCGGGACGCCCACCGGGCGGCCCACGGGCAGATTGTTCAGAATAGCGGACTGTTTAATGTGGGCGGAGAACAGCTGCGGTATCCGGGTGATCCGCGGGGAAGCGGCGCCAACATCATCAATTGTTTGTGCCGGGTGGTACCGGTGATCTCCGACGAAGCATCGGGGGAATGAGCCAGAAAAGGAAAGAGGACATGGACAAAGAGAAATTCATCAAATTTGGGGGGGTGGTCAAAGCGATCGACGGGCGGCGCGTGACCGGGATTGCGGCAGTGTTCGGGAACGTGGATGATGGCGGAGACCGGATATTCCCGGGCGCGTTTGGAAAGACGATCCAGGAACAAGGGCAGCGAATCAAGCATTTGTGGATGCATAACAGCTGGGATCCGCCGACTGCGGTGATCAAGGGCCTGCGGGAGGTGGGGCGGGATGACTTGCCCGATGAGACGCAAGAAAAGTACCCTGAAGCGATGGGCGGGCTGGAAGTGACGCGGGAGTACCTGGACACAGAACGTGGCGAGGAAATATTGAAGGGCATCCAGGCCGGGGCGATCACGGAGATGAGCTTCATGTACCAGCGCGTCAAATGGGATTATGAAGAGCGTGAGGAGGGGAAAGAGACGATCCGTAATCTGCGGGAGCTGCGATTGTGGGAGACGAGCGATGTGGTATGGGGGATGAACGCTGCCACGAGCGCTTCCAAAGCCCTCGACGGGCTCGGGAACCGTCTCCAGGAGCGTTATGGCAAGAGCGCGTGGCTGATGGAATTGCTGCGGGCTGATGTAGCAGGATTGCCGGATGAAGGAAAGCGATCCGGATTGATGGCGTTGTTGGACCAGTTTGGGAGCGTGCTGACAGCCGAGCCGCCTTGCAGGGATGAGAAGGCACTCACTGATGAGCTGTTGACCGAACTGGAATTGTTTACATTAAGTTTGTCCTGAGGCAGAAAGGAATATGCAATGACTTTACAGGAACGTTTGAACGCCTTGCTGGCGAAGGCGAATGCCTTGAAAAGCGAATATGACGGCAAGACCATCCCTGCTGAAAAGCGTGAGGAGCTGCGCGGCTGGATGGATGAAGCCAAGGACCTGAAGGTCCAGATTGAAGCGGAACGGGAACTGGAAGCGCTGAATGCGTACAACAGCGCGGGAACCGGGCGCAAGAGCAGCCCCGCCCCGAGCGCTGAAAAGCGCAGCGAACCGGCAACCCCGAAAAGCCATGAGCCGATCTTTCGGAGTTTCGGCGAACAGTTGATGGCGATCAAGGCGGCGGGGATACCCGGCAACACCCCTGATCCGCGCCTGTTCGCGGTGGTGGATGAAAAAGCGAGCGGGTTGAATGAGGCGGTTGATTCGGAGGGCGGCTTCCTGATCGAACCGGACCGCTCGAAAGAAATCTTCCGCGAAGTGCATGCGACTGGTGAGATCATGAGCCGGGTGAAGGCGTGGCCGGTGAGTGGCAACGGGGTGAAAATTCCGGCAGTGGATGAAAAATCCCGCGCCACCGGCAGCCGGATGGGCGGGGTGACCGCCTATTACGCGGTGGAGGCCGGAACTGTGACCGCCACCAAACCGGGTTTCCGCACGATCAACCTGGAGCTGAACAAGCTGATGACACTGGGGTATGCGACCGAGGAAATGCTGGCGGATGCGCCGTTTCTGGGGGCGTTCATGCAGGATGCCTTCATTGAGGAAATTCGTTTCACCGCGGAAGATGCCTTTATCAATGGCAACGGCAACGGAAAACCGCTGGGCATCCTGAATGCCCCAGCGCTGGTGACCGTGGCCAAAGAAACCGATCAGGCCGCGGATACGCTGTTGACGGCGAACATCGAAAAGATGTGGAGCCGGATGTATGCCCCGAGCCGCAAAAGCGCGATCTGGATCTACAACCAGGACGTGGAACCGCAGCTGATGGGGCTGGTGCGCAACAGCACGGTGGGATCAATCCCGCTGTTCATGCCGCCTGGCGGTTTGAGCGCAACCCCGTACTCGACGATCTTCGGGCGTCCGGCGATCGCGGTGGAATACTGCCAGACCCTTGGTGACAAGGGCGATATTCTGTTTGTCGATTTCAGCCGTTATTGGACGATCAGCAAGCAGATGCAGGCGAGTTCTTCGATCCATGTGCGGTTTGTGTATGACGAGCAGACCTTCAAGGTGACCTACCGCCATGACGGGCAGCCTGCCTGGTACAGCGCACTGACGCCGAAGAACGGCAGCAACACCCTGTCTCCGTATGTGGCACTGGCCGCACGCTGAGCTGATTCGGATTGATTTGATGATGGGGAGGGGCCAGCCATAGCGGCGAACGAACGCCCCTCCCCGAATGGATGAACCAGGAAAGGAAAATGTGATGGGTTCTTTGATCGAAGTGAACAAATTTGTTGAGGCGTTATGTCCTCAGGTGAGCGCGGCGCTGACTGGTGACTATATCAGCCTGAAGGGCGCGCACCGGGCGTGGGTGGTGGTGCATATCCAGCAGGCGAATGCAGCCACAATTGAAATTGGTGTGAACGAAGCGACTTCCGTGGCAGGCGGCAGTGCGGCTGCGATTGCCAAAGACATGAAGATCTGGGCGAATGAAGACCTGGCCGCAGGGGATACCCTGACACGCCAGACCGATGCCGACACCTTCACCACGTCTGCGGCGCTGAAGCACAAGATGGTGGTGATCGAGATCGATCCGGGATTGCTGTCGGACGGGTTTGACTGCATTGCGGTGACCCTGGGCGCTTCGAACGCGGCGAACATTGTGCAGGCGATGTACGTGATCGAGCCGCGGTATGCCGGATCACCGGCGAATATGCCGTCGGCGATTGTGGACTAACCTGAACGGCGAATCAAGAAAGATGGAGCGCCGGACATGGCGCTCCATCCTGCGAGGTAGATGATGAGAACTCCAAATGGTGAACGCTTCGACAAGCTCAGCGACCGACAGAAGATATTGTTTCCCGCTAAGGCCGAGGATAAGGCGGAGGGTGGTGAAGATGTTGTGGATACAGGACGGGCAGCGATGCTGCGGCGGCGGTATCCGAAACTGTATGAGGATGCAGAGATGGGGCGCTTTCTGACACCGGAGGAAATTGCAGAGAAAGACGAGGTGTGGCGATGAACCACCAGCGATATGCCAATGCACAGGCATTGGCGGATGACCTGCATCTGCCAGGCACGAAAGGCGTGGGGAGCTACCTGAAAAGCGCCAGTGATTTGATCCGGCAACGGCTGGGAGCGGGATTGATCCCGGTGCATGAAACGCGCAGTTTTCCGGGAAACGGGGAAGAGATGCTGGCGATAGACCCGGTGCTTTCGGTGGAGAGCGTGACAGTGGTTGACGATGAGGGCAACGAAAGCACGCTTGACACAGGGGATTGGGTGCTGCTGCCGTTGTATACGCTGTGGCGGAATGGTCCGAAGACGGTTCTGCGGCGCAAAGACGGCGCGTGTTTCAGCGCGTATGAATCGGTGATGATCGTTGGGGCGTGGGGGTTGTATGCGGAGACCGCCACGATCAGCGGTGAGAGCGTGAGCCAGGCGATTGACGCGAGCGAGCTGGCGGTGGCCAACGGCACAAAGCTGAGCGAGGGGATGATTGTGCTGGTGGAGGATGAGCAGGAACTGGTGACCGGGTACGGCAGCCCAGAGAGCGCGACCTCGGTGTTGAACGGTGCGGTAAGCGCAGGGGATACCACGATCACGGTGGATGATGGGAGCGAGTTCCATGCGGGCGAAGTGCTGTTGATCGGCACGGAGCGGATGCGGATCGAGCTGATCAATGATGATGACCTGGCAGTGACGCGGGGCTGGGATGGGACACGCGAAAGCGACCATGACGATGATGCGGCGATCAAGGTGTACCGGAGCTATACGGTGGAACGCGGGATCAACGGGACCAGCGCGGCAGCGCATCCGGAAGACGGGGTGGGGACCACGGCGCTTGCGGTGTACCTGGTGCCGGGGGATGTGGAATGGATATGCAGGCAGGTAGCCGGGTTGATGCTGAAGAAAGCGCAGAGCAGCTTTGCGGGCCGGGCAGGCGGGGACACGATGGGTGAGGTGTTCTACTACAACGAGATCCCGCCGCAGTTCGACAAGATTCTGGACCAGTGGCATATCCTGGCGATCTAAAGGTGGATGATGTTTGGGTTTGAGATCGAAGTACGCGGACTGAATGAGCAGGTGCAGAAGCTGGAGCGGTTCGATGCGATTGCCGGACGGCAGCTGCTGCGGGGAATGGAACGCAGCCTGGCGGTGATGGCAAGCAAGATATTGCCGAATGTGCCGATCGGCGCGACCAAGGGGCTGTTTAACAGCATGGGATCGGAGATCACCCAGGGGAGCGCGACGAGCATTGTGGGGCGGTATGGATCGAGCCTGCGTGAGGCATACCCGCAGTACGTGGAAAGTGGCCGCCCGGCGATGACAGAACCGAGGCCGATGGCGAGTGACCTGTTCAGCTGGGTACAACGCAAGCTGGGGCAAAGCGGGCGGAACGCGTGGCGGACTGCCGGGATTGTGGCATGGCGGGTGTACCGATTTGGCACGAAGGGGCAGCATTTTATGGCCGACGGGCTGAAAGCGGCGAGGCCAATGTTTCGGCGAATCTGGCAGGAGGTTGGCGAGTGGATTGTGAAAGACCTGGAGGTGCGGAATGGCCGTTGAACAGTGGATCGATGAAATTGCGCGGTTGTGCGGTGAGATCGAGGGGCATGACGGGAAGAAGGTGAAAAGTTACAGCCTGTTTGAGAAGCGGGAAATCCCGGAAACCCTGACGGTATTCCCATGCGCGATCCATTACGTAGAAAACGTGCAATTGAGCTACAGCGTGGGGGGGCCGAATATTGAGCTGTGGTATGGGGTGAGTGAATTCCACCTGTTTGGGGATAACAAACGGAGCAATGTACCGGACGCGCTGCGGATGTACGCGCGGATCCGGAATGCATTCGCGAGCCACCTGCGGTTGAACGGGAAAGTGGCATACTGCCTGTTACGGCCCAACCAGGAAAACATCCTGGGGCCGGTGGAGATGAAATACGGAACTGAAAACCCTCACATGGGCCTGGTGGCGCGGTGGGTGGTGAAAGAAGATACGACTGGACATTTTGTGGTCAGCTAGTTGACCCGGAAAGGATTGTGAAAGAATGGGTGAGTTGGTTTTTAAGAAGGCCCAGTATGGGATTGAGAGTGTGCACGGCACACACGTGGCAGCGACGCGGCTGTACCCGGGGACGGTGACGGTTGGTCAAGACCGAAAGGTGCAGTTCATCAGTGAGCATTACGGGGCGCGGACGAACGAGGCACGGACGGCGATCTATCAGCACCTGGCAAACCCGATGCTGCAGGAGGCGCATGGCGTGTTCCAACACCTGCCGCTGCATTTTTCGATCGGGCTGAAGGGCGGGGTGACGCCGGAAGAGCAGACGGTTGACCAGGATGATTATGAGTGGGATTTCACCCCGGACCTGGAGGACAGCAACGCCCCGGACTCGATGACGCTGGAATATGGGGATGATACGCAGGCGTTTGAGGTGGGGTATGTGATGGCGCGGCGCTACCGGATCAGCGGGGCGGTGGGGGAGGATGCGCCGGTGCAGATCGAAACAGAATGTTTCGGGGATGAGGTGACGCCGGTAAGTTTCACCGCGGGATTGAGCCCGATTTCGACTGCGCTGCAGGCGATGGTGGCGAACATGGCGAAGATCTACATCGATGCGACGTGGGCGAACCTGGGGACGACGCAGAAAACAGGGATCCTGCGCAGCTATGACATCGAAATCCTGACGGGGGTGCACCCGAAGTTCAATGGGGAAGGCGGGAAGGTGATGACGGGCCACGGGGAGGGGGCGATCGCTTTCCTGGCGACGTTCCGGTTTGAAGGGAACGCGAGCGCGGATGCGGAATGGGACCTGATGCGGAGCCAGGGCAACCGGGCGATCCGGCTGGTGATCGAGGGGGACCAGATTGGGACGGGGCAGAAGCACAGCCTGACGCTGGACCTGTTCGGGCGGTATGAGACATTTGTGCCGCTGGATGGGGAGAAGGACGGCGACAACCTGAGCGCGGTGACGTTCCGGAGCCTGAACGATTTGCAAGCCACGCCGCATTCGCTGGGGGTGAAGGTGGTAACGAACGTGGCGAGTTTGTAATTCACTATCCAATTGGCCAGATGTGCTAGACTATAGGTACTTGCGAAGTGTGCCGGTCAGAACCGGCAGGAGTGAGAGAAATCTCGCTCCGCCTCCGCCCAGCGCTCAGAAGCCCCGCCGCCCATGAGCGCTGGGCCTATTAATGGCCAACGGGGTAAAAACGGCGAATTTGGGGATTTATAGCGTACTCTATGCAATATGAGTACCGAGTGCGATACTTCAAAAAAACAAGGCAGAACGTGCTACACTAGGAATGTAGCAAGCAACTACAACCGACGCGCATATTCTGTTTAAGCGCCATGATCCATAGAAACTGTGGGAGAAGTCCCGCGTATTTCACAACCGTGTCGGTAGTTGCTTGCTCCACATGGCGGAAGTACGCGGGATTTTTTCATAACCGTAAAGGAGCAAGCAAAATGTCAGAAAAGATTGAATTTGTGGTAGCGGAAGAAGCCGAGGCTGAGGCGGATAAGATTGCCAGGGACGCGGCGGAAGGACACAAGGTGCCGTTGTGGGTATTGGAGATGCTGCAGGAGCAGTTTGAGAACCGGTTGGAGGAGCGGTGCCCGGAGGAATTTGAGACGGTGCAATTACTGATCCTGCTGACGGAGGCGATAACGCAGCTGCGGATGGCGGGGGCGATGGATGAGATTGTGGCGGCGTGTATTGGGCAGGAGTTGTTCAATGTGATGGCGAAGGTGCCACAGTATGAATAGCACCCTTGACGAAATGTGTTAAAATTGATATAGCGTACTGAGTACGCGAAGCTGGGAGTACCCAGCAATTGGAGAAGCAAAAAAACGCTTCTCCCGTGGTTCGACAAGCTCACCACCCGTGAGCCGTAAACTCTCCATAGACAACCCCGGTTTGCAGGAAAACTGCGAGCCGGGGTTTTTGAATTTGGGCGGTAGCCCAAAAAGGGGCGATGCAAAAAGGAGCATCGCCAGGCAACAATGATGAAAGGAAGATGATCAACATGAGACTGGAAATCCCGAAGATAGTGGAGCCGCTGCGATTGGCGGAGTACAACGAAGCGTTTGGGGATGCGGTGGTACTGGTATGGGTGAATCCGGGGAAGGCGCTGCTGAACGCGCATGACCGGCACGTGGTTGAGCTGCAGAGCAAGGCTGAGGTATTGACCGGCCTGCTGAAGAACGCGAAGCACAATGAAGAGTTTATTCAGAAGGTGCTGGGGGAGATCAACAGTTTGAACGACGGGCAGATGATCGTGCTGGCGGCGTTGTGGAGCCAGGGGCCGGAGGAAACGCGGTGGACGGTGGAGGAGATCAGGACGTTGATCCTGGAAACCCGCGAGGACAATCCGCAGCTGTTCCCATGGCTGCACCGGCGGACGATGGAGATGATTGTGGCGTACCGGACGGCGCAAAAAAAAGGGAACGGGAAGCACTCCTGAGCCTGGCAGAGCACGGGCGTGTTTCCGAGCCGACGAAAGTGAAGGATGTGCTGATGGCGCAGATGGTGAACCGGATGAGTGGGGGAGCGGTGATCAGCCCGTGGGAAGTGGGAGAGCTGCCGCAGGATTGGGTGGACGTGTTCCTGGGGATGACGAGTGAACTGCCGACGATGCGAGAGGGATTCCGGAAGATCGAAAGCGCACGGGAAAAGTGGCTGCGAGAAAACGGCTTTAAGGGAAGGAAGTAAGGATGAGTCAAAGCATTATTGACATCATCATGCGGACGAAGAAAGAGGGGGACGCGCCGCGGGAGGAATCGGAGAACCTGAAATCGTTCGGGGAAACGGTTTCGAAGGTCGCTGCCGAGGGTACCAAGATCATGGCCGGGCTGACAGCCGCGGTGGTGACGTTTAAGAAGACGATGGACCTGGGGGAACAGGGCGCGGAAGTGGTGCAGATGGGGCAAAGCTGGGACTTCCTGATGGAAAAGATTGGGGCGAGCCCAACGCTGCTGGAGGAACTGCGGGCGGCATCGAATGGGACGATCAGCGATATGTCGCTGATGAGCTCGACCGCGACGTTGCTGGCGGGCGCCACGGATGAGATGGCACAGGAGATGGCGAACGCGGCGCCGGAGATCATGGAGATTGCGAAAGCGGCGGCGAAGCTGAACCCGGGACTGGGGGATGCGGCGTTCCTGTATGAGAGCCTGATGACGGGTATCAAGCGCGGGTCCCCGTTGATGATCGACAATGCGGGGGTAACCTTCCTGGCTTCGGAAGCCTACGCGGAATATGCCGACAGGCTGGGGAAGAGTGCGGACGAGTTGACATCGAACGAACAAAAGCTGGCGTTGCTGTCCAAAACGATGGAAGCCGGGGGGAAGATCATCGAGCAGGTGGGGGGCGATACAGAGAGCGCGACGGATAAGTTCCAACAGCTGGATGCTGCGTTTGAGAACCTGGGGAATTCGATCAAGGCGGACCTTTCGGAACCGCTGGCGGATGCGGCCAACGGGCTGCGGGTGTTATTGGAGTGGAGCGAGAAGGTCGGGGCTGCGAAGGCGGACCTTTCGCAGCGATTGTATGAGGCCAGCGATAGTTATGAAGATTACGTTGTACAAATGCTGCACGCGAAGGAAAGCGCGTATGGTCTGGCGAAAACCGAAGCGGAGTTGCTGAACCTGCTGGAAAAACAGGGGATGAGCCTGGCAGAAGCGCAGATGGAAATGCAGGACATGGGGGCGACGGTGCTGTTCCTGGTGGAATCGATGCAGGCGCTGACGGCGGAAGAATATGACGCGATCGAAACCCAAACGAAACTGACGGCGGCGCAGGACCAGCTGCAGGAGCAGATGGCGATGACCCAGGCCGTGATGGAAGGCACCGCGGAGGCGACCGGGGAGTTGAATGATGAAACGCGTGAGGGGATTGCCTCACAGTATTCGCACGCGGAGGCGGCAGCGGCAGCGAAGGCGGTATTGAATGAGCTGAAAGAGGCGATGTTCAATACGGCGGATGCGACTGATTACTTTGGCGGGCGGCTGGCGGCGCTGGAGTACAACCTGGTGGTGAACACGGATGGGTTGAAGTCGGTGGAAGATGGGCTGATCACGCTGGCACTGCAGAACGATATCACGTGGGATACCGCCAAACAGGGCGAGGTGCTGTTGTTGATGGAGGCAATGACGCAGGAAATTGCAGGCGGGATCGTGACAGAACAACAGGCAGCGAAAGAGCTGGCGGATGCGCTGGGGATTTCGTATGATGAAGCGTTGAAAAAACTGCAGGAGACGAAGGATCCGCTGGGGGATTTGATTGTATTGTTATCGGATGCGGGGGTGCCTGCATCGGAGATATTGCGGATATTCCAGGATGTGTTCGGGGAAGTGGACTTAACCAACGAGCGGATACAGCAGATCATCGGCGGGTTGGAGGAAGTGGACGGGATGGAGGTATCGGCGATCATCAATTTGATCACGAACGGAAGCATCCCGACGCTGGGCGGGTTCAATGGGCCGCCGCAGCTGGGGAATGGCCCGACTGAAGAACTGCCGAAGCCGATGGCGTTTGGCGGACAATTCACGATACCGAGTGGGTTCCCGAATGACAGTTACCCGCTGACGGATGGGGTGCGGGTGCAAAGCGGGGAAACCGTGACGGTGACCCCGGCGGGACGGGCGGTGCCAGGCAGCGAAACAACGGTGAATGTTTACCTGGACAGCCGATTGATCCAGCAGATATTGTATGACGGGGCTGAACGGCAGGGGGTACGGTGATGAGCTGGACACCGACACAGATCGACCGGAAAGTGAAGATCGGGGGAGTGGATGTAACGGCGTATGTGGCAGGGGCCGGGAACGAGGCTGGACTGGCGCCGATGATGATCGCGGAGCGGATCGACCAGCAGTACGATACAGCGGATTTTTCGCTGGAAGACGCGGCGGGGGTGGCGATCGAAGAATGGGATGAGGTGGTGATCACGAATGCGGCGGAAACGGAAACGTACTTCGCCGGTTACCTGACAAGGATGCAGCCGGCGGTGCGGGGAATTGCGCTGGATGTGGTGTGCGCAGCTGAAGATTACTCGATCCGGTTTGAGAAAAGCGTGGTCAACAAGCGCTGGCAAAACGCGGAAGACACGACGATATTGGCATGGATACGGGAGAACGCGCAACCGGACTTGACCGATTTCGATTTCAGTACGCATGTAACGGGGTTGGGGGAGACCTCGATCACGTTTTCGGACAAGACGGTGCGGGACGCGCTGAACAAACTGGCACTGCGGATGAACGCGCGCTGGTACGTGGATTGGGACAAAAAGCTACACTGGTTTGCAGGGAATGACAGCGCGGCGCCGTTTATGATCAGCGATGATCCGGATTTTGTGAACAGCTTCCCGTGCGTGGATCCGCGAATCGAACGGCGGGGCGGCGGGATGGTAAACCGGGTGAAGGTGAAGGGCGGGAGCGAACCGAGCGACCTCACCACGCATGTATACAGCGGAGATGGGCAACAAACGCTGTTCGTGGTGCCGTACGCGTACGAAGGCCCGGACGATGAGACGGGGATCGTGGTAGAGGTGAACAGCGGGAGCGATGCCAGCCCGGTGTGGACGGCGGTGGATGTGGGCGCCAAGTACCTGCATGACAGCGAGGCCGGGTATGAAGTGCTGTTCTCTCCGGCGGAACGTTTTTTTGAGTTCATTACGGCGCCTGCGGACCTGAAAAGCAGCTGGCGGGTGACGGCGGTGTACCAGGTGCCGATCATCACGCGGCTGCGGAATGACGCGTCGATAGAACAGTATGGGCTGACACTGGAAAAGGTGATCCGGGACAGCTCAATATCGACAAGCGCGGAGGCACAGGCGCGGGGACTGGTGGAGCTGGCAATGTATGCCGCGCCGCGGGTGACGTACCGGTTTGGGTGTTACCAGACGGGGCTGCATGTGGGGCAGGTGCTGCGGTTTGTGGACAGCGTGCAGGGGGTGGATGAGGAGATCGTGATCCAGGAACTGCAGCGGAGCGACCTGGGTGGGGGGTTCGAATTCACCCGTGTGACCGCGGGGGATTACGTGGCGGACCTGAACGACCTGATGTATGCCCTACTGCGAAGCCAGGAGGATGATACGGATTTCGATGCAGAGACGATATTGGATGAAATTTTGAGCCTGGGGGAAAGGATCAAGGTGGGGGATGTGTATGGGCTGACCGAAAAAGCGGGTCCGTATGAATGGGCGCCCGCAGATAATGAGATCGTGTGGGATGAATTTGTATGGGCATGAAATGGGATGATGACGTGGTGATTGAGGGGCAGTTCCGGGTGTATGGGGTGAAGCCGTGGGGGCCATGGCAGACAGGGAAGCTGGTGGCAGAAAGCCAGAACCTGGTGGTGGATGATGGGATCGAGTTCATCCTGGACCGGATGATCGGGGACGAAAGCGGCAGCCTGGCGTTCCTGGCGATTGGGACAGGGAACACGGCAGCGGCAAATGGCCAAAGTACGCTGGCGACCGAAACGGAGCGCAAGGCGTTTTCGAGCCAGAGCCGGAGCGGGTATGCGATCGAGTGCAGGGCGTTCTTCCCGGCGGACGATTGCAGCATTGAAATTGAGGAAGTGGGTATTTTCGGTGGGAGCAGTGCGAGCGAGAGCGCGGACAGCGGGAAACTGGTGAGCCGGGCATTGCTGAATTATGACAACAGCAGCGGGGAATATGACCTGCTGTTTGTATGGACATTCACGATTGGGAGGGCATGATGAAATCCAGCGCAGTAGTGGCCGGGACAACCGGCTATGCCAGTGATGTGAACGCGATCCGAACTGACGCGTTGAACCTACGGGCACTGGCCGACAGCACAAAGACGATCAGCGGCGGGGTGATCACGGTCACGGCGGATTACAGCTATTACGTGGTGGCAGCGGAAAGCGGCACCACGGACGACCTGGACACGGTGACTGCCGGGAGCGGGATTGCGGTGGGGGATATGGTGATGCTGATGGCGGACGCGGGGGACGCGATCCAATTCACGGTGGCGGGGAACCTGGACCGCAAGGGGTACATCACGGAAGAAAATGCGGTGGTGATCCGCTACAACGGAAGCGGGTGGGATGTGGTGCAGCACAGCCGGTGCGGGTGGCGGAAACTGTCGCTTCCGGTGGCGGCGATGAGTCCTGCAGACACAAACGGATGCGGCGCAGTGCAACGTTTATCCAGTGGATGGATCGTACGGGCGTTTGATAAAGATACAGCCGAATATTGTTCGATCAACCTGACGCCTCCGGCGGGGTGGAGTGGGATTGCGAAGTGCCGCCTGCGCTGGACGGTGAATGATGCCAACAGCGGGAACGTGCGGTGGCGATGGCGCATGGCCGCGGCAGCAGACGGAGAGGTGCTGGACAGTGTGACGAATGAGCTGATCGAACTGGATGCCGCGCCAGGCACAGCACAAAAAATGACCGTGACCGGATTTTCGACGGCAATCACACGGGCGGATGGGGATACGGTGCTGATTGACCTGTACAGGGATGCGGCGAATGCCGGTGATACCTACGGGGCAGATGCGTACGGGATCGAGATGGAGATGTATTTCCTGATGTATGGGGATGGGGTGCAGGAGATCTAAATGACCATAGTGAGTGTCTCGAACTTCAGCGGCTCCACCGCGGGGAATGTGAGCCGGTCGATAGCTGTACCTTCGGATCACAGCCGGATCCTGTTGGGGATCGGGTTGGCTGGAGCCACCCTGGTGACCCTGGACTACAACAGTGTGTCTATGGGGATATTAGCGAGTAATGACGGAAGTGGGGCGGGCGGCACCAGTTTCGCCGCGTTAGGGTGGTTGAATCACCAGAACCTGCCTGCGGCGGGCAGTTACAACCTGACAGCCAACCGCAACGCGGGGGATGGGGTGATGGTGGCGGGGTGCGTGATGAAGCTGGTTCAAGGAACGCAACCACAGGCGCAAGGCGCGGATGCAGGATCGATCGTGTTTACGAATTTGCCAGCAGATGCCTTCATCATCGGCGGCATGGTCGTGCGCGGTGGCGGTCTTACCCCCCTGACAGGAGTAACCCAGGTGAATTTGCTCCAGATCGGGGGAACTGATGTGGTGGGCGCATGGGGATGGGCGCGTCCGCAACAAGCCAGTTTTACCTTTGGTTGGACGGGCACGGGAGGGGCAACTTCAGAGACGATTGTGGCAGCTGTAGTACAAGTGGATGGGGCGTTTGGCATGCCGTTGTGGTGGTTCTAGGGAAAGGGGCATTGATGCAGGAAGCGAAGCAGGAAGGGCCATACCTGGATATTGAATACACCGGGGGGAAGGTGCACACGGAGGAAGACCTGGTGCGGGCGCACCGGATCAACATGGATGAATATGTGGTGGTGAACCGGAACGACAAGGCGTGGGAAGTGACGATGAAGGTGAAGGACAGTGAGGGGGAGGAGCACCCGATCATCAGCACGAACCACTACATAGCACTGACCTTGATGCCGCGGGTGATGCAGGTACCCAGGTACCGGATATCGCCGGTGCGGGTGGTGCTGCCGGATGGGCAGATTGCCACGATCAAGAGACGCCGCAAGGATTTGCAGCGTCTCTTCTTGTGGAGCGATCCGCATTTCGGGTTTGCGCAAAAGCGAGATGGGGCGCTGGAGGCGTTCCATGATGAGGGGGTACTGGCGGCGTGGGAACGGCTGATGGCGGGGGAGAAGATCGGGCAGTCGGTATGTCTGGGGGATTTGCTGGATAATGCGGAGTGGACAACGAAGTTCCTGCGCAGCCCGGAGTATTTCCGCACGACACAACACGCGCTGACGGCGGCGGCAACATGGCTGCTGCGGCTGAAGACTTCGGATGTGCTGGAAGGGATCCACGATGCGCGGATTGGCCGTTTTTTGCTGGAGAACGCAGTATGGGCGTATGAGCTGCGGCGGGAGGATGACCTGCGCGGGTACCCGCTGCTTTCGATCCCATCGTTGCTGCTGTTCCAGGAGAAGGGGATGCGATACCAGGAGGGTTACCCGAGCGCGAAAAAGGAGGTGGGGGATTTTCATTTGTTCCATGGGGATGTGGCGCGGAAGAATGCGCTGGATACGGCGCGGACGTACCTGAAGGAGTATGGGTACAACTGCGCGTTTGGGCATATTCACCGGCATGAGGTGGTGAGTGGAACGGTGAATGGGCAGGCGGTGACGGCCTTCGGGCTGGGGTGCAGCTGCCGGGTGGATGGAGTGGTGCCGGGGCATAACCCGATGAAGCAGCATTGGGACCAGGTGGGGGCGGTGCTGGAAATAACGGACGAGGGCCGGGGGATGATCGAGCCGGTGTATTACGACCCTGCGACCCTTCGACAAGGCTCAGGGAACGGAGGCTATGCCGTGTACCGGGGGAGAAGGTATTGAATGAAAGAGGAGAAGAAGGAGAAGAAGATACCGGATATCCTGCGGCGCTGGGCGTGGTGCCCGCATTGCTGGGTGCGGACAAAGCAGGTGTGCCTGGATCGGGACTGGCTGTGTGAGGAATGCGGGAAGGGAGTGGCGTATGAAGAAGCGGAAGAGAGCGATAGCGGGGATTGCAGGAATTGACATATTTCGGAGATACAAACGGAAAGGGTGTTAGAATTGGTTTTAGTGCCCCGGTGAGCTAATAGGAAAGCTGCATTCTTCGTAAGTATGTCATATGTCGGTTCGAATCCGGCCCGGGGCGCTGCCCTATTAATAAATGATCCTTTTAAGGGTTGAGGGGGGGTTCAAGAATTTGACGAGATGTGCTATACTATAGGCACTTACGAAGAATGCCGGTTAGAACCGGTAGGGTTGAGATAAACCTCGTCCCGTCCCGCTCAGCGCTCAGACGCCCCGCCGCGAATGGGCGCTGCGCCTTTTAAGGGGCAGTACCGGGTACGATAATTTTACGGGGGTGAGGGGAATGTGCTATACTGTGGGCGTAGACACGACTCCAAATAGCAGGTTTTTTGTTTAAACCATGCTCATAACGAATATAATTGTGGGCGAAGTCCTGCATTGGTTGAAACTGCTATGAGAGTCGTGTCTCCGGCATGGTAAAACCAGTGCAGGATTTTGTCATATCATTCAAAGGAGACACGACAAATGAACGAGACAGAAAAAGCAGAAGTTGGGAAGGCGAAGCTGGCGGCGGATGAGGCGCAGGGGCGGAAGGTGCCGCTGTGGCTGCTGGAGGCGTTGCTGACGAAGTACAAGGGCCACCTGGAGGTGACGTGCCCGGATCAGGACCGGGCGATTGAGGAGCTGATCTTGATTGTGGAGGCGGTGACGGTGCTGCGGCGGGGGGAGGCGCTGGATCAGTTCACGGCGGTGTGCCTGGGGCAGGAGATTGTGAACCTGTGCTGGAATATGGCACACATGGAGTAGGGAGACTGGCGAAACAGCGGGTGAAGGACGACTTCACCCGCTGTTTTTGTGTTTGAGGGCCGTATTTGTGCTACAGGAAGGCTTGTGAGCGGAGAATGTTAGAAAACGGGGGCAGATTTGGAGAAGATTGGGCTAGAGGCGCCAGTTATCGACGGGGGAGGCGAGGCGGTGGGCATTTTCGATGTCAACTTCGGAGAGATGGAGGTAACGGCGAACCATATCGAGGGTAGAGTGGCCGAGGAGTCGCTGGAGGGTGTAGACATTGCCGCCGTTGCGAAGAAACTCGATGGCAAAGGTGTGGCGGAAGCGGTGGGGATGGGTGTTGGGGACATCAGCGCGGGTGCCGAGGTTGTCGAGCAGGTGGCGGATGGAATCACGATCCATGGGGTTGTTTTTGATGGAGAGGAAAAGGGGTTCGGAATTGTGGGGTTTGTCGCGGGTGGAAAGGTAGCGGTGGATCTGGTAGGCAGTACGGCGGGAGATGAAGACGGTGCGGGGACGGGATTTTTTGCCAGAACGGTAGGCATGCACCTGAACGGCGCAGTTATCAAAGAGATCGACATCACCGACGGTGAGGCGGGCAGCTTCGGAGACACGGAGGCCGGTATCGAGGAGGAGTTTGACAAGGGCAATATCACGGGCGGCGGTGGCGCGTTTCATCTGGAAGGATTTACGGCCATGGGAAACGGCGGGGCGGGTGTATTCGGCGGCTTTGAGGAGGGCCTGGACATCTTCCTGGGTGAAGGGGATGACTTCGGTGGGGGGTTCGGCAGGGCATTTGATTTTGGCGTTGGGTAGTTCTTTGAGGCCGAGTTCGAGTTGCGCCCAGGAGAAGAAGGATCGGAAGGATTTCCAATAGGCGCGGAGGGTATTCTGGGAACGGCCCCTGGCGCTGACGTCGGCCATGAAAAGGACGAGGTCCTGGTATTGGATGGCAGCGACGGGGCGATCGCCGATGGCTTTGAGGACGCGTTTCATGCAGCCAGCGTAGTATTTGACGGTGTGGGGGGAGAAGCCGTTGGATGCCAGGTAGAGGGAATAGGTAGGAATGGCGTTGGAAAATAACATGATTTTGGGGTCCTTTCTTGGGGTTTGGCTTAAACGTGGTAAGCGGACTGCGGTTGTTTTTGTAACCTCGAACATGAGGGAAAAACTGAACCGCAGACCGCTTACCTGGTCAATTATTTGGATGTAACGGGTTTCTGGTCGGGGCGAGAAGATTCGAACTTCCGACCTCTTGCACCCCATGCAAGCGCGCTAAACCGGACTGCGCCACGCCCCGACTAGGTTTTAACTTCGGCAATTATAGCCTTGTTTGGTGAATTGTGCAAGGTTGCTTTTTAAACTTGATCCGTGGGTTCAGGCGGCAGGTTTGAATCCAACGGCATAAAAAGTTGGCAGATAGATCAGCCGTGTTCCCTGGCGACATGCTTCCTCGTCCAGCGTGATAAGTTGCTGGACTAACTCGGATTCCACCGTGGTGAGTGTCAGAGCTTCCAGATCATCCTGCAGGATGGCGTTTTCGGTGTCATCTGCGTCCTGCGTCGCGGGAAATTGCCATTGGCCGCCCAATACCCCGGTTTCGACCCGCTCCAGGCCCATTTGTAGAAGGTGCTGCCCGAGTTCACGCCCGATGCGGGTATGGGCACCGCGTACACGCAATGAACGTTCCTGCAACTCTGCCAGCGGTGCCAGCTGGGGCGGATGGTCAATACGCCCGCCGTAATCTGGTTCAGCAAAGGCGATCAAAGTGCCACCGGGTTTTATCTGGCGGTTGATCTCCTGCAAGATTTGTTGCAGGGGATTGGCCCACAGCAGGAAATAATGGCAACACACCAGGTCAAAACTCCCGTCCGGAAACGGCAGATCGGCAGCGTTACACTGGGCGTATGAATTGAAGGGTGATTTGCGTTGCGCCAGTTGGACTGCGGCGATGTCGATGTCAATTCCAAATGCCAGACATCCGGGAAGTTGCCGCGCAACTTCGGCCAGTATCACACCCGTGCCGCAACCCACTTCCAGCACGCGGGGATTGAGTGGGAGGGCAAGTTTCGCCAACAGGTATTGGCGGATGGAATGGGTCCATTCCGCTTGTTGCTGGTAGCGCTGATGCAGCAGATACAGGTCTGGCATATGTTGGGTACGCTGTCCTTTGGCAAGGATCAAGATGTGGGGTGAGTGACGTTGTTCCAGATCGTTTCCCAGTCATCCTTCAGCAGATTCCCGAAAACATGGGTTGCCCCCTGGGTATCCAGCACGTCACCGTCTGGTTCCACGTACAGGGAAGCAAGGTTGTTGACATCCAATGCCTGTCCCTCTGCCTCTGCTTCCAGTGTAACCGGGTTCATGGTGGAATAAGGTACTGGCACATCCCAAACCATGGTCACGCCTTTGTAAACGGCAAATTCATTGACAGCTGCCAGGGTTTCCTGCAGGTCAGCACTTACGGCACTCAATGAAAGCGATTGTACATCCAATGCGATCAGCCGTTCCAGGATTTGCTGGTAGTGGGTGGTGTCCTTCCGGCTGATGGTGAGATGGATGGTCACATACACATCTTCGGGCATGACAAAGTGGATTGCCTGCCAGCAGCGTTCATCGGCAGGATCAAGGACGATCATGATATGGTCAAGGCCCTGCTCCAGCAGATTGCGCGCGAAGGCCGCATCCGCCAACCGGATCCCGTTGGTCAGCAGGCCTGTCACCTGGCCGTTAGCTTCGGCATGTGCGATCAAGTCGGGAAGAAAATCACACAAGGTGGGTTCTCCGCCAGTAAAAACGACATGCGGGATGCCGGCCTGCCAGGCACGGTCAAGTACCTGTATCCATTGTTCCCTGGTTAAATCCTGCTTAACGCGCTGGTTGAGGTGTTTATCACCACTGCTGTCATCGCCATAGCGGTAGGTCAGGGCCAGGTCGATTCGGTAGGGTGCAGACAGATCGCTGCTGTGGGGCGTGTCACGTTCAAAATCCAGGAAACTCACCGGGTCGAGGTCAGGGGTTTCCATCAGAAGGGTCAGGCGGTCGAATAAATCGTCAAAATCGGTCATGATCACTTCTTTCGACATGCGGTAACGCTGACCCATGCGGCGGATAATTTCTTCCCGGGTTAAGCCCTGGATATAGTGGTACAGGTATTCGGCTGCTGTCTGGTTCAGATGCAGTACCGTGGAGGCATTCAGAATTAACAATGCGTCCTGTTCTGATTCAATGCGCAGGTGCATGGGATAGGGAAAAGTGCCGGTTGCTTCCGGGCGGTAGGAAAAAATACCGGGTTCAATCGGCTTTACAGGGGGATATAACTTGGTGAGCAGATCATTCAGGAATTTCATCACGATTGTACTCCAATTCTTCAGGGTTCAAAACAGAAAAAGGAATCGGCGGTAAGTAGGCATGTTCTGCATAGGCGAGGGGACAGCCTCCGCCGCAATCATCGAGCATGCTGCATTGGTGGCAGGTATCCGGTGCATAGTCGCGCCGGCGGATGCTTTCACATAATGGGTGATGCCAGATCACCTCCCATGGATCAGCGAGGAGATTGCCAACTGCCTGGTAATACGATTGGCAGGGAAGCACATCGCCGTTGGGTTCCACACACATGTTATACATCGCCGCCGAGCAGCCCTTGGCGCCCACACCGCCGATGATCGGATTGAAATGGCAATACTGGGTGGGGGTGTACCAGATCAGGCGCTGTCCATGGGCCGTGGCATATTCTTTGGCAATCTCGAGCAGATCTTCAATCTGGCGGTGATCAAGCCCGGTGCGGTTGTCAGCACCCCGTCCCGCGTGGATCAGTGCGTTCAAACCGACGGTTGGCACGCCCAACTGGGCCAGGAAAGCGAGTGTGTCCGGGATGGAATGCTGGTTGAGGGTCAGCATGGTGGTGTTGGTCATCATGTACAGACTGGAGTCGAGTACATTTTTAATGCCTTCCACAGTATCCTGCCATGCACCGGTCACGCCCTGCATCTGGTCGTGGATAGCTGCATCGGCGGACTCGAAGGTGATCTGCACATGGTCCAACCCGGCGTCCACCAGACGCTGCACCAGGCTTTTGTCTTTCAGACGCCGGCCGTTGGTATTGATACCGGTAATCTGCCCCAATTGTTGTGCGTGGGCGACCAACTCCGGCAGGTCTTCGCGCAAGGTGGGTTCACCTCCGGTGAAAACAATGTGTGGAATGCCCTGTTCCCAGCAGCGATCCAATACCTGTTTCCATTGTGTCGTTGTCAATTCAGGGAAACTACGGGAACGGGCATTGTAACAATGCCCGCAGTTGTTGTTGCAGTGATAAGTAAGCGCAAGGTCCATCCGGTAGGGTGCAATCGGTGTGTCATGCCGGGCAGGGAGCATTTCGAGGTGCAGATCGCAGATCGGGCATTCACCATCGGGATGAATCAATGTATGCAGGATGTGCTGGAATCCGGCCAGGTCTTCTGCTGCCTGGGTTTGATCAACCGCGTAGTGGGAACACACTGCCTTGATGATTGCCCGGTCCGGCTGTTCATTCATGGTCAGCCAGGCCATTGCCATGGCGGTGGGATTCAGGAAATAGATATTGTTGGCATTGACGAGGAGAAAACCACTCCCGTCTGTTTCCACACGCAGGTGGAGACGGTTTTTGTGGTGCGTATCCTCCCGCAGAAAATGATGTACACCGGGTGGGGGGAGCATGCCAGTGGATTTTCGCTTGAAGAGTTGCATGATTCTTATTCCACGTCCTGGATCAAGAACGGCAGCAGGGAATTATTTCCCTGCTGCCAAAGGCATTCATCACCGTCCACCGCCGGCACAGGCACAGGCACAACCGGCGCAGGCACAGGCACAGGCGCAGGAGCGTCCACCGCTGCTGCCCCCGCCGCGGAAACTGCTTCCGCTGGAAGTGGGTTTGGGAATGGGGTTGGTCTTATTGGTGATTCCTTCCGTAAAGGCTGTCAGATCACCAATCGTATTGGCAGCGAAGTTCTGGGCGCCCAGCACCACACCCGCGGCAAAATCTGCGCCTGGCAGGGCTGGCATGGAGGGCTTGCCACCGCTCATCGGGCTGAAGGTGGAGCTGCCGGAAGGTTTGATACTTTCACTGCCAACAGAAGCTGCCCGGTAGCTTGGGCTGTAGCGTCCCCACCACAGTGGAACGTATACCGGACGGGTATTGGCAAACACAGTCTGGGTGCGGCCCTGGTAGTCATCATCGAGCATGGTCCAGGCCATATATTTGTCGTAACTTTCCATTGCGATATCTGGCGTGCCGGCTGTTTCGACTTGAGTCCAGGCCCGTTTGACGATGTCTTCGTAGTATGCCACGGTTTCCTTGAACGAAAACCCCTTCATTTTCTCGTTGACCGATTTCACCAGGTTGGTCATGGTGATCTGTAATTTGCGGCGCTGACTGGTCATTTTGGGTTCCAGCATGGCCTCGATGAATTCTTTCTCGTATGGATACAGGCCTTCCGGTTCTGGTTCAAGGGCACGGATTTTTAGCGGATTCTGCTGAATTACCTCGGCAGCGCCTTTGCGGATCACTGAGAACAGGATCATAGTGATAATCTGGTCCATTGGTTTCTCCAGGAGCAGTGCCGCCTGGACGGCGGTGAGGCCCCGTTTGATACCGTGTCCTTCAATCCGAACCTTGGGGGGCAGGTATTGCAGTTTGCGTTTCTTCTGCTGCTTGGATTGCAGAATGCCCAGACCGATCGGCCCGCCGATAAAGATAGCCACACAGCACATGGGAAATAACTTCTCAATCGTGCTGGAAACAAAGAAACCAAATTTATCAGCAAAGGTCGGTTTGGGATTGACGCTTTCTGCCGGCACGAAGGTCATCGGAAGCGCACCCCCAAAACGGTATTGCGAATAAACGTTGGCCTCGGTACTGACCCAGGCATAATACACCCGATCATCATCGGTGTAGCCGATATAGTCCGGTTCAGCATTGCCTGGCCAGCGTTCTGCCGGGAAGTAGCGTGGTTCTTCTTCTGTCATACCCTGCGGCATGTAGATCACCATAGTGTAATCACTCTTGCCATTAACCAGGCTCTTGTCAAAGTAATTTGGCATGAAGACAAAGCTGGCATAATTCTCTGGTTCATCCGCTTCGTACAGCAGCCCGCTTACATTGGTAACTTTCATGACCACTGTCCCGGTACTGCCTGGAGGAATGGCCAGCGAACCCAGTTCCAGGGTCACACCCTGGCCATCAGAAACGTATTGCGGGTCAGCATTGTAGATGTTGGTAATACGCTGTCCATCGACACTGGCAGAAACATTGCTGAGGCTGTAACCGCTGGTGGGCAGTCCGATATCAACGTATTCAATCGGATCTGCACTGGCATCATTCTGGAAGGTGTACTCGTATGACAGGTTCACTGTACCGTCGGGATTGATATACAGCTCCACCAGTACGACCGGAACTGCAAAGTAATACGTCTGGGCGGAGACAGTGCCGAACAGTGTGGTGAGGAGCAGGATCAACAGCACAGCAATGCCTAGATTTTTTTTCATTCGCATCTCTCCTTTTTTCGTGGTGGTTACCATTTGGGTTCTTCGGTCAACTGGTAGGTGGTTTCACAGTAAGGGCAGGTCACCACCGGAGCGCCGGCAACCATCTTGATGTCATTTTTGGTCAACGCCCCGCCGCATGACTCGCATTTGATCGTTTCCAGGTTAACGTCACCTGGCAGGTCGATATTCAAAGTGACATTCTGGGTGCCTGTTCCGGGTTTCTTGCGCGTTGCGAGGAAAATGATTCCCAACCCGATCCCCGCCAGGGCAATGCCGACAAAGATCCAACCCACCGAACCACTGGCGCTGAATGCGCCCATGATAAACAAAACGCCAAAAAAGATTAAAATGGCTGCAACGATAAATCCAACTACTTTCATGGGTGTTCCTCCGTACCACTTGGGTGTACCGGCAAGGGGAATGACTGCCACACCTGCCTTCATCCATATCTACGAAAAATCCATCGAATTGTTTCAGTTCTCCACCTTATTGTACTGTGAAACTGAAAAATTTTGGATTATTCTTTCTTCAGGCGCGGATTCAACACCCGGTCCAGAGCGGACCCCAGCAGGGTGAAGGTAAAGGAAGTGAGTAGCAGCATGAAGAGCGGTTCCAGTACCCAGTACGGAGAGCCGTACATGGCACCTTCCTGCAAGGCTTCATAGATGATACGCCCCCAGGTGGGGTACATGGAACGGATGTTAAACAGTCCAAAAGTGGCTTCCAGGAAGATAAAGCCGGGAATCAGGATCACCAGTTGGGGGATGATCACCGGTAAAACGCGTGGTATCATGTAGGTGAATATCAGGCGCAGGTTACTGGCTCCGTACACCTGGGCGGCTTCGATGTAGAGGGCATCCTTGATCTGTAAAAATGCGGAGCGGAATGTTTTGGTGGGGGTGGAAAAGACATTCATCAGGATCACACCGATAATAATGACTGTCATATTAATCCCATAAATGACATGGATCAAAATTGCGATGGCCAGGATGGGGAGGATCATATTGGCTTCTGTGATGCGCTGGATCAGGTTGTCGACCCAGCCGCCAAACCAGACCCCAATAGCGGCTACGATCAATGCCAGGAGCGTAGTGATGACAGCTCCAAATAGTCCAAGCAAAATCACGTACGGGAGACCCCATAACAGCGGGAACATCAAATCACGGCGCATAAAATCCGTCCCGCCCAAACCATACACCTGCCCGATTAAGATTAATTCTGCGTCCACATCATTCTCCTCTTCAAACAGGAGGATATTGATCACCACCTGATATGTTCCCTTTTGTGTGAAGGCAGTAGTGGCATTGGGATAGGCAAACAATGCCCACAGGGGTGAGGTGGGGTTATATTTGTCGGTGTCATACCATTGGTTCCACTCCGGGTTATTCTGTAGAAAACGACGCATGGAAATGTTCTCCTTCAAGTCGAAGGCGAGGGTTTCAGTCGCGCCTCCCCGGAAAATATATTCCATGCCGTTCGGTGTGACCCAGGTTACCGTTGCAAATGGTTTCTTAACTTCATAGGCGGCATCATAATATACCAGTATGTCCTGTGGAATATCGCCATAGGGGTAGTCAAATGTGTAGGTCAGGATGATTTCATCACTGCCTTCCGGGTTGTCGATGAATTCTTTGGCCGCATCACCGGCCGCGGAATCCAGGATAATCGTCTCCGGGAGGGTCTCCTTGCGGAAAACATTTGTCCAGGCAGGTTTGGCCAGGCGTGGTACCCGCGGTTGCCCTGTGAGGCGTGCAGTGTACCAATCTCTGCCTGATTCCTGGTAAGGATAAGCGATCACGGCGTAAATGGAGCCCAGAATAAACAAAACCAGGATGGCCAGTCCGACCACCGCTGAAGGGTATCGTACCAGGTCTTGCCAGAAGCTTTTCAGCCTTGGCCAAAGGCGCTTCCAGGTAGAACGGAAATGGATGCGAAGATGTCTTCGTTGTTGTTGCGGGTGATTTCCGGTTGTTCGCAATGCGCGTTCCCAGCGTTGCGTTCTCATTTTGTTGAGGTGCCGCCGGATAATTTTCAATTGCAGGTTCTCATCATTGCCGATGCGGATGCGGGGGTCGACAATGGCATACAGAATGTCAAGGAGAAAAACCAAAAAACCCAGCAAATAAGCAAAAATGACGACAATGGCGACGGCTACCAGCAGATCGCCCGGAAACATGGATTCGCCAAAGAAGTGGGGCAGTGATTTAATATAGGTATAACCGATCCCTGGCCATTGAAAAATGACTTCCAGCGCGGTGGTAGTTTGCCAGAAACTGACAAAGGTCATGGCAAAACTGGTAATGACATACGGAATACCAGGACGCAGAATATACCTCCTGTGAAGTAAATGATCTGGAAGACCTTTGGCCACAGCCAGTTCAACGTAGTCTTCTTCTGAAAACAGCAGAAAATAGGTGCGCCAGGTGTACACCAATTGGAAAAATAGGGAAATCACAATCGATAACACCGGCAGAACCATGTGACGGGCGACGACGGCAAGATACCCCCAATTTGTTGCGGGCGGAAAGTTATCGAGCATACCATTAATGGGCAATAGTTGGAATTGCACGGCAAAAATCAGGACCAATAAAATGCCTATGACCCAGCTGGGAATGGATGATAGTGGTGATAGGAATGAAAAAAAGCGGTCGATGAAGGTATCATTATGTCGTGAAAGGTAGAGGGCAAGTGGGATGCCTAGCAGGAAGATGACCAGGTAAGCAGCAGCCATTAACAGTAAGGTGTTGGGCAGGGCAGCCAGAATGATATCGCGGATGTTGTCCGATTCGAGGCGGGTGAGATGTTGACTGATCCTGCGGGCGAACTGGGCTTCCCCCCAATTCAGGGTTAGGAATCGGAATGTCCATAAGATATTGCGCGGCAGATCCGGCAAGTTAAGGCCAGCTTCTTCCGCACGGCGTGCCACCTCGGTTTCTTTGGCTGCCATGCGTTCCTGGGACGACATGCTGCTATAGTAACCCTGGTAGGAAAGCTGGTCTACCTGGTTTTTGATCGTTCCCAGCACACTGTTATCAACCTGACCGGTTTGATTGATGATCAGAATGGTCAGGAACACTCCCAGGATAATGGTGATTGCAATTGCCCCGCCACGTTTAAGGGCATAAACAAGGAATCGGATCAGCCCTTTGACACTGCCGGTCCGACTGCGTTCACGGCGGGTTGCGTTCGGCGGCGTGGAACCATGTTGGACAGGAACGGTCGCAGGCCTGTCCTGCATCTTTACTGTCCCCATGGGATTTGCTGGCTTTTCCTGAATGGTTTCCTTGCCGATCAGGCGATCCAACTGGTCCTTTGCCATCTGGTTGCCGGGGTTGGCGCGCAGGCATTGCCGCAGATAAGTGAGGCGTTGGCGCGGGTTCCGGCTGAGATAAGCCATCAGGTACCAGGCACGGTCATCGTCCGGATGCGTGTGAAGATGACCCAGCAGGTAGGCGGAGGCTTCTTCTGGGCGGTGTTCTTCAATCAACCGCATGGCGGTCTGGAGTGGCGGTGGGAGGATGGTCATTGTTGCTTTTTTGTTCAAGTCATTGAGAGCTGCAAGGTTGGTTCCATGATTGCCGGGTGTATGCAGTTATTAAGGATACCATGTCTCATCTGGTTTCATCATTGTATGGGAGATGAAATCTCTGGATGGGATAACTTGCTTTCATCTAACGGCATACCAATGCCAACAGGACAGCAGCAACGGTGAAAAAACAATTGCTATCCATTCATTTTTGTGTACAATCAGGGTATCAAACACCAGGTTAATACGAGTGAAATGGACCAGGTATGAAAACAAGACTGAGTGGTTTCGCACTGTGTTTCGCAGTCATGGTATTCTTCTTCGGTCTGGTTGGCTGCGCTGAATCATCGGATGCGATTGATGAATCGGTAAGTCCCGAGCCAGTCTTTATGGAAGAAAGCAATGTGTTTGCTTCTGCTGAATTTGCTCCTGCGCTCCAGGCACAACTGAGCTTCCCAAACGGTGCCCAGCAGATACAGGTGCTTGTTCAACCTGGCCAGATGGTTGAGGCGGGGGAATTGCTGGTGACCAGTGAAACAAGCCAGCTGGAAGCTCTTGTCGCCCAGGCACAGGCTGGTGTTGATCGTGCGGAGTATGCGCTGGCGGTCTTGAAGGCAATTCCGGATGAGCAGTCGCTGACAGCAGCTGAGGCTGCCCTGAAAAATGCAGAGGTCAATTATGATCGTCTTGACCGTGCCAACGCCAGGGAAATCGAATTGGACGCAGCAGAAATGCAGGTATCTGCCGCCCAGGCTGCATTGGACGCTCTTCAGTCTGGACCTTCTGATGAACAATTAACCTCCGCCGAGAGTGATCTGGTATCCGCCCGAGCGCAGCTAGCTGCCCAGGAACTTGTGCTTGGGAATTCAAGCCTGCGTGCCCCGTTCCGCGGTACTGTGGTTGAGGTATACCTGCGCGATTTTGAAAATGCCAATCCGAATCAACCGGTTGTCCTGCTTGCAGATGGTACCCAAATGCAGCTTGTTACCACTGACCTCAGTGAAACCGACGTTGTCCGCCTGACTGTTGGAGACCGGGCGGTGATCAGTGTTGATGCGTTGCCCGATGTGAAACTGGAAGGTGAAGTGGTGGTGATTGCCAGGAAATCACAGCCAGGTTCGGGGGTGTATTTTCAGGTAACGGTCGCAGCAGCAGATATTCCTGAGTCAATCGCCTGGGGAATGAGCGCTTTTATCGAATTCCTGTCGGATTGATCGGTTTTACTCAAATCGAATGGATTCGAGAAGATTGGTTCTCACTGCACGCATGGCGGGCAGCAAAGCCGCCGCCTGCGCGATGACCAGCGCGATCACCATGGTTGTGATGATGCCCTGCAGCGGTAAAATGAATTCCAATTTGTAACCGGACATGGCTGTCATCCCCAGCAGGAACAGGCGGGTCAGGATAACACCGACCACCAGCCCCATCACGCCTCCGGCAACACCCATCACCGCCGCCTCCGACAGGATCATCTGGAGCACCTGCCGGCGGGTAAACCCGATCGCCCGCAGCATTGCAATTTCTCTCCGGCGCTCGATCACACTCATTGTCAGGGTGTTAACCACACCAAGCGATGCGACCAGGATCGAGATCACTGCGAGGACATCGAACATGAAAAATGCCTGGTCCAACAATGAAAATGCCCGGTCGCGCAGCGATTTGTTAACCTCAATCGCCAACTGGTACCGTTTGCCATAAGTCTTTTCAATACGGTCTGCGACATTTTTAATATCAGACCCCTGTTCCGATTGGATTAAAAAGGTATTGGCATCATTGATGTGAAAGAACTGGCGCATATCGGACCATGCCCCGGTGATAATTTGGCCGTTTTCATAGAAATCTACAACGACCGCTCCAATGGTAAATGGCTGGTAGCCCTTTCTGGTTCGCAAATGAATAATATTGCCTTCAGCCAGGTTGTATTTTTCAGCGAGCACACTGGAAATGAAGATCGTTTGGCCTGATGCAAGCCTGGCCGTGGCTGCAACCGGATCGGTGCTTTTCTGACTGAAAACAAACCCGGTAACACGGGTATACATGGCAGGTTCGACAGCCATGAATGTAATCGACTCAGTTGTCCCATCCGGCTGGACCCATTCCACCGGGAAATAGCGGATGGCGGCTGCGGCCTGCACCCCTTCCACCCCCATCAACTGGTTTCCAACGGTAGCACGCAGCGGAACGGCAGCATTGACATAGATATCACCGCCGAGGTATGCCTGCAGCCACACCTCCAGGTCAGCGATAAATGATTCTGTCATGCCGCGTACCACAATCACCATTGAGATACCGACCAACAACGCGCCGATCGTGATCGTGGTGCGCAGCCGCGAGCGGTCAATGTTACGGCTGCCCAGGCTGCCAGGGCTGCCATACACCCACTGAAGACCTTTGCGCATCAACCGATCCCAAAATGGAATACTGGCGGGTATCGATAGGGTGAGTCCCAGAAACAGCAATAGAACGGTCATGCTACCCAATATGAAGCGGGGATCATTCCGAAATGGATTCCACAATAGGAGGATAGCAGCAGTAAACAGGATCATCAGACCCGGTTTCCAACCATGCACCATCATCCAGGAGGGTTTGCTTTGTCCACGGATGCGGACTGCTGCCATGGGCGAAATTTTTCCTGCCTGCAATGCAGGCACCAGTGCGGCAACCACAGTGACAACCACGCCGATCAGGAAACTGGTAACAACAGTACCCAACGGGATCACCATTTGGTCAACACTCATGTTTAACAACCGGGCCATCAATTTGCTGATCCCATCAGCCATCAGAAGCCCCAATCCAATTCCTGCGGCAGAACCTGCCACTCCCAGAATCAGGGCTTCACTCACCATTTGCCAGATGATTTGCTTGCGGCTCATCCCGATTGTTCTGAGCATGCCCAGTTCACGGGTGCGTTCAATCACAGTCATGTTAAATGCGTTGTAAATCAGGTACACTCCGACGAACAAAGCAATTCCGCTCAGGAAATTCAAACCGATCTGATAATTGCTCAGCATCTGCACCGTTTTTTGCCCCTGACTGGCAGGATACACAACAGAATAACGGCTGCCAAGGCGGTCTTGCAGCAGTGCCCGGAAGTCTTCCAGTGCCTGCGCACTCTCGTACTGTTCATCGACTATCAGATCAATCTGGTCCAATTCACCCCCGCGGTCAAATAATTGTTGCATGGTTTCGAGATTGGCAACGGCAAATGCGCCATTGTTGACCAGTCCTGCACCTTCTTTGGCGAATAAACCCGCGATTGTGATGGATTCGGTGCCGTTCGGAGTCATAATATCGACGGAATCTCCAACAGACAGGTCATTCTCTTCAGCGTAGGTATCCACGAACATCCACTGGTTATCTGCGCGACCAGGTGTGACAAACTGGCCTTCGACGAGTTGATACACCCGAACCAATTTTTCGAGATCAGGGTCAATCCCATGCACAGCCAATCCGCCGGCATCAAAGCCTGCGAAACTCAAACCTATTTCATTGGAGACCGCATCCGCTGCAAGAGCTGAAGTTTCCTTAATCACAGGCGCGGCATGGCGGACGCCGGCCATGCGGGAAACGCTGTTCAACAATTGCTCGGGAAGGACATTCCCGGTACCACCTGAGGGAAGGATGATCAGATCGACTTTCCCCGAAGTGTTCTCAAACAGGTTGGTCAGGGCGTTCATCGCGCTGGTGTTGGCCGCATTGATCGATACCATGGCTGCCACGCCGAAAACAATGCCCAGCAGGCTGAGAACGGTGCGTAACGGGCGTGAACGGAAAGACCGCGATAACAGCAAGATAAATAATCGCATATGGGACCTCGTTACAGTTCCAATACTTCGATCATCTGGATCACGGTCCGCAACCGGTCAGTGAATTCGTTGGAACGGTCGAAGGATTTTTCGCTGTGGACCTTGCCGTCTTTGAGAAAGACCACTCGATCCGCGTATGCTGAGGCACGGCTGTCATGTGTCACCATGACTATCGTTTGCCCCAGTTCATCACAGGAACGGCGCATCAACTCCATGATGACAGTCCCTGTTTTGGAGTCGAGGTTACCGGTGGGCTCGTCTGCGAGCAGAATGGAGGGTTTGGTAATCAGCGCTCTTGCCAGGGCAACGCGCTGCTGTTCACCGCCTGATAACTGGTCAGGCCGATGGTACCGCCTGTCGATGAGACCAACCATTGCGAGGAGTGTATCGAGCCATTCACGGTACGGCCGTAAGTCTTTGCCATCAATCATCAACGGCAACAGGATATTTTCCTCGGCAGTCAGTGTGGGGAGCAGGTTAAAAAATTGGAAAACAAACCCGATGTTCTTACGGCGGCACAGGGTCAGTGCCTGGTCCTGCAGCTTGGCGAGGTTGTTTTGCGCAAGTGAAACGGTTCCCTGGTTCGGGGTATCCAGACCGCCCAGAATATGAAGCAGCGTTGATTTGCCGCTGCCCGAAGGTCCCATGATGGCAACAAACTCACCGCCATTAACCGAAAAATCCACTCCCTGCAGTGCGTTGACAGTGATGTCACCCATGTCATACTTCTTTTCCAAAGCGATTGCTTCAACGATTTTCATTTTCTGCTACCCTATCTGAAACCACAATTGATACTCTGCCCCGATATCCATCCACCTGGAGGGTCTGCCCATCTTCCAGTTTCATCGCACCCTCGAGTGAGACAACGGCTGGTATCCCAAACTCCCGCGCGATGATTGAACTGTGTGACAACATCCCACCAGATTGGGAGACCACTGCACCCGCGTGCGCAAACAACGGTGTCCATGCAACATCGGAGAATGGGATCACCAATACATCTCCGTCTTTGAGTTTCGAAAATTCATTAATGTTATGAATAACCCGTGCTGTGCCGGTGTACAGGCCTGGTGAGGTGGCCACTCCCTCTAACTCTTCTGCCAGCTCTGGCAGCTGTTCAGGGATGGTATCGCCGAAAATGATTGGCGGTAGATCGATACCATCATACTCCGCCATCTTCTGTCGATGTTGGAGAGCGATGTCGGCTAAAGATTCCGCCTGATCGGGTTTTTGCCGTACAGCGGAAAGAATCTCTTCCACAGGGAGAAAAAAGATATCTTCAATTTGTGAGAGAAGACCCCGTGACACCAGTTGATCTGCAATTGTGAGGAAGATGGGACGGAATAGGCCGTAAGTGTAAGTATATAGTGAGCTGATTTGATCCCGGTAACGGGTGAAGGCGATCACACGTTGGTACATCCTGAAAATTCGTCGGCGGTGGAAAATGGGGAGGTCTGATAAATCCAATGCGGGTTTGCCAGACTGGCTTCCATTCGCATCTGGATATTGAATGACCATCATTTTTACCTGTTCTGGCTGATCGCGCCAGGGTACAGCAGAAAAATCATTTCCGCTGTTGCTGAAGTGTCCAAATTGGGACAGAAAGTCGGATACCTGTGCGTACAGGTCCTTAAACACCGGATGTTCTCCCAGTTGATGATACGGGGTGGTTTCAAAGAGGAGCTGATCATCAGGGGAAAGCGCTTTATAGTGGCGATGCAGCTGCTGGAAATACGGAGTTGGATTAAAGGAAGCGATGGAATTTTCATTGCGTACCAGATCGTGCGCTTCCGCGTCAATTCCCAATTTTTTCAGCCGGCGCAGCAACAGGCGGGTGTATACAGCCAGGTTGAGGGGGATGATGATGTTGAAATACGCCAGGTTTTGCACCTGTTGATACACCTTTTGATAGGAGCAGACCATATCTTCGATAGTTTGGTGCTGCAGTGTTTCGGGCTGGAATTGATACACTTCATGCTGGAATGTGGGGAGTTTCCGTTCAAGGTTTCTGGGGATATTCCATTGCCGGATCATGAAGGCGATGAGGCGTGGGAGCAATCCAATCATTTGCGGCGTTGGACTGAACATTTTTTGTTTATTGTTGGAGCTCCTGATCCCCATCATGATTTCCAGGCTGTCGGGCGGGAGGCCGATTTTCCTGAAAACTTTTCCGAGCGCGGTCAGATTAAAATAAGCCTGGTAATTGAATGCCCGGGCCAGGTCCATAGGATGGATTCCATGATCTCCGACCATCTCTGTCAGCAGGTTGACCCAGACTGTATTGACCAGGGGGATGTTGATCGACCAGATCAGCGGCTTAACCATGCCCGGTATCATCTCGCGTGCCATCTGGTTGGAATAGACATCAACCGGTTCAACCTGACGAATTTCCCTGGCCTGTACCCAAAACAATTTCCTGCCGTCGAATACCCATTCTGCATCCACAGCATGACCCAGTGCCTGTGCCAGCTTTCTGGTGTGCCTGGCAACGCTGTCAGCGAGTTTTTGCCATTGGGCACTTTCTGGTGGTCGCGTGGTAGCGTGCTTTCCGCGGTATACCCAGCGGTAGGGCGTGACACCTTTCCCCATCAATTGCAGCCCATCGCCTTCCACTGCTTCGATGATCAATTCCTCTGATCCTGTGACCGGGTTACAACTGAACGCAACGCCGGAGACAATGGGAGTGACCATTTCCTGGACGACGACTGCCATTCTGGGGAGTTCATATTCATTTTCATGTTGGGTCAGGTATGCCCTGGTGGAGGAGGTATCCGCAGAAGCCCAGACCTGGATTACAGCATCCAGGACGGCATCACGTCCACACACATTCAACAGGGTGGCAAATTGGCCGGCATAGGATTGGTTACGGGAATCCTCAACATCGGCAGAAGAACGGACGGCATATATCTTGTCACCGGACAGGATTGTCTCCAATTGGCGCTGGAGGGATGTCAGTATCGCAGTGTTTCCCGCCCGGTATTGATGATGAAATGTCCACGGTACAACCCATGTGACAGGTGTTCTGAATCTTAAATCCTGCAGTATGCGGATATTCGAGGCTTTTGCCCCGATGCTTTCCGGCAGAGGTTGTTGTTGGAGGTTCAGAATCTTTTCATCGTCCATACCGGGAGTTCCTCCTTCAGTGTGTTCTGCCAGGTCGATGGTCGTGAGGGCGTATCATTCGTTCTTCCGTTTTAACCATTTTTCGGTCATACGACCCATGGGGAATTTTTTCATCAGTTCCTTCATGGAAACCTTGCCCAGTTTCCGGTCACGCAGGTGGCGCACCAATTCCGGTATCGCGGCAATACCCAATAACAGGTTGGCAATGACCGTGAACAGGATGGACGGTGGATCACCACGCACCAGCCAAACCCAGATAATCATAATCCAGGTCCCACCCAGCATGGCGATCACAAATTCGCGAAAGACCACATAGCCCAGGAACATGGCCAGCAGGTTACTGACCAGAACCCCCAGTGGATCGAGAACCAGAAACGCACCCAAAACTGGTGAGATACCATATCCCCCCTTGAACCGGTAATAGATTGGGAAGATATGCCCGGTAATGGCACCGCCGCCAGTCAAGAGAAAGTAGATTTCCCCCGGGAAGAGCAGGCGCACTGCCAGGGTTGGTAGGAATGCTTTAAACAAATCGAGGAGGGTAATGATCCCACCCCATTTGGGTCCCAAAACGATTGAGGCTGTGGTGGCGCCAATTGCTGCCATATGGTGGCCGCCTCCGCTGTCATAGGGGATTTCAACATTGGATAGATCCTGGTCCGGCTTTTTCAAATGAGTAATCATCCGGGCAAACGAGATTGAGCCAACCAGGTATCCACCCATAGCACTACCAATCGCAAGCAGAACGTCCATCCCTACCTCTTTATCAAAGCCCCAATGATCAATCTGTCGGTCTGGTTTGTATCATTTATAGCATGCTCACCGGTGGAATACAAATTAGTGGTTATTCATGGTAGTGTAAGGAGTCCCAATCCAACCAGATGGAACTCCTGCCAAAGCATGGAAGTAGCACAGTGCCTTGTGTGCGAATTGTTTTGTATACTTTGGTGATATGATGAATAGAGAAACGATGTCCTCCGCTACCCGCAAGTCCATTTTTCTGATACCAGGAATTTTGGCGTTTCATGATTCGCGGTTTTTTTTAATGCTTGGATTTGTGTGGCGCCAGAAATCTCATCGCCTGTTAACAAAAATATATGAACTGGAACAAAGTGCACATGGCATGCGTTCTTGATACATGCCGATGTAGTTAAGGAAGGAGCTGTGATATGCGAACCATCACCACCCGGAAGTGGATTTACCAGCTAATGTCAATTGTGTTGATCTTCAGCATGAGCTGCACCATGCTGCAGGGATTACGGTTGTTTCGTCCCTCGGCAGAAGACCAGCCCGGTGCTGTTACCAACCCGCAGGTGATCGAAAGTGAGGATCCGGCAATGAACCAGGCCCAGGGTATCTCAACCGAACTAGATGGTGAAGAAGATGAGCCGGGATTCACCATCATTCTGAGCGAAGGTGCCGCGGATCCGGTGGAGGTCATCCCGATCGAACCAGTGCAGGGGGAACCGTTGACCCAGGTTGAAATAGACGAGATCCTGGCACGGCTGCCGGACCTGATACCATTGCCTGATGAGCAGGTCGAGTTTAACCAGCCGCCGGAAGTTTTACCTCCACCGCGCCCCGGTGATACGATCGAACAAAGCTTCCCGCCAGACGAGGATTTGCTGCCTCCAGAAGAAACAGCCAGTGGACCGCTGGAAGTCCTGCGTTATGCGCCGGAGGGAGAGATCACGGTTGCACCGTTCATTTCTGTTACATTCAACCAGCCGATGATTCCGCTTGCCACATTGCAGCAATTGGCTGAGGAGGATGTGCCGGTCTCTGTGGAGCCTGACCTGCCTGGCAACTGGCGGTGGGTGGGTACCAAAACACTGGCTTTTTATTATCAATCCGACTTGATCGACCGCCTGCCGAAGGCGACCCAGTATACAGTGACCATCCCGGCCGGAACGGAATCCGTCACGGGCGGTGAACTGGCGCAGACCGTACAATGGACTTTTACCACTCCGCCCCCCCTGCTGACCGCCTCCTACCCGTATTCCAATGAACCGCAAGACCTTGACCCCTTGATGTTTGCCGCCTTTGACCAGCGCATTGACCCCCAGGCGGTGCTGGAATGGGTCAGCGCCACAGCGGATGGGAAAACCTTTAATGTGCGATTGGCGACGGAAGATGAGGTTGCCGCAGATGAGATCCTGCAAACCACGCTTGAATATACACCCGAAGGACGCTGGCTGGCATTCAAAGCGACGGAATCGCTGCCAAAGGATTCAGATATCCAGATCACATTCCAGGCGGGGATGCCATCTGCCGAGGGAAACCTGACCGCTATTGTGGATCAATCCTTCAGCTTCCGCACCTACGCTCCTTTGAAGGTGATCAAGCATGGCTGCTCCTGGTGGAGCGATGAGGATTGTTATCCATTGCAGCCGTTCTTTATCCAATTCAACAACCCGCTGGATGCTGATGCGTATAAAGAAACCATGATCAGCCTGGATCCAGCCATTGTTGGTGCCACCGTTAATGTGGTCGGTGATATCATCACAATCTCCGGCGCGACCACGGCCAGTACCAAATATTATGTGACGGTTGATTCGTTGATCCAGGATGTATTCGGGCAAACGCTCGGTCGTGACGAAAAATTAACATTCACCGTGGGGAAAGCGGAACCGATGCTGATCGGTCCCAATAGCAGCCTGGTGACGGTCGACCCCTACAGTACCCGTCCAGGGTTGTCGGTGTATTCGATTACGTATGATTCGTTGAATGTGGCGGTGTACCGGGTGGAGCCATCCGATTGGAATGCGTATAAAAAATATCTGCAGGAATACACGTATACTGATCAGGGTATTGACCCGCCCGGGCAGTTGGTGTTGGAAGACAAACTGGGCATCGAGGATACCACACGCCTGACGGAAACCATGGTCGATCTGACGCCAGTCATGGATGGTGAATTCGGGCATTTCATTGTTGTGGTCAAACCCCCCAAGGGTTTCTTTGAAAAAGAACATTACTGGGAAACGATCCATGCCTGGGTCCAGGTAACACAGATCGGCTTGGATGCGTTTTCAGACAGCAGCGACATGCTTGTGTGGACCACCAATTTACAAAACGGATTGCCACTGGCCGGGGTGTCCCTTATGGGCAATCCGGGACCAATCAACACAACCACCGAAGTTAACGGGATTGCACGGTTTAAATTGCCAGACGAAGGCATCCAGTATCTGGTTGCTTCCGTCGGGGAGGATACGGCAATTCTGCCGCGTTCACCCTATGCCTGGGATGAAGGTGCCTGGCGTCCGTATCCTGTAAATGATAACCTGACCTGGTATGTTTTCGATGACCGGGCCATGTATAAACCTGGTGAAACCGTTCACCTGAAGGGTTGGATGCGGGTAATCCAATTCACCGAAGGCGGTGATGTGGTCCTGCCCGGAGGGCAGGTCAATACGGTTTTCTACTCAGCCGTTGATTCGATGGGGAATGAATTTGCCACCGGGGAGGCTGTTGTCGATGAATTGGGCGGGTTTGACCTGTCCTTTGATGTGCCGGAGAATGCCAACCTGGGTTATGCCAACCTGCAGCTCTCAGCCAGCGGAAACCTGATGGAGGTAACCGGTGCGAATTATTATCATGGGTTCCAGATCCAGGAATTTCGCCGCCCGGAATTTGAAGTGCAGGCGCGCAATGAGACTACCGGTCCTTATTATGTGGGTGGAAGTGCGATTACTGCCGTGGAAGCAAAGTATTATGCCGGCGGGGCACTGCCCAATGCTGAGGTTACCTGGAATGTTTCAACACAGGCGACTAATTATCAACCGCCAAACTGGCAGGATTTCTCCTTTGGCATCTGGCAGCCGTGGTGGTGGTTTGTGGATTGGTACGGTGGTGGATGGGATGGGGGGAACTATCAGAGTTTCAGCGGCCGTACCGATGCGAGCGGAAACCACTACTTGAAAATGGACTTCGCCGGGGATGGCGAGCCGCGTCCGCAGAATGTGAGTGCTGAGGCAATCGTGATGGATGTCAATCGGCAAGCATGGACGGGGACGACCACCCTGATGGTACATCCGGCGGATGTGTACGTGGGATTGCGAACCGAGCGCTATTTTGTCGAACGCGGTATACCGCTGGATGTGGATGTGATTGCGGTTGATCTGGACGGCAATGTCGTCACCGCTCGTACTGTGATGGTTACAGCAGAGCGGATGGAATGGAAATACAGCGGTGGCAGCTGGCAGGAAACGGCTGCCGAAAGTCAGACATGTGACTTTGTTTCATCGGACGAACCACAGACCTGCACCTTCGCCACCGATCTTGGTGGAAAATACCAGATCACGGCTGTGGTGACCGATGCGGAAGGACGTGAAAATATGACCCGCATCACCCGCTGGGTGAGTGGCGGAGAGATTGCCCCATCGCGCGACCTGCTGCAGGAAACCGTTACATTGATTCCGGATAAAGAAGAATATCAGCCGGGGGATACGGCGCAGCTGCTGGTGCAGTCGCCTTTTGGGCCGGCGCAAGGTCTTTTGACGGTGAGCCGGAATGGCATTCTATATAGCGAGCCGTTTACGATGGCGGAGGATAGTATTACGCTGGAGATCCCAATTGCGGATGAACATATCCCCAACATCCATGTACAGGTTGATCTGGCTGGCAGCGCGCAGCGGGTGGATGATGAAGGGAATCCGGTAGCGGATGTTGAACCGCGCCCAGCATTCGCGGTGGGCTCGCTCTCCTTGAGCGTTCCGCCATTGAATCGGCGGTTGACATTGGATGTGCAGCCACGGGAAACGGCACTTGAACCCGGTGCGGAGACAGTGATAGATGTGGCATTAATTGATGCCCTTGGAGAACCGGTGGAAGGGGCCAGCCTGGCGGTGGTGGTGGTGGATGAAGCGGTGCTGGCGTTAAGCAGTTATACGCTCGCGGACCCGATCAACATCTTCTACTATACCCGATCCAGTGATGTCTCCAGCCTGTATGGGCGTTCATCCATTATCCTGGTGGATCCGCTGAGTCTTTCGGGAGAAATGCGGCAGGAAGTGATGGCCACCCAGGCGGTGGGGATGGGCGGTGGAAACGAGGTGGTTGAAGAGGAAGTGGCGATGGAAGAAGCCCCGGCCCCGATGATGGAGTCGGACATGGCAAAGGATGCCATGGGTGAAGATTCATCCGCTGAGAGTGGGGCGATTGCCCTGCGCACGAATTTCGATCCGCTGGCATTGTTCTCGCCCGATACGCGTACCGATGCAGAAGGGAGAGCACAGATCAGTGTAAAAGTTCCCGATAACCTGACCCGGTACCGGATCATGGTGGTGGCGGTGGATGAAAGTGGCAGATTATTTGGCAGTGCGGAAGCCAACCTGACAGCTCGCTTGCCGCTGATGGTGCGCCCTTCCGCGCCACGATTTCTGAATTTCGGTGACCAGTTTGAGCTGCCTGTGGTATTGCAAAACCAGACCGATTTCGCGATGACGGTGGAGGTCGTGGTTGATACCAGCAACCTGAAGTTGACCGAGGGTCAGGGGGTGGAAGTGGAAATCCCTGCCAATGACCGGGTGGAAGTGCGTTTTCCGGCTGAAACGGTGAAAGCCGGTACAGTACAGTTGATGGTTGCCGCGGTGAGTGGCACAATGAGCGATGCCGCCAGTATTTCATTGCCAGTTTTTACTCCCGCCACCAGCGAAGCATTTGCGGTATACGGGGTTGTTGATGAAGGTTCCGTGGCACAGCCGATTTTGCGTCCGGAGGGTGTCTTCAGTGAATACGGCGGATTGGAAATCACCACGTCTTCGACCGCGCTGCAGTCCCTGACAGATGCAGTCCTGTACCTGACCAGCTACCCGTATGAAGGCTCTGAGCAACTGGCTTCCCGCATCTTGGGAATCGCAGCTCTGCGGGACGTCCTGGACGCCTTTGACGCCGCCGGGCTGCCAGCGCCGGAGGAATTGGAAGCAGCCGTTACGCGTGATATTGACAGGCTTTCCATTCTTCAGAATTACAACGGCGGTTTCCCATATTGGCGCCATGGTTCGGAAAGTATCCCGTTCCATTCCGTGCATGCTGCCCACGCACTACAACGGGCACAGGAAATGGGATTCGATGTACCGGATGAAATGATGGCAAACGCATTAACCTATTTGACCTATATAGAGGATTATTACCCCTACTGGTATTCCCAGCAGGCGCGCTGGACGATCAGTGCTTACGCGATTTATGTGCGGGAACGGATGGGCGATCCTGATCCACAGAAAGCGGCGGCCTTGTTGGAGGACGCCGGGGTGGAGGGTATTTCGCTTGACGGCCTTGCATTCCTGTGGCAGGTGTTGTCCAATGCCGGCGGGTATGAAACCGAGCTGGAAGCCATCAGACGCCATGTGAATAACCAGGTATCCGAAACCGCGGGGGCGGCCAACTTTACCGCCGCGTATAGCGATGATGAATATGTGCTGCTGCACTCCAACCGTCGTACCGATGCCCTGCTGCTGGATGCGTTGATCAATGACAATCCGCAGAGCGACCTGATTCCCAAAGTAGTGAATGGTCTGTTGGGACACCGCACCCGCGGACGCTGGGACAACACCCAGGAAAATGTGTTTGTGCTGCTTGCACTGCACCGTTACTTCCAGGTATATGAATCAGTCACGCCGGAGTTTGTGGCGCGGGTATGGCTGGGTGAGACTTATGCCGGGGAAAATGCCTTCAGCGGTTACAGCACGGATTACCAGCAAATTTCTATCCCGATGGAAACTTTATTGGAAACCATGGCCGCTGAAGAACAGCAAAACCTGGTCCTGCAAAAGGATGGAGAAGGACGCCTGTATTACCGCCTGGGTTTGCGTTATGCGCCTACCGATCTGCAGCTGCCGCCGCTCGATATGGGATTTGTGGTTCAAAGGGTTTATGAAGCGGTGGATGACCCGGATGATGTTCGTCTGGAGGAAGACGGCACCTGGCATATCCGGGCCGGCGCGCGGGTACGGGTGCGGATTACCCTGGTGGCGGATAACCGCCGTTACCACGTGGCATTGGTCGACCCGCTGCCTGCGGGGTTGGAAATCATCAATCACGCGCTGGCCGTGGCAGAATCGATTCCCGAAGATCCAAACGAGGCATCTTCAGGATGGTGGTGGTGGCGGTGGTACCAGCATCAGAATCTGCGGGATGAACGCGCTGAAGCTTTCACCAGCCTGCTGTGGGAAGGCACTTACGAATACACATACGTGACCCGAGCTACCACGCCAGGGCGGTTCGTGGTTCCACCCACCAAGGCAGAGGAGATGTATTCGCCGGAAGTCTTTGGACGTTCCGCCGGTGATATTGTGATCGTTGAGTAACAGGATTCTCGAGAGGCTGCCCTGATTGGGGCAGCCTTTTTCTATCACCCATCCGGAGGATGTTTAACCTACTTGTTCTTTGCCGATTCCCCATTCTTTTCCGCCCGTGACTGAATCAGTTGCGCCGTTATGCTCACACCAATTTCTTCCGGGGTTTCTGCTTTGATCCACAGACCAATCGGGGCGTGCACCCTGTTGATATCCTCATCCTGAAAACCAGCCTTGCGCAATTCCTCAAAGATCAAAGCGCATTTCCGGCGGCTGCCAATCATGCCAATATAGGCGGCGTCGGTTCGCAAGGCTTGCTCCAAAACCGAGCGGTCGTATAAATGACCCCGCGTGACAATCACGATATAGGTATCGGGGTTTGCAGAAATGCTCTCGAATACATTACCAAATGAGGGCAGCAGAATTATTTCATGTGCATCCGGTACATTTTCCCGGCTGGCGTATTCAGGGCGGTCATCCAGCACAACGGTATGAAAGCCAACCACCCGGGTGAACAATGCCAGGCTTCGTCCGACATGACCTGCACCGAAAATGAGGACCGTTCTCCCCGTCCGCAGCGGTTCATTGATCCAGTCTTTGCCTCGGATTGACACAAGGGAAAAATGATTGGGCAACATGGGTATCTCCCAATCTGTCGCAGTGATACTGCTGACGGGTTGGCCATTTTCCTGGACGAAGATATGATCGGGAATGTATTCCTGTTTCCCTTGCAGCAAATCTGCGCTTTCTGAGGGCAGGAGTGTCAGAAACCAGCCTTTCTGGTGGTGGGATGTTGCGTCTTCAATTGCAGAAACAACCGTTTGCCAGGAAGGATCGGTTGGATTGATCCACTCAATCAGAACATCAACCTCACCACCACAGATGGCATCCATGATTGCAGCATCCTGACTGGTAAAAGTGAAATGTTCAATGCTTGGGGCATGGGTATCGAATATTGTTTTTGCTAATTGAATCACCCGGGCTTCCAGGGGGCCTCCTCCCACGGTACCAAATGATGAATCATCCATTTTAATGATCATTTTGGCCCCTTCAGACCTGGGGGCGGAACCATTCCGCCGGATCACAGTCGCGAGGATGAATGGTTCTCCTTGATGGCTGCATTCCAACAGCCTTTCCATGATTTCTTTCATTGGGATATCTCCTCACCGGCATCAAAATCGGTTCATCGCATCCATGTTACCATACTCAGCGGGCATGGTGGTAAACTTCCCATCCCAGGTAAGTGTCGAATGCCTCCTGCAGGATGGATGCGGAAGGAGATGAGCTCATAGCTACGTGATGTTCGAATCCATTTCTCACCACATGTTTCATCAATTTTTGCAGGCCAGGCACCCGAATGACAGCACGGCTGCCAAATGAATTCAAAGGATCATCGGTGAATTCCCCATCCCCGACATACGCGCGGATCAACCCCATCTGATCATCAGTGGAAATGCGGGCAAAACTCATCGGACCGGCGGGAACACGGCCGTTGATGGCACCATAAGTTCTTTCCTGTCCCAGGGTGGTCGCCAGAATGTTGGCGTATTTCATCTGCGCATCGGGTGTGAAGCTTTTTGCCCAATTACCGCAGTGGAACAGGACACATTTTTCAGGATCATCGCCATAATTGTTGTTCCAATCCACCAGCGCGGCAGGGGCGTTGCTGGCTAATTGCAACGCGTACATGGAGGCTGCTCCGGTAATGTCTACCTCACAGGCGCTGGGCATCATGCTCTCACTCATCATGCTCATCAGGGTGCATACATTGATGCCGTAATTTTGCTGGATGGCGTTCCAACATTGAATCGCGGTTGCCTTGATGCCGAGATCGTCCATCCAGCGGCGCAACACGCAGCTAAATTTGGCCATGCGCACAATCGGTTCTGCGGGGACACCTGCCGTGGAGATGTAGCTGTGGATGCGGTCAATTTCTGTTTTCACCGCAGGCACATCACTCGTTAACCGTTCTGCTTCACCGAGGATTTCCGATAGATCCGCGGTGAGGACGGTGATCCCGGCCTCCTGCAGTAGTTTTTCGCTGTAACGTACGGTATTGAAGGCATTCGGACGGGCACCAACCGCGCCAAGTCGGGCGGAACGCAAGCCGCGCACCACCCGGCATACTGCGGCGAATTCCTGCAAATCCTGTTTGAACGAGTCAGATTGTGGCGCCACTGTGTGCAATTTGGTGAGGGTGAAAGCAAAACCGTATTGGCGCAGATTGCTGCATACCGAGATCTTACCGCAAAAAGCGTCCCGCCGGTTTTCAACATTGAAGGCGGGGAGGTCATCCGGGTATGCCTGCACCAGAATGGGCACATCCAGTCCGCTGAATTTAACTGTGTCAGCGACCGCTTTTTCATCCCCAAAGTTGGGCAGCACAACCAGGATGCCGTCGATTTCGTCCCTGTGCTGTTTGAACAAGGCAGCGCACATCTGTGCATGCTGGTAGGTTTGTACCGCGCCGTGCACTGCCTGGTCTTGCGGCAGCATGATACCGGTGATATTTTGCTCCTTAAATACCCTGAGAATATCTTGGCGCGCCTGGATCACCAGGTGTGCTGGAAAGAAATCGCGGCTGGTAAAAATCACGGCGAGGGTAGTTTTTTTCATTTTTGGCTCCTTGTTTCCTGTGAAAAATTGATGTGATGGTTATGACAACACTTTTTTTACGGCTCGCTGCCATTCCTGGTTCAATTGCGCGGCGGTTTCTGCTGGCATGCAGGGATGGTAGACTGTGGCGGTGAAGGGTAATGCCTGCAAATCGTTCAGGTCTTTCACGATCCCCATTCCCAGCATCCCGGCAAAACCAGCACCGAGCGCTGACAGTTCCGGCGTCAACGCAGCCTGCACGTCGAGGCGGGTGATGTCACTGACAAACTGCATCAGGAATGCGTTACGGGCGGCACCGCCATCAGCGTGAACGCCTGCAAAGCGGAATGGTGTTGTGCTGCGCACAGCGGATAACACATCGTTAATCAGGTAAGCGATCGCTTCCAATCCTGCGCGTACCACATGGGCGCGGGTGGCACTTGGGGTGAGTCCGACGATGGCACCACGGGCTTCCGGTGACCAGTACGGCGCGCCCAATCCAACAAAGGCCGGCACCAGGTACACCCCGGCATTATCCGGGACAGATGCCGCCAGGGTTTCACTTTCTGCAGCGGAACCCAGTACACCCAACTGATCGCGCAGCCATTGGATGGTGGCTCCGGTGAAGTTCAGGATACCTTCAAATGCATACGTGGGCGTGCCATCAAGCACCCAGGCCAGGGCTGTGACCAATCCCTGTTTGGAGACCAGCGGTTCTGAACCGGTATTGACCAGGATCGAAGACCCTGTGCCGAAGGTGATCTTGGCAGAGCCTGGTTGGTAACAGCGCTGGGCAAACAGTGCCGCCTGCGAATCACCCATCACCCCGTAAATGGGGAGCGGAGAAGGAAGGACACCGTCGAAGTCGGTTTCACCGTAATAGGCATCACAGGAACGAACCTCCGGCAGCGCGTGGCGAGGAATAGCAGCCATCTTCAACAGGTCATCGCTCCAGTCCAGTTTGTGAATATCATACAGCAATGTGCGGGAGGCGTTGGTGTGGTCGCTGGCATAAACCCGCCCTCGCGTAAGGCGATGGATCAAGTAGGCGTCAATGGTGCCAAGCAAAGCCTGTTCCTGTTGTACCTTGCGTTGGATTTCCGGGTTGTTTTCCAACAACCACTGCATTTTTGACGCGGGAAAATAGCTGTCGATGCGCAGCCCGGTCTGCTGTTGCACCAGGTTCTCATACCCGGCTTCAGCCCATTTGCGGCAAATTGGTTCACCGCGGGTGCACTGCCAGACAATGGCATGGTGGATCGGTTTCCCGGAATTGCGCTCAAAGACAACAAAGGTTTCACGCTGATTGGTGATGCTGACGAAGCGCAAATGTTCGGGTAGGACAGTGCTTTTTGCCATCAGCTGGGCGGCAGCGGCTATCACATTGCGGTAAATTTCCTCCGCATCGTGTTCCACCCAGCCTGGTTGGGGGTAGATCTGGCGGTGTGGGAGGCTGGCTTGATCTATCAGTTCGCCCTGGAAGTTGAACAGCAATGCTTTGGTGGCGGATGTGCTCTGATCGATGGCGAGGAAAAGGTTTGTTTCCTTCATTGGACTTTCTCCCGACCTTGTTCCAATAAAGTTACCGCATGTCGGGTAATACCTTCGGCGTTGAGTCCGTATTCTTCGAAGATATCCTGCTGGCTGCCGGTGATGATGTGTTGATCCGGGATGGCAAGCATTTTCACCGGTTTCCAGATCCTTCCCTGCATCAAGGCAGCCACTGTTCGGCTGCCAAGTCCACCGTTGATGCTGTGTTCTTCCACCGTGATCACGACCCGGCTGGCGTGGGCGGCATGCATGACCTCTGCTTCATCGAATGGGCGAATGGAATGCAGGCTTAATACACAACTGCTGTAGCCCTGGGCAGCAAGGTGGCGGCTGGCCATCGCCGCTGGCGCAACGGTTTCACCGGTTGCAACAATCGCAACATCATACTGTTCCTGCACGGGGGTCAGTTGAATCGCTTTTCCGATGTTAAATGGTGTGCCTGGCGGATGCAGGTGGGGCATGGATTTCTTACCGATGCGCATGTAGAGTGGGCGGTTCCGTGTTACTGCAGTGCGGACCGCCTGCTCAGTCTCAAAGTTATCGGCAGGCGCAAGAATGTCGATGTTGTGGATTGCCTGCAGTACTGCGAAATCATGAATGGCGTGGTGGGTGGCCCCAAGCGCGCCGTAACTGACACCGGCGCTGATACCGATCAGGATGACGGGATGGTTGGAATAGGCCACGTCATTCTTAATCTGTTCCAGCGCTCGCGCCGTCAGAAAACACGCTGGTGATACCGCAAAGACGGATTTTCCCATCGCTGCCAGGCCAGCAGCAATGCCAACCAGGTTCTGTTCAGCAATTCCCACTTCAACCAACTGGCGGGGAAATTCCCGGGCGAAGGATGTCAACTTACCGGAACCGCGCGAATCACTGGTAACGGCAATGATGTTGGGGTTTTCGTGCGCAAGGGACACAAGTGTGTCCGAAAAGATGTCCTGGTTGGGTTTTCCCATGATGGATGTTTCAGATGTTGGCATACCGCGCCTCCCACTCGCTTTCCGCTGCGGCAAATTCCCGCATTGCCTGGTGGTATTCCGCTTCCGATGGCACATGATGGTGCCATTCCGCCCGGTCTTCGATGAAACTGACGCCTTTGCCTTTGGTGGTATGCGCGATCACCAGGTTCGGTTTTCCTGGCTCAAACGGAAGGCTGTCGAATAACGCAGCCAGGGCGGCAATGTCATGCCCATTGATCTCCCGGACGGCGAAACCAAACGCAGCCCATTTTTGAGCCAGCGGTTCCATTGATAGTACCTGGCTGGTTGGGCCGCTGATCTGCAGGCCATTGCAGTCCACGATGGCGACCAGGCGATCCAACTGGTAATGGGCGGCACAGGCTGCTGCTTCCCAGATGGAGCCTTCCGCGAGTTCTCCATCTCCCATCAGGGTGAAGATACGGTGAGGTGACCGGTCGATGGCTGCTGCCAGCGCCATTCCGACGGCAACCGGGAGGCCGTGCCCCAACGCCCCGGTGTTGTGTTCGATGCCTGCCACAACCCGGGTCGGATGCCCGAGGAAAGCAGAATGTTTCCGCTGGCTGGTATCCAGTGCCTCCCGGGAAAAAAATCCGAGCCCCTGTAAAACCGCATACAGGGCTTCGACGGCGTGGCCTTTGCTGTGGATGTAATGATCGCGCTCGTTCTGGGCAAAATTGCCCGGGGTGATCTCCATTGTGTGGTGGTACAAAACGGTCAGCAGGTCGATGCAGGAAAGGCTGCCGCCAATATGTCCGGCCTGTGCCTGCCATATCATTTCAAGGATCGCTTTGCGGTATTGGATTGCCTGGTGTTCCATCCATGCGATTGAAGGCTTGATGGGGTTTGGCGGGGCTGACGTTGGTGGCATGCGGAACTCTTTCGGGTTGTTGATTTTGTGTGTTACCTGTATAATACAGGATATCTCAGAATAAAGTAATGTTATTTGAATAAATATGCACGCGAACCGGAGATGGATTTGCCACGACTGGAAGAATTACGAATGATTTCCCGGGTTGCCCGGATGTATTATGAAAGCGGGATGCTGCAGGCGGAGATCGCCCGGCAGATGGGTTTGTCGCAGGCTACCGTATCACGGTTGCTGGCGCGCTCCCGCGAAGAAGGGATTGTCCACATCTCGATCAAAATTCCACATGGCGTTTATACTGGGCTGGAGGATAGCTTGATCCTGAAATTCGGGCTGCAGGAAGCGATCGTGGTCGATTGCCTGGATGATGATGAAAAAATGATCCAGCGCGAACTGGGGGCGGCAGCTGCCTATTACCTGGAATCAATTGTGCGCCCGCATGATGTGGTTGGCCTTTCGTCATGGAGTGCCACATTGTTGGCCCTGGTGGATGCGATGCACCCGTTGCCCCGCAAAATGGGGGTGCAGGTGGTACAGATTCTGGGGGGAGTGGGTAACCCGGCGGCGGAGACGCACGCCACCCGCCTGACTGCCCGTATGGCACAATTATTGAGTGGGGAAGCGGTGTACCTGCCGCTGCCCGGTGTGGTGTCTTCAGATGAGGCCCGTGATGTGTTGATCCGTGAGGAATATGCCCAGGAAGCACTGTGCCTGTTCCCGCAGGTAACGATTGCGCTGGTCGGGATTGGCGCAGTCACACCTTCTCCTTTGCTGGCGCAGAGCGGAAATGTCTTCACCCGGGCAGAATTGGACCTGCTTCAGGAGCAACGTGCAGCCGGGGACATCTTGCTGCGGTTTTTTGATGGGCAGGGCCGGTTGGTGAGTTCCGGGCTGGAAAACCGGGTCATATCGATGCGGTTGGAACAATTAAAACAAGTCCGGCGCGCCATCGGGATAGCTGGCGGGCGGCGGAAATTTCAGGCTATCCTGGGAGCGCTGCGAGGTGGCTGGGTGAATACCCTGATTACGGATCGTTTCACCGCGGAACGGTTGGCACTGGAGGTATCGTTTTCAACACATTCGGCTGGATGACAGCCCGCCAGACCTGGTAGCCTTTGGAGTTGAAATGCAACCGGTCTTCTTCGAAAATATCCGGTAAAGGTTCTCCTGTGTCTGTCAGGAGAGCCGGGGTGCAGTTGATGAAGTGGTACTGATCCGGGTGTACTTTACACCATTCCTGAACCAGCGTATTGGCGCGGTGCGCGTGCTGCCAGACATGCCAACGGGCAAGAGTGGGGGCGATGGAGATGTAGTGCAGCGGCACGCCGGGCAGTGCCTGGTTGAGGTTTCCAAAGAAGGCAAGGAGTTCTTCGAACATCTCGTCGCCGGTCTTGCTGGTTTCATCACCGCTGATGTCGTTGGAACCGGCATAGACCAGCATGGCACGCGGGTGAAACGGCACAACGATGCGCTGGTAAAAGGATGCCCAATCGCCGACGCGGGTTCCGCCGATGCCGACATTGATGGTTTCGAGGGGCAGCAGGTCGTCGGCGGAGGTGCGCCAGAATTCCATGAATGAGCTGCCGAAAAGAAGTACTTTTCCCTGTGGGAGACTGTCCCTGTAACGGGCTTCGATGGCGCGCACATTTGGTTCAAAAGGGCTTGCCGGGGTTTCGTTCAATGCGCTTTCTTCCTTTGAATGGTCAATCATCCCGCAACAGGCTGTGCAGCCGGGCTCGCGAAGCTTCCCGCACGGTGGCATGCAGGCTGCTGCCGTGGGCATCCATGGTGACAAACAGCGGCACATCGCGAACCTGAAGCACCCACATGGCTTCGGGCATGCCAAATTCATGCTTGAGGACGTCCAGCACGCATTCGATATGTTCGGCGATGACGGCGGCGGTACCGCCTACGGCGTGGAAATACACCGCGCTGTTACCGGTTAGCGCAGTGAGGGTTTTTGTGCCCATCCCACCTTTGCCGATGACCCCACGCAGGCCAAAAAGCCGGATGATGTCGGCCTGGTACGGTTCTTCACGGATGCTGGTGGTTGGCCCGGCTGCGGTAACATGGTATCCGATGCCATCCTGCCTGACGACCGGGCCGCAGTGGTAAATGACCCCGCCTGCCAGGTAAGTGCGCAGCTGCTCATATACAACCTGATCTTCAGCGGTCGCGGCGATGGTGTTGGCGATGAAACGGTCATACAGCCAGCGGTGGGCGGTATCACGGGCGGTGACAATGATCCCGCTCAGCAGAACGGTATCCCCCACAGACAGGTTGCTGATGGCGGGTTCGGCGATGGGGACGGTGAGGGGGATGGCGCGGTCAGGCATAGGTGATTGCCTCGCCTCGCACGGTCATCCGGCGGCGGCGGTAAGCCCAGCACATGTAGGAAACGGTGACGAAATAGGAAGCCGGCAGGCGGTGGAGGGCGGTGATGTGGGTTTTGAGGATCGTGTTTTTCCCACCGAACCCCATCGGGCCGATGCCCAGCTGGTTGGCTTCAAGCGTGATGCGTTCTTCCAGCGCTGCCAGTGCGGGATCGGGGTTGTGCGCATCCAGCGGTTCCAGAAATAACTGCTTGGAGGCGAGGTAACCGCTGCCGCGGTCACCGCCGATGGCGATGCCGAGGAAGCCGGGAGCGCAGCCCATGCCCTGCGCCTGGAAGACCGCATCCAGGGCAGCTTTGCGGACGCCGTCCAGGTCGCGCCCGGCGAAAATGGTTTCATCCGGCAGGCTGTACTGCCGGCCGACATTTTCGCAGCCACCGCCCTTGAGGAGAAGGTCGATCACGAGGGTATCCTCCCCGGATTCTTCGAAGTGAATGGTCGGGAACCAGGGATCGCCGAGGTTGCTGCCGCTGTTGATGCCGGTAACAGGGTGGACCGCGTTGGAGCGGAGGAAGGCGCTGGCAGTTGCCTGTTCGACCGCGGTGAGGATCGCGAATCTTAATTCTTTTTGCGCATAGCCGGCCGGGTATTGCACGGTGAAGATCGGGGTGCCGGTGTCCTGGCAGATCGGCACCGACTTGCGCCGGGCGACGGCTGCGTTTTCCAGGATGAGTTCCATTGTCCTGCGGGCAGGGCTGCCGGGATGTTCGGAGTGAAGGGTATTTTGCAATGCCTGTTCTACATCCAGTGGCAGGGAAGTGGATGAGAGGCGGATCAATTCGATCAGGGGTGGGATCAGATCAACCATTGGGAATCTTCAAGCGTTGTTCGAGGGAGCGGACATAGGAATCGGCATCGAAAGGCAGGCGCGCCACACCGCTCTGCACGGCGGCCTGTGCCACAGCGGGGGCTTCCCACAGGCACACGCGCCGGTCGAGGGGCTTGGGGACAACGTACGCCGGGCCGAATTCGAGGTGATCTAGGCCGTAAGCTGTCAGCACCTGCGGTGGGACGGGTTCTTTTGCCAGCTCCGCCAGGGCGTGCGAGGCAGCCAGTTTCATGGCGTCGTTGATGGCGCGTGCGCGCACATCGAGCGCGCCGCGGAAGATGAAGGGGAACCCCAGCACATTGTTGATCTGGTTGGGGGTGTCAGAACGCCCGGTGCCGACGATGGCATCGGGACGGGTCACACGGGCGAGATCGTAGGGGATTTCCGGGTCGGGGTTCGCCATGGGGAAGATGATCGGGTTGGCACGCATGCGCTGCAGCATGGCAGGGGTGACCAGGTTCGCGGCAGAAAGGCCGATGAATAGGTCAGCGCCTTCGATCACATCGGCCAGGCTGGTGGGACGGTCACCGTTGGCGAAAGCGGCCTTTTCCGGAAACATCCCGGCGGCGCGGCCGGGGTGGACCAGGCCGTCAATATCAACCAGCCACAGGTTTTCACGTGGGAAACCCATCAGCACCAGCTGCCGGGCGCAGGAAAGCGCCGCGGCACCCGCGCCGGAAAAGACAACTTTCGTATCGGCTGGCTGGCGGTCCGTCAGTGCCAGGGCGTTACGAACAGCTGCGCCGAGGATGATGGCGGTGCCGTGCTGGTCATCATGGAAAACCGGGATGTCGAGGAGGGTCTGCAGGCGCTGCTCGATGGCGAAGCACTGCGGGGAGGCAATGTCTTCGAGGTTGATCCCGCCGAAGGTGGGGGCAATGGCGCGCACAACTTCGATGAAGCGGTCGGGATCCTGGGCATCGACCTCGATATCAAACACGTCAATATCGGCAAAGGCTTTGAAGAGGACCGCTTTGCCTTCCATCACCGGTTTGGCAGCCAACGGACCGCGGTTCCCGAGGCCGAGAATGGCGGTGCCGTTGGAAATGACCGCCACCAGGTTACCGCGGGCGGTGTAGTCATAGACCGCATCCGGGTTGCCGGCGATCTCGAGGACGGGGTAGGCAACACCCGGGGTGTACGCCAGCCCCAGGTCGTGCTGGGTGGCGAGGGGTTTGCTGGGCTGGACCGTGATCTTCCCGGGCTGCCCGTTGCGGGTATGGTATTCAAGCGCGGCTTGTTTCGTGATGGCTGACGGCATGGTGTGTGTTCCTCCATCCAGAATTATACCTGCCTGGCGGGTTCGTTGTAGGATTTACATTCGGATTCGGTCTTGTTTTCATTTACCCGGTGTTCGTCTGCGTGTTTATGTGGGTAAAATTATTTTCTATGCTTTTTTATTATCACCTGCAATGGAATGATAGCTGTAATAAATATGATGATTACCGCATGAAAATAGCTGATACGTATCTGAAGCAAATACTCAAATACAATCCCGAATGAAATCCATACTATCCCAATTATGAATAGGGTAGAAAAGGTAATTCTTATCCCTTTGCTTAAGAATTTGTGTTTCATGGGTGTATTTTCTTCCATAGGTGTCAAGGTCAGCGATGGCGCAATTATGTACGAAACAAAAAACAGAAGTATCACGATCAGTAAAAATGTACCAAATCCTATAAAAACCATATACTATTACCTTTTTTCTGTACTCAAAAAGCCATCATTCTTGTACGCCGCAAAGCGGCCTGTACCGCCGAGGTAATACAGCACCTCGCTTTCGAGTTCGTTTTCATCCACCCACTGCACGTAATACCCGCCGAAAGAATAGGGAGTGAAGGTTAGTATGTCAATCTTTTTTTGCTTTCCGAAGTGTATTTATTATGAAAATAAAACTATATGCAAACTTTACGAAATCTATGATAGCCACTCCAATAAATACACTTATACCTATCATGAATAACATACCTAAATAGGTACTAAAATGCTTAACAAAGAAAGCGCTGAACGCAGGGGCAAATGGAAGTAATTTCTCATATTGAGATACGTCTTTATTGGAATTGAAGGTCTCCCTAAAAGCATTGATAATTTTGTTACCATCAAAATTATTGAACTTTTTTGCATCATAAAAACTCACAACCTTAGAATCCAGGTGGTTTGCTAAAATTCTTCTATTAAATGTCACTATAGTGAAAATTAATAGAGTCATTATGTATAGATAAAACACGAACGATAAATTTGTTTTACCTTCATACATTAATAATTGGTGAAATACATAAATCAAGAAGGCGATCGTCGGTATAACACCTGCAGCTAGAACCCCAAAATAAACACGTGGCTCATAATGCAACAGAAAAGCGGTCACGTCTAACAGGGTAATGAATAAGATGCTTATGACTATTGTTGTCCAGGGGATCTCTATGAACGCAATATTTTGATAATAATTTAAAGTTAACAAAGCTGCAAAACCTAAAAAGGCGAAAAAAACAAATTTCCCTAAGGTCATTAGAGTTAAAAACTTGCCCATTTGTCTATTATGTCTCAGTTTTTTTTTCGTCATTGATTCACACGCCAAAAAAATTTACTGCTCTTCTGCGGATGTCAACAGCATCAGAAAATCCATTCCAAATGACTCCTGCAACAACATCGGCAAGAAGTTTTGCGGCAATAGCTCCAGGGCCTGTCTCAAAAGTATGTACCCCTGCTCCAATCCCCGCAAATTCTGAAATAAGAAAACCCGCAGTCTCAACGGTCAAATCTCCCGAAATATGAGCTGCTGCTGGTGAACCAGTCTATCCGCCTGGAAAAATGTGCGCAGACGAAGGGCGAATGACCTTCGTCTTGGAGAATTTTCTTTGCAAATTCTCTGTAAATCAAAGCTACACTTTGGTTCGGGATCATACCATCGCGCAACGTATTACATCAGCCCCAGTTCATCCATGCACGAGCGCTGGCGGCCGTACGTGTATTCGTCGGCGGAAAAACTGGCTATGGCTGCTACTTCTGGTGTTTCCGTCGGGGTAATATCCAGGTGCGGTCTCATTCATTGATAATACCGGAAAATTCGCTATCAGCCAACTGGGATTAATCACAGTTTTCGCATTCCCCTGGGGGAAAATCATCGTGCAGGGGGATGCACGGCGAACCAAAAAGTTGTATGCTTTCCTTATCAGTATCTGTTTCACTGTTCCGTTTTGCCTGCCGTATCCCTGGTTTTGTATCATGTAAAATGAATTGAGAGGTTCGTTCCGATGATGCGAAGAAAATGGTTGTCCCTGCTGCTGATGGCGCTGGTATTGCCGCTCCTATGCGCCTGCCATGCGCAGCAGGGTCTGTCTGCGAAGGAGACAGCGGTACCTAAAACCGCCAGTACCACCTCTGGGGAGCAGGCTGCGACAACACTCACTCCCAACCCTGCCCTGACAGAGACCGTTCAAATACCAGGGCGGGGCACTCTGAAATTATCGGATTTGCTGAATGGATTTCTCTTCGATGGCCCGGTGGATGAATCCTGGCTGACCCTGCCGGATGTTTCGATACCCCCACTGCACCGCTTTGAGGGCACATTGGAATTAATGGGAGAGGAAAGCGGTGGGCAGATCCAGATGGTGCGTGGTGAACTGGAACCCGAACATCGTTTCCTGCCGGAGTTCGCCTACCAGTTTGTGCAAACGGATGACGGCTGGTTGGTGCCGGTGCAGCGTGGGTTGATCATCGCGGATCACCCGTTATGGAACCTGCACCTGGAAGCCGGACGGGTGTGGCAGGAGGTGGAGGATGGGGATTGGACCCGGGCATCGCTGCCGTTCACGCTTTCGGTGAAAGGTGGAAACGCTGCTTTTAACGGGACACTGACCTTCCTGTTCAATGACCAGGCGGTTTCAATGGTATGGTACCAGGTGACGCAGGAAACCACCACCTATACCCGGGCGAATTTGTGGGGCCTGCTGACGGCAGAATATCACCCGGCGGCGGTGGAGAACGCTGAAGCAATCCGTACTACATTCGCTGCTGAACGCGCCAACCGTATGCCTGTGCGTCCAATTGAGGACCTGGCAGTGGTGTACCCGGGCATTGACATCGACGCCTTTGGAAAAGGCGTCACCCCTGAACACATGACCTGGTACGGGGTGGTGGCGGAAGGCGTCAATTATGTGGGCGGCTGCAAGACGAGGTTTGGCACGTATCCCTACTGCGAAGCGATGCGGGCGACATCTTATTCCACCGCCAAAACCGCCTTCGCCAGCGTGGCATTGATGGTGCTGGAGCAGGAATATGGCCCCGGGGTTGGCGATCTGCTGATCCAGGATTTTGTCCCCGAGGCTGCTGGAAGCGCGGGAGATTGGTCGCATGTGACTTTCAACAACGCCATCGATATGGCGACCGGGAATTACGATCAGGCGGGATTCATGACGGATGATACCAGCGAGAAAATGGGGAGTTTCTTCGGTGCGCAGCCGTACGCGGAACGCATCCAGGCTGCCTTCAACGCACCGCACCAGGTGGAACCCGGGACAAAGTGGGTCTACCGTACCAGCGACACGTTTATCCTGGTGAGTGCCATGCAGAACTTCCTGCAGGCGAAGCTGGGAGAACATGCCGACCTTTTTGCCTATGTGACCGACCGGGTCTACCGTCCACTGGTGATGGGCGAGGGATTCTTCTCGACCATGCGTACCGAGGATAACGGCTGGCAGGGGCAGGCGGAAGGCGGGTACGGATTATGGTGGGTGCCAGATGACGTTGCCAAACTGGGGGTGTTCCTGAACACCGGGAACGGCATGATCAGGGGGGAGCAAGTCCTCGATTCCGCCCGGCTGTCTGCAGCACTGCAGCGAGACCCTGATGATCGCGGGTTACCGATCCAGCAGAACCAGTATTACAACGATGCCTTCTGGGCGAACCGTTATACCCGGGCGAATGGGTTTGAGTGTGAGGTGTGGGTCACCACGATGCAGGGAATCAGCGGGAATGTGATTGCGTTGTTCCCGAATGACGTTGTCTATTATTACTTCAGCGACAACCAGGAATTCACCTGGCTGGCGGCGCTGCGGGAGGTGGAGGCAATCGCTCCGTTGTGCCCTTAATTCGCTGTCTCGTTGGCGCACCAGGGGAACCGAAAGACTGGTAGAATGGGAAAGGTTGCATCGATTGTTGACAGGAAAGGACCTTGACCATGATTTTCCAGCACACTTTCACCGAAGCGGATACCGCCCAGTATGTTGAGCATATCATCCCGGTATCACCTGGGACTCGCCAGATTGACCTGACCATTGATCGCTTCTCGCCGCGGATTGGAGAAGGGCAGGTGCATGAGAACCAGATCAATCTGGTGGTTTTTGATCCTGCAGGAAATTTCCGCGGATGGCGATACTCGCGGGAAGGTTTTCACATGATGATCGGTGAACAAGGCGCCACCTACGGTTTTCTGCCAGGTATGATTATTCCGGGTAATTGGCGGGTGGTGATCAACATCTACCGTGTACTGCCTCCCTCATCTGTCGCCTATTCCTTGCGGGTGGAAACGGCTGCTGCAGAAACCGTTCCAGCGGTGCAGGATTATAAGGAAGGAAAACCTTCATACAAGGGGGCTGGTTGGTATACAGGCGACCTGCATTGTCATACTTTTCACAGTGATGGAAAATGGACGGTGCGCCACTTGAACGCCTTCGCGCGGCGATTGGGGCTGGATTTTGTGCATCTAAGCGACCACAACACCGTCAGCGGGAACGCGGAACATCGTTCCCTGAGTGATGAGGATTTTGTTGCCATGGCGGGGATTGAACTCAGCACACCGTTCGGGCATGCGGTGGCGGTGGGCACTGACGGCTGGGAGGATTGGGGGGTACGCAATACCACACCGTTCTTCCGCCCGGTTGCCGAAGCACAGCGCGAGAAAGGTCATTTTGTTACCATCGCGCACCCGAAAAATGTCGGTGAACCGTACTGCGGCGGTTGCCGTTGGGTGTTTGTCGATGATGTATTTGACCAGGTGAGTGGGATCGAGGTCTGGAACGGGCCGTGGAATGATCCCGAAAACCATAACGAGCTCGGACTGGCTTTTTATTACGAACTGCTCAACCTGGGCCATCGCCTGACCGCCACCAGCGGTACCGATTCTCACGGTTTCCCCGATATTAAAGTGGATGAACAGGGACGCATACGTGTACATTGGGTGGAAAATGTGACCGATGCGCATATTGCAGCCGTGCCGGCCGGAATGCGGCTGGACGGGATCGGCCTGAACGTGGTGTGGGCGGAGGAATTCAGCGAAGCCGGGATCATTGCAGGGTTGAAGGCGGGGCATTCGTTTGTGTCTGATGGTCCGCGGGTGACTTTCACCGCCAGCGCCGCGGGTGAAATGGCGGTGATGATGGGCGATACACTGCCAGGCGGGCAGACTGTGTCTTTCACCTTGCATTGGAAAGGCTGCCGGGACGGCGACCGGGTGCGCCTGATCCGGCGCGGGGAAGCGATTGAGGAATTTACAACTGAGGCTGCCGGAACATGCAACTGGCAGCAGAACCCGGCAAGCGGTGACTGGTACACGGTGGAAATCCGCAATGCGCGAGACGGGCTGCGCACCGTGACCAACCCGATCTATCTAGATTAAAGGAGGCGCAGATGGAATTGTTTGACCTGTTGATGCGCCGGCGCTCGGTGCGGAATTTCCAGGACAAAGCCGTTCCGGAGGAAGTGGTGGCACAGCTCCTGGCGGCTGCCAATAACGCGCCTTCGGGGGGAAATATCCAGCCGATATCGATCATTGTCGTCCGTGAAGCGGAGAACCGGAAACGATTGGCGGGGCTGGTGGGCGAACAACCATGGGTGAAGAATGCCCCGCTTTCGATGATCTTCTGCCTGGATTTCCAACGCGTCAAGCGCTGGGCGGCGATGAATGCGACCGAATTCAAAGGCGAACAGGCGCTGACCCACTTTTTGATCGCATATGCCGATGTGATGTGCGCTGCCCAGACGGTTGTGATCCTGGCGGAAAGCCTCGGGTTGGGATCGGTGTATGTGGGTTCGGTGAATGGGACGATCAACGACACTCGTGAGGCATTTGGGATTCCCCAATTCGTGCTGCCTGTGATGGTGCTGTCACTGGGCTACCCAAAGAGTATTCCACAGGGCATCCCCAAATTCACCCCGGACGTGATTGTGCATTATGAACGCTACCAGGAGCGCAATGACGCAGAAGTGACGCAAGCCTTCCAGGCCAAGTACGGCGATTTCGGTAAGAGTGGGGCTTACCTTGAGAAAGCCTTCGTGGAAACCGTGGAAGCTGACCGCCAGGGCGGGGACGGCTGGATGGAATGGGCGCTGGAGGAAATGCAGAAGCTGGAAATCCGCAACAATGCCCAGTTCCTGTTCAACCTGCGCTACCCGGCGGAGCGTATGGTGCAGTTCAATCGGCATTTACTGGATTCGATGCGTAAGGCAGGATTTTCCTGGGATGTGAATCCAACCGTGGAAAAGGAAGTATAAAGCAGAAAGGGGGCCCATTATTTTCAAGGATGTTGTTGATTTGATGATCGAGCAATGCAAAACCCTGCGCCTGGAACTAACCTGCAACAATGAATGATCGGCAATTAAGACAGCGAAGTGAGGGGGATTGCGATCACCTTTATGGCGATGGTGGAATTGATTCGTGATGGCGCCACACGCGGGGCGAACATAATCATCTCGAGCCATGATCATACCGTGGAGATAGTGCTGAAGTATCTGCCGCAGTGGTTGAAAATCTTCCTGCCGCGAATCCCCATCTTCTTCGGTGAAGCGGGAGAACCATTTTTGTACAAGTAATGCTACCACCGCTGTTGATGGGGTCGACGTTTTAAGTCCATCATTGCGATGTTGAGCGAAGGAGCATGACCAACATACGACAAAGGGCAGGTCAGGGCCCTGGTTCTCATTTCAATCAGACAGGCAGTTTCATCAGGGCTGGCGTAGGCATGGGGGGTTTTGTGCGTGACGCGTTGCCCGATTGGTTTCCTGATGGATTTTTAGCCGGTATGGCCGTTGGGTTTCCTGCTGACGTTTTGATTTCCACTGGTTAGTGATTAACGGGGTTATAAATTGTAATTGAGACATGTTGTTTTCTCCTTTTGAACCATTCACTTGTTGTTACGCCCTCACTATACAACCTGGAGTTGACTCAAAGTCAAGGGTTGTTAACAAAAATGAGAATATTATCACGATAGCTTGACCTGGAGCTAACTCCAGGTGCTATACTCGATATATAGGTAGAGAAATGAGGTTTTTAAGATGAAAATTGCAGAAGTCAGTGAACTCAGCGGTTTATCCATCGATACGCTGCGCTATTATGAACGCGTCGGATTGCTGCCCCCTGTCCACCGCAACGACAGCGGAATTCGCGATTTCGACGAATTGGATGTCCGCCGGGTTCAGTTCATCAAGTGCATGCGACAGGCTGGCATTCCGGTGGATGTCCTGACCGAATACATGCGCCTCGCGCTGATCGGGGATGAGACCTTTGAAGCCCGGAAAAATATACTCGAAGAACAACGTGATTTACTGGCTGCACAGATTGCAGAAATGCAAAGTACGCTTGATCTGCTCAATTACAAGATCAATTTCTATGAAGAACGATTGGCAGCGGTGGAGAAAAACCTCTCACCGATGGAAGAATTTGATGTGACGACCCAGTGAATCAACGAATGTACTGATTGTTCTGACATATTTAGCAGGAGGAAACCATGAACTACCGTCGCCTTGGAAAATCAGGACTCAAAGTCAGTGAGGTATCGATTGGCTTCTGGGCAATGTTCAGCGGAAAACCAGACCTGGACCACGCCTTAGCATGTTTAACTGCTGCCTATGATGCAGGCTGCAATTATTTTGACAACGCCGAAGTCTACGGAAATGGGCAATCTGTATTACTCATGGGCGCGGCACTTAAAAAGGCCGGCTGGTCACGCGATAGTTATATCATATCGAGTAAGGTGATGCATGGTTCCCACGGGAAAAATGCAAAACCAACACAGGTGGGACTGAGCCGAAAACATGTCTATGAAGCCTGTCATCAGGCCATGAAAAGGCTCCAAGTGGATTATCTGGATCTGTATTTTTGTCATCGACCTGATCCAGAAGTGCCGATTGAGGAAACCGTGCGTGCGATGACTGAATTAATTCTGCGCGGAGATGTGCTGTATTGGGGCACTTCTGAATGGCCTGCAGAATTAATTATGGAAGCCTATCGTGTGGCACGCCAAAACAACTTAATACCACCGACAATGGAACAACCGCAATATAACTTACTGCACCGAAATCGCGTGGAACAGGAATACAAGCGGCTTTATGACACTATTGGCCTGGGGACAACAATCTTTTCTCCGTTGGCTGCAGGATTGGTCACAGGTATCTACAATGATGGCTTTCCGGCAGAAGCATTGGCAAGCCAACCCGGCTTTGAATGGCTCCGGGAACGTCTGGAAGGCCCTTTGGGTGAGGCTCGTCTAAACGCGATCCGTGAATGGTCAACAATTGCGAGTGAATTGGGGACCAGCATGCCGAGTCTTGCTCTGGCATGGTGCCTTAAAAACCCAAATGTCAGCACTGCCATCATGGGGGGGACAACGCCTGAGCAGGTTTCCGAGAATATGGAAGCCGTTGAAATACTGCCTATGCTGACTGATGAAGTGATGGCGAAAATCAATGCAATTAGCGTTGAGGGTATTGAAGTCGACTAAACCCTGAAGCACAGGGTACATGAAAAGGAGTAAAGGATGGAAAAACGAACAATAGGAACCGGTTTAGAAGTTTCCGCATTGGGCCTGGGCTGCATGCGCATGAGCTTTGGCGATGCGCCCATCGGGACACGGCAGGATATGATCGATGTGATTCACAAGGCGGTTGATCTGGGTGTCACTTTCTTTGACACCGCAGAAGTGTATGGCCCGTGGACGAATGAAGATCTGGTGGGCGAAGCGCTGGAACCCTTCAAAGGCAAGGTCGTGATCGCCACCAAATTTGGCTTTGACCTGTATGAGGACGGACGCACGGGCTGGAAAGGGATGAACAGCCGCCCGGAACGCATCCGTAAAGTGGCCGAGGAATCCCTCAAACGGCTACGTGTAGAGGCGATTGACCTGTTTTACCAGCACCGGGTCGATCCCGATGTGCCCATTGAGGATGTCGCCGGAACAGTTAAAGACCTGATTCAGGAAGGCAAGGTCAAACACTTCGGCCTGTCTGAAGCGGGGATAGAGACCATCCGCCGTGCGCATGCCGTGCAGCCGGTTACGGCTTTGCAGAGCGAGTTTTCGATGTGGTGGCGCGAACCGGAAGATGACCTTCTACCCTTGTGTGAAGAATTGGGTATTGGTTTTGTTCCCTTCAGCCCGTTGGGCAAGGGCTTCCTGACCGGCGCGGTGACACCGGACACAAAATTCGATCCGTCCGATATCCGCAGCCGCATCCCGCGTTTCCAGGGAGAGGCTTTGAAAGCCAACCTGGAACTGGTCGAGGTGCTGAAAGGCCTGGCTGAGAAGATGGGAGCCACCCCCGCGCAGCTGGCTTTGGCATGGCTGCTGGCGCAGAAACCGTGGATCGTACCGATTCCCGGTTCACGTGCCATTGCCCGGTTGGAAGAGAATGTGGCTGCCGCAGCGATTGAATTCACGCCTGAACAGGTGCAAGAGATTCAGACATTGCTGGATAAGATCGATGTGATCGGTGCCCGTTATCCTGAGGATATGGCGCGCACGACCAGGCGTTGATTAAGTAAATTCAATCCAATAAGTAATGCTGAAAATCAAAGTGGTCGTAGATGGCATATTGCGACAATTGAGCAAAAACGAATCAAAAGGAGTTGAATGTTTCATGAGTACAAAAAAATATACTGTCATCACCGGTGCCAGCTCCGGAATTGGGTATGAGACCGCAAAGGTATTTGCTGCGCGAGGAAAAAACCTGATCATTGTTGCACGCCGCCTGGATCGCCTTGAAGCGCTGAAGGAGGAAATTTCTGCTATCGATCCTGATGTGGATGTCGTGATTCGGGCAGCAGACCTTTCTTCGAATGATGAGGCGATTGCGCTGTATGAATCTTTGAAAGACTATCCCATCGAAACCTGGGTCAATAACGCCGGCCGTGGAAATCGTGGCGATATTACTGATCCAGAATTGCCAAACACGCTTGGGATGATCCATCTGAATGTGGATGCAGTGGCGATCCTCTCTTCGCTGTATGTCCGGGACTACAAGGAGGTGGAAGGCGCGCAGTTGATCAACGTGTCTTCGATCGGCGGGTATCTGGTGGTTCCCGGCGCAACGATGTATGTCGCCACCAAGTTCTTTGTCAGCGCACTGACCGAAGGCATCGACATGGAAATGCAGAAAGGTGGCTACAAACTACGCGCCAAGGTGCTTGCACCGGCCACAACGGCCACCGAATTTGTGCAGACTGCGAATGACCTGGATGAAGCTGTTGATTATTCGCAGAAATATACCCGGTTCAGCACGGCGGAAGAAATGGCGGGATTTTTACTGGAGTTGTATGATGGCGATAAGACCGTGGGCGAAATGGATTTCGCGACGATGAAGATCAAACTGAGCGATCCCAAACATCCGCATTTGTGCTGAGAGCATTTCAAAATGCCCAAAGAGCATTCCCATCAGCACCTGGATGCCGGTCGTGGACAAAGTCTTAGGCCAGGGGAAACCGCTGGTCAAATCCGTTTAGAATCAGGTGGAAGAGGCAGGTATACGATGAAGAAAACAGGCAGCAGCATGAACCGGCGCAAGGCATTGCAGGTAATGATCTTGGCGGTGGCGGCTGCCATTGTATCTTGCCGGAAAGATCCCCTGGTGGCACCTGAGCCGGAACCGATACAATCGTCAACAGAAGCCCAGTTACCGACACAAACCCCGCTGCCCAGCGCAACTCCTGTTGCAGGGGAACCGGCAGCGGTGGAAACAGAAGCAACAATTGAACCACAGCAAGCAGAGGAAACACAACCGATGAGTACAATCCCAACCGTTTATATGACCGCCGAAATCAGCGCCGATGGATTAATCAGGATCTATGAAGCCCTGGACCATAAGGCGCACGGGAAAGTCGCCGTGAAGATCTCCAGCGGTGAACCCGGCGGACATCACTTTCTATCCCCTGACCTGATCGAGCCATTGGTCAGCGAAGTGCAGGGCACGATCGTGGAGTGCAACACGGCTTATGGCGGGAAACGGGCAAACACAACAAGCCATGAGCAAACCCTGATCGATCATGGCTTCACCGCGATTGCTCCCACAGACATTATGGATGCGGAAGGTGACCTGGAGCTGCCCATTGTAGGCGGCAAGTACCTGACAGCCGCCGTGGTTGGTTCGCACTATGCCAATTATAATTTCACGGTCAACCTGGCGCATTTCAAAGGGCATGCCATGGCGGGATTCGGCGGGGTGATCAAGAATATGTCGATCGGTATCTCTTCTGCGAAAGGCAAAGGATTGATCCACTCCGCAGGTGCCAGTACCCGGCCGATTTGGAGCACGGAACAGAACGCTTTCTTGGAATCCATGGTGGAAGCTGCCAAAGGAATGGCGGATTATGTCGGCGAGAATATCATCTACATCAATGTGATGAATAATCTCTCCGTGGACTGCGACTGCGACAGCCATCCTGCCGCCCCAACCATGGCGGATATCGGAATTTTGGCTTCGCTTGACCCGGTAGCCGTGGACCAGGCCTGCATCGATCTCGTGTATGCCGCATCCGACAGCCAGGATTTGGTAAAGAGGATTGAATCCAGAAACGGCTTGCACACGTTGGAACATGCCGCTGCGATGGGAATGGGCAGCCGTGAATATGAATTGGTGCGTATAGACTGAGCAAATTAGAATAAACTCGCTAAACATCACAACTAATTTATTTCTATATCGAAAAGGTGTTTTACTTATGCATAATGAAGATAGATATAAAGAGATTCGGAAAACGATTGCAGCTCGAGTGAACGATTACGCCCGTTCTATTAATGACGCAGATACCGATGCTGCTGAACAGATTTGGTCTACATCGGATGACGTCACCCTGATTCATCCGCGATCTCATGAACATGGGTGGGATCAGGTAAAAACAGAGTTCTATGAAAAGACAATGCGAGATAGATTCAGTCAACGCCACTTAGAAGTTTTCGATCTATCAATCTACCCGTATGAGAGTGTGGTGATTGTGGAATTCTATTGGGTGTTTGATGCTGTCTTCCGAATTGATGGTTCCGCCCATCAAACCAAAGGGAGAGAGACTCAGGTTTTTCATGATGTGAATGGTCAATGGCTGCTCAAACATGTCCATTATTCAGGGATGCCTGTGACTGGAGAACGCGAAGGTTTCTAAAACAGAAAATGAATTGAGGTAATTTTCATTGAAAACAAAGCCAGTTATTACGCAAATTTGTATTGTTGTGAAGGATGTGAAGAAGGTCAGCGCCAATTGGGCAAAAGTGCTGGGGATACCCGAAGCTGAGATCGAAACCACCTTTCCTGATGGCGTCCCGCTGCTGCACTACACCCATGGCGCGGCTGCGGAATACAAAGATTTACGGGTTGCTAAATACCATCTGGACAATTTCATCCTTGAATTGCTCCAGCCGGGTGAAACCCCGAGCCCCTGGAAGGCGCACCTGGATACTTATGGGCAAGGGGTGTTCCATTTCTGCCTGCTGGTGGATGACCGTAAGGTCTTTCAGCAAAGGTTGTCAGGGATTGACGTCGATCTGCCGTATCACATTGGTTATTTTCCCGGCGGTGCGTATAGTTATGTGAACGCCCGGGAACAATTGGGCATTGAACTCAGTGTCAATCAACAGGGTGCTGACCCGGCCTTGTATAATGCTCTTCAGGCCGGTAACGCAGTACCTCTGGCAGAGCTGCAAGAATCAGTGGAGAACGAAACAATGGATATTGAGACATTACGAAAATATATGGCAATGCGTGATACGTACAGCCTATTAGAGATCGTGGATGTTCACACCGGTGAACGCACCGCGTTGAAAGAGTTTGACTTTGTCATCGAAGCGCCCAACTGGACCAATGATGGCAAGCATCTTATCTATAACAGCGGCGGACGCATGTACCGCTACGAACTGGAAACCGGAGAGATTGAAGAAATCAACACCGGTTTTACGATCGACTGCAACAACGACCATGTGCTTTCACCCGACAACAGCGAATTGGCAGTCAGCCATTTCACCAACGAAGATGTGGTCTCGCGCATCTACATCATCCCGTTTGCGGATGGCGAACCGCGCCTGGTGACCAAAAAGGGCCCCAGTTATCTGCATGGCTGGTCGCCGGATGGAAAGCGGTTGTCATACTGTGCGGAACGTAATGGGCAGTATGATGTGTACACCATATCCGTGAATGGTGGAGAAGAAACACAGTTGACGGATGAGCTCGGGCTGGATGATGGGCCGGAGTACTCACCCGATGGGAATTATATCTGGTTCAACTCGGTGCGCACCGGATTGATGCAGGTGTGGCGTATGCAAGCCGATGGCACGAACCCAACCCATATGGTGCAGGAAGATGCCAATTGCTGGTTCCCGCATGTTTCCCCGGATGGCCTTTGGGTGGCCTACATCGCCTATGCCAATGGCGACGTGGACCCCGGTGACCATCCTGCCAACAAGCATGTCGAACTGCGGCTGGCGCCGGCAGATGGTGGGGAATCGGTAACGCTCGTAAAACTGTTTGGCGGCCAGGGCACGATCAATGTGAATTCCTGGGCGCCCGACAGCCGAAGGTTGGCCTTTGTATCCTATCGGTTAAAAGTCTAGACTCACAGGAGGAATGAAAACGATGCGTACGGATACGCTGGTCGTTTATTACTCCCATTCCGGGAACACAGAGAAAATTGCAAGGATCATTCATGCAAAGGTGGGCGGCATGCTCCAGGCATTGCAGCCAGTGACACCGTATCCGCAGGTATACCGGGCGGTGGTGGACCAGGCCAAACAGGAAATTCAGGCGGGATACCTGCCCCCGTTGTTAACGAAGATCCCTGATATTGTGGGTTATAACACCCTGTTCGTTGGTTCGCCCAACTGGTGGAGTACAATCGCACCTCCGGTGGCTGCTTTCCTTTCGGCTTATGACATGGCAGGGAAAACGATTGTGCCTTTCTTCACTCATGGTGGCGGTGGGCTGGCAGGAATGCAAAAAGAGGTCATCCGGTTATGTCCAAATGCCAGTGTGCTCAGCAGTTATACCGCCCATGCCGGCGGTGGACGGGATGTTGAGACCGAGATTGCAGAGTGGTTGGTAGGCCTGGGGCTGGTCAATGATTAAAAGGCGCGGCAAACCGGATTGTATGCTCCAGATTTGCCCGGAAATGCAATTTCAGGCCATGCCTCCATCTGAGTAAAGCAAATGATTTGAATCGGGATTGCTTTCTTTTTATCGGCCAAACTTCTGCCAATATTCACCAAAAATCTGTCCCTCATTCGGTACAACCGGTGGAATGGGCATCGATACCCAGGTGGTGTTAATGAAATGCTTCCAATGCACATTTTCCGAGGTGATGTTACCTCCCCAGGTGCCGCAGCCCAGCGTGAGGGCAAATGGCATGCCGTTGTCATAATTCCCGCTGTTCCCGTAAGCCTGCGTCTGGCGCACCATCATGCGTGAAACCCGGGCACGTTCCGCCAACGCAAGGACATGGGCGTGGTTGGTGGTATGAATCCCGCAGGAATGACCGTAGCCGCTGTAGCGGGTAATTTCTCCCACCAGGCGCACCGCATCATCGAATTCCCGATACTGCCACAGAGTCAGCACCGGCGACAATTTTTCACCGGAGAATGGATCTTCCCTGCCGACGGCCTCACCGATCACCATCAAGAATTGAACCTGTTCCCAGCTATCAATCTCGGCCAGGCGCGCAATTTTCGAGGCAGGTTGTCCGACGATCTCCCGGCTGAGATGGGTTCCGTCCGGCCACATCACATCTCGCAGCCGGGCTTTTTCATCGGCACTGCACAGGTATCCGCCGTGTTGCTGGAAAAGGTCGACCATTTGATCAAAGACGGATGCGTGCATCACGCATGAATTTTCAGAAGAGCAGGAGGTGGCGTTGTCAAATACCTTGCCCAAAACGATTTTATTGGCGGCATCCGCCAGGTCGGCGGTTTCATCCACCACCACGACCGCGTTTCCCGCGCCAACTCCATAGGCCGGGGTGCCGCTGGAATAGGCTACTTTGACCATGGCAGCTCCGCCGGTGGCAACCACCAGGTCCACCTGTTTCATCAATTCCTGGGTCAGTTCCACGGTCGGATCCTCAACACTCTGCACCAGATCGACCGGTGCCCCGACTTTTGCCAATCCTTCCCGCAGGTAGCGTACAGTCAGAGCACAGGTTGCCCTGGCCTTGGGGTGGGGAGCGAAGATGACGGCGTTACGGGTTTTCAGCATCGGCAGTCCATTGCAGGCAATGGTGGAGGATGCGTTGGTGACCGGGGTCAGGGCACCAATCACGCCGACTGGTTTGGCGACTTTGATCAGCCCTCTGACCGGGTCCTCTTCGATGATGCCCACCGTTTTTAGCCCATGCAAGTCGCGCAGGGTGCCGAGTGTTTTCTTTTGATGTTTGGCAAGTTTGTGTTCGTAAATGCCCATGCCGGTTTCTTCCACCGCCAGACGGGCGCAGGTTTCGGCGTGGGAGCGTTCATAGGCACCCCAGCCAGCAGCTGCGACCATCTCATCCACCCGTTCCTGGTCCCAGAACTCAACCTGTACCTGGGCTTCACGGGCTTTCGCCACCAATTTCTGGATTTCTTCTACCATCGGTTACTCCTTGCTTTCTGGTTTAATCAATTTCAGATATCCTGACCGGGCGGTTCTCCTCCAGGGATTTCCTGGCAGCCATGGCGATTACGACCGGCTTCCGGCCGTCCGTGACGGTAACCGGAGTGGGTGTATTGTGGCGGACGGCGTCAATGAAATCCCGCATTTCAGCAAGGAAGGATTCCGCGTACCGTTCCAGGAAGAAATACAGCGGTTTTTCAGAAATCACTCCCTCTGCATTGCTGTAAACCGTCGTGTTGGGATGGTTATTGGCAGCAGCCGCCATACCAGCGGAGCCAAATACTTCCACCCGCTGGTCGTAACCGTAAACGGCTTTCCGGCTGTTATCAATGGTGCCAATAGCGCCGTTGGCAAACTTGAGTGTGATGATGGCAGTATCAATGTCACCTGCCTGGCCGATTTCCGGGTCCACCAGCACAGTCCCGGCGGCAAACACTTCCACCACCTCGCTGCCGGAAAGGTAGCGCGCCATGTCGAAATCATGAATGGTCATATCAAGGAACATTCCACCGGAAACTTTGACGTAAGCAATCGGGGGCGGTGCCGGGTCGCGGCTGGTAATGCGCAGGATATGAACATCACCGATGCTGCCTGCCTGCACCAATTCCCGAACTTTCCTGAAATTGGCATCAAAACGCCGGTTGAACCCAATCTGGCATTGGACGCCAGCCTGCTCTACCGCCGCAATCGCCAGGTCGATTTTTTGAAGGCTGTAGTCGACCGGCTTCTCACAGAAGATATGCTTGCCTGCCGCCGCGGCGTCGATCATCAGGTCAGCGTGGGTGTTGGTTGAGGAGCAGATGATGACTGCACCGATGGCGGGATCACCGATGATCTTTTGGGGGTCATCATATACCTGTGCAATGTGCAGCCCGTTTGCCAATTCCACTGCGGCTGCCAGGTTGACATCTGCAATGGCTGCCAGGTTGACAGCGGGAATGCGTGTGGCAAGATTCTGCGCGTGAATTTTGCCTATCCTGCCCGCGCCAATCACGCCAACTTGTAGTTCTTTTTGTGGTGACATGTTTTTCCATTCCTCTTTTGCTATAATCCAATTGACTGGAGGTATTGCCGATTGCGGAGGGCAGAATCGAAGGGCTTTCCCATTCCAGGCAGTACGTCCTGTTCCACCACAATCCATCCATCATACGCATGCCGTTCCAGTTCCGCCTTAACCGCAGGGAAATCGACCGCTCCCTGACCCAGCTCACAGAAAACACCCGCACCAACGGACTGGAAATAATCCCAACCGGCCGCACGGGATTGTTCTGCGATGGTTGGGTGGCAGTCTTTGAAGTGTACGTGCCATACCCGGGCTCCGTGTTCTTTCAGTATCGAGAGTGGGTCACCGCCGGCAAACTGGAAGTGCCCGGTATCGAGGCACAACCCGACCAGGTTTGGATCGGTCATGGATAACAAATGCTGCACCTCCCAGGGCGCTTCAACATACCCGCCGCAGTGGTGGTGAAATACCAGGCGCAACCCGGTCTCTTCCCGAACAGATCTGGCAATTTGGTCTGTGCCTGCGGCAAATATTTCCCATTCCCTTTCGGTTAAACTCATGTCCGGTGTGATCCTGCCGGCATGACTTGTGCGCGCAGCTACTGTGCCATTCTCATCAGCCAGCACAATCAACGGCGATGACCCCTGTACAGCGGAGAGCAGCCGTGCAACCTTCAGGGCGGCATCCACACCCGGTTGGTGGTTGTCGTTAGACTTTAGTGCAACCGGTACAAACGCTCCCAACAACTGGAGGTTGCGCTGGATCAGCTCATCTTTCAATCTCGCGGGGTCGGTAGGCATAAAACCCCAGTCTCCCAACTCCGTTCCGGCATAGCCGGTTTGTTGAATTTCATCAAGCACCACATTGTAAGTGGCGGGTTCACCCTGCAAATCGAATTCCAGGACACCCCATGAACACGGTGCGTTGGCAATTTTAATCATCGGTTCAAACCTCATCTTTCGCATAAAAAAACCCGTGCCGCCAATCATAGGAAATATCGTTCGCTCCGGCGCTTTTCCTCAAATTCGGTTCGTGCCTGCTGGACTTCCGGCATGGTCGAGACCTCAGCCACCGGCACATCCCACCAGCTTTCGTAACCCGGTACGCGTACCTCACGGTCGGTTTCAACCACAACGACACAGGTATGCTGACGTGACTTTGCTCCCCGCAGAGCTTCTTTGAAGGAGGCGATCGAGTCAGGGGTGAAGACTTCTGCGCCTAGGCTGGCCGCGTTTGCGGCGAAATCTATCGTCAGACGCTCGCCGGTTAGCTGCCCACTGAGCGGGTCGCGGTGACTGAAGCGGGTGCCGAAGCCACTGCTGCCGATGGATGCACTCAGACCGCCGATCGAGCCAAAACCATGGTTATCGACGACGATGATCGTCAGCTTGATGCCCTCCTGGATGGCTGTCAGGATTTCGGTTGGGTTCATCAGGTAGGTGCCGTCGCCAACCCACACAAACACTTCGCGTGCAGGATCTGCCAGCTTGACCCCGATCCCAGCGGGGATTTCATACCCCATGCAGGAATAGCCGTATTCCATGTGGTAGGTATTGGGTGCTGTTGCCCGCCAGAGTTTATGCAGGTCGCCTGGCTGACTACCCGCGGCAGAAAGAATCACATCATGTTCATCGGCCACCTCCCGGATGGCACCGATCACCTCACTTTGTCCCGGGAGGGGCTGGTGATCCAGGTGGTATAGACGGTCGGTTTCCGCTTCCCACGCGGTTTTCAACTGCTTGATTTCTGAGCGGTAGTCAGCGTCAATCGAGAAACCATGCAAAGCCTGGATCAGCTCCGCCAGGGTCGCTTTGGCATCTGCTGTTACAGGGATACTGCTGTGTTTATAGGCATCCATTTCAAACAGGTTAATATTGACGAATTTGACATCGGGGTTCTGGAAGGCGGTTTTGGAGGCGGTAGTGAAATCAGAATAACGGGTGCCAACCCCGATCACCAGGTCTGCGCCGGCGGCAATGCGATTGGCGGGTAAGGTACCGGTGGCTCCGACTGCTCCCAGGCATGCCGGATGGTGATACGGCAGAGAGCCTTTCCCAGCCTGGGTTTCTCCGACCGGAATGCCTGTCTGGCGGGTGAGTTGATCCAATTCAGTGGTTGCCTCGCTATAAATAACACCACCGCCGGCAATGATCAACGGGCGTTTTGAAGCTTTGATCATCGTTACCGCCCTGGCCAATTGGGCCCGGTCAGCCAATGGCCGAGGAATGAGCCAGACCCGTTTTTCGAACAAGACCAGCGGGTACTCATAAGCCTCCGCCTGCACATCCTGGGGCAGGGCGAGGGTGACTGTCCCTGTGTCTGCCGGGGATGTTAATACTCGCATGGCTTCGGGGAGGGTTGTAATCAGCTGGTCTGGCCGATTGATCCGGTCCCAGTACCTTGATACTGGTTTGAAACAGTCATTCACGCTGATATCCTGGCTGCCCGGATGCTCAAGCTGCTGCAGCACTGGTGCCACGTTGCGACGGGCGAAGATATCACCGGGGAGAAGCAGGACCGGCAGGCGGTTGATGGTTGCCAGGGCGGCTCCGGTCACCATGTTGGTTGCTCCCGGCCCGATGGATGAGGTACAGGCGAAGGTCTGCATGCGGTTGCGCGCTTTGGCAAAACCGCTGGCGATGTGCACCGCTGCCTGTTCATTACGCACCATGATATAACGGAAGTCAGGATGTTCCTGCAGCGCCTGACCGATTCCGGCAACATTGCCGTGGCCGAAAATGCCCAGAATGCCGGCGAAAAACGGAAGCTGCACTCCGTCGCGTTCCACGTACTGGTGTTTCAGGTATCGAATCAAAGCCTGCGCCGTTGTTAAGCGAATTGTTTCCATTTCAACCTCCTCGTTTGTGGTTTTCGAATTTATACGTCCGGATTGGGCAGCATGAATTCCCGCACCACGCCTTGCAGTTCATGATACGATGCGATAAAACCCCGCAGGGTGCGTAGCGTGGCGCCGAAGGTATCAAACTCCTCAACACCCATCCCATCCGGCTGGTAAGCCCGGACGAAATCCGGAAAATGGCACATCAGGCTCTCCAAAATGGAAGGATCAACCGGATCAGTAAGGCGTTCCCGGATTTCGATGGGTGTATCGTTCACCTGCAACTGCCATTCATATGGCACCGTTTGAACTGTATTGCCGCCCACCAGTTCAAAGAAATGGCCTACATGTCGGTACGCTGCCACCAACAGACGGGCACGGTATCCCTTTTGTTGATAAATGCGGTGGGCGTTTTTAAAACAAGCGATCCCGGCCCAGTTGAGCGCCTCCGTGTTCTCGAGGACGATGCCATCCCGTTTGGCAACGATCTTGAGCCAATCATCGAGACGGCCGACCATGATGGTACACACCGGTGAGATGTCGGAAATGGTCTTGCCTTCTGCCGTGCGGCGATTCAACCCGCGCTCGACTGCTTCGGCCACGGCGATCGATTGCGGTACCGTGAAGCAGACGGTGGCATTGATCGATACCCCCTGGTAGGTGGCTTCCTCGATTGCCCACAAACCGGCTTTGGTCACCGGGAGTTTGACCTGCATATTGGGGGCTAGCGTGACGAAATGCAGGGCGTGATCTAGAATTCCCTGTGGGTTGCGGTACAGTGCTGGATTGGTTTGGATGCTGAGACGTCCCTTTTTCCCTTTCTCCCGCTGGAATACAGGCTCCAATAGTTGGGCACCGCGCACTGCCATTTCTTCGATCAACTGCCAGGTGATCTCCGTCTCGGGGGCAGTGGGTTGTTCTTCGATCATCTGGTGAATCCGTTCTTTCCACAGATGCATTTCTTTTTTCAAGACATTGACCACGATGGTGGGATTGGTGGTAGCGCCCACGGCCCCCTGCCCGATGGCAAATGTCAATTCCTGGATGGAACAGGAATCATTCCAATAATCTGTAGCGGTTTGTTGAACGACTTTCTGCAAATTGGTGAGTGCTTCTGGCATATTACGCTCCATTCTTGGTGTTTTGCGCAAGCGAAACGACGGGAACACGGGGGTCCAATGCCCCCCAGGTGGTTTTTACCCAGGCATGGTCAGGATCATCGGTTGCGGTAAGAGACTGGTCTGATCCGGCGAGGAAATTCAGGTAATAGGTGGTGTAACCCGGTGCCGAAACGACCGGATGGTAACCCTCCGGTGAAAGCACCAGGTGGCTATCATGGACCAGGATCAATTCATCCAGGTTCCGGTCATCCGTATAGATGCGCTGGTAGGCAAAACCATCCTGCGGGTTGATTTTGTAAAAGTACACTTCCTCCAGATCGGCTTCGAGCAACGTGCCCGTTGCATCCATTATGCGGTGGTCGTGTTTGTGTGGTGGATATGAACTCCAGTTGCCTGAAGGGGTGTACACTTCCACGGCGACCAGGCGGTCACAGGGAAAGCCAGGCGGAACCATGCGGTTGATCTGCCGTGAAACATTGCCCCCGCCGCGCAGTTCGATCTCGACCTCTTCGGGTGTCACCAGGCGAGGGGGATAGACGTTCGCCGATTTCGCCCAGCCGCAGGCGAAATCAGCCTGCGCACTGACGCAGGTCACAGTAAAGGAGGTGTGCTGTGAAAGGAACAGGCAGGTGGGCATCCCGCTGAATACATCCCGGCGGCTGCCAATCCCGAACCATTCCCCCCGGTTGGAGTGAATATCCAGGGTGCCACCGAGGATGACCAGTACGAGTTCGTTGGCATTCGTGTCGAATGCCCATTGTTCGCCTATCTTTAATTGAACAGCCTGGAAAGAGAGATGTTCCCATTCGGCGCTTTCTGGTGTCACCGTCAGGTAGGCGGGTTTTGAAAAATCGGGTTGTACTAACAAATGGGAAGTATAAGGCGTCATAATGTCCTCCGTTTGGAACAAGGGGCGGTTGATTCACGTACCAGCAGCTGACCCTGGATGCGGTGTTTGTGCGGAATCGCTGGGGTATCCGCAGCCTCTGGTTGTTCGATCAGTTGCAGCAGCATCCGGGCAGCTGCCATGCCAATCTCGTACTTGGGCTGATCGAAGGTTGTCAGGGCTGGGCTGGTATAAGCGGCATAGGCGATATTGTCAAATCCAGCGACTGAAATATCTTCGGGCACCTGTACCCCTTCTTGTTTGAGTGCTTTCAACGCCCCGATTGCCATCAGGTCATTGAAACAAAAGATGGCAGTGGGGGGGAGCGCATGGCGCAGCAGCAGCCGGGCACCTTCAGCGCCATTTTCAATCTCACTGCCCGGCATATCGATCACCAATGAAGTTGTCATACCCTCATCGACCTTTTTAATTTGTGCCAGAAAGCCTTGTTTGCGGTTGTGGTTGACGCGCGGAGAATGCCTGTCACCGAGGTAGGCAATGCGCTGATGGCCCAATGATAGCAGGTGGCTGGTAACCATCCTGGCACCGTGGTAATCGTCGTGGGCAATTGAGTAGCGGTAATTACGCGGGGTCTGGTTGTTGATCACCACGATGGGGATGCCGTATTGCTTCAATAGGGAAGTGTGTTCCCGGTTGAAGGTAACCGAACCGATTAAGATTCCATCCACGCGGTGTTCACCCAATGCCCGGATAATGTTTTTCTCGCGTTCTTCGTCCAGCCGCGATGAAGCAACGAAGATACTGTACCCGGAGTCCTGAATGGCATCTTCGATGCCCTGGATGATCTCGCCAAAATAGGGATTGTCGATGCTGCTGACAATGAGGCCGAGGGCATGGGAGTGGTTGGTTTTCAAGCCACGAGCAGCCGCGCTGGGCAGGTAGCCCATCTCATGCGCAATGGTGCGGATATGGGCAGCTGTTGATTCCGGGATGACTGGATTGCCATTCAAGGCGCGCGAAACTGTGGTATGCGATACCCCGGCTCGTTTTGCGATATCTTTGATCGTTACAGCCATGCACTCCTCATTTATGCACACGTGTGCATAAAGAATAGCAAATTTTGATATACCTGTCAAGCATCAACCGACGAAAATACGCCATTCAAAAAAGCTGTGATTGACTTGTTTCCCTTTCATAGACAACCATTTTCCTGTATACTGCGAGGGATTGAGATCATGCACCAGCTTTGTTTGAAAGGATACTCTAATGTCCACCACCAAGAATCCTTACCCAGTCCTTTGTGCCGGTGATGTTCAGAAAATGAACCAATTTTCTGTGCTGGCGTTGATCCGCGAGCAAGGTCCGGTGACCTGTGCCCAGATTGCAGAACAGGTGCCGCTTGGTCTGCCGGAGATTTCTCAAACCGTGGCAAATTGGGTTGCGGCGGGGTGGGTGATCGCGAAAGAACTGCCTGCAGCATCTGATCCATACTCGGCGATGGAATTTGCATTTAACGGTTCAGGCCGCCTGGTTTTAGGGGTCGATCTGGGCGGGACCAAGCTGTACGGGGCGGTTGCCACAATGGACGGAAACATCCTGTACGAGATTCAGGTCACCCATGGTCAGTCAACGGCTGAGGGAAGTTTCACCGCCCTGTGTGAGGGGATCGACGTTTTGCTGGCACAGGCCCAAACCTGTGGGCTTCCGATCAGTGGAATCGGGGTTGGTGTTCCCGGTGTGGTGGATGCGGAAGCGGGGACGGTCTCTTTCGCCCCTGCCCTGGGTTGGCAGTCTTTTCCACTGCGGGAACGGCTTGTGGAGCGCTATCAAACTCTGGTTGTGGTTGAGAACGATGTCAACCTGGCAGCCCTGGGTGAGTTCCTGTTTGGCCTGGAGCCGCCGGTCCAAAGCATGGTGCTGCTGGCGATTGGCACCGGGATTGGGGCAGGGATCATCCTCAACGGCGCGGTCTTCAGCGGTTCACATCATGTTGCCGGTGAAGTGGGTTACTTTTTACCGGAACCCTCTTACCTTGGCAGGGATTACCCGGGATTTGGGGCACTGGAACAACTCGCCTCGGGCAGTGGGATTGCGGATCGGGCCCGTGAAACACTGGCGGATGTTCTTTCTGAGGATGAGCTAGCCCGACTGACGGCCGCAGATGTGTTTGCCGCGGTGCGCAATGGCGCCACATGGGCAATAGCCATTCGGGACGAAACTGCAGACTACCTGGCACTGTTGATTCATGCCATGATGTTATGCCTGGACCCGGATTGCCTGGTACTGAGTGGTGGGGTGGCGGCTGCCGCAGACGTCCTGCTGGAACCGCTCCAGCAGCGGCTGGAACCAGCCTTGCTCACAAAACTGGATGTGCGCGTTTCCAAACTGGGTCCACGAGCCTCCATCCTGGGGAGTGTGGCACAATTGCTGAAGACTGCAGCGATATGACATACCACAGGGGGGCAGCCGTTACAGGAAAGACATCCCGGGATTAGTCGGTTGGTGATAATAACCGGCGATGAACGGTGGTCAGGGCATCCCTGTCCATTTTTTCCACCTTGCGGTCGTAGGTCAAATACCCGTTGACCTCGATTTCCACATCTGTGGTCTGGGTGTAAATGGCAGCTGCCAGGCCACGTGGGATCAACGGCAGCAACTGCTGTTCCAGCAAATCCACATAAGCAGTTGTGAGTGATTCTGAATCCGGGTAAAAGCGGTAGCCAAATTTTTCATCGACTTTCCACAGGTGTCCGTCAATTTGCTGGCTGTACCCTCCAAATTCCGAGAGTGTGAAGGCACGGTTCTCGTGCCTGGGCGGAGCTGGCAATTTCCTCACATATACATGCCGGCTGGCCCAATCCCCACCGCCCTGGTCGAACCACCCCGAAGCGTGATCCACCAGGCGGGTGGGATCGTAAGCTTGAACCCACTCGGCGGTTTGACGGGCATGGAACTGACCCCAGCTTTCATTGAACGGCACCCATACAGCGATGCATGCGAAATGGCGCAGATGGTCGATCATCTCCTGCAGTTGTTGGCGATAGAAAGCGCGGTGATCGGGATCACTCCGTCCAAAGCGCTTCAGGCCTTTCCGGTCGCTCCGCCCCCAGCCCAGCATCATCGAGAGGGTTGCCTGGAGTGGGGTGTCTGCCAAACCGCCGTTCGGCATATCCTGCCAGACGACCAGTCCCAACCGGTCGCAGTGGTAATACCAGCGTGCGGGTTCCACCTTGACATGTTTGCGGATCATGTTGCAGCCGATGGCTTTGGTGTACGCAATATCGAACAGCATGGCCTGTTCAGAGGGTGGGGTGTACAACCCGTCCGGGAAGTATCCCTGGTCCAACGGCCCAAACAGGAATAAAGGTTCATCGTTGATGGTAAAGCGGAGATGTCCCTGTGTGTCTGGTGCCAGGCCGAATTGGCGCATAGCAAAATATGATTGGATTCTGTCCACTTCTGTAGGTCCATCCATCAATGTGATGTCCAGGTGATACAGATGGGGTCTATCCGGATGCCACAACACCGGTTGTGGGATTTGGATATTGATGGCTTCCAATGGGCTGGCAGTCACCTGGGCTGCAACGGTATCACCTGACCGAACCGTGATTTCCAGCGACAGCCCTTGCCCATCCGCTTTCGTCGGAAGGTGGACTGCTACCAGCACCTGTTGAGCATCCACGTCCGGTGTCACCTGGATGGATTCAATATAGGTTGCATTGACAGCTTCCAACCATACGGTTTGCCAGATACCGGAGATGGCCGTGTACCAGATGCCCCTGGGTTTCAGCACCTGTTTACCGCGTTCCTGCAAACCAGTGTCTGTCGGGTCGCTTACCGCGACCACGATCTCATTATCGAGCGGTTGTAGGGTGTTTGTGATTTCCAGTGTAAATGGGAGGTAACCACCGCGATGGCTGCCAACTGGCTCTCCATTGACCCATACCGTACACTCGAAGTCGACTGCGCCAAAATGGAGGTAAACGCGTTTGTCGTGCCAATCTGCTGGAACGGTGAAGCTGCGGTGGTACCACAACTGTTCCTGTGGCAACAGCGCGTGCTGAACCCCTGATAATGCGCTTTCCACCGGGTAAGGAACCAGGATCGTGCCCTGGTAGGTTTCGGGTTGTGGCGCGTCAATGGGATGGATCGCGTACTCCCAGTTTCCATTCAGGTTGAGCCAATCCTGACGGATCATCTGCGGCCTGGGGTAATCAGGGAGAGGAATGGGCAGGTCAGGCGTCCAGCGGGTTTTCATGTTTGCTTCCTTTTGTTTTCGTTGTCGCATTCACCCATACTGTCATTCGGGCTTCACCGCGGTTAGCCCACAGGTGGTATGGAATCAAGATCAGGTGATGGTTGCGGGTGGATTTCGCATGGATGGCACAGATGCCGCCCAGCAAACCTTCATCCCATACCGGCTGCAAACTGTTGGTATCCAACTCGAGGGAAAAGATGTCTTCCTGGGGTTGGTCTGTGCTTTCCAGGCAGTAGACCAGCGGACCGCGAGCGACGGCTGCTTTGCCGTGGTGTCCTTTCACCCTGGGATGGGCGTGCAGCAGACGGGGAGCAATGTCAAATACAAGTTCCACCTGGTCGCCGGCCTGCCAGGTACGTTCCAGGGTGATCCAGTCTGAACGGTTTGGGTCCAGCCGGTCGTGTATTGGGTTGTGGAATTCCTCACCGGGGCTGCCATTGAGCGTTACGCGGGTCGTCGCGCTCCAGGATGGATTGCGCAGCTTTAACGTGAAGTTGGCTTGCGATTCGAGATGGATGCGGAGGAATGCCCGTCCATCCCACGGCAACCTCGAATCGATCTCGATGTGGAGGCTGTCGCCATTCGCGGTATTGGACAACACCACCTGGCTGGAAATGTATTGGTGAATCCAGACCTGGTCTTGATCTGCACTGGCAATGATCTGGTCCAGGGAGGCAAGGAAGCGCGAGATGTTGGAGGGGCAGCAGGGGATGGCATACCAAGCCCGTCGCTCGATGCCGCCGCGGGAAGCAAGCGGGTTGTTGTACAGGTAGCAATGCCCGTCTTGCCCCATCCCCACCAGGGCGGCATTGTACAACTGCCATTCCAGCAGATCGCTGTAAGCCGCTTTCGCAGTAGTCTGTGCCATTTCCCAGTTCCAGAAGATACTGCCCAATGCGGCACAGGTTTCAGCATAAGCCACTTCCGGATCCAATTCGTAATCGCGTCCGAATCCCTCCATTTCCGGCAGGGAGCCGATCCCACCCGTGATATACATACGGCGCTGTACCATCCGTTGCCAGGCCTGTTCCAGTGTGGGCAGGAATGCGCGTGTGCCGGTCAAGCGTTCCATCATGGCGGCAGCCGTCATCAGGTAGGTAAACCGGACAGAGTGGCCGACCGGTGTCGTCTGCCGTTGTAGAGGGTGGTGCTGTTGAAAGTATTGGCCCGTCAGCGCGCCCAGGTACCAGCGCAGTACAGCGTTCCATGGCTTTTTGGCTGCATTACCGGGTGGCACCCGGTTTTCCAGAATCATCTGGTGTTGGTTGGCGAAATCCACCCGTTGCGTGGCAACGGTTTGGGTACGCCGTCCAACGGAGAGAAACTGGCGAATCACTGAGACCCCAAATAAAGGATCCCGTCCGCGCTGATTGAGGAACTGGCCTGCCATTTCGAGGTATGAACCTTGCCGTGTTACCTGGTACAGGCGCAGCAGGGCGATCTCTATCTCCTCATGTCCGGGTGTATGTCGGGGACCTTTGCCAAGGAAATCAGAGACGATTCGATCGGCTGCTTTGCACGCCACCATTAGCAGGCGTTCGCTGCTAGTAGCTTCGTAGTGGGAAACGCCGGCTTCAATCAGGTGTCCGTGGCAGTACAGCTCGTGTTCGATCTGGAGGTTGACCCAGCGTTGACCGGGAAAGTGAATCTGGTTGTAGGTGAACAGGTAGCCGTCTTCCGCCTGAGCTGCCTCCAGCAGGGAGATGAATGATTCCACCCGTTCACGCAGTGCTGGAATATCCTGTGTGCGGAGAATGCGTGCTGCCGCATCCAGCCATTTATGGGCATCGGAATCGGCAAAAAACCAGCCCTGGCGAAATCCATCCATTAGCCCGGCAGTAATGCGGAAATTGTCAATGCACCCGGAAGCCTCCAACTGCGCCCATTGGTGTTCGATGGCAGACTGATGGTTAACCGTGATCCACTCCTGCCAGAATCCGGGTTTGATGGTGGCTGATACAAGCTTCATCTTTGGGTGGGGTCCTTCATGAATGCCAGTGGAATCAGGGCAAGCAGGGAGAGAATGGAACCAACCTGGAAAATGATCGGAACCGGGACAAAGCCAGCCTGTCCATTCAGCGTGGTGGCAATCCCAAATTGCTGGATCAGGGCGGATCCGATCCATGGTCCTACCACCATCGGAATGGCGATCCAAAAGATCATGCGGATGCCCAGGAATTTTCCCCGGTTTTCTTCCGGGAGCAAGTCCTTCAACCAGGCAACCGAGGCGATCCCGGCGGCAACCGAAAATGCCTGCCACAATAAACCGGTGATAGACAGCAGCGGTAAGCTGTTTACCAGCGAGAGCAGGATTCCGCCAGCGCTGCTGACCACGGTGGCGATGGCGATCATCAGGCGTTTGTTCCAGCGGTCAGCCAGCACCCCGAAGGGGATGGCAAACACAGCCGATCCCAACATCACCGCTCCACCAATCACACTGAATTCCGACTTGGTAACGCCAACGTAATTTTCCAGGTAAACAATCAGGTACGGCATCGAAACCTGCATCCCAATACTGGAAATCATAATGAACAGCAGCAGGATGAACAATTGTTTGTTTTCCCGCAGGACCCGCAGGTTGAACAACTGAGCAAATTCCTGCAGGAAAGGGATTGTTCCGCGGGAGCGCTCCGTTTCGAGCGGTGTCGCATCCTTCAGAAACAATCCGCCAACCAGGCCGACCACGATCACGATTCCACCAAGGGCGTAGAAAAAAGTGAAATATCCAAATACATCAATCAGCATACCGGCGGCCACCATGGCGACAATTTGCGCCAGGAACACGCTCAGATTCAACACCCCCTCCACCCGTCCGCGGGTATTGGGTGTGGCAACATCCACAGTCCAGGCGCTGAAGGCGGCGTCATTGGCGGTTGAGCCAAAAAATGTCATCATTGAATCCGCAAGGATCACCATCACAACAGCAAGTGTGGTGGTTTTGATATAAGCAACCGTTGGGAACAGGATTGTTGACAGACCCCAGAGGATGTATCCAAACAGGATATAGGGGCGCCTTCGGCCCCAGCGGGAGCGGGTGCGGTCACTGAGGGTACCCATCACCAGTGTGGTCAAGGTAGCCGTAATGGCGCTGGCAGCCACCATCCATGCCACCGGGCGGGGGTCAGGGGTGATGGTGTCATACACAAATGTGTTGAACCAGGAGTTTTCTACCGCCCAGGCGATCTGGCCGGTAAGCGCCAGTGCCAACATTACAATCCACGTAACCGTGGTGATCGGTTTGCGTTTCGAATGTTCCATGGATCTCCTATCTGGTGATGGAAATGAGTGCCATTGATCCTGGCATCCCTTTATTATAACCCCAGCCATTTCATGAGGAGAGGAAAGATGTTGGGATATTTCTTAGGTTGGTTGGCGCTACTTATCGTCCACGTTTTTTAACCAACCCGGCATGAATGATGGTTGGTACATACCGGTCGGACAACATTTTGAGCAGGATGCGGACGCGCTCTTCGCCCTGCAAGTGTTCTTCAAAAACTGCTTCATATCCAGCAAAAGCACCGCCGGTAATCTCAATCGAATCACCCGGGTGGATCTCAAAAAAAGTCTGCCCGCCAGCTTCGGCGATCGCTGCCAATTTCCGGTCAATTTGCCGAAGTAAACTTTCCGCCACAGGTGGAACATAATCATCGAACATGACCAGCCCGATTGCGTCAGGGATGCGGTTGAGCGGAGCAGTACCAGTAATCTCAAGGTTAACATGGACGAACATGTATCCGGGAAAATACGGAACCAGCTTGCGTGACCTCGGATTGACGGGATTGACCTGCAACTGCGGAAAAAAAACCTGGTAATCACGGGCTAATAATTCGCGGTACAGGGGACCTTCCTTATTGGCCTTACTGCGAATGGCATACCATTGTGCTGGAACTGAATTGGTTGGGTGCCTCCATTGATCATCCATGGCTGGCCTCTTTCGATGCAGGTTTCCGGTAAGTTGATTGTGATCACCTGGCAATCAGGAAATCTATCCAATCAGCACTTAAATTGATAGGGTACCTTCCCACTATCCCCCAACGCCGCGATGACTATCTCAATTCAGTATAGCATGGTTATTCGCAGGTCAGTAAAAAAATGACCATCGTTTCTGGTCAATGGTAGGCGATCTTTACCATCTTTCCAGCCGTAACCAGGAGATTGGGGTGCAGTTGATAATGCTGATCGCGGATGTGGACTGCCAGATTTTCGATTTTCAGTGTCCCCATCTTGAGATCGATACTTACCATGCCGGATTGTCGATCGAGAGTAAATGCCCCCCAGCCCGAAGCGGTTGAGAAGAAGCTGGTTAAGGGGTCTGCGTCCAGGCGTGGTTCGATTTGCATTGACCCTGTGACTGCCGAATACTGAAATCCTGTTAACGCCTGGAGTAACGCATACGACGCCATGGCACGGGCATAATAATTCCCACATTCATACTCATTCCAGGGATTACGGGCACGGCCGTTATAACGTGACCGTAATGTCTTGACAATCGTTAAGCCTTCCGCCACCATACCGTTGGCAATCATGTGGGAGGCTGTCTGGTATTCAATCCCAGTCCAGACTTCATTAGAATACACAAATGGCAGGATGGGTTTCCCGCCGTTGGGCCAACTGCATAACAGCAAACCGCCTTCGTCACCTATGGCATAGCCCGGCCGCTGGGTGTTGGCATGCGACCAGAGTGTTGGTTTGAAGTTATGCTGCCAAATGGATTGTAGATGCTGTCGGATGTGATGATGGTCCTGGGGGGTGTCGATACCGCAAGCCCACGAAAGCCAGGCGCCAAGAACCCCGTCCGATAGAACTCCGCTGCCATACTGGTATTTGGGGCCCTCCTCGATCAGCAACTTCTGTTCTTCGGTGGGTTGACTGCCAAAGCTTTCCAGCAACTTCATGAAACTTTGGTCGGTCAATTCTGCATACTGAACCTGCTGCTGGTAATAATTGCCGTTAAAGCATACTGTTTCAATATTTCGGGCACCAGTATTCGCCAGGCCCGCATACTTCACCGCTTCAGCCTCTTCCCCCATGGCTTTGGCCAATTGTGCCATTGCGTTCAGCGCGGCTATGTAGAAGCTGTTGCACATCCCCTCCGGTCCCCAGAATTCAATGTCATAGGTGTTATGGTGGGGTTCTTCGATCAGCCCAACCCGGCGCGGATCCCAGTGCCCGATGCCGAAATCGATGCTGCGTTTGGCGAACGGATACATTTTTTTCAACCATTGGTTGTCACCGCTGATCTGCCAGTCACGGTACACTTTCAGGATGCCGCCAAGCTGTCCGTCAGCGGCAGCATGATAGGTGTGCGTTGTTTCCTGACCTGGGGGGGCACTGCGAAAATTGATGTGTCCCTCGTCATTCATCGAACGCAACAGTTCCTGTTCCCGGAAGGATCGTTCCAGCGTCGGGAACAGGTGTGGAATGGCCTGGGCATAGTTCCATACATGGGTACAGGAACCTGAGCAGCAGCCACAGTTCGAGAAACATCCCTCCCACGCCCACAGACTGCCGTCGGCATTGCGCAGGATGGTTGGAGACTTGATGATGGCCAGGTTGGCAGAGATGGCCTCGAGTGCGATGGGAGGAAGGTTCGAGGAAAAGAACGTATCGTGAAATGTTTCGGTCTGCGCTTTCAGGGCGGTGTAATGTTGTTCGATGTAACGCAGGAGGTCTGCTGCATCACGCCATTGAGTGGCGTAATAGGGATGCCAGCGTTGACACTGACAGCAACTGCCATCAGCGCAACTGCTGTCGATGATGTTGGGAAAGTACCATGTAATTATGATGGGGTAGGTGATTGATTCGCCGGGGGCCAGATTACCACTCGCCATGACTGAACCGCCAACACGCTCATTGCGTTGGATGGCGTTTGTGTCACCAACCGGTTGAAAATTTCCATTGGATACTTCACGCCATAGAACCGAAAGCGCATCGAACCAGCCTCCGCGGAACCAGCACGCTTTGATGATGGGATCAGCATTCAGGATTCCAAGAACAGCATTACCATAACTGGCAGCTTGTGGGGGATCATTGTTTTCAAAGAACACCCCCAACCCGTCCAATACCCTGGCATGGGCGGTTGTCTGGCATTCTTTTTGCGGGAGATGGTTCAGGTGGTAGGAGAACTGGTAGGGCACCGCTTGCTGTGTCTGGTTGGAAAGGGTGTATTCCAGGATGGCACAGGGCATGCTGGAGTGCCTGTCATCCAGCGGTATGAACGGGTTGTAGGCACGCAAGGACACATCGAGCGGAAGCTCTGGGTCGGAGAGTTGTACATAAGCAAATGGGTACTCACCGCGGAAACTCACATATCGCAAGCGAGGAAGGCCTTCATATCCGGCACCGTTGTAGCCCTGTGATTTCAACCCCTGGTTGTAGATCCTTTCCGGCGGAAATGGGCCTTCCAACAGGCGTGTCTGGTCGGTCTCAGGCAGGTGCAGCAGAGCGAAACCGCCGTCCAACGGAAGGTGGCGGTCCGGCTCAGCGGATGTCGCCGGTGTGTTGCGAATGGCAAAATCCTGTAACCCGCCAAAGCCGTTGATGCAAATGCAGCCTGCCCCGATCCCGCCCAAGGGAAAGGCGATCTGGAGCAGGTCATGCCCGGTATACGTTTTCTGAGGGCGGTGTTGTAGCAGTTGTTCCAGGGGCAGCGGTGTTGGTTGTTCGGGCATGGTTCAGGATCACCTTTCGTAGGAATTTGGATGTGTTTTGCGGGGATGAAGCGGCAGTTCAGCCTTTCACCGAACCCATTTTCAGACCGGTGATGAAATAGCGCTGCAAGAAGGGGTAAACCACCAGGATCGGGATCATGGCGATAAAGATCTGTGCGGCACGGGTGGTTCGGTTACTGATGATCTGCAGCAAAGCCAGGTCCCGTTCTGACAGGAAGCGTGGGTCCGGATTGATGATGACGGTTTGCAGGTAGCTTTGCAGGGGGTATTTGTCGGGAGAATTCATCAGCAGCAAACCATCAAACCATGAATTCCAATGCCCCACAGCAACAAACAAAGTCAGGGTTGCCAGGATTGGCAGGGAGAGTGGCAGCAATACCCGGAACAAAATATCCCAATGGGTAGCGCCGTCCATGGCAGCCGCCTCTTCCAGTTCTTTGGGGATGTTACGGAAGAAATTCACCAGCAGGATCACATTAAACACCGGAAGGGCCCCGGGTATGACCAGCGCCCAAAAGCTGTCGATCAAACCGGTTTGGCGGATGACCATGTAATAGGGAATCATTCCGCCCGAAAACAGCACCGTGATCAGGAAGAACCACACAAAGAAATCGCGGGCTCGGAATTCACCGCGATTGCGGGAGAGCGGATAGGCTACCAGGACGGTTAGGATCATACTGATGGGTGTGCCCACCAGGACGCGCATCAAGGAAATACCAAACGCACGCACAAATGCAGGGTTCTCGATGACGAATTGGTACGATTGGAGGGTGAAATCGATCGGAAACACAGTGACCAGTCCGCTGTTGGCTGCTGTTGCCGATGAGAGTGATAATGCAAAGATGTGCATGATCGGGAAGGCACACACCAGCGCCAGGGTGCCCAGGACAACCATGTTGACAATATTCCATATGGGAGGTAGTTTTGTGATTTTTGGATTCATGCGGTCACCTTTCCGTTAGAAGATGCGGTAATCGGCAAATTTGGCGGCCAATTTGTAGGCGATGCCAATCAGCAAGAGAGAAACTACGGATTTGAATAGCCCAACCGCGGTTGCCACACCGTACTGGTAATTGGCAATACCGGTGCGGTAAACGAGGGTGTCGATGATGTCGCCGGTTCGATACACCAACGGGCTGTACAGGTTGAAGATCTGGTCGAAGCCGGCGTTGAGGATGTTTCCCAGGCTGAGGGTGGTGAGCATGATGATAGTTCCCATAATCCCAGGGAGGGTGATATGCCAGGTTTGTTGCCAGCGGTTGGCCCCGTCGACAGTTGCGGCTTCATACAGGGTAGGGTCAATATCTGTCAGGGCTGCCAGATATACAATCGTGCCGAATCCAAATGATTTCCAGATATCGGTTGCCACCATGGTCCATGGGAAAACATTGTCATTACCCAGGAAGAAGATGGGCTGCATTCCCACAGCCTTTAGCAATAAGTTGACCACGCCATCTGAAGGTGAGAGGATATCCACGAAGATACCGGCAAGGATGATCCACGATAAAAAGTGAGGCAAGTAGACAACCGTCTGCACAGTGCGCTTGAATAACTTGCTGGTAACATTGTTCAACATCAAAGCAACGCTGACCGGCACGATCACCCCTGCGATTGCCTTTAAACCTGCGATAAAAACCGTATTCCAGATCACCTGGTAGAAGTTTGGCATCTGAAAGACATATTTGAAATTATCCCACCCAATCCAGGGGGAACCGAACAACCCTTTGCCAGGCAGAACGCGCTGGAATGCCATCACAATACCTACCATCGGGCCATAAGAAAAGACCAGGGCCAGAATGACAGCAGGCAGCAGCATCAGGTACAGGGGGAATTCTCGATTGATTTTTATTGTCTTTGTTTTTGCCATGGGGGTTATACCTCTCTGGTCATCTACTGCGGTTTTCATCGGCGGGTTAGGCGCGCAGAGGCGATGTGCCGATCATTGACATTCTTTATTGATTTTTCTCAGCCCAGGTATTCACTTCTTCGACGATCTCGGAGCCGCCCAACTGATACCAATCCTCGACAAACTGGTCAAACAGTTCAATCGAATCTCCCATGATGACTTTGGTGATCATGACATCCTCCATAGTCTGGAGCGTGGGCATTTTTTCTGCCATGGCCGGGGTGGGGACACCATAAAACTGGTTCATCATTCCCCGGTCGACAGCGATCTGTTCCAGGATGGAAACCGCACCGTTGGGGCCGTTGGTCGCCACTTCAACCCAGGCTTCAAGGATTCCCTGTTCAAAATAGGCCTGGATGATGCGGTAACGCCATTGGGCATCCAGGTCGAGGCCTGAAGGATCCTTGCTGGCCAGGGCTTCGCGCAATTTCTTTCCACCGATCAGGGTTGCGTCCGGTTCCCAGAGCTGCACATTGGTGTATTTGTACAGGACAACATCCGGTGCCTCGATGTCGCCAAGGAAGATGCGGCGAATTTCATCATCTTCGGAATCCAGAATATTGTCGGTCCAGAAGTTGACCATGCGGATCAGTGCTTCGGGGTGTTCATAACCGTTGCGCACCACCAGCAGCGCTCCCACGTTCGAAGTATACTGACTCTTCGCGACCTGGTCATCGACTGAGGGGATGGGGAAAGCGGTCCAGAATGCAGTGGGATCATTCTGCTGGCTGAGGTTCAGGGGATGGTATGGATTCCACCACACGCCAAATTGCATGCCGCACTGTCCCTGGGCAATAGTTTCGGTGACCTGGTTGATGTCTTTTACGCCGAATTCCTGGTCAATCTGACCTTCTGCGTACATTTTCTGCAAAGCCAATAATGCCTCGCGCATCTCAGGCTGGACTGAGCCGTACACCAGGCTGCCCTCTTTCTCATACCAGATGGTTGGGTACGCATGATAACCGTTGAAGAAACCCTGCAAGCTGGCGACCGCACCCCATAAGTTCTGGGTAATGCACAATCCGATGGTGTCGTCCACCCCGTTGCCATTGGGGTCTTCCTCTGTGAAACGCCTGGAGATTTCCATCACATCGGCGATGGAGGTCGGGGCTGCGATGCCCAACTGGTCCATCCAATCCTGGCGAACCCACAGAAGCGAAGCGGTTGCCACCGGCGCATCGGTCAACGGGATCCCAATCAACTTTCCGTCAATGGTAGCTGCTTTCAGCGCGGTTGGATTCTGGTTTAAAACATCACGCGTGTTCTCTGATGCTTCCTGCTCATACACATCAGTCAGGTCTGCCAGCAAGCCCGCTTCATAATACAATTGCATTTGCGCGGGGGTCACCCGGAACATATCCGGTATCTGGCCTGAATTGATTGACAGTCCCAGCTTTTCATTGAACATGGAACCGTCCGCCACCCACTGGTAATCCATATCAATCCCCAGCAACTGGGAATACGCGCGTGTCCAGACATTGTTGTAGATATCATTATCGCCCAGGAATTTCACCGTGGCATCAACGGCCATGACGGATTCCATCGTGATGGGGGGATCATACTTATCGGGCACGGTCAAATTGAGGGTATCAAATCCATCCATTGTGGTTGATGTGGTTTCGCTGACCTCCGGTGCCGGCTGGCCGCAGGATGCCAGGAGTCCGGCAAACACTATCAGTATCAGGCAAGTTTTCACGATATATTTCATTTCATTCTCCTTGTTCAACGCTTTGTGGCGCAGCTTTTTGTTCGGTTTGTTGTTGACTGAACCGGGTACTGATCCAGGCCAACAGCAGGAATACCAGGCCGGGCAGGAGGAATCGTAGCCGGATTACCTGGGTACTGGTCTGGATCATCCGCCCAACAGCAGGATCGCCGGGCTTGAATAAAAATGCCAGTACGGTCACATAAATCGGGTAGAAGGAGGTGACCAACACTACCAGGAATCCCACCAGTGAGATCCAGCGCACACCGCGCGGCATTGACCGGCCGGTTGCCAGAATGATGAACAGAATGCTCATCGGCAGGAAGAAGAGCAAGGTGACGACAGCGCCGGCGATGACACTGCCAGCGCCCATGGTGGGGATGCCGATCACATTGAAGAGCAATCCTTCCACCCTTCCAGCCAGGATTGGCGAGAGGGCTGCCACGGCGCCGATGGCGAAAGCAGTCCGCACCCGGCCGGATGATCGGATGGCAGTCAGGAGGAACATGACCAACAATATAATGCCTGTCACCAGGCCGGCCGTCTGTTCAAATCCTGTCAGACGCGAACGATATACCGGGGCAGTGATGAGGCCGCTCATCGCCCGGTTGGCTAACCAGGTGTTCATCACGGCGGTCAGTAAGCCGTAAACAACCATCACAGCCCCCAGTAAAATCAACGGTAGATGGGTGTTGGCCAATATAGGGCGTTTTTCAACAATTTGTTTCATGGGTACTCCTTGCGGGTTGGTGATAGGGAATTTGAATCATGGTGGTGGGGTATTGATTTGGGTATCGTATGATCCTCCTTGCGTTCAGAATTCAAGGTTAACTGTTCATTATCGAGGGGTAATTCCCAGGCGAGGGTGAGGTTGAATATATGCGCTCAAAGTTTTGGAAGTAGATCTTATCCAAAACATCATCTGGCAGATTGAGAGCATGAACCATTTTTCCATCGGTATGTCGAAACGGACCTTCCCATTCCAGGAAACGGCGAATCAATGAGGCAACCGACCGCATGAAACGGTTTCCATCGGGACCGCGTTTCAATACGCGCGTGTCCAGGTCTGTCCCATACAGGATGCGGTCCGAATGTTTGATAAAGAACGTTCTTGCGGCTGTGGCGTTGGCGGAGAAATCAAAATACATGTCGAGATGGGGGGCGAGGTCAAAACTGACGGACGGGTGCTTCGCCAAAAAGGCATCGGCAGCTTCCAGATCGGTACTCATAAACTTAAAATGTGCCAGGGTCATTCTTATGCGCGGGAAGCGAGCGAGGATATGGTCCACTTCGGTGTACAATGCTGATTTGCTGGGATAACTGCCATCGGTATAATCCCAACCGTTCTTTCTGGCCCAATCCGGGCAGGATTCGGGATCCCAGAAGAAATCCGGATCAGCGATGTGCAGGAGCAGCGGGAATTGTTCCTGTTCCACGGTCTCCCATAATCCGTCATAGGCAGGATCATCCAACCGGAGGTTGACCATTTTGCGCACATTCGGTTTGCCTTCAATCATTTTCATCCCATCAAATCCCCGTCCGATCAACGCCCGTACCTGGCGGGGAAGGTCTGCCGCGAAGCGCTCAGGCTGCTCCAGCAGCAAGCGGTATTCGACCGCACCGGAAACGAATATCCGATTGGGATATTGCTTTTTAAATGCAAAGGCAATGTCATTCTGGGTGCTGCCGTTCGGGTTCGGCAGGCAAACCAGGTTGGCGGCACGATAACCGATGGTATCGAACAGGGCGAGCATTTCATCCATGCATTCCGGATGGATGAAATGAACATGGCTGTCAATGATCGGCCGTTGCGCCAGGTTAGTAAAATCAATCACGACTGTCCTCCCTGTGTGTGTTTTTCGAGCATCTGGCGCATCTCATCATTAAGAGGCACGGCTGCACCCGGGTTCTGGTTCTCAGTGGGGGTGATCCAATGACCGCGGTTGTCACGCAATACTGCCCGGCGTTGGGGTGCAGGCGGGATGGCTGCTGCACTTACCGGCTGACAGGCATACCAGTATGCTGTACTGCTCATTTCATTGGCAAGATGATTACCATGGCCGTGTTCGATGGTTACTTTGATCTCCCGGGTGAAGCGAATGGGATTCTCAAGGTGGAACACATAGGAGGTCTGGTAGCCACTTTCACCGCGCCACAGTGACAATTCTGGTGTTGCGATGGTATAGCCCTCATAGATGGAAGAACCATTGCGTAAATGTGTCTCTGGCTGCATTCCGCCGGCATGCCCGAGGTAATCTTCCGAACCCGTCCCGTGCAAATCAGGGGGCCATTTATAGCCGTCCACCCAGATCATATCGTCGCCTTCGCCCCACCAGTCACCACTGAAATTTGTGACCGAAAGATTGCAGCCGATGTAATGGCCGGTTCCGCTGGTCTCCAGGATGACATAATTATTTTGATACGCCATTTGTTCCCGGTTGCAGATATCAACATGCGGGGTGTTGGGTCTGATGTGCGCGCCCCAACCGCCGAACGGATTGGTTCGGCGGAACTCGGCATGGAAATAGAGCATGGTGGGGTCGAAAGCCGGAAGGACTTCGTAGTCGACGTAGAAATAGAAAAGATGATCCTCATTGCTTTCGTTTACCAGTTCCACCACTGCCCGTTGCGCGAATGGCATGGGCACATAGCTGTTGAAGGCGACGGGTTTTTCAAATTGATGCGGAAAATTGGTGGAAGCACTGAACAACACGCTGTCAAAGGAATTTACCATGCCATGTCCCAGGCAGAAGAAATCCCCCAGGGGCACCTGTACTGAAGGGGTAACCTGGTGATCATAGGTGATTTTTAATACGCAATCGCGGTAGTGGTTGTACTGGGTCATCCAGATGTGGGTAATACGGCCAGGCCCCTCAATATCTGCGAGAATCATGCTTTGGCCCGAAGGAATGATGAAGCGGTCCTGATTTCTCCCGCTCCGGTCCCATGATGAACAGCGACCGGTGCGGTAGGGTCTGATACGAGTCAGTTCATGCAGGTTCATGATGTGTCTCCATTAAAACGTAACTGGCAGCAATCCGGGTGAAATCAGCTGCAATAGCAACCGGTATGGTGCTGACATATTGCATCATCAGGATGCCGATCAATTCATGGTCGGGGTCAATCCAGAAGGTGGTACCGGCTGCGCCGCTGCCGCCAAAAGATCCGGCAGTACCTGGTAGTTGGGCTTTTTGTGGGTCTGTCATCACACTCAGCCCGTAGCCCAAGTTCATCCCCGGGACGGGGTTCTGGTGTTCATGCAGCTGAGGGGAGGTCATTGTCTGGAAAGTGTGTTCAGTGATCAGGCGTTTTCCTTTAAATTCGCCCCGATTGGCGAGCATCTGTGCGAAATGAGAATAATCGTTCATGGAAGATACCAACCCACCACCACCGGAGAGAAACCGTGGTTTCTGGTCCTTGTTGACCCAGGCATCGCGCAGGAATGTGGGCCGCAATTGTGGCGGTGTGATTTCGATATCCAACAATGGGAGGTGCTTCAATCTGGTATACAGGGGGCCTAACCGGCGGCGTTTGTGTTCTGGAACATCAAACGCGGTATCGACCATTTCGAGCGGATCAAAGATGCGGTCTTTTAAGAAACGATCGAAAGGTTGTTTGCTGATGACTTCCACCAGGTACCCCAGCACATCGGTGGCAACGCTGTAAGTGAAACGTGCACCGGGTTGATGGTGGAGTGGAATGGCCGCAATCCGTTCAATCTTGTGACTGATCGGTTCATCAGTGCGAAGGATGTTTTCCTGAGCATACAGGCGTTCCACCGGGGTGGATGGGTCCAGCCCATACCCCAGGCCAGAAGTGTGGGTTAATAAATCGTGAAAGGTAATCGGACGGTCCAATGGTTGTGGTTCCCCATTTGGATTGAACACCGAAAGGCGCTTGAAGGCTGGTAGAAAGCACTCTACTGATTCCTGCAGATCGAAATGGCCTTCTTCCCACAGCATCAGAATTGCCAACGATGTGATCGGTTTGGTCATTGAAAAGATGCGATACAGGCTGTCTCCGTTCAAAGGGCTGCGCAGGTAGAGGCGGCGGTATCCGTAACACCGCTCGTGGATTACCTGTCCACGCTGTGCCAGCAGGACTTGCACCCCCGCCAGTCTACCACTGTGGATATATTCCTGCATCGCCGTATCCATGGCGGCCTGGTCAAACCTGGTTTCATGTCCCACTGCTCAGGCGCCTCCGCCGTACTTTTTGGCCCATTTCGCCTTCATGGCGCGCATTTCGTCATTAATGGGCACAGGTTTTCCCGGGCATTCGCGATCGGGATCCTTGATCCATTGGCCCTGATTATCACGCCGGACAGGCAGGCGTTGCAGAACGGGGGGAACCGCAACCGCCGGAGCTGGTTGTGCTGCGTACCAGTAGGCGGTGCTGCTCATTTCGTTCGCCAGGTGATTGGCGTGGCCGTGTTCGATCGTGACCTTGACGGATTGGTTGAAACGCACCGGGTTTTCCAGATGGAACAGATAACTGGTGTGGTACCCACCGTTACCGCGCCAGAGCTCTATTTCGGGGGATGGAATAGTCCCTCCCTCATAAATGCTGGAACCATTGTGTAGAAATGCATTGGGCTGCATTCCCCACGCCTGCCCGAAGTAATCTTCCGAGCCGGTTCCATGCAGATCTGGCGGCCATTTGTACCCATCCACCCAGATCATGTCGTCGCCTTCACCCCACCAGGTGTCGTTGAAATTGGTCACGGACAGGTTGCAGCCGATATAATGTCCGCGCCCCTGGGTTTCGAGGATGACGTAGTTATTGTGCCAGGCTTCTTCTCCAATGTTGATTACATTGGCTTCTTCATTGTTGACCCGGATTTCCGGTCCCCAACCGCCGAACGGATTGGTGCGGCGAAATTCGGCATGGAAATAGGCAGTTTCCTGGTTAAATTCGGGCAGTGTTTCATAATCGACATAGAAATACTGGCGATGCGGTTCATTGCTTTCGTTGACCAGTTCCACTATAGCCCGTTTGGCAAAAGGCATGATCGCGTACGAGTTTAATGCTGTCGGTTTGTTGAATTGATAGGGAAAAAAGGTCGTGGTCGAAAACAGGGCAGATTGGAATGAATTGACCAATCCGTGGCCCATGCAGAAAAAATCACCAAGCGGTACCAGCACACTGGGGAATGGAGCATCGTCATAAGTAATTTTCAACAGGCATTCACGGTAATGGTTTAATTGCGTCATCCAGATGTGGGTGATCTGGGCAGGCCCTTTGATATCTGCGAGGATACGGGTTTCGCCCGGGGGAATAATCCAGAGGTCATGGTTGCGACCGGAGGTATCCCAGGATGAGAAGCGGCCGGTTTTCCCTGTTTTTAGATGGGTGAGTTCAGATAACATGGGTTTCCTTTCATGCAGGTGAATGAATCAAATTGACCTTCAACTTGCAGGTTCAAAATGGTTGGAAAGTATCTTTTGTGCCAGGGCGGTCATCCGCCCCGCGATACTCGATATGCTCGTTTCTGGGAATTGTGCGAGTGAATTGTGAACCGTGTTCTCCAACGGATGGACCCAGTGGGGGGAAATACCCCGGCTACCATGCAATAAACCGAGGATGGAACCGGTGGAGGCAGCATTCGCATCTGCGTCGAAGCCGCAGGCAACCGCGATCGACAGGCTTTGCTCAAAATTCCCTGCGCCATACAGCAGGGCGAGTGCCACCCAGAGCGTATTGGGGATGGCATGAATGGGCAGATAATCACCATATTTTAACAGCAACTGCTCATAAGCAATTTCCCAATCTTCCACTTCCTGGTGTAATGTCAGGACAAACCGCAGCCCTTCTGCTAGGCGGGAATTTTTGGGAATTTCTGACAGACCTGCTGCCACAAGTTCAGAAGGATCAGCAGAGACATAGGCCCATGCCAGCATGGCAGCCATGAACATGGCACTGTAGATGCCGTTGCGGGTATGGGAGAGGGATGCATCCCGGTAAGCGAGTGAAGCAGCCAGGGCGGGCCTGCCGGGACAGATGTAGCCGTACAGGTCGGCGCGCATCCGGGCGCCGATGAACTCTGCTTCCGGGTTAACAAAGGTGGCAGCATCCTGGGGCGATACGTTCCATACCAGGTTGCGATAAACGGTTCGGTCGGTGTTGTGGGTGTGAAAGAAGGTCAGGCGTTCCAACCAGGCAGTGGCGACATCGACTGTGGTGAACTGGACACCAAAGGATTCAAGGATGGATAAAGCCAGGAGCGTACCATCTAAATCATCATCAAATGGTGCACCATGGATCTCCCCACGGTAACAGTACGCGGCATCCGGCCGCTGGCGGTATCCATCCGGGTGAGGAAAGATTTGGGGAATGTAATCTGCCAATGGGTAACTTCGGGCAATCTTTAGAAATTCGATCACCCGTTTCTTGGAAAGACCCGGCTCAATGGGGCGTGCCAGGACAGAGCCAATGATGCGTCCCTGCCAGGCGCCTGAAATGCGGTTGGAAAGGTCCTGCGCGGTCAGGCTGATACTGGTTTCACGCGGGTTGTCAGGACGTAGTTGGATGATTTCAGCCAGGGAATCCGGTTCGCGATAAGGGTAATCCGGGCGCTGCGGCGTGGCCAACACCTGGCGATAAATATCATATAATTTCTTTTTGGCGAGTTTTGAGAATTCCTCGATCGAATGCTGCAAATGCGCAGCATCATAACCCTGTTCCACTCTTTGGCGTATTTCGAGCATCAGGTTCTCCGCCAATTCAGGAATATGGTAAAAACTCATGATACTAGGCGGGGGCATGTACTTTTCAAGGTTTTTCTTGCGTGGTTTGCCCTGGGCCTGCATGCGTGAACGTTGTGCCAGGTTCTGCGCATAGCGATCTGGCTGGTAGGATAGTTCCTCCACCACTTCCAAAATGCGCTCCTTGGTCTCCTGGGAAATGCGTCCTTTGCCAGACAGTGCCTGCGAGACGGCAGCCACAGAAACCCCGACCCGTTCAGCGATGTCGTCCAACGTGACTTTTGATGTATTCTCCATGCAGTACTCTCGATTATTGTTGATTAATCGCTTAACCAATTCGATCATACAGCAGATTAATCGTTATGTCAATAGAATTCGTGTTTTTAACCACTCTGGTCATTAACGGCTGCCTGCCGCCCACAGGGTTGAACTCCGGGCTGAGGTCGATGTATAATGAGTGTGGAGGATGTCTTTCGAGACCGAAAGATTCTGGTTATGGAGTCTATCAAACTCCCAGGCAATTCCCAACCCCCTGCCTGTGGCATTCAAACCTGGCGGCAATTCACCTCTGAAATCAGGCAAACCGGTTGCAAGCTGTTAAAAAAGCTGGATCAATACCCCGATGCAGTTCTGGTTACTGGTTGCCAGCGTTCTGGAACTACCATGCTTTCCAGGATCATCACCCAATCCGCTGGGATGGTGAATTATTGGACAGGCCTAGACGATGAGCTGGATGCAGCCTTAATTTTGGCTGGGCGCAAGACCTTTCCAGTACCTGGCCGATATTGTTTTCAGACAACCTATGTTGATGAAAATTATCCTGAATATTTTGAACATACCGGATTGTACAAAATTATCTGGATGCTGCGCAACCCGTTCTCCGTGGTGTATTCATTGTTGTATAACTGGCGGCCGGCATCGCTCGATGGCACTTTTAAAAAATGCGGTGCGGCTGGCTTACAGGGCTTCTCTGCATTGCTATATCAGGCTCTTGGCCTGCCGGCCGTTTCACGTACGCGCAGGGCATGCGCACTGTATCAAACCAAAACGCAGCAATTACTGGAATTGTTTGATCGGTTGGGTAAAGCAAAAATGCTGGTGATTGATTATGATGACCTGGTGCTGCACAAAAATTCTGTCCTGCCGCACATATTCCAATTCATCCATTTGCCGTACCAGTCCGGATATGCACAGTCGATTCATCCTGACAGCCTTCATAAGCATAACCTTCTGACCAGAAAGGAGCGGAGGGTCATCCAACAGGTTGCCCTTCCCCTGTACCAGAGGGCATTACCATTAACCCATAACCGGTAAATTCTACACGGTGCAAAATGGATTGACGTTAAGTTACACTGCATTGTCCGTGGTGATGACTTCTCATGCTAATGGAAGGGGGCGTTTTGCGCCATCTGGGGGGGAGGGTATGTTGACTGGTGAGATACAAATTGCTACAATGTTAATATAAGTTAGAGTCAAATCAACAGAACTCTTTACTTTCGTACCCGATTCTTCCTGCCTGGAAGACTGCAGCGTGATAATTTGTGTCAGGGCACCAGGCCTCCAACAGCACACTTCTCACAGATGCAGCGTTATGGCAATTATCTCTCAGGTTTCATGATTGATGCGATATTCTCATTTCCTCTGTTGGAGGCGGAGGCGAGCGAGTTGACCCAAAGCTGATCTTGTCCCCTATTCGATCAATTGAAGACGAAATTGGAAATGAATGGATGAAGTATAGGTAGGGATGGTTGCAGACAGGCAACAGCGGTGTCGCGGACGAGGGATGTGTTGAGTGGAGAAAAAGACTTCAAAAGAATACCAGTTGGGGGTTGTCATCATCGAAAAGCAAGCTTTAATTCGGGCTGGACTGGTGTTGATGGTTGATTCGCGCCTGGAGATGCGGGTCTTGGGCGAAACAGGTGATATTGCAGGCTCATATGAGCTTGTTGAACATCACCAACCTGACATAATCTTATTGGGCATGGATGCCACTGAAGGGATTACTCCCAATATGATCCCCTCATTATTAAAGCGATCCCATCAATCTCGGGTTATTGTTCTATCAACACAGTCAGAAGAAGAAAGTAACCTGGAAGCTCTTAAGCACGGCGCACTGGGGATTGTGTTTTATTCTGACACTCCAGCCATCCTGGGAAAGGCAATCCGGAAGGTGGTAGCCGGGGAAGCCTGGGTGGAGCGCTCGTTGATCGCGAATGTGTTACATACGCTAGCGGATGGAAATCATCCTGCGCCCAATCATTCTGAAAAGGATCAGATTGATGAGTTGACCCTGCGTGAACGTGATGTGATTCAACTGATTGGCCGGGGTTTTAAAAATCAACAGATTGCGGAGAAATTATGCTTGAGTGAATCCACTATCCGCCACCATCTCACATCCATCTATCATAAATTGGGTGTATCCAGCCGGTTGGAATTACTGGTGTACGCAAATCACAACACCATCACATAATCATTCCTGCCTGAGACGCATGATAATGGGCGGAATGCTGGTGGTGATAATCTGCTCATATCGAAAGCATATTAATGCCATTGCTATCAGGGATATTTATCCCTGATAGTCAATTTAAATGGGATGAATGTGGCAAGCCAAGTGCGCCGGTTGCGACGATGTAAAACCATGCCTGCCTCGTTATAGTTAAGTAAGGGTTTTCTTAACCACTTATCAGTTTTGATAGGTGTAGAAGGTGAAGGGTTCCCGTGGGACAGGAAACTGGTCAAGCTTTCATTGGAGAGCGGCGTTTGCATCCCCGGATGCACTGTGATTATTCTGCCATTGTTCGCGGCCGTGATGAAGATGGAAAACGGTTTGAAGAAATCGTCAAGGTGCGGAATCTCAGCGCATGCGGGGCATACTTTCAGATCAACCGAAATTTGCACACCGGTCAAATGGTCACGGTTCGGATTGCATTTCCTACTGGTTCATTGACCTATGGAAGTTCCAAGGTGACCATCCGTGCGGTCGTGATCAGGGTGGAACCACTCTCTGATGAATTGTTACAAATCGGGATCAAATTCCTCAATTTTCGTTTTCTATGATATTGCTGTTTTACCCTTTACCAACTCCTTATTGATACTCTGTTACAGCAAGTCATTTATCGGTAAATTCCTTTTTCGGTAGTCAGATTCACCATACTCATTGACCGAAGCTATGTCGGAATGGCGGAGCGCGCCACCTGAATGGAAGCAGCAGGCACATCCCAAGTCATGCTGGACTGTCAACCGTCCAACCAATGTGGATTTGATAGGACCCTTAAAAGATCAGCATGAAGGGAAACCAGACGCAGGATTGGATTGACGGGTTGTTGATTCAGGAACCCTGGTGCGTGTGAAGTCAGTAGAAAGGTTGTCAGATAAAGCATGGGAGAGCGTATATGCGAAGTGAAGTAATTGAACACAATCTGGGTTTGTCTCGCAGGATCCATACCTCGCTGGCAGAACTGCCGACCACTGTCCTGCGGCAGTCCCAATGGAAATTCCTGCGGATAGGATTGGTGGCCATGGATATTCTGATGATTTCCGTGGGATTCATGCTGGCGTATCTTGTTCGTTTCAACATGGATATTCCATTCTTCTATCCTCATGCAGACAATGTAATGCTGGGCTTCTATTCGGTTGTGGCGGCACTGCTCCTGCCAGTGTGGATCCTGACTTTCCGCTTATATGGTTTGTATGCCGTGAAAGAAAATCTGTCACGGCGGCATATCTGCGCCAAACTTTTCAATGCCACCACCATTCCCATGTTTGTGGTGATCGTGGTGGATTTTTTCCTGCCCCGCTTCGTGATCGCCCGCGGTTGGTTGTTGTTGATGTGGGTTTTTGTGTATGGTTTCGCCGTTTTTGGACGTTTCCTCATGCGGCGGTTGGTTAGGCACCTGCGCACAAAAGGTTATTTCCTGGTGCCGGCGATCATTGTGGGCGCGAATGAAGAATCCAAATTATTGGCCGGGCAATTCCTGGATGAGAGAGTTTCCGGGTTGTTGTTATGCGGTTTCATCTCTGATGAGGTTGCTTCCGGTACGCAGGTGATGGAGCACCTGAGAGTATTGGGTTCGTTATCCAACCTTGAGCACCTGGTACAGGAGATGAAAGCAGAAGAAGTGATCGTTACTTCCAGTGCGGTTTCCTCCCAGGATGTGCTGACCCTGTTTAAATTGTACGGGGTTTCGAATGAAGTCACACTGCGACTTTCATCCGGCTTGTACGAAATTATCACCACCGGTTTACAGATCCAGGAATTCGCTTCCGTACCGCTGGTCAAAGTGAGTGAATTCCGTTTATCCGGTATTGACCACTTCTTAAAATTTGCATTGGATTACTGTTTCTCAATCGCGGCGATGCTTGTTGTAATTCCCTTATGTATCGTTGTGGGTATATTGATCAAACTTGATTCGAAAGGTCCTGTCTTTCATCGACGGCGGGTGATGGGGGTGAAAGGCAAGGAGTTTGACGCTTTCAAATTCCGTACAATGGTTGTCAACGGTGATGAAGTGCTTGCTGCTTATCCGGAGCTGAAGAAAAAACTGGATGAAGAACATAAGCTAAAAGATGATCCTCGGGTTACGCGTATGGGACGCATCATACGCAAGCTCAGCCTGGATGAATTCCCGCAATTCTTCAATGTGCTGCGAGGAGAGATGTCAGTCGTTGGCCCGCGGATGATTTCACCCTGTGAGATGCAGGAATACCGGAAAAACGGCATGAACCTGCTTACCGTCCGCCCGGGTATCACTGGTTTGTGGCAGGTGAGTGGCAGATCGGATGTGACCTACCAGGAACGGGTCCAGATGGATATGTACTACATACGCAATTGGAGCGTATGGATGGACATTAACCTGATTGTGAAAACGATCCCGGCGCTGATCAGCCGCCGCGGTGCGTACTGATACCTGACGCAGGCATTCTGAGTAGCAAAGGAGGATGCAACATTGAAAATTCTTGTCACGGGAGGAGCGGGTTTCATCGCTTCGCATGTAGTAGACCTATATCTTGCCAGGGGGCATGAGGTTGTGATCATTGATGACCTTTCAACAGGCCGGTTATCCAATGTGAATCCGTCTGCGAAACTGATCAGGATGGATATTCGCAGCCCTCAACTCGCAGAGGTTTTTACCCGTGAACATCCCGATGTGGTCAATCACCATGCAGCGCAGATGGATGTGCGCCGGTCGGTGGCAGATCCGTTTTTTGATGCTGATGTGAATATCCTTGGTTCATTGAACCTGATCGAAAACGCAAGCAAGCATTCCGTCCAACATTTCGTTTACATCAGTTCCGGCGGAGCCGCATACGGGGAACCCCAATACCTGCCGTGTGATGAGAACCATCCGATTAATCCAATTTGCCCATACGGTGTCAGTAAACACACCGTCGAGCATTACCTGTACCTGTTCCATATCAATTATGGCCTGAACTACACCGTGCTGCGATATCCCAATGTGTTTGGTCCACGGCAGGACCCACATGGTGAAGCCGGTGTAGTTGCGATCTTCACCGGGCGGATGCTGCGCGGTGAACCGGTGCGTATCCACGGTGATGGGGAGCAGGTACGTGATTTTGTGCATGTCAGCGATTGTGCCGCTGCAAATTTGCTGGCAGTTGAGGTGCCGCATGATAGTGGAATCTATAACCTGGGTTCCGGGCGGGGAACTTCGGTAAACCAGGTCTTCGACATGATCCGGGAAGCCACCGGGTATGATCAGGCACCAATCCATGAGCCGGCGAAATTAGGTGAAACCCGGACGATTTACCTGGATGCCAGAAAAGCCCAAGCCGAATTTGGCTGGCGCCCGCAGGTGACTATGATGGAAGGGATTCGTGGTGTCGTGCAATATTTCCATGAAAAGGAGCTAACGAAGTGATTATCGTGCAGGCTCCCCTGCGCATCAGCTTGTTCGGCGGTGGGACCGACTTTCCGGACTTTTACCACCAGGAAGGCGGTTGCGTACTTTCCACTGCCATTGATAAGTACATCTTCGTGGTTATCAAACAGCGTTATGACGATATGCTGCGGATCGGATACACAAAAACCGAACTGGTGGAACAGGTGGGCCAGGTGGAGCATGAACTGATCCGGCACGCTTTGCTGAGGACCGGGATTCACAAAGGTGTGGAAATCACCACCATGGGGGATATTCCGGCCGGTTCAGGGTTGGGTTCATCCAGCGCGGTGACGGTAGGTTCGCTGCATGCGATGTATTCGTATTTGAATGAATCGGTGACTGCATCGCGGCTGGCGGAGGAAGCGTGTCATATTGAGATTGATGAACTAAAGAAGCCCATCGGGGTACAGGATCAATACATCTCAGCTTTTGGTGATTTGCGTTTCATCGAATTTCACCCGGACGGCAGGATTGAAGTAAAACGTGTCGAGATGGATCCGGCCATTAAACGGTTATTGAATGAAAATTTGCTGATCTTTTTCACAGGATTGACGCGCCAGGCCAGCACAATACTGGAGGAACAGCAGCACAATATCGCTCTACATATGTGTGTGCTGCGTGAAATGAAAGAAATTACCCGGACAGCCTACCAGGAACTTATTACGGGGAATATCGATGCGTTGGGCCAATTGTTACATGAAAGCTGGCAACTGAAAAAACAACTGGCCAGCCGCATCAACAATGGGTTTATTGAAGAAGCTTACCAGGCAGCCCTGGGTGCCGGAGCGATCGGGGGCAAAATCACCGGTGCAGGTGGTGGGGGGTTCCTGTTATTGTATTGTCCGTATTCCAGGCGGGCGGCGGTGCGCAGTGCGCTGCACAAACTGAAGGAACTGCCCATCCAATTGGAACCGGATGGCAGCAAAGTCATATTCAATTACCAGCATTCTTCATTGATGTATTGACTCATGGATCGACAGTATTTATACGTGCAGCACAGATATATAATCAAATGCTTCGGCGAGGGAATCGAAGACAACCAGCGGCTGGATCTGGAGGGCCTCCGGAAGGACTTCCTGCGTTGCCCCTCGTCCGGTACGGATAAGCACCGATTCCATAACACCGGCTGCGCGCCCTGCGACGATATCGCTGAGGGCATCACCAACCAGGTAGGAGCGCCGGAGATCCAGTTCCAGTGCGCTGGCAGCTTGCATGATCAGACCAGGCTGCGGCTTGCGACAATCACAGTAGTCATCAGGGGTGTGGGGACACATGAAAACGGCATCAATCCTGCCGCCCGCCTCTGTGATACAGGTCAAGACATATTCATTGATCAATTCACCCTGGGTCAATGAGATCAAGCCGCGGCCGATGACAGACTGGTTGGTGATTACGACGATTTTGAACGGAGAACAAGCCATAGCACGCAGTGCAGACAGCGCGCCGGGAATAAAAATGACATCCGCACATGAACGTATGTAATTTTCCCGATTTTCAATGATGACCCCATCACGGTCCAGAAAAATGGCAGGTTTCATACATTGATTATAGCCACCCGTGCGACCATCCGGTACAGCCAAATGTAGAAAATCTCCAGGATTTGTTCCTTTGTACTGCTCAATCCAGAAAGAAAGGATTTGATATCCCTGTGAAAGCCATTCATCACCAATCTAGCCGACAACAGCCGGGCCTTGGCTTATATGTGCGCCGCCAGGCAGATGGGTGGATACGTTACCTGTGGGAACAGGCATTCTTTCTGTTACTGGGATGGATTCCTACCGTGGCTGGGATCGGAATCCGCAGCCTGCTGTACCGGGTGATCTTAAAAATGGACGGATGGGCTGCGATTGAGGATGATGTGCGTTTACGATTTGCCAATCACATTCGCCTTGGCCATGGGGTGTACCTGGATCATGGAACCTACCTGCATGCCTGTCCGGGCGGGATTGTGATTGGACGGAATACCATCATCATGCATGGCGCGGTGCTGCATGTGTATAACTTCCGTGAATTGCCGCATGCCGGCATCCATATCGGGTGCGACAGCCTGGTGGGAGAGTATACAGTCATCCGCGGACAGGGAGGGGTTGCGATTGGAGACCGGGTGTACACCTCACCCTTCACGCAGATCCTGGCGGTTAACCATGTTTTTGATGATCCCGCGCGTCCGTTTATCGAACAAGGGATCACGGCGGAAGGGATTGTGATTGAGGATGATGTGTGGATTGGCGCCGGTGCCATCATCACGGACGGCGTCACGGTTGGAAAAGGGGCTGTGGTGGCTGCCGGTGCTGTGGTTACCGGTGATGTGGCGGCTCATACCGTGGTGGCGGGCATTCCAGCCCGGGTCATCCGGCAAATCAAGAACAGTACCTCAGCGGATGGTGAACAATGAACGGCCAATCTTTCGTAGGAGGACTTCCATGACCATGTTATCGATTGTGATTCCTGCTTACAACGAGGAAAACGGCATCCAGGCCATTATGGAGCGGGTGCTGCAAACCCGTGATAGCCTGAATGCAGCTGGGGTGACTGAATTGGAACTGCTCGTGGTTAATGACGGTTCCAAAGACGCCACCCTGCACAAGGCGGATGAACTGGCGGTGCAAAATGAATGTGTGCGCATTATTAACCACCCGCATAACCGCGGGTACGGGGCGGCATTGAAAACTGGCTTTAGCCAGGCGCGGGGGCAGCTGGTTGGTTTTTTGGATGCGGATGGGACATATCCGCCGGAATATTTTCCACAATTGTGTACCGCTGCCATCAATGGGGCAGACCTGGTGATCGGAACACGGATGACCGGGGAGGAATCACAAATGCCGTTGACACGGCGACTGGGGAATGTGATTTTTGCAACCTTGCTCAACCTGCTGGGCTGGCAGCATGTAACGGACTGCGCCAGCGGTATGCGCGTGTTTCGCAAAGAGGTCTTGCATCTGTTATCTCCCCTGCCAGATGGCCTGAACCTGACCCCTGTGATGAGCACCCGTGCAGTGCATGAAGGCGTCAGGATGGTGGAAGTTCCCATACCGTACAGCGAGCGGGTTGGGCGGTCGAAGCTATGTGTCATCCGCGATGGGCAGTTGTTCCTGACCTCGATGGTATGGACGGTTTTGTGTTACAACCCGGTGCGTATCCTGGGCATGGCGGGATTGGTTGGCGTCGGGATCGCCTTTCTGGCCGGTGTTGCCCTGGTGATTGCGCGCCTGGCCGGTGTCACGACCCTGACCCCTTGGGCTGTGTTTGGACTTTTCCTGGGATTGGTATCTGGCGTGGCAGGGATCAGCCTGTTTGCGCTGGGGGCAACTTTTAACTACCTGGTTTCTCTTTTTTATAAGGAACCCGTGCACCAGGGGTTATTTGGCAGGCGTATTTTTAAGAAACCGCTGGAATATCAATTTGGCTGGATGGGACTGGGCGGCTTTGCTACGGGATTTCTGGTCATGGTTGTATCCCTGGCTTTGAGTTTTACAGGCTGGGATGTTGCCCGTTTATGGCTTTACCTGCTGGGTGGGGCATTGATAAACCTGGTGGGCATTCAACTGGTCATCTACTGGTTGTTGATTACAGTTCTGGATCAACTCCGCCAACGCGAGGTGGTGGTGGCTGCTGACCTGGCAGGTTAATGCCGGATGCGGTGTCGACGATTGTTTGCTATTTGCGAGATGCTAGTGTGAGAAACCATTCTGATCAGGCAAGAAAAACATATCGAAACCTGGGAACAGGAAAACTTCCGGTGGTAGGTTCTGCCAACTTTCCATCCGCTGATGCAGTTGTAAGAGAGTCAATTTCGCGTCAACAGCGACCTGCGGACGCGGTTGATATCATGCTGGTTAACCCACCTTCTCCCGATGGGGGCATCTGGATCCGCTCCCAGCATCGGGTGGGGCGGCGCTCCCGCGAGAACATGGTTTGGCCACAGGTATCGCTGGCGCAAATGGCTGCGATTTTGAAGGATCAGTACCGTGTCAAGGTGGTTGATTGTATTGGATCGAAGGTGGGGTGGAAGGAATTTACTGACCTGTTGGACCATTACCAACCGCGGTACTATTTGACCCAGGTCACTGCGCCAACGCTGGAGAACGATATGTACGGTGCTTTCCTGGCGAAGAATCGTGGAGCCGTTACAATGGCCTTTGGTACCCATGTGACACCGATACCGATGGAAACCATGCGCGGGTTTATCACCCTGGATTATGTGCTGTTCGGGGAGCCAGACCTGACCATCCGGGATGTATTGGACCATCTGGATGGACATATCGAAAATAGGCCGCCCGGGATTCAAGCCATGTTTGATAAAGAGCCTGATTATTCATTGGCGATGGTTGATGGAAGACTGGACCTTCATAGGATCCGGGGGATTGCCTGGCGGGATGGGAGTCAGATCGTGAAAAATCCACCGCGGCCTTTCATTGCTGATCTGGACGACCTTCCCATCCCGGCGCATGAATTGCTTCCACTGCACAGCTACAAAATCCCGATGATCAAAGGGCCTTTTACGTTCATTGTTACCGAACGGGGATGTCCTGCTGGCTGCAACTTTTGCATCAAGCATGTCAGTTACCAGGGTACGGTCCGTTTGCGATCCGCTGAAAAAATCATTGACGAGATTATCGTGCTGGAGCAATTGGGTATTCACAATATCCACATGTACGCCGATCTGTTCACAGTCAGCCGAGACCAGGTGATCGCTTTATGCCGCGGAATCCTGGCGCATGGGTTGAAGATCAGGTGGACTTGCAACAGCCGGGTGGATTATGTGGACCAGGAAATGCTGGAATTGATGGCAAAATCTGGCTGCTGGTACATATCCTGGGGCATCGAAAGTGGGAGTGAGGAAATTTTACGAGGTGTCCACAAAGGCATCACATTGGACCGGGTGCGAGAAGCTTTGACGCTTTCAAGGCAGGCCGGGATTCATAATTGGGGGTATTTTATTATCGGGCTGCCAGGTGAAACAGAAGAAACCATCCGTCAGACGATTGATTTTGCCAAAAGCCTGCCGCTCGATATCGCCTTGTTCCATATTGCCGCACCACACCCGGGTACGCCATTATTCTTTGATGTGGTGAAGCATGGTTGGTTCCGGCAGGGAACGCGGTGGGAACAAGTTGATATGGACAAGGAAACCGTCCTGGATTATCCAGATCTATCGGCGGATCAGTTGATGTATTGGCAGAAGCGTGCCTGGCGTGAATGGGCGCTGCGGCCCGGGCCAGCTCTCACGTACCTAAAAATGTTGCTGGCAGACCCATCCACCTTCATCAATGCGCTGAATATTGGCATCCAGCATCTTGCCTGGCAGATCGGGCGTAAATCATAACGCCAGGGAATGCACCGGGTTAGCTGGCAATCTACCATCCTTTTAAATGAAGAAGGTACCTACCAGAAGAATGGAAGCGGTAACGGTTTTTGATAATTTACTGACAGCACTGAAGGCTGAATGGCATGGATTGCCGGATAAGCCTGACGAAACCCCACTCTCGACCCTACGGGCGTTGTGGTATTTTGTCGTTGGTCTTTCCCTGGACGGGGAAGATGATGTTGCGGAATGGCCGGTACTTTCTGCAGATGCTGTTGGGCGACTGCGCCAACTGGTGGCTCAACGGATCAGCGGGGTACCGCTTGCCTACCTGACAGGCAGCCAGACCTATATGGGGCTGGCGTTGAAAAGCTCTCCCGCTGCGATGATCCCGCGTAAAGAAACGGAACTGCTGGGATATGCTGCCCTGGAGAGAGCACGTGAACTGGCCGCAGTGCGCGGAAACATTTATGGTTTGGACCTTTGCACTGGATCAGGGAATGTTGTTCTGGCGCTGGCGCATTTCCTGCCAGCATACCAGGGAATGGCTTCTGATATATCTTCAGAATCGGTTCAGTTGGCAACTGACAATGCAAGGAGTCTAGGGCTGGATACCCGGGTCACATTCCAGGTAGGGGATTTGTTTCAACCTTTTTCCAGTCCGCAATATGCACAGGTTTTTGATCTGATCACATGCAATCCGCCTTACATTGCCACAGCCAACACGGAAAAAATGGCAGCAGAAATCGCCTTGTTTGAACCACGGGCAGCATTCGATGGGGGAGCATTCGGTGTCAACTTGATCATGCGGTTGGTGCGGGAAGCCCCTGCGTTCCTCAAGCCGGCGTCATGGTTGATGCTGGAAGTTGGGTTAGGACAGGGGGAGGCGGTGGTTCGTTTGTTTGAGAAGACAGGCCAGTACCAGGTTGTCGGCAACTGCAAGGATCCGGATGAGAATATCCGTGTTGTTTTCGGACAAGTACCCTGATATATTTTCCGATTCATTTAAGAGGTGACGATTGCTGGTTCACGAATTTTTGGAACGCACTACAGCCTTAACACCAGAAAAAATTGCCCTGGTTTGTGGGCAGCGACGATTCACATATCAACAGATCAACCGCTATGCCAACCAGCTGGCAGCTTTTTTGCAGGATCAAGGCTTGCAGCGGGGAGATCGGGTGGCGGTGTACCTGCCAAATTGCGAAGAGGCGGTAATCAGCATCTTCGGCATACTCAAAGCAGGCGGCGTCTTTGTGGTGTTGAACCACACCACAAAGGTTGATAAACTCATAACGATTTTGAATGATTGCGGGGCTGCGGCAATTGTTACCACCTGGCAAGATGTGGATTTTCTCCACAACCTGCGGCAGTCAGTGCCTTCATTGCGGGTGGTTCTTTACAAGGATTCACCGAAGCAATCGGAGAATCTCCCCTCAGTAGATGGCGTTTATGGCTATTTTGCCGCACTCGAGCGCCAGTGCGATTCGAATCTGCCTCATGTTAATATTGATCTCGACCTGGCCTGCCTCGTGTATACCTCCGGCAGTACGGGTGAATCCAAGGGCGTGATGGAAGATCATAGCAATGTTGACTTCGCCACGGATGCCATTATTTCCTACCTCGACAACCGCGCGGATGATATCGTGCTGAACTGCCTGCCATTGTCCTTTGATTATGGTTTGTATCAACTGCTGATGGTGTTCAAATTCGGGGGCACCCTGGTTCTGGAAAAAGGGTTTGCTTTCCCGGCGGTGATCCTGAAACAAATCCAAGACGAGCACGTAACCGGTTTTCCGGGTGTCCCCACCATTTTTTCCATTCTGATGAATACCGATTTATCCTCGTATGACCTTTCCAGCCTGCGTTATATAACCAACACCGCTGCCGCCCTTCCGGTCAGCCATATCCGCCAACTGCGAGCAACTTTCCCTCATGTGCAGATGTTCTCGATGTACGGCCTTACCGAAACCAAGCGTACCTTGTATATGCCGCCGGCAATCCTGGATCAACATCCGGGTTCTGTTGGGATTGCAATTCCTGGGACAGAGGTGTGGCTGGAAGATGAAACGGGCAACACGCTTGGAGCGGGAGAAATCGGCGAGCTGGTAGTACGCGGCAGGCATGTAATGCGCGGTTATTGGAACGCGCCGGAAATGACCGCACAGCGTTTCCGCCCCGGCAGGCTGCCTCACGAGTGGGTGTGTTACACGGGCGACCTGTTTCGTCGGGATGAAGAAGGGTACTACACCTTTATAGCACGCAAGGATGACATCATCAAAACCCGCGGTGAAAAAGTTTCCCCGGTGGAATTGGAGCGGGTGTTGTATGGGATGGCTGGTGTCCTTCGGGTGGCGGTGATCGGGGTACCGGATGCTGTACTGGGTGAGGCAATCAAAGTCTACGTCGTCAGTGGCGATCCGGCGCTAACCGAAAATGATGTGTTGTTGTACTGCCGAACCCATGTCGAGGACTACATGGTACCCAAAACGATTGTCTTTGCCGATGATCTGCCCCTGACAGAATCCGGCAAGGTCCTGAAGAGTGCGCTGCGCTGACCGGTGGTTTGCCTGCACGCTGGTAGTTTGAAGTTTGATTGTAGGAGGTAACATGTCAATGGCCGTTGAAGATTTGATCCGTAATTATATAGCACATAACATATTGTTCAGCAACAAGGGCTATCCCTACCCTGATGACACATCGTTCCTGGACAATGGGATTGTGGATTCCATCAATGTCATGGAAATTGTCATGTTTGTTGAGGAGAATTTTCATTTCAAGGTCCGCGACGAAGAAATCATACCGGATAATTTTGATTCTGTGGCAGCTCTGACGGCTTATATTCAACGAAAGCGAACGCCAGCTGTCCAACCCGGAGCATAAGTACGTCGGTTTGAGAATCTGTGATGAGAATCCTGTTTCTTACCCAAATTTTGCCATATCCGCCAGATGCCGGGCCGAAATTTAAGACATGGCAGGTACTGCGATACCTGGTCAGTCGGGGGCATCAGGTAACCCTGGTGTCGATGGTGCGTGCTGAAGAGCTGCCTTATTGCCGTACCGTGCAGCAATTGGTGTCAGATTTCCATGCAGTGTCGCTTCACCGCTCCAGGATCAACGATGGTTTCTACTTGCTCCGATCTTTGTTCACCCGGCATCCGTTTTTGATCGAGCGGGATAATATTCGGAAGATGCGACAATTGGTACGCCAACTGGTTATGGAAAATGATTATGATGCCATCCATGCGGATCAGCTTACAATGACGCAATTCGTTTTACCGTTTGCCGGCAGGGATCAGCAGAAAGCGCCATTGCTGTTGTTTGATGCGCACAATGCCACCTGGAAAATCCTTGAGCGGTATGCTGATGAGAGCAGTGGTATGAAGCGATGGGTCATGCAGGTGGAAGCGGACCGTTTGCGTCGTTATGAGGCAGATATAGTCTCACGATTTGATTTCGTATTCACCGTATCAGCGATGGATCGGGCGGCCCTGATGGCGGCCGTCACGTGCTCTGGTCTTTCTGAATCCGATTGGGAAAAAAAGTTCAGAGTCATTCCCATCACGGTGGATACGCAGTCGATCCAGCCCGTGGATCGGGCCGTAAAATCTGGCAATATCTTCACGATGGGAACTTTGCATTATCCGCCCAATGCCGACGGTATTCGCTGGTTTATCAACGAGATATTTCCGCTGGTCCGCAATGCGGTACCAGGTGTGACATTGACCATCGTCGGAAAAAATCCGCCGGCAGATTTCGTCAATCTCCAGAAAACAATGCCTGAAGTGTTCCATGTACCGGGATATGTACCCGACCTGACACCCTGGTTCGCACAGGCTGCGGTCATGATTGTACCGGTGCGGATTGGCGGTGGGATGCGTGTGCGGATATTGGAGGCTTTTGCGCGGGGGATGCCTGTAGTCACAACCACCGTTGGCCTGGAGGGGATTGAGGCCATATCCGGTGAGCATGTGCTGGTTGCCGACGATCCTGGTAATTTTGCTGGTGCTGTGATCGACTTGCTGCGGAACGAGCAACTGCAACAAACACTTGGGAACAACGGTCGAAAACTGGTGGAACAGCATTATGACCAGCAAATCGTTTTAAGGAAATTGGATGAACTGTATCCGCCAGTCGATCAGGTGAAAGAATGAAAACCATATTTTGCTGGCTTAAATCACCATCGCACTTTCTGATCCTGATTCTGGCCTTCTCCGTGGTGGCGCGCCTGGCTGGAGCGGTGTATATGGGAGATCGCGTTGAAGAGCTGCCTGGCACCTTTGACCAGATTTCCTATCATCTACTGGCGCAGCGTGTTTTAGGCGGGTATGGCTTTACCTTTGGGCAGACATGGTGGCCGATGACAGGCGCAGGAGAACCCACCGCGCATTGGAGTTTTCTATATACCTTATACCTGGCAGCTGTGTATTCGATCTTTGGGGTGCATCCCCTGGTGGCCCGGATCATGCAGGCAATCCTGTTTGGTATCCTGCAGCCGTACCTGACTTTTCGAATTGGGCGCCGACTTTATGGGCCGGCTGCCGGATTGATCGGCGCGCTGCTAGCGGCCGGTTATGCGTATTTCATTTACTACGGCGGGACGCTGATGACAGAACCGTTCTACATTACTACGATCCTCCTGGCAATGGATCTGTGCCTGGACCTTGTGATGGATACAAAGCGAGGCAACAAACCAATCAATTGGGGAATCCTGGGATTGGTGTTGGGGATTACTGTCCTGTTACGGCAGGTGTTCTTATTGATGATTCCGTTCATTCTGGTTTGGGTGGCATGGGCAATTCATTACCGTGGCCGAAGGCTTTCATTGCGGCTGTTGGTTCTGCCAATCCTGGTGGTGATTGCCATGATCCTGCCATTTACCATCTTCAATACCTACCGGTTTGGACATCCTGTCCTGCTCAACACCAATGCCGGGTATGCATTTTTCTGGGGGAACCATCCCTCTTACGGCACCAAATTCCAATCGATTCTGCCCACTGAAACCTATCAGCAGATGATCCCGGAAGCATTAAGAAGCCTCGATGAAGCCGAGTTAGATTCGGTATTGATGAAGCTTGCCCTGCAAAATGTTGTCGATGACCCGGGGCGCTATGTTTTACTGTCGTTCAGCCGAGTTAAGGACTTTTTTATGTTCTGGCCGTCGCCAGATTCAGTGATGATCAGTAATATTTCCCGCGTGGTCAGCTTTGGCATTCTGTGGCCGTTCATGCTGGCGGGTTTGGTTCTCTCGCTGTGGCAACTTCGGGGTAAATTTGAAGAGGCAATGGCTGCAGGGAGCATTCTTCTGATCCTGTTTATCGTTGTTTACAGCGGGATTCATTTAATGACCTGGGCATTGGTACGTTACCGTTTACCGGTTGATGCGGTAGCACTGGTCTTTGCCGCGATGTTGATTGCGAAAATTGATGCACGCTTTTTCCACCTGGGGAAGCGATGGTTTGGTATCCCAGAGTCGGCAGCTCCCAGGGAGATGTTTGTGAAATGAAAGTCTTGTTTATTGTTCCGTATGTTCCCAACTTGATTCGCGTTCGGCCATATAACCTGATCCGGCATCTCGCACTGCTGGGTCATTCGGTCAGTGTCGCAGCGATTGTTTCCGACGCAACAGAGAACGAGGACATATTGCGGCTGAAGGGTATTTGTGGTGATGTGTTCACGACAACCATTCCTGCCTGGAAGTCCATGATTCAAAGCCTGCTTGCCTTTCCGCAACATATCCCGATGCAAGCGCGGTATTCCTGGGACCCCGCGTTTGCCCGTCAGATCCGGTCTGTGGTGGAAACCAACCTGGCAGAGAGCGCCTTCGACGTCATCCATGTAGAACATGTGCGGGGGATGGAATACGGCTTGCACTTGCTGAAACCGGGCAGGGGAGAGAGCAAACGGATTGTTCAACCTGTCGTGTGGGATAGTGTAGACTGCATCTCATCGCTGATGCAACAAACCGCCCGATATGGGAGCAGCTTAAAAAGCCGGGTGACAGGGGCGTTGGAATACCGCAATACTGCTCGTTATGAAGCAATGGGGGTCCGTTCTTTTGACCGTGTACTGGTGACTTCCCCAATGGACCGCAAAGATCTGGCGCGGACCACAGGAGGCGATTCGCGTTCAGTCAAAATCGACGTACTGCAGAACGGTGTCGACCTCAAATACTTCCTGCCTGGCGAGGGGAAACGTCACAAGGAAACCATCGTTGTCAGTGGTAAAATGAGTTACCACGCCAATATCGCCATGGTCAAACACCTGGTTGAAGTCATAATGCCCCAGATTTGGGCGCAAAAACCGGAGGCGAAGCTGCAAATAGTGGGAAAAGATCCACCGCGTTTGATCCGCGCCATGGGAGAGCAACCGCGGGTCACGGTGACCGGAACGGTCAGTGACATTCGGCCGTATTTGCAAAAGGCAACCCTCGCAGTGGTTCCGATCACGTATGGCACCGGGATCCAAAACAAGATCCTCGAAGCGATGGCATGCGCTACGCCCGTGGTGGTTTCTTCCCATGCGGCGTCATCACTTCAGGCAGTGGAAGGACATGAGGTGTTGGTGGCTGATACCGCCAGTGATTTTGCGTCTGCTGTGCTGGCTTTGCTTGGTGACAGCGGCAGGCGAACCTCATTGGGGACTGCAGGCAGATCGTATGTGGAACGGAACCATGATTGGTTCCGGGTGGCTGCCCAATTGGTTGATATTTATGATATGGCGATTCAGGAGCGCCGTTGGGCATCGAGGCGGTGACCAGGTAAACTATGTGCGGCATTGTGGGAATCGTGAATCTGAACCAGCAGCAACCCGCTGACCTGGAAACGGCTAAGGAGATGCTGGCTGCCATCCGGCACCGTGGACCTGACAGCGCCGGTATTTACCGGGATTCGCACGTCATGTTGGGTAATGTGCGGTTGAATATCATTGACCTCTCCGGTGGGGATCAGCCGATTGGGAATGAATCCGGTACTTTGTGGATTGTTTACAATGGAGAAGTTTTTAACTATGTTGAATTGCGGCCGGAACTGGAGCGCCGCGGTCACCGGTTTTCCACCCAAACCGATACCGAGGTGATCCTTCACCTTTACGAAGAAGAAGGCCCCGCCTGTTTGAATCGTTTGAACGGTCAGTTTGCGTTTGCTATCTGGGACACAATTCGCCAACAGCTATTCCTTGCACGCGACCGTGTGGGCATTCGTCCCCTCTTTTACAGCCACCAGGGCCACCGCTTCATTTTTGGCTCAGAGATCAAGGGAATCCTTGCCAGCGGTGAGGTGCCTGCTGCGATTAATCCTTCAGCAATGGTTGAGGTTTTTACCTATTGGAGTGCGCAGTCTCCTCACACCTTTTTTAAAAACATTGTGGAGCTGCCGCCGGGGCATTATCTCCTGTTGGAGCGGGGGAAAATCAACATACAGTCCTATTGGGATGTAAATCTTATGCCAGAAGATGAAACCCGCAGCCCGGATAGTTATTGCGAAGAGTTGGAAGCTTTACTGATAGACGCGGCCCGGTTACGGCTGCGAGCAGATGTCCCGGTTGGTGCCTATCTGAGCGGTGGATTGGATTCATCCCTGACGACCGCTCTGATCCGCGACCATACCCAAAATCAGCTGAACACGTTTTCCATCGCTTTTAGCGATCCAGAATTTGATGAAAGCTCCTACCAGGCACAAATGGCAGATTACCTGGGTACAGACCATCATTTTTTAAGGTGTGATTACCCGGATATCGCCGGGGCATTTCCAGAAGTGGTCTGGCATGCTGAAACCCCAATCCTCCGAACCGCCCCTGTTCCCATGTTTTTGTTATCGCAGTTTGTACGGGAGCATGGTTTCAAAGTGGTGGTTACAGGAGAGGGTGCGGATGAGTTCCTGGCTGGTTACGATATATTCAAAGAGATGAAGATCCGTCGATTCTGGGCTGAAGAGCCGGAATCGGTACTTCGTCCAAAATTGCTGGCACGACTCTACCCCGATATCCGCCGGATCAGTGCGAACGCTGCCTTTATGACTGGTTTTTTCCGGAAAGGCCTGGAACAAATTCAATCGCCGTATTATTCACACCTGCTCCGATGGCAAAACACCTCACGAACGCAAAAATTTCTAAATGATGACATCAAAAGTGTCCTTCCTCCAACAGGGTATGAACCATCTTTTCGTATACCGACCGATTTTTCAAAATGGCCATCGCTGAGCCAGGCGCAGTATTGGGAGATTACCACGTTCCTCTCCCCCTACTTATTATCATCCCAGGGTGACCGGATGGCGATGGCGCATTCTGTGGAGGGGCGATATCCGTTTCTGGACTACCGGGTGATCGAGTTCTGCAACCGTCTACCACCGGCGTTGAAATTGCCTGTATTGATGGAAAAATGGTTGTTGAAACAACTGGGCCGGAAGTATCTGCCCGAACAAATTTGGCGGCGCAACAAGCGGCCTTACCGGGCCCCCATCAGCCGCAGCTTCTTCCAACCAGCTCCCCCCGATTATGTCCGCGAAACTCTTTCACCTCCTGCCATCCGTGATGCCGGTTTGTTTCAGCCTGCTGCGGTTCAGATGTTATATGACAAGGCTGTCAGCGCATCCAACGGCCAATTTGGTCTCAGCGAAGTGGAAGATATGGCACTGGTTGGCATTCTATCAACCCAATTGGTCTATCAGCAGTTTATCCGGGGGGAAGGGATGCGGAAGCGGTGTGCTAGCATGAGCGCTATCAAAATCATTGATTGTGTGCTTCATGAATGATTATGGCAGTAAGAACCCGGAGTTTAGAGAAATGAAACCCATCGAGCACCCACCTTTTTCAAGGCAATCGCTTCAACTCAATGCCCCGAAAGAAATTGATCGCATTGTGGAGGCTATCCATGGGGCGGTTCATCATCACCTGCACCGCCAGGGGGCTGTGGTTGGCATCAGCGGGGGTATTGATTCCTCAGTGGTGCTTGCGCTTTGTGTAAAAGCACTGGGTGCGGAGCATGTGGTTGGGGTGATGCTGCCGGAAAAAGAATCCAGCCCTCAAAGCACGCTGCTGGCCGAAGAGCTGGCAGGGCATTATCATGTTTCTACGATGACGATTGATATCACGCCAGCGCTGGAAGGATTTGGCTGTTATGAAAAGCGAAACGAAGCGATCTGCCGCATTGTCCCGCAGTTTGAGCAGGGTTGGGGTGTTAAAATTGTGCTGCCCAATGACTTGCTGACCCAGGGTTCGTTGAATGTCTTTCAACTGGTAGTGACAACACCAGAGGGGCAAATCCTGCGTCAGCGACTAACACCGCATGAGTATTTTCAGATTGTGGCTTCTTCAAATTTCAAACAACGGGTGCGCACAACCCATCTATACTACCAGGCTGAATTGCGAAATTATGCTGTGATCGGTACGCCAAATAAGAACGAACATGACCTGGGGTTCTTTGTCAAAGGCGGGGACGGCTTGTATGATTTCGCGCCAATCAGACATTTGTTTAAGACGCAGGTTTTTCAGTTGGCTGAAACATTGGGGATTCCTGACAGCATTCGCACCCGCCCACCGATCACAGATACCTACCCGGGCGGTGGAACCCAGGAGGAATTTTTCTTCCGGCTTCCTTTCGAAACCTTGGATACCATCTGGTACGGCTATGAGAACAATGTACCGCTGGAAGAGATCACTGCTGCCCTGAATTTATCACCGGAGCAAGTATTACGGGTGATCAAAGACATCAACAGCAAACAATCCGCCACCATGTATCTTCGTGAATCACCGCATGGCATGTAACTTATTTTCATCACACATTAGAGAATCGCAGCGTATGAATAAAACAATGAAAAAACATCTTTACAGAAAAAAGACGCACTGGCAATACTCACTGGTTGCTGGACTCATCAGTCTGTTCCTCCTCCTGGGAAACATCGGTGAGGTTTTTGGTCAGATAGATGCGGGTGATGACTGGACTCAGCCCGTCAACGTATCCAACTCGGGATCATCCTCGGATCCAATCGTCCTGGTTGACTCACAATCAGTGACACACCTGTTTTGGACCGATGATTTTGAAGGCAACCGGTATGCCCAGGTGGGAGTGGATGGCACCTGGAGTGAACCCAGGTCGGTTATCGTTCCATTTTCGGGAAATGAGTCAATGGTGATTCCTGGGCCGGCTGATACCTTCTACGCATTCTGGCTGATCGAGGGTGAACTGTTTTACAGTTGGGCAAAGCCAGCGAATTTGGGCCTCAATGCTGCCTGGCAGCCTGTTCGTCGGTTGGCCGAATTTGTACTTTGCTTTGATGTGTTCATGGATGAAGACCAGGCAATTCACCTGGCATATCTTACCCAATCCCAGCCGAATGCAGACCCGGCAGGAATTTATTACACCCAGAAACCATTGGGAAGAGGATGGACGGTCGGGCAGCCGGTGTATACCTCGCCCTACTTCCGAACGATGGATGTTACCCGGGCGCATGTACAGGTGACTGCTGGAGTGATTACACTGGAATCAACCCAGGATGAATCCGGCCAGACCGAGAAACAAATCTATGTTGCCTGGGATGAACCTTACCTGTACCGGTCGATGATCAACCGGAGTACGGATGGAAGCAACTATTGGCCTGAACCACTGGAGATTGATGCGATTGAAGTCATGTCCGGGTCCAGTATGGTGTTCGGGTCTGACCTGATTGTATGGAATAACCAGGTATTGATGGTCTGGAAAAACCAGGTATCCCAAACCGATTGCGAAATTCTTTACAAAACGTATGATGGTGCGGGGGATTGGGGTGACGATTTACCTTTATACAGCAGCCTGACCGGTTGCCCTGCCAAATCCGGGTTTATCGCGGGATTGGAGAATTACCTGTTGTGGTATGCTGAAGATGGATCGGAGTTGGTGCTTTCTGCCTGGAACGGATCTCAATGGAGTGATGTAAGGAGTGAAACCAGCTTGAGCGGATTTTGGGATCCAGTTTCAGAGAAGACACTGACCCTGGAAGGACGACACCTTGCCTATCATGCAGGCGAAAATCAGCTGGTAGCTGTGGGATCTGATGTGAACGGCAGTCAGGATATCTGGTACACCAGGAAAGCACTCGAGGATGTGGATACCTGGTATGCCCCTTATGCTTCGTGGTCCTCGATTCAAAGGATCAATTATGCCCAACATGGATTGAGCGATGTTCATATTCTCACTGACAGCCAGGGTTCACGCTACATGGCCTGGCTCCAGTCACCAGATTTGTTGGCGGAGCGACAGCCGCTGATGGATGCCCTGCCTGTGCAAATTCATTTTGCCAGGCTCGATGAAACCGGGTGGTCTGAACCAGTGGCGATTACGGTTGGGGGGGAACATAACCCGACCCAATTCATGGCAGTGACTGCCGATTCCGATGATTTAATGGCTGCCTGGCGGAATGAATCGGGCTGCCAGATCACATTCACTAGCGTCCCAATCCATCGGGCTTTAAGTACACGGGAGTGGATGGACCCCGTTCTGGTTCCTACTCCCCCGGGGATTTGCAGTTCACCGATGCTAGTATCTGCCGGGGAAGGCCATGTCTATGCCGCCTATGCGGTTCTTGTCAATGAAGGACGGGGCATTTACATTAACCATTCTGCTGATGGAGGGCGTAGCTGGGAACAGGCGGTACAGGTGTTTGATGGGCAGGCATCAGGCTGGGAAATGGTGGATCAACCCATTCTGGTGATATCCGGCAGCCGGATGCATGTATTATGGCAGCAGCCATCACCTTATGATCCACAAATCAGTCAGGGAGTGGGGTATGCCTATTCGGATGATGGTGGAATGACCTGGCGTGTTGCCGATGAACAATTGGAAGAGAAAATGGAATGGGCTGGCCTGGCCGCATCCTCCAACAACTCCCTGTTGCGCTCATGGGAATATTCCGACTTTGGGTTGATCCAGATCACCACCCAGATTTCATTGGATGGTGGGCAAAACTGGTCAATGGCAGTCACCATCGAACGGCAGGGGGAACTAATAGGTGCTCCGGTGATGGTCCCTGACGGTGTTGGTGGGATTCATCTGCTGCTATTGATCTATGGTGCGCAAGGAAAAGCGACATTGGAGCATTGGGTATGGGATAATGGCGGCTGGAATGCCCGTGAGAACCTGGACACCGGGTATGTTACAAACGGAGACGCTGGCGAACTGTCGGCTGTTGTTTCGCCGCAGAATGAATTGGGTGTGGCTTATAGCACCATGAATGGGCAGAATGGAGCGCAGTCGTTGTATGTAGTGTTCAGCCAGGGCGGAGAAGGCCTGCAAGATGACCAGGCTCCTCTGGTTTCCTGGGAAAGCCTTTTGCCATCTACAACGAATCCAGAAATTTTGGAGAATGACGTATTGGCATCGGATGATCTCGCTGCGGCTACACCGACACCTGCCACATTCTCAAAAACGCCGGAACGTGTTCATTCGTTCAGCACATGGATTGCGCCGATTGGCGGTGCACTTGCAGCTGGTTTGATCGTTACCCTGGTGTTTTGGAAAAGGATGACTCGAGATAAAAAATGAACCAGCTGTGAACCGCGATTCTCATTTATCGGTGGGTAAGCACAGCATGGAGGTACAGGATGAGTGATAAGTTGACACGGCGTGATTTTCTGAAGGGCGGTATGATCCTGGCAGGTGGTGGGGCGGTGTGGGCAGTGACCTACTGGTTGAATCGGTTGCTGATTCACAAAGGCTCGCCCGTACCGACGATGCCGGCTGGGAACCCGGATACTAGTAACGAGCGTACTACCCCCACCATTTTTCCAGCAAACACAAATCAGGAAAATGCGATCACTCAAACGGTATCGAGTGCCGTCACGGAAGCACCGACGTTAACCAGTCAACCGCCGCAGGAATCTGCTTTGGTGACACCTGTGCCGAATGGGCTTCCCGGAGAAGCAGGCTTGCGCTTTCCTGGACGAGTTGTGATGGTAACCCACCCGGAAGTTCACACCTGGAATTATCAGGACCTGGATTACTGGGACGCGGTCAACCAGACCGCAGTCGATGCGATGGTTGATGCTGGCATCATGCAGCTGACCGGGCAATCCAGCCTGGCAGATGCCTGGCGTGCCCTGATCCCCAATTACCAGGCCGGGGAGGTAGTCGCGATCAAGGTCAGTTTCAACAACTCGCATGATGAAGCCGGTTCGATTCAGGAAATTGATGGGATCATTGAGCCGGTCAATGCGATCATTCGTGGCCTGCATAACCTGAGCGTGCCAAATTCATCCATCGTTGTGTATGATTCATCCCGGTACCTGCCGAAACGTTTTATGGATGGCTGTGATTACCCCGGGATCCAATTCCGGTATGCCATTCATGACCCATGGGGTGAAGGCGCATCGGATGTGCAGTTTTTACCGCCTGGTGCCAGTGCTTTTACAGAGCGACTTTCCCGGGAAGTGACCCAGGCCAGCTATCTCATCAATATCCCGATTTTAAAATGGCACGGTATGACCCACTTCAGTATGGCGATGAAAAACCATTATGGCAGTGTTGAAAAACCGGATCAGCTTCACCAGTGGTCATCGCTGGGCAGCCCTGATTATTCGGCAAAGTATAATCCCATGGTTGACCTGAACAATACCCCGCACATCCGTGAAAAGACGGTTCTGACGGTTGGCGATGCGATCTTCGCGGCGTTTAAGAATTTCGACACGGCATCCTTCCCGCGGCCGTGGAAAACATTCGGAAACCAGACACCGAAAACCCTTTACTTTTCGACAGACCCGGTATCCATCGACTGTGTGATGGCGGACACATTAAGTATTGAGAAGGCTGCGCTGGGCTCAGGGGAAATCAATCCTGTCGCTTATGAATTTTTGAGCCTGGCGGAATCGATTGGCCTGGGTGTGTATGACCGGGGGAATCCCTTGAAGAATTCATATACGAAAATTGAGTTGATAAAACTGGATCTGTGAAAGCAAAACGATTGTCTGGCTGGATAGGATCATCCAGGAATGGCAAACACGAAAATAAGGCAGGCATAGAGAACGGCGGTTGATATGAATAAACGTTTACTTACACTGAGTGGTCTGGCCATTCTGGCGGTGGTGATGAACCATGCCAGCCATTATGGTTTCATTGCCATGTTCTGGTGGACGGATCGGTACCTGCCGGTGGCTGTGCCAAATTATGACCAGATGGGATCAATTGCGTATTATGGGTTGATTGCTGCGCAAAAACTGGCAGTATTTAGTGTTCCAGCCTTCCTGTTCATAACGGGAATGTTCCTGTCTTACGCTGCCCGTGGAGAAAAAACCCATCTCACCTGGGAAATGGTCAAACGCAGAATCCTGAACCTGGTGTTCCCATACCTGATCTGGAGCGTGGTGTATTTTGCGGTTGATTTCGCGATTGGCAACCGGCTGACACCTATTGAATATGTGTTGGGGCTGGTCACCGTCTCCAATTCTGTTTTCTTCTTTATCCCATTTTGATCCTGTATTACCTGGTGTCACCATTCCTGGCGCCGCTTGCCAGAAAACGTCCCTGGTTGCTGTTGGGTGTGGGATCGGTCGTGTTGCTTGCCGGCATTACCAGTGGGTATGTCCATTTCTTAGCCCGAATGAACCAGGTTGACAGCCAATTTTTAAGCCAACCAGCTTCGTATTTGCTTGAGCGACAGGTGTTTGAGTACTTCTTCTATTATGTCGCTGGATTCACAGCTGGATTTCACCAGGCGCAACTCAAGGCTGTGATTCACCGCCTGCGATGGGTACTATTGGGCGGGTTGGTGGTCATGGCGGCCGCAATGATTATGGAAGCCGAGTGGGTGTACCAGACGACTGAAATGACCTGGTGGTCACGCACACTGACCCTGCCATCGGCACTGTACGCCATCAGCTTCATTCTCACGTTTCTCGCTTTCGAAAAGCTGGAATTGCCCGTCGTTTTGTATCATATCGGTGTAAACACACTCGGAATTTACCTGATCCACAAGACGGTACTGCTGGTTGCGCCGAAAATTGTGTACCATGTACTCCCAGCCATTCTGGGAATGCAAATTGTCTACCAGCCATTATTGATCGCTTTGGGTGCAGGACTTCCTCTATTGTTGATGTTGATCATACGCAAGACGCCACTGCGCAAATTTTACCGGGTCCTATTCGGCTAATTGCGATGTTTCAACGGAAACTATGTTCTTCTCTCGTGCCCGGAGCAGGTGAAACCAGGAAGAAAATGAAACGAGACCACCATTCGAAAACGTATTCATTCAAAGCGCAATGGAACGATTTGAAACGCAGCCATTCCCCACGCTGGCTCATGATTGCGGCTGCATTAGTGTTCTTGCTTGGGGTTGGCATCCAACCAGTTCGATCCGCTTCCCGATTGGACTGGGAAACCCCGCAGTGGATACCAGGGCTGGCAGATTCGGGACTTGATCCTTGCTTTGTTACAGATACTGCTGGTGATGTGCATGTGTTCCATTCCCAATGGAACAACGGTCAGGTGGCGATCCTGTACAGTCAATGGATTCCCGGGGTCGGCTGGTTGTCTTCGGTGGACATTGTCGCCCCGGTCATTCAACAGGCACGAATCGCCGGTGCATTTTCTGACAATACCGGCATGTTGAATATGCTGTATTGGCTTGGTACAGATGTGCACGCTGACATGTTTTTTAGCCGGGCTCCAGGTGAAACCGCAATTCGGTCAACAGCCTGGACACCCTCAATCATGATCGGACCAGACGCAATCACGCCTACGACAGCGGGTGTGGTCAGCGATCAGGCGGGAACCATTGTCGTTGTGTACAGCGGGAATGAAGAAGGCAATGGTTTGTATGCCACCCAGTCCTTTGATTACGGAGACACATGGACTGTAGCGAGCCCTCTTTTTTTGACCGGGAATGAGGTCTTATGGCCGACCGCGTTAAAAATGATCATGTCAGAGGACGGTTCTGTTCATATTGTATGGGCGGTTGCCGATGAAACCGGAAACAGCCGGCAGGTGTTCTATGCATCGCTGCCCTACGGACAAACCGATTGGTCATCGCCGGTAGTTTTGGCAGAAGCAATCGATTTTGAAGCCGATACCCCCAATATCGTGGAATTTGATGGTCGTTTGATTGTGGTATTGCATAATGACTTTCCCACAACCCGGTATATGACTGTGTCATCGGATAATGGAGTTACCTGGTTACCGCCGGTGCGCCTGTTTAGCCAGGTGGGCAGCAATGGACCAGCTTCATTTGTTATTGACGGCAGCAATAATTTGCATATGTTTTTTGGTAATCGAGACGATACTTTACATGAACACGGTATCTGGCACAGCATCTGGTTGGGCGAGGGATGGAGTACGCCCATGGCGGTGGTATCCGGTCCGCAAGTTCTGGGAGGTGAGAATGGGGAGGAAGGTTTTGATCCATCCTTTGTTCAGGCAGTGATCAGCCAGGGCAATTTGCTGCTGTTGACCTGGCGACAGGACCCCATGGCAGGGCCGACCCATATCTGGTTCAGTTATCGCTATCTGGATGTTCCTTCGGAGACTTCGCAGTTGGATCAGTCACCCGAAACAGAATTGACGCCAACCCCGGATGAGCTGGAACCGCAGAGCCCGTTATCGATTGAGAATGGAGAGTATGACCGAACACAGGATGTCAGTAGAACATTTTCAACCGGTGTGATTTTAATGCTCGGTCTTGCACCCGTGTTCCTGGTAGTCGTTTTTTTGGCTGCGCGCAGGTGGTTACGACAATGAGGAATGGTTGATGGCTGAGGTTGTTTCTTTCTTGAATGTTTCCAAAAAGTATCATCTCGGTATGACACGTACCAGCTTACCAGTCCTGTTATCACGCTGGATCAAGACTGTGATGCGGCGGTCAAACCAGGAATTCGGGCATACAGGGGATTTTTGGGCGTTACAGGATGTCAGTTTTTCACTGCGGGAAGGCGAATCTTTGGCGTTGGTGGGTGAAAATGGAGCCGGAAAAACCACGATCCTGAAATTGCTGGCGAAAATTACCAAACCTACGATGGGTACCATTCGGGCCAATGGTACGTTATCGGCGTTGATCGAACTGGGTGCTGGATTTCACCCCGATCTTTCAGGGCGTGAAAACATATATCTCAACGGCACCATCCTTGGGTTGAAGCGACAGGAAATTGAGCAGCGCTTTGACCAGATTGTGGATTTTGCAGAACTGGAAAAATTCATCGATACCCCGGTCAAACGCTACTCATCCGGGATGGCAGTACGATTGGGCTTCGCAGTGGCAGCATCCATTGATCCCGATATCCTCCTTGTGGATGAAGTGCTGGCCGTGGGCGATTCCGCTTTTCGATTGAAGTGTATGAACCGGATCCAGGAATTGATTGAAAATGGGACAACATTGATCTTTGTATCTCACAACATGGGCCTGGTGAAGGCGGTTTGTGAAAAAGCGATCTACATCGAAAAAGGAACGATCAAGCAATTTGGCGAAACTGGTGACGTGGTGGATGCCTACAACCATGCACTCGACCAGCGCAGGATCCATGCACATGACCATGTACGGGGAGGGGTAACGAATCAAAAAGGTGTATGTGAAATCTCCCGGGTAACAATCATCGGTAAGGGACTGGATCAAGACCCATTAATGCCTTCCCGGGCCGCATTGATTGGAATCGAATATCATGCATTCCGGGACGTGGGAGAAATTGCCATTGTTCTGCGCATCATCCGCTCCGATGGATTGCCCTGTGCCGCATTGTATTCCCAGAAGGACCAGGCATCCCTGCTCATTGAGAAGGGTGACGGAAGGATTGAAGTTACACTTTCACCACTGCAACTGTTCCCAGGCACTTATTACGTGGTTGTTACCATTAAAGATAAAGACCAATGGGTGGTGCATGATATGGCTTATTCAGATTGGTTCCAGGTTCAATCAGGCTGGCCAGGAGAAAATGACCTCGATGCGGTTTTCGAACCCAACCGCCGATGGGAATGTAAACGAAGAGACCAGGAGAATCCTGATACATTGATTGCGCCGGGAGCGATGGGATGAATGGCGCGGTTGGTTTCACCTTGATTCGGAATGGTTCACCAGACCAGCAGCGAAAAGCAGATGCCGCACACCAGGCTGCGATTTCGCATTTCCCTGCATTAGGGGTGTTTTCTGTAATCATTGGCCAGACGAACCTGACCATTTGGGGAAGAACAACGTTGGCTGAATGCGTGCATGAATTGCCGGATGGCTCCCACCTCGTTCTGGTGGGAACACCGGTAGGTGATTGTTCGTGGTCGGTCATCGAAAGTGAGTGGGTTGGGTTGAAACCGGCAGAGGATTTTCGTATCCCCTGGGATGGCCGGGTTGTATTGATATGGATCAGTCCTGAAGGGAATCAATGGATCCTCTGGAACGATTGGCTGGGTAGTATCCCCGTCTATTATTGCGACTCTCCCTCCTGGCGGATCGCCAGCACTCTGGAACCGGTTGTGGTTGCCGCCAACGCATTTGGGGCAGATGATATCTTTTTGCCTGGCCTGGTCTTGCTATTGACTCATGGCAACACATTAGCCGATTGGACATTGTTCAGACAGATGCATACCATTCTTCCCGATAGTGTATCGATTTTCGCTCCACAGGGGCACCGGGTAATCACCTGTAAAACAGTACAGGCAACGGACGAACGTTGGACACGGGGTTGGGACGAACTGATTGACGAAATGCATGATCTTTCTGTGACAGTAATAAAGCAAACACTGGGAACGAACCAACGATGGACTGTGCCGCTTTCCAGCGGTCTCGACTCCAGGCTGATTGCTGTTGTCGCTGCCAAAAATGGAAGCGATATTCACACCTGCACATGGGGGCCACCCATCACCAGGGATGTGGTTTTTTCAAAACAAATCGCGCGGCAGTTGCATTTGCCATGGCAGCGCATTGACCTGGGGGATGATTACCTGGTGCGCTGCCGGCCTGTATGGATTGACCTTTTTGGCAGTGTGATGCATTTTCACGGCATGTACCAGGTCCCTTTTTATGAGCAATTGCTTCAAATATCCTCAATACCGGTCACGTCTGGTCTGATTGGCGATAGCCTGTCGGGTTATGATGTCCGTTTTCAGTGTGAGCATCATCATTCGGAGGCCTGTCGTTATCTCGTTCATCCTCCAGGTTACATTTTTTGGGATATCCCTGACCTGCTTGACCTGTTTGCGGTTCCAATACAACCAGCCCTTGACACAATCGCCGATATGATCAATACGGAGCGTTCTGCAGTCGAGGGCCCAGAATATCAAAGTCTTCGATTTCTCACGTTGTGGGGTAGGCAAAATCACTTCACCTATTTCCAATCATTGTTGGCTGACTATTTTACCGGTGTTGCCGTGCCGTATTTGAACCGTGCGTATGCAAGGTTCTGCTTATCATTGCCGAGGGCTGCGTTGGACGATCGCCGCTTGCAAATCGCGATGATGAGCCGTTATTACCCGGGCATGATGGCGATTGGGGGAACATATGCTCCTGAACCCGCGTTGTTGACCGGGCGTTACCTGGTAAAAAAGCGATTGGCCTCGGCCTTGTCCACTCCCCTGGTCAAGTGGTTCCTGCCAGAATTTTCAGCTGCCAGGCAGATCGCAACTGATATCGATGGCCTTCGCCGTTACGGGAAGGACGCTACCTGGCCGATACCCCAAACCAGCAAGGTGTTGGAACAATGGATGGATATGGATCGGGTTGAAGGAGCATATCAATCTGCAATCAACGGTGACATGCGAAGTGTACGCAAGGTACAGGCGATCCAGGCATTTGCTTATCGGTTATTGCCTCATACTGGCGGCGCGGAAGGTCAACAACCATGAATTTGCCTCTCCCAGCCATTATCCAATACAAGGATTTGCTGGCGGCCTGGACCAGGCGTACCATTCGGGGGCGGTACCAGCAATCCCTTCTAGGGTGGTTGTGGGCGATTGTGCAGCCGGTTGCTTCCGTTGCCATATTCTCGCTCATATTCACCACCTTTGTTCCCGTCGATACAGGCGAGATTCCGTACCCGGTGTTCTCGTATATCGCCATGGTACCCTGGACTTTTTTCGCCAGCTCGATCCAGGATATGACCATCTCGTTGACCCTCAACTTCGGCCTGGTGACCAAGGTATATTTTCCCCGGGAGGTTCTGCCAATCTCTGCCATGTTGGCCAGGCTGTTGGATTTTGGAGTGGCATCGCTTGTGTTGGCATTGATGATGCTATTCTACCGGGTTGAAGTCAATCCTGAACTGGTTTTATTCCTGCCATTGGTGTTACTGGCGCAGGCTGTATTGATCACCGGCCTGGGGTTGATCACATCCGCCGCCAATGTGTTTTATCGCGACATGCAACCTTTGCTGATCCTGTTATTGCAAGTATGGTTTTATGCTTCGCCAATCATTTATCCTGTATCTCTGGTACCGGAACAATGGCGGGTGTTTTATTACCTGAACCCGATGGCAGGGATACTGGAGGCATACCGGTCTGTTTTGCTGTATCAACAGGTTCCTGACCACACATTCCTGATTGCCGCAGGAGAGGCAATGGTGGTTTTCGTTTTTGGTTACTGGTTGTTTAAACGGGTGGAATTTCAATTCGCCGATATCATCTGACAGGTTGCCATGGCACCATTATTCAGTGTGGTTATTCCCGCTTATAATCAGGCAGAATATTTAAAGGAAGCGATCCAGAGTGTTCTGGGGCAATCCCTTCAGGATTTCGAAGTGGTGGTTGTGAATGATGGCTCCACAGACCATACCGAAACTATTGTCAGAGGTTTTTCAGATACGCGTATCCGATATCTATGCCATCCAGTTAACAGAGGGCTGCCGGCCGCCCGGAACACAGGCATCTGCTCAGCGGTAGGTCGTAATATCGCATTGCTGGATTCAGATGATACTTATACCCCCGACAAATTGGAAGTTCATGCTAACTATCTGGCAGAACATCCAGGCATTCATATTACTTATAATGCACGGTATGAATTGCTTCCTGGCGGGAAGCAAATCGGTGGACTCTATCGCCCGAAACCGGTGGTCGAATTATCCGACCTGGTGATGGGTTTCCCCTTTTCACCCAGTGATATGGTGTTTCGGCGGGAGTGTATTGACCAGGCGGGAGTATTTGATGAGTCGTTGATCAACGGCGCCGAAGATCTCGATTTTCCATGCCGCCTCGCCCTGGCCGGTCGCCGATTTGCAAGCGTAGACAGGGTTTTGAATTACCGGCGTTACAATATCCGGAAATCCCGCCGGAGCATGGAAAAGAGAAAACAGGAGTACGAGATGGTACTCAACCGGGTGTTCCAGGACCCGCGGTGCCCGGAAGGGGTTCGGGCGATGAGAAATCTTGCCCTTGCAAGACACACCGTTGAACTTGCTTTTGTTTCGCTCGCAAATGAAGATTCATCCCTGGGGCAGGAATTCCTCAAGGAAGTGGTCGAATATGATCCCGCAATTGCTGCCGGCCAGCCAGCGCCGATCATGTCGGGCCTGGTGCGGTGGGGAGTGCACCATACAACCACTGACCATGCCGCCGTCATAGTGAAAATCATCAACCAATTTCCTGATGTATTTCAATTTTTATCTTCACAAAGTGCCTGGGTCATTGCACAGGTATGCTTACAGAAACTTATGCGTGCTGTCATCTGGGATGACCCTGAAGCTGTACAGGAACTCCTGCCACTGGCGCAGGAGGGAAATGCCCGAATTGACGACACTGTTTTACGGCAATTGCAGCACCAATTAATTGATATCGACGAATTGCTGGGAGAAGTATCTTGCGGACAGTCACTGAAAAGGCTGGAGCCTATGTTTGAGGTGCTTGGCAGCCAATCGCAGCAACGGGCATTGGATGCCAGGATCAGGGTGACGCGCGCTTTTCGGATGTACCATTTGTCTGATTATCAATGTGTGCTGGTGAATATCCTGAATGCGTTTTGGAAACAACCAGCCATTTGTTGGGATCGAGGGGTTGCTTCGATTACTGCCCGATCTGTCGTTCGACAGGCAATTGCTGCAGTGGACAAATCAAATACGGGAATTGAGGGAAATTGTGTATGAATCCAGAGAATTGGCAAATTATCCGGTACACGCCTGAATACAAAGAGCAGGTGATCCAGCTTCAGACTCATTTGTGGGGACCTGATCTGGCAGCAAATACCGCCTATTTTGATTGGAAATATGAGCAAAATCCATATCAAGAATCTCCCATCATGTACCTCGCGGTATGCGACGATATGGTGGCAGCGTTCGCCGGATACAGCACCAGTCGTTGGCAAGCCGGGGATCCGCCTCAAATTATCGATTGTTTAACCGGCACCGACGCAATTACTCACCCTGATTACCGCCGGCAAAGCCTGTTTTCCCGCATCAATGAAAGAGCACTCGAAGACCTGACCCAGGGACCGCATCCTTTTATCTTCACCTTGAGTGCAGGAATCATTACAACGCCAGCCTCTCACAGATTCGGATGGTATGACCTCGCGCCAAATGAGATCGGCATGTATGTTACGAACACCAGGTCAGGTGCAACCGGAAACTTGCGCCAGCTGGTAAAAAAAGTACCCGGCATATATCCCATCTACCGCTTCGTTCGCCGGATGCTGTCCCGGCAACAGGAGAACGAGCAACAAGGATGTGCCCATGTTCCAGAAACACAATTCCACTTCCTGGATGCAATGTATTCGGATAATTCTGGCATTAGGCGTGAAGCTGTTTTACCGATCCAGATGACACGTACACCGGACATTGACAAAATTACCACCATATTGGCAAGGAAGACTCCAAACCCGAAGATTCGGCAGGTCCGGGATACAACATTTCTCCAGTGGCGGTACCGGAATCCGAAAGCTGGTTACAGGTTCCTGTATGCAGGGAACTGGGGCAACGCAGGATATATGGTTTTGCGTGAATCGGTATATCCCAAGCGTACAGAGGTGCAAATCGTCGACTGGGAGGTCGAGACCCTGGAATGCTTCCGGAACCTGATCCGATGCGTGGTCCGCGAAGGTCGGTTTCCAGCGTTGTCCATTTGGACGACGACGATGTCTAAAGCTGAAAAACAAATCCTGCGGGATGAAGGGTTTACGATTGAGATTGAACACCTGGAAGGAAAACCTGATTCCTACAGGCCAGTGGTGATGGTTCGGAAATTGATCGAAAAACACACACCCGGTTGGGCGTTCACTGACGAATTTGTTGCGGATAGCCATAATTGGGATATCCGATCGATCTACTCGGACGGTTATTAAGCAAAGGCAGAGCAGGTTGATGAATCTTCTACGACAGGTAAAGCAGACGGTTAAAAAGGTACTGGGCAGGCAGGAGCAGAGCGCAGTGATCCTGATGTATCACCGTGTTGCAGATATTTCCACCTCGCCGTATCATGGCATTGTATCCGTTGCGCATTTTTCGCAACAAATGGCCTACCTGCACCAACGGGTACGGTTTTTACCATTAATGGAATTGGCTGGAGCGCTTCAGCGCAGGATGATCCCAAAAAATTCCGTGGTGGTTACGTTTGATGATGGGTATGCTGACAATTTCCAGAACGCCCTGCCGATCCTGGCACAACACCAAATTCCAGCAACCATTTTTTTGACCGGTGAAGCAATTGACAGTGGTAAAGAATACTGGTGGGATGAATTGGAACGGATCTTAATCCTGCCAGAACAATTACCGCGCGATGTGCATCTTGCATTGGGGGGGCATGTTGTTCAGTGTGACTTTTGGCGGTTCGATCCGCAACAGCGGGTTCAATTCTTACGGGCTGTCCATGGCGTGTTGAAAACTTTGCGCTCGGATGAACGGGAAGCACTGTTGGAGGCGCTCCGGTCAGTAGTTGGTGCCCCCGGCGGCTGCAGGCCAGCGTATCGGCCGATGAGCCAGGCGGAAATTACTGACGCCATTCGAACTGGATTGGTGACATTCGGTGCGCACACCATGACTCATCCGGTTTTATCGATGCTGGGACAAGAGGACCAGCGGGATGAAATTATGGGATCCATCCGGCAGGTTGAAGCAGTGACCGGATGTTCGGTGTCTTCTTTCGCATATCCATTCGGTACGATGAAAGATTTCAATTCTGCCACGCTGGATATTTTGACTAATGCTGGTATCCAGGTTGCAGTGACTACCGTTGAGGAACGTGTTTCTCTCCACAGCGATCCGCTGCAATTGCCCAGGTTCTGGGTTGGCGATTGGGATCAAACCATGTTCGCTGCCAGGCTGGGGGAGCAATTCCAGGCGTGATGTACCAGCAACTCAACACGATTCCAGTGAATGAAACCAAATGACCTCCGATAAAACCACCAAACTGGGGATCATTTATGATGACCGGGCGCGCATCTTCCTGGCAGAGCTGCTTGCGGATTGGGAATGCCATTTCACGGTGGATGAATTTTCTTACAAGCCAATTGAATTTCCATTCGCGAAAGGGCGGATCAATCCGGTTGTACACTGGTTTTTGCTGCGAAGGTTCATGCGCCAGCACGATATTGTGTTCTTTGAATGGGTGGGCGAAAACCTGGTGCTGGCCAGCAAGATGCCGCACACAGCCAAAATTGTCGCCCGGTTGCATTCCTGGGAGCTTTTCCATCATGCAAAGGATGTCAACTGGCACAACGTCGACAGCATTGTACTCGTCAGTCGGGCGATGCAAGACCGTTTCCTGGCAATGTATCCTGGCCATGTCGAAAAAACTGTGGTGCTTCCATCCGGCAAATCACTCACCCGTTTCACACCCAGGGAGCATCCCTTTTCCGGAAAGATTGCCATGCTTGGGAACATTCTACCGATCAAACGGGTGTACGAGATGATCCTGGCATTGGCAGAACTGCGTCGATCTGGACTTGACCTGTCGCTTCATATTGCCGGGAAATTAGATGATGAATTTAACAACCAGCGGTATTACGCCAGTGTACAGGAATTGATCACAAAATTACAGCTAACAGCCTACATCACCTTTTATGGATGGGTGGATGCGGCTGAATGGCTGCCAGATATGGATATGTTTGTCTCCAACAGCTTTTGGGAAGGCCAACAAAATGCGTTGATCGAAGCCATGGCCGCCGGATGTTATTGCCTGTCACATTTTTGGAATGGGGCTGAAGAAATTCTGCCGTCGGAGTACCTGTTTTCAACAGAAGCCGAGTTGGTGCAAAAAATCAGGGCTTATATCCAAATGCCTGACGTTGAGCAGCAACAGCTGTGCCAACAGTTGCGATCGATAGTGGCAGAGAAATTTGATCTGCAGGATTCGGTGATTCATTACCGGGACTTAATTCAAAAACTTGGTAACGACTGTTGATCATGTCCACCAGGGAGAAAGGTTTGGTTCGGTTCACAATGAGGAGAGCATCATGAAAGTTGCCGTGTTTGGCCTTGGTTATGTGGGCTGTGTCATGGCTGCCTGCCTGGCCCATGATGGACACCAGGTGTTGGGGGTTGATATCAACCCAACCAAGGTGGATTTGTTGAACGCAGGACAGTCACCGATTTTGGAATCGGGATTGCAGGAACTGGTCAGCATGGGGGTGCAATCTGGAAAGCTGGGTGCAACGGTGGATCATCAGTCGGTTGTGCAGCAGAGTGATATCAGTGTAATTTGTGTGGGAACGCCAAGCCGGGACAATGGCAGCCTGCGTGTGGAAGATGTCGAGCATGTTTGCGAACAGATTGGAACCGATCTGCGCAACACGCCGGCATACCATGTCGTGGTAGTACGCAGCACAGTTTTACCCGGCACGGTGGAAGGACGGTTGATCCCCATCCTTGAACTCGCATCTGGCCGCAAAGCAGGGGTGGATTTTGGGGTATGCATGAACCCGGAGTTTTTACGTGAAGGTTCTGCTATCCGTGACTACACCCAGCCTGGTCTTTTTGTCATTGGTGAATTGGATCAGCGAAGTGGTGATGTTCTCCAGGCGATCTATCAATCAATTCCATTATCGCCCATTCGCACCACGCTCCGCACAGCAGAGATGGTGAAATACACCTGCAATGCCTTTCACGCGATGAAGGTAGTTTTTGGTAATGAAATCGGCATGATTGCGAAAGCCAATGGTGTAGACGGGCAGGAAGTGATGCAAATCATTTGCCAGGACCATCACCTGAACATTTCACCGACGTATCTGCGTCCCGGTTTTGCCTTTGGCGGCTCTTGCCTTCCCAAGGATTTGCGAGCTATCCTGTACCGCGCGAAGGAACTGGATATAGACGTCCCCATGCTGGGATCCATTCTGCAAAGCAACCACGGCCATGTTCAAACAGCCATACGCATGGTGGAAAAGACCGGAAAACATAAGGTCGGCGTTCTGGGACTCAGCTTTAAGCCTGGAACGGATGATGTGCGGGAAAGTCCGACCATTACCTTGATCGAAACCCTGATTGGAAGGGGATACCAGGTAAGGATCTTTGACCAGACTATTCAACTCGCCAGGTTGATTGGCGCAAATAAGGCATTTTTGGAAAAAGGGATTCCCCACATTACCACGTTGATGTGTGGTTCCATTGATGAATTGGTAGATCAGTCTGATGTGTTGGTAGTGTCCAACCATTCCCCGGAGTTTCGCGATGTGCCAGGAAAAGTAAGACCCGGACAAATCCTGATCGACCTGGTTGGGATTGCCAAAGACGGGCAGCTTCCCGAGGGTCAATACCAGGGTATCTGTTGGTGAGATGATCACAAGGCAAGTACACCGATGACTCCTGTTCGTTACGTCGTTTATCGCTATTCCCACCATTCGCCTCATTCGGGGTATTCGCGATTGGCAGAATATGGCGAAAAGCTGCTCTCTGCCGAGATGATTCCTGTCGCGAAGCCAGTACCAAAATGGCTGTTCCGCGATCGAATCTATTGGCGGTTGGCAAAGGGCACGCCCGGGTATACCCGGGAAGCGATTGCAGCAGAATTGGCTGTCGGTCTGCGCCTGTTGCGGGAAAAGGATACGATATTCCATTTCTTGTATGGGGAAACGACATACCATTATTGTGGATCGCTGAATCATCACCGGGGGAACCGCATATTGGCAACGTTTCATCTGCCGCCAGCCGGTATCCAACGATCCTGGATGATTGAGAAACCACTCCAGCAATTATCCGCCGTGGTTTGCGTGGGTACCAGCCAACAGGATTATCTTGGCAAGATTGTCGGCCATGAACGGGTATTTTTTGCTCCACTGGGGATTGATCTGGATTACTATACCCCGCTGCAATCTTTTTCAGAACGCGATCCTGATTTATGCCTGGTTGTGGGTGACAATTACCGCGATTTTGCGACATTGCGGGGGGTGATTGAGCTGGTATCGTATCTCCGACCGCAAACACATTTCGTCGCAGTCCTGCCGCAACGTTGTTATGCATTGGTAGGGGAGCATCCCAACCTGACAATGAAATCCAAAATTCCCGAAGCAGAACTACTGGCATTGTACCGGTCTGCCTCATTAATGGTACTTCCACTTACTGATGCCACTGCGAATAACGCGGTGTTGGAAGCCATGGCTTGCGGACTGCCCATGGTGGTCACGGATGTGGGTTCAACCCGTGATTATGTGAGTGAAGATTGCTCATCGCTGACTCCGGTTGGTGCAGCGCGAAAAATGGCAGAGTGTGTGATTGATTTGTTGGCGTCACCGGATACGCTGGAAACAATGTCAAAAGCAGCCCTGACACAGGCCGCCAAATTTGCATGGCCGGTTGTTATGAACAAGGTTCAAATGATCTACTCGGTAATCCAATGAATCTGTTAATATGTTGGGACAAAGGAAGTCTTTACCTTTGAGCAGTCAGTTGGACAGACCCACACCAAAGGTATCGGTCATCATACCAGTTTACAACCAGGCGGAGTATCTTGGCCCGGCGATTGAGAGTGTCCTTACCCAATCTTTTCCTGCCCATGAGATCGTGGTGATTAACGATGGATCTACTGACCATTCCTCAGAGGTTGCTGCAAAGTATCATGACAGGATTCGGTACATTTCCCAGGCGAATCAGGGATTGGCTGGAGCCCGGAATACCGGAATTGAGGCTTCGCACGGTGATTGGATTGCATTCCTGGATTCGGATGATGCCTGGCTGCCGGATTATCTGGAATCCATGGTCGCCTTCGCCGGTCAGAACCCGCAGGCTGTGGTCTTCTATTGCGCTGCGCAATGCATGGATCGGGATGGTAATGGACTGCCGCAGGTTGTCGGATATCGTTCTGTTGAATCGGCTGGTATGTACGAGGTGCTGCTGCGTACCAACTTTATCATTCCAAGCACTGTTTTAGCACGCAGAGAGAGCTTGCAGGCAGCGGGAAGTTTTGATCGGAACCTTCGTTCCTGTGAAGACTGGGATTTGTGGCTGAATATCCTCGAACGCGGTGGCCAGATCATGGGATATCCTACCGTACTGGTTCAATATCGCATTCATGGAACCAGTCTGTCAGCGAACGTGGCCACTATGCAACATTCCCACCATGCGGTCATTCAGAAACATTTTGGACCTGACGATCAGCAATATGAGAGGTGGAACGACCTCAAGCGCTTTGCGTATGGTGGGCTGTACCGTTATCAACTCTTAACCAATATCCAGCGAAAACAGGATTGGCAGGGATCGGCCATTTTGGAAAAAGCGTTTTTGGCAGATCCATCGAACTGTTCCGATATCGATTTCTTTTATGATCTTGCGTTGGGCAGTCAACCGGTTGGATACCGCGGCAGCCGGTTGAAACTTAATCTCGAAGACAATGTGAGAAATCTGCAACAACTTCTGGATGGTTTATTTTCAGAGGTTATCCACCCGCATAATCCATTGCAACCCAGGCGCAGGGTCATTCTGGGTACCGCATATAAGGCGGTTGGCATGCTGGCATACAATACCGATCGTTATGCGATGTGCCGCAAATACCTGCGTCATGCGCTGTGGCAACAACCAGCATTGCTGTTCAATGAGAAGTGGATCTGTGGATATTTTGTGAAATCCTTGTTTGGAAAATTCGGGCTGGGTTGGGTTCGGCAGGCAAGGAAGGAAATGGCGGCGAATGTAAAATGAAGATTCTGCTGGTCGCTCATTTTTTTCCACCTGAGCGCAATGCCGGTGCTGAAAAACGCGCACTGGGATATGCGGTTGAACTGTCAAACCGTGGGCACTCTGTGCAGGTGCTGTGTGCCGGTGACTGGGATACTGGTGCATCTCATTGGAATGGTACAACGGATGACCGGTATCAGGGGATATCCGTCCGGCGGGTAAATTTGAATTGGGCGCTTGCCGAAGATCCAAATCGTTTACTTTATGATAATCACCACGTAACGGCTCGTCTGGCAGAATGGCTGCTGGAATGGCAGCCGGATATTGTCCATATCATTTCATTAATCACCCTGGGAGCGGGTGTGGTGCGTGCCGTAAAAGAGCTTGCCATTCCGGTCGTGATGACCCTGACTGATTTCTGGATGGTATGCCCCAAAATAAGCCTGGTTCGGGGTGATGGTTTGTTTTGTGATGGTCAGGTTGTTCCGGTTACCTGTTTGAAATGTATGATGTGGAACACGAAAATTTTAAAATCGTCGTCTCTTTTATTGCCGGGATCCACTGTTGGAACCATTTTGGCATGGCTCAGCCGCCATCCACGTTTGAATCGCCTGCGTGGGCTGCGAGGGATGGCATTGGATATGGAAGATCGTCGTGCAGTTCTTTCATCGATCGCCCGGTCGATTGACGTTGTACTCACACCGTCAAACAACATGAGCAGGATCATCGATGCATGCGGCATTTTCCCTGTTCCAGCCCGTACCATTCACTCCGGGCATGATCTTTCGTGGGTGTCCGAACAATCAGCGCCACATCAGAATCACCTGCAGCGGTTTGGATTCATCGGGCAGTGGATTCCGGCCAAAGGACTGCACCAAATAGTGGAAGCCTTTCAGACCCTTAAAGACAGGCGATATGCGCAGCTATTCATATATGGGAATGCTGAAGAAAATTCTGCTTATGCTACTGCACTTCAAGAGCAAGTCGCCGATGATCCACAGATCCATTGGATGGGAGCATTTCCACACGAGCGACTGGGTACGGTGCTGAATGAACTGGATATCCTGATTGTGCCCTCGCAATGGCATGAAAATAATCCGCGTGTGGTCCAGGAGGCATTTGCCGCGAAAGTACCTGTGATTGCTTCCGATGTAGGCGGGATTGCCGAATTTGTGGAACACGGAGTGAATGGGCTACTCTATCCACATGCTTCGGTATCGGCACTTCGCGCACTACTCGAACGTGTTTTGGATGAACCTGACCTGGTTCAGCAGCTGCAAAACGGGATCAAGCCTGTAAAAACGATGGCAGAGGAAGTCGATGAGATCATCGAGATCTATCGTAACCTCGTGCCCATTTGAGCGGTGTGTTAAGTACTGGAAAACGGTCACATTCGGAGCTCAGCAGCTCTCGCGACAGATTGGTATTGATTGAGACATTTAAGACAACCGAGGAGGTAACAGCGATGGAAAAGGCATTGGTAACCGGCGGCGCTGGTTTCATCGGCTCGCATGTGGCGGAAAGCCTGGTCGGGCTTGGTATGCAGGTGACTGTGCTGGATGACCTGAGCGGCGGATTCCTGGACAATGTGCCGGATGGCGCACGGTTTGTGGAGGGCAGCGTCAATGATATGGCGTTGGTCAATGACTTGTTTGGTGATGAAAAATTTGATTATGTCTACCATCTGGCGGCGTATGCGGCGGAAGGGTTGAGCCATTTTATCAAGGTGTTTAACTACCAGAACAACCTGATGGGCAGTATCCACCTGATCAACGCGGCAGTGAACCACAATGTGCGTTGTTTTGTATTTACCTCATCGATTGCCGTATATGGTACCAGCCCGGTCCTGCCAATGACCGAAGAAACGACACCGCATCCAGAAGATTCGTACGGGATAGCAAAGTTGGCGGTGGAGCAGGAATTGCGTGTTTGTAAAGAAATGTTTGACCTGAATTATGTCGTGTTCAGGCCGCACAATGTGTACGGCGAGCACCAGAACATCGGCGACAAGTATCGCAATGTGGTTGGGATTTTTATGAATCAGTTGATGCAGCAGAAGCCGATGACCATTTTTGGTGATGGGCAACAGCGGCGCGCCTTTACCTACATCGGTGATGTGGCGCCGATCATTGCAGAATCAGTCCACCATCCGGCTGCTTATAATCAAATTTTCAACATCGGCGCAGACCAGCATTTCTCGATCATAGAGCTGGCTGAGGCTGTTGCCCGGGCCATGGGATGTGAAGCAGAGATCATCCACTCCCCGGAACGGAATGAGGTCCAACTTGCCTATTCCTCCCATGATAAAGTACAACAGTTTTTTGGGCGGCATGATCCGGTATCGTTGGATGAGGGCCTCAAACGGATGGCAGACTGGGTCAAACTACACGGTGTACGCAGCAGTAAAAAATTTGAGCAGATCGAAATCGCAAAGAATTTCCCGCGCGCATGGATCAATTAGGCTCCAGTAAAAACCGTTATGAATGAACCCTTTGTCATCTCAGTTATTCTCAATACCAATCGCCGGGATGACACGCTGGCGTGCCTGGCGAGCCTGGCCCAGACTACTTATACCAATCACCGGGTAATTGTGTTGGATAATGATTCCACGGATGGTTCTGTGCCGGCGGTACGAGAGCAGTATCCGGACGTGAAGGTCGCACCACTTGAGGAGAACCTGGGCTATGCCGGGAATAACAATTTTGGAATTCAGATGGCATTAGATATGAGGGCGGATTGGGTTTTCGTGCTGAATGAAGATACGATCCTCGACCCAGATTGCCTGCGCAGTCTGGTGACGGCCGGGGAGCAGGATTCGAATGTTGGAATCGTTGGACCCATGGTGTATCATCATGATGAACCGACCATTATTCAATCCGGCGGTGGAATTCTGGGACCTGGCTGGGAGAGTATCCACCTTGAAAAAGATCAGATCGATGCGGGACAATTGAGGCAGAATCATTTCGTAGAATGGGTGTCAGGTTGTGCCATCCTGGTGAGAAGATCGGTTATTGAAACTGCGGGGATGCTGGATGCGCGCTTCTTCTATTTTTGGGAAGAAACGGAATGGTGCCTGCGGGCAGGGAAAGCCGGATGGAAAATTCTGCATGTGCCGGCGGCCCGCATTTGGCACAAAGGTGTCCAGCGCAACTATACTCCCAAACCTTACTTAATATATTACGACACACGCAACCATCTGTTGCTGTTGCAAACACACCATGCGCCCTTGAAAGCCTGGCTGAAGACGTTGGCGGACATTTTGCGGACTTTGGTCAGCTGGTCGATCCGCCCGAAATGGCGCGGGAAGCGGCTGTACCGTGATGCTATGTGGCATGGATTACTGGATTTCACACTTGGTCATTGGGGAAAGCAACCGGAGAAATCTGCGCCATGAATATCCTGTTTGTATCCCGCTGGTTTCCTGTACCGCAAGATAATGGCTCCAGATTACGGATCTATCATCTGCTGCAGGGTTTGGCAAGCCGCCATGCGGTGTACCTGCTCAGTTTCGCTGATGAGGTAGCAAGTGCCCAGGTGGATGCACTGGGAAAAATTTGCCGGGATGTACAGCTGGTTCAATGGAAAGAATATGAGCCCAACAGTTTGAAGTCGTTGATGGGGTATTTTCGGTCAGAACCGCGGTCGCTGGTGGATACCTACTCCACCGATATGGAAACAGAAATTATTCACGCACTGAACTCATGGTCTATTGACATGGTGATTCTCTCCCAATGGCAGATGACGGCGTACCGGCATCTCATCAGGGGGATCCCGATTTTGGTCGAGGAGGTTGAGGTCGGGGTTTTGCAAAGTCTGGCGCAGAATGCTTCGTCTATCATAGGTAAACTGCGGGCGAAATTGACATGGCACAAGCATCAATCCTATTTGCGGCGGGTGTTGGGAGCCGGGCAACCCTGTACAGTCGTTTCAGAGCCAGAACGAGCACTATTGGGTAGGATTGTGCCGAGGGCAGCCATTCATGTGGTTCCCAATGCGGTGTCAGTCGATACGATTGCGAAAGCGCATGTGGTTTCGCAACCCAATCGCCTGATCTTTACCGGGTCTTTCCGCTACCGCCCCAATCATGAGGCCATGGTCTGGTTCATTGAACAGGTATTGCCCCTGATCCAGGAGAAAATACCAGGGGTGACATTAACGATTACGGGTGATGCAAGCGGGTTGACCTTACCTGACAATCCGGGTGTAATACAGACCGGGTTTGTGGAAGATGTCCATAGACTGATCGCCGGATCGACGGTCAGCGTGGTTCCATTGCTGGTGGGTGGTGGTACCCGCCTGAAAATCCTGGAGGCGATGGCATTGCATATTCCCGTCGTGTCCACCAGCAAGGGGGCTGAAGGGCTTGCGGTCACAGCCGGTGAGCATCTGTTGATTGCCGATACCCCGCAGGCCTTCGCTAACCAGACCGTTGCTCTCCTGGCAGATGAATCCTTGCGCCGCAACCTTGCTGATGCAGCGTATGCCCTGGTGCGTGAGAAGTATGATTGGCAGGCTGTGCTGCCGCCATTTCTTGCCCTGGTGGAGCAGGTTGGGATATCGCAGAACCAGGCTGATTTCCAACAGGCAGTTGGTGGGAGTCGCAGCGAAACATGAATTTACTTTCGAAAATTGAGCAATGGTTTGTTCGTTTGCAGCAACCGCAATGGCGTACACGCTTGATGTGGCTGTTGGTCATCGGCACAATGACTGCTGCTGCTTTGCTTCCCGCGCTGGCATCGTACACACATTTGCTGTATTTATTGGTATTGTTGGTGGGACTGGCCGGGATGATGCTGGTTACACAGTGGCCAGGTCTTGCGCTGAGCGGAATCCTGCTTGGTATTTATTTTGTCAGTTATATCGGTCCGGGTGGCGTGAACGCTGCCATTCTGGGGGTGGCAGGAGTTACTGCCTTCTGGTTGGCCGAGATGGTTATCCGGACGCACAGGCTGGAAATCGTGGAACATCGCACCGCAAGGGCGCTCCTGCTCTTTTTTGCGAGCGCGCTGTTATCTTTTATTGCCGGGCAACTCCCCTGGCATCCCCTGGCCCGCCATGCTCCACTGGCTGCCCAGGGGGGGGGGTTAATCATCAGCCTGTTGTCTGGTTTTGCCTTCCTGATCATGGGTAACCTGGTTCAAAACTTGCGCTGGTTGAAATGGTTCACCTGGCTGTTCCTCCTGATTGGCGTCCTCTACGTAGCGGCACGGCTGGTTCCGGCGGTGGCGAATGTCCTGCGGAATTACTTCGCGCCTGGGGCGTTCCAGGGCAGCCTGTTCTTTGTCTGGATCCTGGTCATTCCTTTGAGCCAGGCATTGCTCAATCGCGATTTACATCTCGTATGGCGGGTTGCTCTATTCGGCTTTGTTCTCAGCGTTCTTTACATATCAATCATCCAGGCGGGTTCCTGGAAGTCCGGGTATATTCCTCCCCTGGTCGGGGCAACTGTTGTGGTGCTGGTGGCATTGAAGAAGAAGGCGATATATTTACTGTCATTATTGGCGGTCGCTGGTTATCTTTTGATGCGGGATGCGATTGCCTCCGATGAATACAGTGCCTTTACCCGTCTGGAGGCCTGGCGGATTGTTTCGGTGCTTACCTTGAAAAACCCCGTCCTTGGTTTGGGATTTGGTAATTACTACTTTTACACACCATTGACCGATATTAATGGCTGGCGGGTTAATTTCAGTTCGCATAGTCAATATATTGATCTGTTTGCCCAGACCGGTATCCTGGGTATGGCCAGCTTTCTCTGGTTTTTTGGTGAAGTCGCGGGCCTGGGTTGGCGCTTGCGTAGTACCGCTCCGCAAGGATTTGCCCATGCTTACGTGATTGGCGCATTGGGCGGCCTGGCAGGAACCCTGGTGGCCGGTTTGTTTGCGGATTGGGTTGTGCCGTTTGTGTATAACATCGGCATGGATGGATTTCGTTCGAGTGTATTATCGTGGTTCTTTCTGGGTGGACTGGTTGTGATTTACAGAATCACCAGGCAAACCCGAGATGCTGGCCGTTGATTGATCATCAGGAGGTAACGATGCAGGATGACTGGATTGGTTTAATCCCCGCTGCGGGAAGGGGGATACGGCTGGGTCTGCCATACCCCAAAGAATTGTATCCGGTAATTCAGAATAACCGCTATAAACCCATTGCGCAATACGTGTTGGATAACCTGACCTATGCCGGGATCCGGCATGTGGTGTTTGTGATCAATGAAACCAAGCATCAACTGATTGGTTTTTTTGGCAATGGGAATCGCTTTGGCTGCGATATCAGTTATGTTGTCCAGGAGCAGATGCTCGCTGATGGATCTTCCACTTCTCCTGGCCTGGCACATGCCCTCGATTCCGCTTACCACCTGGTCAGGGGGAAAACGGTATTTTTTGGGATGGCAGATACCATCATGCGACCTCACAACGTGTTTGCTACCGCTTTCCAGCATATGCTGGAAAATGATGACGTGATGCTGGTTTTGTTTGACACAGAACGGCCCGAAAAATTTGGTATGGTTGAGGTGGATATGGATGGCTGTGTCCAGCGGATTGTTGATAAACCCAAACAAACCCTCCTGACCCGCATGTGGGGATGTATCGTGTGGCGGCCGCGGTTCACAGAGTACCTGCATGACAGCGTCCAAAGTAAAGGATTTTCTGATTTTGCACGGATCATGAATGAGGCAATCCAGGAGGGGTTTAACTTCCGTGGGGTGCATATTGCGCAAGGAACCTACATTGATTTGGGAACCTATGACGAGATCATGGAAATGGATCGTCAGTTCCGGGAGGGATGAGCGATGGCATCGGTGGATATGTCAATTGTGCTGGTGTGTTGGAATAACAAAGCCTACCTGGGGCCTTGCCTGGAATCGCTGTATGGGAGCCGCCTTGACAGTTCTTTTGATGTGATTGTGGTCGATAATGGATCCACTGACGGCAGCCTGGAGATGCTGCGCAGTGAATGGCCGGAGATCATGATCATCGAGAACGGCAGCAACGTTGGGTTGAGTAAGGCCAGCAACCAGGGGATCGAGGCGACATCAGGCAGGTATGTATTGCTTTTGAATAACGATACATTGGTCAATAAGGACGCCCTCGACAGCATGGTCGCTTATCTGGATCATCACCCAGAGGCTGGCGCGGTTGGCGGCAAGCTGTTAAATGAAGATGGGTCATTCCAGGGGGGATATGCCAAATTTTCAACTTTGTGGGAAGAACTGTTGATTGTCACAGGCTTGGGGTTCCAGTTGAAACCTGGGTATCCCTCTCATTTTGATGCCAGGCAGCCATTGCCTGTCGACTGGCTCAGCTCTGCCTGTCTGCTTCTGCGGCGGTCTGCGCTCGATCAGGTTGGCTTGTTGGATGAGGTGTATTTCATTTACGGGGATGAGGTGGATTTGCAATACCGCCTGAACAAGTCAGGCTGGCAGGTGGTGTATTTGCCGGAGGCGACCACGATCCATTTTGGCGGGCGCAGCATGAACCGCTGGAAGCGGCGTAAAATGGTGTACCGCGGCAAACTCCTGTTCTACCAGAAAAACTATGGCTGGCTGGCCGGATTTGCCTTACGAATTTTGTTCAGCATCACCAGCTTACTGAAAGCGATCCTGTGGGCCCTGGTCTACCCGATTCGCAAACAACGCGAACGGGCAGGAAAAGAACTACAGGCAAATTGGGATGTGTTGAAGTTATGTGCAAAACTGCAATAGCAGCAACGATTGGTGTCCAGCATGACAGGAAGGAACAACAAAAATGAATATTCTGGCATACATTAAACCTCTTTTCCGGTATTGGTGGCTGCTGGTTGCAGCAGGCCTTGTGGCGATGATGGCCACCATCGTGGTAACGTACCGCCAACCGGCAGTCTACCAGACCCGGGCGACATTGGTGGTGGGTAACATGATGTATGAGACCAACCCATCCGGCAATGACCTCTACCTGGCGCAGCAGCTGGCGAATTATTACGCGCGCATCGGGATGCAGGCTGAGGTGAGTCAATCCACCCGGGCCGCCCTCGAGATGACCTGGCTGCCGCAATATACCGTCAACCCGCTTCCCAACAGCCAATTCATCGAAATTGTGGTCAACGATACCGATCCGGTACGGGCACAGGCGGTAGCCAACGAATTGGCCAGGCAATTGATCGCCAACAGCCCGACCTCCGACCTCAATCAGAGCGGAGACCAGCAAGCCTTCATCGCAGAGCAGGTCAGTTACCTGGAGGAGAAGATTGGCGAGACCCTCGACGATATTGAGTCTGCCGAAAGGGAGTTGTCAGAAACCAACAGCGCTCAAAAAATTACCGAGATCCAATCGGAAATATCCGCCTTGCAATTAAAGTTATCTCAAATGCAAAGCAATTACGCTGCCCTGGTGGCGAACACCGGCCAGGGGGCGATCAATACCCTGTCGATCATCGAACCTGCCCCGCTCCCCACCGCCACCGTTGGGCCCAGCCGTACGATGGTGACCCTGATCGCTGGCGCCGTTGCGGTGGGGATGGCTTCGGTTGCGGCGTATGTGCTTGAGTTCCTGGATGACACCTTGAAAACTGCTGAGGAAATTCAACCGTTGCTGGGGCAGCCGGTCATCGGGACGATTGCTGCCATGGGGTCTGGTCTCGCGGGGCGTTTTCAGCAGATGATCCATCTCACGGGTTTCCACAAGCACCGCCCGACTGATGGAATATCCGGTACTACTGGCGACTATTTCCAACAACATCCACACTCGTCACTGGCTGAGGCGTTCCGGAATCTGCGGCTGCATCTCGATATTGCCGGAAAAAATGAGCCAATGCGTTCGATCTTGGTGACCAGCCCCTCACCTGAAGAGGGGAAAACCACCATCGCTTCCAACCTGGCAGCGGCCATGGCAGAAAGCGGGCGAAAGGTGCTGCTGTTGGGTGCAAATTTCGAGCCGCAGCCGCACCCAGGCGAAACCATGGAGATTGGCACGCCCGGGCTGGTTGATTACTTGAACGGCGCAGCTCAGATGGATGAGGTCATTCAACATTGGGATGCAAACCTGAACCGCATCGAAGCCGGGCAAGCCGCGGAAAGCGCGGTGGATTTTCTGCATTCTCAACCGATGCAAGACCTGATGCGGCAGTTGTCAGATCGGTATGACACGGTGATCGTCGATGGGCCATCACTCGCCTCGACGCATGCGCTGGCGTTATCCACCATGACAGATGGTGTGCTTGTGGTTGTGCGCCACGGATTCACCCGCCGCAAAACCGCGCAAACGCAGGTCGAGAAGCTATCAAGAGTGGATGCACGGGTGATGGGGATTGTGTTGAACATGGTGCCAGGCCATTAGGCGTGCTTTACCCTGGCGGCATGCGGTCGATCATCAGCATCGATTGTGCGCGGGGATCATGGTAGATTGATCCAGCATGCGTGACCATCCCAGGGAAGCCCAATCCCTGGTGACCCCGGCTGGTATTTAATCCAGCAATGACAGGTAACCCGGCCACGGGAAAAGCACAGTTTTGTGCTTTTCCCGTGGCTTTGTGTTAATCGCGCTTTTTCACCATCCCGGCCTGGATCTCCATCGGGACGTAGCGGTCGGAGAGCATTTTCAACAGCACCCGCACGCGTTCTTCACCTTGCAGGCGCTCCTCAAATACGGCTTCATAGCCGGCAAAGGCGCCGCTGGTGATCTCGACGGTATCTCCTGGGTTGATGGCGAAAAAGGTTTGTCCGCCGGCAGCGGAGATATCCGCCAGCTTGCGGTCGATTTTTTTCAACAGCGTCTCCGATACCGGCGGCACATATTCGCCAAACATCACCAGCCCGATCGAATCCGGGATGCGATTCAGCGGCCGCGTGCCGGTTTCTGCCAGGTTGGCCTTGATGAACATGTAACCGGGAAAATAGGGCACCAGTTTGCGCGAACGCGGGTTGACCGGATTGACCCGCAATTGCGGATAATACACATCAAAGTTACGCGACAACAGCTCCCGATACAGGCAGCTTTCCTTGTTGGGCTTGCTGCGAATGGCGTACCATTGTTTCTGGTCTTCGGTGACCGTGGGATTGCCATCTTGTTCCGTCATGATTTTTCCCCTTTCGTTGAACCATTTGTTCTCATTGACTGGGCAGCTTGTTTTTGGTTTCCACCCGTTTTGCCCAATGTGTACAGTATACCACGGAACACAACCCATGCTGCGGTGCCGAGGGCATTGGATAGGAAAGCGGATGCATTTTCACTGTTTGCCATTTTCTAATCCAAATTTTGTTCCGGGATGGGGCAGAATGTGATAGAATGGTGATGTTTGAGATGGGGGTGCATCACCTCGCTTGAGCCAACGGCTTGTTCTCATTCACCGGATGGATTTCCTTGTTCCTTCGTGAGACCCTTTGTTACCGGGTTCCTTCCAATGATCAATTTTCATTTCCGTGCTCCTCTGTTCTGACCGATGTCGGAAGGGCGGAGCGCTGGATAAAATATCAGGTTCATCAATTTTTGACCGGGTATAGGATTCTTTCCTAAGAATTTCTATAGGTTTCCAAATCAGTTTCCTTATAAATGATGTTAAATGGATTTTTTCACCAACGCTAATTATTTATTGCAGGATATTAATGATTTACTCGTATATCATTTGACAATTTTAAACATGAAACCACATTCAATCAATGAAAAAAATTTCAAAAAATTTACATTTTTCTGAATTCTTTAGTAATGTATCACACCTATTTATTGGCAGAATAACATCGCTTTTTTTTCAATTTTTAAGTGGTATATTGTTTGCCCGTTTACTTGGCCCAGAACAAAAAGGGATCATTACTGTCGCTCTTGTTATACCTGGATTGTTAGTGTCGTTTGCTGATTTGGGCATAAGGCAAGCTACAATGTTTTTTATGGGGAAAAAAAAGTACACTGATCAGGAATTAATTTCTTCGGTATTATTTACAACGCAATTTACTTCCATATTAGGTATCAGCATTGCCCTAATAATATATCTGATAACTGGTTTTCATACGCGATATGACTGGGCACTTATGCTTATCCCACTAGCCATTATACCAGTGACATTTCTCTATACATATTCGAGTGGGGTTTTATTAGCCAAGCTTGAAATTAAAAAAGTCGCTTTTCTGAGTATTTTAAATGATGCAGGTTTTATGTTAATTATTTTTTTTCTCTATATTTTTAACATAAAATCTGTTGTTTTAATATTAACTTGTAAGGTTTTATGTGCTTTAATTCCTGCGATTTCAGCTTTAAATTTATTAAAGAAATATGGCATATTAATGCCTTCTTATCAGCCAAAATTAATCATGGAGTTGATCAAGAAAGGAATAATTTTTGCAATCGCATTATTTCTCCTAGATTTAAACTTTAGTCTTGATATCATTCTTTTAAACCAATTTTCTACTGCGTCCGAAGTAGGAATTTATTCAATAGGGGTTAGCATTGCTAATATACTTTGGATGTTACCAAATGCTTTAACCACCGTAAATTTCTCTTATAGTAGTAATGCTCAATCAGAAATGGAATATGCAAAAAAAACTGTAAATATTCTACGATTTACACTTTTATTTGCATTGGTTCCTTTGATTCTTTTATACTTTTTTTCCCCTATTGTCATACCATGGATATATTCGACCCAATTTACCAAGAGTGCTTCTGTTGTTCAAGCGATTTTACCTGGGGTTTGGGCAATGCTTATTTATAAAATTCTGAATAGTGATTTGGCTGGCAGAGGAATGCCAGGTGCTGGTATTTGGGTTTGCTTTGTGGCATTACTTGTCAACATATTTTTGAACTATTGGTGGGATCCCATTTGGGGGGCAATAGGGAGTGCTTGGGCATCTTCAGTTAGTTATACCCTTGTTGCAATTATCTATTCAATGGTTTATTGCAAATTAAGTCACTTAAGAATTGCGGAAATTTTTATTATAACTAAAGATGACATAAAAATTATTCAAAATTTTTTTAAGAGAATCGCATCATAATTTATATTGAAAGTATGGAGTTTTCAAGCAATGGATCGGTACCGAATATTATTTATCATTGGGTATGACCCTAAGAGCATAGGTGGTGTATTTATATCAACCATTTCTATAGCAAAGGGTCTTCAAGCACTTGGGCATCAAGTAGGAATTTTGTTAGCACCTATTAGTATTCCTATTAACGAATTTGATAACCCAAATATTAGAATGCATTTTGTGCCATATCCAAAAGGGAAAACTGCTTTTTTTACACGCCCATTCGCGATAAATAAAATTATTCGGAAAGGAAAATATACCCATGTGATTACAGTTGATTCATATAGCGCATTACAAACCTTTTACTCAGCTATCCTAAATAAATTATCAATTATTCAAATAATTCCAGGCGGAACTGCAGATATCCCGCCAATAAATTTACCCGGCATTATTGTTTTTTCTGAGGAAATTTATGAAAAAATAATATCAAAATATAAAATCCAGCCAGACTACATACTTTTATCATGTGGTCAAGTGGAATTTGACAGCTTTTCTTCAAAGAAGAAGACAGATGAAAATAGCGTATTAGGATTCAAAGAGGGCTACAAAAAAGTATTATCTATATCGAGACTTATTGGACCTAAAATTACCGCAATGATGAAGTTACTTGACCAAGTTGAGATTGCTTCGAGATATTATCCGATTCACTGTTTACTGATTGGTGATGGTCGCGATCGTCCAAAATTGGAACAATATTGCAATAGAATTTTAAAAAGAAATGGCGATTCCTTAGACATAGAATTTATTGGAGGATTTCGTGTAACCAGTGAGCATTTATCACAGGCAGATATAATCGTAGGTCAGGGAAGGACTGTGATTGAAGGAATTGCTTGTCATATTCCTTCGGCGGTATGTGGTACAAATGGATATTATGGTTTATTAAATAGTGATAATTTTTCCGCTATGACATCAACCAATTTAACTGGAAGAGGGTTAGCTTCTTATTCAGATTTGGTTAATGATTTAGAATATTTGAGTGAATACAAAAAAAACGACATGGATAAAGTCTATTGGTTATCGTTTGATCGATATGATGTAAAACAAGGGGTTAACAAGGTAAATGCATTATTATCCACATTAGAACCCTTTAAGTTGAACCGGTTTGATTTATTGTTTCGTTATTCTAAAACACTTCTACAGACAATAATGATATGGGTCAAGGAAAAACTGAGAAAGAGAATTTAAATTAATACGTAAAAATTCTCGCCGAACACCGCCAAATTTTCTAATTGCTTTACTGGAGAAATTCTTCTTGAATGATGAATTTTTTCATTGATTAAGTATAATCTGGTCTGTGTAATGGATAAATTATGAAATTATTTATTGAACCTTTATTAATATGTATTTTTATAGCCGGTGTTTTCTTCTTTTTTGTAAGACCCAAATATACATTATATTTACTCATAGCATCAGTGCCTTTGGAAATGTTGAGTACCAATGAAATGTTTACATTACCAAAATTACTTGGACTTGGAGCATTTGTTAGTTTTTTGTTAATGATAATGTTTGAGAAACAAAAGTTAATTATTGATAAGGCGACATTGGTGATGACCTTATTTCTCATCTGGGGTTGTATATCATCTTTTTGGAGTTCTCATCCGCAAGATTCATTGGTGCGGATTTTCTCTCTTTTACAGTTGTTGATCCTCTATTTCTTAATAATCAACCAAATTCGAACACCAAAAGATTTTGACACAGTTATGCTTTTTCAATTCATCGGAGCGATAATTTTCTCGGTTTTTGGCATTGGCGATCTTATATCGTCTACAACAGGAAGTCGATTATCCAGTATTGCTCAGAATCCAAATTTGTATTTTGTTATCTCGATTAGTTTGCTACCATCAATTATTTGGGTATTAATTTCTACAAAGATAAAGGTGGTTAAAATTATCGCTATTTTGGTGTTATCAGGGCTGTTGATTACATCAATTAATACACAGTCCCGAGGTGGTTTAATATCATTAGGTGTCTTCTTTTTATTTTATTTATCATTAACTAGGAAAAAATTTTCTTGGATCATGCTAATACTCATAATTGGCATCTCTGTATATTGGATCGCTCCCGTAGATTTCCTAAGCCGATTTTCAATCATCGGAAATGATTATCTGGATAGATTCCGAGATATATGGCCAGCAGGATGGCGGGCGTTTACAGATAGAATTTGGTTAGGGTATGGTATCGGAGTGAGTGAGAAAATTTTACCTCAATACTTGCAATTTACTAGGAGAACGTTTCAGACACTTTCTGCACACAATTCGATTCTAGCAATTGGTATTGAAATGGGAATACCAGGAATTATACTTTACCTCTTTTTCATAACTATTCCTACTTATCGTTTGTTTCACACTATAAAAAAATTTAATGAAGATAACGATGAACTTCATTTATTAATGGCAAGTAAAATTCTTCTTAGTGTTGTTTTTGCTTATCTCGTGAGTTGGATAAAGACAGGTGGCATGGAGTATGGCAAAATGCTTTGGATTCTTGTGGGATTAGAATCAGTTCTGTTTAACATGATATCCGCAACAGAAAATTTGAGTACGAATGGCATTACTACTGCGTTCGAAAAAAAACAGGTAAGTGCTCAAAAATGTTAAAGGGGAACGATAAAAATGACGAGGATAAAAAAATGGACCAGTACCAAAAATTAAGCAAAATTTCAGAGAGGGTTGGCTATATAAATGTAGGCCGTTATATTTCTAGGGGAAATTTTTTATTTCAGAATATATCATTCGAAGGTAAACGAGTTTTAGATGTCGGTTGTGGAAATGGTTCACTGGCTTTATGGGCGGCTGTACATGGCGCCAGCCACGTTGTTGGGTTAGAACCTGAGTCCGATGGGAGCAGGTCAGGGACTTTTCAAATTTTTCAAAAATTAATATATGATCTGGAACTTAACTCCACGGTAGAAGCAAGTCGGAATACGATTCAACAATTATGTGGGGTTCAACCTTTTGATATAATCATTTCATACAATGTGATTAACCACCTCGATGAACAAGCCGTTCAGCAACTTACTGTGAATTATGAATCTGTTCAAAAATATCTTTTTTTGATCGAATACTTCAGAGCTTTGATTAATGAAGATGGAATATTAATAATCGCTGATTGTGCAAGAGATAATATATGGGGAAATCTTGGGTTGCGTTCTCCATTTGCGCCAATGATTGAATGGAACAAACATCAAAACCCAGAAGTTTGGATTGACTTGTTTTCAAAAAAAGGTTTCAAACTAATAGACTTGCGGTGGTCTCCCATTAATCCAGTGAAAAAATTATCTCAAAATAGACTTTTTCACTTCCTTACTCTCTCACATTTTGTACTAAGAATGAGTAGCTAATTGTGTTATTAATTGATTTTGTAAAGATCCAACACTATTTGTAAAAGGATTTGATGATAAGTGGAAGTTATCTAAAGGTAAGCTTTATTGTAGGCACTTTGGGCCAGGGAGGCGCAGAACGCCAACTCTACTATTACATAAAAGCATTGGTTGAAGGTAGAAGCAAGGTTTATGTTCTATGCCTGACTAAAGGTGATTATTGGGAAAAGCGGATCAAAGAATTAGGCGTTCCGGTTATGTGGGTTGGACAATCACACATCCGACTGTTGAGGTTAATGTCTATTGTCCAACATATCAGAAGACACCCCGTCGACATTATATATAGCCAGCATTTTCATACAAATCTGTATGCCTCGTTTGCGGCTTTTATGACGGGAAAAAGGGTATATGGTTCAATTCGGAATAATGCTTATCAAGAGATTGATAGTGTAGGGAATTTTTTGGGCACTTTAAGTCTACGTCTGCCAAAAATGATAGTGGCAAATTCGAAAACTGGGATGCAGAATGCAGTTAAGTTGGGCAAAAAGGAAGATCGATTATTTTTATTGCCTAATGTGGTAGACGAAAGTATCTTTTTCCCCGGCTCTCGAGAAAAGATAACCACCAAATTTATTGTGACTTTTATCGGGAGGTTGTATCAACAAAAGAGGGTAGACCGAATTATTTGTCTAGCTAAAAAATTTATTCATAAACAATGCGACATTGAGTTTAGAATATACGGGGATGGTCCATTGCTCGAGGAGTTAACTGAGTTAGCAAACCATCAAGGTGTGTTGAATCAAAACTTGTTTTTCTACGGATTAACTAGTGATGCTGTTAGTGCTTATCAAGAATCTGATGTCCTGCTGTTAACCTCAGATTATGAAGGAACCCCCAATGTCGTTTTGGAGGCTTTGTCATGTGGATTACCAATCGTGGCCTCTGACGTTGGTGATGTGTCAGAGTTGGTAAAAGATGGAGAAAATGGGTTTATATTTTCACCATCAGACCTTGATACGGCTTATGAAAAATTATTGTTGCTATATAGAGATCAAGCTTTACGAGCGCGTATGGGGCATAAAAATCGACAATATGTCCTTGATCAGCGATCATATGCAACACTTCATAAAACGCTAGATGACCTTTTCACCCACACACATCATTAACCAGTTCCCGAAGGATGAAATCTGTTTTTTTACGAGAAAATTAAAATGCGCGCGAAAAAATTGACGAGATATTCTGTTAATGGGGTTGGCTGAGTTGAATGAATAAACAGATCAAGGTTTTGTACGCTTCTCATTTTGGGCACCCATGGGGTGGGATTTCAATCCAAAATGAACTGTTAATGGAGACAGACTTGCCAAAATGGATTGATATCATTCCCCTTGAGACATCCTCGGGAAAATTGGACTTCAATCAAAGAGGAAAAGTAAAAGCAAAAAATCTTATCAATGCGATTGCCAATATATTCCGATTTATGAGGGAGTATCTCCGGTGTAAGCCGGACATCGTTGACATAGGTACAGCTTATGGGGTGTCATTTATTAAACATAGCATCATGGCGATTTTATCACACTGGTTGGGCACCAAGGTTGTTGTGACTTTTCATTGTAGCCCAGAGATAATTTTTACGAATTCACCGTTATCAAAAATGTTCCTACGGTTTTTCTTTCAAAGGATAAATGCGGTCGTGGCTATTTCCAAAGAATGGCTAGGGTATCTGGAAGATTATCCGCATCTGATTGTCAGGTATATCCCAAACGGTGTTGATTTAAACTACTTCAAACCCAGAGAAACAAGTACTTACTCAACTCCTAAAAAAGAAGGCATAAATATCCTGTATATCGGACATATACATAGAGAAAAAGGCATTTTCGAGTTATTGGAAGCCATAGAATTATTGACCAACCAGAAAACCGACAACTTTTCATTGAATATTGTAGGGAATATAGCTGAAGCCCAAAAAGATCCACTGATTTATGCCAGGTTGCAAAAAATAACCAGCAATAATTACATAAAAATATTTTCACCGGTTTTTGGTGAAGAAAAATTGCGATATTTTCGAGAGGCAGATATTTTGGTATTGCCATCCTATCATGAGGGAATGCCAAATGTGATACTTGAGGGAATGGCAGCAGGATTGGCAATTATTGCCACAAACGTGGGGGGAATACCCGATTTGGTAGCGAATGGAGACACAGGCATTTTAATACCGCCTAGGGACGTATTCAGCCTGGCGAACGCATTGTGTAAATTAATTAATGACAAAATTGTTCGCCAAAGAATGGGCGAATACGGGCTTGCGAGAGCAAGAATGCTTTTTGATATTAATAACAAAGCAAAGATGTTATTTGATTTGTATTCTACACTTACTTCATACACACAAGTTGTGAATTAAGATAGGTAGTATAGTTGAGTTTCAAAATTAGATACAAAAAATGAACCTTTTAATTATAAGTCCGGTTTTTCCTCCTGAACCCATCATTTCAGCGCGGACAAGTTGGTTGCTGGCAGATGAAATGGGAAAAGCTGATAATATTGTCAGGGTGGTCACATCTTTTCCAAGTCGTCCTGGCGGAAAACTATATGAAGGATACCATAAGAAGTTATGGGAATATTCGCAGAATGGTGACAAGTTGTTCATAACTCGCACATTTTCCATTTTTTCAAATAAATCAGAGATATTCAACAGGTTATTAGAAAATATCAGTTTTGGGATTAGCTCAAGCATTGCATTGCTTTTTTCAAAAAGACCAGATGTAGTATACATCAACACCTGGCCGATTTTCGCCCAGGGCCTTAATGCGATGTTTTGCAGGATAAAGCATATCAAGTTTGTGTTAAGCATACAGGATGTTTACCCGGAGTCACTGCTCTCACAAAAGCGTTTCTCTGAAAGCTCACTGATTATTCGCGTCCTAAGATGGTTAGATGCTAAAATTGCAAAATCAGCCGCAGCTGTCATCGGTATCTCTGATCATTTCAAAGCAATCTATATTCAAGAACGTGGGATAGATGAAGGCAAAGTTTTTGTAGTCCCCAATTTCATTCAAGACCATTTTGTGCCTGGCTGGAATGACATTCATGTTCGTGATTTGGCGGATATAAAACTAAACTCTTTCGTATTTTTATATGCAGGCAACATAGGCGTCGCAGCTGGGGTTGAAACGATTGTAAAGTATTTTAAGAAGTTCCAGGGCGATGCTGTCCTATTAATCGCAGGGGGAGGAAGCCAATTGGCGTTTTGCGTAAAAGAAGCAGCCGAGGTGGGTAATGTAAAATTCTGGTCTCCATGGGAAAGTGATGATACCAACAAAGTGTTGGCTTCAGGTGATGTTTTTCTATTACCTACTGTTAACGATCAGAGCCTGGCATCGGTCCCTTCAAAATTAATCACCTATATGCTGGCCGGGAAGCCGGTACTGGCGCTTGTTCATCCTGATTCCGAAGTTGCTCGGGTGATCACTCAGGCTGCCTGTGGTTGGGTAATACCTCCCGTAAATGAACCAATTTTCCTTGAATCCATATCAAAAATCAGGAGCCTGCCAAAAAGCCAACTTGCAGAATTGGGTAAAAATGGTAGAAATTACGCACTTAAGCATTTTACCAGTGATGTTTGTGTGCCACAGGTGATTAACATTATCGAAGAGGTGGCAGCGAAACATGATTGAGCCCATGAAAGTATCGGAATTGCGTTATGTGGTTTCGGTTCACCTTGACTCATTTCCTGGTTTTTTTCTCTCATTTCTGGGGCCTGCCTTCCTATACCATCTCTATCATGGTTTGGCCAGTGATGAAACAGGCATCCATTTTGTCTATAAAAAGGATCAATCCATTGTGGGTTTTGTTTGTGGCAGTTCCCATCCAGAAGGACTATACCGGAGGTTAATCAAAAAACGATGGTGGGCTTTTGCCCTGGCTTCGCTCCCAGCCGTTTTGAAAAATCCAGGAATTCTCTCTCGCCTGGTACGTGCGTTGAAAAAGCCCTCTGAATATGCAGCGGGAGATCATTCAGCTACGCTGATGTCGATTGCAGTCTCACCTGAACATCAGGGCAAAGGCATTGGTGATGCTCTGGTGAAGGCTTTTGTTTCAGAGGCAAAGCAGCGTGGTTGTGGCGCCATCAACCTGACCACAGATCGGTTGGAGAATGATGCCGTCAATCACTTCTACCGGAAGATGGGTTTTGAACTTGTCCGTACCTTTGTTACACCAGAGGGTCGCGCGATGAATGAATACGAATTGTTAATCGATCAAGCCATATATGCATAATGTGGTTATTTCTGATTAACGCTGGAATTCCGCCACCAACACAGGCTACTCTACTATCAAATTTTACCGCCTCCTGCCATCACGCCGGAGGCGGTTTCTCTTTCCACTCATTGCCACCGCGCCAGGTATGCCACATTGGTGTTATCCTTTGACAAAAATTGAGTATAATGTAAATACTTACCAAACAAGAATTCTCAACAGGTGAATATGAAAATACGTTTTCAGTTTGCAGTGATCGCATGGATCAGCTTAAGCTTGCTGATGATGACCCATATCTCCCCGGCGGCGGCTGACCTTACAGCAACGGATACCCCCATCGACGGTCCGCTGCGTTTCACCCGCTGGTCGGTGGAGGATGGCCTCTCGAATTCGACGGTTTTGTCAGCGATCCAGGACACGGAAGGATACCTGTGGTTCGCCACCCAGGATGGGTTGAACCGGTTTGACGGCAACCGTTTCACCGTCTTTCGCCACCAGGAGCAGGACCCTAACTCGCTCTCATCCAACAACACCTTTGCGTTGACGCTGGATGCCGAAGGTGTGTTATGGATTGGCACAGACGGCGGCGGGGTGAACCGCTATGATGCGGCCACGGAAACCTTCACCGCGTATCGCTTCGATGAAGCCAACCCGGGTTCGTTGAGCAATGATAACGTATGGTCGATTTACAGTGATTCCAGGGATCGCTTATGGGTGGGTACGCGCGGTGGTTTGAACCTGCTGCAGGAAGATACCCAACAATTTACCCGCTTTCTGCATGATCCTGACAATCCCCGTTCCCTGCCCAATGATGTTGTGCTGCGCATCTACGAGGACCGGAGCGGGGTGATCTGGGTGGGGACGCGCGGTGGGTTGGCGCGGTTTGACGAAAGCAGCAGCGATTTTACGGTTTTTGCCCATGACGCGGAGAATCCGAATAGTATTTCGGACAACCAGGTGTGGGATATGGTGGAAGACAGTGCCGGTAACTTCTGGGTCGCCACCCGCTACGGCGGGTTGAACCGGATGGACCGCACAACTGGCACTTTTCAGGCCTTCCTGCATGATGCCGGCGATCCCTCAACGATTAGTGATAACAGCGTGTTTAAGGTGTTTGAGGACAGCCGCCAACAGTTATGGGTGGCAACCGAAAAGGGCGGGCTGAACCGGATGGACCGCGATAGCGGTAGTTTTGCTTCCTACCAGCATGATCCCAATGATCCGCTCAGTATCAGCAATAATGACCTGTTCTGGATTATGGAAGACCGTTCCGGCTCGTTGTGGTTCACCAGCCGGCGCAACGGCATCAGCCAGTTGATGCCGGATTTCCAGAAATTTCAGCATTACCGCTATTCGATCAACCAGCCGTTGTCACTCAGCAATAACAATGTCTACAGCATCTGGTCCTACGGCGATGGCATTTATTGGGTGGGCACAGGCGGGGGCGGGTTGAACCGGATCGATACACAGCAGCAAACCAGCACGTACTATGTCAATGATCCTGAGAATCCGAACAGCCTTCCGAATGACACCATTTACGCGTTATATGGCGATCCTGGCGGAGAAGTGTTGTGGATTGGCACGGTGGGGGGCGGCCTCAGCCGATTCGACCTGGCAAGCCAAACGTTTACCAATTATCAACGAAATCCTGAAAATCCGGCATCGCTGGCGAGTAATTACATCACGGCAATTGCGCCGGCGGATGACGGTCGGTTGTGGGTCGGCACCCTGGGCTTTGGGATCGACTTGTTTGACCCCGCTACCGGAACGGTGGTGGAGCATATGGTTAATGATCCGGAAAATGTCGAATCACTCAGTGAGAATACCGTCTACGCCTTGCTGCCTGCGATGGATGGTACGCTGTGGGTTGGCACTGGACGGGGTGGGTTGAACCAGTTTGATCCGCTTACCGGGCAAAACCGGATCTATCGTTATGACCCTGAAAATGTCGAGACGATCTCTTCTGATACGGTGCATGCATTGGCAACCAGCGCGGATGGGTTCATCTGGTGCGGAACAGCAAACGGCCTTTCGGTACTCGACCCACTAACCGGTGCCTTCCGGCGGTATTCCATCAAAGATGGCCTCCCCAGCGATACGATCTATGGGGTGGTCTTTGATGATGATGGCTATGCATGGATCAGCACCGCCAGCGGCCTGGTACGGGCTGGAATGGCGGGTGGTGAATGGCGGGTGTTCGATGTCCATGATGGCCTGCAAGGGACCCAGTTCAACCTGTTTGCCTACGCGAGAAGTCACCAGGGGGAATTGCTGTTTGGCGGAACGGGAGGGATGAACGTATTCGACCCTGATGGAATCTACCCCAATGATTATCAACCATATATCATCCTGACCGACCTCCAGATCTCGAATCAATCCATTCTGCCCGGCAGCGAGTTACTGCCGGCCGCGATTAATCATGTGGCAGGTGTGCAAATTCCTGCGCAGGATGAGGTGTTCGCCGTTGAGTTCACAGTCGATGATTACCAGATTCGCCAGCATCTCCAATACCAGACATGGCTGGAAGGATTTGAAGACGACTGGTCGCCGCCGACCAACCGGAACCGGGTATCATATACCAATTTGAATCCCGGAGACTATACCTTAAGGATCCGTGCCGCCAATCATGATGGCGTCTGGAATGAAGAATCCAGGCAACTGGTGATCACGGTGCTTCCACATTGGTGGGAAACGGCCTGGTTCCGGATCCTGGCCATGCTGGCTGTGTTTGGGTTGCTGTTCCTGGGGCTGCGGATGCGGATGCAGGCACTGCAACGGCAAAACACACATTTGGAGCAGATGGTTGCCCAGCGAACCAATGAATTGCAGCAAACCAATGAGCAATTGCAGGCGCAAATTGCAGAGGTCACCCGGCTGCATTCCCAACTCAAGGAACAGGCGATTCGTGATGACCTTACCGATCTATATAATCGCCGATACCTGAATGAGGTGCTGGCGCATGAGGTCGCGCAGGCCCAACGGGCGAATGCTGCCCTGGCACTGATGATGGTGGATATCGACCACTTTAAATTGGTGAATGATACTCACGGTCATGTGGTGGGTGATGCGGTACTGGTCGCTTTTGCGCAAAAACTGCAACAATTTACCCGCATGATGGATATTATCAGCCGTTACGGGGGTGAGGAATTCGTGGTCGTGCTGCCCGGAATGGGAATCGACGATGCATATCGGCGGGCGGAAGAAATCCGTTTGAGCATCCAGAATGAAGTGATCCGTATCAGCGGGGACGTTGCTGGTTTGTCACTGACCGTGTCGATCGGGGTGGCTGTGTACCCGCTCCAGGTTGCTGATGGTAAATCGCTGCTGGACGCTGCAGACCGGGCGTTATACACGGCCAAATCCCGCGGGAGGAATCAGACCTGTCTGTTTGATGGTTCGGTGTCGCCAGTCAATGGCGAATAATGAAGAGGCTGTCCCAAAAGTCACCTGTAAAACCATCGAACCGCCAGATTTGGCGGTTCGATTCTTAATTTAAGCCCAGATGTAGGTGCGCGGCTCAGCCGCGCTGGACTTTTGGGACAGCCCCATAATGGTACGGTATTCCAGAGGTAAACTCGGTCAGGCAGCCGGCGCTGTTCCGGCAGAGATGGTCTTGCTGCGCTCGATCGATTGCAGCGCCAGGTAGCGTTCACCGAATTGTTTCACCTTGTCCCATTCGTTGTCAAATTGGTCGTAATGAATTTCCTCCTGCGCCACCAGGTCTTCGAAAATCTTTTTGGAAACCGAATCTGCGTTGGCAGAACATTCGTTGGCCCAGCGGTTATAATCCAGGATTGTGGATTCTTCCAGTTGGCAAGCCATTTGCAGCATTCCTGCCACATCGTGAATGGGTTTGACCGGTTCGCCGACCTCCATGATGACTTCGCCCTTAAGGAACAGGATGCGCTCCGCGAGGAGCTCCACATGGGTCATCTCTTCAATGGCAATTCGCCGGAACAGGGATGAAAGCAGATCGTATCCCTGGTCATCCAGGTGAAAATGGAAGTACATATATTGATGGACAGCGGCCAATTCATCGCGGACAGCGTTATTCAATAGAACGATGCTTTTCTCGTGCATTTAATCCTCCTATGCTCATTCATCTTTGGGTTAATATCTTCATTATAAACCTTAACCTCCTGACCTGAACGGGATTTCATATCACAAAGGAACGATCGCTGGCAGGGTGGCTATTCACCTTCTGACCGCCCTTTCAATTCTTCGATGGACCTGTGAGTGGTGCTTTTTGGGAAGAATTGTCTTGTCTGGCCAGAGACTCACCTTCCATCTGTGATACCATTACTGGGCATAGAGCCATTACCACGCAGGAGGTTCAATTCAGGTGGAACCAGATCAGCTGGCATATGATCAATTCAAGGCTTTTCAGGAACGGATTGGCGATACCCACCTGGGGACGCGCTTATGGCTTCAGGCTGTGCCCAGACAAAAAGTAGTTCCGCGTTGGCGTGCAAAATTTCACTTTGAAAATTTTCCCTTCTTGCTAAAATTATTCAAATTGATTCTTCGTACCACAGGCTTAACACGTCTCGGTTATCAGAATGCTTTGCGAATTCAGGTGGTTCATAATGAAGTGAGTCTACCTCAACTGCCCGCTGCTTTCGATGGGTACCGCATTTTGCATCTCTCTGATTTGCATCTGGATGGGGTAGCGGGGTTTGGAACGGTGGTTGCCAATGCGATCCATGGTTTGGTATATGATTTGTGTATCATCACCGGCGACTTTCGGTACCATGATAACGGGCCGTATGAATTGATGCTGGAAGAAATGAAACCGATCATGGATGAGATTTACTGCGCCAAAAGTGTTCTGGCGATCCTGGGTAATCATGATTACCTGCAACCGGTACCCCTTCTCGAACAGAGGGGCATACGCTTCCTCATCAATGAACAATATCGGGTTGAGCGAAATGGGGCAACGATGTGGATTGTTGGTGTGGATGATCCCCATTATTACGAGTTGGATGATCTCGATCTTTCAATGGAGACGATCCCGGGCGAAGCCTTTGTAGTGGCCCTAGTTCACTCTCCTGAATTGTACAAGGAGGCTGCGATTAAGAATGTGGCCTTGTATTTGTGCGGCCATACCCACGGGGGACAGGTTTGTTTGCCCGGCGGTATTCCAATAATGACCAATGCTGATTGCCCCCGCAAATTGATTTCCGGCCCCTGGCAATACCAATCAATGAAGGGATATACTTCCCGTGGCACCGGTTCCTCGGGAACGTTTGTTCGTTATTTTTGTCCACCCGAAGTGACACTTCATACACTGGTTACGGGCTAACATGAATCCCCACCTGGTACCAGGGATGGGAATCGCAGCCAACAGAAAAATTGTGGTTGAAACTTCGGCCTGCATTGGAAAAATACACCGGTAATGTGCCTCGTTGGCGAAATTTATTGTGGGCAGTCAACAGTGTAAGATCATTCATGTCCATTTCAGTCCTAACTGAAATGAAGGTGTGCTATATCCTGATGGTATTGGGAATACCACACAGAACCCTTGTAAAGGAGTTCCCACGCCTCGAATTTTGCGATATAGTTATCCTATGCAAAAGGGTGAGCGAAAACAAATGATTGGCCGGTATCTGTACCGATGGCTGCCGATGTTCGTGATGATGACTTTGATCTACGCCCTCTCCAGTATGAGTTCGGAAAGTGTGGCGGAACAGGTGGGACCGATCACCTCGCCGTTGGTGGTGGCGCAGCGCAACACCACATTGTTCTCGGGTTTGTCGGATCTGCCGTGGCTAAAAATTGGGCACATTGTCGGGTATGCGTTATTGGGGGTGAGTGCCTGGCGTGGATTCTACCTGTCGAAGCACGATACCATCTGGCTGCCGGTGTTGATTTGCTTTTTGTATGCGTGCAGCGATGAATATCATCAGAACTTCGTTCCCGGACGCAGCGGTTCGTTAAATGATGTGGCACTCGATACCCTGGCTGCATTGGCAGCGATTGAGCTGGCGCTGCTGTTCCGGGTGTGGACGAAGAAGTGGGACTTGTGGGGGCGGCTCCAGGCTGATGATGAAGATGTTTCACCTTGATTTGGTGTGACCGATGGTCATATTGCAACAAAAAACCTCCGCGCTTGCCGGAGGTTTTTTGTTGTAACAGAGGGTGATACAGGTCTTTATGACTCTGTCAGGATTGCGTTCGTGTCGTCTGAGGCTGCTTCTTTTGGCTCATTGTAATAGCTGCGATATTTGTTACTGTACTTATAGGCATAAGAAGAGTAGTAATGTTCATAGTAATAGCCATGCTTCTTTTCGGAAACCTGATTGAACAGAATTCCCACCACCTTCGCACCTATCCAGTTCATCTGTTCCAGCAGGCGTTTCAAGGACTTTATCTTCGTTTCACCGGGCTTGATGATCACAACAACGCCGTCGACTTCCTTGGCCAGGGCGAACGTTTCGGAGAAGAGCACCGGTGGGCAGTCGAAGACCAGGCGGTCTGCATGTTGTTCCAGTTGATGGACAAAAACGGGTGCCTGCTCCGCGATCATGTCCGGGGTTTCATCCGACAGCGAGCCGGAAGTTATGACAGACAGGTTACGGGTAATGGCCTGGGTGACTTCCTGTATAGATTGTTCTGTCATGCCGTCGATGAGCAGGTTGGAAAAGCCCTGCTTATTGTCCAGATGGTATAGTTTGTGGATCATCGGCTTGCGCAGGTCACTATCCACCAGTAAAGTTTTACGCCCTTGTTGCGCATAGGCAGCAGCCAGGTTGGCGGATACCGTGCTTTTCCCATCTCCGGGGTTGGGACTGATCACCATTAAGGAGCGTACTTCATGCCCGTCGGTCTGGGTCAGTTCAATATTGTTGCGCATGATGCGGAACGCCTCCACCATCGGGGAACGCGGTTTCTCATTCATCAGTACAGTATCGCGGTACTGTTTGGGGATTTCGGATATCACGCCAATCACTGGCAGATCACACATCGCTTCCACCTGTTCCGGCAGCTGGATTTTGTCATTGAGATATTCAATCAGGAAAACGGTACCACCCGCCAACATCAGACCCAGGGCGATGCCAAGGCCAATATTGTTAACCAGTTTGGGGCTGACCGGTTCCTCTGGGGCGATCGCCATTTCGACCTGAACGATGATCGGTGTATTACGAAGCCGCTCGAGCCGGACGTTCTCATAGTTGGCTACAAGGGAGGTGTACATTTGCTGATAAAGAGCAAGATTAGACTTTAACTGTTGCAGCTCGTAGTTATCTTCGTTAGTCGTGCCATCATCCAATGCTGCATCATATTCCAATAAGGTGAAATATTTTGTGCGGTAAAAATCCAGTTCCGCATTTGCCTGATCAAGGTCAAATTGCCGTTGGAAAATTTCCTGGTTGAGAGCATCAATTTCCTCTTGTGTGCCAACTGGTGCGCCTGTATAAATATTGATCGTTTGTATTGCCTCCAATTCGCGCTGAAGGCTTACCAACCCGGTTTTCTGAGGGATAATCGCTTGCTCAAGGCGGGTCATTTGGTCTTGAATTGAAGCGATCTGGTCAGAGATGTTCTCGCTGGACTTGTTGTCCATCGATTGTTCCAGATCGGAAATTTCCTGTTGGGAAGCAGCAATCTGATTTTCCATCTGGGTGATCTGAGCCTGAAGTGATTCTTCGGAACTGGCGAATTGCTGTGCCTGGAGGTTGGTGTTGTAATCCATTAATACTGTCACCGCTGAATTCGCAATTTTCGCTGCATATTCGGGTTCGGGATGGGTGGCGGTAATCTGAAAAATGCGGGTGTTATTAATCAGGTTTCCGGTAATCTCCCCTTTCTTCACCTCCAAACCAACTATGGTGGAGATTTGATCAAGGATCGGCTGGGTGGAAAGGATCTGCGTGTATGTCTGCACCAGTTGATCCTGGTTGTACAGATAGTAATAATCCGATGAGCTCATGCTTCCATTATTGGAGGGGGAGGAGATCATCACCTTGGTGGTTGATGAGTACAAAGGGGTTTGAAAGCGTGTCAACAGGTAACCACCGACAGCTCCCACCGTAATCCCAACAATTAAAAGCCACAACCACTTTTTTATGATTTCCCAATAGTAACGAATTTCCATAGTGTCCTTCATGTCTCAGTCATGGAACAATGATTGGCTTGATGAAACCTGGACAATTTTGGTCAAAGCTCCGCCCAGCCGACATCATTCGGGTATATAAACCGAACCAGGTTAATTATGATCTGCGCCTGCCCCTATATAGAAACGGGATTCCCATCTTTAGGAACATTTAGAATTCTACCACGGAAGTATCGTTTGCACTTTGGCTATACAGATTGAAAAATTCCTGTTCGGGTACAGTAACAATCCTGGAGCACATTGGCCATCGCACACGTATGATGGACATCTGGCGACAGCATGTTACTGGTTACCCTGCATGCCGCTTGATTAAGTTTGACGTGAAACCAGGCAGTGTTACATCGCCAGGTGTTCTTTCCAGTGATTGATTGACATCAGGTTTGCGCTTGACCCGCCAGAGTAGAGACGGTACAATAAGTAAGTATCAATATCGACACGGGGTAACAATGGCAATCACCCACTTTTCATACGGGTTCTAACTGTCGAATTGGCGGAGCCATGCAAATTCCACATAATGCCTGGTTACCCATATACAGAACGTCTAACCTGGGCATGGGTCCAGCGAACAATGTGATGGATCATGTCCGAGTATAGCCAACAACCAACCATACCTACCATCGGGCAGCGATGTCCATGCCTGGGATTCATCGATGACCCGGACACCTGTTACAGGAACTCTTCAGCGCAGAATTATTGTCATCGTCTCCAGCATCCAACACCAGTAGCACTGCATCACCAACGAGAAGTGTGCCTGACGGAAAAATTCGTGGATTGCCCTGTGTTTCAGGTGAAGCCGCATTCCTTCCCGCCGAAACTCGCGATTCGGCACGCCACGCAGACTACAGTAAAAAAAACAGTTGTGTTGACAAGGCTTTTCGCCTTATTGGTGTTATGCCTGGCCGCATTGGCGATTGCTCTGTGGATACCTTCTCTCATCTCGGGCCTACCAGATAGGTCGCCTGTCGATGAAACAGGCAACCTTCCGGCAGTGATCCACATGGAAACTCCGTCTGACGCTGCGGAAAACAAAAATGAACCGACCCCAACGGTTGATGTCATATACACTGCCACCAATGGTATATCAACGGCGAAACCCCGGATTTTTTGGGGAGCTGGTTTGGAAACGCCTATTGGACGAGATAGGCAATATGTCGTGCACCAGGTGAAGGTCAATGAAAGTTTGTCATTCCTGGCAGCTACTTACCACACCGATCTCGAGAAAATCAAGCAAGTCAATGTCATTCCGGACGGGGTCGGTGTATGGGTTGGTGATGTTCTTGTTATCCCGTACCACGAACTCGGCGATGAAGGATTACCGCCATTGCGAGCGGTGTTTGTTGATGGCTTTCATACCCTCGCTGATTTTGCATCTGAACATGGGATGTCAAAGAGCGAGTTGATATCACTTAATGGCATGCCTGACGATACGGACGTTATCGCCTCTAACCAGTGGCTATTGCTGCCGAATGACCTGACCGAAGTTTTCCATGCGGTGTTAACACCAACCCCGATTTTTGGGGGTGAATATTTTTCCACATCGATGGGACCATCAGGCGAATATGTTCTGCATCAGGTGACGCTCGAAAAAAAACTCAGTGAAATCGCCGTGAGATACGGCACAACATCGGAAGTACTGGCTGGAATTAATGGATTGGATCACGCCATGACTCTGGTTACCGGGCAGGTGATCGTAGTCCGGCCCAATTTCCGCCTGGTTTCATTGGCAGATAGAATTTATTTGTTCCACATTGGGCCATCGGTTTTGGTGGAAGATGTGTTAAAATTAATGGAATGGGATGATGCTGTTTTTTACGCCTACAACCCGGAGAGGCTGGCGCAGCCATCTGAATCCCAAACCGAACAGTGGGTGATTTATCCGGAGATGTAGCTTGATTAAAGCCATTTGTGATTTTTTTACAGAAGTTTTGATTACCAGTGAAAACCAATTTCATTGGATGACTGCCTATCCATGATGAACCTTGATGGGGGTATAAAACCATCAGGAGAGAGACAATGAAACTAAAAAAAATGATTTATCTGCTTGGTAGCATCGCCATTATCGGTGCTGCAGTGTTTGCTTTCACTCAGCAGCCGATTGACTCGATCTTCGCCAAAGGAGGTTTGGCACAGGCGCCAGCAGCCAAGATACCAGAAGTGCCTGTCGTTGAGGCAGAAGCACCTGTTGCTGTTGATTCAGATGTGGAAGCGGCGGACCCGGTTGATCTTCCAACTGCCCCGATGACTGTGCTGGAAGACGAGGTATTCTACTTCGATAAAGACAGTGCCATGTTTGTTCTGGTTGAAACAGAAACCGAGGACCTTCAGCAGGATGATTGTATCCGCACAGGAAAAGAGGGTCTGGCTGAAGTGGTTTTTGCCGACGACCTGACATTGAATCTCGAACCGAATACGGAAATCTGTATTGTCAAATTCGCGCCTGATGCAGAGGATGAGACCGTGACGGATTTGACGATATCGCTTGCGATTGGGGAAGTCTTTTTCAATGTAAACGATCCGGATGAAATCTGGGATGTTTCTTTATTAACACCAAACAGCTATGTTTGGAGTGAAGAATTGGGATATTCCTATACCGCTCAGGTCATATATCCAGGAACGGAAGAATTTACACCCGAGGAGATGGAAGAATTCATCAAGGATTTCCCGCCGCTCAATCCGAAAACTGTGTGTGAACGGTCCGATGGCACCAAGTATTTCTGTAACGGCTGCGTTACCTGTTCGTTGTTGGTCGACAGCAGTCCTGTCAGGGTTGTGGTACTATCACAAACAGGGCTTGTGAAGGTTACCTACCTGCAAATTCCGGACGGATTGATGACCGATGAGTTACAGCCAGGTGAGCAATTTGGTTACGCCTTTCCGGGGTATGAAGATCAAGCCCTCTGGCGGCTGTTCTGCGAAACGATGACAGCGTTGGCGAACGGCGAAGAGGTCGAAGATAGCGTTATTGAAAAACTGCTGAAACCGGAACCTGGTCCCAAACCAACGATCGTGGTTCCGAAGCCATGCGGTGACGGCGTCTGCGATATATACGGTGGGGAAAACGCAGAGAATTGCCCGCAAGATTGCCAGTAAGGCAACCATACTAGAAAACCGAAATGGGGAAATCCAGACGGTATTACGATACTGATACAAACCAAAAAGGGAAGCCCAGGCTTCCCTTTTTGGTTATTGGAATTGCTTTGATCGTCCTTTCGATCGGGGCGGGGGTCTGGATTGTCGGAAGCACATTGCGAACGGCGCAATCTGGTTCGGTCCGTCCTTACTTGCCAACCATTACCCTGGAAGGGCTTCAGACCACCAGTACAGGAACAACCATGCCAGTTGCCAACGCCACAGCAACGCCCACACCTACCGCAACGTTGGCACCCCGATGTAATGTGAAGCGGCCAGTCTGGTATGTGTTGATGATTGCCAAGGATTATGAGGAAGGCAACAAGGAAGGGGCTTCGCCAGATGACTATGCCACCGGTTTTGCAGACGCAATCCGACTGGTCCGGGTGGATTTCCGCGATGGCAGTGTCCATATGTTGGCGATTCCCCGGGATTTGATGGTATCCATTCCCGGTCTCGAGAAATACGGAATTTACCAGGAACGGTTGAAAATGACATATGCGTATGGTTACCAGTATGAATATCCAGGAATGGGGCCGGGGTTGTTGATTGATACACTGCAATCCAACTTTGGCTTTCACATTGATCATGTGGTAACCATTAATTTTTCCACCTTCTCGCAGGTGGTAGAAACCCTTGGAGGGCTGACCGTGGTCGTGCCGGAGGGGGCTGGTGAATTTTCGCCTGGTGAAATCGTAATGGATGGAGAAACAGCCTTGGATTATGCCCGTTTGCGTGACAAAGCGGGTGAAGACACTTCCGACCTGAGCCGGATTGACCGGCAGACCCAGATATTGTTTGCCTTGCGCGAAAAAATTCTATCGCCCGAGGTTGTGACCAAAATACCAGCTTTGATTCCCCAGTTCATCGATTTGGTGTCGACCGACCTTGGCCTGGCTCAAATCAACCAGTTGTTGTGTTTCTCAAACATCATGACAGCGGTTGAGAATTCTGAGATGGGAACAGAGTATTTCACCATCCAGATCGATGCCTTTGGGCATGAACGGTATGTGCCCTCTTATGTCGATATCCGCCACCTGGCAGAGGAATTCCAATCTCCATAAACAGTGAAATTCAGAAGATATGGCTCTCCCCCATATTGTGAAAAAACCCCGCAGCGATCTCGCTGCGGGGTTTTTGCTATTGGTACTGGTACAGACGTTTATTTATTTATTCTGCCGTTGGCTGCAGCGGCTCTTCGGGTGTTTGCGTCATTTCTGCGGTGGCTGGTTTGGAAGGATTGGATTGTTGCTGTTCATGGTAATATTTTCGCGAATATTGATAACCATAGGCGGAGTAATAATGTTGATAATAATAACCATGCTTGCGTTCGGAAACCTGGTTGAATACAATCCCGATCACCTTCGCATTAATCCAGGTCATCTGGTCGATCAGGCGTTTTAGCGCGTTGATCTTGGTTTCGCCGGGTTTCACCACCACTATTACGCCGTCGACTTCTTTGGCAAGCGTGAATGTTTCCGCAAACAATACAGGAGGGCAATCGAAGATGATCCGGTCTGCAGCACCGCGGAATTTCTTGACAAACACCGGCGCCTGTTCTGTGATCATATCCGCAGTATCATCATTTATGATACCGCTGGGCATGACCATCAGGTTGCGTCCGACCATCTGAACCGCGGCACTGATGTTATCACGGGTCAGGCCGTCACGCAGCAGGAGAGAAAAGCCGTTCTCATTTTTCAAATGGAACAGCCGGTGTACCATTGGCTTACGCAAATCGGCATCCACCAACAGGGTTTTTCGGCCCTGTTGGGAATAAGCGGTTGCCAGGTTGGTTGAGATCGTGCTCTTCCCATCGCCGGGGTTGGGGCTGACGATCAAAATAGATTTGAATTCTGTGTTGTTATCTTTCTGGATTAATTCGATGTTGGTTCGCAGGATACGGAACGATTCCACCAGTGGGGAGCGGGGTTTTTCATGCATCAGAACCGTATCACGGTATTCTTTGGGAATATCCGCAATGACACCAACCACCGGGAAATCACAGAGCGCTTCCACCTGTTCTGGCAGTTGGATGGTATCGTTCAGGTATTCGATCAGGAACACAATCCCGCCGGCCAGCATCAGTCCCAATGCTGCGCCCAGGCCGATGTTATTGAGCAGTACCGGCCGAATCGGGGTGTAATCAGCGGTAGCGGCTTCCACCTGGACGATGGTGGAACTGTTTCGCAGGCGTTCGAGGCGGACATTCTCATAATTGCCTAACAATGTGCTGTACATCTGCTGGTATAGTGCCAATGTGGATTTTAATTGCTGTAATTGGCTGTTATTGCTGCCTGCCACGCTCTGGTTCTCATCGATCATCAATAGGTCAAAGTATTCTTGCCGATAAAAATTTAACGTCGCACGCAGCTCTTCCAAATCTAATTGTTGTTTAAAAAGCTGGGTATTGATATCAGCAATTTCCTCGTCAGTTCCATTGGAGCGCCCGGTGTAGGAATTATATTCTTTCAAAGTCTTCAGTTGAAGCTCCAATGCGATGATCTCTGAATTTTTATCGACCAGTTGGGTTTCCAGTGTATTGATCTCCATCTGAATACCGGCGAGTTTCCCGGAGATGGTTTCAGTTGATTCATTGACTACGGTTTCTTCCAGCTCTGCGATCTGGTTTTGGGTATCGGTTATTTGAGCCTCCACCTGTGAAATCTGTGCCTGCAATGATGATTCCGAGGTGGTAAATTGCCCGGACTGAAGTGTTTCGTTCTGGACCGTCAACACTCGAACCAGTCCATTGGCGATGTCGGCAGCATTTTGGGGGTGGGAAGCTTCGACCGTGATTTGTAATACGCGGGTACCAGTGATCAGCCGGGCACTGACCTGGTTGACTGAAATGGTGTAGCCGAGTTCCTGTGCAAGAGCATCCAGGATCGGCTGGGTTGTCAGAATTTGGATGTAGGTCTGGGCGAGTTGTTCTGCGTTATAAGAGGAGTAAAAATCGACAGAGGAACCGCTATTCGGTTGGGAGATCATGACCTTGGTGCTGGCGGCAAAAACCGGAGCCTGGTAATAGGTCAGCAGGTAACCGCCTGCGGCCCCCAACACCAATCCGAGAGCCAGCAGCCAGATCCATTTCTTTACAATTTCCCAGTAATAACGAATTTCCATAAGTACCTGTCACCTGTTAACGTTTGGATTGGATAATTTCCTGAATGGTTTCTGCAATGTAACGGATTGTGTCGCGTGTCATGGCAGGATAGAGCGGTAAAGTGACCTCTCGGGCAGCAACATGCTCTGTTTGGGGTAAATCGAATCCACCTGGGGGCGCCATATCCTGATACACGCTGAATTGGTGGATGGGTGGATAATGGAAGCTGGTTTGAATCCCAGCAGCCTTCATGGAGGCAAAGAATTCTGCTTTCTCCACCCCGGGAGGTAAAAGCGCCGGTTGGACATGGTAGGCGCTCTTGCCACGGAATTCGCGGAAGGGGAGGTGTAAATCGGGGCAAATTTCCTGGCACACCGCATGGTAAGTTTCGACTGCTGTTTGACGCTGCAAATTCCATGCCGGTAATTTTTTTAGCTGTTCAATCCCAATCGCCGACCTGATTTCGTCAATGCGATAATTATACCCTACTGCCACAACATCATAGGTATGCGCATGGCCCCGGTGGCGGTCCCAGGTCAGGGTGGTCATACCATGTGAGCGTAGCAGACGGATGCGTTCAGCCAGTTCGGGATTCCGCGTTACCACCATCCCTCCTTCCCCTGTGGTCATGTTCTTATTGGAAAAGAAACTATAACAGGCGATATCGCTCCAGTGGCCGATCGGTATATCGTTGAGTGATGCCCCGACCGCATGGGCGGCATCTTCGATGACCGCCAGACGGTGGCGTTGCGCCAGCTGCTGGATGGCTTCCATGTCGCACGGGTATCCTGCGTAGTGCATTACCAGGATCGCACGGGTGCGGGGGGTGATGCGCCGTTCAATCTCGGCAGGAGACAGAGTCAGGTCATCATCACCGCAGATGTCAGCAAAGACAGGAACCGCACCTGCGTAGCGCACCGCGTTTGCTGTGGCGACGAATGTGAGTGAAGGCAGGATTACCTCATCGCCGGGCCGCAGATTCAGCGCCAGGCAGGCAAGGTGCAAAGCGGCCGTGCAGTTAGTCACGGCAAAGCTGTAGGGGATTTGAAGAAATTGGCTGAATGCTTGCTCGAAGGCTTCAGTACGGCTGCCCATTGTCAGCCAGCCGCTGTCCATCACGGACAGAACTGCCTGCCGCTCCTCTTCACCCAGTTGAACCTCCGCCAGGGGGACTTTCCAGTTCATATCTGCTATTCTCCTTCAAAAATTTGCTGTCGTAACGTGGGAAAATCGAGGTTGGCTTGCTGATAATCCTCTGGATTGCCGAGGTCCTGCCAGTACCCATCAAAAGTAAATCCGCAAACATGCTCTCCGTTGGCGATCAGGATTTTGACGAGGTCGGGGAAATCCAGGTATTTGCCTTTGGGAATGTAATGCAGCACTGCCGGTTCAAACACATAGATGCCCATGCTGACAAGGTAATCGAAGGTCGGTTTCTCGATGTAACCGGTCACGGTATGATCGTTATTGGTTTCAATCACTCCCAGGTTGATTTTCACATTGCGCTGATGCATCGCGATTGTGGCTGCTGCCTTTTGCTCTTTGTGGAAAGCAACAAGTTGTGACAACGGCAGGGTGGTCAACACATCGCCATTGGTGACGATGAATGTTTCGGTGAGGCCTTTCAACAAGGAAAGCGGTCCTGCGGTGCCAAGGGGGGCATCTTCAAAACTGTAATTGATGTGTACGCCAAACCGTTCTCCATCCTGGAAATAGGCTTGCATTAACGATGCAAGGTGCCCGACGGTGAGGATCACCTCATCCACCCCGATATTTCGCATCTGACGAATCAGTACTTCAAGGATTGGCATTTCGCCGATTGGCATCAACGGTTTGGGTAAAACGTTAGTATAGGGCGCAAGGCGTGTTCCTTTCCCCCCCGCAAGAACAACTGCTTTCATGATGTCTTTCTCCTGATAAATAAATGGCTAGAATACATAATGGTCTGGATCATATAAATCGAGGTGATTGCGAATCCAGTCAATCGTGGTCTCGATTCCCCCTTGCAGACTGACAGTCGGCTGCCACCCCAGCGCTTTTTGGGCTTTCTGGTTGTTGGACAATAGCCTTGTAACCTCCGATTTTTCAGGACGCAACCGGTTGGGGTCCTGAACAATTTTCACTGCTTTCCCTGTGATGGTAATGATGGTCTGGGCCAGAGCTCCGATTGAAATTTCCGTACCTGTGCCCAGGTTAAAAACATCTCCCAGGACGGATTGTTGTGCTTCCGCAGCTTTGATGAAACCTTGAACAGTGTCTGAAACGAATGTGAAATCACGCGTGGTATCTTTATTCCCCATTAATAATGTATCGCGGCTTAATACCTGGCAGATGATGGCAGGGATCACCGCACGGGCGGATTGGCGCGGCCCGTAAGTATTGAATGGGCGTACTGTCACTACTGGCAACCCATATGCGCAGTAGAAACTCTCCGCCAATTTATCGGCGGCAATTTTGGAAGCGGAATACGGTGACTGGCCCTGCAGTGGATGCAGCTCGTCGATCGGGACATACTTGGCGCTGCCGTACACTTCACTCGTGGAAGTGTGGATCAGGCGGGGCGTACCCATTTCACGGCATGCTTGCAGGATATTCATGGTGCCAATGATATTGGTGGATACGACGGCATCCGGGTACCGGTAAGAAAAGGGGATCGAGATCAGCGCGCCAAGGTGAAAGACATATTCCTGATCTTTGACTGCCTGTCGTACCGTTTCCCGGTCACACAGATCCCCCGGGAAGATTTCGATGGTGCCATGGGTTTGCAGGATTGATTGGTTTAAAAATCCTGCTGCTCCGCGGCTGTTGTAACGCACCATGGCCCGAACGATTGCGCCTGAGCGACTGAGGGTTTCAACAAGATGGCTGGCGATAAATCCGCCAGCCCCGGTAACCAATACTTTTTTACCATGCCAATCAATACTCATCTGAATTGCTCCACTTGTTTTTGTTCTATGTTCTCCTTGATGCAAGGTTTGAAGGCATCATACATGATGCCAAAGAAATCCGGCATCTCCACAGTTCGTACTCCAGTCTGGCTGCATATGTTGAGGATGCGTTGACGGTTATCGGATGAGATATTCTTGATTGTGAAACAGATCAACCCGATATTGTACTTTTCCACAACTTCGGGAATGTTTTCAGTGGTGCCCAGCACCTTATTTAGCCCGACTTGTAATAATTGCAGGGTGTGCTCATCATCTATAAATCCGGCAATTCGGAACCATCGGTGGAATTCACTCTGATCAAACAACCATTGCACCGCGTATGCGTTGCGTCCGGCGCCAATAATCAATACATTTTCTGCCATACTGTTGGCGTTGTTGCGAGCTTTGATCCACCGACTGGCGACAGTAGTGATCAATCGTTCCCGATACCGGACAGCGACCGATAGGAACCAGGTCAACATTGTTGCAACCAGGGAAACCACCACAGGTAATGGCTTCAGCGACGAGTGAAAAATGAATTCGATCAGGTTGACACCAAGCATTCCGGCAGCGGCTGAAAATAACAAATTGATCGCAAGGCGGCTGGGTGCCCTGGACCATTCAATGGCATACAACTGAAAGGCATAGTTGCTGGCGCCAAAACAAGAAACAAAAATAAAGGCGTACAGTAACGAAATCGGCCAACCCACATCCAAAGGAGCATTCACGCGGTACACGGCAGCAGTAGCACCCAGGGAGAATGTCGCCAGGAAGGTGTCAATAAAGAACCACATCGCATAACGCCTGGCAAAACGATGCAATGGACCATAATACAGCTCCCAACGGCGGATGGGTGTTTTTCGCCAGTATGGCAGCAGAGACAACAGCGTGCTGAAAATCACATCGATATCGAACAGAACATTTTTCTTGTTGACGTAAAGCATGTCCATCCGCAGCTTATCTGGCAGAATTTCTGAAAGGTATTGGTGGAGCAGGTTATCCTGGTTCAACATTTGTTCTTCATCACGGTACATGACTGATGCGGGACTGGTCATACCGGGGCGGACTGACAAAATCACTGTTTTTTGATGATCCGACCAGCCTGAAGCGATCTCAAAGTCTTCAGGGCGCGGGCCTACCAGGCTCATTTCTCCCTTAAGCACATTGATTAACTGCGGCAGTTCATTCATCTTGGTGTCACGCAGCCATTGTCCGAAGGGGGTGATCCGCGGATCCCCGGATGCGGTTACTTTTGAGCCCTTATAGCTCTCGGGTGCTTCATACATGGTGCGGAACTTCAGGATCTGAAATGGCTTCCCGTACCGTCCCATCCGTTTTCCTCGATAAAATGTCGGACCTGCGCTGTCCATACGGATTTTGATGGCGATGAAAATGAATAACGGCGATAACATCAGCAGTCCCAGGGCAGCAACTGTGAAATCCAACATGCGGCACATAGCGCAGTTGAACCTGGTGGGCAGTTTGCAGGTGCTTTCTTGTTTCACATTTAATTTGGTTTCGATTGCTTGGTGTTCCATTTCTTTGATAACTCCCCTGTATGGATGAATCGTATTTGATTAATGAAGGTAATCAGATTGGGTTCTGATTGATAGATGAAGCAATGTTAGTGCGCCGGTAAAGTGGTTGGGGTGAAGCTGTCGATTCAGGCGACGATTGTTAGCTAGCGTGGCCGGAGATAAGTATTCCTACAAGCAAGGAAATATAAGCAGATTGACTAATCCTCTACGATTTTCGTGAAGCCAGAGAGGATGATCTCGTTGAGTAATTCTGCGGTTTTGCGGAATTCCTGCATTGGCTTCCCCACCGGATCTGGTATCTCGAAATGTTGACCGATCATTTCGCTCAACAGGAAGACTGAGGATGCCTGGGCAGGGAATTCATATTGCAAGGCTTCTTTATGGGAATTTTCCATTACCAGAACCCGGCGATGGACTTGTATATTGGCTTCGGTCAGCAATTTGGACCGATGGTTTCGTAAGTCCAGCCCACGTTCCTGCATGACCCTGATGGCTTTTGGGTCGGCTGCAAGCCCGTCGATTGCATAGGTGCCCAGGGATGCGGCTGTAATGGAATCATGGAGATGCAGTTCGGCAACCCGGGCAGCAAACAACTTTTCTGCCATGGGCGACCGGCAAATATTGGCAGTGCAGACAAAAACGATGGATTTTATCAACCAGTGATCCTTATCATAGCTCCGCCCAACCGACACAACTATCAATCATCGTGCCTCGATGACACACAATCGGTGAGCGAGGGAATGTTCTACCCCTGTACCTTCCATGTATTATACTGCCTAATTTTATCATAGATAGAATCTTGTTTATGAAAGTTGGACATATGCATCATTAAAAACACTTAATTCATTTCCTGTACCAAATATCAAGGTATAATGGAAAAACCTCATTTTGGAAAAGGGGATTTGGATGGGTCACCAAGTAATACACCGAGAATCCGTTACACTATTGGCTACTTTGGGGAGTGAAGCCCAAGTGATTACCAGTACGGTCGATTTATTAATTCGTACTGGTCAGCAAATCAAGTGCCTCGTTGTTTTTCATACAGACGCCGGGTTGGACCCGATCGCGAATTCCCTCGTGAGGTTGAAGGCGGAAATAGATTCAGGGGTGTATGCGGGGCTTCAGGTGGTTTATGAAGAAATCGTAGACCACCTCGGGCATCCATTATCAGATTTTGATGATACTACGGGTACGGAAAGTTTTTTCCGTATGTTTTACCGTGTATTATGGCGATTAAAGCAACAGAACGCACGCGTGCATATCTGTGCTTCCGGCGGGCGGAAGACCATGTCGATTTATGCGATGGTGGCGGCCCAACTGTTATTTGATGAAGATGACCGCTTTTGGCATTTGTTTTCAGGGGGGAATTTCCTGAAAGAAAAAAGGTTGCATCCGCAGTTGGAAGATCTGGCGGAGTTAATAGAGGTTCCGGTGATCCATTGGGGTTTACTCAGCCCAGTGGTATCGACACTGCGGAAGGTGGAAGATCCCTACCAGGCGATTGCGGCTATCCGGGAATTGCAGCTGCGGCAGAAATGGAGTTTGGCTGATCAGTTTGTCCAGAACCAGTTGACGCCAGCACAGCGATCAGTAGTCGCGCTCCTGGTGCGGGAGGGGTTATCTGATCAACAGATCGCGGACCGGTTGGTCTTATCAGCGCGCACGATCGAACGTCACCTGGGGGATGCTTACCAGCGTGCGACCGACTTTTGGGGATTCCGGGAACGTGTATCCCGCTCTCAATTAATTACCTTATTGCAACTGTATTACAGTACCCGATTGGGGGATATCCCTCATGACACAAGATGATGATTCCTGTATCATCATGGATGATGTCGTCACGGTCTGATCAAGGGGAGACTCACGGGGGACAGCAGAGGGGGATCGCCCGTGACGGCATCACAACTTTTTTTCATAAGGAGGTGTAATGGCAGAAAATCGAATCAGAGCCGCAATGGCAGGATTGCTTCACGATATAGGGAAACTGGCGCAGCGTGCCAGTGATGATCCCACCCGGCCGCCGGGAGACACTCGTGAAGAAGGTCAGCCCGTGCATGCCGCCTATTCGATCCGCTGGATCGAGCAGGAATTGCTAAAGAAGAATGACCTATATCGTCAGTTCGCCCTTCCAGGGGCGTACCATCATCGCCCAAGCGTGTATGTTGGCGCTGATACAGCTTTGGTATGGGCGGTTGCATTGGCGGATAAACTCAGCGCGGGTGAACGGGATGACCGCGAACGGAAAAACCAGGAACTGGTTCCCCGGCAGATGTTGACCATTTTTGATAGCCTTTCCCTTGCTGGCGAAAATCAGCGAAGTCAGCATTACCTGCCGTTGGCGCCGTTGGCGCTGTCTGCAAAATCCATTTTTCCTGAGGAGCCTTGTTCTCCGGAAGAGAGCCGCAGGCAGTACCGGCAGTTGTTGGAATCCCTCGCCCAGGGTTTTACGGCCTTGTCTTCTGGTGCAGCAGCTGCACTTGAGCAGATGATGTCTCTGCTACAGCGCCACACCTGGTGCGTGCCTTCTTCCTATTATTACAACCGCCCGGATATCTCTTTGTATGACCACAGCCGGATGACGGCAGCATTGGCGGTATGCCTGTCTGAGATGCCGGAAGCAGGCCTTAAAGCGACTCACCAGGCTGTGGTGGAGTTGTTCAAGCTTGACGGCAAGATGGATAAGCTGCCTGCACCCGCACAGGATGTACTGAACAAGGATGCTGTAATGTTGATTGGCGGTGATATTTCCGGCATCCAGGATTTCATCTATACCATTGGCAGCAAAAATGCTGCGAAAACACTGCGCGGACGATCTTTCTACCTGCAATTACTGACCGAAGCGGTGCTGCGCTTTGTGCTACGTGAACTGGATTTGCCCTATACTAACGTGATCTATAGCGGTGGTGGTCATTTCTTCCTGCTGGCACCACTCAGTGCTTATGATCAATTGCCTGCACTTCGCCGCAAAGTTAGTGAACGTTTATTGGCAGCACATGGGGTGAAGTTGTACCTCGCGCTGGATGGGGTTGCCGTGCCGTTCTCGGGTTTCCGGGTGGGTGCGTTCCCGGAACATTGGGGAAGGATGCACACCCGGATCGCTGAAGCCAAGAACCATCGGTTCAGTGAACTGGGAGACGATCTGTACCAGAAAGTGTTTGCTCCCAAGCCCCACGGTGGGAACCAGGAGCATACCTGCCGGGTATGTGGCGTAGAAGATGAGCACGGCTATTCGAACAAAGAACAAGATGATACCGGGGAACCGTTTTTCCTGTGTTCATTATGCGATTCGTTCGATGCCGAAATTGGGAAGGATCTCCCGGGGAGTGATCTCATCGCCCTGGCATTGGGGAATGATGTTCCGCTGGGTGACAAAATCACTGCCAGTACCATCCTTGCTTCCTTCGGGATGCAGATCGAATTTCTGAAGCGCGGTACTGAGAAGATCAATATTGACGACGCGGACCGGGTGATTTTATGGGCACTGGATGATCCGAAAGATGGAAAGTTCCCGACCCACGCTGTCATCCCATCGGTTCCATGGCTCCATTACACTGTCAACCAGGTCCCGAAGATGACGTTTGATGCATTGCAAAAAAAGTCAAAGGGCATCGAACGGCTGGGTGTGCTGCGGATGGATGTGGATAACCTGGGCAGTATCTTCCAGGAGGGCTTTGGCAAAGGCGACCAATCACGGGCAACCTTATCCCGTCTGGCGACGCTCAGTTTTCAGTTATCCCTGTTTTTCGAAGGCTGGCTGAAACGGCTGATCGAATCGGAAAATCACCTTGATGGGAGTGCCCCCTTGATCTATGCCGTTTATACCGGAGGCGATGATTTATTCCTGATTGGACCGTGGGACAACATGCCAGCACTCGCGCAGGAAATTGCGGCGTCCTTTGATCAATATACCGGCGGTAACCCGGGCTTGCATCTGAGCGGGGGACTGGCGTTCATCCATGGCAAGTACCCGGTGCATGCCGCGGCGGAGGACGCAGGAGACCTGGAAAAGCAAGCCAAGGATGCCGGACGGAACCGGATCGCCTTTCTTGGGGAGGTGTGGACCTGGATGGAATTTTCCAGCCTGGTAGATAAAAAAGAGAAACTGGTGCAGATCGTTGGGAATGAGACCAACGGCGGATTGGGTGGATCCCACAGCTTGCTGCAGCGGTTGCAGGAACTGGATCATAAACAGACGGAAGCCAGCCGGTCGCGGAAAGATGGCAAGGCCATCTGGGGACCATGGATGTGGCTGGCCGACTACCAATTGGTGCGCATGGCTGACCAGGTGAAGAAAAAATCACCAGCATTGCATACTGCGTTGGTGAACCTGCGGGAGGATTTGCACCAGACTAATCCCCCTTACGCTGAATTGCATATCTGGGCAAAGGGTGCCCGGTGGGCGCAGTTGGAATTGAGAAAAAAGAAGCATCATGATGATGAATCGGAATAAAAGTAAAGGAGTTTTCGAAAAATGGCAAATTCTGCAATTACAAGAATAATGATGGCGGACGAAAGCGGGAAGGAATTGGTCCAATTCGCTGAACAAACCGCGGACAAACTGGTCAAAGATAACTTGAGGGCGACTCAGATCCGCAATATCTTTACCGAGGTACGTCAGATCGGCGCTTTATGGAAACAGGATAATGCCCGTGCCATGCGCCGTCTGCAAATGCTGAAGCCCAAGATGGCTTACCAGACAGCGCGCCAGCGCCAGGTTGGCGGCCTGCGGGATGTGCTTTCTGATGCGATTGATGAGGTGGAAAAACGCCCAGCGGGTCCCGAGCGCGAGGCTGCATTCCAGCGTTTTTTGGATTTATTTGAAGCGATCCTTGCGTACCATAAAGCACTCGGTGGAAAGAACTGATTAGGAGGAATGTACAATGGAAACGATTAAAATGTCAGGCCGGATTATATTGTTAATGAACATTAAAGCCCTTAGCGGTTTGCATATCGGCGGTTCATCAAGTGGGTTGGAAATTGGCGGAGTTGACAATCCCGTCATCCGTGATGCGGTATCGCAGCAACCCTATATCCCCGGTTCCAGCCTCAAAGGTAAAATGCGTTCACAACTGGAGAAATTCATGGGGCTGCGGCAAAACAATACCATGGGCAACCGGGTGACAATCCACACCTGCAACACACAAGCAGATTATGCTGACTGTGACCTGTGCCAGATCTTTGGAGTGCCAGGCGAAGTGGATGCAACGGGACCAACTCGCCTGGTGGTGCGGGATGTGCGCATGACAGACCATAGTGTCAGCGCTTTGCAAAATGCACAGACAGACCTGGCATACACCGAGTTGAAAACGGAAGTCTCGATCGACCGTGTGACCAGTGCTGCTTCTCCTCGCAATATTGAGCGGGTACCGGCGGGAACAGATTTTGGGCCTGCTGAGATGGTATTTACCCTGTACAGCAAAGAAGACTTGAAGCTCTTCAAGCATATCCTCGAAGGATTGCAGCTGTTGGAGGATGATTACCTGGGTGGCAGCGGTTCACGCGGCAGCGGAAAGATCGCTTTCACCGACATCAAACTCACTGGCCGCAATCGCAAGGATTACAACCAGCCAATTGTTCTTGGTCAATATGATTCCCTTCAGGCTTTTTCACAGGCGTATGAGAATTTGGACTTCACGCCGTTGTTCGAGGAGTGATGCCGATGAACGTGGAAACCTGGAAAATACAACCTACAGGTCTTTCCGGATTGCACCTTGGTCGGCATGGGATTGAGCAGGAACATTCCTCGGTATTGTTCAGTTCTGACAGCCTGTTTTCGGCATTGACCGCCGCGGTGGCCCAGTTGGATGGAGAGGAAGGCGTGGAGCGCTGGATGGCATCACTGCCGGGTGATGACCCGCCATTCCTGCTCACTTCAGCTTTCCCGTATGCCGGTGAGGTACGGTTTTACCCGGCCCCACAGCTGGGTTTCACCACCGGTGTCGCAACGCCTGGCGTAGATACGGTGCGCCCCAAGGACCTGAAGAAAATCCGGTTTGTTTCCGAGGGTGCCTTTAAGGCGCTCGTTGACGGGTCGCAGAGCCTGGCAGGTATGGTTATGGATGCGAAGTGCCGTAACGGAGAATTCCTGTGGCTGCCTTCGGAAAGTGCCCATTTGCCAGAAGCGGTTTCCAACAGGAAGCAGCCCATTGTTACCAGTGATGAACGTCCGCGGGTACTGATTGACCGCGTGAGTAACGCCTCTGCACTCTTTTTTACCGGCTTTGTGCAGTTTGCGCCGAATTGCGGTTTGTGGTTCGGAGTGCGCTGGCGAAAAATGAATACTGCCTTACGGCAGCAATTTCAAGAAGGGGTGCAACTGCTGGAGAGCAGCGGTATTGGCGGTGAACGCAACGCCGGGTATGGGCAGGTGGCGATCGAAGCGTGGGATGCGGTGGAAATGCCAGATCCTACCGGCAAATCCTGGGTCAGTCTCAGCCGTTACCTCCCACGGGAGGATGAAATGCCCGCCTTGCGAGAAGCTTTTGCTGCCTACCAGTTGGAGGGCGTCGGCGGTTGGCTGCAAAGCACGGGCAGCAAGGCAGAACGCCGGCGGACGGTGAACATGCTCAAGGAAGGCGCGGTATTGGGTGCCCTGCCAAAAGATTGGGCCGGGCAGATCGCTGACGTGCAGCCGGACTACAATGGAACAAAGCCCATCGGCCACCCGGTCTATCGCAGCGGACTGGCATTGGGGGTTGGCCTGACAATAGGAGGCACAGTATGACCAACTACACGATGAAGATCACCACACTCTCGCCACTGCATATCGGCAGCGGTGATGAACTTCGCCTTGGTTTTGATTTCATCATCAACGGTGGGCGTACCTATCGATTAAATGTGGACGCGATTCTTGAAGATCATCAGGCATTGCTGAAACCGCCCTACCCACTGCCTGGTAGTGTTGTGCGTGAAGCCGACCTGGCCAGGGACGACTATTTTCGCTATATCCTCCGTGGTGAACCGCGTTCAATAAAGGCAGATGCGCGGCTGCAAGCCTGCATCAAGGATGTGTATGACCAACCGTATTTACCAGGCTCCTCCCTCAAGGGTGCCCTGCGTACTGCCCTGGCATGGACCGGCTGGAAGGAAGTCGGCATCAAGCTGGATCGGCGCGATGTGGGATACAACCGTGTCTTTGCCGGCCAGGGACTGGAGCATCGTATTTTCGGGGAAGATCCCAATCACGATTTGTTGCGCGCGCTGCAGGTCAGTGACAGTTTCGCAAAGGATGCCCAGGGACGCCTGTTTGTTGCCAACGCGCAGGTGTTGAATCAGAACAGCATGGGCACGCCGATCGAGCTGGAATCGGTGCTGCCGGAAACCGGCTTCATCGGTTCGCTGAAAGTGGATGATATCCTGCTCAGTCAACCGATGGCACGTAACCTGGGTTTCAACGAACGCGGCCGTTGGTTGTCTGAATTGACGGACCGTGTGCAGCGCCACAGTCATGCGCGGCTCGAGAAGATGCGGGAGTGGTTCAAAGATGCGGACGGAGCCAGCAGGATTTCCAGTTTTATTGATCAACTGTACAGTGTAAAACCTGCCAGCAACCAGGCATTGCTCCAGGTAGGCTGGGGCACCGGCTGGGATGGAAAAACCTTCTGGACGCACTTGCAGCAGGATGAATACCTGTTTGAGAAACTGGTCAGCGATTTCCGTATGATCCGGCAGGGAAAACGCAACATGGGGGATACCTTCCCCAAGTCCCGGCGGGTGGCCATGTCGGTTGGAAAAGCTGGGACGAAACCGTTGGTCACTTTCGGCTGGTGCTTGCTGGAATTGAAGGAAATCCAATGAAATTGTTAACATTCTTCGGGATTGGCAATTACCAACCTACCATTTATGCCTGGGATGGGCGGCAGGTGCAGGCTTCTTATGCGCCGGTTGCCAGCGCCGCTTTCCTTGCGCCGGATGAGGTGATTATCTTTCTGACTGAGGACGTCCGTCAGCATGCGCATTTTGGTGCTCTGTGCCAGGCTTTACCACAGGGCATCACCGTGCGCCCGGTGGGTATCCCCCTGGGCCGGAACGAGTCTGAATTGTGGACAATTTTCAATATTGTGGCATCCCAGGTAAATCCCGGGGAAACGGTGGCGTTCGACATCACCCACGGTCTGCGGTCATTCCCCTTGCTTGGTCTCCTGGTGGCAGCTTATCTACGCAGCGGACTGGATGTGCGGTTGGAAGCTGTTTTCTACGGCGCGTATGACGTGGGGCGGGAAAACGGTGACGGGATCACACCATTTTTTGATCTCACCCCCATGCTGCAATTGCTGGATTGGGCCGAGGCAGCTGATCGCTTGAACCGCACCGGCGATTCGCGTTACCTTGCCTCGCTGTTGGGGCAAAAGAAAAAAGAAATGGCACAACAGAGCGGTACAGGCAAGGCTCGGTTTGAGATTCTCAGCCCGGTTGACCGCCTGATGGGAACCCTGACCCAGCTTTCGAACAACACCCATCTAATTCGTCCCGTGGATGCGGTGGCAGATGCCGCCAGGCTTGCGTCTCATCTGGAGGAAGCCAACCCCATCTTTGAGCGCTTTCCCAACACCGCTCCATTTGCGTTGTTGTTGAATGCAATCCATCACACCTACCAGCCGCTGGCAGGCGACCAACCTTCCGATGGCGAAAACAGTTTCAGGGAGAGCCTTCTGCGCCAGAAGAGCCTGATTGATTGGTATGTGGAACGTGAACACTGGGTGCAGGCAGTGACCGTTGCCCGGGAGTGGCTGGTGAGTTGGGTCATGTACCGGTTTGGTCTGCCTGACATGGTCAGTTCAAATGACCGTCATCGGATCGAACAGGCCATTAATGTGGAATCGCACGCGCTGATTGATGCGAAGAAGGAATCACGGGAATACCAGCCAATCTTTCTGCGCAGCCTTCCCAATGTGAAGGAGGTTCTGGACCTATGGAACAAGACCGCAATGGTGCGCAATGATATTGACCATGCCGGCATGCGGAGTGATCCGAAAAAACCTGACAGCCTGATCCGCGACATTCGTGAGGTTGCACTTCGAATTGCCGGGCTCTCGTTGGAGTGAATCATGTTATTAATTTCCCTTGTCGGTGAACAACCGATTCCCAATGTTCTCCCTTTCTGGCAGTACCCGGGGCGGTATCACCTGGCGCAGTTCGCGGCCACGGAACGGACGTTGCCGATCGCGCAGGCGCTGGCAACCACGATTGCCGAAGACCCCGCCCTGGGCAATATGGAAGTACTGCCACCGCTGGTGCTGGATGCGTATGATCTGCAGGGCTGCCGGCGACATATCGCGAAAACGATCTCGGAAGTTGAGAACCGCGGCGAAGCCATTGCCATCAACCTGACCGGCGGTACCAAGATCATGGTGATGGGCGCCATGTTGGCAGCGTTCGGTACCACGATGCCATTGATGTATATCAGCACGGAGTGTTCTGAGATCATCCATTATCACTCCGACGGCACCGAAAAATTCCGTGATCCTTTCCAGGTTTCGGTTTCGATTGAGCAATACCTGAAGGCCCATGGCTTTGAGGTCAGCAATAATTCTGCGTTCAATCCGCACCTGGGGCAATACCAGGGGGTGGATAAAATTGGGGATACATTGGAGCTGCGTGTGGAGCGCCTGTTGAAAGAGAGCGGTTATTTCGATGATGTACGCCGGGGGGTGCATATCCGCCGCCAGGGAAAACAGGGTCCGGTGGTCAATGAACTGGATGTAGTGGCGATCAAGAACGGTGTCCTGGCAATCTGTTCCTGTAAATCGGGGAAAAATGTGACCAAGGAAATGATCTATGAATTGGATTCACTGTCGAGCCGTGAAAACATGGGCATCTACTGCGGCAAGGTCATGTGTTTTGACCATGCCGAGTTGACTTCCGGTTTCAAAGCGCGTACCCAGGTTGAGGGAGTGAAACTGGTGTACGGCGAAAAAATCAATGTGATCGCAGACGTGATGCTGAGTACGATCGAGCCTGCTGCGGGGAGGTCTGGATGATCCTGTTAAACTTCTCCCATCCCATCACACCTGACCAGGTGGCGCAGATCGAGGCGATCACCGGGGGAACGGTTGATCGGGTGGTCAACCTGCCGACGCATTTTGACAATACGCAATCATTCCTGCCGCAGTTTGCGGCGTTAATGGCCGCGGTGCCATTAACCGCTGTAGAACTGCAAACGCTGCCAATCCTGGTGAACCTGCCGTCGTTGAATTTTATCGCCGGGCTGGTACTGGCGGAATTGCATGGGCGCATGGGATATTTCCCGCCAATCCTGCGCACCCGCCCGGTGCCCGAGGCACTGCCCCCGCGTTATGAGGTGGTGGAAATTTTAAACCTCAACCAGGTTCGGGAGGATGCCCGTGGCAAACGTTACTGATCTGCTCTCGCTGGAAATCTCCCTGCGCGTGGCGGAGTTGCCGCAGGAACGCGCCGAACTGCCGCAGTGGTGGGGACGGGCGGCACACCAGTTGCTGCTGGACCTGGTGCGCGGTGACGATGCCGGACTGGCGGAACAATTGCATGCGGGGGAGCAAACGCAACGCCCATTCACGGTGTCTTCCCTGGTGGGTTGGCAGCCGCGGCGCGGATTACAGCCGGGCGATACCTACCGCCTGAAATTCACCGCACTCTCGGCGCCGCTGGCGGCATTGCTGCAGCGGTTGACCGCGCCGGGCGGACGCCTGGCACAGGGCGCGGCGGTGGAGCTGGACCACGTGCCCTTCACCGTGGCAGCGGCCCCGGTGGTGGCGGAGGCCAGTTACCGTGATTGGATTGAGCGTTACCTGCTGCCCGGGCGGTATGTGGCGCCCGTGGCGCGGCTGCAGCTGCTGAGTCCGACCGGGTTCAAGAAGGACGGGGTGATGCAGCAGTTGTTTCCCGAAGCGGCGCTGGTGTTCGGCAGCCTGCTGCGGCGCTGGAATGAATTCGCGCCGCTGGCGCTGCCGGAGGAATTGCAGCGCTACGCGCGCGAGTGCCTGGTGGTGCAGGCATTTTCCCTTTCCACGCGCCAGGTGCAGCTGACGCCGCAGATGCGCGTGACCGGGGCGGCGGGTTGGGTTACCTACCGCGCGGCACATTTTGACCGCTACTGGATGAGCCTGGTGGAAACGATGACCGCCTTCAGCGCCTTCAGCGGGATTGGGGCCAAGGTGACCATGGGCCTGGGGCAGGCCTGCGTCGTGGCAGGGCCAGGCGGGGCGCAGACCGACTGACGCACCCGGTTGACAGCAGGCAGCACCTTAACAATTGAATACCATTAATTTAAGAAACAGGCCGGGAAGCGGGTTTTGCATACACCTCAAAAAAAGGGGCGTTTTTTTACCCTTTTTTTCAAGGTGGATGCAGGAACCTTAAAGAAGGGGAAAACCCGCTCCCTGGGCGGATTTTTCCACCACTTTGCAGGCAAAATCTGGACAAAATGGCATATATAGTGGGAATATCGTTGAAAATGTGGTATGATGATGGGAGAGTGAAAGAGCAGTCTAAAACAATAAACCCCCGTTTAGGGGATTAAGACAATCATTATATAGGCAATGCTTAGATGATAGGCATTTGTCTAAAACAATAAACCCCCGTTTAGGGGATTAAGACGAATTAATTCTCATTAATTTCATATTGCTTACATTTATTTGTCTAAAACAATAAACCCCCGTTTAGGGGATTAAGACCCCCCAACAAATCTTGAGGGTATCCACTCCGCTTTAACGTCTAAAACAATAAACCCCCGTTTAGGGGATTAAGACGCTGTAACGTAAATGAATTTATCGTCATCCCAGAATCTTATGGGTCTAAAACAATAAACCCCCGTTTAGGGGATTAAGACCTCCAGTTAGCAGGCTGATATTGCCGCAGCTGCCGCCTCTCGTCTAAAACAATAAACCCCCGTTTAGGGGATTAAGACGCTGATTGCAACTTGCGCGTCCATTCCAACGTTATCGACCAGTCTAAAACAATAAACCCCCGTTTAGGGGATTAAGACCCGCCTTAATATCTGCGGAGTTAACCGCAGTTATTTTTGTCTAAAACAATAAACCCCCGTTTAGGGGATTAAGACCAAAAATACGTAGCCGGTCATACTATCTTCTTTCTGGTCTAAAACAATAAACCCCCGTTTAGGGGATTAAGACACGGCCGGCCATCGTTGAGATAGAATACTTCCGAATCCCTCGTCTAAAACAATAAACCCCCGTTTAGGGGATTAAGACGGGAATATACCTTTATATTTATTTTCACCTTTATTGTTGTCTAAAACAATAAACCCCCGTTTAGGGGATTAAGACTAGAAAATAACCGATTATAAAATAGTGTTTTTTCTGTGAGTCTAAAACAATAAACCCCCGTTTAGGGGATTAAGACATAACTGTTATACCATTTTACAACTCCAATAATTGTTTGTCTAAAACAATAAACCCCCGTTTAGGGGATTAAGACTTGGTTCAGGTTCGGCGGTTCGTGCAAATTATTGTCATAGTCTAAAACAATAAACCCCCGTTTAGGGGATTAAGACCATAACACAAAGTACGGCATCCTCAATCTCTGAGATTGAGTCTAAAACAATAAACCCCCGTTTAGGGGATTAAGACATATCCAATAGAATTTAAGCCAAAATACGATATACTACGTCTAAAACAATAAACCCCCGTTTAGGGGATTAAGACGTACAGGGAATTAATGCACCTGTTACACACTCTTTATTAGTCTAAAACAATAAACCCCCGTTTAGGGGATTAAGACCAATCGGTTTAATCTCTGCAATCGGTTTAACGGTTTTTTGTCTAAAACAATAAACCCCCGTTTAGGGGATTAAGACTCCTCCCGTCCAATAGGATTCTTCGGTATCGTCAATTTTGGTCTAAAACAATAAACCCCCGTTTAGGGGATTAAGACCGGCATCAGTCAGGGCATGGTGCTCCAGGCGGGTGATATACCAATCGCGTCTAAAACAATAAACCCCCGTTTAGGGGATTAAGACCTCCCTTAAGTTGAAAGCGGGATACGCCTATGGCAACCGGTCTAAAACAATAAACCCCCGTTTAGGGGATTAAGACAGGAGTTCGGTTTCCTCCGTCCGGGTGATGATTCCGCATTGGTCTAAAACAATAAACCCCTGTTTAGGGGATTAAGACCCGTCAATAACTAACCCATTCTTACCGCCGATATATGTCTAAAACAATAAACCCCCGTTTAGGGGATTAAGACGGAATGTTACATGAGTTTCAGGCCAGTACCGAAGTTGGTCTAAAACAATAAACCCCCGTTAAGGGGATTCCATCATGACGCCTGAGGCTATACCCGCAGGATATACAGATTAGGAGGGAGAACAAAGGATGCTGTTGGATCCACTTGCAAATACTTATTGTTCATTGTTCATGGTGATTTGCGTGGGCGCGTTGATCTACTGGATCAAGATCAAGATCCGTGAACACCGGAACAAACCCAAAAAATAATCTCATGGGCGCCGCCTGTTCTACAGCGGGTAAATGGCTGGCAGATACCAGCAAATGGCTGGCAGATACCAGCAAATGGCTGGCAGATACCAGCTGCCGCGCTGCCATCAAAACGGGGGGAAGATCAAAGGAATGTTTTTTTTTATTCATCAGGAGGGATAACAATGGATGAAGCTTATCGTGTCGATGAAAGCCTGGGCGGCTGCCTGCTGCTGCCGTTCCAGCTGGCCTGGACCGTTCTGGTGATCACCGTTCAACTGGCATGGCTGCTGCTCAGCCTGGTGTTCGCTTCCGGGTTGGGTCTGCTGGCGCTGGTCGTGATCTTGTTCGCATTGGCAGGCTGAGAGGAGGATGCCCATGCCGCCAATCTACATCGTACAACAAGGCAGCAAAGTGCGCGTCAGCAACCGGCGCCTGCTGGTCAACCTGGAGCTTGAAGGCGAAAAACCGGAAACCCTGGTTTCGATGCCGATCAACCAGGTTTCGCAGGTGGTGCTGTTTGGCAACATCGGCATCACCACCCCTGCGATCGGCATCCTGCTGGATGAGGGGATCGACGTTGCCTTCCTCACCCGTGACGGCCATTTCCGCGGTCACCTGACCAGCGGACTGACCCCGCATGTGCGCCTGCGCCGCGCGCAATATCAGCGCATCGGGGATGAAGCCTTCCAGCTGCGCCTGGCAAAGGCGATTGTGAAGGCCAAATTGACCAACCAGAAATACTTCCTCAGCCGCAATGGCAGCCGCGAACGCCAGCCTGGCCTGGCGGCGATCATCGAGCGCATCGGGCTGGCTGTCGATGAGGTGGAACGCAAAACACTGCTAACCAGCCTGCGCGGCGTGGAAGGCAGCGGGGCGGCTGCGTATTTCCTCGGCTTTCACAGCTGCTTTGAGCCGGAGTGGAAGTTCGAAACCCGCAAGCGCCGTCCGCCCACAGACCCGGTCAACGCGATGCTGTCCTTCGGGTACACCTTGCTGGCACAGGCTGCCACCAGCGCGGTACAGGCGGCAGGATTCGACCCCTATGCGGGGTTCCTGCACGAGGTGGTCTACAACCGTCCCGCGCTGGGGCTGGACTTAATGGAGGAATTTCGCACCGTGGTGGATGGGATCGTGCTGCGGGCGGTCAACACCCGCGCGGTGACGCCGCAGGATTTCGACACTGTCCACCCAGAGGGTAGTTCTGGCGCCGAGTATGCCATTTACCTGTCGGATGCCGCCAAACGCAAATTCATCCAGATGTATGAAAACCGGATGAACAAAACCATGCTGCACCCCGAGCGCAACCAGCAGCTCAGCCTGCGCCAGTGCATCAGCGAACAGGCGCGCCAGCTGGCGCGTGGCGTGGAGCAGGACGTGGAATACAGCGGGTTATTGTTCCGCTAGGGTGGGGGCGGATGGAAGAACGCGGTTTTTACCTGGTGGCGTATGACATCAGCCATAACAAGCGCCGGACCAAGGTGGCCAGGGTGATGGAATCGGTCGGCGCGCGGGTACAGGGCAGCGTGTTTGAGGTGTGGCTGAATTCGAGGGAATTGGAAGATATGCAGCAGCGGCTTAAAAAAGTGCTGGCGGACAAAGAAGACAGCATTCGCATTTATTTCCTGTGCAATGCCTGCCAGAAAAAGGTGATGATCCTGGGGCAGGGCAAAAAGAACGCTGCGCCGGAGCTGGTGATTGTGTAACAGGTTTCATTCGCGGTGGTTATCCATCTTAACCCGGTGAAGTGTGAAGGTCACGCCCGTACAAATGAATCCATTACCGCGTTGCCAACCTGCACCACTTTTTCTGTCAGGCGGGGCAGGACATCGAATGTCATCCGGGTGATGGGCCCGGCGATCCCGATTGCCGCCACCACCCGGCCGTGGTGGTCAATCACCGGTACGGCAATCCCGCGCACGCCGAGGGCGAACTCTTCGTCATCATGCGCATAGCCGTTATGACGAACTTGCTCCAGGTGCTGCTGCAACGGCTGGCGGTCTGTGATCGTGTTCAGGGTGAACTGGGCCAGTCTTCCCGGCACTCCCAGGCAGCCATGGGCCAGCAGTACCTTTCCGGCCGCCGTGGTATGCGGCGGAGCGAGCAGGCCCAGGAAAGTTTCCACCTTAAGTATAAAGCGCGACTCCACCTGGTCGACATAGAGCACCATTCCCTGGGCGGGCAGGGCTAGGTGGGCGGATTCGCCGGTTTGTTCCATCAAACGCCGCAGGTAGGGGCGGATCGTCTCTCGCAAGGGCATGCGGCTGAACATACTGCGGCTGAGCTGGATCACCTCTGCGCCCAGGTGGTAACGATGCGTGGTCTCGTCACGCCGGGCAAAGCCGTGCTGTACCAGTGTATACAGCAGGCGCGAAGCGCTGCTTTTGTCAATTGCCAATTGCGCGGCAACCTCGCTGATCGTCGCCCCGTCCCGGGTTTTCCCCAGGATGGCGAGAATATCCAGACCACGGGCAAGCGATTGAATCTCATTCATATGCAGATTATACAACGTCTGTGCGCATTATGCATTAGAACCTTAGAATAACCGTGATAATTAATAGAAAAATGCTAAAAAATATTGCAATCGGAAGTGGAATCCTGTACTATCAAATCAGGGGATGGGTAACAAATACGAACCAATCAGTAATTGAGGATGTGCTTTGTGAAACGATCATTTCGACAAACAATCCGATGGCTGATCAGTATCATCAGCCTGCTGGCGATCACGACCGGGGTGTTGGCTCAATCCCAGGGACAGATTCGGATCGACCTGGTCTCCACCGTGGAAAACGCGGAATCGATGGAATTGAAGGTCTACTTCAACCTCTATGATCCGGCAAGCGGCCTGCCGCTGACGGCCTCTTCGCCAGCCAGTGCTGAAATTTCTTTGCTGACCACCGACCTGACCACACCGGCTGTGATCGCCAAACCTGATCTGCCGATCTACATCACACTCGTGTTGGACGCGAGCGGGAGTATGGCTGGCAATGCGCAAAAGCTGCGGGATGCAGCCAAGATGGCGCTCTCCAACCCGCCGGATGATGCCTATTTCGGAGTGGTACAGTTTGATGAAGGCACACTCCTGCTGCAGGATTTTACAGAGAACCTTCAACTGGTAAACTACGCCATCGACCAGTACAAGACCTCGAACAAGGCCACCTGCCTGTACGATGCCGCCTACGCGGCGGTGGAAGCCCAGGCGCAGGCACCCGTGGGCCGACGGGCGGTGATTGTTTTTACCGATGGCAAGGATGAAGGACAGGACGGAAAACCCTGTTCGCAGAAATCGCTGACGGAACTGACCGCCAAGGCGATCGAATTGAAGGTGCCCCTGCATACGATCGGGTTGTTGAGCACTTCCGGTAATATCAACGAAACCGAACTGCGCAATATGGCCGGCACCACCGGCGGTTACAGCGCCATGTCCAATGTCGATGAACTCCCGGCGGCGTTTTCCCGCATCATGGAGGCGCTTAAGACCCAGATGGTATTGATCTCGACCATTTACCCGGTTAAAGGGCAGAACCAGGCAGTGATGACGGTCACGCTCCAGGACAAAACCATCCTAAACGCCGCATTCTTCCTCAATTCTGAAACTGATTACCCCGGACCGCCCAGCCCGGTCTCGATGCGCTTCGATGGGTTGCGCCTGGTGGCGGAAACCCAGACGTATGACCTGCAGCTGGCTTTGACCTCGCCGGACCTGGTCGGTTACATCAAAGTGGCGTTGTGGGATATGGATTCCGGGTCCAAGGTCAATGACTACCAGTTTAATGATCCTGGCGATTTCAACACCTTTTCCCTGCCCACCGACCAGATGACAGCGGATCGCAAGTACGAGTTACGTATTTCTGCCATCAGCCGGGAAGACAATACGGCTTTCGTGATTGCTACCAGCGATCGGGGTGAACAAACCACTGAACTGGTTCATGAATTCAGCTTTGACCCCTCCAGCATTTACCCCGGTGCAGTAATTGACTCTGTTTCACAGGAAGGCACCGACCTGGTGCTGGCGGTATCACTGACCAATCCCAACCAGATCAGTAGTTTCGACGGTTGGCTGGTGGATGAGGAAACTAAGACCCAGGTCAAAAATTCCAACTTCTCGATCCCCTTCAGCGCTGCCAGCAGCGGCAGGCTGGTGCTGGAAACAAGGGACAGCCGCCTGCCCAGCGGGAAATACGCCGTGGTCCTGCGCCTGTTGAACGCTGAAAACGAGGTCATGTCCAGTACCCAATATGACGGTGTCGTTTTCCGCGCGCCAGGGCTGATACAGCGCATTGTGGCTGCCGTCACAGCCAAGCCGATCTTCCTCGTGATCATCGCCGCGATCGTGCTGTTGTTGGTGGTGTTCCTGATGATCTCTTCGGCACGCCAGAAATCGGTCAGTGCAACGCCTGTGATGCAGGGTCAACTGGGAAAAAAGATGAAAGGCAAGAATACGCCAGACGGTTACCAGGCGATTGCCAGCGATGAAGCCGTGCTGGCCAAACTTGACAACCCAGTGGTGCCCGTCCCGGGTGAATATTCCATGCCGGCTGCAGCGCCAAAACCGCCAGCCAAACCCGCAGTGGATGCGACAGTGATGATGAACCAGGCAGGGACACCTGCACCCACCGTTACCGCGCCAACGCCAGCTGCACCACAAAAGGCCTTCTTAACCGCCACGCGTGGAATGAGCGGCTCATGGACGGTTGACCAGCTGCCGTATGTCATTGGGAGAACCGAAGGCAACCTGGTGCTGGATGAAAAAAGTATCTCGCGCCGCCATGTCCAGATTCAGCGAGATGCGGCTGGGCGCGAGACGATCACCGATCTGAACAGTTCCAATGGCACCCGCCTCAATGGGGTTCGGCTGGTGCCTGGTCAGGCAACTGCACTCCCGGTAGGCGCCCTGATCGACCTGGGTCCGAATGTAACCCTGCGCTTTGAGAAACGGTAGGTATCCTGATGGCAGACCAGACGATTGTCAATTATGACCTGTTGAGCCAGTTTGAGAAGGTGTTTGACACCCAGCAAGAAGAGACCAGCCGCGATATCAGTGAACTCCGCCAGAAGGCGCAGGCACTCGAGAGCGAGTGGATCGGTCAGGCAGCTGATAAATTCTTTGATGAGTTTTATGAAGAACTGATGCCCGGAATGGATCGGCTGCGCCATGCCTTCCAGATCACGGCCGAGGTGTTAAAAAAGATCGCCAGGGTCTTCGATGAAGCCGAGAACGAAGGCGCCCAATACTTCCGCGAGGACAGCCTGGAGGGTGGCGACGGCGGGATTGATGTCACCGGCCTGGATTTTAATACCTTTGGCGGTATCGGTGGTACCACACCAGAAAGCGGCGGGATTGATGCCACCCGGATCGATTTTAACGCGTTTGATGGGATTGAAACCGGCGGTTCGGGGGGCGGTGGTGGGCAATCCGGTGGTGAGCAGGGGACATCCGGCCAGGGACAGGTCTTTGACAATCCACAGGACCAGCCGTCTGAATTCGGGGATCAAAGTCAATCGGGTGGGATGGCTGGCGGAGGCGGCGGTGGCTCGCAGGGCGGTGGAAATGACCAACTGCGGATGGGAGTGGGCACTGGCAACCAGGTGGGCACAGCCGGGCAAGAAACCGGAGGCGGTTCGGGCAGCCAGATGGAGGACCATATCTATGAATCCGGTGGTGGCGGTGGCGGTGGTCAGCAAAGCCAGAATCAGGCCGCACAGGGGGCCGGGCAGGAGGGGACGGGTGACCAACAAGGTGGAAGCGTATTAGGCGCAGCCGGGGCCGTAGGGGGGATGGCGGCAGCGGCCGGAAGCATACGAAACGCTGGAAAACGCAAGAAAGAAGATGAGTAACACTGGAAAGGAGGTTTCTATCGATCCAACACAGGCTCATTCACAAAACTTCAACGATATAACGAGAACGAATTCTCAAACTCTCACCAAATTACAAGAAAGGATCAGGACCTATGGCTGATAATACGCAGGTCAATTACGATATCCTGGAAGGCATTGAGAAACGATTCGAAAATGCCTCCAGCGAAACGACCGCCAATATTTCCCAGTTTCGCCAGAAGGTGGAGGAACTGCATGGTAATGGATGGGTCGGACAGGCAGCGGATAAGTTTTATGCCGAGATGAATGATGAAATCCTGCCCGCTGTCCAGCGGTTGGCCGAAGCTTACGGCACGGCAGCCGAAGTGTTGAAGAAAATCCGTGAAACGTTCAGCAGCGCTGAAGAAGAAACCCAGGGTTACTTCAATGCGCTGGGTGAATAAGGAGGTACCGAATGGCTGAAAAAATTCGCGTCAATTACGAAGCACTGGAAGAAATGGCGAACATCTGCATGAAAAACTATGAGAACCTGGAACAGGTTCTGACCAACATCCGGCAGATTGCCAACCAGCTCACCAGTGAAGCCCTGGTGGGGGATGTCGGGCAGGCATTCAGTGATGCCCTCACCGGTCCGTTCTCCAACTCAGTTAAAAAACTGGGCGAGAAATTCAAGGAAGTCTCGGATGATATTCACGGCGCCATCAACGATATGAAGTCGGCTGACAGTACCGCTGGCGGAAATTTTTAGGAGGTAAAGCATGATCGGAAGAATTATTCGAATTGCCCGTTCCATTGTACGGGGGATCATCAACCAGATCAAACAGCAGGTGAACATGATCCAGAACATGGTGACATCTCCGTTGCGCACCATTGTCAGCGAAGTCACGGGCGGCATCTGGAAGGGGGATGGTGCTGACCGCTTTGTGAACGAGATGACGTCCGAAGTGATTCCCGCCCTGACCAACATTGCCAACGTCAACATGAGCTTCGGGAACCAGATCGAAAAGGCACTGGACCGGATGGATCAGGCTGAGCAAACCGCCAAGAACCTGGTCAATCCGCTGCATGACCTGTTCAGCAAAATCTTCTAGTAGGAGTGAATCATTATGGCTGATGAAGTATATATGGATATTCCCCAGGTTGAACGAATGGCCAAATCATTCGATACCTTCGGCGATACACTCGAAATGGTCTCGAAAGTGCTGCAAGGGATCAGTATTACCCTGAAAGTCAGCGCATTTCTGACCCTGGGTGGTTCCGCTGCCGCGGCGGCGATGATCGACCGCATCCAACCCCGCTTGAAGAAGCTGGGTGAGAAAATGGTGGAACTGTCCGGCGATATCACCAGTGCGGTGAAAGCGTACCGGGACGGTGACCTGTCTGGTTCACGTCGATTTGTTTGATTTAAAATTCAGGAGAAGGACTGGCATCCCCGTGGTGTCTGGACCGTTTTTTTCGCAATGCGCGAGCAAAGCAACAGGATATGCCAGTCCTGTTCTTCTCTTATTGACAGTATGATTCCAACCTTGACCGGTTCCCAGGGAAAGCGATAGCCCATGAAGCGAATATGCCAGAAATGTAATGTCATCTCCCATGACCTGAACTTATGGTGCCAGGAAAAAGATTGTCCCGCAGAGGATGCCACGGAAATATTTGACAATGGTGAGTGGTTTGGGCCGATGGAGATTGTGCAGCCGATCGCGATCAACCGGTCTGCCATCATCTACCAGGCCCGCAGGGGCGAGGAACTGGTCTTGCTCAAGGTCGCCAACGTTGGGTGTGAACAAAAGTTAAAAAGCGAGGCGAAAGCGTTCCTTGAACTGGCAAAAGTCGGGCAGCACCCTTGCCTGCCAGTACTGCTGGCAGCGCATCCCAACGGTGACCTGGCGCAGCATCCGTATGGTTGGACCGTGATCAATGGCCGGGTCAAGTTTTACATGGTCTTTGCCTATGCGGAAGGCGCGTTGCTTTCAAATCTGCTGCTGAAAAACCCGCAGCCATGGTACCAGCACGCAGCATGGATTGTCTTGAGCATTGCTGATGCAGTCCTGTACTTGCACAAGGCCAATAAATTGCACCTGTGCCTGAAGCCGGATATGGTCCTGGTACGCTATGACAAGCAAGGTTACCCGCGGCCGTTGTTGCTGGATTTGGGGGTCAGTGATCCTGGCCCGGCGATACCCGCCTTCTGGGATGAAAGTTATAACCTCCCGGCATATACCGCCCCGGAAATCCTGAATGGGCGCGGCCCGGTCAGCGCGGCCACAGATGTCTATGGGCTGGGTTTGCTGCTGTACGAGATGCTCGCCGGCCATCCCGCTTTCGAGTACCATTTGAAACGGGAAAAATTGGTGATCCACCATGTGCAGCAGGGAAAACATGCACCCAGCGGCAGGATCGATCTGACACATATCCCGGATGTGGTCGAAAAAGCGATCCAGATGGAGCCAGGCCTGCGGTATAGCGATGTAGGCGCTCTCTTCGCTGCACTCAGCCCCGTGTTGCCCAAACTGCCGGCAGAGCAAAAACCCAAGAAAATGAATTGGCGGGTGCTGTTCATTATCCTGGGTACGTTGCTGGCGATCTCGCTCCTGTTGGGATTGGCGATCGCCATGGTACCGGTATAAACAGGCTGCCGCCCGTTTTTCTTATCTCGTGAATAACCAGGAACAGGTGTCCCGTGACAGATAAATTCTTCATTGACCGCCCCCCTCGTGTTGAGCCAGAGCTTCCCTCCGGCATTTACTCCATTCCCAACCCGCCGGATATTGAAGATGACCCGCGCCAGGTGATATCCCAGGCGATGCTGCCCATGATCATGATCCTCGGCTACGTGCTGGTATCCTTGTTTGGGCAGGGCCGGAATATGCTGATGATGATCCCGATGATGCTGTCGGTGATCGCCTCGGTGGCACTGGCGTTCTATACGATTGCACAAACCCGCAAGAAAAAAGAGGAGATGGAAGGGGCTTACAAGCGGCGCATCAGTGAACTGCGGCGCAAGATGGAAAGTGAACACGAACAGCAGCGAATTTATTACTTTCATAATTACCCTGAACCAGAAAAAAACCTGCAGATGGCGGCGGACATCAATCGCGCGGTGGAAGAGCGCATTGAGGATATCCGTTCCGGCACGCGGTTATGGGAACGGCGCCCAACAGACCACGATTTCCTGTACCTGCGCCTGGGATTGAGCAGCCGGGCATCGAGTGTAACTTACAAAATTTCTGAAAACGAAAAGACTGATAGCTCCCTGATGTTGGAAGCGATCCGCCTGGCTGAAGATTCACGGATGTTGTTTGATGTGCCGGTAACGATCCCGCTCTTCGCTCAGGTGGATGAGTCCGAACAAAAGAAAGTGGAGTCAAAAACTGAGGATGTGGGTGGGGCGAAATCCGATGTGCAATCCCAGGAAAGCAAAGGAATCACGGTGCGGCATGCGCTCGGGATCACCGGTTCTTCCAAAGAAAAGCTGTATGCCTACCTGCAGACTCTGCTGATCGATTACACCGCTCACCACAGCCCGCAAGATGCGATGCTGTACGTTGCAGGGACGAATGAATCCCGGATGAACTGGCGTTGGGCATATGCCCTGCCGCACTGCAAAGAGGCCGACCAGACTTCAACCTTGTGTTTTGAGGAAGAGGAATTGCCGGATGAGAACGAAGTTGATCGCATGCGCTTGTTCTGGCGCAACCTGCGTACCGTGTTGGAACGACGGCGGATGCGGCTGCAGGACCGTGAAAGCGGTGCTGATGTGCGCCTCCCGTTCTTGCTGGTCGTGGTCGATGTGCAAACTGCAACGCCGGGGTGGTCGGCGCTGCATGATCTGGAAGGGGAGGCAACGATCTCGACCATCCTGATGGATGGTCAGTTGCTGGGGGCAGGGATCATTTTCCTGGTGCCGGAACGCGCCAAAGTGCCCAGCCGCTGTAACGCGGTAATTGAGGTGGATGAAGGCAGTGATCCTTATTCTGCCGTATTCCGCTACGCTGAAACGGGTTTTAACACGCTGCGTTACGTGGGAAACACCAACCTGGTGCCCAGCCAGGAAATGGCAAGGAATTTCTCCCGCCACCTGGAACCACTCGACATTCGGCGTGGGTATGGTTCTTCTCTGGCTTCTACGGTGACACTCCTCGAAATGTTGAATGTAACCACGATTGAAGAATTGTTGACAATGGCCCGAGAGAACTGGCAGCGCAGTATGCAGCCCAACGTGGCGGATTGGCTGTACACCGCAGTTGGTTTGCTGTCGGGCAATGAACCACGCGTACTCAAGTTTTCTGCCAAGGCTGATGGTGTGCATGGTGTGATCGCCGGTTCGACGGGTTCGGGGAAGTCTGAACTGCTGATGACTCTGATCATCGGCCTGGCATTGAATTTCAACCCGGATGTGTTGAACTTCGTCCTGATCGACTACAAAGGTGGTGCAGCCTTTGAACCCTTTAAGCGCCTGCCGCACAAGGTTGATATTGTGACCAACCTGGATTCCTCGGCAGTGGCACGCGTCTTCGCCTCGATCATCGCCGAACTCGACCGCCGCCAAAAATTGAATACATATACCAACTCCAAGGATATTGTGCATTACCGCAAAAAGGGGCTCAACCTGGATCCCAAGCGCCCGCCATACCCGCACCTGTTCATCATTATCGATGAGTTCGCGGAAATGATTGCTGGTAATGCTGAATACAAGGCGCAGTTGGAGTCGATCACCCGCCTGGGGCGTGCCCTGGGTGTGACCCTGATCCTCGCCGCCCAGCGTCCAGCTGGCATCACCGACCAGATGAGAGCCAATATCAAGTTCCGCATCTGCCTGCGGGTGGAAACCCCTGATGACAGCCGTGAGGTGCTGAGGCGCGCTGATGCCGCCTTCCTCCCCCCTGGGATTCCCGGTCGCGGTTATTTACAGATCGGGAACGAGAACATTGAGTTGATCCAGACTGCCTACACGGGGGGTGATTATAAAGGACCGCAGGAGGAAAATGTATCACCGAACGTGATCTGGCTCGATCGTGCGCGTAAATCTGAGGCGCAAAAAGCGGCTGAACCCCCCAAGCTGTATGACGTGGTGGTGGAGATGCTCAACAACCTTGCCGAGCAGGAATCGCGCCCCCAGTGGCGGCCATGGCCGGAGTTTCTGCCCAACCAGAGTGGCAATACTGTACTCACACTGAGTACTCCGGTCGACACAGCTTACATGAATGATGACGATGTCGACCTCCTGCGCGGTGGTGAAACCGAACAAACTGGGCGGCCGATGCTCAACCCGCGCTCCACGGTGATCTGGGAGGATGATTTTGATTGGCACGGCATTGGCTGGGGCAAGACTGCGATGCGGCCGCTGATCGGGCTGATAGACAACCCCTACCAGGCCAGCCAGAAACCTTTGCTGATCAATTTCACTGCCGGTCATGCGGTCATTTTTGGCGCTTCCGGGCGTGGCAAGACCACCTTCTTGCGTACCATCATTACCAGCCTGGCCCTGACACATTCGCCGGATGAGCTCCATATTTATATATTCGATTTTGGCGGCCGGGCACTCACTTTCCTGGTCGATTTGCCGCATGTGGGGGCGGTGATCACGGCAGAAGAAGAAGAACGCGTGTTGCGTGGCCTGCGAAAGGTGAATGAGATTGTAGAGCAGCGCCAGGTGTTGTTCAGCGAGGCACGGGTTAACAGCCTGGATTCGTATAACCTGGCTCATCCTGACAGCCCCTTACCAGCGGTACTGGTGGTGCTGGACAACTTTGCAGAATTCAAGGAATATTATGAAAACCTGATGGGACCGCTGACCTCGATCATCCGCGAAGGGCGCGCGTACGGGGTGCACTTCCTGATCTCGGCTGACATGCCAAATGCGCTCTCAAGCAAGCTCTTCAACCTGATTACCGAACGCTATACGCTGAAATTGTCGGATCCGACCGAGTACAGTACCATTGTCGGGCGCGGAGTTCCTGCGGACCTCAGCCCGGTGCCGGGGCGCGGTTATGTGCGCGTGGGGAACCAACCGCTGGAATTCCAGACCGCTCTGACCTTCCCAACCACAGAAAATGATCCGGATGGGATGGCGGAGATAGGACGGATGTGCAAGCGGATGAGCGCGATATGGGCTGAACGCTGGCAGGGCGAAAAGCCGTCCACGATCGAAACCCTGATGGTCCGCCTTTCGTTGGATAACCTGTTGCTGCAGGCGGAGATTCCCGCTACCCGTCGCCTGAACGCGATCATCGGCATTGATGACCGCTCCCTCGAACCCGCGGTGATCGACATCGAACGCCAGGGTCCGCATATGATGGTGATCGGGCAGCCTTTCTCCGGAAAAACGACGACCCTGCGTACTCTGATCCTATCCCTCACCTACCATTATTCCCCGGATGATGTGATGATGGTTCTGATCGATTATTCACGCAAGTTATGGAAAGGCGGGGAAACCTCGCTGGCAGACCTGCCGCATGTGGTGCAGACTGTGGAAGAATTGGACCAGCTCGATCTCTTGCTGGCCAACCTTCAATACGAATGTGCCGATTTTGATGCGCACCCCAAACGGCGTAAGGTTATGATCTTTATCGATAATTATGACGCCTTTACCGATGAATCCAGCCGCAAGAAAAGTGCCTTCTTTGAATCCACCGCTGCGCTGGTGCGCAAATACCAGACGGCAGGTGTGTACATGGTGGTGGCCGGGTCTGTTTCCATCACCGGTTCCTCTGATGATTTGCGGAAGGTTTTTGCGGCCCCCAACTTCGGGATCGCACTGAAGAGTGCCGATGCCGTCAACCGACTGTATGGGAAGTTCCCGCGTAGCCTGGCTGACAGCGAATTGCCCCAGGGACGCGGCTTCACCGTACAATCCGGGATTACCAAGATGCTGCAAATCGCCACCCCCTACGCCAATGATGAAGATGTCGAGGGTTCGATGGACAGCTGGGTGCGCAAGATCCAGAAACGCCATCCTGTTGACAGGGCGCAATGGATGCGGCCGGCAGAAGAGATACCAGGCGAAACCAGCGGTGAAGAAAAACCGGCGGTAGCTGTGTTGACCTCGAGTCGCAATATGGCCAAATATGATCTGCCGGCAATTAAGAAAGCTTTGCTCGAAAACGGTTTTCCGGAAGAGATGCTGGCGATCCTTTCAGATAGTGATATCGTGGAGACAGCAATCGGGATGGGCCTGGCAGCGGATGACACTGCCCCCACCCAATAAGGCAGGATGTGAGACATGGCAAACGAAGAATATATCGATGTGGAATTTGACATATTTGAGTACACCGGCCAACGGGCGCGAGTGAAGCGAAACCTGTCCGTTAAACTGCTGATTGATGAAATCCTGCGGGAATTTGATGATATTCCTTCCGATCCCGCCAACCGCTACGTGCTTTACCTCAAAGGATTGGACAAACCGCTGGACAATGACAAAACGTTGACAGATCTCGATATCCAGCCGCAGGATGAACTGGTGTTTGACCGTTATCGCACCTTGCTGCGGCAGGAATTGCCGGAGGATGTGAGTGCGTATTTTGTAGAGGAAAAGAGCGCGGAGGTGTTTGATGTGCATTGGCAACCAGCCATCATCGGGCGTTCCAGCACCGATATGGATCACAATTTCTCACTGGCTGTCAACCTGCAATATCTGCCTGAAGGAAAAACCATCTCCCGGCGCCACGCGGTGGTGACCTATGCCAATCATCATTTCTGGCTCGAACCCCAGGCGGAGAATAACCCGGTCTACCTGAACGCCAAGGAAATGCCGTTCGGGAAACGATTTGAAATTAAGGACGGTGATAAGGTTCAACTGGGTTTCAACCACGTTACCCTGACCTTCAAACAACGCAAAATCAATGTCAGCCAGCAAAGCTCAACAGAACCGGTGGTAGCACCGAAACCCGTTGTCAGCCAGACAGTGGTGGAAATGCCGGCGCAGGTCCCATCTGATTCGGCGACCCACATGATGAATGAGGAGGGTGGTACTGCATTGATTGATTTCAACAGTTCTCCGGAGCTGGTGATCGAAACAGCAGTTAACCCCCAGGTGGTTGGGCAGGCGATCCCCCTATCCGCTTTTCCGATGGTGATTGGCAGAAACCATCCATTGCTGGTCTATGAACGGGATATCTCGCGGCAGCACCTGGAATTCATGTTCGATCCCCGGGCCAACAAGTATTATATCCGTGACATGAACAGCACCAATGGGGTGTGGTTGAATGAGGTGGAAATTGCACCGAATATCGCCCACGAAGTGGAGCCCGGCAGCCGCATTCGGCTGGGGAAGGTGGCGACATTCCTGTTCCGGGTGTGATTGATTCGCAATGACTTCCTGAGTATAGAATCTGCGGCAGTAACCCTTGACAACATGGAGGTGCAAGTGGTGTTTTAATCTGCGCATGCCTGGCTGCTGTTGAGGCAGTCCGGTTCTATCTCATCTGCCATGGATGGGTGAGTTCCCATAAACCCGATGTATCCCGGAACTGTCCGGAAATCCGGCTCCCGGTATCTTTTAGAAGTACTGGTAGTCTGTGGGTATTTCCTGACAATGTGGATATAGCTGCCATACCTTTGCTGTATGTATTGATCCGAATATGGCGAACTCTGGTTATAATAATGCAGTTTTTGTGTGTATTCTCCTCATAATGGGATCAGTTTAGGTGAATGTTCGTGATGAACCAGAATTTCCGAAATTTTTTAAGTCATAACCGAAAGGTGATCATTTACGGCACAGGTGTGATTTTCGCAGGTCTTTTTTTGGGTTGTATTGCTGTATTTACCTATTTTGGTATGCGACTGTTGTTGCCGGGTGGTGATGCATTGGATTGGGGTACGCAGGACAAGCCTTTACCGCAAGAAGCCAGCGAACTGCGGGAAGCCTTTTATGGGGAGAATGATGGCAGGACCGTATGCGGTGATCAACGGGAAATGTATTTTGTCGCTGCAGCGATCGATTACCGGGGAGATGATTATCTCTATGGCCTGGCAGATGTGGTACGCCTGGTACGGGTGGATTTCACCGTCCCCCAGGCGAATGTGATTACGCTGCCGCGCTCCTTGTTGGTCAATGTCCCAACCGATCGCATCCGCGCTGAAAATCCTGTCCTGCTCAATCAATCCTACTTTTTTGGTACGCCCGGGATGCAGTATTATTCCGGTAGCGGTTACGGTGCGGGTTCACTGGCAGAAACCATCCATTACAACTTTGGCATTCCTGCTGACCATTACCTGGTGGTCGACTTCCAGGGATTTATGCAGCTCGTGGATGCGTTGGGCGGGATTGAGGTTGATCTGCCTGAAGCCGTTGACGATATGCCGCGTTCATTTTTCCCGGCAGGGAAGCAGGTATTAAATGGCGAACAGGCCCTGCAGCTGGCACGCATCCGCCAGAAGTACTCAGATACGGACAGGATGAATAACCAGACGATCATATTGCGAGGAATCTTTAACAAATTGCGGGATCCGGCCATTGTGCTGCAGCTCCCCCAATTGGTATCCACGCTTCAAGATTCCGTGGTGACCGATGTGAGTGTGAATGAGATTCAGAGCCTGTTGTGTGTTTTCCAGAAAATGGATCAGGAACAGGTATACTATGCCATGCCACCGCAGGACGTGATAACGACCGATTGGGTCTTTATCCCGAGCCTGCAACAGGAAATGGAAGTCTTACAGTGGGGGGAACCCTTTAAAACCTGGTTGTACCAATCATTGTGGTCACGGGAGTGATCCCTGAATTGGAATTCCTGATCTGCTAACATCGGCAAAGTGTTGACCGCTACAGTAAGCGTTGTGTTGGCACAAATTCATGACCAGCTGGGGAGGTTGTCAGGGATCATTTCGGGGTGGCATATCAATGTCTTATATGCCACACAATGCACAGCACAAAATCAAGGTAAAATTAGCTGCATGGCAAGCTGCACCAAACAATGGGTTCCGGTATGAAGCGAAAACACCTCCATGCTTTCATGGTTCTGGCAGGGCTGGAGGCGTTCGCGGCTAGTGTCTGGTTGTTTTTAATTCCCAGCGATGGTAAGAATGCTGTGATGTGGGGGTTTTCATGGCAGCGGTTGTTGCTGATTGGTATCGGGATTTTTTTGGGGGTGGCTTGCCTTACAGGATGGTACCTGTCGAATCATAGGAATCGCTTTTTAGAGCAAGTGACCAATATGATGCAGTGCAAAGCGGTAAGAACGGTTGTACTGATCGCATGTGGGTTGTTAGTAATGGTTTTATTGATACCCCAGGTGAGTTGGGGACAACGGTACGCTGTCATCGTCCGTCTGCGGCCGCTGCTGGTATGGTGGGCCCTGATCAATCTGGAATGGTACCTGGCAACCGGTAATGATCTTTCCACACAATGGGCGCAGGTGAAAAAGGGAATCAGTTCCTTGGGGAGCAAATCCGGCCTGGGAATAATCTTCGGTCTGGTCGCATTGGTTGTCCTCTATATTGCTTCATTAAATTTCTATCCATTGGGAGTTCGGGAAGATTATTGGTATGAAACTGGTGTGCCGATCCTCCTGTGGCAGGTTCTTATCTGCCTGTGCGCTGCAGGATTGTTTGACCGATGGGTAACACGCTTCAGGGTATCGTTTCATAATAGGAAAACTGACCATTTCCTATTTGTCGGGCTGTTTCTGTTTTTCGGGCTGTTGTGGGGATTTGCCAACAATCAACCAGGATACTTCAATCCCCATCCGCCCTTGCCCAACGATGAGATGATTCCCAACAGCGATGCTTCGTTATTTGACCTGCAGGGGCAAAGTGCCCTGGTAGGACTCGGGCTGGATGCCGGCACACCGTTGGACCGGCCATTTTACCCCACGTTCCTGGCGATGCTACATGCTGTGATCGGGCAGAATTATGGCAGGATCATGGCTGCGCAAGCATTTCTGTTTGCCACCTTGCCGGCGGTGCTGTATTTGATTTTTGCCGAATTGGATATCCGCAAAGTTGGGGTGTTTTCAGCTGCCATGGTTGGTCTCTGGGGGATAAATGTGATCACAGCCAACCATCTTATCAGCACATCAACACCCAAACTGATGATGACGGAATTTCCCCTGGCGGTCACGATCGTCTGGGTTTTATACATCGGATTGCGCTGGCTGAACAGTCAATCGCACCGGCCCCAATGGAGCCTGGTACTGGGTGCTTGCCTCGCGTTGGCTGCCTACATCCGGTACAGTGCTCTCCTGTTGTTGCCGGTGTGGGTACTTGGGGGTCTGATCAAATTCCAATTCCGCTGGAAGCCTTCTACCCGAACGATCGGTTTGATGATGGCTGGTTTTTTGTTATTCACGGCTCCCTGGTACCTGCGCAATATCAGCGCAGGACAACGGGTAACTCTCCCATTCAGTGGGAAAGTCAGTTTTGTGCTTCGCACCCGTTATGAGCCTTCAGAGGCACAGGAAAAACCATCATCAAGCTGGCAGGATAACCAATCAATGGTGGACGAAGCTGCTACTGGTAGAGAAGCCGGTGAAGAAGAAGATGATGAATGGAAAGACGAGAGCGCCATTCCCTTCACTTTATGGTTTCCGACCCACCTGATTCACAACCTGATGAGTTCATTGTTGGTTCTGCCCACTTCGCTCGAAAATGCCAACCTGGAAACCACTATCAACCTCGGTGGTGAAATCTGGAACATCTTCTGGGTAGGCGAGTTACCCTGGCTGCGCCTGTTCCTGTTCCTGTTCCAGGGATTACTCGTCCTGATTGGCGTTTTCCATCTCTACCGGATCCATCCCGCATTTTCCGTGGTAATGGTCCTTTCCTTTGGGGCGATATTAACCGCCAATGCGTTTGGCAGATCGTCTGGCGGCCGTTATCTTGTCCCTGTGAACTGGCTGGTATTGATCCTGTATGGTATCGGATTGGTTTCACTGGTCTGGCGGTTGCCGGTTCGACACCCCTCGCCAACAGCTGCACCGAAGCACCACGCCATACATTGGCGGGAACTGCTGGCAACAGCAGTTGTGTTGACTGTGATGGGTACATCACCGGTCCTGTTTGAGGTTCTGACCCGCTCGATGATACGGGATCCGTTGCAGGAGGCTTCCTTGGAAACTGTATCGGATTATCTGATACCAGAGCAGGCAGAGGCGGTGGAGGCTTTTATGACACAGAAAAAAGCTGGATCTATTGGCGGCTTTGCTTTTCACATGAACCAGACCGATGATTTATCCGATCTGGATCGAATTCCCAAGCAATACCGGGCAAAACAATCCTATCCCTACCTGTATTTCAACCTGGTCACGAGTGAGGGATTTTCGGTGGTGTTGTTCCCCTATTCCGGTGCGATTAATATAAACAACCAGGACCGGGTTGTTGTTCTTGGCTGCAAGATGCCTGGCGGGGTGATGGCGCATGATTTGTGGGTAATCGGTGAAAATGGAGCTGAACAGTACCTGGCAGAACCAGGTTTTGAGACTTGCGATGCCCTAGTTCCGGAAGATTGGTGATGTTCGCATGGATGTTCAATCCTGATACATGATTCAGGTTATAATGTACCCAGTTAAACCAAGAAAATGAAGAGTTCCATATGAGTTCAAGCCCGGGCCGCAAAGCAGAAATCGTCATCCAACCTCTGGCTGGATTATTTCATCTTCGCCTGGGCGAATTGTGGGAATACCGTGAACTTTTGTTTTTCTTAGTCTGGCGGGATGTTACCGTTCGCTATAAGCAGACTATCCTTGGCGCAGCCTGGGCGATCCTCCAGCCGGTGCTGACGATGGTCATCTTCAGCCTCATCTTCGGGCGGTTGGCACAATTGCCGTCTGATGGGCTGCCGTATCCAATCTTTACCTACACCGCTCTCCTGCCCTGGCAATTGTTTGCGCGTGGGGTGAGTGATGCCAGCAACAGCCTGATATCCAATCACAACATGATTACCAAGACCTATTTTCCGCGAATCATTCTCCCCATTTCATCTGTTCTGAGCGGATTGGTGGATTTTTCATTTTCCTTCCTGGTTTTACTGGGGCTGATGATTTTCTACCAGGTGCCAGTTACATGGCGTGTGGTGACGCTGCCGTTATTCCTGTTACTGGTGCTGCTGACTGCCCTGGCCGCCGGGTTGTGGTTGGGCGTAATGAATGTCCAGTTTCGCGATATAAAATATGTGACCCCCTTTTTAATGGAATTCTGGAAATACGCGACGCCAGTGGCGTATTCTTTGAGCCTCATTCCTGAAAACTGGTGGGTATTTTATGGCCTCAATCCAATGACAGGGGTGGTGACAGGATTCCGCTGGGCGATGTTGGGAGAAACTTTCCCGATTGCCCCGTCCTTGCTTCCGTCGATCGTTGTTGTCTTGTTGATGTTTTTTTGGGGATTGGTCTATTTCCAGAACATGGAAAAAACGTTCGCGGACAGGATCTGATATGAGTGATTACGTGATACGGGTTGAGGATATCGGCAAAATGTACCGCATTGCCCGCAAAGGACGGCGGCGCAACCGGATGCTGCGCGATGTGATTCAGGGCACCACGGCATCCATCCTTCCCGGAAGCCGACAGGAAAGCAAGCGGCCCAAATGGCACCAACGCGCCGAGGATTTTTGGGCACTCCAGGACATTTCCTTTGAGGTGGGAGAGGGAACATCGTTGGGGATCATCGGACGAAACGGGGCCGGGAAGAGCACATTGTTAAAAATTATCTCCCGCATTACCTGGCCGACAACCGGGACTGTGCGTATCCGGGGGCGGGTTGGCTCGCTGTTGGAGGTCGGAACTGGTTTTCACCAGGAGCTGACAGGCCGCGAAAATGTATTCCTGAACGGTGCCATCCTGGGAATGCGGCGTACAGAGATTCAAGCCAAATTTGATGAAATCGTCGCGTTTTCAGAGGTGGAAGAATTCATTGATACGCAGGTGAAGTTTTATTCGAGCGGGATGAAAATGCGGCTGGCTTTTTCAGTCGCGGCTCACCTGGATCCGGAGATTATGTTGGTGGATGAAGTTCTTGCGGTGGGCGATATCGCCTTTCAGCGTAAATCCTTAAGCAAAATGAGCGATGTCATCAGTGACGGGCGGACCGTTCTGTTTGTCAGTCATAACATCGCGGCGGTGCGGGCGTTATGCCAGAAAGCTGTTTTACTGGAGCAGGGGCGTATCCAGGCATACGGCGATGTCGATCTCGTGGCTCAGCAGTACCTGGATTCGAAAGCACTGCACGTGGATGAACATCGATTTACCGAAATTGACCCTGGCAAACGCATTCAGATCCTGTCTGCTGCCTTGCAGGATCACCGCGGTACTTCAGGAAACGTATTTGCTCATGATGAACCGTTTTCTGTCCGCCTGAAACTTGCCATTCATGGCGATATCAACCAGACCTTTTTGACCATGACGATCTTCAACCAGGAGTTGGAAACGGTCCTGACCAGCCACGATTTTGAACAGGATGTAACACGACTGGAGAAACGGGATGGCGGTTACTACGAAGTAATCATTCCGATTACCGCGCCTTTATTGCCACCGGGAAAGTATTTTCTGGGTTTTACGATTACACAGCAACGTGCCAGGCGCAAGGTGATTCTGCAAAAAGAAGAGCATGCTGTGGCGTTTGATATTTATGACAACGGCAGTCTGATGGCAGTGACCAATGTTCCATGGAAAGGGTCCGTACACCTGCCGTTGGCATGGCAGTACACCCGCATTTCAGAGAACGGCCTAACGGGTGAGGATGCTGCATGATCAACTTCGACCTGTTGCCAAATTTCTTCATCCTGGGCGCTGCCAAAAGCGGAACCACCTCTTTGTTCGACAGCCTGGCTTTGCATCCTGGTATCTACCCGGCCGGCAAAAAAGAGACCCGCTTCTTCAGTAATGATGCGTTCTATGAACGCGGGGTGGAATGGTACCAGGCGGAATATTTCTCAAAAGCGGCAGGTTATCCGGTGCGGATGGAAGCCACCCCGGCATATCTCAATTGGAGCAATAAGACAGCACCCCGTATCCACCAGTTGTATGGGAATCATCCCCTTCGTTTTGCTGTGATTTTCCGTGACCCGGTCGCACGCGCATATTCTCATTACTGGCATCGCGTACGGCAGGGAGATGAAGACCCGCAGCAGGTTTCATTTGCGGAGGCGATCCACACCGAAATGGAACGAATCGCACGGGAAAGTGATCGGCTGGAGCGGGAAGGCAATGGCCTGTATGGCTATTTCCGGGCAGGATGTTACACATCCCGGTTGATGCCCTACCTGGAACGCTTCGATCGGAACCAATTTTTCTTCCTGTTACAGGAGGACCTGGTTGCAGATTTTGATGCATCTCTACTCGGTCTGGTCTCCTTCTTGGGGCTGCAACCTGCCGGCCTTCGCCCGATTGTCAGTAATGAATCCGCCATTCACCGCAGCCCGGGGGTGCGTTCTTTCACTAACGCATTGAAACACACCGCCCTGCGTCCACTGATTAAGCTGATCCTCCCACCCTCCATTCGCCGGTGGATCAAGCATCGTGCGATGATGAAACCATTCCACTACCCCCCGATGGACGAAGCAATCCGGCGGGAACTTTATGCGGCATATGCGGAGGAAATTCAGGCATTGGCACAAATCATTCATCGGGATCTGTCCCATTGGCGTTATCAAGAGCAGGAACCTGCCGGATGATTATTTCCCACCGCCACCGATTTATCTTTGTGCGGGTTCCCAAGACAGCCAGCACCAGTGTGCAGATCGCATTTGGGGCATTTTGCGGCGAGGATGATATCGTGACACCGCTCAGTACGCGCAATGATCATGAAATCACTGACGCAGATCTGCCTGCAGCCCAAAACACAACCGTGTCGCGTTGGCGGTATGCGCCGGGTGACTGGGTTCGCCTCCTGTTGGCCGGACAGGCCGCGGAGTATGACCAGCACATCACAGCCAGGCGTATCCGCCAATACCTGGGCAGAAAGTCCTGGAATGCGTACTTCAAATTCTGCGTGGTTAGGAATCCCTTTGACCGGGCCGTCAGCCTGTACCGATGGCAGGAACGGAAATCCACCACACAGGCGGTTTTGAATGATTACATCCTGCAACTCCCAGACGAGAAATTATCCAGCTGGCATCGCTATACAATCCGGAATCGGATTGTGATGGATCACATCTGCCGGTATGAACAGCTACAACACGAATTGGACGATGTGGCAAAGCGCCTGGGGATTCAGTTGCTGTCCGTACCACATGCCAAAGCGGGCACATATGACCACACGCAATCCTACCAGTTGCTGATCAATCCAGCTGCCCGTCAGCGGATTGAGCAAATTTGCCGGCGCGAGCTGGATGCGTTTGGTTACTCCTGGGAGGGGGCTCAGGAGTAATGCACTTTCCACCCCGCAGCCTGGTCAAATTCTGGCGCCGGAACAGCCTGTACTGGCGCAGACTCCAGTGGCAAAGCCGGGCGCTGCCAGATTGCATCATCCTGGGCGCCCAGAAATGCGGCACTTCCAGTTTGCACTGGTATCTCTCGCAGCACCCACAACTTTTCACTTCCCCGGTACGAAACGAGATTCATTTTTTTGATGTCACCGGACACGCCGGTGGGGTAAAAGATCGTTTTCCGCAGGGAGAATCCTGGTATCGGGCGCACTTTCCTTTACGGCAACAGCTGCCACCGGGCGCTAAGGTGTTCGAATCCACCCCGATGTACCTGTTTCATCCGTTGGCGCCGGAACGGATGCACCTTCTGTTGCCGGAAGCAAAGCTGGTTGCGATCCTGCGCAACCCGGTTGATCGCGCCATATCACATTACCAGATGAGTTTGAGCAAAGGACAGGAAACATTGCCAATGTTGGAAGCCCTCATGGCAGAAGAGGACCGACTTGCCCCGATCCAGGCTGGGCAACAGTATGGTCATCCTTCGTTTACAGAACACACCTACAAAAGTCGCGGGCGGTACGCTGAGCAGTTGGAGCGGTATCTGCAGTGGTATTCACAGGACCAGTTGTTGGTTCTCCGCAGTGAAGACCTGTTCGTGAATCCGCACACAGTGCTTCGCCGGGTGTTTGCATTTCTCGGCGTGAATACCGAATTTTCTGTGCCTGACCTGCGTATCCGCAATCGTTCGCGCCAATCAATTCCAGTTCCACCTGCGGTTCGCAGCTACCTGGAGGGTTACTTTCGTCCTCACAACCAATTGTTGGCTGAGTTAGTCGGCCCAGAATTTTTGTGGCAGTAGAATCACAGTCAATTCCGTAGTACCCTGGACCAAGGAAAACTGTAATAGTAGGGGATGAATAACGTATTAACCATATAGGAGCGCCGGTTGGTATGGTGAATATGGACTCAGGAGAGGCACGGTGGTGTCTTCTACCGCTCTGCTGAGCACCTGGGACGACCCAAAATCATCAATCTAAGCACAAATGTGCATTAATCCGTAAAAATATTGTAGAATGCGCACAAATGTTGTACTATCGTCAAAGATTCACAATTCCCGTTGGGTTACGGAGAAATGAACACCAATAACGAAAATAAACACCTCAGGCATATGGAAATGCTGGCGGAGATTGCTTCGATGTATTACGAGCAGCAATTAACGCAATCCGAAATTGCAGACCGGCTGTATATTTCACGTTCACGCATCTCGCGGTTGCTGCAGGAAGCACAGCAGAAAGGGATCGTAGAGATCACGGTTAACCATGTCGGCGATCGCAGTTACGAAATGGAAGAGATGTTAAAACGTTGTTTCAATCTTAAGGAAGCAATAGTTTTAAACAACCTTGGCCTCGATTATGAGCAGATCCTGGTTCAGATGGGCAAATTGGCAGCTGGATACCTGGATGAGAAAATTCGCAACGCCAATCGGATTGGTATTTCGTGGGGACGTTCTATCGCAGCCACGATAGACAATCTGGAAGGATTTCACCATAAGCACCTGGAAATTGTGCAGGTGATTGGCGGAACGTTGGTGCAGAACCCGGTGATTGATATCGCCGGCTTAACCCAGAAGATTGTCAACAAGTTCAATGCTACCGGCATTTATTTGAACGCCCCGCTGTACATGGAAGATGTGTATGGCGCGGAGAGTTTAAGACGCCAATCGGTCATCGCTTTTGCCCTGGACAAGGCCCGAAGCGCCGACATTGTCATCTCCGGTATCGGCTCGATGGGGAGCGATAACATCGCCTACATGTGGAATGGCTACCACAATGAAGCGGAACTGGATCGGCTGTTGGCGAATGGAGCGGCGGGTTTTATGTGCGCCCAGGCTTTTGATATCAATGGTGTTCCGATCAAGACTGGTTTTAATGAGCGCGTGATCGGGATTTCGCTGAGCGAATTGAAAAAGGTGGATACTGTGGTTGGCATCTCCGGTGGGCAGCAAAAGGCGGCTGCGGTACTGGGTGCCCTGCGCGGTGGATACTGCAATGTACTGGTCACAGACCGCACCTGTATTAATGAGATCGCCAGGATGGACCGTGACTTTCTGAAACCCCAGGTTAACAATTGATCATCCAGATCATCCCCCGAAAAAAAACCAAAATAAACCAATAGGAGTGAACACATGAGTAAAATTGATGAAATCACCCGCGAATCATGGATTATGAGCACCTTCCCGGAATGGGGAACATGGCTCAACGAAGAAATCGAAGAAGAAGTAGTCCAACCGGGAACCGTGGCCATGTGGTGGCTGGGCTGCACCGGCCTGTGGGTGAAAACCCCGGGTGATGCCAATATCAGCATTGATTTCTGGCTGGGCAACGGAAAGCGCACCAGGAAGACCAAGAACATGGTGGCCGGGCACCAGATGGCCAATATGAGCGGCTGTCGTTTACTGCAACCCAACCTGCGCGCCAGCCCATTCGTGATGGACCCGTTTGCAGTGAAGAAGGTGGACGCCGTGCTTTCCACCCACTACCACAACGACCATATTGACGCTAATTATGCAGCGGCAATTTTGAAGAATGTTACCGAACCGGTACCTTTCATTGGCCCCTGGAAGTCAGTGGAAAAGTGGATGGAATGGGGCGTACCGGAGGATCGCTGCCGGGTGGTAAAACCCGGTGATTCGATTCAGATCAAGGATCTGGAAATTATTGCCGTGGATAGCTTTGACCGAACATGCCTGGTGACGACGGATGGGTACCAGGATATCCGGGGAGTGTGCCCGACCGATATGGATGATAAGGCTGTCAATTACATCATCAAGACCCCCGGCGGGAATATCTACCACAGTGGTGATTCCCATTATTCGATCTATTTCGCCAAACATGGCAAGGATTATGACATTGATGTCGCTTTTGGCTCTTATGGTGAGAACCCGGTTGGCATTGCGGATAAGATGACCTCAATCGATATTCTGCGCATGGCGGAAGCGCTGCGCTGCAAGGTGGTGATTCCGATCCATTATGACGTGTGGACCAATTTTATGGCTGATACCAATGAAATCCTTGCGTTGTACGACATGCGCAAGTACCGCTTGCAGTACCAGTTCGAACCCTTTATCTGGGAAGTGGGTGGCAAGTATGTTTATCCCAATGACCTGGGTAAGCGTCAATACCATCACCCACGCGGGTTCACAGATGCGTTCGATTATGAACCGAACACACCTTTCCGCTCGATGCTATAAGGAGAAACCCGGTGTTATTAAAAACCTTTGTTGAAAAAAAGCATTACCTGTTTGCGGAGAGCGCGCCAGATTGGCGGGAATCGATCCGCATGAGCTGCAAGCCACTGGAAGCTGACGGGACCCTCGACCCGGTTTATGCCGATCAGGTAATCGCCTGCGTCGAGAAGCACGGTCCGTATATTGTCATTATCCCGGGAATCGCCATTCCGCATTCGATGGAGGGCGCCAAAGGTGTCAACCGCACCGCGATCGGGTTCATGAAGCTTGCAAATCCGGTTTCCTTCGATGACGGGGACCCGGAGAAGAGTGCCTCAGTCTTTTTTACCCTCGCAGCCGAGAATCATGATGCACACCTGGCGAACATGCAGCAGTTATTCACGATGCTCTCGGATGATGACCTGATCGAGGCATTAATGGAGGTCACAGGACCTGAAGATCTGCTCAGGTTGGATGAACAGTTTTCTTAGGAATTGTTGGTGTCAATTCAAACGCTAGATTCAATATCGCAAAATAAGGAGATCATCAAATGGAAGTATTAAACACAATCTGGACATTTATCGTTAGCAATATTATCACCCAGCCGGCTTACTTCATTGGCTTGATTGTACTGATCGGGTACATTCTGCTGAGGAAACCATGGTACGATGTGCTGGCTGGTACGATCAAAGCAGTAGTGGGCTATTTGATCTTGATCGTGGGTTCCGGCGGACTGGTATCGAACTTCCGCCCGATCCTGGTTGGTTTGAAAGACCGCTTCGGCCTGGACGCCATGGTGATTGACCCCTACTTCGGGCAAAATGCAGTCACCGCGGGGGTGGAGGAAGTGTTTGGCCGCACCTTCGGGCAGGTGATGGTGCTGGTGTTGATTGCCTTCATCTTCAATATTCTCCTGGTTGCCCTCAAGAAGTGGACCAAGTTCCGCGCAATTTTCACCACCGGCCATGTGCAGGTGCAGCAGGCTTCGACCGCGTTCTGGCTGATCCTGTTTGCCTTCCCCGCGCTGGGTGAAACCCCGACCCTCCTGATTATGGCGTTGATCCTCGGCCTGTATTGGGCAGTGGGCACCAACATGACGGTCGAAATCACCCAGGATCTGACCGACGGTGCAGGCTTCAGCATTGCGCACCAGCAGATGTTCGCCCTGAAACTGTTTTCCTGGCTCTCAGAAAAGATGAACAAGGGCGCCAAGAAAGTCAGCAAACGCCTGGAAGATATGGAATTCCCCGGTTTTCTCTCGATTTTCAATGAGAATATGGTCGCGACCTCGATCCTGATGACCCTGTTCTTCGGTACCATCCTGCTCGTTTTGGGCAAGGATTACCTGACCACCGCGGGTTTCCTGGGTGCTGGCAAGTCTTTCTTCTTCTACATTCTTACCACCAGCCTCAACTTTGCCGTGTACCTTTCCATCCTGCAGCTGGGTGTCCGCACTTTCGTGGCTGAATTGAGTCAGTCATTCCATGGTATTTCTTCCCGGCTGCTGCCTGGTGCTGTACCTGGTGTGGACTGCGCGGTTTCCTATGGTTTTGGCTCACCCAATGCTGTGACGATCGGCTTCCTGTTTGGCGCACTGGGTCAATTCCTGGCGATCCTGGTTTTGATCCTGCTGCAGAGCCCGGTGCTGGTGATCGCTGGCTTCGTTCCGGTCTTCTTTGACAACGCGACCATTGCCGTCTTTGCCAATAACAAAGGTGGTATCAAAGCTGCCATGCTGTGGCCATTTATCGCAGGTTTGTGCCAGGTATTCGGATCGGCGATCATCGCCGGCTGGGTTGGCATGGCTGCCTACGGCGGTTACCTGGGCATGTGGGACTGGGCAGTTGTCTGGCCGGTGTTCACCGTCCTGATGAAGTACCTGAGTTATGCAGGTGTGGCGATCATTGCCGTGGCGCTCTTCCTGGTACCGCAGCTGCAGTACCGCAATAACAAAGAAACCTACTTCCTCGTGACCGAAGATTATGAAGCCTACAAGGCGAAAAAGGCTGAGAAAGCAGGTGCGTAAAAGCTGGCGGTTTTGTTTGATGATTGACACCAATTAAGCAGGACCCCAAGTGCAGGGGTGGATGATTTCCGCACATTTCACCCCTGCAATTTTTTCAACATATATGATGGAGGAAAATTAAATGGCTACAATATTGGCGACATGTGCAAATGGTGCAGGCTCGAGCCTGTTGATGAAAATGGCAGTGGAAAAGGTGGTGAAGGAACTCAACATGAATGTTACCCGTGTCCACCACTGTGCCATCGCCGAGGGGAAAAGCACAGCGAAAAACTTCGATATTGTGTTTTGTCCATTGAACTTCAAATCCATGTTCGATGATGCCGTGAAAAGCGGTGTGACCGTGATTGGGTTGAAGAACGTGATGTCAGCGGACGAAATCAAGAAAAATGTGCTGGAACTAGGCCTGGATCAGAAATTTAAAAAGTAAGCAACCCCAGCGGTTTGACTGCAACGATGATGTGGATGAAAGGCGCCAGTGGACCTTCAGGCACTTAAAGCAATTGGGCAGAAGATCAGGGTCATTGTCTGCGACCTCGATCAAACCTTGCTCAATTCACACAAGCACATTTCGCCTGCCAATCTCGAAGCCATTCGGGCAGCGCAGGCACAGGGGATTTTCGTCACCCTCTGTAGCGGGCGTATTTTCACCATGCTGGAAACCTATGCGCGGGAGCTGGCAATCGATGGGCCGGTGATCTCGACCAATGGCGCGGCAATTGTCAATGCCCGGGATAACATCCTGCTGGCAGCGCACCCAATGGCGCGGGACGTTGCCCTGTCCATCCTGGATCAGGCGTTGAACAGAGGGTATGATACCGCGGCATTGACGGAAGAGGCCTGCTATTTTTCTGCCAACAGTATCCGGGTGGAGCGGTTCCAGCAGTATAACGGGATCGCTGGCGAGCAGGGATTGAAGGAGATACCCATTCTGCCGATGGCCGATAGCCGGGAGGCAGTTTCCTCCTCAGTGCTGAAAATCTTGATTCAGGAATTACAACCCGGTGACCTGGCCCATGCTGCCCAAATGCTGCAGTCGATTGATGGGATTTCCATCACCAGTTCCGAGCCCGGCTTGCTTGATGTGATGAAAGTCGGGGTTGACAAAGGCAGCGGGGTGGCTGAATTACGGGCGATTCTCGCTGTCGAACGGGAGCAGGTGTGCGTGTTTGGCGATTATTTGAATGATTTGCCAATGTTCGCCGAGGCTGGATTCCCGATTGCAATGGGCAATGCGCATGCAGAACTGAAAGCCAGGGCGCTGGCGGTCACCGACGGTTATGAGGAGGATGGAATTGCGCGTGCGTTGTACGAGTACATTTTATAATGAAAGAATGATTCCCATGCTAACAGAAAGGATAGGTTCATGCTGGAACGATTAAAACAGGATGTTTTGGAAGCGAATTTGTTGCTGCCGAAGTATGGTCTGGTCACCTTTACCTGGGGCAATGTTTCCGGCATTGACCGCCAACATGGCCTGGTAGTGATCAAACCCTCCGGGGTCGAGTATGACCAGATGACGGTCGCTGACCTGGTCGTGGTGGATCTCAATGGGAAGGTTGTTGAGGGGCATTTGAAGCCTTCTTCGGATACACCTACTCATGTCGAGTTATACCGCGCATTTTCGGGGATTGGCGGGATCGTACATACGCATTCGCGTTGGGCAACGATTTTTGCCCAATCCGGGCGGGAGATTCCTGCGCTGGGCACCACCCATGCCGATTACTTTTATGGTGAAATCCCCTGCACACGACCGATGTCAGCGGAGGAAATTGCTGGTGATTATGAAAAAGAAACCGGTGTGGTGATTGTCGAGCGCTTCAACGGGCTGCATGCGGATCAAATCCCGGGGGTTGTTGTCTACAGCCACGGGCCCTTTGCCTGGGGAACGAGTGCGCATGAAGCCGTTCACAACGCGGTGGTGATGGAAGAAGTGGCAATGATGGCCTGGCATAACCTGGTCCTTTCCGGTAGTCAACTGCCGGTGCTGCAACAGGCGCTACTCGACAAACATTACCTGCGCAAGCACGGTGCCAATGCCTACTACGGCCAGAAGGGTTGATGGTTATGGCTGAATACTCTCTCGGGCTGTATGAAAAGGCGATGCCGGCTGGAATAGGTTTCCCGGCGATGCTGGAACTGACTGCCCGCTGCGGATTTGACCGGTTGGAGATCAGCATCGACGAATCCGATGGACGCCTCGACCGCCTGGATTGGGAACCACGCCAGGTGGAAGCGCTGCGTTCATTGAGTGTGGGTGTGGGGGTGCCGATCCGGACGATGTGCCTGAGCGGCCACCGGCGTTTCCCAATGGGATCGCATGATCCCCAGGTTCGTGTCCGATCAATTGAGATCATGCAGAAAGCGATCCGATTTTCTGCCCATCTGGGCGTATCCATCATCCAGCTGGCCGGTTATGACGTGTATTATGAACCAGGTGATGCACAAACTCGGGCATACTTCGCCGAGAATCTGGCTGCGGCGGTGGCGTACGCTGCCCAGCATGGGGTGGTGCTTGCTTTTGAAACGATGGAAACCTCTTTCATGGATACGGTTGCCAAATCGATGGTGTATGTGAAGCAAATTGATTCGCCCTGGTTGGGGGTTTATCCGGATATCGGCAATTTGCAAAATGCGGCAGTCGTATATGGCAGCAACGTGATGGACGATATTGCCAGTGGGGCAGGACATCTGTTTGCGGCGCACCTGAAGGAAACCGTCCCGGGTGTGTACCGCGACTTGGCATTTGGTACCGGGCACACCCCGTATCAGGAAGCCATCCGCGCCTTGTGGCGGCAGGGCGTACGCATGTATACCGGCGAGTTCTGGTATAACGGCGAAGATGATGTAGCAGACAATATTACCCGTTCCGCGCAGTTCCTGCGCCAACGGATTGAGGAAGCAGCCCTCGCTGCTTAAAAAGGAATAGGAGTTATCTCATGTATGCGAAGCAAACCGTGTTGAAGAATGTATCCGGCCTACACGCCCGTCCGGCTTCGGATTTTGTGGCGTTGGCAAAGACCTTTGAGTCGAAGGTGACAGTGCAGCGCCTTGATGAAGAGGATGCCGTTGTTACCAATGCCAAGTCAATCATCAAGGTGCTGGCTCAGGGACTTTCGGTCAATACGCCGATTGAAATTGCGGCGGATGGACCGGATGAGCAGGAGGCCGTCGACCAATTGGTGGCATTGGTGGATTCCAAATTTGGCGAAGAGTAACCTGTTGTTTTAATCAATCCCGGTGTGTGGGGAAGGAGGCGCGATGCGTATCTTAAAAGGGAACCCTGTTTCGCGGGGGATTGCCCTGGGTAATGTGTTTGTGTATAAAGCGTTTACCGCTGACGTGCATGAATCTTATTTTGAGGAGGGCCATGCGCAGGAGCAGTTGCAAAAATTCCGTGACGCCGCCCGTATGGCGGAATCAGAACTCGATCGGGTAATTGAAAAGTTCTCTTCGGTTTCTGAGGAAAAAGCAAAAATTTTCGCCGCTCATAAAGAAATTCTGAATGATGAAGAAGTGGTGGAGGGGATTGAAGGGATGATCCTCGATGACCATGCCATGCCGGATTATGCCGTTGATATGGTTTTTACGGAATTCGCGATCCTGCTTTCGAAAGCAAAAGATCCCCTGATCGCTGCCCGAGCTGCGGATTTACGAGATGTCCGCAACCGTGTACTCAGGATCCTGAAGGGTGAGAAGGAAATGAACCTGGCGCATCTCACCGAGCAGGTGGTGGTGGTAGCGCATGACTTGCTGCCCAGTGATACAGCCACACTTGACCGCGAAAAAGTACTGGGCATCATCACAGAGGTTGGCGGGGCGACTTCGCATACCGCGATTATTGCGCGTAGTTATTCTATACCGGCGGTGCTGGGTGTACCGGAAGCGACCGAAATTTTGGCCTCTGTCGGTCATGTGGTCTTGGACGCGTTGGCTGGCAAGGTATTGATCGAACCAGATCAGCAAACGATCCTGGAATACCAGGTGAAACTGGCAGAATACCAAAAAGAGGAATGTGAAACCCGTGAATACCTGACCAAGATTCCATTAACCGCCAGCGGTGAGAAGGTCAGTATCGGGTTGAATATCGGCTCGACCGAACCGGATGAGGGGTTCAAGTACAGCGATTTTGTCGGGTTGTTCCGGACAGAGTTCCTGTACATGGAAAGCGAACATATGCCCACCGAAGAAGAACAAGTGGCTGCGTACCGGAAAGTGTTGGCGAACGCGATGGGAAACCCGGTAACCCTGCGCACACTCGATATCGGTGGTGATAAATCGCTACGGTATTTGGCCCTGCCCAAGGAAGAGAATCCATTTCTTGGCAACCGTGCCCTGCGGTTATGCCTGAGCCTGCCAGACCTGTTTCGGACCCAGCTACGGGCAGCGCTGCGGGCATCGGCGTTTGGCGAATTGTGGTTGATGTTCCCGATGGTCGGGACGATTGATGATGTGCGCAATGCCCGTGCCCGGGTCGAGTCGGTGAAAGCGGAACTTCGTACAGAGGGGATTGCCTTTGATGAAAATATTAAAGTTGGTATCATGATCGAGATCCCATCAATAGCGGTGATTGCGGACCTGGCAGCCAAAGAGGTAGACTTCGCCAGTGTGGGTACCAATGACCTGACGCAGTACCTGCATGCCGTCGATCGGATGAATGCCGCTATCGTTGATTACTACCAGAGCATGTCGCCTTCGATGTTCCGAATGCTGGGGATGATCTTCTCCGAGTTCAACAAAGCCGGGAAGCCGATTTCTGTGTGCGGTGAATTGGCGGGTGATCCCTTGGCTGCGATCCCCCTGGTTGGACTGGGGCTGCGTAAGTTGAGTATGAATGCTTCCAACATCGCCCGGGTAAAGTGGATGCTATCAAAATTCACCCTGACCGAGATGAAGGAGATTGCTGAGAGGGTGCAGCTTATGGCGACCCAGGCAGATGTGAACCAGTTGTTAAAGGAAGAGGCGGCGAAGCGCGCTTGAAGCGTATGCATATCCTGCCAGAATCAGTCGTTCCGAGAGGAGACACTAATTAATGGAACCTTTGCGATTCACGAAACATGTGGTGGCATCGATTGAAAAATGTTATGCGGTGTGCCCGATGACGATCCATGGGACGCCAGGTTTTCTACTGGCTACTGAAAAAGCCGGCGGATGTTTCTTTTTTGACCTGCAAGGTCAACAGGTGGAAACGATCTGGGATGATGTGGGTGGCGTGATGTCATTGGTCTCGTTGTCTTCCCAACCGGATGCTTTTTTATCAACGCAGGAATTTTTTTCCCCCAATGATTCCGCCAAAGCGCGGATTGTCCTCGCCCGGTGGGGTAACGGGCAATGGTTGGTGCGGACAGTAGCCGAATTGCCGTTTGTACATCGATTTGATGTCTTTTCTACCCCGCACCAGCATTACCTGGTGGCGTGTACATTGAAATCGGGCCATGACTACAAAGAAGACTGGAGCCACCCCGGAAAGGTGTTGGTGTGCCCGTTGCCCGAAGACCTTGCCGGACTCATCACCAGCCTGGAGTGGACGGTTCTGCTGGACAATCTGACGAAAAACCATGGGTATTACCGTATCCACAAACCAGGCGGTAATCCTTTCTCTTTGATCTCGAGTGACAACGGGGTCTATAAAATCACACCGCCTGATGGGCCAGATGCTGCCTGGGGGGTGGAGCAGCTGCTGGCCGAACCTGCCAGTGATGCAACACTGGCAGACCTGGATCAGGATGGGGTACCGGAACTGATAACCTTTTCCCCCTTCCACGGCGACACCCTTTCGATATTCCATTATGAACAAGGCACATACCGGTTGGCGATGCGATGGCCGAAACCGGTGGAATTTCTGCACGCATTGTGGAGCGGTTCCATCCATGGGACACCGACGGTGATTATCGGGCATCGAAAGGGAAGCATGGATTTATTCGCCTTGCGGTTTGATACTGTTGCGGGTACTTATATTTGCGAAGTGATTGATGAACACTGCGGGTCGGCGAATGTGGCATGGATCAACCATCCTGAATTTACCGGGATTGTGGCTGCCAACCGTGAAACCAATCAAGTAGCAATGTACAGGCTGGACGACTAATCGTTTGGGCTTTGTTCCTTTCGGAAAAAAGTTAATTTCAAAAATTTGGTTGGGCTGTGTTTCCGTTCCTGGTTGATGTCAATTATAAAACATCATCCAGGAACGTAATTTTGTGGTGGTCATCCAGTAAGGTAATGAAAGATCAGTACATACGCCGGTTGGTTTGGAGATAGTTGTGTGCAGAAAATGGGCGGCGCAACACCCGTCCTCCTGGTTTTCTTGAGATTTAATGTCGTATAATGAACGCAGTTTCTCATTGATCTGCATGTGATAACAACATCCTGCTTTACCGGTTGCGTGCAAGCATACGAAAATCATTCATCCGCCCAGAAGAAATTATAATAATATGACACAGGGTATCTTATACATCGCTGCCGGAGAGAAGTACATAAAGGCGGCTATCGAATCTGCGATAAGCGTCCGAAGGCATTGCCCGGGATTGGCTATCCATTTATTTGCCGATTCGCAAAAATATGCGTCCACCGATTTTTCCAGAGATCCCTACCCGTTCACCTCGGTCGAGCAGATCAACAACCCACATCGCCGCTCGAAGGTAGATTATCTCCCACGCACGCCTTTTGATCATACTCTGTACCTGGACACGGACACGCGCCTCAATACTGATATCCGTCCGATGTTTGTTCTCCTGGAGCGGTTTGATATCGCCCTGAACCATGCCCACCGACGGAACGACCCTACCCGCCTGGGTACATGGCGGTTGCAGCTGCCAGGGGCATTTCCGCAGCATAACGGCGGGGTGATCCTGTACCGTAAAACAACCGAGGTGATCGATTTCCTGGAACAGTGGCGTGACGCTTTCCACAGTGCGGGCTTTCAACAGGATCAAATGACGCTGCGCGAGCTGTTATGGCTGAGCAATCTGCGCATGGCGGTGCTGCCACCGGAATTCAATGTGCGCTACATCAAGTACCGAACCTGGTGGACGAAAGCGGAAGCACTTCCCCAAATTTATCATCTCCAACGCCTGCACATTGGCTGGTTGGGTTGGCTGGTGAAGCCCTGGTATCGGCGCGGTTTAAAATTACTGGCAAAATTCGGGATTCATTGTGAGAAAAGGTTGTAGGAATATGGCGCCAACACAGGGTATCGTTTATGTGGCAACCGGGAAGAAGTACATTGATGCGGCGGCAAAATCAGCAGTCAGCGTGCGGAAACACATGTCAGGTATTCCTATCCACCTCTTTGCTGATTGGCGGCAGCAAGGTTTTCGCTTTGACGAATCACCCCATCCTTTCACCACAGTAGGTGAGATCATTGATCCTCATCCGCGTTCCAAAGTAGATTACCTGGCACAGACACCGTTTGACTGGACACTCTACCTGGATTCGGATACCGCCTTGAATGCTGACATTTCCGAGATGTTTCGCCTGTTGGAGCGGTTTGACCTGGCCATGGCTCATGCCCACCGGCGAAACTCCGCGGTACGACAGCGTACCTGGCGCATCGAATTGCCGTATGCATTTCCCCAATTTAATTCCGGGGTCTTCCTGTACCGGAAAACACCCGATATGCTCCATTTCCTTGAAAGCTGGGGCGAAGCCTTTCAACAGGCTGGTTTTCCGCAGGACCAGATCACCCTGCGTGAGCTATTGTGGTTGAGCGATTTACGGATTGCCACACTTCCACCGGAATACAATGTGCGCTTTCTGAAATATCTTTTGATCTGGCGCCGAACCGAAGCCCGGCCGATGATCTATCACCTGCAATATTTCCATGATGGCCCGTTGTGGTTTGTGAAGGGTGCCTTGAAGCAATCCGGTCGGCGAATGTTGAAAGTGTTGGGCCTGGAACCAGCCCGGGTGAGGCGGATGCTAAAAAAATGAAGCGACCGATCGCCAAACCCAATTTGTTCGTGGTCGGTGCTGCAAAAGCCGGTACGACCACGTTATATGAGCTGTTGCGTCAGCATCCGCAGGTGTATTTCCCCATGGTCAAGGAACCTGCTTTTTTCTGTGATGATACGTATTTTGCCCGTGGAGACGATTGGTACCTGGACCAATTTTTCCGACGGGCTGAAAATCAACCCTGGCGTGGTGATGCCAGTTCGCGTTACCTCTATTTTGCTGAAAAGACCGCACCGCGCATCGCAGCCTTCACTGCACCGGATATACCTCGGGTGGTCATGATTTTTCGTGAGCCAGCGCAACTGGTGTACTCGATGTATTGGAACAGTGTCCGAGAAGGCAAGGAATCGCTGCCGTTCAACGAGGCCCTGGCCGCAGAGACGCAGCGGATGGAGTTGATGAGGGTGGATCTAGAGAAATCCGGTCAGATTTTATATGCTTATTCCCGCCTGGCGGCCTATGCCAGCCAGGTCTCTGTTTTTCTCCGTCATTTCCCAAGAGAATCCTTCCTATTTCTGCTGACCGAAGATCTGGCTGATACGAACGGGTTGGTACATCTCCTGCAGTCGTTCCTCGAACTCGATGATTATGCTTCATTGATCCGGCCGGTGAAAAAAAATGCTGCTGCCCTGCCGCACAGCACGGGTCTGCATCGTTGGCTGCGAAATCGCTCTATGGTAAAGGAAGGACTGAAGAAGCTGCTGCCTTTCCAATTGCGGTATCGGTTGAAAAATGCGGCGATCGAAATGAACTTAAAATCATTCACGCCACCTTCAATGGAGCAAACCATCGCAGCACAACTGCGGCGTGACTACCGTGATGAAGTGCTGCGTTTGCAGGACTTGATTTCACGTGATTTATCTGGATGGTTGGGTGAAGGATGAGGGAACGCGGAAACCGCCGTATTGTTCTTTTCTTCTCGAACCTTTCCGGTGGAGGGATTCAACGCGTCATGCTGAGCCTGGCTGAGGGCATGCTTCAGGCTGGCTGGCAGGTGGATTTGTTGGTGCTGGACGGAACCGGCCCGTTGGCAGAACAAATCCCTCCAGGATGCCGTCTTCTGGATTTTTCGTTACCACATGTATACCAGGCACTCCCGAATGTTGTGAGCTACCTGCGCAGCTCACAGCCAGAAGTTCTGTTCACCGCCCAGACGCATTACAACCTGGCAGCAATGCTCTCGCGGGTACTCTCAGGTTGGAAGGGAAGGTTGATCCTCTCTGAGCACATTAATCTCAGTAAACAAACTGCGCATAGCAAGAATATGATGGAACAGCTCTACCCCACCCTGGCGCGCTGGTTCTACCCATTTGCAGATAAGGTTGTTGTGGTTTCCCAGGATGCCGCAGATGACCTGGTGCGCCGATGCCGCCTACCAGCTTCCCGGGTGACTGTGATCCACAATCCGGTCTTGACCCGGCCTGTTGAGACCTTGATGAAACCGGAGCCCGAGCCGCCCTGGCCACATTCTCCATCTGCACCGCTTTTCCTTGCCGCCGGGCGGTTGACACCCCAGAAAAATTTCCCCCTTTTATTGCAGGCTTTTACGAAGGTGTTGGAACAGGAACCTGCTGCACACCTGGTGATCCTGGGAGAAGGTGAGGATCGGTTGGCATTGTCTGCGCTGGCCGTGAACCTGGGAATTCATGGATCGGTTTGGTTGCCTGGTTTTGTACCCAACCCCTATCCCTGGATGGCACGGTGTTCTGTTTTTGTCCTATCTTCCAGTTGGGAAGGCTTTGGGAATGTATTGGTGGAGGCGATGGCCTGTGGGACACCGGTGGTTGCCACTGATTGCCCCAGCGGTCCCGCGGAAATCCTGGAGAAGGGGCGCCTGGGACGCCTGGTGCCCCCGGAGGATGCAGCTGCGCTGGCTGCAGCGATGTTGGCAGAATGGCGATCGCCACATCAGCCGCACGTGTTAAAACAACGGGCTGCGGATTTTACATTGGACGCCATTCTCCCTAAGTACCTTGCACTCTTTGACCCGCAAGCGGAGCAGGAGCAATGAGGGTTGCTCATGTCATAACCACGCTGGAAACGGGCGGGGCGCAGTGGGTGTTGGTGAACCTGGCGCGCCAGTTGCAGGCTGCTGGCCATCAGCAGATGGTTGTGTGCCTGAAACCCGGCGGCGACCTGGCATCGAATCTACAAGGTTTGGGGATCGAAGTGCAGGAGACAGATACTAAACCGGCCTTCTTTGGGAGAGCTTTGCGGCAAATCCAAGTGTATCTGGATGCTTACAAACCCGATGTGATCCAGAGTTGGATGTACCATGCGGACTTTGTGACCAATTTTCTCCACCAAAGGCATCCTGTGCCGATAGTTTGGGGGATTCACCACACCTACGAGGGCGACAGGTATTCCCGCCTAAAACAGATGACAAAATTCATCGTCAGAGCAAACAGTTTGTTTGCTGGTAGAACACCCGCAGCGGTTGTGTGTTGTTCGGAATCGGCCCGGGCCTCACACGCTCGGATCGGGTATGCCTTAGATAAGCTGCATGTGATTGAAAACGGAATTGACATAGCGCAGTTTGTGCCAGACCCAGAGGCGGGAAAACAATTACGCCAACACCTGGGAATTCCACTCTCCTCGCCTTTGGTAGGCCTGATCGCCCGGTTGCATCCACAAAAAGATCATGGGACATTTTTCCAGGCAGCGAATCACCTGCTGCAGTTACAGCCCGATGTCCATTTCATCCTGGCCGGGGAAGGAATCACAAGGGAAAATGCGGCGTTGCTTGGGATGCTCCCTTCACCGGCATTGTACAAGCAGGTGCATTTGCTGGGGAAACGCGAGGACATCGCACAGATCACCGCTGGATTGGATATTGCTGTACTTTCTGCATCCGGTGATGAGGCATTCCCGTTGACCCTGTTGGAGGCGATGGCGTGTGCGGTACCGGTGGTCAGCACGGCAGTAGGGGATGTTGGCCGCATCGTTGGCGAAGGCGCTGGGAGGGTGGTTCCCCCGCGCAATCCGCTTCAACTCGCCGAAGCCATTGACAGCCTGTTACGGCTGGCACCGGTACAACGGGCGGCGATGGGAACGGTTGGTCGACAGAGGGTATTGGGGCACTTCAGCGTCCAACGCATGGCTGAGAGATACTTTCAGTTGTACAAGGAGTTGATCTGATGATTCACAAATGGCTGCGCTTCCTTCGTTCTGCTGCTGAGAAACATCCTAACCGGTTGGTCTTTACAACTGCTTTCCTGTTTGTCGTGTTTTCCGGTATGCTGGTGCAATTTGTGATCCTGCCCAATTTCCTGCCGTACGCCCATCGAGGGGATGGCTTGCTTTCCGGATATGACAGTGGTAAATATCATCGCATCGCGGTAGCCGCGGCAGAAAAGATTGAGCAGGAAGGATGGAGTGCCTGGCAATTGTACCCTGAGTACCAAATTGTGTCCGGGGTCACCTCATTTTTTTATGCATTAACGGTTCCCAAACCATGGGTCTTGCTGCCAGTGAATGGTCTGCTGCACGGGGTTGCATCGGTATGCCTTTACCAGGTTCTGGTGATGCTGGTGGGAAGACGGAAGTTAACATTATTGTCGGTGACGCCATTCATGTTTTTGCCATCATCGTTGTTATGGCACACCCAGATTCATAATGAAAATTATGTTATCCCAGCCCTGATGATGTTCGTATACGGCTGGATGAGTATGTTAACTTCCTCCTCTGAGAAGAAACTTTCGACAATCTGGCTGCCAATGATAGCCATGATGATAGGGAGCCTGGTAGTGTGGCTGTTTCGAGACAAGGTGATGGTTATTGTCTATCTGATTGCACTGGGTTATGTATTACTGCAATACCTGGTGAAAACGGTCACCTGGGTCCGATCGAAAAGCAGGACAAAGTTGCAGTTACGTTGGGAGCAGATAACCCTGGTACTCACCCTGGTGATTGCCAGCAACCCAATCCTATTCCAGTGGGTCGATAACCTGGATAGCGTACGCTGGCAGGCTGACACAGACTTCAGCGCTGCGGTTCAGAACACGATCGATACTCCGGATGAATGGAATCCTCGTGTCAGGTGGGAACGATCAAGATGGTTGCCCTTGGTCCTGGATCAGCAGCTGCGCTCGATTGCTTACACTCGTGCCCGTTTCGTGCGTTCCTGGGAATACGCCGGCAGCCAGATTGATACCAATCGCGACTTTCACAAGGCCTGGGATATGATCACCTATCTGCCCAGGGCGGTGCAAGTCGGTTTTCTCGCGCCGTTTCCCCATGATTGGTTCCAGTCCGGCTACAAGAAGGCAGCTGAGGTTTCCCGTTGGGCCGCAGGGGTTGAAATGATATTCATCTACTGTTGCCTGCCGGGATTGGTATGGTGTTGGTGGAACTTTCGGCGCAAACTGGCATTCTGGGGTTTTCTGTTCCTCAATACAGCCATGATCCTGGTATACACAATCGCGATACCCAACGTGGGTTCGTTGTATCGTTTTCGTTTTCCATTTTTACTGGCACTGGTTTGTTGTGGATTTTGGGGTGTGTTATATTTGTACCATCAATTTCGCAACAACAAGCGATGAACCGGTGGCCGCCATTGAAAATTCTGTTATTCGCCAATGCGAGCTGGAATATCTATAATTACCGCATGAACCTGGCGCGAAGTCTTAACGCTGCGGGTCACCAGGTTCATTTTTTTTCTCCACATGATGAATATTCCACCCTGATCGACACACCGGAATTTCAATGGCACCCAATCCGCCTTGACCGGAAAGGCATCAATCCGGTCCGGGAATGGGCATCCATCCGTACCATACGCCGTGTGTACCGCGATATTCAACCAGATATTGTGTTCCATTTTACGCCGAAGTGTGTCTTATATGGTTCCCAGGCTGCCAAACAACTGGGGATTCCGCACATCATTAATACCATCACCGGGTTGGGGTACCTGTTTTCAGACCGGATGATGCATCATCCAATGTACTCCAGTCTCCTAAAATTTTTGTATCGCCGTGCACTGAGAGGGACGCGAGTGGTGTTTCAAAATCCAGAAGATATGGCTGCGTTTCAACGATGGCAGATTGTCCAGGAACCGCAAGCCCACCTGGTGCGGGGCTCGGGTGTGGATCTGGATCGATTTTTGATTACCGCAGAAACCAGTCAACCGCCCATCGTGGTATGTCCGGCGCGGTTGATACGGGAAAAAGGCATTGATGAATTTGTCGCAGCAGCTCGTCTGTTACAGGAGCGCAAGGTGCAAGCCCGGTTCGTGCTGGTTGGAAGAGTAGACCAGGGAAACCCATCTGCCATATCCTCACAGGTAATTCAACGTTGGGTTCGCGAAGGGGTAATTGAGTGGTGGGGATGGCGTAATGATATGGAGAAGGTATACCAGGATAGCAGTATCGTTTGTCTACCCACCTACTATAATGAAGGAACGCCAAAGACATTGATTGAGGCTGCTGCCAGCGGCAGGCCAATCGTCACCTGTGATATCGCCGGATGCCGTGACATCGTTGAGGATGGGAAGAACGGGTACCTGGTTCCGATCCGGAATGCACGGGCGGTGGCTGATGCGTTACAACGGCTGTTGGAGAATCCTGAGATGCGGGTACAGATGGGCATCCACGGCCGTCAGCTGGTTAAAAACGGTTACCGTCATCAGATCATTAATGCACTGATGATGGAAATTGCGGGGATTGCCCCGACACCACACGATACAAAATTGACCGATGCCACCAATGAACCCCCCACTCGTGATCGCTGAACGGGGCAGTTTGGCCTAACAATACTGTATGTTATAATCCAATCCAGAATTAATTCAGCCATCGGAAAAGGTTTGTATGATTTTTGAGTGCGTCAACCTGTCATTAACGTTTTCGTCCCAGCGCCCCGTTGAAGCCCTCGAAGCGGTGAATTTTTCCGTGGATGCCGGGGAGTTTGTATGCATTGTCGGTCCCAGCGGTTGTGGAAAAACCACACTGGTAAAACTGATTGCTCGCTTGTTAACACCAAGCCAGGGGAACATCCATTTTCACCAACCACCTGATAATGAACGATTGCAAACTGCAATGGTCTTTCAACATCAGGGTTTGTTTCCCTGGATGACTGTCCTGGAGAATGTAGCCTTTGGTTTGGAAGTGCGCGGTTTGTCACGTGAGGACCGTCACCAACGGGCGATGGCATTTATTGCACGGGTGGGATTGGCTGAATTTGCCAATTCGTACCCCCATCAGCTATCCGGCGGGATGCGACAACGTGCAGCAATCATGCGTGCGTTCCTGGCCGATCCGGAAGTGCTTTTGATGGATGAACCTTTCGCTTCGTTGGATGCCCAGACCCGGATCATCATGCGTGAAGAGCTATTGGATACATGGCGGGAAAATCCGAAGACTGTGATCTACATTACCCATGACATCGAAGAAGCTATCCTGCTGGGTGATCGTATCCTGGTGATGAGTGGCCGCCCGGGGACCATCCGGGCGGATATCGCGGTGACACTGCCGCGGCCGCGCTCATTTTCACTCCGCCAGTTGCCCGCGTTTGATGCGATCCACCAGCAGGTCTGGCATTTGATTGAAAATGAAGTCCGGCAAAGTTTGCGAGTGACCACATGAAACGTCTTCTACAAATCCGGATTACCCGTCATTTCTCTGTCCGCGCCCTGGTGTTTGCTGTGGTGCTGTTGCTGGTTTGGGAGGCGGCCTCAGCCACGGGCTTTATTTCCAGGTTGTTTTTTCCGCCTCCATCCGCCATTGTGCAGACACTGATCACAATGACCCTGGATGGCCGGCTGCCAACCCATACAGCAGCAACAGTGATCCGCATCTCCCTGGGTGTAATGATGGGGATCGTGCCAGGCACAATCTTTGGCATCCTGATGGGATGGTCACGGCGCTTACGTGAGATTTTCGATCCGATCATCGCCGCCACACACCCCATTCCAAAAATCGCAATCTTCCCGCTGGTACTGATCATCTTTGGGATAGGTGAACTCTCAAAGGTGGTGGTGGTGGCCATTTCAGCTTTTTTCCCGGCGCTGATCAATACCATGACGGGTGTGTTCCAATTGGATCCGGTATACTTTGAGGTCGCTCATAATTATGGGGCAGGGAGGTGGAAAACCTTCACGCGGGTACTCCTGCCTGGCAGCTTGCCGCATATTCTGAGCGGTACCCGTTTGGGTCTGAATACCGGCTTGATGGTCGCCATTGCTGTGGAACTTATCTCTGCAAAAACAGGGCTGGGCGTACTGGTATGGTTCTCCTGGCAGACGTTGCGGGTGGAAGAATTGTACGCGACATTGGTGGTTGTTTCAGTGATGGGAATGGCGATCAATGTTGGTCTGCGATGGTTGTTTGCCAGGCTGGCACCCTGGAGCAATGAAAACAGCCCGAAAACTGTATAAAAACCTGATCAATCACAACCTGTCCTGGAGATTCTCTCATGACATCAAAGGCGAACCTACTGATACCAATGACTTCCAATGACCTGGGGGGCAGTGTCGCACAGCGGCTGGAGACTGTAGTTGCCTGTTTGCCAGAGGATCATCTGGCGTATGTTGACGCGGTAGACTCCTTAACCTATCCCGCTCTCTACCAGGCAGCAATCCGCCTTGCCAGCGCGCTCAACCAGGTGGATGCACCGCCCGATGCGAAGACGACTTCATTGGTGGCTGTCGTGACAGCGCCTACGATGAATGAACTGGTTGGTATGTTGGGCGTGGCGCTGTCTGGCCACACTTTTATGATGTTGGATAGCAATCAGGGTGATGCTCGATTGCTGGATGTTCTGGCGACATTTCCTTTTCAGGCATTCATCACGACCTCGGATCGATCTTCCATGTTACAGGGAATAGGCAAGCCGGTCGTGTGCATTGATTCTGAAGAGCATTCCATGTGTAATTTCCAGATACCATGGCGGACATTCAGCTCACCTCTGGGGGTGTATTTTACCTCGGGCTCGACTGGAAACCCACAGGGTGTGGTTCGTACCCATGGTGGGGCGTTGCATGCAGCTTATGATTACGCCATCGCCAGCATGATGTGCCCGGACGACCGTATCACCCTGACATCCTCACTCTCTTTGGGGATGGCGTACCCGACCGTAATGGGAGCGCTGTTAAACGGTGCCACACTTTACCGTCGGTTGGATGCACTCGCTTCCCCGGCAGCCTTTTACCAATGGCTGAAGGAAGACCAGATCACGATTGCGCGCGCCTCAGCCGGTGTGATCCGTTCCATGGTTCCATTGTCCGGGAAGATGGAACCATTAATTGATTTACGGATGTTGGATACAGGTGGGGAGTCTTTCACCCGGGAGGAAATTGACCAACTGTTGCGCCTGTTGATGAAGGAAGGCGTATTTCAGGTTCGCCTGTCTGCCAACGAAGCGGGGAACTACGCCATGTTCCGGGTACGGGCGGGGGAGGCATGGGAAGGGGAGCGCAACCCGGCCGGCTATCCACCGGCATACACGAAAGTGAGTGTGGTGGATGAAGAGCGGCAGGAACTGCCAGCAGGGGAGGAAGGCGAACTGGCGGTAACGAGCCGTTACCTGGCAGCCGGATACCTGAACGACGAGGAACAAACCGCGGCGAAATTCGTTGGGGAAGCGGGAGGAGAACGGACATACTTCACCGGGGACATGGGACGGATGCGGGAAGACGGGCAGATCGAATTTGTAGGTCGGCGGGATTTCCGGGTGAAGATCCGGGGGTACACGATCGAACTGGAAGCGGTGGATGAAGCGCTGCGGAGGCTGCCATGGGTGGAAGAAGGGGTGACAGTGGTACAGGAACTGCCAAGCGGGAACAAGCGGTTGGTGGGATACATTGTGGAGAGAGCGGGGGAGGAACGGACGATCAGTGAAACGCGGGAGGCGTTGGGTGAACGGATCCCTGGGCACATGATCCCGGCGGTGATCGTGAAGCAAGGGGGATTACCGAAGACCGCGACGGGGAAAGTGGACCGGAAAGCATTGGCACTGCCGGGGCTGGAACGGCCGGTGCTGCGGACGGTGTACGTGGGGGCGGAGAGTGAAGAAGAACGGGAGATCGTGGGGGTATGGGAACGGCTGCTGGATGTGAAGCCGGTGGGGGTGGAGGACAACTTTTTTGAGTTGGGGGGTGATTCGCTGATGAGCATGCAGATGATATTGGAGGTGGAGCAGCAGATGGGGGTGGAAGTGCCGAATGCATTCTTCCAGAATGCCACCATCCGCAACCTGATCTTGCTCGTTGAAGGAAAGTATAATCGGGCCAACGCCAACAGTCCGGAAGCTTCTCCATGGCAGGTAACAACCAATCGATCCAGGTCAAACTGGCAGCATCGGAAAACCCGGGGCACACGAAGCATGCTGCTTGCTGGCTTTAAAAAAAGGTTAGGCGCCTGGTTGCTGTATCAAATAACGCGGCAATCGTATAGCACAGGAATGAAAGTGCTTCAGTTCTGGTTGAAACAACCCTGGCTTCAATCAATATTCTTCAAAAGGCACCTGAAAATTTTCACGCACTTTTTGAAATCAACCGTTGGTACGACTGAGGATTGTTCCACCGCATTTTCCCTGGCACTGATGTCTAACTTTCTGGGCAGACGGGTGGGTAAATTGATCCAACAAAAACCTTCTCAACTGCCAAGGTTCTGGTGTGATTTTTTTTCACAGTGTCATTCACTGAATCCAATCACAGGGAGCGAAATTTTTCAGGTAACCGGTTATGCGGATTTACGGGCGGCCTATGAGATGGGGAAAGGCGTTATTCTGATCTCGTATCATGGTAACCTGGTGAACAAACTGCTGCCGACCTGGATCAGGACCTGGTTCCCGAACAATGATTTTCCCGTACTAAGTCCTCGGATCGGCATTCGCAATGCACAGCCATCCAATGAGAAGGATATGATTGCGGAGAACGCGTTATTGCAGCATCCAGTCGGACAGGGGCTGTTTGGTGGTACTGTCATTATGGATGGGTATCGAACACTCACCAGTGGCGGCATGGTTCAGGCGTATGTTGATAACAGTGTGACCTCGCAGGGTGATTGGCCCATTGATGTCGCAGGAAAGGCATATGGCATCCGTAGAGGTTGGGCAGACCTGGGGGTTGAAACAGGTGCCTGCGTGATTCCGGTAGTTATCCACCTGGGTGTACATGGCCAGGTTCATATTCGGTTTGGCAAGGCGTTTAACTTGGGACTGGATACCATGCCATATGAGGACAGGGTGGGTGGTCTGGCGTCACAATTTGCTGAATTTCTCTCGGATTCGTTTCGGACTCATCCGGAATCATTAAAATGGAAAACCATGCAACGGCATGTAAAACAACCAGAGGTAGGAAAATAATGAAAAAGTATTTACTATTTTTTATGATCGCTGTTTTATTTCTCACCAGCTGTGGTGGAATTTCAAACGCAGACGATTCAATGGCGGAAGGGAGTCTGACGAAAGAACCGGTGAGTCTGGTGATTGGAATTTCTCCTTATATTTCCAATACAGTTTTCTGGATCGCTGAGGCAGAAGGATATTTTGAGGAGCAAGGTCTGGATGTCGAATTTCTCACCCTTAAAAATACCAGTGAGATCATGCCTTTGTTGCTGGACGGCGAAATCGATCTCGCTGCGCCGGGATTGAGCGCTGCCTTTTTTAACGCGGTCGCGCGTGATGGGGATGTTCGGATCATCTTGCCGTTGACCGATTTCACCGTCAAGGAATGTCCAACAATTGCCTTCCTGGCAAGGACAGAAGATATCGATGCGGATCGTTATGCGGATGCTGCATCCTGGCTGGATGCGAAGATGGTAATTTCAGTTAATGGGTTGACCACCACCCCGGGCTTTATCCTGGCGAATGTTCTTGCCCCGGCAGGGATCAGTGTAGATGAGGTGTCCATTGAGAACGTGGACTTGCCCGCACAGGAAGAAGCCTTACGAAGCGGTCAGGTCGATATTGTCTACGCGATTGAGCCATGGATCACCCGCATGACAGCAGCTGGTGATATCGGGGTCCTGACCCCGGCAGAACAATATGCCCCTGATCTGACCAGCAGTGTGGTGGTTGCCGGTGCAAAGGTACTTGACAATCCAGAGATTGGGGAGCGTTTCGCGATTGCCTACCTGAAGGCTGTCCGGCAGTACATGGAGGGACCAACCGACCGCAATGTGGCCCTGGCGGTTGAGTTGACTGGTCTGGATGAAGGTTTGGTTCGTTCGCTTTGCTGGTCATCGGCTTCGCCTGATGGTCTGATGAATATGGATTCGGTGATGACGTACCAACAATGGTTAATGGACCGTGGCCTGCTTGATGAGGTGCTGGATGCGGAGGACTTCTATGAACCTGCCTTTGTGGAAGCAGCATTGAAAGCGTTGGGAGAAGTAAGGCCGTAATGTTGTTGTAGCTGCATCTGTTTCCGAATGGGAAAATATCTGAAACATTCCTGGAAAAAACGAACCGGGTCATCTTGCTATCGATGATCCGGTTTCCTTTCTGACCTGATGATAGGGAGTGCTGCCTGGTATTACTGATGGCGGGGTTGCTGCTTGACTTTGGCATCCGGGATTTGTATACTGTATGTAAGCGTTTACATTCACCATGGAACACAAAAAACACACCCCGACGATCAAAGATGTCGCCCGGATGGCGGGTGTATCCATCGCTACTGTCAGCCGGACGATCAATGGGATAGATGTGGTCAATGAAGAGACAGTTCAGCGTGTGCGTGCTGCCATTTCTGAATTGAATTACATCCCCAGTTCTGCCGCGCGCATGCTCGCCAGCCGGAAAACAAGTACGATTGGCTTGTTGGTGCCTGAGATCAGCGGTGCATTTTTCCAATCGATGCTGCGAGGGATCGAGCGTGGCACCAGCCTGGCGGACTATGATTTGTTGATCTATACCACCCAACATATCCTTGCCAACAGCGATCGGCGAAGTCCGTTGGCGGAGAACAACACCGACGGCCTCCTGGTCTTTGCGGGCAGCCTGCCACAGGCAGAACTGTTGCGCCTGAGCCGCAGCCAATTCCCGGTGGTGTTGCTGCACCAGACAGCGGTGGAAGGTGTACAGTTACCGGCGGTCACGGTTGAGAACCGTCAAGGTGCCCGGAGTTTGGTAGATCACCTGATCGAGGTGCATGGCTGCCGGCGGATTGTTTACCTGGAGGGACCACACGAACATGAGGATTCCATGTGGCGTGAGCAAGGTTACCGGGCATCCCTGGATGCGCATGGAATTCCGTTTGATCCTGCACTGATAGGCCATGGGGGGTTCAACCGCCACCTGGCCCAGGCAGCGATCGAGAAACTGTTAGCTGATAACATAGCGTTTGATGCAGTTTTTGCAGGAGATGACGATGCTTCGATCGGCGTTCTCGTGGCACTCCGCGAAGCGGGGATCGCTGTACCACAGGATGTCGCTGTGGTCGGTTTTGATGATCAGGATTTTACCGCTGCGCTCTTGCCTTCGTTGACGACAGTACGTGCGCCAACCGAACAGGTCGGTTACCTGGCAGTGCGCCAGTTACTGAGGCGGATTCAAGGTGAAACGGTGGAAATGAAGTTGGTACTGCCAACAGCACTGGCCATCCGTCAATCTTGCGGATGTGGATGATGGTTATGGAAGGAGGTGAAGATACAGGCCTTCTCTTCAATCGGATTGATTTGTGTGTTGGAGGAAATCATGAAAGCACGAAAATTCTTATTGGTTGTGAGTCTTGTGTTGTTAATGGCGATCACATTCACTGCCTGCGGTGCCAAACCGGAAGAGGATGTGCTCAATGTATGGATCACCTGGGGTGACAACCCGGCCCAACTCCAGGCGTTATTTGACCGATATGGGGAAGCCAACGGTGTGAAAGTGGTTGTCAGCGCCCCTGTGGAAGAAGATCAGATCCTGCCAGCGCTGACGGGTTCGGCGCCGCCAGATGTGTTGATCCTCTCTGGCGGTGATCTGGTGAAATCATATGCCCAGGAAGGATTGGTGGTCGAGTTATCAGAGGCGATTGATACAGGTGGAATTGACCTGGCCGATATTTATGATGCTCCCCTGGCGCAGTGTAAACAGGGGGATGACATCTGGTGTTTGCCCTGGGGGGCAGACATTTATGCGCTATTCTGGAACAAGGACGCCTTTGAGGCTGCCGGATTGGACCCGGAATCTCCACCGACCACGATGGAAGAACTGGAGGCATATGCCGAACAATTGACCGTGGTTGGTGACGACGGCACGATTGAGCAAATTGGGTTCATTCCTGACCAGGCCTGGAGCCACAGCGACCTGTATGTGCGCTTGTTTGGGGGTTTCTGGTACAGCGATGATGGGACCCAGTTGGCTGTCAACAGCCAGCCAATGATCGATATGTTATTGTGGCAGCAGCAATTCTATGACAAGTATGGCTATGATGAGGTGCTGGCCTTCTCAACCGGGTTTGGCGATCAATACATGTCGCCGGATTACCCCTTCTATACCGGGAAACTGGCCATGTATGTCGATGGTGAATGGCAGACCGGGCCCAATTTCATCAGCGCTTTGAAACCCGAATTGAACTACGGCGTGGCGCCTTTCCCCTATCCCGCTGACCATCCCGAACGCGCCAACACGGGCGTGGTTCAGGGCACAGTTGCCGTGATTCCGGCCAATGTGAAAGATCCAGAAGCTTCCGCAAAACTGCTGGCGTGGATCATGAGCCCGGAGGTGGTTGCAGAAGAAATGTGTGTCAATGCCAACTTGCCGACCAGTAAAAAGGCCGCCCAGGATCCTTGCTTCATGGAGAATCCGAAGTTCAAGGTCTTTGTTGACTTGATGGGCAGCCCCAATGCCAGTTACATCATCACCACGCCGCTTTCATTGGAATTGAATGATGCCTACGGCCTGGTGGAGGAACAGGTTCTGCACACCGGTGCCGATCCAGTACCGCTGCTTAACCAACTGCAAGAAGAATTTGCGCCAAAGTTGGCAGAAGCCCTGAAGTAGACTGGTTCATCGTCCCGGCAGGGGGTGATCCCCTGCCGGGGTTCCTGCCCAAATACGCAAGCTGGTTCCATTTTAAAAATGAGGTGCCAAACATGCGGTTGTCTTCCTTATATTCCCGAATCAATCACAATCACAGCGCTCCGGTATGGGGGAGGAGCAGGTACCGCAGCCTGCGATTGGGGTTATTATTCATTGCTCCGTGGTTGGCAGGTTTTCTGCTCTTTACGCTGTATCCGATGGGAATGTCGCTGGTATACAGCCTGACAGAATACCATACCCGCGGCCCATTGGAATGGAACCAGTTCCAGAATTTTATCAATATGTTCTCTGACGACCTGTTCTGGACCGCTTTGAAGAATACATTGTATATGGTTGTATTTGGTGTGCCAATCACCCTGATTACCTCCTTCGCCTGTGCGATTTTGCTGAATCTGAAGGTCAAGGGGCAGTCCATTTACCGGGTAATCTACTTCCTGCCGTCAATTGTCCCGGCGGTTGCCAGTACGCTACTCTGGTTATGGATCCTTAACCCCCAGGCGGGGGTGATGAATACACTGCTCGGGTATATTGGGATCAAAGGCCCTAACTGGCTGAACAATCCGGCCTGGTCGAAACCATCCCTGATCCTGCTGGGGATGTGGGGGATGGGGGGAACCATCGTGATCTATCTTTCCGGGCTGCAGGATGTGTCCAAAAACCTGCTGGAAGCAGCAGAATTGGATGGCGCCTCCTGGTTCCAACGCCTGCGGCATATTACCATTCCCATGGTATCCCCGATCACGTTGTTCAACCTGATCACAGGCATGATCGGGATGTTCCAATACTTCACCCAGGCGTATATCTTCAGGGGGACCGGCGGGCTGGGTTCCCCTTTGAGTTCAACATTGTTTTATAGTGTCTACCTGTACCAGCAGGGATTTCAATACCTGGACTTTGGCTACGCCTCGGCGATGGCCTGGGTCTTGTTCTTCATCATCCTCGGTTGCACAGTCTTGATTTTGAAGATCAGCAACCGGTATACCTATTATGCAGGTTGATCCCATGCAAACGAATCCCACACATCCCCCCCTGTATACTGATGATGAGGCGGAACGTCAACGAAGGTTGCGGTCGAAGCGCATCCGCGGTTGGCTGAAGGCATCGGCCAGCCATGCGGTGATCAATTTTGTTGGATTGTTTTTTGTTATCCCCTTTGTGTGGATGGTTGTTACTGCTTTCAAATCGAATCAGGATGTTTTCCATACCCCCCCGCGCTGGCTTCCCTACGATTACGTGTATGCCGCGATTGATGGCCAAAGATACCCGTTATACCGCGTGCAGACAGCCGATGGTGAAAAGGAATTGGCTGCATTAAAGATTGACTCTGGGGTGGGTATCTTCGCTGACCCAGCCAATCCATCTGAACTGTACGAGGTTAAAATCCAGGAAGGCGGATTGGTGATGGCGGAGGCAATCATGCATGTCAGTTTCCGTTGGCAGAACTTCCCGGACGCCATGCAGCGGGGCTCGCGACCGGGCGTGGGGGCGAATTTCTGGGTGTACTTCAAAAATTCCCTGATCATTGCCGGTTTCACGATCATTGGCACGCTTCTGGCCAATACCCCGGTTGCCTACGCCTTTGCCCGGATAAAATTCCCCGGGCGGGATGTGCTGTTCATCCTGGTGCTGGCAACGATGATGCTGCCCTACCAGGTCACGATGATCCCAATGTATAAATTGTTTAATGAAATACTGGGGTGGGGCAACACCTTTTTGCCGTTGATCATCCCCAGCTTTTTTGCCAATGCCTACGATGTTTTCCTCTTGCGGCAATTTTTCCGCACCATTCCTGAAGAGATGTGCGATGCCGCGAGGGTGGACGGCGCCTCGGAGTGGCAGATCTTCACCCGGATTGTTCTGCCGCTCTCGGTGCCGGTGCTGGCCACAGTCACTGTTTTCACTTTTTTATGGGCATGGAATGATTTTACCGGTCCGTTGTTATTTCTGAACAGCCCGGATAAATTTACGATGGCGTTGGGTCTGAGGGATTTCCAGGGACAGCGCACCATGGTGTGGAACCAGTTGATGGCGGCTTCGATCATGTTTACTGTTCCGATCATTATCGCATTTTTCTTTGCCCAAAAAACCTTCATTCAGGGCATAAAACTGACGGGATCGAAAGAATGAAACAGTGGGCAATTGGCAAGCGTATGGGAGATTCAGAGATGAGACATCTCAACTCATTCTTGAGGCTTTTGTGTGACGGAGGGTTGGCATGACTGGCTCACAAATACAACATATTCATCCCCTTCCTGTTACGACGATAATGCCATTGCTTGATGTCGATGAAGACCTGCCAATTTTGTTGGTCACCTCGTCGCCGGCCTGGCACGCGGTGCGGGATTTGCTGCGAGGAGTCAAACGAATCACCACAATCCTGGCGATGCAAACGGCCATTCAGTCCGATTGGGATTCGTTGCTGGCGGGTATCGAAGGGGAGCGACTGGAGGCGGTGTATGCCGTAGGCGGCGGATTGACCGCGGATGCCGGGAAATATTTTGCTGCCAAAATGGGTCTCCCTCTCACTGTTATACCGACTGCGCTGTCCGTCGATGCCTTCCTGACGGCAGCCTCGGGCATTCGCCAAAATGGTTGCGTTCAATACATAGACACAAAGGTACCAGACACGTTGATCCTCGACCCGGCGGTGATAGCCGCTGCGCCGCCGCAGGTACGGGCGGCTGGGGTCACGGATGTCTTGTCGATCGCCACCGGTTGTTGGGATTGGGCGTATGCCGAACAGCATAGGAAAAATCCCCCCGGGATGACCCTGCAGGATTGGGTCTACGATAATGCACAGACCATCCTGCATGGAGCAATGGATTGTGCGGACGCGGCCGGGCAGGGAGACCGGGAAGGTCTGAAAACCCTGTATGATTGCCTGGCGATGGAAGTTCAGTTATGCAACCAGGTGGGGCATGCCCGTCCGGAAGAGGGCAGTGAACATTACTTTGCCTACTGCGCAGAGAATTTTACCGGCCCGGGCTGGCCGCATGGTGATCTGGTGGGCCCGGGGATTGTCCTGATGGCACAATGCCAGGGGCAGGAGACCGCCCGGTTGGAGGCAGCGCTGCGTGCCTGCGCGATCCCCCTGGACCGCATCCCGCAGCCGGTGATCCAACAGGTGCTTGCTGTTCTGCCTGGATATTGTGAAACCCATCATCTGCCATTCGGGATTGCCCATACCCTGCAATTCGCCTGATGTCCTCAGGCAGCTATGATGTCTCTGTCCAACTAATATTTGGTAAACAAGGAGTGTGTGATGAAAATTGCGATAGCGGGTGCCGGATACATAGCAGCGATCCATGCGACGGCGATTCAGCACGCCGGTGCAGAGGTGGCGGCAGTAGTTGAGAAGTATCCTGACAAGGCGGAGGAGTTTGCGCGTCGTTTTGGGATTCCCCAACAGTATCGCACGGTCGAAGAACTGGTTGAGGCCGGCGGTGTGGATGCCCTGGTGATTGGGACACCCAACTTTCTGCACGCGCCGCAGGCGATCTGCGCCCTCACGGCTGGCCTGCCCGTGATGGTCGAAAAGCCAATGGCGATGGATGCGGCTGAAGGCCAGCGCATGGCAGATGCCAGCACCGAAAGCGGGGCAATATTGATGGTCGCTCATTGCTGGCGATTTGATGCGGATGTGCTGTGGCTGAAACAACACGCACATCAGCTGGGTACCATTCACCGCACGAAAGGGTACGGGGTGCATACCCACTGGGGACCGGCAGGTTGGTTCACCCGGAAGGACCTGGCAGGCGGCGGGGCGCTGGCAGATATGGGAATTCATGCTCTCGATACTGCCCGGTTTCTCCTTGGCGATCCCCAACCAGTCAGTGTATATGCCCGGATTGCCACCCATTATGGCAGCTATGATGTTGATGACACCGGTATCCTGGTTGTCAATTGGGACAACGCCGCGGTATCGTATATCGAATCCGGCTGGTGGCAGCCGCACAGCGATGGGCCCGAAGCAGCAACGCAGTTATACGGCGATCAAGGGTTCGGACAATGTTTCCCGACCCTGTTGGAGCTGCCGGATAGGGTGCGTGAAACGGTCGACACCCTTCGTGCACCCTACCCATTCCCGCGCGAGGAACATTGTCCACAGGCGATGTATGATGCACAGATGAACTATTTCATCGGTTGCGTGGAACACGGTGACACACCCATTCCCGGATGGCGTGAAGGATTGGTCAATATGAAAATTGTCGATGCGGCTTATGAATCCAGCCGCAGCGGGAATGTGGCGGTGATCCAATGATTCTTGATACCATCCTTCCCATTCCTGACCTGGCATACGCCCGGCGGGTGCTTAGCATCCAACCGCATTATGATGACAACGATATTGGCGCAGGAGGTACCCTGGCGCAGCTGGCGCAAGCCGGGGCGGAGATCCTGTACCTGACGGTGACCGATGACCTGATGGGGATCATCGACACCACCCTGACTGACGAAGCTGCACGGCGGATACTGATCCAGGACCAGGAACAGGCAGCGGCCAGGATCGGGGTGCGTCAGCAATACTGGTTAAATTTTCCGGATGCCGGCGATTATTCCACCACAGCCTTGCGGCGTGATTTGTTGAAAATGCTCAGGCAACTTCGACCCGATTGGGTGTTTGCGCCAGACCCCTGGCTGGCCTATGAAGCCCACCATGACCATATCCAGACCGGCCTGGCGGCAGCAGAAGCGGTGATCCAGGTGGATTTAACCAAAATCTCATCATCGGATCCCGCGGTGGATGAGGCTTATACCCCGCATGAAATCCGTGGTATGGCATTCTACTACACCCGTGAACCCAACCATATCCAGCCGATTGATGATACCTGGGAGGCGAAACTGGAGGCGGTGCGTTGTTATGTATCCCAATTCACTCCGCCGGCAATGGCACAATTGATTGGCGCGCTGGATGCCAAGTCACGCCAGGCAGCGGCCGGCCGGGACTTCACGCATGGGGAACCGCTCAAAGTACTGCATCCGCAGTCTCTGCATTGCGGCATTTAATGTGGAAGGAACGATCAACAGATGAAGAATAATCAATTGCCTTTGTGGCGAGTTCTGCTCTATTCAACCGCTTCAGCCGGTTTGAATATCCTCGGGATCACGGTCAGCACCTGGTTGTTGTATTTCTATGCCCCGCCGCCTGATTCCGGACGGGTGACGTATATTCCCGCGGTGGCAATGGGGATTCTTTTAATGGTTGCCACATTCTGGGACGCGGTGATTGATCCATTCATCGGGCATGCTTCGGATACCATGCGATCACGTTTTGGCCGCCGCAAACCGTTCCTGATGTTTGCCTCTCCCTTTATCCTGCTGGGGGCGATCCTGTTGTGGACACCGCCCAGCCAGACCAATATCACCCTCAATATCTTTTATTTCCTGGTGATCATCCTGATCTACCATACCAGTTACAGCCTGGTGGGTATCCCATACGATGCCACCATGCCGGAAATGGCCCCAGAAACCCATCCGCGCCTGCGTTTGAGTTATTGGAAAAGCTTTTTCGGGATCGCGGGGGTGCTGGTGGGTTCACTGGTTGCCGCGCCGTTGTTTGGGACGATCGGCCCGGTGGCGATGGGCGTGGTGGTGGGGGTAGTGGGGGTTGTGACGATTTACCTCTCACTGCTGGGCATCCAGGAGACGAAACGTCCAGTGGGCGAGACCATGACAGCGATGGAGAGCCTGCGTGCAACCTTTCAGAATCGGCAGTTCCTGATCCTGTTTTTCTCCACGCTGTTGGTCCATATCGCCTACCAGATGATCTTGGCCAACTTTCCGTACTTTGTGACCCTGGTGCTGCGACAGACCGAAGGGGATGTGGGGATCTACCAGGGGGTACTGATCCTGTGCATTGCCCTGACCGGCCCCTTTTGGACGTGGTTGAACCGCAAATACTCCCAAAAAATTTTACTGAACGCGAGTGTCCTCCTGCTGGCACTGATCATGGGGCTGGGCTTTTTTGTGGGTGTGGTGCCTGGCATAACCCCGGCGCTGCAGGCATATCTCTTCGTGGCACTGGTTGGGGCGGCGTTAGGGGGATACCTGATCCTGATCTATGCCATGATGGGTAACGTGGTTGATTATGATGAGATGCTGACCCACCGCCGGCGGGAAGCGATGTATTACGGTACCTTCTCCTTCGCAATTGGGCTGGGCACAGCGGTGGGTACGTTGGTACTGCCGCTGTTGTTGGAACGTTTCGGCTATACCCAGGCGAATCCGTTGGGGGTGCGGTTGGCATTCCCGGTGATGGCGGTGTTTGTCGCAGCCGGGTTGTTGGTGTTCCAGCGTTACCGCGTGGGAGATACCCCGGAGGAAACCCGCCGCAACCTGGGGATGGAACCATGAACCGGTCATTTCCAGAAGCACATGCCGGGGTGGCACGCACCCTGATCACCCCTCCCAGGGGCGTCTACCTGATCGGTTATGGTGACCGTACGGTTGGTAATCGCGGTGTGCATGATGATCTGACCGCAACAGCGCTTGTTTTTGCGATTGGGGATCAGCAGACAGCCCTGGTGGCATTGGACGTGTTGACAATCAATGAATTCACCGTCGATCGCATCCGACAGGCACTGGCTCCGCTGCCGATCATTCTGTGTTGTTCACATACCCATTCCGGGCCAATCACCTATGCCGATGCTAAATCATCCCACCGTAACCAGGATTATGTAAGTTTCCTGGTTGCACAAGTGTGCAACGCGGTACGCCAGGCCCAGACCAACTTGCTGCCGGTACGCTTTGAATACAGCCGGGGGGAGTGTGATGTGGGGATCAATCGACGGGAGCGGATGGCGGACGGGCATATGGAAATTGGACGCAACCCGAAAGGGGTACGTGACGCCTCCCTGCAGGTGGTCAGCATCTGGCGCAATGATGGTTCCAACGAGCGCCTGGCCACCCTGGTGAATTACGCCTGCCATGGGACTGTGTTGGGGCCGGACAACTTACTGGTGAGTGCTGATTGGATCGGTGCCATGCGGCAGGATCTCGAACGCCGCATGGGTGGGCTGGTGTTGTTCCTGCAGGGGGCAGCAGCCAATATCAACCCGGATATGTATTGGGATGATGCGAATGCCTTTGGCGAGGTGGAAGCGCAAGGTCTGCGCGTAGCCGAAAGTGTTGCTGCCGCCATCGGCCATTCATCAATTCCCCTCGATCCGAATCCGTTGTCCCTGATGCGCGAGACGGTCTGGTTGCCAACGGAAACCGCTGTCCGGGGTTCTCGTCCCCCCAGGCATTATGGAAGGGAATTACTGCGCCTGGCCAACATGCCGGTGTTTCTCCTGCTGCTTGCGGACCTGCTGCTGAAGCGCCGTTACCCATGGAAGCCGGTGATTGCGGCGCATGATGGATATTGGTCAGTACCGATGCGGATCAATGTGCTGCGTTTGGGAGAGGCTGTGGTTGTTACCTATGCTGCAGAAACTTTTACAGAGATTGGGTTGCGAGTGAAGGCGGCATCGCCTGCCCGGTACACCCTGTTTGCCAGTGTCACAGATGGTTGTATCAGTTACCTCCCGACCAGCGCAGCCCATGATGAGGGGGGGTATGAGGTCGATACAGCGCCGCTGGCATACCGCTACCCGGGCCGGTTACAGGCGGCTTGTGAAGAAATCGCTTTACAGGCTACAATTCAATGTATAGACCAGGTTTTTGGTGTACAACACGAAAAGGAGTCAAATATATGAAAATCGCAGTCATAGGCGGGGGGTCTACCTATACCCCTGAATTGGTGAATGGTTTCCTGGCGTGTGCGGATCGGTTACCGCTGCGCGAATTGTGGCTGATGGACATTGACCCAGCACGGCTTTCCGTTGTCGGTGGTTTTGCCCAACGCATGGTTGCAGCCCGTGGGAACCCATTTCGGGTAGTCCTGTCCACGGACCAGCGTGAGAGCATCCGCGGCACGTCTTATGTGGTGACCCAACTGCGTGTCGGTCAGATGGCGGCGCGCGTGGCGGATGAATACCTCGGTCGGCGGCATGGCTTGATTGGTCAAGAAACAACCGGAATAGGCGGGATGGCCAAGGCACTGCGGACCATCCCGGTGGCATTGGGAATCGCCCGTGATGTGGCGAAAACAGCCCCCGGTGCATGGATGTTGAATTTTACCAATCCCTCTGGTTTGATCACTGAAGCGCTGTTCCGCTACGGCGGTGACATTCCGGTGGTTGGCGTGTGCAATGTCGGGATCACGACCAAGATGGAAATTCTTGAGAAGATGCGATCCCGCACCGGTGAAACGATTGCCCCGGAACGGGCAGTGCTGAAGACGCTTGGGCTCAACCATCTTACCTGGCACAGCGGTTTCACGGTGGATGGGATTGACCGTTGGGGTGACCTGTTTCCGGGTTTCCTGGATGAATTGCAGCAAGAGAACGAGCCGGAGTGGGACCTGGAAACGGTGAAATCGCTGCGGAGGATCCCGAATGGGTACCTCCAGTATTATTACTATCCCACCCGCAAACTGCATAAACAAGAGCAATGGCCTCCCAGTCGGGGGGAGGAGGTGATGTCGATCGAAAGCGATTTGTTACAGCAATATGCTGATCCCACCCTGTCTGAACCACCAGCAGATTTGATGAAGCGCGGCGGGGCGTATTATTCCACCCTCGCCACCCAATTGATTGACTCCCATTACAATGACCTGGGTTTGGTGGAAGTGGTGAATGTGCGTAATAACGGCACCATAAAAAGCTATCCTGATGATTGGGTGTTGGAAATGAGCTGCAAAATGGATCGCAACGGGATCCACCCACAACCGGTTGAACCACTGCCGTTGGTCTGTTACGGTTTGATGGCGCATGTTAAGGCTTATGAACTGCTGACGGTCGAAGCGGCGGTGCATGGCGACCGTAATGCGGCTTACCAGGCACTCCTGGCCCATCCGTTAGGCCCTGAAGCGGACCAGGTCCAGGCCGTGCTGGACGATATGTTGGAAACCAACAAAACCTATCTGCCGCAATTCTGGCAATAATCCAGCCAGGAAAGGAGCTGCTGATGACGACGACAACGACAAACGAGACAGCGGTGAAAGAATTCCGAACCTCGTTCAAAACGAGGGTACTGTATTCGCTTTCCAGCCTGGGGGTGGCAACCCCGGTGGAAGCAGTCAGTGGGATCATCGCCTTTTACATCGTGGATGTGATGAACCTGCCAGCGACCTGGTTTGCGGTGTTCTGGTTTTTCTATACCATTTACAATGCGATCAACAATCCGCTGCTTGGGTTCCTGTCAGACCGAACCCGGAGCCGATGGGGCAGGCGTCTTCCTTACATCCTGTTTGGTGGACTCCCATACGGGGTTGCCTTTGCCTTGTTGTTTACCGCCCCTTTTGATGGTCGCGAGAACCCTGTTGGTTTGCTGGTCTATTTTGGTCTGGCAATTGTGGCCTGGGAGGGAATTTATACTGCCATCGCCACCGGGTATTATGGACTGCTGCCTGAAATGTTCCCGGGATATCGGGAGCGGACGGATGTTGCCGCGAAGATGAATATCTTCCAGACGATCGCATTGGTCCTGGGTGCCGCCTTGCCCCCGATGCTGGCAAGTTTGCTGGGCTGGGCGGGCATGGCGACGGTTTTGGCGGTAATCTCGGTAATCGCGATCTATGTCGGTTACCCGGCGATGTTCGAGCAGCCGGCGCTGAAAACAGATACAGGTTTTCCGTTCGGGACTGCGTTGAAAGCGACCTTCCTCAACCGCAGTTACCTGACGGCAGCCGGGGCGCAGGCGATGCGTTTTTTCGCCACCGGTATGCTCCAGACCGGGATTTTATTCTATCTCAAATACAGCCTGAAGGTGGATGAAGGCCTGGCGACCGTGATCCTGGGGATCGCTTTTGTGGTGGCGATGCTCTCGCTCTATCCATGGCGCAATTGGGTGGCGAACAGATTGGACAGCCGCAGGACATTGATGATCGCCAACGCGGTCATGATCCTGGGGATTGTGCCGATGGGCTTTTCGCCCAACATCATTTTCACCTACATCACCGCGGTGGTTGTGGGGATCGGCCTGGGGGGATTGGTCCTGATCGGTGATGTGATCATCACTGAAGTGGTGGATGAAGATGAGGTCAAGACCGGGCACCAACGAGCGGGGATGTATTTTGGGATGAGCGGCTTCCTGATCACCCTCAGCGGTTTGCTGGTTTCCTCGGTGTTTGGGTTGATGATGCCGGCATTTGGGTATGACACGATGCTGGAGGTGCAGCCTGCCACAGTAGAGCTTGGCTTCCGCCTGTTCCTGACCGTACCCACCTCTCTGGGTTTTCTCCTGGCGATCTTTCTTTTGTGGCTATACCCGCTGCATGGAGAACGGTTGGCGCACATCCAGGCCGCTCTGAAAGTGAAACGGGGTGAACAATGACACAATTTTACCTGGGTGTTGATGTCGGTGGAACAAAAACACATGCGCTGGTGGCCGATGAAACCGGCCAGGTGAGGGGAGGAGCGCAGGGTGGTACCGGCAGTTGGGAGGCGATCGGGTATGACGGCCTGACCCGGGTGTTAAGTGATGTGATCCAGCGTGCCTGTCAGATGGCCGGCATACTCCCCGGTCAGTTGGCGGGGTCGGGGCTGGGATTGGCAGGCTATGATTGGCCGAGTCAGACGGAAGCCCACCGGAAAGCGTGTTGGGATGCCGGGCTGAATGAGCCGATCCGTGTCGTGAACGACGCAGTCCTGGGCATCCTGGCAGGCGCGGAGGAGGGCTGGGGCATATCAATAGTTTCCGGAACCGGGTGCAATTGCCGGGGATGGAACCGTGACCATTCCCATGAAGGACGTGTGGTTGGCGGTTGGGGAGAATGGAGCGGGGAGGCTGCTGGTGGGTTTGACATCCTGGCACGCGCGATGCGTGCTGTGGTGTTCGAGTGGAACCAACGAGGACCGGCGACGCAGTTATCGCAGGCGTTCCTTCGGCACACCGGGGCCATTGACCTGGATGACCTGGTGGAAGGATTATACCTGCGCCGCTACCATTTTGATCCAGCGATGGTGATGCTCGTGTTCGAGATCGCCCATGCCGGTGATGTACAGGCGGTGGAGGTGATGCGTTGGGCCGGTGAGCAGTTGGGGGGAATGGCACTGGGGGTGGTCAATCAACTCCGTCTCCGTGACCAGAGTTTTGATGTGGTCCTGATCGGCAGTATCTATGACGGCCATCCACTGATCCAATCTGCACTGGAGGAAACGATCCAACGCGAAGCCCCCGGCGCTCGTTTGGTACGCCTGGCAGTGCCCCCGGTGGTGGGGGGTGTACTGCTGGGGATGGAGGCTGCAGGGCAGGAATTCATTCCCAGGCGTTCAAGGCTGGTTGAAAGCACCCGGGCGTTTTTCGCGAAGGAGGTGGATCGATGATTCAGGTTGGTTATAGCCAGGCCGTGATTACCCCGGCGTTGGAACCACCCGTCTTCATGGCGGGGTTTGAACAAAACCGGATCGCCTTGTCGGTGCATGATGACCTGTATGCCCGTTTTCTGGCCTTGCAGACTGATTCGGACAGGATTCTGGTACTGGGTTCGCTCGACCTTATTGGTCTGTTCCGTCCGGACGTGGAGGAGGTCATAGCTCGGATTAACGGTCTGGACCGCTTCCAGGGCGGCATTCCAGCGCCTGACATCATTCTTTCGTGCGCTCACCCTCACCATGGACCCGATACGATGGGATTATGGGGGCCGGATATGAAAACATCCGGGGTCAATCCATCTTATCTGGCATGGCTGAAAGAATGCCTGGTCGACACGATCATGGTAGCGATCGATAATTTGCGCCCGGCCGCCGGGATGCGATTTGCCAGTGTTGTGGTCCCCGGGCTTGCCAAAAATGCCCGAGATGCTGAGATAGTTGATGAAGATTTGATCGTGGTCCAGTTCTTGGATCCAGACCAGCAGGCTATCGTAACGTTGTTCAACTATGCCTGCCACCCGGAGGTGTTGTGGATCGGAAATCCCCACATCACGGCTGATTATGTCGGATATCTTCGCCAGGCAGTGGAAGCGCAAACTGCAGCGCCGTGCATTTTCTTTTCCGCAGACCTGGGCGGGATGATGACGCCGGATGTCCATGACCATTCCTTCGCTGAGGCAGAATCAATGGGCACAGCCCTGGCGGCGGCAGGCCTGGAAGCCATTTCGCTGGCGGGTGTGGAGGAAACCATTGACATCGGCCGACAGCGCGAGTTGATCCGGGAAAAAATGACCAACCCCCTCTTCAAGCTGGCAATCCGACGTGGCCTGTTTCCAGATATCCGGGGGGAAGATGGGCGCATCCAGACTGAAATGAACCTGATCCAGATCGGGCCTTGCTGGTTCGTGACTGTCCCAGGTGAACTTCTTCCGAAACTCGGCTTGCAGATGAAGCGAGAACTGCGACGGGCTGGTGCGGCAGCAGCCGGAGTGATCGGCCTTGCCAATGATGAGTTGGGTTACATTTTACCCAGGGAAAATTTTCGTTTCCCACTCAACCCATTTCATCCCGGGAAACATTATGAAGAAACCAATTCAATCAGCAAGGGCATCGGTCCGGCAGTATTGGCAGGATTGAAACGGCTGATTGCCTCGAATACAGCCCTGCATTAAGATAACCCAACGTGTTGCTCATAACCAATTTCATCCCATGTTTTCAAAGAACCAAGGAGGTACATGATGTCTGAATTAGCAATCCTGGGCGGACCAAAGACCCGCACCCAACCCTATCCCAAATGGCCTGTATGGGACCAGCGCGACATTGATGCTGTCACCGCAGTGATCCGCTCCGGTCAATGGGGGGGATATCCGTACCCCGGGCCCAACACCGCCGCATTGGCCAAACAATTCGCTGACCTGCAGGGGGGCGGGTATGCGGTGGTGATGGCGAATGGCACGGTGACGATGGAAGTCGCTTTGCGCGCTGCCGGGGTGGGATGGGGAGATGAGGTGATCGTTCCGGCCTTCACCTTCCAGGCGACGGCTTCTGCGCCAATGGCAGCCGGGGCGATCCCTGTCCTGGTTGATGTCGATCCTGAAAATTACTGCCTTGACCCCCGGGCTGCTGAAAAGGCGATCACAGCCAGAACAAGGGCGATCATGCCGGTGCACCTGGGTTCCAACATGGCGGATATGGATGCGATCATGGACCTGGCGGAGCGTTATGACTTGATCGTGGTCGAAGATTGTGCCCATGCCCACGGGGCAAAGTGGCGCGGCAAGGGGGCAGGCACCATCGGCCATTTTGGTTCGTTTTCGATGCAATCATCGAAAATCCTGACTACGGGTGAGGGCGGTATCCTGTTATGCCGCACTCCGGAACTGGCAGCGAAGGCAGCCTCGATCATCGACTGCGGCCGTCCGCATGCACCTGGCGGGGGCGGTGAGATTGACAGTGATGAGTACATGATGGGTGGGAATTACCGTCTGAGTGAGATCGCCTCTGCGTTGGCGCTGGTTGGCCTGGAACGCTTCCCGGCCCAGCAAAAAGAGCGGGAAGCGATGGCGGCATATATGGACGAGTCATTGAGTGAAATACCCGGTGTGCGTGTGCTCCGCAGGGATGAACGCTTGACCACACGTTCGTTCTACCAGTACATTTTTGCAATCCAACCTGAAATATTCGGTTTGGAGCATGATGTTGTGTGTGCCGCGATGGAAGCAGAAGGAATTCTGTGCGAAACCGGTTATCCTGCCATGCATCACTACGACCTGTTCCAGCCGCAAAAGTCACGCCTGGCCGTCCCGAATGCCTTCCCGGAGTATTTCCGGTTCGAGGAAATGTCACTGCCTGAGGCGGAACGCGCCTGCGAACATGAAGCAGTCTGGCTGGATGAAGCGATCTTCCGCGATGGCCCGCAGGGTGTGGACGATGTGATCGATGCCCTCAGGAAAGTGCAGCGCCATGCGGAAGAGCTGGGACATGCTGCGGCAGAATGGAAGTCTGCACATAAATAATACCTCCAGCGATCCTGGTTACTGTTGAGTTACCGCATTCGCAGTGCCCACGGTTGTTTCATTCAGCCGTGGGCACTGCCGTGCCTGTCGGGCTGCAGCAATCAGCAGGCGCGTTGACGCGCAAACAGTGTTAAAATTCGATCAGACACAGGAAGTGACGACCGTCCAGGAGGTATGATGCAAAGCGCGTTGTTTGCAGATGACAATCACAATCCCGAGCAGGTTCGACTGCAGGTGTTAAAGCAGCAGTTGAATGAGTATGCCTTTCATTATTATGTCAACAATACGTCACTGGTGAGTGATGCCGAATATGATCGTTTGATGCAGGAATTGGAGGGGATCGAAGCAGCCCATCCAGAATGGGTTACACCGGATTCACCGAGTCAACGGGTGGCCGGCATCCCTTCCGAAGGATTTACCAAAGTCACCCATCCTGCCCCGATCCTCTCGCTGGCAAGTGTGACAGATATCGCCGGGGTTCAGGCGTGGTATGAGCGGATTCTGAAACTGGATGAACGGGTGGCGCAAACATCTTTTACAATCGAACCCAAAATTGATGGGCTGACGATCGTGTTGACTTATACCAATGGGATACTGACATTGGGAGCTACCCGCGGTAATGGTGAGGTGGGGGAAGATATCACCCCCAACATCCGCACCATTCGTTCTGTTCCGCTGCAGCTCCGTCAGGGGCCGGATGGACCGCTGATCCCCGCCAACCTGGTGGTGCGGGGAGAAGCCTTTATCAGCCTGCCGGACTTTGAACGGTTGAACCTTCGCTTGCAGGAAGCCGGTGAGCGCACCTATCTCAACCCGCGTAATACCGCTTCAGGTGCGCTGCGCCAACTGGATCCCGCCCTGACAGCCTCTCGCCCACTGACCTGGTTTTGTTATTCGATTGTTGCGATGTCCGATGACGCACCACGACCGCGGACGCAGTGGCAAACGCTGGAATGGCTGCGGGCATGGGGTTTTCCCGTCAGCGACTATTCAGCACTGGCGCATGATATCCATGAAGCACTCTCGCTGTGTGAACAGCGTCTGCCTGAGCGTGATGCCCTGCAGTTTGAGGCAGATGGGATTGTGATCAAGATTAACGAGATCGATATTGCCGATTCCCTGGGGTTCGTGGGGAAGGACCCGCGCGGCGCATTGGCATTGAAGTATCCGGCGCGGGAAGTGACCACGATCCTGGATGCAATCCGCGCCAATGTCGGCCGTACCGGGGTGATCACCCCGTACGCCGAATTGGCGGCCGTGGAACTGGGCGGGGTGGTGGTGCGCCATGCCACGCTGCATAACTTCGATTTCATCGCTGAGAAAGACATCCGTGAAGGCGACCGGGTTCTGATCAAACGGGCTGGAGACGTGATCCCGTACGTGATCGGACCGGTGGTTGAAGCCCGTACCGGCAAGGAAATTCCTTATGATATCCCCACCGACTGCCCTTCATGCGGGGCAGCGCTGGAGCACGTTGAAGGGGAGGTGGCGTGGTTCTGTGTCAATACGAATTGCCCGGCACAGCTGGTCCGCCACCTGGAGCATTTTGTATCACTTAACGCGATGAATATCGTAGGGATGGGCATTAAGATTGTGGAGCAACTGGTCGAGGCTGGCCTGGTAAAGGACCTCGCTGATCTATACCGGATCGATAAAGCGTGTTTGTTCGCATTGGAAGGATTTGGCGACAAGAAAGCTGAGAATCTGGTAATGGCGATTGAAACATCCAAATCCCAACCATTGAACCGGTTAATCAATGCCCTTGGCATCCGCGGGGTGGGCGAGGTGATGGCTGGTGACTTGGCCCGTCATTTCGGCAGCCTGGCAGCGCTCTCGGCAGCTTCGCTGGAAAGCCTGCAAACGATCGAAGGAGTTGGACCAAATATTGCTCAATCGATTGTCGATTGGTTCGAAAGGGAGGAAAATCAGGCCTTATTGGAGAAGCTAAAAAAATATGGGATCGACCCGCGCAACGAACTCCAAACCACAACGGGTCGGGAGCAGCCATTGGCGGGGATGGTGTTTGTGATCACCGGCACATTGCCGAATTATTCCCGCACCGAGATGACGGAGTTGTTGGAGCGAAACGGCGCCAAAGTAACCGGCAGCGTCAGCAGCAAGACCACTTACCTGGTGGCTGGTGACGCCGCGGGTTCCAAACTGGACAAGGCGCGCAGCCTGGGTGTGCCGGTGCTGGAGGAAGCTGATGTAGTGGCGTTGGTTGGGGGGAACTCATGAGCCCGATCGGGAGGATCGTGCTGAAGGCTGGACGGGAGCGTTCATTGGAAAAACGCCACCCATGGATCTTCTCCGGGGCGATTGCCCGTATCGAAGGGAATCCGGAAAACGGGTCTACTCTCGATGTGGTAGATCATGAGGGTCGCTGGCTGGCCAAAGCAGCGTATAGCCGAACTTCGAAAATCCAGGGACGGGTGTGGACCTGGGACGCGTCTGAACCCGTGGACGAGGCGTTTCTCGCAAATCGCGTCAGGGCGGCCCTCTCTGCGCGCAGCCGATTGGTGCCCGACCATCTTACCAATGCGCTGCGCCTGGTGCATGGGGAATCGGATGGTATACCGGGATTGGTGGTGGATCGATACGGCGATCACCTGGTGATGCAGGTTCTGTCGGCCGGGATCGAAAATTGGAAAGAAGTACTGGCTGCTGTACTGGCTGAGCAGACTGGCTGTGCGGGCATCTATGAGCGCTCTGATGTGGATGTGCGCGAACTGGAAGGATTGCCGCAACGGACCGGATTGGTATTGGGGATGGATACGGATACCATTGTGATTCATGAACAAGGTTTGCAGTTCCAGGTTAATTTCCATGGCGGCCAAAAAACGGGGTTTTACGTGGACCAACGCAATAATCGCCAAATCCTGCGGGAAATGATGCCGGATGGGGCAGCGGTGTTGAATTGTTTTTGCTACACCGGCGCGTTTACGGTCTATGCCTTCGCTGGCGGTGCCGCCCAGGTGACCTCAATCGATTCTTCCGAAGAAGCGTTGCGGGCGGCCCGGATCAATATGGCATTGAACCAGATGGGAGACCGAGACCAGGAATGGATCTGCGGTGATGTCTTCCAGGAATTACGCAAATGCCGCGATGCCCGGAAAACCTACGATGTGATCATTCTGGACCCACCCAAATTCGCGCCTACCAGTGCCCAGGCGGAACGCGCGGCGCGTGGCTACAAGGACATCAACCTGCTGGCATTTAAGCTGCTGCGTCCTGGCGGGTTGTTATTCACCTTTTCGTGTTCTGGCGGCGTCAATACCGAGTTATTCCAGAAAATTGTTGCGGGCGCGGCATTGGATGCGGGTGTGGATGCGCAAATCATCGCCCATATGGCACAGGGACCGGACCATCCCGTCAGCCTCGCCTTCCCGGAAGGAACCTACCTGAAGGGACTGGTGTGCCGGGCTCCCGGTGCTTTTGGCGTATAATATACCAAATCGTAATCAAGAAAAGATAAAGGTAGCTATGAAGAAACGAATGATTATTATCACCGTCATCCTCCTGTTTGTGCTGGGAGTGGCAGCCTGTACCCAGGCTGCTGATGTGCCGGAAGAAACAACGATTGCGGAAAGTACCCCAGCCACTCCCGCAGACAGCACCACGACCCCGGTTGAAGAGCCAGCCGATGAAGCGACGCTAGCAGAGCCAGAGGCGACAGCCGTGCCCACACCGCTACCGCCATACCCGCTTAATATCACATTTACAGCGGATGATGGCACCGAATTGATTGGCCATTACTGGGCGCCCGCATCGCAGAACGCGCCGGTGATCGTGCTGATGCATCAATACACATTTGACCACAACATCCAATGGGTGGCGCTTGCCCCCTGGCTGCAAAATCGTGGTTTGACCGCTGCCGTGCGCACTGGCGGTGAACCCTTCACCGATCCAAGCTGGTTCACCCCCATTATTGAAGGACTGGACTTTGCGATTTTCAGTTTCACCTTCCGCAATTGTGAAGGTGGCTGCCAGGAAGATTCGGTGGCATCGCGGGAAGAGTGGGTGATTGACGCGGTATCGGCCATCAAAGCTGCTGCCTCCTTTACCAATGTCAACCCGCAAGAAATTATTGTGATTGGCACCTCGATCGGTGCGGATGCGGCAGTCGATGCCTGCGACCGCTTGGCAGATGATGAATCGCTGCGCTGCGCGGGGATTGTTTCCATCTCCCCGGCCTCCTGGCTGGATGTGGATTACACTGCGACGGTCGAATCGCTGAACGAAGCCGGGGTTGAAGTGCGCTGCATCGCCTCGGAAAATGACGGGATCACGGCTGAAACCTGCCGTTCGTTCGAGGGTGAGCATCACCAATCCTTCATCGATTCGGGCAATGCCCATGGCGTGCGGATGTTTAACCCGGCTGGTGATTTTGACCTGACTGCGCTGATCGTGCAGTGGCTGATCGAGTGGACGGTTGTACCCCAATAAGGCTGGTTTCAGTAATCCTTTCGTGTGTGGTTTGGGAAAGACAATGGTGGTGTAATTCCATTTCAAAAGCCTTGCCTACCTGACCATTACCAGGATCATCAATACGCTTGGCGGCATTTGTCGTATAAATGACTACCGCCAGGCGTTTCTGTTGAGTGGCGGTACTATCCTTCTGGTCTGTGAAAGCTTTCTGCTCATTTTGCGCGATGTTAAACGTGTAGTGTGCCCTTCCAGCCACTGCTGCTGGTAAGCTGCTTATACTTTCGCTTTCGGATACTGGTGCGGTTAATCCAAAGGATACTGGTGAAACTGATTTCACCGCTTTTACTCCTGCATATTGTAGAGTATATGAAACGTGTGTTCACTATAATTCCGAATAATCACTCGGATATATTAAGAAAAGATTTATAAAAATACAGCGCGGAATGGGTATAATTAATTAGTAAAAACTTTAAATTATTCTTCGTATTGGAGATGCCATGACAACAAAAACCTTTAAAACTCCCGCAATCCATTGCCATCACTGCGCGATGACGATCAAGGCTGAATTATCGGACCTGGTAGGGGTGGAATCTGTACTCGTCAACGTCGAAGAGAAAACGACCGAAGTGACCTTTGACCAGCCAGCCACGGAATCAGATGTTCGTTCCTTATTGGACGAAATCGGTTATCCTGCTGAAGCGTAATTAATCCTGTTTGCCGGTTTCCCCCACGGGCGAGTTTTGGCTTGCCCGTTCGTTTTCTTGATCTTTCACCCTGGAGGGTACATGACCCAGACCACAACCCGACAAATCGTCCTTCCCATCATTGGCATGACGTGTGCCAATTGCGTGGCCACTCTGGAACGTGCCAGCAAGAAGCTGGATGGTGTGGAGGAAGCTGTTTTCAACCTGGCCAATGAACGCGGGATGATTGAATATGATCCCGCCCAATTATCCCTGGACGACCTGATCCAACGTGTGGAACGCTATGGTTATTCAGTGGCTACCGGGCTCAGTACCTTTGCCTACGAAAAAAGCCCAAAGTATGAACAGCGGCAGGCATTGGAAGCAGCCCTTAAGGGGTTGGAAGGGGTTCGCAAGGTATCAGCCAGTACGGAGGGAATCGAAGTGGAATATATCCCGACCCTGGTACGCAAACAACAATTCCGCAAAGCGGCTGAACTGGCCGGGGTCAACCTGGTTGATACCAGCGGGAGTGGTGAAGATGCCGAGGCCCGTGCGCGACGCGCCGAAGTAAAAAAACAGTGGAAACTGTTGTGGATCGGGGTGGTCTTCACTTTGCCCTTATTCATTTTATCAATGGGCCGAGATTTCGGGTTGTTGCCGCATGACCTAGGACACGCGCCGTGGATGAACTGGTTGTTCCTTGTCCTGGCAACACCGGTGCAATTTTATGTGGGTTGGGATTACTACACCAGCGCCTGGAAGGCTGTACGCAACAAAGCCGCCAACATGGATGTGCTGGTTGCGTTGGGCAGCACGATGGCCTACCTGTATTCACTGGCTGTAATGGCGAACTGGTTCCCGGGACATGTCTACTTTGAGACCTCTGCCATGATCATTACCCTGATCAAGGTCGGGAAGTTCCTCGAGGCGCGTGCCAAGGGGATGACAAGTGAGGCGATCAAAAAGTTGATGGGCTTGCAGGCGGCTACCGCCAATGTGATCCGCTTCGGAAAAGAAACCGCGATCCCGATCGAAGAGGTGCTGGAGGGCGAGATCATTGTGGTACGGCCTGGCGAGAAGATCCCGGTGGATGGCGTGGTAATTGATGGTTCTTCGACAGTCAATGAATCGATGATCACTGGCGAATCGATCCCTGTCAGCAAGCAGGCTGGGGCTGAAGTGATTGGCGCAACGATCAACCAGAACGGCCTGTTCCAATTCCGCGCGACCCGCATCGGAGAAGATACGATGCTGGCGCAAATCATTAAAATGGTCGAAGCAGCCCAGGCGTCGCGTGCACCGATTCAACGCATCGCAGACCAGATATCAGCAGTATTTGTACCGATCGTGATTGTGGTTGCCATGTTGACATTTGCGGTGTGGTTCCTGTTCTTTCCAGTGCCGGCAGGCAGTGATCTGACATCATTTACCCGCGCCTTGATGAACATGGTGGCGGTGCTGGTTATCGCCTGTCCGTGCGCGATGGGCCTGGCGACACCGACTGCGATCATGGTTGGGACAGGCCTTGGTGCGGAGCGGGGGATCCTGTTTAAAAATGGTGAAGCATTGGAACGGGCCGGAAAACTGACCCAGGTGGTCTTTGATAAGACCGGTACACTGACGGTCGGAGAACCCTCCGTGACGGATATCGTCCCCGCACCGGCTGGTTCGCAAGCCTACCTGTTACAGCTCAGTGGTTCATTGGAACTGGGTAGTGAACATCCGCTGGGTCAGGCGATTGTCAATGAAGCACGCCGTAAGAACCTGGATTTGATCACGCCTGAGAACTTTGAAGCGGTAGGAGGACGAGGTGTGAAAGGAACCGTGGATGGCCAACTCTGCGTAATTGGTAGCCCGGCATTCATTGCGAGTCTCGGGGTAAACCTGGATGGCCATCAAAACCAAATCGATCTCCTCCAATCGCAAGGCAAGACCGTGATGGTAACAACCAGTGACAACGCAGTGTTGGGCTTGTTGGCGGTTGCAGATACTGCGCGTGACAATGCACGAGCAGTCATCGAAACTCTCCATCAGCGGGGTCTGAAAACTGCGATGTTAACCGGTGACAACCGCCGCACAGCAGAGGCGATCGCTCATTCGCTGGGGATTGACCAGGTACTGGCGGAAGTGCTGCCGGACCAGAAAGCAGAGACTGTTCGCAGCTTGCAGGACGCTGGCGAGCATACCGCCATGGTGGGGGATGGAATCAACGATGCACCGGCCCTTGCACAGGCAGACCTGGGAATCGGGATAGGCACTGGTACTGATGTGGCAATTGCTACGGCGGATGTGGTCTTGATCCGTGGCGACTTATCCGGGGTGCCGGATGCGATTGCGCTCTCGATCAAGACGGTAAAGACCATCAAGCAGAACCTGTTTTGGGCTTTCTTTTACAATGTGGTGTTGATCCCGGCGGCTGCCCTGGGTTTCCTCAACCCGATTCTGGCCGCCGCGGCGATGGCCTTCAGCAGTATTTTTGTCGTGACCAACAGCCTTCGCTTGAAACGGTTCCGGTTCTAGCCGGTTGGCAGATTAATCCCGCTATGATCTTATGGCGGGATTTTTTTTGGTAAAGGTTCGATTGGGAGTAACTTTTCTTCCTGCGGGAACCAACGATGAAGCTGCGGAGAGTGACAGTCCTCGGTGCCACTGATATCCGTTGGCACTAAAATTTTCACTTGAAATTCGTCACCGGGAAATCTCTACCACTGTTGTTTATTCGAGGTATTACCACCTATAATCAAGGAATGGGGGGATTCCCACCTTGCCTCGCCGAAACCAATAAAATCGATACCTTTCAAAATTCATTCAATACCAGTTGCTGGATAAGGAGTTACTGATGCATTATTTTCTTGGGTTGGATAATGGCGGTACGGTAACCAAAGCAGCATTGTTTACCTCGACTGGCAAAGAAGTGTGTAATGAGTCAGTGGAGACAGAAATGTTAACGCCCCATGTGGGCTTTTCTGAGCGCGACATGGATGCCATGTGGGATGCCAACTGCCATCTGATTCACCGGCTCATCACAAAACACAAGATCGATCCGACCGATATTAAGGGGGTGTCGGTGTGCGGACATGGCAAGGGATTGTATCTGTGGGGTAAAGACGATAAACCGGCGAGAAATGGCATTATTTCAACGGATAACCGGGCATGGGCGCTTGTTGAACAATGGAAAGAAGCAGGTGTGGAGGGAAAAGTACTTCATCTCTCCGCCCAGCATATCTTGCCCTCACAACCGGTAGCACTGCTGGCCTGGTTAAAGACCCACGAACCTGAGACTTACCAGAATATCCTCTGGGTCTTCGAATGTAAAGACTATATCCGGTTTCGCCTGACAGGCAAACCAATGGCTGAAATCACCGATTATTCCGGTGCGAATTTCCTCAACTTGTTTACCCGGACATATGATCGCAAGTTATTGGAACTATTCGGCATTCCTGAGGTGGAATCCGCTCTGCCGCCCCTGTGTACCGCCACCCAAATTTGTGGGACGATAACGGAGGAATCTGCAAAGGCGACAGGCCTCATCGCTGGCACTCCGGTTGCAGGCGGGATGTTCGATATTGATGCCTGTGCGGTCGCAGTGAATGTGATCAATGAAGACCATGTGTGCATGATTGCTGGGACGTGGAGCATTAATGAATACATCCGGAAAACGCCGGTTACCGATGGGGCGGTCCTGATGAACTCATTGTTCTGCCTGCCCGAATATTACCTGGTTGAAGAATGCAGTCCAACCTCGGCTGGAAATTTTGAATGGCTGATCCGCACCTGGTTCCCTGAATTGGTACAGTCGACTGCCAAAGAAGGTGATAGTATCTATCGAATCATGAACCAGTGGGTGGAAAGTATACCGCCGGGCGAGTTTTGTCCCATTTTTCTTCCCTTCTTGATGGCAAGTAACGTCCATCCGAATGCCAAAGGAAGTTTTGTGGGAGCCAGCAATTATCATACACGTAACCATTTTGTGCGGAGTGTATACGAAGGGATCGCCTTCTCGCATCGCTACCACCTGGAGAAATTGCTAGCCACACGGAATCAACCTGTAGCGGGGATCCGCCTGGCTGGTGGTGTCGCAAAATCAAAGGTATGGACACAGATGTTCGCCGATGTGATGCAGCTGCCGATCGAAGTTGCCGATGTCAACGAAGCGGGTGCCCTGGGGTGCGCGATGGCCGCAGCCGTTGCCACTGGTGAATACAGGGATCTGCCGGCGGCAGCCGCGGCTATGTGTGCTCTACAGCCACCTGTTTTACCCAATCCGGAGAACCTACCCATCTACCAACAGAAATATGCCCTGTACCGAAAAGTCATTGATGGACTTTCAAGTGTGTGGAATGATATGCAAGTTTTGATTGAGGCGGGTCTATGAGTGGTCTGCAAATGTTTCGTATTCACCAGCTTTGTGAATACGGCTGCCAGCAAAAAATCTGGTTCCATTTGGCCGCGACCTATCGCTGACCACTCGCGGGATGGTACTTGAGACAGCCGTGATGGTGCGTGGGCAGCTTTAAGAGAGGCAACAATCCGTGGTTTGAGTCAACAGTAAAGGAGAGATCATGATGTATCATCGTCTGACAGGAATGCGATGCAAGTATCTGGAAAACCCGCTTGGGATCGGCCTGGAACCCCCATTCTTCAGCTGGCGCATGGAATCGGACCGAACGGGCGCGGCTCAAACAGCATACCAGCTGCAGGTGACAAAAACAGATTCGTTTGATACATTGATCTGGGACATCGGCTGGGTAGCGCAAGGCCGGTCGGACCATATTGTGTATCAGGGAGAGCCCCTTACGAGTATGACTTGCTATTATTGGCGGGTCAGGGTCAAGGATGAAAATGGGAGTGTGAGTGGTTGGAGTGAGACTGCCCGGTTCGAGACCGGTCTCGCTCTACAAGATTGGTCTGCGATGTGGGTGGAACCTGAGGGTGAGATTAATCCAAAAGCCTTTCAACCCGCCTCCTACCTTCGCAAAGAGTTTGAGTCCGTTGGCGTGATCGCCCGGGCTCGACTCTATGTTACCGCTCATGGCTTATATGAAGTCTACCTGAATGGGCAGAGGGTTGGTGACCAGCTCTTTACGCCTGGCAATACAGATGTGGTACATCGTTTGCAATATCAGGTATATGATGTAACAGGCTTGCTACAAACTGGTACGAACTGCATCGGAACCATCCTGGGAGACGGTTGGTATCGTGGTGCGATCAATGTGGCTTCATTGCGAAATGCACATGGCGAGAAAGTTGCGCTATTGGTACAGCTGGTTATTACCGATGTGGATGGAATGACCCGTATTATCGCATCAGATGAAAGTTGGAAAACATCCACGGGACCGATCATAAAATCAGACCCAAAGCAGGGAGAAGTCTATGACGCGCGGATGGAAATGCCGGGCTGGAATACGACCAATTTTAATGATGACCGTTGGCGTCACGTCCATCCAGCCGAATTTGGCTACAATAACCTGATTCCGTCTGAAAGTGTACCGGTCAGAAAAAAAGAAATGTTGCTGCCTACGAAGATACTACGGACGCCCGCAAATGAGACTGTGATCGATTTTGGGCAAAATATTGCGGGCATTGTGCAGATGAAAGTGGTTGGCCCATCTGGAACGATCGTCACCCTCACCCATTCAGAGGTATTGGACAAGGACGGCAATTTCTGTCTCAATTATTTTGGGAGAGAGGTCGGGGGGCCATTCAGGCAGGTAGATGTGTATATGCTTAAAGGAGATATCGAGGAAATTTTTGTACCCCATTTCACCGTACACGGTTTCCGCTATGTCAAAGTGGAGGGGTATCCCGGAGCGGTTACATCGGAGAATTTCAGAGCTTTCGCGGTGTATTCTGACATGGAAGCAACCGGTTCCTTTGCCTGTTCCAATGAAAAAATCAACCAGCTGTTCAGAAACATTCAATGGAGCATGAAAGGCAATTTCCTCGACATTCCCACAGATTGCCCGACACGTGAACGCGCGGGTTGGACGGGTGATGCACAAATCTTTGTCCACACTGGTTCGCTATTGATGGATGACGCCGCCTTTTATGCAAAATGGATTAAGGATGTGAGTTCTCAACAATACCCGGACGGCAAAATCCGTAATGTTGTTCCTGATAAGCCATTGAGCACCGGCAAAAAGGTTGAGAGTTCATTCAACCTTCCCCCTGGTTCTTCCGGGTGGGGGGATGCTGTGGTCATCATCCCCTGGACGCTGTACCAGATGTTCGGTGATACCACGATCCTGGCGCAACAGTATGAGAGTATGAAAAAATGGGTCGATTATGAACGTTGTCGGGCAGAGAAGCGCCACTGGATTACGAAATTGAATCCACGGGTCTGGTTAAATCCCAAAAAGAATGCGCACCAGCGTTTTATCTGGGATACGAATTACCATCTGGGCGAATGGTTGGAGCCGGATATGTTACTTAAGGACGTCTGGAAAGCCGTCCTAAGGAACCTTGTGTTGGGAGACCCTGTTGTCGCGACAGCGTATTATGAACACTCGGCAAGACTTCTCGGCGAAACAGCAGCCATCCTGGGGAAAACTGAGGATGCCGCAGAATACCTCGCGCTGGCGGATAATATTCGTGACGCCTACATCAAGGAATTTATTCAAACAAATGGCACTATAAGTGTCTATTCTGACAAGCAGGCACCGTATGTGAGAGCGTTGGCTTTCAACCTGTATACCAATGCGTTGAAGGGCAAGATCGAAAAAAAGCTTGTTGAAAATATTGAAGCCAAAAACCGGCACCTGTTCACGGGATTCCTTTCCACGCCGTTCCTGTTATCCGTTCTCTCTGAAGCGAGTGAAACAGAACTGGCCTATGAAATTTTGTTACAGGAAGAAAACCCATCCTGGCTATATGCGATCAACAAAGGCGCGACAACGATCTGGGAGGATTGGGAAGGAATCAGTGCGGAAGGGGTACCCACCGCCTCTCAAAATCATTATTCTAAGGGTGCGGTGGCAAGCTGGTTCTTCGAGTTCATCTGTGGGATTCAACTGGATCCTAATGTGCCGGCTTATAAACATTTCTTTTTATATCCGGAGCCAGGTGGGGGAATCACCCACGCCCGAGCCGAGTACCGTTCGCCGTATGGGGAGATCATTTCTGAATGGGAAAAGTTAGATTCCGGTACCAGGTATCACTTCCAAATCCCGCCGAATACTACTGCTCAGGTCAGGATACGAAACATCCAGGCGTTAACGCAACCAGAAACTGCATACAATTTTTCGCTTACCGCCGGTTGTGCCACGTTTGATTTGGGCAGTGGAAAGTATACGATGGTAGCCAACGAATAGGCGTATGAAAAAAAGCTTTGATAATGAATGTGATGCTTCTAATTGAAAGGGTGAAAGTTATTCACTGTTGGTACGATTGGCAAGGTAGAGATCATGGTATAGGAGCAATATAATGGCTGAAGTGGTTACAACTGGAAATTCTGTCAACATAGCATCTGAGGATAGCCTGCTGAGTGGGAAAGAGAAGTTCTCATTCTTCCTGGTCAACATGGGTAATATCCCTTTGATGACGTTGCTCGGCAGTTTCCTTCTCATTTTTTATACTGATGTTGTCGGCCTGGACCCGGCTGTGATTGGAACATTGTTCCTGGTGGCGCGAATCCTGGATGGGTTCAACGATCCTGTAATGGGTTATATCGTTGACCATCTTCCCAGAACGAAGATGGGACGATTTCGATCGTACCTGATCTTGGGAACCATAATCACTGCTATTGTTTACCTATTGACCTGGCTTGGACCGAGCCTGGCACCGACGGGGAAAATCCTTTTCGCTTTTCTCGGGTATCTCTTGTTTGGCTTTGTGTTCGACCTGATGGATATACCATTGAATTCAATGATCGCTGTCATGAGCGACCGGGATCGTGACCGGACGACGTTATCGAACATTAAAGGCTTTGCTTACATGTTTGGCGGTGTCCTGATTTACATCGTAGCCCTTCCGATTGTCAGCTTGTTTACATCGGAACAGGCAGGTTATCACTGGCTGATCCTCTTTTTCACAGTGTTCGTTGTGTTATTTTCGGTGTTGGGAACCCTTGGAATTCGAGAACGTGTCAACCCGATTAAACCAGAAAAGTATGGCTTGCGGGATTTATACAACATTCTTGGAAATAAAGCCGTCCTGTCCCACTTTGTACAGCAATTATTTACCATGGCTGGCGGGGGCGTGATCCAGGGTTCCATTCTATTTTTCTTCATCTATGTGCTTGATCGCCCGGATTACCTCGCTTTATTTGGTGTCTCACGGGCTGTTGGCACGGTGATCGCGCTGGGACTGGTTCCAGGTTTGACGCGTCGATATGGCAAGAAGTTGGTCAATACGATCGCCAATCTGGTGACGATTATCGGGTTCATGGTGATGTTTGTTCTGCCAGCGGAACAACCAGTGTGGTTTGTGATCGTGATGGTCCTGGCAGCACCAGGATCAGGAGCAACCTCAATATTGATGTATTCCATTCAAGCTGACAATACTGACTATGTCGAATGGACACAGGGTGTTCGGGCTGAGGGCGCTGTTGCATCCCTGAATTCCTTCATCATCAAGGCTGGTTTGGGTTTGGGGTCAGGCATTGGTGCATATATGTTAGGGGTGATCGGTTATGTTCCGAATGCTGTTCAATCCGCCGAAACCATCCGTGGTTTATACAGTTTGAATTTCCTGTTTCCGGCTTTGATCTCTATAGCCGGTGTTATCGTATGGATTCTGTTTTATCCCATTACGAAGGAAATGAACCAGCTAATGGCTGCAGACCTGGCGAATAAACGCATAGCCCCTCGGGATTCTTCGGGTTGAACTTTGATGGCAAGAACTGGTCATTGCTGTATCGTTGTTTCAAACAGGGATAGACTTCCCTTCCCTGCCATTTTTCCCCGGACGCCTCCTACCAGCGGTCCATGCTCATCACCGATTCCGATCGTTAGGGAAAAATCAAAAGCAACAGATTCGGGATTGATCACATGGGGTTCTGATAGGAGCCTGGTTTGGACAAGAAATTTGACGCAAACCTGGATCGCCGGGCTTTCTGTGCGTGAATCCGACAGGAAACCGCCCAAATCGATATAGATGGTATGATCTTGATAGCAGGCTGAAGCATCGATTCCGGTCGATGTAATTGCCAGGATTTCACCATCCGTCATGGTGTCTGGTAAATCAATGCCAATCTTTATATTGGATGCCCCAAGTTTCATCCAGGCATAGGCAGCAAACTCTTCGCTCAGTCCATAGCTTTCCACCACAGGAAGAACCCTGTCGTTGAGAAAATCTTTGGCCAGGTCTGTGACATTGATATTGACAACAGCAGCCAACACGAATGCTTCACCGCCGGCGCTTTGTTCTTGGCCCGTAACCAATACCTCCAGCGGGAGCGGAATCGGATTGTTGATCTCCGCTACGGTTGGTGAACTCAGGATGGGGGAGCCGAATTGTTCGATAGGCCCAACCGGAAGGCACATTCCGGGAGGAGCTTCTACCTGCACGGTTGTGCTTGCGATGCCACGAATATCTGGCATCAGGGAAAGTGCCTGGGAAGGTGTTAGAAAGCGAACGCCCTGCTCTTCCAAAGGCTTTAGAACATTGTATAAATCTTCTGCACTGCTGTTCCAGTTCGTCGACATCAGGAAATTCACAGGAGAACGTTTGGATTGATCGAGGGCAAGGATTTCCTCAATTCGTTTTTTGAGTACCTGGGCATCATCAGAATAGCCATTCTGGGTGACCAGGACAGGTGTGCCTGTATTTCTCCGGAAAGCTTTATCGATGCTGGGGCCATATCCCACCACGACACCCTGCAGTACCTCCCGGCCAGGCGCATGCTCCAAAGTGTCCCACAATGTCTCATCCGTGATTGCCAGGGAACTATCAAGCGACCATAAGGTACTCAGACCCATGTCCGACATGGAGGCGAAGGTGGCATGGAAATACTTTCCGGGTTCTGGGAGCGTGGATGCATGCACATAGGCAATGCCCATGATGGAAACAATTTCATCGTTCTCCCCTGCGCTGCTGCGATAATATTCCCAGATACCCGGCGCCAACGTGGAAAGGCTGACCCCCATGCTCCAACCCAGCGGCATCGCTCCGCGCCTCTCGCTATTCCAGAACACATCCGTCGGATACTGTTGAATTGGCACCTGTAAATTATCACCATCGGTGATGGCGATGGCAACATTGACCTGGGCGGGATCCAATCCCTGTATTGGTTTCCCCTTCTGATGCTCCACAGGTAACAAGGGTGATTGTCCAAGGACAGCTGAGTGAAAGGACAGGTTGCTGACCTGCGAAGTTGGCACCAGGTATTTTCCCGAGGAGGAAGCCCGTTCTACCGCAATTTCTTCTTCCACGGTATCATCGGATACATATCCGTACAGGATGTGCCGGGCTGGATAAGTGTCCATGATACTTGCCACAGCTTCCCAGGTATCCTGTTTGGGTCTGGAAAACAATGGCATGATCTGTTGCTGCATGACAAAATCCCACAGATTTTCTGAAGGGCGCAGCAATGCCATGCCTGGATACGCCAAATGACCTCGATAACTTTCGACCATCTCAGTAAAGGCAGAGATGGCATCGCCCCAGCGCCCTGTGGTGTTATCCAATTCGCGCCAACCTTTGGCTCTCAATCGATCTCCCACCTTATCCGGTGCGACAACGCCGTTGTTTAAGATCGCAATAACGGCGGCGGCGTGAATGGACCAAAATTCATCTTCGGTGGCAGCAACAAATCCATCAATGTGTGAGGAAAAACGATCGATTGCCTCATCTACCGAAAGATATCCGGCGATATTCACCCAGCCTTGCCTTTGGTATTCTTCAATCCAAAACTTCTCAGCAGGACCAAATTCCTTACTATCCGAATTGATCAGGTACAATTGGGCGCTATTTCTATTAATCATCCCCTGGAAAGTCCGCATAAAAAGCTTCTCTGCCGAAGAGAATCCGATCATATCCACAACCCAGCAGTCATTGCTTAATCGTGCCCGTGTGGAAAAAAAAGTTTTTTCCGCATCCCATGAAGTCCTGCGTCCAGAATTGTTTTTCTTATCCATATGGATTCTGTGCCTTTCTTATCCAATCATTAGCATCATCAGGCATTTATGCCAGCTCAACTGCTACAGGATTTTCCTCTAATCCGTGCCTTTCCTGCACGTGCTTTGTGATTTCATGTTCTCTTTGGAACCCAAAGGGAACGAACATCAGCACAATTAACCCCACCAGCAGAATGGCAGCAGGGATGATCCCTGTGCCCAACCGGATCGCATTGACAACCTCCGCGGTTTGATGTTTGACTGCGCCATTGTAGTTTGTGACCTCAAGCAAGGTGCTCAAAATCAAGGGTTGAAAGCTGGCAGCTGGAATCATGACGATTGCCATCAAGCTGCTAATCAGGGCCGGTTGCCTATTCCCTGTGGAGATTTCGATGTGATCAGTCAGTAACCCTCCCCAGGCGGGCAGGAGAGCAGATCCAAAGCCATATCCAAAAAGAATGACAAGGTACATGGCGGATACGAAGTAATAGCCTGTCTGTAGCGATAATGCCGCATGGCCGATTACAGCAAACAGCATTCCAGCAATGTAGGTTTGCTTAATCCCATGCTTTTTGATTGCCTTCAGGATAAAAGGAAGTGATATGATCTGGACTACACCCGTTAAAATGTCCGGTATGGTGGCCTGCAATTCACTGACTTCCAACACGTTATCCATATAGTACAGGTATCCTGACATATAATTTCCGGTGGCGGTGGTTACCAGGAGGAATCCAATCCCATAAAGCAGGAATACTTTGTCTTTGATCAAACTGACCAATAGTTGGGTGATATCTCTTAAGCTCCTTGCGACCTGCATGTTCTTGTAAAATTCAGGATCTTCTTTCACAAATCGAGATCCGATGTATATCAGCAAAATTCCGAACAGAATGCACGCTGTAAAAAAGGTGACGACTGTCATCCGACTGAACTCACCGGTAAGAAACCAGACCGGTACCATTCCGCCCACAAACATCGGAATCATATTGATGTAGGTCGCAATAACAGCCACCTTTGCCCGTTTATGGGAGGTTAAGAATGTATTGATCCGAAAGGCATTGAAACTGACATCCAGTAATGTTTTCGCAGCTTCATAGATCAGCAGCATCACGAGCAGATAGATGGCGATAATGATTTCCGGCCAATCTGGCGAGACGAAGAGCAATGCGATCACAGTGACCGCGATGACAGGAACTGACCAGCGGATAAAGCGTCCATATTTACCATGTTTCTGATGATATGGAAAACGATCGGAATAATAGGCAATGATGATATCGTTGACCCCGTTCCATATACTGAAAATCAGAAAAATCACCCCATACATTGCGGGACTGAGCCCAATGATATCTGTATAGAACTTCATCAGCGAACTGCCAATGATGATTGAAACCAGCGAACTCCCCCCAGAGATTAAATTCAACTGGATCAAGCGCCTGGTGGTGTAGTATTCCGCCAAATGAATCTTTGTAGTATCCAATGTCGTCTCCTCAACGATACAATGATTGGCTGTTCAGTGAATATTGGTCTGGTTTTTTTGCCGCTGTGTGAAATCAGCAGAGGGGCATTGTCAGTATTATAAAGAATTATGTTTACACTGTCAACATTGGTATAATATTGATTAATGACAAACCAAACATATCATCACGGAGACCTGAAAAACGCTCTTATCACGGCCGGTCTGGCTGTGCTTTCAGAAACTGGCATTGAGGGGCTGAGTTTACGGAAAGTGGCACAACGGGCCGGGGTCAGCCATACTGCTCCGTACAACCATTTTGCGGATAAGCAAGCATTGTTAGCAGCGATCTCAACTGCGGCCCAACAGCAAATGTTTGAGATGTTGACTATTGCCATCAACCATCACCGCACCTCACCCGATTTTCTGTATGAGATCGCCTGGGAGACCTACCAGTTTGCGCAGGAGGACCCAGGCCGATACAGGCTGATGTTCTCGCATACCGTAGAGGAGGAATTCGACTATCCGGAATTTATTGCAACCTGGCAGAAGAACATCATGTTACTGGAAGAGATTGTGCGTATCTGCCAGGAGTGTGGGCAATTTGCAGATCACGATGTAAAGATGATGGCACTGCATATTTGGAGTACCGTGCATGGTTTCATCCTCCTCGCCCTGGAAAGGCAGCTCCCGCCGGCGTACCTGGAGAAGTATACGATCAGGGAAATGTTAATGGGGGTGATTCGATTATTGGGCTGCAACGAGCTGAAATGACAACCCGGCTGTGCATTGAGACGATGAAGGTAACCACTTTTTCCAAGTAGGTTTATCCATGAAAGTTCAAGAGATCATCCAAAACATTCTCGATTACCATCCAGACCTCGGTAACCGCAGAACCTGTGATGTTGCCATTGGCAGCAATCCAGACGTAGAATGCACTGGCATTGTGGTGTCGATTGCACCCACAGTGGCGGTCATCCGCAAGGCGATTGAGCTAGGTGCCAACTTCATCCTGGTGCATGAGCCCACTTTTTTCAGCGGATATGATGACGACTGTGACTGGCTGGCCGGGAATGCGGTCTACGAAGAAAAGAAGCAGCTCTTGCTGGAGCATGGGATCGTGATCTTTCGCGATCATGACCACATCCATGCCCATCGGCCGGACGGGATATTCCATTATATGATCCAGCAGCTTGGATGGTCGGAGTATGTCGCTCCCGGTGAAGGAATGGCGCTGGAGATCAGGTTGCCAGAAACCACGCTCGGAGACCTGGTGGCTCATGTCAAGCAAGCGATGGACCTCGATACGATCCGCTACATTGGAGACCTGGATGCGAAGGTATCTACTGTGGGGTTCTGCGGCCATCTACTCCCCAATGAGAACACCAACTGGAGCAACAACGACCAGGTGGCAGCTTCCTGGCGGTATGATGTGGTTATCGCCGGTGAAGTCGTCGAGTGGACGCTGCCTTCCTACATCCAGGACGCGGCGATGTTGGGGAAAGCAAAAGGTATGATCCTGCCCGGGCATTTCAAGCAGGAGGAAGCGGGGATGCGTTGGGCAGAGCTATGGCTGCGCCCGTTGGTGGGAGAGGCGCTGCCGATCAGCTTTGTGTCTGCCGGTGAATTGTTCCACTACTTCTAATCCAGTATCGATTCGCTTTTGCCAGGATCTTCTCCCGTTTGTTCCTTAAGCAACCTCGTCCGACCTTACTTCACGGCCGGATGCAGCAGATTGCAGTGCGGCGAGGGTGAATTGCAATACAGATTTGCCATCGGGCCCATCCAGGCGGGGTTGCCCGTCGGTTTTCAATTTTTCGATCATATCTTGTAGGGCGGCGATACTGGGTAGATAGAGGCATTACTGGGGTCCGCAGCAGAAATTGACAGAAAAGCTCTAAAAATGGTGATGATAGGTAGGAATTGCTGCTATAATCCCCATCATAGAATGATTCGCAGGTATGGGGGCGTTGCCGATATTGCAACAGCCTTTCTCTATACTGAACATGGAGAAACGCAATGAATGATGGAGCGAAAAAAGCAGACCGTATTTTACAGATTGAAGCGTTGTTATTGCAGCATCCGGAAGGATTAAGGCAGTCAGAAATAGCGCGGCGTTTGGGTGTCAATCGTTCTACCATTTTCCGATATTTACCAAGTTTACCTGGGCACGTTTACATCGACGATTTGGATGAAAACAAGATCAAAATTTATCGTGACGCGTATCTGGTTAATGTTCGTTTTAACATCCATGAGGCGACCGCAATGCACCTGGCAACCCGTTTACTAACAACGTCCATCGCCCAGGGCAATCCGCATGCCGCTTCGGCAATGCGAAAACTGGCTGTTTCACTGGAAACTTTGGTTCCGCACCTCAGTCACCACATGGCGCGCTCAGCAGATGAAATGGATGCCCCCCTGTGCCGTGCAGGGGTGCAATATAGGCAAGTTTTGGAAGCGTTGACACTGTCCTGGGCTGGGGAGAAAAAATGTAGGATTTTCCATCAGAACCAGGGTTCTAATGACGTTTTTGAATATTCCTTTTGTCCATATTTTATCGAACCGTATGCGCCAGGTTTCAGTATTCATGTGATTGGATTAAGTCAATCGCTCAAAGGGAAACCCAAACTGCGTACGTTCAAATTGGAGAGGATCCACAGGGTGGAACTCACGCAAGCAGATTACCAGATACCTGATGATTTCGATCCATATTTTCTAATGAAAGATGCCTGGGGCATCTGGTACACAGACCGAGAACCTGTTTTGGTGAAGTTGCGCTTTTCACCTCGTGTAGCGGTGCGTATTCAAGCCACAATCTGGCACCCTTCTCAAAATGTGATTCAAAATAAAGATGGTTCTGTCCTTTGGGAAGGTTGGATCGCTGAGCCAACCGAGATGAAACCATGGATTCGCGGATGGGGGGCGGACGTGGAAGTGCTTGAGCCTGAAAAATTACGGGGCGAAGTCATGGAAGAAGTGATATCACTTGCAAGGGTTTACGGATGGGTCATAGATGGTAGTGAAGCTGCCATCAGAGTGTATAAGGATTAATCTGATGGTATTTTATGCACATTCTAATGAAAAAAATCGTGATCACTGGCAGTTGTTAAAAAACCATCTGCTTGGAGCAAGTGAAAAAGCTGCTTGTTTTGGTGAAACTGCTGGAATCGGTGAACTTTCACGATTGGCTGCGTTGATGCATGACTTAGGAAAATACTCCTTTGAATTTCAAAAACGGTTACAAGGTTCTGCCCAGAAGGTAGATCATGCAACCGCAGGAGCTCAAGAAATTTTCAAGCTTTTTGGGGATGATCAATATTCCAAGTATGTCAGTACATTGCTGGCATATTGTATTGCCGGGCATCACGGTGGCCTACCTGATTATGGAAGCAGTTTTGATACTACCAGCGACAGCACTTTATGTGGACGCCTAAAGCGGGATCTGCCTAGGTTTCAAAGTTATCAGCAAGAATTGGAATTTCCAGAAAATCTACCATTACTGCCATCTCTTCGCCCAACCTCGAAAACCGGTGGATTTACTATGGCATTTCTCACTCGCATGGCATTTTCTGCCCTGGTGGACGGCGATTTTCAGGATACAGAAGAATTTATGGGTGAAATGAAAAAGGAGCGGGGAAACTTTACTAGCATTCCTGCTTTAATGGAACGAATGGATTTATTTTTCACACGCTTCGCCAATCCGCACAGCGAAATTAACCAGCGCCGTAGTTCGACACTGGCAAGTTGTTTGGAAAAAGCACAAGAGAAGCCTGGGTTATTCACACTCACCGTTCCGACTGGCGGTGGGAAGACCATTGCCTCAATGGCGTTTGCCCTTAATCACGCAAAAATTCATAACCTTAGCCGAGTCATTTATGTTATTCCTTATACGAGCATTATCGAACAGAATTCAGCTGTCTTCAAGGAAATACTAGGAGCAGACAATGTACTTGAGCACCATTCAAATTTTGATTGGCGACCGGCATCAAGCCTGAACTCCATAGATGAAGCGCCCCAAGATGCTCTGCAAAAATTGAAATGGGCTTCCGAAAACTGGGATGTCCCCATAGTTGTAACGACCAATGTGCAATTCTTTGAATCACTGTATTCCAACCTTTCATCCCGCTGCCGGAAACTCCACAATTTAGCGAAAAGTGTCATTATATTTGATGAGGTACAGATGTTTCCTCAAGCTTATCTGAAGCCAGCACTTTCGGCTATCTATGAATTAATTATCAATTATGGAGCATCTGCTGTATTCTGTACCGCTACACAACCATCTCTGGATACTATTGTAAAAACTGACCTCAAACCCCATGAGCTGATGCCAGACCCTGATGGGTTGTACAATTTTTATAAACGAGTTGTTATTCAAAATCTAGGGATAATCACAGATGATGAACTCATTGAAAGAATTGCACAATATCCTCAAGCTTTGTGTATTGTGAATACCCGAAAACATGCCTTGGGATTATTTGAATTACTTAAAAAAGAGGGTGCAATCCATCTCTCCACATTAATGTGTCCCGCCCATCGTAAACAAGCCGTTGCGCAGATCAAAGAACGGTTAAAAACAGGAATGCCATGCAGGGTGATATCGACGCAATTGATTGAAGCGGGTGTTGATCTGGATTTCCCCGTGGGATTTCGGGCACTTTCCGGGTTGGATTCCATCATTCAGGCAGCCGGACGCGTCAATCGTGAAGGGAAAAATGACACTGGTATTCTGTATGTATTTGAACCTGATACCATTTTTATCAAACGAATCCCTGCCTATATTGAACAAGGTGCAAGTATAGCCCGGATAATCCTGAGGCGCTTTGTGGAGGATCCCATCAGCCTGGATGCTATACGGGCATATTATGCTGAATTGTATGACTTGCACCGTGGTTCAAACGATTTCGATATGAAAAATATTATGGGTTGCTTCGAAAAAGGGATTCCAAATGTTCCTGATTTCGATTTCAGGACTGCTTCCGAAAACTTCCAGTTGATTGAAAATGATACTATTTCTGTGGTTATCCCAATGAATGAGGAAGTGGTTGCATTATTAAATAGAATAAAATGCGCGCCATATCCGAAAATTTATGCGCGGGATTTGCAATTATACACTGTCAATATCTATGAAAATGAATTCGAGGCGTTAACAGATAAAGGAGTGATTGAACTATTGAATGACACTTATTACGTCCTGACCGATATGGAATATTATGATAAAAATGCGGGGTTAATTATCCCCGCAACCAGGGGCGGTGACGCCATTTTCTTTGATGGATAAACAGAGAGGAATTAATATGGGATATGGAATAGTCATACGCGTTCAAGGTGAATATGCTTGTTTTACTCGTCCCGAAATGAAAGTGGAACGGGTGAGTTATGATGTCATCACGCCTTCTGCGGCACGCGGTATTATCGAGGCGGTATATTGGAAACCAGCCATCCGCTGGGTGATCGATAAAATTACAGTCTTAAAAGAAATCCAGTTTACGAACATTCGGCGCAACGAAGTAAGCACAAAAATACCCGAAAGTGTTGCGAGAAATATCCATCGAGGCACAGACAAGTTATTTTACCTGGACAGCACCAAGGAACGTCAACAACGGGCCGCAATGGTTCTGAAAGATGTTGATTATGTGATCGAAGCTCATTTTGATTTCATCCCAGAAAAGGCCGAGGGCGATGATACTGTGGAAAAGCACTATAACATGGCGCTGAGGCGTTTTCGCAAAGGGCAGCATTTCCATCAGCCCTGCCTGGGTGTACGTGAGTTCCCGGCCCAGGTTAGTCTGATCGAGGATGAGGCAATACTCACAAGCCCTTTAACGGGAAACCTGGACCTGGGCTGGATGTTGTACGATCTCGATTTTACCAACCCCAGAGAGATTGTCCCCCAGTTTTTCAAGGCAGTGATGCAGGATGGGGTGCTTGATCTGACACGAATAGACATGGTGAGGTGAGTCTATGGTACTACAGGCATTAAATCGCTACTATGATATTCTGGCAGCCGACCCTGAAAGCGGAGTGGCTCCATTGGGGTACAGTGTGGCAAATGTTGGCTTCGCAATCAATCTTTCGCCGCAAGGTGAATTATTGGATGTGGTCAAACTCTACCAAACCGTGCAACGTGGCAAAAAAATCTTGGAAGTGCATTTAAAACTGATTGTGCCTCAACAGGAGAAACGGTCCTCTGGCGTTGCGCCAAATTTTCTTTGCGATAATGTGAGTTATGTATTGGGCATCTCGAATCGCGACGAAACAGACCCCGACTATGCACACAAACGTTTTGAAGCATTCAAAGAGTTGAACACAAGAATTTTGTCACAATTGGAATCACCCACCGCACAGGCAGTTTTCGCTTTTTTATCCACTCATCAACCTGCTACAGCCAGAAATCACCCGGCGTTGACTGCCAGGGTGGAGGCCCTTTTGAGTTGCACTGCCTTCTTGGTTTTTCGGGTGGAGGGTTACGCGGGTTTTGTACATGACGACCCTGACATCCAAAGATTATGGGAAACTTACAGGTCTTTGGGAGGTAGTAAAGTCAATGGACAATGCCTGGTCACCGGTGATATTTCACCGATTTCTCGGCTGCACCCGAATATTAAAGGAGTCAATGGCGCAAATTCATCTGGAGCTGCACTGGTAGGATTTAATGCAGCTGCCTATGAATCATATGGGAAGGAAGGTGGACAGGGATTGAATGCACCTGTTAGCGAGAGGGCTGTTTTTGCATATACAACTGCTTTAAATTATCTGCTGTCTCCCAACAATGAATTTCAGAAATTCCAGGTGGGCGATACTACTGTCGTTTATTGGGCAGAAAGCCCTGAGAGAACGTATTCAGCGGTGTTTTCTCAGCTTTTTACCCCTGGTTGGCAGCAGGAAAGTACTGAGAATGAAACAGAAGCTGTACAGGACCAGACCGCGATGCGGCAGGCATTGGCTATTTCCCAAAGGGTGAAACAAGGAAAATCGATCGTACTCGAGGACTTGATGCAGGGGCTTGATGGGAACACTCGTTTCTATGTACTGGGTCTGGCGCCAAATGCAGCCAGAGTTTCCATACGATTTTTTTATACTGATCTTTTCATCCAGACGGTTCGCCGTATCGCTTCACATTATCAGGATATGAAAATCATTCGTCAGTACGAAGGGCAGCCAGAAGCCATTGAGTTATGGCAAATTGTGAATGAAACGATATCGAAAAAGTCCAGTAAAAAAGAATCTTCACCGCTTTTGGCAGGTGCATTACTACGCTCTATCCTTAACAACCAGCCCTATCCGGCAGCATTGTATAACAGCATCATTAACCGGGTGCGAGCCGATATGGACGATGAAAAAGGCAAGATTGAAAAGATTAATTACGTTCGTACCGCCATTATCAAGGCGTATCTCATTCGGAAATATCGAAATCAACCCCAAACTCGAATACAGGAGGTGTTATGTATGTCTCTCAATGAACAATCCACAAATCAAGCTTATTTATTAGGAAGACTATTCGCCGTATTGGAAAAAGCGCAACAAGAAGCTTCGGGAGGCAATTTAAATACAACGATTAAGGATCGCTATTTCACTTCTGCTTGCGCCTCACCTGCCACAGTGTTTCCAGTGCTGTTGCGGTTAGCGCAGCATCATGTTTCAAAGGCGGAATATGGATATGCCCTGGACCGTCGAATTCAGGATATCCTCAATCTGATGGAAGTCGATGCCAATCCGTATCCCTCGCACCTTACGCTTGATGAGCAGGGAATTTTCATTCTCGGTTATTACCATCAATGCAGAGCGTTCTATCAGAAAAATGAAAAAGAAACAACAAAAGAAGAAATTCAATTATAAGGAGAATCAAAATGAGTACTGTACTTCGAAACCGCTATGAATTTGTCATGTTGTATGATGTCGAAAACGGTAATCCCAACGGCGACCCTGACGCCGGCAATATGCCGCGCATTGATCCCGAAACCGGTTATGGAATTGTGACCGATGTGTGCCTGAAACGCAAAATTCGCAATTACGTTGAGTTGGTCAAAGGCGATGCGCCAGGATTTAAGATTTATGTCAAAGAGAATACACCCCTGAATGCACAACACCGCACCGCCTATATTGAAAAAGGGTGGGATCCCAATAAGGTTGAACGTAAGGAAACCGAGAAAATCTATGAACTCAGCCAGGTGATGTGCCGTAACTTCTATGATGTGCGCACCTTTGGCGCGGTGATGAGCACAAAGGTGAATTGTGGGCAGGTGCGGGGTCCGGTTCAGATTAACTTTTCCCGCAGTATTGACCCAATTGTGCAACAGGAAGTGACGATTACCCGCATGACGGTTACCGGTGAAGAAGAAGACAAAATAACCGAAATGGGTCGAAAACACATTGTCCCTTATGGTTTGTACCGTGCAGAAGGCTACATTTCTGCACGGCTGGCGAATGATGCCAATAAGGGGACTGGCTTTTCAGAAGAAGACCTGGATTTATTGTGGGATGCGTTGATGAATCTCTTTGAGCATGACCACTCCGCCAGCCGCGGCAAGATGGCGACCCGGAAGCTGATCGTATTCAAGCACGATAGTGATCTGGGCAATGCACCCTCTCATCAATTGTTTGACCTGGTCAAGGTGGCAAGACTGCCAGGTGTGATCGTTCCCCGCGCTTTCAGCGATTATTCCGTCAAGATCGAACATGACCAGGTACCTGCTGGTGTAGCGTTGATCGAAAAGATATGAACAAAGAATACCATGCGGATGAATTGCTGGCATTGTCTGGGATTCAACACTTCTTTTTCTGCCGCCGCCAATGGGCATTGATCCATGTCGAACAGCAATGGCAGGAGAATGTGTATACGGTCGAAAGTAAACCGCAGACCGCTCCACGTGTGGGAGCGTGGTTTTAAATAGCACATTGACAGAAGAATATGACCAAACTGACCCCTCCCTGTGTGGGAGCGTGGATTGAAATACATCGAAAAACCCGCCCACGATGATCGCGTGCGTCGCTCCCTGTGTGGGAGCGTGGATTGAAATATCGCGCCGTCGATGTGCGGGCTGGGGGAACACGTCGCTCCCTGTGTGGGAGCGTGGATTGAAATCAGGAATACCGCGCGGCAATCAAGCACGCAGGCAGTCGCTCCCTGTGTGGGAGCGTGGATTGAAATTCCCTGAAAGCCCCGGTGGTACCCTTGCCGCCGGTCGCTCCCTGTGTGGGAGGGTGGATTGAAATTGGTTGTGCGCGCTTGTGGCATGTTTCGCGTTGGGTCGCTCCATGTGTGGGAGCGTGGATTGAAATGGGTAGAACACCTGGTATGCCGCCCGCGGGATACCGTCGCTCCCTGTGTGGGAGCGTGGATTGAAATTGGCATGGTAACCCAATGGATACAAAGCCTGTAGTCGCTCCCTGTGTGGGAGCGTGGATTGAAATGGCGTCTGCCAGTTATACGCGAACGCCGGGTCCGTGTCGCTCCATGTGTGGGAGCGTGGATTGAAATCGCAGTTTCGGGGTGTAGCCGTGCAACATGCCCTGTTGCTCCCTGTGTGGGAGCGTGGATTGAAATATGTACGGTGATAGCCACCCAGTCGCGAACCTGGTCGCTCCCTGTGTGGGAGCGTGGATTGAAATTTGCTTTACCGTTCAACGTTAATAATTCCTAACGTCGCTCCCTGTGTGGGAGCGTGGATTGAAATAAGAAAACCACGGCGCTGTGGCTGATGACACATGTCGCTCCCTGCGTGGGAGCGTGGATTGAAATCCTCTGATTCTCCTGTCCGTTGTCCTCGCCCCTGTCGCTCCCTGTGTGGGAGCGTGGATTGAAATACCGATGACGATTTTGCAGATTTTTAGGAGGAGTCGCTCCCTGTGTGGGAGTGTGGATTGAAATTGGACCTTCCTGGTGGAGAATGACTATGCCCCGTCGCTCCCTGTGTGGGAGCGTGGATTGAAATCGGAATGGGTCAACCAGTACGAGGAGTGTGACCATGTCGCTCCCTGTGTGGGAGCGTGGTGTGGCTGAACAATTTTTACTGGATTTATGATAGTGCACCATACAATTTTCCGTGCAGGGAGCCCCCGTTCGATCTCTTCAAACTGGTTCATGCTGTGGTTGATTGCCGTAGTCATTTCGTCCATTGGTTTCGGCCTGTGGTTTCCTGAACACACGTTAAGGTGTTCAGGATGTTCTTATTCCAAAAACAGCTGCTGAATACGCCCATCCTTCACCTGCCACAATTCATTGGCGAACGAATCGATGAAGTAACGGTCATGCACCACCGCCAGCACGGTACCGTCAAAGCCGGTCAGGGCTTGTTCAAACTGGGTGCGGGAGGGGATATCGAGGTGGTTGATCGGCTCGTCGAGGATCAGGAAATTGCAGCCATCGGCCACCAGACAGGCCAGCGTTAAGCGCGCACGCTCACCGTACGAGAGTGAGGCATTGGGGGTGAACACCTCATCTTCCTTGAACAGGTATTTGGACAGAAAATAGCGCGTTTCAGTTTCGTTGAGCGGGGTGCGGCGATAAATGGTTTCATACGGGTTCAGGGCGGGGTCGATGTTCTCCTGCTCCTGGGCCATGTAACCGGGGTTTACGTTCGCGCCCAGACGGGCCCGGCCGTGGATTGGCGGGAGTTGCCCGGTGATGGTGCGGATCAGGGTGGTTTTTCCGCAGCCATTGGGCCCCAGCAACACGCAGCGTTGGCCGTAGCGCAGGATCAGGTTGAGATGCGCCAACAGGGGTTGCCTTTCGTAGCCGACGGCCAGGTCTTCGAGGATCAGCACATCACGGCCGGTATCTGCGGTATCACCGAATTCCATTTTCATTTCCCAATCTGGTTTGGGCTTGTCAATGTGGTCATCTCCCATCAACCGGTCGAGGCGTTTTTCAATCGCCTTGGCGCGGCGCACAGTCTCCAGGGAGCGGTCTTTGAAAAATCCGGCGGAGAAACCATCAGTGCCGGCTTTCACATCAGATTTACCGCCCTTGCGGAAATCACCGATGGAGCGGATATATCGTGCGGTTCCCGACAGGCGCTGGATTTCCTCCTGCTGTTCCTGGTAAGCACCGAAGGCTTTTTCCTGTTCTGCCAGGCGCTGTTCCAGGTAGGCCGAGTAATTGCCGGAATAGAACTTCATCTCGCGCGACCGGGTATCGATGCGAAAGATGCCGTTAACGGTACGGTCCAGAAAGGCACGGTCGTGCGAGACCATCAACACTGCGCCGTTGTAGCCTGCCAGCCATTCTTCCAGCCATTCCAGCATCTGGATATCAAGGTGGTTGGTGGGTTCATCCAACAACAGCAGCTGTGGAGCTGACAGCAGGACGGAAGCGAGGGCAAGACGTGTTTTCTGCCCACCACTCAGGTAGCTGACCGGGGTATCCAGTGTGTAACTGCCCAGCCCCAGTGAGGCGAGGGTGTCCATCTGGCTGCCGGTACTGCGAACGCTGCGGGATAATTGTTCCAGCAGCCGGTCATAACGTTCATGCAGGCCGGGATTATCCGGGTCAACAGCCAGCTGGGCAGAGACGGCCTGGAACTCACCTTCGATGTTCTCGCCAGGGCTGCCGCGCGCGGCGAGGAAGGATTCGATCGTATCGTCCTCTCCTGGGGCCAACCCCTGCGGCAGGTAACCCACCCGCAGGTCAGCGGGATGGAACTGCACCGTGCCAGAATCGGGCTGTTCATCACCAATGATGATCCGCAACAGGGTGGTTTTACCGCTTCCATTGACCCCGACGATGCCAAACCGTTCGCCGGGCTGGATGGTGAAGGTGATGTCCTTGAGGATACGCTCGAGGTTGTAGGTTTTATTGATTCGATTGACAGTCAGCATATTTCTGGTTCCTTTTTAATTGAAAAGCACCATGGACAGCGACCCACGGTGCCAGTAAACTTCGATCCGATGTGTCTCTGTTGATATTCGGTTATGCTTGAATCATGCTGTCTGTCATTGGAATTCCGATCCTCTTCTTGTACTATGAGAGATTGTACCACAATTGCCGGTTGGTTCAGGCCGCAATCATCCCCAATCCACGCCGTTAATCCATAAAATGTTCGATCCATGGTTCACTGGGAAGGCCTTGCTCGTGTATACCGAACCATGGGGTCATCGTAAGTGTAGAACCGATCGTTTCATCGACGTATCGCCCCATCTTAGGTCAATCCTGCATCCAGGCCGGTTTCTCCAGGATCGGCAGGAGAAAGCGTTTCCTCAGCCAGGCTTCAGCCAGGCGAATCCATTGGGCCGCGTCGGGGTTGATATCCTGCTGGCTGCCGGCAGTGGAGGGATCTGCCAGGCTCAAGCCATGCGCACCTTCCTCAAAAATATGCACTTCGAAGGGGACCCCGGCATGCGCCAGGGCGGTGGCCAGGCGGGTGGTATTTTCTACCGGTACCAATACATCCGCAGCGGTTGCCCATAAAAAGGTAGGTGGGGTGCTGGCAGTCACTTGCCTGGCCGGGCTGACGGTATCGAGCAATTCCGCGGAGGGATTCCTGGTGCCGAGATAGGCAAAATTGGCAGCAGATGCCACTGCCTGCAACATTGCATTCGAATATGGCTTTACCATCAGGTGAAAATCGCCGATACCGTAGGCCAGGATCGCAGCGGCTGGTTTGAATTGTGATACCGGCGCTCCAAAATAATCCGTGATAACTGGATTATGCCAATACACGGCATACATGGCGCAGTTATGGGCGCCGGCTGAGAACCCGCACACCGCGATTTTGTCGGTGTCAACCAGCCATTGGTCAGCATGTTCATGAATGGTGAGGAATGCCTTCCCGATATCGCGCATCGGGGAGGGGTATGTGCTGTGAGGGTTGATCACCATGTCTGTTGCGTTCACCAGGTTGAACTCCGGGTGATCAAGGGTGTAGATGGAATAGCGCAATACAAAGGCATGGTACCCCATGCCTGCAAAGCGTAATGCAACGGGTTCGGCCTCCCGGTCGGAACAATTCAGGTAGGCACCACCGGGGCAGACCAGCACCGCCGGGCGCTTTTTCCCGTTCAGCAGTTCGGGTGAGTCAGCCAGTAGATATGTGGTCAGGGTTACCCCGGGACGGTCCGGATACAGCTGGATAGTTTCGTTAATCATCGCTCCTCCTCTGATAGCATTTTTAGTGCAAGTGCAGGAGTTATCCTTCACTCTTACCATTGTACCTCGACGTGGATACCATCATTCGATCCTATCCAGGATGAACTTTCGATTTTTTCTCAAGATAGTGGTTGAATGCTTTCAAAGAGGGTAATAAAATGAAGGTTGTCTCTTGATGTGAAAGCCTGTGCTTGACGGTTGTTTTGAAATCAGGTATTTTTATGCCATCCATTCTCAAGGAAGACCGCATGGCAGACCTGTTCCTGATCTTTTTCAACAACTTGTTCCCGATCTTTCTCGCTGCTGGTGTGGGGGCGCTGCTGAGTTGGAAGGCAAAGCTGGATGTTCGGCACGTGTCCAAGGTGTTGTTCTATATCTTCAGCCCGTGCCTCGTCCTAGATATGCTCCTGAGTAACTATTCACCTGACCTGCCATTTGTTTCGATTGCTTTGGTCGTGGTGCTGACACAGCTGGTGCTGGCCGGTTTTATTGTCCTGGTGGGGATGTTGCTGAAGTATGACCGGTCGATGGTCTCTGCCATGGTGCTGCCGGTGATGACCCTCAATGCGGGGAATATGGGCATGCCGATCTGCCTGTTTGTCTTCGGCGAGGAAGGATTGGCATATGCGACGATTTTCTTCCTGGTGTCGATCCTGGGTACTTATACCTTTGGTGTGGCAGCAGCATCGTTGGGAAAACAATCACTCAAAGACTCACTGCTGGGATTGCTGCGTCTGCCGATGATTTACAGCGTGGTGCTTGCGGTGGTCTTGATCTGGACTGGCTGGCAGTTACCATTGCCCATTCGTCGTACTGTTGAAATCCTTAGTGATGGCGCGATTCCGACTATGCTGGTGGTACTGGGGATGCAACTACAAAAGGCAAAACTGAAAGAAAATATGCGCGCGCTTGCGTTATGCACCGGCACACGCCTGGTGGTGGGACCCCTGGTGGTCTTCGCCATTGCAAGCCTGTTCGGGATGGGAGGGCTACCACTGAACACTACCCTGGTGCAGGGCGGGATGCCAGGAGCGGTTACCTCGACCGTGCTGGCAACGGAGTATGATACAAAACCGGAATTTGTCACCGCAGCGGTTACTATCGCAACCCTCCTTAGCCCCCTGACCCTGACCCCCCTGATAGCCCTGTTGACCTGAATCCGCTGCGTTGCTGGCGGTGAGTTAAGATATCCCACATGGAAATCACCACCACCCACATCACGATGATCTGGGTGGGATAACCATACCGCGGGTTCTCACCCAATTCGACCAGTGCTTGCAGGAATGAGGCACTGAGAATCAATAGTGTGCTTTGGCACAATTTCACCTGGAGCCCGTTGAGGGAGCGCCTGGTAGCCTGGTACGTAAAATATCCTGCGAGGCAAAGGAACACCAGATTGGCAGCAATTTGCAGCATGCGTTCCACCCACCAGATCGCCTGCAACAGTTGCCGGATGAGTGGATTGGGTATACTTTCCAATTGCCAATATATCGGAACTTTCCAGAACCCGACCCAGGCCTTGGCAACACTGGCCAGGTATTTGTCGGGTTGTTGAGCGATCAATTTTCCGCTCAATCGGGTCAGTTCGTTGGACAAGCTGAAATAGTTCAGCCCACTGGCCTCCATCATCGGATCCAGGGCGCGCCAGATGGTCATGCTTTGTGTACCGCTCTCCTGTAGACGTTCCGAACGATATTGGAGGTAGATATCACGCAAGATGGCATCTTCGTCTGGAAGTATTTCAAACCAGGCGCCGGTATGGTTGATGAGGTTGTAGCCGGTGATGGTAGAAAGGGTGAATTGCCCGGTATTCAACGAATTGATCCAACTCCACCCCAACAATGAAACCACCAGCGGTAAGAGAAAAAAGACACTCGCGGTTGCTTTTTTTCTGCCATTTTGTGGCTGAAGCCACACAACTGCCACGCCGACTGGTACCAGGTACAGGAAAGCGGTGCGGGTCAGAATGCATACAGCGGCCAGCAGACCGGCTGCCAGCCATCGCCATCGGGAAAGTACTTCTCCCGGAGGATCGAAGAAACCCAATAGACCTGCGCATAACAGCAAACTTGCAGATGCCAATGCTTCTGAAAGGAGTGCCCGTTCAAAGAAAATTTGGGCTAGATTCATCGCTGGAAACAGACCCAGAATTACCGTGGCAGCTGTGCTGTGTGTCAAACGCCAGGTCAGGACAAGAATCGCAGCAGTTATGACCAGGCCAAGTGTTGCCTGGATCATGATGACACATTTGCCCTGCATCTGGCATAGCAGCAAAAAAAGGGAATAGATCGGCGGTCGGGCGCCGAGGTTTCCAGGCAACCCGCCCACCAGTCCATTTTCGAAGGCATTTCGCAAGACATTGGCCATCTGCAGGTATCCCTGGGTATCGCCGAAAGCAACTGCGGAAGGCGTTATCAACCATGGCAGGCGTGCAAGGATGGCGACCAGTAAAACCGGTAGCCAGATTTTGGCGTGGGGTAGGTTCAACCTGTTGCTGGATGGATATCGGCGATCCATTGGTTTACTGGGGACGCACCACGTAATTAATTTCAGAATTGGTTATTACAAAATCCATGATTTCCATCGAATTTTCTTCGAGCACATTCCGGATGCCTCTGTTAACCTGGCTTGACAATAATCCACGAATGAACACTAGGGGTATATCATCGAGGGTATCAACTTTAAACACCATATCTCCCTCTTTTTCATCCACCGTTACGTGCATGGTATGTAGTTTTCCCTTGCGTTGGATGAGGAAATTTATACTATTTGGAGATTTAAGATCAGCATTGATATCATCAACAAAATCTTCAAAGTACGGCATGACGGATGCGTCTATATCGAGGTTCAATTGTTCTTCTGTAATACGGTAACTTTCTTCACGGTAGACGTTGTCGTAGCCAGCGTTCTGTATGGCCTGTCTGGTAAAGAGGCCGGTGATGTAAATGATCCCAAAAACAAGAATGATGGCAACAATGACTGCGATACTGACGATGATGATCATCACCTGTCTTAATGCAATGCCAACACCCCTGACAATCTTCCTGTTTGCCGCCGACTTCTTTCCGCTCCTGGTTTCAGGCGGGTTGGCTTCGTCATCAGTCGCGAACTGGGCAACCGCAGCACCATGACCATTTTTCTTCTGTACGGGGAGCTCTGTCACAGCAAGCGGGAGTTTGACTTCTGTCTGGTTGGCATGCCCCAACACAGGACGAGTCATATTGCCAGCGAGATCCTGCAAAGCCACAATCACTGCGTCCATGGTTTCATAACGGTTCGCGGGTTCGCGTTCCAGTAAACGCAGGATACAGAATTCCACTGATGCTGGCAGGTCAGTGATGAATCTCGAAGGCAGGGGGACAGGTTCTGTCATTTGCCGGATCAATTGCGCAGCCGGGGTATCGGCACCATACGGCTTCCTGCCAGTAACCATCTCATAGAAGACGATCCCCAAGGCATACATATCGGTTTTTTCTGAAAATTGTCCGTGCCATTGTTCCGGCGCCATGTACTCCGGTGTACCTATGCCCATTCCGGTGCGTGTTAATGCGGCATCACCACTTTGCTGAGCATCCTGTCCCAGGATTTTGGCGATTCCAAAATCGGTCAGCATTGGTTGGCCGTCTTCTGTGAAAAGGATGTTGGCAGGTTTGACATCCCGATGGAGAATGCCCCGTTGATGCGCATAGCGAAGTGCGTCCGCAATCGGCAGTAACCACCGGGCTGCTGTTTCGAATGGGATGGGGCGTTTCATCCGATCTGCGAGTGTACCGCCAGAAAGAAATTCCATGATCAGGTAAGGTGTTCCCTGGGCATGACCGTAATCGTGGATATGGACAATGTTGGGGTGCGTTAATTTTGCCAGTGTTTTCACTTCCCGGTCAAATCGGTTATGAATCTGGACAACCTGGGCTGCACCGATTTCTCTGCCTTTAATCACCTTGATCGCAACATCCCGCTCCAGAACGGTATCAAACGCTTTATAGACCACCGCCATGCCGCCTTCTCCCAGCATGTTCGTGATCTGATATCGTTTACGGTATTCACCCTTGCTGCTTTCGTCCATTCTCTCAATCCTTTTACCAATTCATGTATAATTTCGATGCATCCTTGACTGAATGGTTCCTCTCAGTTTCATTATATTGATATTCCGCTGCTGTGCATAGTTGAAAGGATTATCGCTTGTTGCCCGCCGCGAAAGAACCACCTTCCAGTCCATATATCACACCCCGCCTGAAATCAGACGGGGTGTGCACTTCGGATTGCTGTTGGACCGCTTTGGGTCATCACTCCTGGTATCAGGCTTCTGTTGGTTGAGAAACTGGCATGGCTGCGACCTGTACAGACGATTCCTCTGAGCCGTACAGCCTGAAGATGACATCATTGATGCCCAGGAATGTGCCGATAACCGGTGTCCAGAAGATCGTCATTACGATTGGGTGAAGTATGGATGCAAGCAAAATCGAGAGCCCTACCAGGGTGAAACCGAGGTAGATCGTCTGCATTCGTGGATTGGAAACCGCCCGCCAATTACGAAAACCATTGGTGATAAACGTGATCAGGAATGTGAGGAAAAAGAACCAGCCGACCAGCCCGGTTTTCATTGCGATCCATAAATGACCGTTATGCGTATAGCCTTGTCCCTGGAATTCGGTGTAATCGATTCCTTCGATGAATGGGCGATAGTTTGAACCGAGGCCAAGGCCAAATAGAGGATGGTTGGCGATTTGCGGAAGTCCGTAATCATACTCAAAATTTCGCCAGACGATGGTTGATTCTGTCGTTGACGTATAAGCTTCAGGACTGAACACAGTAGAAATCCGCAGAAGCGATGCGTTAATCAATTGGCCATATTCCGATTGCGGTGCAATAAATGCCGGGATCAGCACCAGTGGAATAATCCAGCTGAGATAAAGCGCCCAGGTAAGTATCTGTTTGCGGCGTTCGGGTTTTGTCATCAAGAAGGTTATCAACACAGAAATGGCGGCTACACCCCAATGTGTTCGGTTGAAGCTGATCAGTAAAGCTCCTGCTACAATAACCCATTGCACAAACCGGGCGATATTGCGCATCGTAAACTTGGATTGGAACAATTTCACGGTAAGTACAATAAATGAGGTTGTAATCAATCCTTCACCGGGATTGTCCGTAATGCGGGTTACATTGGAAAACTGCGGATCTTCTCCTGAGAATGGCTCCACGCGGCCAGAGAGGAAGGTAAAATTCTGCCCCAGTGCATATTGGGCAATATTCGTTAACGATGTGATAGTAGCCAGGAGAAACAAACCATTCAATAGTCGGTTTAACTGCTTTTCATCTCTGATGAGGTTAATGAGGATGAAAAACACCATATAGTAAGCGATAATTCGAAATTCCTGAACAGCATTTCCCAGGTTCAAACCGCTGCTGCCCTGGATGACACGAATTGTGGTGGAGGTGGCACTCCACAGGAAGAATAACAGCAGAGGGAGTGTAATTTTGTTAAAACGCAATTCATATTCGGGATCGACAAGCATTCGCACAACCAGAATGATAAACAACCAGATTGTAATCACGTCGGTGATATAGACCATAAGCGGTCCCACGTCGATCACTGGCATGCTTTCTTCATTGATTACGGTCGATAAGAAAATGATAATCGTCAGAATCCCAAGCTCTGGATACCGGATCAAGATTGCCGCTCCCAACAAGCCAAAGACGCCAACCATGACCAGCCTGGGGTCCAAAAAGAGGCAGAACAACCCCAATACCAGACCGCAGAGCGCAGCAATGCTCATTTGTTGGATGGTCTGATTTTTCCAGTCATACGAAAATTTCATAAGTAACCTGTTTCGTCCTATTGATCAAGGTTGACGGGTATGTTTGGCACTTTCTTCATACCCGTCAACCTGGTTTATTGAGCGATGGTTAACTGATTCGAACCTTGCGACTATGGGAGCCAAGATGTGTCCTGTTGGCAACGATGCCCAATACATTGGCATCTACCTGCTCCAGATGAGTCAATGTGGCCTGAAGAACTTCTTTTCGGTCCCAACCGAACCGCATAACGAGCAGAACACTGTCCACTTTGGGGGCCAATACTGCCGGGTCTGTGACAGAGAATGACGAGTGGGCATCAACCAGCACCACGTCATAGTTTTCTTTCAAGGTTTCCAGCAGTCGAAGCATGTTTTCTGAATCAAGCGCTTCAGGGTTATAAGGCGGTAAACCGCTGGGGAGCAGGTCGACATTGGGATGCATGGTTGTTTGGATGGCGTCGGCAAGCCTTGAACTGCCATTGAGCAAGTCATTCAAGCCGATTTCATTTTCAACATTGAAGATTTTATGCTGCGAGGGAGATCGCAAATCAGCATCGACGATGATCACCTTCCGGCCAGATTGTCCTGCGATGACACCCAAATTGGCAGCAATTGTTGAGCGTCCGTCTTTGGGTACAGGGCTGGTGACAAGAAATGTTTTATAAGCCCGGTGATCCTTTGGCGAAAATACGTTGGTACGCAATCGGCGGAATGCCTCTGCCAGGATCGGTTGGTTTACAAGGAGTTCATTTTCATGTTGACTGGTACCGATATCACCCAGTAATGGCAGGTGGGCTGCCTGCCGCATCTCATTCGGGGTATAGATGCGTGTGTCGAGATTCTCAAAAATGAAGGCCAGGCCAATTCCCACAAGCAAAGCCATTGCAAGGCCTAATCCGACAACCAGTAATGGGCTGGCTGAAGAAGGTTCGTCTGGTAATGATGCGGGTTCCACCAGATATATGTTGGCGTCACTGCCGTACACTTCGCGGCTCTGCAGGATTAAAATTTCTGCCAGTTTATTGACGGTAAATTGCGCCACATCAGGATCGACATCTTCTGCGCTGATTGTGAACAACTCCGTTTCAGATATGATTTCCACCGAAATTTTGGGCAGGGGGGTCACATATTCAGCCAATTTGCTTAGAACGGGATCGCTGACAGCGATTTCTGCATAGGTGCCTACCAGGCGTTTGGCATATTCGATGTCATAATCGACATAATCAGCCCCACCTGTTCGGGCTGTCAATATGCGGATGGTGCCGGTGGCTGTATACTTGGGCGGAATTTGCGTTACGCCTACAATGATGATGAGCAGTGTGAATACTAGGGTGGCGAAGATGACACCTTTTCTTCTATTTAATATATTGAGATAATCAACCAGTTGCATACCACCTCACTTGTTTGGATCAGTTTGATAAAAATTCGATGATCTTGTCACTGACATATGTCACCATTTCCGGTGTCATTTCAGCGTACATTGGCAGGGATACCAATTCATTGGCAATTTGCTCGGTGACAGGGAAATCACCAGCCTTGTAACCTAAATTCTCATAAGCCGGCTGTAAATGAATCGGGATTGGGTAATGGATTCCGGTTGAAATGCCATGTTCCTCCAGGTAAGCCATCAACGCATCACGCTGTTTCACACGAACAGCAAAAATGTGCCAGACTGGTTCCACTTCATTGGGGACATGGGGCAGGATGATGCCTTCCACATCGGCCAGCGCAGCCATATATTCACCGGCGTGTTGCCGACGGGCTGCGTTCCATCGGTCAAGATATTTCAATTTCACATCGAGAACAGCAGCTTGAATTGAGTCCAGTCGATGATTGAACCCGATATGATCATGATGGTACTTCACTGTTTGACCATAATTGCGAAGTTGTTTCACCAGGTAAGCTACTTGTTCGTCGTCAGTGGTGACCATTCCGCCGTCGCCGTAAGCCCCCAGGTTTTTCCCTGGGTAAAAACTGAATGCTGCTGCCTTGCCGAATGTGCCAGCGCGCTTGCCTTTTAATGTTGCCCCATGTGCCTGGCAGGCATCTTCCACAACCGTCAGGTGATGCGCCTCTGCGATTTGTAGAATACTTTCCATTTGTGCTACCGGTTGCCCATACAGGTGAACCGGCAGAAGCACCCTCGTTCTGGGGGTGATTGCGGATTGTAGCTGGTTGACATCGAGATTATAGGTCTTGGGGTCGATATCGACCAGAACTGGCCTGGCACCCAACCGGGTGACGGGGAGTGCAGATGCAATGAAAGTATTCGCAGGGATAATGACCTCATCACCCGCCTGTAAACCAACAGCTCTTAAGGCAAGTTCGATTGCCTGCGTACCGGAATCTACGCCGATGGCGTGCTGTGTGTGCAGGAATTGGCCAAAATTCGTCTCAAACCGGCTTACCGCAGGCCCCAGAATGAAAGCACAACTGTCGACAACTTGCTGCATTGCTTCGTCAACTTCGTCTTTGATGCTCTGGTATTGTGCTTTTAAATCGACAAATGGTACCTGCATTGCTAACTCCTTGTATAATAATAACAAATAATGTGATTTTTAAGAAAATTATTTAAGATAACCCATGACCTCAAAGGTAAATTGGTTTCCCAAAACTTTGCACGGACCTGTCGATTGCTTCCAGAATGCGTACTACAGCCAATCCGTCATATCCATTGGAACGTGATTCGCAAAACCCATCAATACAATTGATAAAATGTTGGACTTGTTCACGCAATGGTTCTGCCATGGGGAAGGCCGGAATGACGATTTCGCCATCGCGAATTACCATTTGGAAATCACCAAAATCCTCATAATTTTTACGGGCAGTCACGCCTTTATGGTAGATTTTTACTTTCTCGGTTTGCGAGACATCATTGAACACTACCCGTTGCTCACTACCAACCACCACCACTTCGCGTTCCTTATGTGGATCAGCCCAGGAGACATGAATGTGGGCCAGTGTTTTGTTAGGATAACCCAGGGTAATGAACCCCACATCCTCAGTTTTGTCACGCAAAAAAGAACATGCGGTGGCACTGACCCATTCAGGGGTATTCGCCATGAAATGGTTAAAGATGGAAATATCGTGAGGCGCGAGATCCCATAGCGCATTTACGTCCTTGCGAATTGGGCCCAGGTTGGTGCGTTTGGCGTACATGTAGTACACCTGACCCAGGTCGCCATGTTCGATGTATTCTTTGACTTTGGTCACCGCGCTGTTATACAGGAAAATGTGCCCAACCATCAATGTGAGGCCTTTCATGGTGGCAGCTTCGACAACTTCCCGTGCACTGTCACTGCTCATTGTCATCGGTTTTTCAACAAGGATATGCTTGCCAGCTTCGATGGCGGCTTTGGCAATAGGGGCATGCGTATCGGGTGATGTGCAAATAACCACCGCATCCAAATTATCCATCTTTAACATGTCGTTATAATCTGTGAAGAGTTGAAGTCGGGGACCGCTTTGCGAACTTAGAATTCGGGTCTGATTTGCTTTTAATGCTTCTTTATCGCGGTCACAAATGGCAACCAGGTTGGTATCCGCCATCTGGCTGAGAAGCCGGATATAATTCTTGCCCCAATAGCCACAGCCAATGACTGCCAAATTTTTTTTCTCTCCCATGAACATGCGTAAGTCTCCCGATTAATGGATAATGTACGGATAAATTCGCCCGGTCACGAAAACGAGTAGTTTTCGAACAGATTAAAATAATTCTAACACTATTGGCATCAAGATGGAAATTAATTAGAAAAATATAATAAAATATATAATAAAATTTTTTGGCGCTTGGTGTTCATGGAAACCAGATCCTGGGATTGTTGTTAAGAAATTTGGGGCAATTGGCCCTTCATTCTTTTCAACGGTCTGCCCGAAATAGATTTTGGCGCATCCCAATCAAGATCAAAACAGGAAAGATGGATTTATTGGCGAGATGATATCAAGATGATGTAGAATATTGTAGTATGGTATGTGATCCAGTCGTCTGGCAAAAGCGTGAACTTCAAAGAAAAATTTTGTATGTCTCTCTGCTTGTCGATCGCGGAATTTTCTCAGGAATCTATAAAGCAGCGATGGTTGGAGCGGTATGACCCGCAACATTGGTTGTTTCAAAAAAAGGAGAAACTGGTAAATGCATCTGGCACCATCACAGTTGATTGATATCAATAAACTGTCAAACCGAGTTCCTCCCCAGAAATTGGCCAAAGCGCGTGCTTATGACCGGCATTGGTCGAAACGTTTTGTTGATTTGTTGATTTCAATTCCGGCGTTAATTTTTTTGAGTCCCATTTTTCTGATCACCGCGCTGGCAATCACGTTGGATTCACCCGGCGCTCCGTTTTTTACACAGGAACGGGTTGGCCGGTATGGAAAAATTTTCAAGATGGTCAAATTCCGTTCTATGCGAACAGATATGGATGACACCCTGCATCAACAACACATTCAGGCTTACGCAAATGGAAAACTGGATCTGGCGAATGGGAATAAAATAGTAGACGACCCACGGGTGACTACGATGGGACGATTCATTCGAAGGACCAGTATCGATGAGTTGCCGCAACTTATCAATGTGGTTCTTGGAGATATGAGTATCGTCGGACCGAGACCAGTTCCTGTGTATGAAGCGGATGAATACAATTTATGGCAATCAGAGCGCATGAACGCACTTCCGGGTATCACCGGATTATGGCAGGTAACCAGGCGTGGAGTGTCTTCATTTGAAGAGCAGCTTCGGTTGGATATCCGCTATATTCATAACCAGGATTTCTGGCTCAACCTGAGGATTATACTGGCAACACCGCGAGCAGTGATTTCCAAAGCTGGGGCAAAGTAATGGCAAGAAACGAAGCCAGGAAACCACTGTTATCAGGGGTTGTCGACGGGGTTCTCTCAACTGGGATCGGTTCTCTGGTATTAACTATTTTTGGCTTGTTGGCTTTTATGTTGACCAGCCGCTGGCTGAGCCGCGAGGAATTGGGTGCCTTTGTGGTGCTTCAGCTTGTGGTTGGGTTTGTGGTTGGCATCAGTGGGGTGGGAACCGATCTATCGGTAACAAAGTATATCGCAGAGAATGAGCACGAAGCATCAAAGCAGAAAATTCTAAATACGGTTGTTACATTCCGCCTTATCAGTATTGTGATCACCAGTCTGTTTGCGATTTTGTTGCAACGGCCGCTTTTTAATTTATTCGGCGGATCAGTGTATGGCGCCATCATTGGATATATCCCTATCCTTGTTTTGTTGGAGAGCTTTTATCGGCTTATCGATTCTGTCCTTGGTGGTTACTTTCGTTTTAATTGGATTGCGTTACTTTCCGGGTTATCCAGCATTTTGAGTTTTATATTCACAATCATCCTCATTCGATGGATGGATCTGGGTTTGGATGGAAGAATTTGGGCCCGGATCATCAGTATGGCATTACCTGTGATTCTCGCAATTGTGTTTACACGAATTCAATGGAAGCTGGAATTGGATTTCAGATTACTCTCTGAAGTAATCCGGTTCTCGTTTCCATTATTCCTGAACTACATTTTAAGCTTTGTTTTTATGCGTGCAGATACTTTTATCATCGGTGGTTTTCTGGGTGCTGAAGAAATCGCAGTGTATGAGATTGCCCGAAAGATCCCGGAGAGTATCGAGTCGATGTATGATGCTTTCCGGAAGGTATACTTCCCGTTTATCTCTGATTTATTTGCCAAAAAACGTAATGACCTTGCAGCCGGAATGTTGAACCATTCGTTGAGGTTGATCACGTTTGCCGGTGTATTCGGAATACTGATCGCCTTCTTTTTTGGGAGGGAGATCATTATTTTCTTGTTTTCGGGCAAATATCAGGATAGCTCTCTGCTGTTTGGATTGTTGATGATTGTTCTGACACTGAACGTGATCGACTATACCCTTGGTTACTCGTTGGTGGCGGTGGGTGAGTCGAATAAACCTCCATTGATCAATTTGTTACATACCGCAACAAATTTTGTGGGATATTTCCTCTTAATTCCAGTCGTGGGAATATTCGGTGTGGCATATGCCGGGATCGCTGGTATCATCGTCGTCAACCCATTGAATGTCCACTTTCTGTGGAGGAAGAATGTACTGGCAGAGTATTCTGCCTATTTAAAACCGATGCTCGTGGGAGCAGCATGTTATGGTTTTGCCGAATTCCTGTTACCTCATCACTGGTTTTTCCGAACCAGTGTGGTATTCCTGTATGTTGTCCTGTGTTTCGTGTTCCAGGTGTTGACTATTGCGGATTTGCAATTACTGGCGGGGCAGTTACAACGAATCATCAGGAAGAAGTCACTCGCCGTGGAAGAGGAACGTAATCCTGCCTGACAGCAGGTGGAATGGAGGTCCGGGATGCGTATTGTTTATATCGCAAATGTTTTTCCATATCCCCCTGTATCAGGGCACCGCATTCGCAATTATCATCTACTGCGTTATCTCGGTGCGAAGCATGAGTTAAATTTGTTCCTGTTGCTGCCCGAGTTTCCTTCCGCGACTGAACTGACGGGCTTGGGTGGGTTCTGCAGCTCAATCCGATGTTATCCCCAGATGCATACAGGCGCTTTGGACCGACCTGGTTTGGCCATTCGTTATTTGCTGGAAGGTAGGCCCCCGGAATTCAGGAGCTATTATAATGTGGAAATGATGCATGATCTCCAGGCATTCTTTGATGATCACCAGGTGGACATTGTCCAGATCGAAGATCCATGCATGGCGCAATACATCGAGGCGATTCCTACGGTTAAGCACATAAAAAAAGTGTTGACCTTCCATGATATTAATTTTCGGAAATTCGACCGAATCAGCAGGCTGGAAACACAGTTAAAACGAAGGCTCCGTTTGAGGCTTCATAGTGCCATTCTGCGCCGTTGGGAGCCGCGGTATGCCGGGCGCTTTGACTTGTGTGTGACGATGTCAGACATCGATAAGGACCTGCTCAAGGAAATGAATCCTGCTTTGCATGTAAAGACAGTCCCGAATGGGGTGGATACAAAAAGCCTGACATTCAACCAAAAAAGTTCATGGGGGAGGGAATTAATCTATGTGGGAAATATGGATTACCGCCCAAACATCGATGCTGTTTTGTTTTTTTGTAAGGAGGTCCTGCCATTATTGGTGCAAATGGACGACCGTTTCCATTTTACAATTGTGGGAATCAATCCCAGGCAAGAGGTGGTGGACCTCGAGTCTGACCATGTAACGGTGACCGGGATGGTCGCTGATGTTGTTCCATGGTATGCCAAAAGTGATATTTGTGTGGTTCCACTTCGAGCCGGGGGCGGAACCAGGTTGAAAATTCTAGAAGCGATGGCTTTGGGCTGTCCGGTCGTTTCAACGGCTGTCGGTGCTGAAGGTCTGGATCTCGAAGACGGGCGCCACATTTTGATCGCCGATGACCCGTCCTCATTCGTCAGGCAGATATTTGGTTTGCTCCAAAACGAAGAAGTGCGGCAGCGAATGATTCTTTCAGCACGGCAACAGGTTGAAAATGTCTATGATTGGGAGATGATCGCCGGCAGCTTGAATAGCCTTTACCAGGAAATGACGGAGAAGACTGATGAGTAATGAGAAAACCAACGTTTCTGATGCCAGCTTCCCTCGTCGGATTGTCTGGATATCGGACAGCGATTTGTCCAATACACTGCATGCTTCCACCTGGCTGGAAACCACGCGCCACCTTCGCCAGATGGGGTGGGAGGTGTGCCTGGTTGCATCCAGTGACCATGAAGAGGGACCAGTAAATCTGAATGGGGTAGACGTCTTGTTCTTTAAGCGGCCATCCTTGTTCCTTGTGAAGCAGCTGCATTATCATTTCAAAGTGTTCCAATGGTTTTCTAAACGCTTTAAAGATGGCGGTATTCTATTGTTTCATGAAATTTCCGGAATCTGGAGCAGGCTATTTCAGCTCTGGGTCAAGTTGTTTGGTAACAAACGGGTGAAATTTGTGATTGATACCCGCACGTTACCGATGGAACCTGAAGACGACCTACCGCTGCGGACACGCCTTCGAAGATGGTATTTGCAATTCATTTACCGACATGCAGACCGTTGGTTCGATGGGCATACCGCCATCACCAGGGCAATGGCTGATTCCCTCAGGATACCTGACAAGCAATTATGGGCAGTGTGGCAGTCAGGTGTATCATTGGAATTGTTCGCCGACTGCCATGAAAAGAGGGGATTCCCTGTTGGCGATGAACCCATTCGAATGATCTATATTGGCTGCATGCATGTGGAACGAAACCTGTTAACTTTCAGCCAGGCGATAGTGCAGGCAAACCTTGGCAGCAAAAAATTCCACCTGATCCTGGTAGGCGATGGGAACCAGTACGACGAACTGGTCCAATTTGCTGATGATCATCCCGATTGTATCGAAATCCACCCCCCAGTGCCCCAGACGGAAATTCCGGGATGGTTGGCAAATGCGCATATTGGGGTCCTGCCGTTTCCGGATGAGGAAAAATTCCGCGTTTCCAGTCCCATCAAATTATTTGAATACATGGCTTCTGGTTTGCCAATTTTTGCCACAAGGATCCGCTGCCATACCGATATCATCCAGAGGCTGCCGTTGGTGTTCTGGGCGGAGGGCAGCACTGTAAATGATTTCGTCGTTGGGTTGCGCCAAATTGAGAAAGAAAAAGACAATTTGCCCGTAATGGGCGTGGCAGCCCTGTCAGCCGCAAAGAGATTCAGTTGGGAAGCTTCTGCCCGAGAATTGTCTGAGGGACTGCACTTCCATTGGCGATCAGCCGGGAGCGGTCAGGGATGAATTCGACAGGTTATTTTGTTTTCTCACTGGATACAGAACTCGCCACCGGGTATTTTGACCATGATCCTGAACGCAGGAGGTTATTCTCACAGGATGGTATCCGGGAACGGGAGCGGATTGATCGAATTCTGTCGCTATGTTCACAATACCAGATTCATGGCACCTGGGCGGTGGTTGGCCACTTGTTTTTTGAGCGTTGTGAATTTTGCGAAATTTGCCCGGTCAGAGCATGGAAAGGGATGTATGCCAGTTATCAGGAAGCCTATGGAACAGCCCATCCGTTGTGGTACGGCGCAGATGTCATTCGAAAAATTCAAGCCTGCCCGGTAGATCAGGAAATTGGTTTTCATGGTTATACTCATTCTGTTTTTTCACAAGTGGCGATGACTGATGAGCAGGCAGCGGTAGAAATTCAGGAATGGAAACGTCTCGCTCTGCGTTATGGCATTGATGGGAAATCGATTGTCTTTCCACGAGATCAGATTGGCCATTTGCGGCAGCTCAGGGAAGCCGGGTTTGATAACTTCCGTGAAGATATCCATCTCCCCTTATTGATTCGGAATCGTTATTTTGGCAGGTATGTGAAAACCATCGATCACATTCTGGGAATTACCACAGCGCCATCGTATCCACTGGATCTGAACGAAGAGGAAGGTTTGGTCCGATTTACAACTTCGCAGGAATTGTTTGCATTCAATCGCGCTGTGGACCGGGTACTGGATAAAATGGGACTTCCTCTTTTACGCATTCAACGTGCAATCCGTGGAGTTCACAGGGCTGCCAAAAGGGGTAAAATTTTCCATTTGTGGGCGCATCCCTGGGAATTCGAAACCACTGAGGATCTCGCCAAATTGGAAGCCATCTTCCAGGCAGTTGCCGAAGAACGTGAACATGGACGAATGGCTTCCAAAACCATGCTCCAGCTATCTCAAATATTGCGGAATGGGCCACAATGACAGAAGAATTTTCGAAACCGATGCGGGTTTTATTAGTGTCCAACGTGTATCCTGTCGACGAACGCAGCGGAACGCCTTCCATAGGCATTCAACAGCACATCTTGGAAAGTTTTGGCGTCGAATTCGAGGTGATCTCAATCTCGACCGGCAGCAAATGGGCATATATCAGGAATGTAATCCGATTCCTCCTGATGAATTTGAGACCTCCCCGCTATGACCTGATTCATGCTTATTATGGATTAAGCATATATATTGCCACACTTCAGAAGAAAATTCCGGTGGTGGGAACATTCCTGGGTTCCGATTTAATCAATCGAACGGGGGCGTCTGACCGGGATCGACAGGTAGGTTTGCGGGCAGCCAAAAAGGCAGACGCTGTAATTGTCATGTCTCCCGAGATGAAGGCCGAAAGTGGACGTGAAGACAGCTATGTGATTCCTTTTGGAGCGAACCTGGCGGAATTCGAATTGTTAAATAAAGAAACTGCCCGGCACCGACTCAATTTGCCAAACGGGAAAAAGTACATTTTATTTCCCTGGAATCCTTCCCGCAAAGTGAAACGGTTTGATCTTATTGAGGAAGCCTGCCAAATCCTTCAGCGTCGCCTGCCTGATGTGGAACTGGTTGTAATTCACGATCTGCCGCAATCTGAGGTGGTGCTTTACATGAACGCCTGTGATGTCCTGGTTCTGGCTTCGGACCATGAAGGCAGCCCGGTTGCCGTTCGTGAGGCAATGGCTTGCAACCTGCCGGTCGTCAGCACGGATGTCGGGGATGTACGTGAAGTGCTTGCCGGGGTGAGTCAGGCTGTGATAGTTGAGCAGTCGCCTGTGGCGATTGCTGAGGGTTTGTACCGTGTATTATCAGATTCTGCCAGGTCTGATGGACGGGCGAAGATGGAGCAATATGATATGATGACTGCATCCTGCCAGGTGCTCGATGTATACCACTGTGTTGTAGAATCGAGAAGACGGAGTGTCGATTGATGAAAATTTGCATGGTGGTCCATCAGAATTATTTTCAAGATGAGCGGGTGCGCCGTTACGCTATAGCATTGCTGGATCATGGACACAATGTTGATGTCATCTGCCCGGCTCATCCATCGCATAAAGACAATAGGAAATCATTACCGGTCATTGTTCGGACGATTCCCATCAAACATCAAAGTGGATCTGGTGCATTGGCATTGCTGTTTGAATATGTTGTATCCTTTGTGTTTTACTTTTTAATGGTTACCATTCACCATTTGAAGTACCAATACGATGTGATCCATGTCCACAACATGCCAGATTTTCTTGTTTTCACAACCCTTATAGCACGGTTGACGGGTGCGAAAGTAATTCTCGACATACATGACCCGATGCCAGAGTTCTACCAATCAAAATTCAAAAGTAAGGAAAATTCACTCCCCATTCGACTGATTCGATATCAGGAGAAGTTTGCTACTGGTTTCGCACATCGAGTCATCGCCGCCAATGATAACTTCCGCACAAATTTGATTACGAGGGGTGTTGCGAGTGAAAAAATTATTACGGTCAGGAATTTTCCAGACCGTACGATATATAATCGGGAAATCTATCCTGTCAAAGATGACCAGGATAAATATGTGTTAATCTATCCCGGAACGATTGCTCCCCGATATGGACTGGATGTTGCCATTCACGGGCTTGAGATATTGAAGGATGAGTTGCCCCAGGTGAGGTTGTGGATCATCGGATCAGAAACAGAACATAAGCAGGAGTTGCGGAAACTCGCCAGTGATTTGGGGGTGGAAGAAAGGATACAATTTTCTCCTGTTGTTCCCAGCGACCAGGTGGCAGCGTTGATTGCCAGGGCTGATGCAGGGATATACCCCGCCCTGCCAGACGCACATATGGATATTGCAATTCCGACAAAAGTTCTGGAGTTTACGGCAATGGGCCTGGTTGTGATTGCCAGTGACCTGACTGTCATCCGACAACTCTTGTCGGATGAGTTGGCCTATCTATTTCCGGCGGGAGATCCTGTTGGATTCGCCCGGCAGGTCAGGAAGGCCGTACTCGATGAAGCGGACCGGAATGAAAAATTACGGCATATCCGAGAAGCGGTCCTCCCATTTTGGGATTGGGCAATAGAGCAACGAAAGTATATAGACTTGCTGCAGGCGGTACAACGTCCTGTAAAACCATAGCTCAGGAGAATTCAAATGGCAGATTTTTTTGTACATTCCACCGCGATTGTGGATAGTGAACAGATTGGCGCAGGAACCCGAATTTGGGCTTTTTCGCATGTGTTGAAAGGCGCTGTAATCGGCGAACAGTGTAATATCGGCGATCATTGTTTTATCGAGGGGGGTGCAATCATTGGCAGCCGTGTAACGATGAAGAACAGCAATATGGTTTGGGAAGGGGTAACGATTGCGGATGGTGCTTTCATCGGGCCGCATGTGTTCTTCACCAATGATCTCTATCCCCGTTCTCCCCGTCTGCAAGAAGCAGCCCATCGTTATGAGAATCATGGATGGTTGTCAGAAACCCATATTGGTTATGGCGCTTCATTGGGTGCGGCAGCGGTGATCCTCGCGGGAATTACAGTTGGCGAATTTGCAACGATAGGCGCAGGGGCGGTGATCAGCAAAGACGTGGCAGCACATGCATTGATGGTGGGAAATCCTGCCCGTCAGATCGGATGGGTGTGCCGTTGCGGTCTGCGGCTGGATATCCGACAGGATCAAAATGCCAAATGTCACTGCGGCGACGAATACGGCCTGGCAGAAGAAGGCCTACACCGGATATCGGCCAAATAAATGGAATCGAAAAAACGGCTGCCTTGTTGGCAGCCGTTTTTGTTTTGGAAACGGTTTGATTATTGGTTATGACTTGCGTCCACCACTGGCAATACGGGATGCGAGGTAGATAATGAAGACTAACCCGACGATGCCGATGACGCCCATCAGGAACATTGGCGTAGTCGATGTGTTGATCTTTTCATCTCGCACAAATTGCCCTGCTTCACCGATGGTTGGTTGCTCACCTTCCTCTGTGGTTGCTTCCTCGACAGGAGTTAATTGCTCCTCCTGGAGTGCTTCTGAAACCAGCGAATCAAGTACAGGCCTGGAGAACAATGTGGATGTAAACGATGTGACCGTACGATCCTGGATGAAGAACAGATCGCCCATGAATGCACTGGGATTGCTTAACATTTGCCGTGTAGCCCACTCCAGGCCTTCATCACTGGTACCGCTGATCAGGGCGATGGTACGAGCATGATCCCATTCTGCAGGAATTCCTTCCACCACACCGATGCTGACGCCTGGTACCAGTTGATACGCATTATTGGCAATATTTTGTTGGAGGTTATCCGTTCCTGTGACAAAAGGCTGCGGGAGGCGTTCGTTGATCTGGTCAACTACGTCTGAACTGGTTGGCAACCCAATCATCAAGATATTGCGGTCAGGATACTCGGCCAGATTGACGTTATCTTCCAGGCTGATGATCACATCGTAATTGCCAAAGCTGTTTAACTCACCGAATTGACGGTAGAGATTCGCAAATGTATCCAGTTGGGTTTTGGTGGGATTGCTGCCCAGAATGACCAGGTGTTTTGGCTCAAAAGCAAAAGGAACTGCCGGGTTAATCACCCCCGAAATTTCTGTTGCGGATGCAGCGATGCGGTACGGAAGGTCAAGTGTGCTGTCATCAGCGACATTGAACCAATAAACATCCGGGTTGTAATCTTCACAAACCAGGGTGGCGGCCAGGGTAGCCTGAAATTCGACTACATTCACCATGCCTTTAAGAATCAGGTCTTTTCTCAATTGAACTTCAACAGTCTGTTGCCTGGCAGGACTGTCTTGCAGTACCAGGTTGCCAATCGGTTCTCCGTTGAGGATGATGACAGCATTGGAGGATTGTGCTTCGATCGCGTCTGAGTAGGCATAGTTGATGGTTAAAACCGGATCTTCATCCAGTACCCAATCGCGGGGAACATAGAAGCGAAGGAAAAACCGCTGGAGCCCCAGGCCAAACCGGGTGCGATCGACATACCCAAGGTCCGCATAGGTGAACTTGGTTTGAAGCAGCGGTGCTTCCTCACTCTCCATTGCGGGAGGAACCATATCGTCGGTAACAATCAGCGCGAAAGGAGGAGTGCCGATCGGGAGTTGTTTGAATGCATTCGCGGCGCGGAGAACGCCCTCAGCGCTTTCGCCGGTAACAGTAACAAATGTGTAATACTGATTGACATCTGAAGGGATCATTTGCAGAACGCCGTCAGAGGCACCGACCTCACTGCCTGACCTCAGTATTTCATTACCGCTCAGCGTGGTCGGCAATAATTGCTTCTGATAGAGTGAAGCCAGGAATGCATTTTCAGCCGGTGTGCCAATAATGATGGCGTTAGATTTCGCCAGGTCACCATCTGAGATTTCTGAAGCCCGCAAGACTTCATATGCTTCATTGCTGAATGCATTTTGGGCGATGCTGGAAGTCAGGATGGCGATCGCTTGAAGATCGCTGGTTGATGGTTGATCAGGAATCACCAGTTTCAGTGTTTCTGGCAGGAACGAATCAGAGACCAGCGGTCGTGGCAGGTTCGCGAGGGTTCGGAACGGAGGATACGTGGTGAATTTTGCGTTGATGAAGGAGTCATCATAAATGGTCAGGACACCGTCATAATTGCAATAAATATCAGCGTCGCTGTAAAAGCCCAGGCGGATGATGTATTCATTGAATGGGTTCTCACCTGATGGAAGAATTACAGATGATGGGATGGGGATTTGCACCACATTGTCTTTTCCAAATTCCGGAATGAACATGGAAACGAGAAGGTCATTGATATACACTTCGACCCCAGGACGGGCAATAAATGGATACCTCTCAAAAAGCGGATGGGGTGTGGGCACAACGGTTTCGTCCTGTGTGCTCTCAAAATAATCATAATGGATTTCGATATAAGAATTTCCCTCACCGCCAACCAAAGCCCATTCATTTGGAAGAGGAACGTATACATCTTTGAAGGATGGATACCGCATAACGAACGATTCTTCATCCAGATCAGCAAATGAAAATTTTGCGGTCTGGTCGTAGGAACTGATTTCGGGCAGCGGAGTTGGGAGTTGGTATGGGGTGGGCGTCGGCACAATTTGCCCTGGTTGGGATGATTCAGATTGTGCGAGGATGATTCCGGTAGGGATCATGATCATCAGCAATAAGGTTATCAGTAACAATTTTGGTTTCTTCATTTTTTGACTCCCAATTTCGAGAACGTAGGTTCGGTTGATCAGGTATCCACAGGTTTTTATGAATACTTTATAAATAATACCATTTTCTACATATAAATGCTAAAAATTTTAATGAAATTGCTGTCATTGATGGCTTAATTGTTCAAACAACTCTTCAAATGAATGACCATCTTTCGGGAAAGCGTTGAGGGTGTATTGAAAACCTAAATGATCCTGCACTGCAGCCACCCTGGTTAAGCGGTTGAGCATCTTTTCGGCTTCCTTTGTTTCAATATTGGGGCAGATGACCAGGAAATCGTTGATGCCATCCATTCGTACCAGGATATCGGTGACACGTAAATTGGTTGCGAGAAATCGCATCATCTTGTGATCCAACTGGTTCAGTGTTTGTGTTGATTGATCTGCCAAATGATCCTGGCGTCCTTCAAGCCGGATTAATACAATTGGAAAATTGTACCGAAATGCCCGTGCGAACTCCGCCTCGATGATGGTTTGGATTTGCCGGTAATGGTATACGCCATTTTCGTTATCTGTTTCGATCAATTCGTTGGTACGGGAGAGTTGCGCAAAGAAAACACCGCCGGTAACAGCAGAAATGGTGGTGAGAATGCATCCCCAGGCTGCCGCAACCAGGTAGTGAGTTACCGAAAAATTTCCCAGGTTCGCTAAAGCATAGATTGCGAAAACACACAGGGTGAAGCCGATCGAGACGGCGATGCCGCCTTTCTTCAGTGCGTTGAATGCCAAAACAAAGACGGTCGTGGCCAGGAGAAGTAATCTAAGTCCGGCGGCAAGACCGATGGGAAAGAACTGCTCATTCACGGCGATCATTGTTCCAGCCAGGAGTACCAATAATGTGATTACCAGGATCAATAATTTTTTCATCAAGCCTATCCTTCAATGCAATGGAACATGTTACCGGTAAGATAAGAAAGGACTACTCACAACCTGAGTCCTTTCTCATTATACGAAAATGCCGATGAAATTACCAGAAACGTTATGGGTTGGCAGGTACGGTCACAGTTACCTGGTATTCTCCTGCGGGATAAGCTGGTATGGTTGTTCCCGGGATCTGCGTGCCATTGATGTTAATTGCGAGATCACGGTCGGGATCAGTGGTTTGGATTGTAATATGGTAGATTGCTTTCCGGAACTTGCGGTGGATCGTCACCTGATGCCAATGATTCGGTAGACAAGGGGTGATCTTCAGGCCGTCAAATGTGGGTTGGACACCGAGAATGAATTGAGTGGCAGCTAGATACATCCACGCGGAAGTACCAGAGAGCCAGGAATTGCGAGCCAGCCCGAACTGTGGGTGTTCATCACTTAAAATATTCTGCGCGTAGACATAAGGTTCGCACTCATAACACTCAATCAAATCATTTTTTAAAGCTGGATTGGTTTGGGCATGGTATTGATATGCCTGGCCTCCGTTACCATTCAATGCTTCCGCAATGATAACCCACGGGTTTACATGCATAAATATGCCGCAGTTTTCTTTTGCGCCAGGAGGATAGGTCGTAACACCGCCTTTGGCTGGATCATACCCATTAAATGAAGGTGTGGATAATTTGATGCCATGGGTTGTGTTCAACTGATCTCTGACTGCCGCCAGGGCGGTTGTCGCCCGGTCCCTATCAGCAAATCCGGCCATAATCGCCATCGCCTGGCCATATGCGAAAATTTGGCCATTATCACTGGATTTTGATCCGTAGATTGCGCCAGAGACATCAAAATAACTGCGGTACCAACCGCCATCCCATGCATGGCGGTTGAAGTTGTCTTTAACATCGTGGTATGCTTTTTCCCAAAACGTGTAAGCTTCTTGATTATGCTCATATTTGGCAAGGGCAGTCAATTCTTTCAGCGCCATCCCAAGTAAGCAGGTACTCAGACAGGATTCAGAACCTGGCATCAGGTTGAATGTATCGTTCCAATCTGCAAAACCAAGGCGGCACAATCCATGTGCGCCCACATCTTGCAGGCTGAAATTAACTGCGCGGTGTAAATGGTCACGGACAGGGGCAGATTCCAATGGGTTTCCTGCCTTCGTTTTCTCATAAAAGGGCAGCATCTCATCGAGGAAATCGAAATCACCGCTTTCCTTGATGTATGCCAATACTGCCAACACCAGCCACAGGTGATCATCACTGTAGTATTGCAGCCGTTCGGGGTCTTCTGTTGCGTCACCCATGCTGGCCTCCATCGTTAATGGGTACAGCTGGTGCATGGCATATCCGCTGCGGGTCTGAATGCTGATCAGTTTCCGCAGGAGTTTGACTGCCTGGTCTGGAATGGTGTGCAACACAGCCAGGATATCCTGGGAGCTGTCACGGGTACCCAAACCACGGGAACCGAGTCCCAATTGGTACAGCGAAAGATAACGAGACCAGTTGAAGGTGATGTAGGATTGGTGAGGGTTGTGGATATTGATGAGTGAGTCGAAAGCCGAATCCGGTGTCTGTACCTGGAGTTTCACCAGGTAGTTGCTCCAAAAATGCTGCAACTCCTCAAATGCTGCAGCGACATGTTTCTCTTCCATGTAATAAGGGATTGATGCTGTGGTGTGAACATTATCGGTTTGGCCCAGCTGAGTGATCAGCGTTTGGCTTTCGCCAGGCGCAAGGGATCTGAAAGGATAAACAATGGCGGCGATGTTATCTCCTCGGCGTGCTTCATGATTGCTTAATGAGGATTGCTGCAATGAAAGCGGGTTAGACCAACTGCCATATTCATTGTTTCCCAGAAAAATTTTCCGATCTGTTTCAAACGAGTCTGCTGGCCGATTGCCTGTGAAGTAATTGGAACGTGTATCTCTGTGCATAAAAGCAAATTGTCGCAGAATCAGCGTTTTCGCCAGGTACACGGCTTCGCTTTGCATGGTTTGTGGCACCCAGTCAGCGTTGGTGAATTGTTTTAGAGCATCAAAATGCGAATACTCCACAACAGGAATCACATCAAATGAGACGGTTGATTCTGATCTATTCCGAAACCTGTACCAGCGAATTTCACAGGCGCTGCCTGGTGGGACAAAAATGGTGATATCACATTCCAGTCCATTGATCACTGAGTAGATGCGTGTGTATCCCAGCCCGACATGGCACTCCCATGCATCCAATGCGGTGGCACAAGGGACATGAAAGGGTGAAACCACCTGGAAGCTGCCATCAGGGAGTGGGAAACGTAGATATGCGGTCTCACCTTTGAAATCAGATGCCGGCATTTGGGGGATGTATTTTGTGATCCGATTCAACGCCGGATCGCCTTTACAGATCAAAGCGCCACCAGTGTGGTCTACAAATCCACCGAAATCGAGGGTGCCGATGTAATTAATCCATTTAACGGGTGTGAAGAGGTTCGTGATCACATATTCTTTTTTTTCATCATCAAATCTGCCGTATTGCATGATTACCTCAAGGTGATTGATCCAGCCAGGGCACTTGATCCGCATGATTGGCGCACAACCAGTTCGGGGTTTAAAATAATCCTCTGCGAATCCGTATCAGGATAATTGATCTTGTTTATCAGGATTTCGGCTGCCAGATTTCCCATTTTCCGGATGGGCTGACGCATTGTAGTCAGAGACGGTGTCATCTGGTCCGCTGAGGGTATGTCATCAAAGCCAACGATTGCGATATCATCAGGAACACGGATTCCAACCTCCTTCAAGGCGCGATATGCCCCGTGCGCCATGTTATCTGAAGCGATGAAAACAGCATCCGGCTTTTCGGGTAACAATTGAAACATGCCAAAATATCCACTGCCTTCGGTATAATCACCTTTGGCGATCAAAGCATGGTTGACAGTTAACCCCCAATCCTGCAAGGCTTTCTGGTATCCTTCGATGCGGTTGATGCCTGATTGCATGCCTTCCGAACCGGTGATGGTGGCGATTCGCTTTCTCCCTGTTTTCAGAAGGTGCTGTGTCGCAGCATAAGCGCCTTGCACATTATCGCAATCCACAACACTGGCATCGGGCAGGGCAGGCTGACGCCCGACGAGTACAAAGGGGCGGGGAGTGGATTTTAGGGCCTCGATGATCGGATCGCCCATTAGCATTGAGGCGATGATGAAGCCATCCACCAGGCCGTTATTGAGAAATTTGTTGATGGATTTCCGTTCCAGGTCGGGGTCTGATAACCACAACATGACGGAAAAATCCTGCTCATTACTGGTCTGGCTTACACCCAACGACAGGAATTGAAAATAAGGATCGTTAAAAATGAAACTGACGGTTTCCGGGATGATCAGGCCGATATTATTCATTTGCCCGGCAGCCAGGCCACGGGCAGCCTGGTTGGGGTGGTAATTCAGTTGTTCGACCACGTCAGTTATTTTCTGGCGCGCCCGATGGCTGACGCCGGGTTCGCCATTAATAACACGAGAGACCGTTGACCTTGAATATCCGCTGACTTCAGCGATATCCTCCAGGGTTACAGGCATATTCTCTCCTATTACAAGCTTCATTCGATGATTGAGTATGAGGATGGGAGCGCTCCCAATTTAAGTGTACATAAAAACCACATGCCTGTCAATTCTTTTTGGGTTGTCAGCAGTGACAATTAAAGGTCTGTTTCTGTATGGCCAGGATATTGAAGGTATCGGTGGTACATCAATATACTGCCGGCCACTGCCACATTATAAGATGCTGACCGGATGGATTCCAGGCTGACCACAGCATGGCATTGGGAGAGGATCGTTGGGGAAAGGCCATTGTGTTCTGAACCGAGCAAGTAGACACACCGGAGAGGGTGAACGAACTGGGCCAGGGGAGTGCCATTCATCTCTATTGCCACAAGTTGGGTGGAGAATGGAAGTGCCTGTTTCAGCTGGTCAAAGTCTTGGAATCGTCGATACGGTATCTTCTGCCAGCTGTGTGATGTGTCACTGGCTGGCTTCGCCTGCGCTTTCCCAATCGTGAAGATGCCTGAAGCACCCAATTGGTAGGCACTTCGCCATAATGTGCCGATGTTTTCATCATGCGCTGGATTCGCAATCCCGATCTCAAAAAATCCCTGGGTTGAGTTGTTGCTCTCCATAGCGCAATCTTAACACATTTCGAAGAACTGCCTGCTATAATAGGAACGCTTAACGATACAAAAGCTATAGCAGCAAGGAGGATGATGATGAAATACCAGGTCTTTATCTCGCGCCGGATACCTTCAGCTGCCGTTGACCTGCTTCGGGAAAATTGCGATCTGGATATGTGGCAGGAAGAGCTTCCACCTTCACGAGATATTTTCCTGGAAAAGGTACGTGGCAAACAAGGCCTGTTGACAATGTTATCTGATCGTATTGATCGCGGTTTATTGACAGCTGCCGGCCGGCAGTTGAAAGTTGTTGCCAATTATGCTGTTGGATACGATAATATTGACCTCGCCGCAGCGCGCGAAATGGGTGTGGCTGTTGGAAATACACCTGGCGTGTTGACCGAAACGACCGCAGACCTGGCATGGGCGTTGCTGATGGCGGTGAACCGAAGGATTGTCGAAGGCGATCGGTATGTGCGGGAGGACTGTTGGAAGACATGGGGGCCAGAGCTGCTGCGCGGTTATGAAATGGCGGGAAAAACAATCGGGATCATCGGTTTTGGCAGAATCGGCAAAGCTGTCGCCCGAAGGGCAGCAGGATTTGGCATGAGGACTGTTTTTTACAGTCCCAGTGAAACCTCGGAAGAATTCCCGGAATGGAATGCTCTCAAGGTAGATCTTGATACCTGCCTGGCTACAGCTGATTTTCTGAGTTTGCATTGTCCATTGAATGAACAGACTCGTTCAATGGTCAATGCTGAAGCTCTGGCACGTATGAAGCCGACAGCGATCCTGGTAAATACCGCCCGTGGTGCCGTGGTAGATTCCAGGGCTTTGTACCAGGCGTTGAAAAGTGGCGCGTTGGCAGGGGCCGGGCTGGATGTAACGGACCCGGAACCGATCCCGCTGGATGATCCATTGTTAGAGCTCCCCAATGTGATCATCACCCCTCACATTGGATCAGCGACCTATGAGACCAGGGCGAAAATGGCGGAAATGGCAGCCCTTAATATCCTGCATGGATTGCGAGGTGAAAGTTTGCCATATCCGGTACTGCAACCATGAAGATATTGACCCTGACCCATGAGTATCCGCCCATTGGCGGCGGCGGTGGACAGGCGGCGATGGATATCGCGCGGGGTTTGGTATCTCTCGGGCACGAGGTGAAAGTGATTACCGCTCATTATGGCGAATTGTCAACCCGCACTGTTGACGGTGGTGTCGATGTTTACCGATTACATTCACTCCGCAAAGAGGCATTTCGGGCTGGTTTGCCGGCGATGGGGGCTTATGTGCTGGCTTCCACTTTGATGGGAGTTAAAATCGCCAGGGATTGGCGTCCAGATGTGATCCATGCGCATTTTGCAGTACCGGCAGGCGCTGCGGCATATGCCTTATCATTGTTTTCCGGTATACCTTACATTTTGACCATTCAATTGGGTGATGTGCCAGGCGCAAGCCCGGAAAAAACTGGTCGATGGTTTCGATGGATCAAACCGTTGACACCTCCGATCTGGAAAAAAGCGAGTTGCATTGCGGCCGTGAGTGCCTGGGTGCGCCAGATGGCGCTCGAAAACTATCCGGTTCCAATTGAGGTGATCCCCAATGGAATTCCGGCAGAATGGGTGCATACTGATCCGCCCCTGGCGCATCAGCCACCAGGGATACTGTTTGCTGGTCGGTTTGTTGAACAAAAAAACCTTCCTGTTTTACTGGACACGCTTGAGGCAGTGCGCGACTTATCTTGGACAGCCACCCTGGCTGGTGATGGGCAATTGCACGCATGGGTGGAGCAACAATTGTTTGAACGAGGACTCAATGAGAGGGTGCGGTTAACCGGTTGGATTACGCCCGGTGCTGTGGTGGATTTATGCCGTGGTAGTGATATTTACTTTATGCCGTCGCTTACAGAAGGCTTGCCCTTGACCGGTGTGATGGGGCTGTCCGCGGGGCTGGCGCTTGTGTTGAGTAACGCCGGAGGAAATGTCGATCTGGTGGAACACGGTAAGAATGGTTACCTGTTTCCGCCAGATGATGTTATGAGTTTTTCTGCTGCATTGCGAGGACTGATTTCAAATCCAGAACAATTGCTCTCATGTAAAAAACGCAGTCTTGAAATTTCAGAGCGGTTCCGTGTGGAGAAGATTATCTGCCTGTATGAAAAGTTATTGCACAAGGCTGCCGCCTCTCCAAAACACAGTTAAGTGTTAACCAGCGGTAAAGAATTCCGGGAAAGAATTGACATGGAGGTTGAATTTCGCTATGATAGATATAACTGGTAAGTGGTCATACCAGTTAAGGAGTTGCTTTGAAAAAATGGGATCGAGGCTTAAAACCTGCCGAATTTGCAGAGCATCAACTGGTTGAGGCGATTCTCACTGGAGAATTCCCGGTTTCCAGGAATTTGCCCGGCGAACGTGAACTATCTGATATGCTCGGTGTTACACGTCCAACATTACGCGAAGTACTGCAGCGTATGGCCCGCGATGGTTGGGTGGAGATTCAACATGGAAAGGCTACTCGGGTAAAGAATTACCTGACGGAAGGTAATCTTGGGGTATTGTCATCCATCGCCGCACACCAGGTTGCCGTTGATCCCGTTTTTATTGCGAATTTATTGGCACTTCGCCGGTTGATTGCCCCTGAATATACACGGCTGGCGATTGAGAACGATGCTTCCTGCGTGGTAGAGACATTACGAAGGGCACCTACGGCAGATGATGATTTGGCTTTGATTGCTTTGTTTGACTGGCAGGTTCACCAGACTTTGGCGATTGCTTCCGGTAATCCTGTGTTTCCTTTATTGCTAAATAGTTTCCAGGATTTGTATCAACGAGTGGGGGTTGGGTATTATTCTGTCGATGGCGCGGTGGCGTTATCGTTTCGGTTTTACACTGAATTGTTATCTGCAACCGCTCAGGGTTTACCCTGGGAGGGTTCTGCATTGTGTGAATCAGTGATGATGGAGAGTGAACAATTGTGGCATGCCTACATGAAACAATTCCGAACGGTGGAAGGTGGCAGAGATGATGTTATGGAATGATCAATGGCGCCAGAAAACCTGGGATAGTATTGATCAAGATTGGGATTTGATCATTATTGGTGGTGGGATCACTGGTGCAGGGATACTGCGAGAAGCAGTTAATCGGGGTTACCAAGTTTTGTTACTGGATGCCAATGATTTTGCATTCGGCACTTCCTCCCGGTCGTCGAAACTGATCCATGGAGGATTCCGCTACCTGGCTAATCGGCAGTTTGATGTCACCCGTGAGTCAGTGATCGAACGGGAGTGGATGCTGCAGAATGCCAGACACCTGGTGACACCGTTGAAATTCCTGATACCGATTTATGAACGTAAAAAAGCATGGCAGTACAAACTGGGCGTTCTTATTTATGATTGGATGGCCTCCCATTGGGACCACAAAATGCTGTCCAGGCGGCAGGTGGAACGTCTCTGCCCCATTTTGTCAAGGGAAGGCCTGAGGGAAGGTATCCTGTACCGTGACGCACAAATGGATGACTCCCGGTTTGTGATACGTTTGCTGCGGGAATGTGTGCGGGATGGGGGAACAGCTTTGAATTATGCCCGGGTAACAGGTTTACTGCGGGATGATGCCGGGGTAGTCAACGGAGTGTCGGTTGTAGACAGCAGCGGTTTCCTTGAGCCACCGCAGTTCAGCCGGACGGTCTATCTGCATGCCAAAATCGTGATCAATGCAGCCGGGCCGTGGTCTGATGAGATCAGGGCTGGGATGCCGGCAGGAGATAAAATCCGCCAATTGCGTGGCAGCCATCTTGTGTTTCCTGCCGAAAAATTTCCACTTCGTCATGCTGTAACACTGCGCCACCCTGATGATGGCAGGGCAATGTTCGCACTGCCTTGGGAAGGGACAGTTCTGATTGGTACCACTGACCTTGACCATCATTTACCGCCCGGAGAACCAGGTGGAGAGACCTTCTGTACACGTGATGAAGTGGATTACTTGATGCGTGCCGTTGAAGTCATTTTCCCTGGAGCGGCGGTAAGCCATGCTGATATCATTTCATCCATGGCTGGCTTGCGACCTATCATCAGCAGTGGAAAGGAAAATCCTTCGGATGAATCAAGGGCACATCATGTTTGGGTTGAAGATGGCATGGTATCTGTGGGAGGCGGAAAATTTACCATTTTCCGCGTAATGGCGCAGGATGTAATGCGATCTGCAGAAACTATTCTGGGAGAAGATCGTTCAGAAGCCATCCGGCACGGTTACTTCCATCCCCTGCCCGAACGCCTAGCCGCCAGTGATTTGGAGTGCCTATCGCCCGAAACCATGAATTACCTATCGGGTCGGTATGGCGCTGACCTAAGTGCCCTGGTCGAATCAGGTTTACCCGATGAGTGCAGCAGGATTTTGCATCTTCCCAATGTGTGGGCTGAGCTGCGTTGGGCTGTAAGAGCCGAAGGGGTGGTTCATCTTGATGATCTTCTACTGCGGCGAGTGCGACTGGGGTTGTTGCTGCCCAACGCGGCGGAAAATGTGATGCCGCGCATCCGCGTCATTGTTCAGGATGCTTTGGGGTGGGACGATGAGAAGTGGCATGATGAATACATTCGTTACCGGCGTATCTGGCAGCAGGCATATTCGCCAGTGCCCGGTACTGAACCTGAAGGAGGTATCGAATGAAACAGGGCAGCAAATTTGTTCCGCGGTGGTTTGAGGGAGAACTACCAGAGCGGTCATTCCGATCATTGTTTAAATGGGGCGATTCGGGGGCCTATAAGCATCCAAACCGGCGCTTATACGCGTACATGCGCGATACGTTTGGGTTGATCGATGATGATTTTCGCCATCCGCTCGACCTGGGATTGAACGATGTGCCGGAGCAATTGCCAGGCCGATTATCCCAAACCACACTCGAAACGATGATTAATATTGTGGGCGAAGAAAATGTCGACCAGAGCACCTACCACAGATTGCGATGTGGATATGGGGCGGGGATGTTGGATGTGATGCGCCTGCGGGAAGGAATCATTGAGAATCTTCCCGACCTGGTCGTATACCCCAGAACAAAGGAAGAGGTGGTTCAGGTGATCCAACATTGTTCGTCAGCACATATCCCGTTGATGGTGCGCGGCGGTGGCTCAACAGTGACCCGCGGTTATGAAGCGCCCCAGGGAGGGATCGTGCTCGATATGGCCAGGCACATGAAGCGTGTACTGGATCTGAATGAAACAGACCAGACAATCACGGTGGAAGCTGGCATGTTTGGCCCCGCCCTGGAGTTAATCATTAACCAGGCGCCTTCAACACTTGGCGCGCAACGACCGTATACTTTAGGCCACTTCCCGCAATCTTTTGAATATTCCAGTGTAGGGGGATGGATTGTCACTCGGGGGGCAGGGCAAAATTCTACGTATTATGGAAAAATTGAAGACCTGGTGTTGGGGCAGGAATACGCGACACCTCACGGATTATTTTGCACACCCGCATTCCCGCGTGCCGCGATTGGTCCGGATATGAACCAGATCATGATGGGCGGAGAAGGCACACTGGGGGTGTTGGTCAATGCAACCCTGAAACTGAGCCGATTCCAACCCGAAAATACCCGTTACTTCGCGTTTGTGTTTAGAACATGGGAAGATGGTGTGGCTGCGATGCGGGAGATTATGCAGGGAGAATTTGGCAAGCCTTCTGTATTTCGGTTATCAGACGCCGAAGAAACGGATGCCGGCTTGAAATTATATGGGGTAGAAGGCACACCGGCAGAAACACTGGTCAATGCGATGGGTTACCAACCCATGCAACGCTGCCTGATGTTGGGAACGGTTGACGGCGATCGGGCAGCAACCCGCCTGGTGAAAAGCAAGATAAAGCGGATCTGCGGCAGGTATAGGGCATTAAATCTGTCTGGGTTTCATGTGGCGCAGATGTGGGAACATAGCCGTTTCCGTGATCCATATTTGCGGGATGACATGCAGGATTTCGGAATTTTGACCGATACACTGGAATGTGCCGTGCGCTGGTCGCAGGTGGAGCTGGTACACCAACAGGTGCGCGCGTTTGTTAAAAGCAGGCCGCGGACAATTTGCACCTGCCACATTTCGCATGCCTATCCCCAAGGATGCAACCTGTATTTTATATTTATTGCTAAAATCGATTCGATTAATGAGTACCTGGATTTGCAGTATGGCATATTAGAAGCGATCCAGCAATCCGGCGCTGCGATATCGCACCATCATGGGATTGGCAAACAAACCGGTCCCTGGTTTGCAGAACAGCAGGGAATCATATCGATGGGACTGCTACATGCGATCAAGGATTATTTAGATCCAGAAGGCATTCTCAACCCGGGTGGTACGCTTGGGTTAGATATGAGTAATGAACAAAGGAACAAACGTTGGGGGTACCGGGAATAGTGTTTTAACCTTCTATTGGCGGCAGGTAGGAACGCAGCAGGACAGCATCCGCCGACGCGTGAATCCGGTAGGTTCCCATTGCGGCCGGGAGCAGGACAAACGTGATGGGTTGTAAGGATTCCCCATTTACGGTTGCTGCCCCTTTCAGGCAACCCCAGATTTCCAATGTGCTGCCATCACAATTTCCGTTGAACTCTCCGCCTTCAGTCATGTGGACACGGTCTGTGATAAAGTATTGATTTTCACACAGGCGGTATTGCTGAACAAGGCCATCATCAGACAACAAGGATGCAGGAACGACCTTCGGTTCTGGATGGTCAAAATCGATCACATCCATGGCTTGCCGGATATGGAGTGGGCGTGGTTGTCCATCGGTGCCCACGCGATTCCAATCATACACACGATACGTTGTGTCAGAATTTTGCTGAATCTCCGCGATTATTTCTCCCTCCATGATGGCGTGCAGCGTGCCTGACGGTACACAGACATGGTCACCAGCTTGTATTGGGACAAAATGGAGAAAGGGTTCCAAATGACCGGTTTCGATCGCCTTTTGGAAAGCTTCCGGTGTTGTACCTTTTTTTACGCCATAAATTAATTGTGCACCGGGCTTTGCTTTGAGGACAACCCACATTTCGGTCTTTCCCAGTTCATTGCCCTCATGTTTTTGCGCATAGGCATCCTTGGGGTGAACCTGCACTGACAGACGATCATTGGCATCGATTAGCTTAACCAGAAGTGGGAATTTCCCACGTTGCAGTGCCCAGTCACCCCAATGTCCAACCAGGTTGGCTCCCATCTCATGGGTGAGTTGTGCCAATGTTTTTCCCTGGTGGATGCCATTAATCACGGTGCAGTCTCCATTAGGGTGAGCAGCGATTTCCCAGCTTTCAGATGTTTTGCGGTCCATGGGTATGTTCCGGCCGAAATCTGCCAGGTTATGGCCGCCCCAAATGGCTTCTTTCAGCACAGGTGATAATCGCAGAGGATAGTAAAAATGATTCATGGTTGTTTCTCTCCATCGGGATATGTGCAAAAATTGTATCATGATCTCCATCCACGTTTATAATGAACCTTGCTTCCAATTCTACTCAGGAGAGTGCAAAGAATGAACATCCGTCCAGCGGTAGCCTCAGATTATGTTTCTGTCGATCCTATCCTCGTGGAGGTTGAACACCTCCATGTTGCACTTGAACCCTCTGTTTTTCAGACGATTGACCATTATGATCCATCCCATTTTCACCATCTGATCGATGCTGATGACAGCATAATCCTGCTCGCTGAGGAAGAAAAATTTATTGTAGGGGCTGTAATTGCGGTTATCCGGGAGTGGCCGGAGGTTGGAATTTTTAGGGGAGGGCGGTATGTGGCTGTGGAGGAAATATCTGTCACCGAATCTGCGCGCGGCAAGGGGATTGGAAGAGCGTTGATGGGGGCAGTAGAATCCTGGGCAGACAAACACCGGATTCATGAGATACAGTTATCGGTGTGGGACAGCAACCCGGGTGCGATTGTTTTTTACCATGAACTGGGTTTTCAACCTTTTTTACATCATTACCGTAAGTCATTACCAAGCAAGGAGTGAAAATTTGACGATTCAACGCAGCACAGAGAGGAAAAAGCGGGTCATCATCAAGGTGGGAACATCGACGTTGACAGGGGGAGGGTTGGAGTTGCACTTACCACGGATGGTGGAACTTACCCGCCAGATCAGTTGTTTAATGGAGGCTGGTTACCAGGTGGTACTGGTGACATCAGGTGGGATTGCTGCTGGCAGGGAAGTACTCCATCATCCCCAATTGCCAGGGTTTTTGCCCGCAAAACAGATGTTAGCCGCGGTTGGTCAGCCCCGTTTGATGGCGATCTATACACAGCTTTTCAGCCTTTACTCGCGGCAGATTGCCCAGGTTCTCCTTACCCGAGATGACCTGGCAGACCGCAAGCGATATTTGAATGCGCGCCACACTTTGGAAGCATTGCTGGATTTTGGCCTGATCCCGATCATCAATGAGAACGATACAGTCGCCACGGAAGAAATTCGTTTTGGCGATAATGATAATTTGTCCGCATTGGTCGCCAATGTATTGGAGGCTGATTTGCTCGTACTTCTGACAGACCAGGATGGGGTGTTTACGGCTGACCCGCGAAGTGATCCCAATGCTGTGCTGGTTTCACGGATAGAATCTGAGCGTTTTTCAACCGCGCTTACTGCTGCAGCGGGCGGTTCGTCAACCGGGTTGGGTACTGGCGGGATGATGACCAAACTGGAAGCTGCTGACCTTGCTCGGCGCGGAGGAACCAATGTTATCATCGCGAATGGAGGAGTGGAGAATATCCTGGTACGGATTGTGCTTGAGAAGGAAAATCTTGGCACCTGGTTTGCCAATGTGGGAACTGTTCTGGAGGGCCGGAAACGGTTCATCCTGTCCGGTAGGAAAGGAACTGCCGGGAAAATATGGATAGATGATGGCGCAGCCACTGCATTACGCAATGGCGGGAGTTTGCTGCCTGTGGGCGTAAAACGGGTGGGTGGGACGTTTGCAAGAGGTGAAAGTGTCACCATCCTGCGCCAGGATGAAACCCAGGCTGCAGTCGGAATCGCCAATTATCCGGCTGAAGAGATTCGTCATATTGCAGGGAAGCGATCAGACCAGATTGAAGCCATTCTTGGCTATGCATATGGGGCTGAGGTTGTGCATCGTGATAACCTGGTATTGCTGTAAGGATAGGTGAACAGAATGAATTTAATGCAAATGGGTGATGAAGCCAGAAGCGCTTCCAGACAGTTGGCAGGATCGCCAACCCGGCAAAGGAACGGATTTTTACTGAAACTTGCGTCCAATTTGATAAATGATCAGCGCACGATACTTACCGCCAACCAGATGGATATCAGGATCGCTCGTGAAACCGGCCTTACAGAAGCGCTGATTGACCGACTGCTGATCACCCCGGAACGGTTGAACAGCATGGCGGGTGATGTGTCTGCCGTTGCCAAATTGCCCGATCCTGTTGGAAAGCGTTTTGCCCGGCAGAAGATGGAAAACGGGTTGCTTGTGGAGAAAATGCGCGTTCCATTAGGTGTTCTGGCGGTAATATATGAATCCCGCCCGAATGTTACCATCGATGTTGCCAGCCTTGCTGTAAAATCTGGAAATGCAGTCATCCTCCGCGGCGGTAGGGAGACCATCCACACCAATCAGGCACTGGTGAACCTGGTGCAGCAGTCGTTGGTGGAAAATGGATTGCCTGGTAGTTGTGTGCAATTCATCAATTCACCTGACCGGAAGTGTGTGATGGATTTATTGGGCATGGCAGATACAATAGATATGTTGATTCCGCGGGGCGGTGCTGCATTGCACCAGTTTTGCCGGGAGAACAGCCGTATTCCAGTCATCACTGGCGGGATCGGTATTTGCCATCTCTTTGTCGATGAAAGTGCCGACCTCGATGCCTCCATCCGCTTGATCCATAATGCAAAAACACAACGCCCCAGTGTTTGCAATGCTTTGGATACGGTGCTGGTTCATCAGGCTGTTGCTGCTGAATTACTGCCCAGAATGGTTCGGGTTTTGGCAAAGAGCGGCGTGACATTCCGGGCAGATCCCATTGCAATGGCCATCCTGCAGGATAGTGATGCGAAAGTGTTCCCTGCGGATGATGTCGACTTTGACACCGAATGGTTGTCGCTGACATTGGGAGTCAAAGTAGTGGAGGGATTCGCTGAAGCGATTGATCATATTGCGACTCACAGTACAGGGCATTCCGATGGCATTTTGACCGGGAATACAGATAATGCGGACCGGTTTGTCAGGATGGTAGATTCTGCCGCGGTGTATGTTAATGCCAGCACGCGCTTTACCGATGGATCGCAATTGGGATTGGGGGCAGAAGTGGCCATCTCGACTCAACGCCTGCATGCGCGTGGTCCGATGGCGTTGGAAGAGCTGACAATCTACAAATGGGTGATCCGCGGACAATACCACATCCGGGATTGATCCGCATCCCTAAACCACAAAAAACCCTGAAGCTCTCGAAGGAACTTCAGGGTTTTTATTTTGGGTAGTGAAGTGTATGGCTTAGCCGAAAATGTTGAAGGCTGCGAAGATCGGCGCGAAGGTTGAAGAAACCAGCGACATCACCGTGATCAGGGTATTAATCGAAGGACCAGCGGTATCTTTGAAGGGATCACCAACGGTATCGCCAACAACGCCTGCTTTGTGAGCTTCAGAACCTTTACCACCAAATTCACCGGTTTCGATGAATTTCTTGGCGTTGTCCCATAAGCCACCAGCGTTGGACATGAGCAGGGCAAAGATGATGCCGGTGAGAATGGCACCACCCAGGAAACCGCCCAGGGCTTCAGGGCCGAGGATGAAGCCGATTGCGAGAGGCAGAATGACGGCAATGATGGCTGGGCCAACCAATGCGCCCAGGGCATCCTGCGAGGCTAACGCAACGCATTTTTCATAATCAGGCTCAACTTCGCCTTTGAGGATGCGGGGATCATCTGCCCACTGCTTGCGGATCTCTTCGATCATGTCGAAGGCATTGTTGGTCACCGAAAGCATCAGCAGCGCGCTGAACAGAGGGGGCGCGGAAGCACCCAGCAGGGCACCAGCAATCACGATCGGGTTGCGCAGGCTGATCAACAATGATTGACCAGAGGCTGCAAAGACGACCTCAGAATAAGCAGCGAAGAGGGCAAGCACGGTGAGTGCTGCGGCAGAAATCGCGAAGCCTTTGGTGATGGCTTTGGCAGTGTTGCCAGCGGCATCGAGAACATCGGCTTTTTCGATCACTTCTTCGTCCATGCCAGCCATTTCAGCAATACCACGGGCATTATCCACAATGGGACCGTATGCATCGGAGGAAACGATCATGCCAGAGACTGACAGCAGACCAACTGCGGCAATACCCACACCATAAATCCCGCTCATGCCAAAAGCTTCAGCGGTGAAGTAGGAAATTAAGGTAGCAGCAACAATACCAACAATGGAAGGCACCACACTCACCAGGCCATATGAAAAGCCAGTGATGATGTTGATGGCAGAACCTGAAGTGGAAACTTTTGCTGTTAATTGCACGGGCTTGCCGGTATCAGAAGTGTAGTAGTCTGAAGTGAAACCGATGACCATACCGGTAACAATACCAGCGATCGCTGCCCACATCACACCAACGTTGTATCCGCCCAGAAGGACGATGAGGACAACCAGGGCAACCAGCAATGCGCAAGTAACCACTGTGCCGGTGTTCAATGCGCGGCCAGGGCGTCCGCCTTCTTTTACATTGACGAAGAGCATACCGAGTAATGAAGCCAAGATGCCCAGTGCGCAAACGATCAGGGGGAAGACGGTGTAGATGATCTTGTCAGCAGCATTCGGCAGGGCAAAACCCAGAAGCATGGCAGCAACGGTAGACGCAACATAGCTGTCGAAAATGTCGGCACCCATGCCAGCCACATCACCCACATTGTCGCCAACATTATCGGCAACAACCGCGGGATTGCGGGGATCATCTTCGGGGATGCCAGCTTCCACCTTGCCCACCAGGTCGGCAGCGATGTCAGCTGTTTTGGTATAGATACCACCACCGGCTTTGGCCAACAATGCCAGCATGGAAGCACCCAGGGAGAAACCCAGTACGTAGTTGGGGTTCTTTGTGATCAGGTAAACCGCGCTCATACCAATCACCGCAATACCGACAGTAGCCAGACCCATCACGGAACCTGCGCGGAAAGACAGGTTGAACGCCTTGGTCAGGCTGTGGTTGGCGGCAGTGGCAGTACGTACATTCGCATGCACTGCGACGGTCATGCCGAGGTAACCAGCAACTGCGGATAAGAGCGAGCCGATCAGGAAAGTAATCGCCATGCCAATACCACGACCCAGATCGGGTTCGGCAAAGCCACCTTCAACATCCAGACCGAAGATCAGGGCAATCAGAATGCCAAGCACAACGGCCAACAAACCGAGGGCGGAGTACAACTTTTTCAAGTATGCCTTGGCGCCTGCCTGGATCCAGCCAGCAACCTTTGCAGCCCGTTCAGTGCCTACTTCCTGTTTAATTACCCAGAAGTAGATATACAGGGCGATGGCGACAGAAATCGCACCCGCCACGAGGGAAATGATAAGCCAGTTAGTCATCGAATAATACTCTCCTCTACAGATATTTTGCAGGGGTTACCTGCCTGGTTGAATCAAATATGTGAAACAATATTTTGATTGATTAAGCCTTTTGGGTGATGTTTTCCGCATCCATCACTTGCCTGGCTTTTGACAACAAACAAAAAGGGCGGTAATCGGCGAATAAATCGAGATTTTTACAGATAATTGTTCAGGTTAAAAACGCCTTTTTACCCTGATAAAAAGCAAAATTCGGTAAAAATTTTCACATACTTCCTCTTATTTGTCAACGTGACGGTTTTGATTCAGGAAACCCGTCATATGGATTCATTATTTCTGTAATATATCGAATCGAAACATCACCTGTTTTGGCTGATGGGAAATATCAGCATGGTATCGGTATGTTTCCCTGCCTGGTTCATGCTATACTACTCAAAAGTCGATGTAAGAAATTCGTCAAAGTGGAGTGCAGGTCATGGCAAATACATCAACCCGTGGTGTCAGTTCGCGTATGGATATACGACAGAAAGTTCGCGCTGAGTTGGATCAAGCAAAAAAGTCATTGGATGAAGTTTCGATGATGCTGGAACAAAGCCAGCGGGAGATGGAAATGCTGATGCAGCGCAACACTGCCATCACATCCCATTTGACACAGGTGCAAACCCAGGCAGATCTGATACCGCCTGCCGATATCCGGGCAGCCTATACCGCCGCCATGGACGCGCAGCAGCGAATTCTGGTGATGCGCGGCCGCATGGAAAAACTTGCAGGCGACAAAGCACATTATCAACGAGTACTGGACCTGTTGAATGATGTCGATGCAGCCTTATCGCCTGGCACAAGTACCGGATTATCTGCAACGGCGACATTGCTGGAAAAGGTGATTGAAGCACAGGAAGCGGAACGGGAACGCTTATCGCACCAGATGCATGACGGGCCAGCGCAAACCCTGTCGAATTTCATCATCCAGACAGAAATCGCTTCGCGGACGTTGGATGTTAACAAAGACCAGGCAAAAGTTGAGTTGGATAACCTAAAGAACAGTGCAACCAAGGCGTTTCAGGACATACGAACCTTCATATTTGAATTACGCCCGATGATGCTGGATGACCTGGGTTTAGGACCGACAATCAAACGCTATACGGCTTCATTTGAGGAGCAAACCGGCATCAAAGTCCAGCTGACCTTGCGTGGTGATGAGGATCGGCGATTAAGCAAACCACAAGAGGTGGTACTCTTTCGTGCAATGCAGGAATTGATGTCGAATGCGGCCTTTCATAATGCTGACATGCATGCAAGGGTGGACATCAAAGTGAATCTTAGCATCGACCAAGACCTGGTGGAAGCCTCGGTCGCGGATAATGGCAAAGGGTTCACGTATGATGAAACCGAACTGGAATCCAAAGGGTTTGGCTTGAAACTAATCCGTGAACGGGTAGAGATGTTGGGTGGAAAAATGGTGGTAGATACCGCTCCGGCAGCTGGTTGCATGGTCAGTTTGAGTATCCCTGTTTAGTTAACCCATCGATCAATAGTTGATATTTGTTCCTGTTTTTGATTATTTTTATCAACAGGAACATTCCATTTGTCTATTGCCAAACTGGTTTGGTTTTGGGTACACTTATATTGAGGCCGTTTGTGCCTGATTTATCAGTAATGTACAGTGAGGAGATTGTAGAGCATGGCAAAAACAATTGGTATCTTAACAGGCGGTGGTGATGTTCCTGGCTTGAATCCTGCGATGAAAGCAGTGGTTTTGAGCGCCCTGGAAGATGGTTACCGTGTTTTGGGCATACGCCGTGGGTGGGGTGGTTTGTTGAATTACAACCTGGATGACCCGGCCACCCATGATTATTATATCCGTGAACTTTCCCGGTGGGATGTACGAACCATTGACCGTACTGGCGGCACATTCCTGCATACCTCCCGCACGAATCCCCAAAAAGTGAAAGGGGATTCGATTCCGGATTTCCTGAAAAACTCCCGTCTTGGCAAGCAGGTTTCAGACGATGGAACCATGGATTACACGGACCATGTATTGAAAGTGCTGGAGCATCTGGGAGTTGAAGCATTGGTGCCGATCGGCGGTGACGATACCCTAAGTTATGGAGCGCGAGTGCACAAAGAGGGGTTCCCCTGTGTGTGTATTCCCAAGACTATGGACAATGACGTGTTTGGCACAGATTACTGCATTGGTTTTTCAACTGCTATTACACGCAGTGTGGAATTCCTGACCAATATCCGTACATCGGTTGGGTCTCATGAGCGGATCGGTGTGGTCGAATTGTTCGGCCGTAACTCTGGCGAAACCAGCCTGTTCTCTGCATACCTGGCCTATGTTGACCGGGCTGTGATTCCTGAAGTGGAATGTGATATTGCATCCCTGTCAGAATACCTGCTGGAAGACAAGCGGAATTGTCCCTCAAATTATGCCTTGATGACCATTTCGGAAGGGGCGATTATTAAGGGTATGGATGTGATTGAGACCGGAGAAGAAGATGCCTATGGCCACAAGAAATTAGGCGGCGTGGGTATGATCGTGGCGGAAGAAATCAAACGCCGTACCGGTCAGCATATCATGTTCCAACAACCCGGGTATTTGATGCGTTCCGGTGCGCCTGACTCCCTCGACCGGATGGTGGCCATGTGTTACGGAAATCTTGCCGCACAACTGCTGCGCAAAGGCGATACCGGCAAGATGGTTGCGCTTCAGAATGGTTGCTATACAGCCATCCCGATCGATTATATTATGACAGGCAAGAAGACCGTTGAAGTTGAAAAATATTATGATGCCAAGAAATACCGCCCGGATGTGAAAGACATTATCGGCATCCCGATGTTTCTGCAGTAATTTTCCAAAATTTATGCTCAGAGGAAATCACCCTCTGAGCATGTTTATGACCATTTGAGGTGAAAGCATGATTGTTACAACAAAAAAACTGTTCGAAGCTGCGTACGGCAAGTATGCAATTGGCGCATACAACATCAATAACAGCGAGCAAACCATGGGTTTGTTCCGTGGGTGCGTTGAAAGTAAAGCGCCGTTCATTATCCAGATCAGCAAAGGTGCCCGTACCTATACAGACAAACGTATGCTGGAAGGAATGATTCGTGCCGCGGATGAAATTTTCCCCGAAGCGATATTCGCAGTACACCTAGATCATGGTGATGAGCAAACCTGCTATGATTGCATCGAAAGTGGTTTTTATTCCTCTGTGATGATCGACGCCAGCCATGAAAGTTTTGAAGAAAATATTGCCATCACCAAGCGGGTCGTGGATGCCGCGCATGCCAAAGGCATTGTGGTGGAAGCCGAGTTAGGCCAATTGGGTGGGGTTGAGGAGCATGTTAGTGTTTCCGAAGCTGATGCCAAGCTGACCGATCCTGACCAGGCGAAAGAATTCGTTGCGCGAACCGGCTGTGATTCGCTGGCCTGTGCCATCGGTACGTCCCATGGCGCTTTCAAGTTCTCTGGCAGCCAGGGTTTGCACTTTGATGTGTTGGCGGAAATTCAAAAACGCCTTCCCGGTTTCCCGCTGGTTATGCATGGATCCTCCTCTGTGCCCCAGGAAGAAGTTGCCCGGATCAACGCCGCTGGCGGTGCCCTGGCTGGTGCCAAGGGTGTTGATGCCGACCAGTTCCTCCCTGCCGCCAAATTGGGTGTGACCAAAATTAACATCGATACTGACGGCCGCCTGGTGTGGACCCGTGTCCATCGTGAATTCTTCCGGGACAAACCCGAAGGATTTGATCTGCGCTCTCCGGGTAAGATTTTTATGTCCGAATACGCAAAATTCATTGCTGACAAAAATGTGAAACTCGGCAGCGCCGGACAAATTGATACTGTGCGTGCCATGCTGGGTCAGGGTTAATACGCATTTGATCATCAGAAGGGGCTCTTCCAAACCCAACAACGAACTTCCCGAACCGCCAATATGTTTGGCGGTTCGGATGCTTTTTAACGTAAGTGTTGTGCATACTTTATACGTGCCGGAGAATCGGAGCAGACTTTATTCAGTTCTCAGATAGAAAGGGTAACCATTGATGCCAGCAAGTGACCAGGGAATAGATCATCACCGATACCAGGTGATTCCGCGTACTTTAATTTTCGTCTACCATCACGATACGGTCCTGTTGTTGAAGGGGGCTTCCAGCAAAAAAATCTGGGCGGAACGTTACAATGGCCTGGGTGGGCACATTGAACCGGGAGAGGATGTTCAAACAGCAGCTCAGCGTGAGTTGTTGGAAGAAGCAGGATTGGATTGCCGGCTTGCGTTATGTGGTACTGTGTTTTGTGATGTATCTTCCAATCCAGGGGTCGCTTTGTTTGTGTTTCGGGGTTTTCTCAAAACGCCAGCCGAACTGAGAGTATCCAATGAAGGCGAACTGGTTTGGGTTCAATTGGAGGAGGTCAAAAATCTGCCAGCTGTTGATGACCTGGTAGTGCTTGTTAACCGGGCCTACCATTGGCGGGCTGATCAAACGGTTTTCTCTGCTCTCAACCGGTACGATATCGATGGAAAACTGGTGACCACGTTTTATGACTGAAGACAACACACCCGGACCAAACTGGTATCATGGCGCACAGCAACGGGTGACTGTTTTACGGGCAGGCAGTTCCGTAACCAAGTATCTGCCGGTGGCAATTGCATTTTCCCACCGGCCCACTGTGGTTTCGTACGAAGATAACGGCAGAATCCGCCATGACGGCAGTGCCCATGGCTTCATTCATTGTGTGGATGGACCACTTGGTCCTGATGATCTTTGCCTTCATCCGGCGTGTCAGCGAAGTGGAACGGATTGGGAATGGGTTACACAACGAGATTTGGCCTTGCGCATACTATTCGAGGTTGATCCTGATCCCGATGACCATTTATACCCGGATGATATTGCCGGACTTCAGGGAAGGGGAACACATTAGCTGTTTAGCGCTACCCGGATCGCGCTTCATAGAAAACCAGGAGGGTGGAGCCATATTTGCGTTGATCAAATTGTGCAAAATGCTGGAATTCAAGCAAATCCTCGAACTCGACCGGGTGGATCTGGACGATGACCCAGGCCGCCTCTGCCATCCACCCCGGGTTGCTGTCCAATGTCTCCAGCGCTTGTTTCCACATCGCTTTGTATTGGGGTGGGGCGATATAGATATAATCATACTGGCAGTCAGGCATTCTTTTGAGGAATTGAAATGCATCCATCACCAACAGCTCAGCAGCGTGATCCAGGCGGGTATGCGCTATATTCCTTTTTAATGTGGCCGCTGCTTTTGGGTTCTTCTCAATAAATCTGCAATAATCAGCTCCACGGCTCAAGGCTTCCAGGCCAATGGAACCTGTACCGCCGAATAAATCCAAAAAATCGGCGCCAAAGATATCCTGCCCGATGATGTTGAAAACATTTTCCTTCACGCGATCCGTCACCGGCCGCGTGGAGTCACCGGGAACGGCAAACAGGCGCATACCCTTGGCTTTACCGGCGATAATACGCGGGGTACTCATGGGCTGGTATCCTCGCCTTCAGCCATTAACCTGGAAAGATGTCCAGCCAGTTCCTGATCGGTCTGATGTTGTTGGTTAAACCATGCATCCATCTGCGTGGACTGCCGCATGCGCAACGCCATTGGCGCAACGGTTAGCAGGTCTTCAATTACCACAACGCGGCGTTCATCCGCTGCCGCATGGGCCCGGGCTGCTTCAAACAAGGTGATTTCAGCCCGCAGGGAGGCAATCTTCAGCTCGTGAATTAATGTGAGTCCCAGATTGGCGATTCCATCCGGTATGACCACCTCCGGCAACAATTCACGCGCGCGTTGGATTTCCTCTCGCGCCGTGATCGTATCTTCAGCGAAGGCGGTGATGATCCGTGCTGGTGATTGTTTATAAGCGATAACCCGTTGGTAAGCCTCCCAACGTTGCTTTGCTTCCTGTAATCCATTGACCATGATCCGAAGACCAAATCGATCCATGATCTGGGGACGCAAATAGCCTTCCTCCGGATTCATCGAGCCAATCAAGTTGAATCTGGCGTTGTAAGTGGCAGAGATGGGGCCCCGCCGCACCGTATAAATACCCATCGCCGCGGCATCGAGGATGGCGTTAACGATTTCGTCTTTCAACAGGTTTACTTCATCCACGTACAGAGTATTCTGATCGGCGTATGATAGAATTCCCCGGCGCAGTCGCATTCGCTGATGGATGGCCGCGCGCTCGTCCAATCCGCCGACGACATCCTCAATTTCTGCGTTAAGCGGTAACTCGACCAGTTTTACATCATCTTGATGGGTAAGCGGAAGCCCTTCGGCGAATCGTTTGGCACAATCCGGGCAAACAGCATCCATTCCCTGCTCCTCAATGTCACGCTCGCTGCAGCCATAATAACAAAGGCTGCGCTTGATTTGCGGCGTAAGATGAACCAATGCACGTGCGGCGGTGCTTTTTCCTGTTCCTCGTGGACCCAGGAGAAGCACACCTCCAATTGATGGATTGATGAGGTTCAACAAGAGGGCCAGTTTCATTTCCATCTGACCGACGATGGCAAGAAATGGGTAGGGAAGGTTTTCGGCGAATCCTGACTCCCCTTCGCCTTCTGCAGGGGCTAATGTCCGCCCTGTTACGATGTCGATTAAATGCTTCAGGGACCTGACATTGTGTTGCGCTTGATGCTGTTCCTGCAGCAAAGGTTCATCTTTCATTGGTTCAAGGGGGGATGATTCGGAAATATCCATGATCTTACTCTACATCATTGTAGGTCCAGTAACGGTTGGCGAAAAAGTTCCATAGCAGGACAACAAAAATTGCGACCACCACTGCCAGGTTAGCGGCGATCCGCTCCAATGTCAGAAATTCTGACCATGGAAAGACAACATCCGCGAACAAAGCGTTCAGAAGTGCATAAATTCCCTTTTCGGCACCAATGATAATGGGCGTCCTGACGAGAATGCCGACACCATTGATTAAAAAGAATTGTGCCAGTTGATTGGATAGGGGTTTCGCCCTGGAATCCGGATATGTCCAATAACGGTTCCACAAGAAGTTATTGGTCACCGCGAGCACAAAAGAAATTGCCTGCGCATACACGATCGCCATACCTGTAAAGTAGTTTAACAGGTTCAAGGTGCCAAAATCGACAACAGCGCCTATCGCGCCTACGACCAGGAATTTCAAGAACCGGGAACGCTCCTGTTTATCGGTGATCGGATTTCTCATAGCAGATTCAATTGCTCCTTGAAATACGGCAGTACAGCCTTAATTCCCTCCTCCAAAGAGACTTTGGGTTCCCATCCAAGCACTTCGCGTGCGCGGGAGATATCCGGCTGGCGCCGTTTGGGATCATTACCCAGCTGGAGGGTTGGTTTCATGATGATTCCAGCGGGACTGCCGCAGATTCGATTGATGGTCTGGGCCAGTTCGAGAATGCTCATTTCAATCGGGTTTCCAATGTTCACCGGGCGTGTCTCATCGGATTGTAACAGACGGACGATTCCATCAATCAGATCATCGACATAGCAGAAGCTGCGGGTTTGCGCGCCATCGCCATATACAGTCAGTGGGTTATGGTTCAATGCCTGTTCTATGAAATTCGGAATCACGCGTCCATCATCAAGGCGCATGCGCGTTCCGTATGTGTTGAAGATTCTCACAATGCGGGTATCAACCTTGTGGAAATCATGGTAGGCGGTGACCAGGGCTTCGGCAAAACGTTTGGCTTCATCATACATCGAGCGGGGACCGATCGGGTTAACGTTGCCCCAATATGTTTCTGGCTGGGGATTGATGGCAGGATCACCATAGATTTCACTGGTGGAGGCCAGTAAATACCTTGCACCGTTTGCTTTGGCAACCCCAAGAGTATTGTGTGTGCCCAGCGCTCCCGCTTTCATGGTCTGAATGGGAAGGTTTGGATAACCAAAAGGGGATTCCTTGTTTGGACTGGCCGGGCTGGCAAAATGCATCACTGCGTCCAATTTTCCGGGCACAAAAATGAAATTGGATACATCATGACGGATAAAAGTAAAATTGGGATTTGCGGCCAAGTGTTCGAGGTTGCCTGGACGCCCGGTGATGAAATTATCCATACCAATGACCTGGTGACCATCCGACAACAACCGATCACATAAGTGAGAACCCAAAAAGCCTGCAGCCCCGGTGACTAATATTCTCATTGTCGATTCTCCATAATTTTCTCATTACTTCCAGTCAATGGCATTGATCGCGCCATCGCCGGTTATTTGCTGTGTTTCGCCTGTTACCGTGTTAATGAACCATAAATTTCCCTGATACAGGAAGGCCAGGCGCTGTTGTTCAATATCTTCCCCCATGGGTTCCCAACAAATTATCTGCGGTTCGAGTCCAAGGGAGCCTTCATCAGGGAACAGGGGGGTGCGGTTGGATCCATCCTGGTCCATTGTCCATAGACGGTAACGTGATGAATCACTTTTCTCTGGAAAGATTGCCTGTAAATAAGCAACTTTGTACCGGTCATCCTGGTTCTGCGGTGACACAGAGGGATACGTAAACATACCTGTATTTTCGACCAATTCGATTGAATAACCTGAGTTTGGCAGGATGGCTGTCAGCGAGAAGCCTGCAGGTGAAGTTTCATTATTGCCCGATTGGTTGACAGTGTACAATACCAGGTGGTCCTCCGACCATCCCAGTGGCGGCACCCAGGCCCAGTTGGATTGGGTGCTGTAAGCATTCAGACCGAGCAACGGCACCAACGTCCCGTCTTCAACACTTACCAATCCGATGCTGTCTGGTCGGGCATAACCAAGCCGGCGGCCGTCAGGCGACCATGCGTATGTGGTGCCCCACCACCCATAATCACCACCCTGGTTGGTTCCGATAATCTCATCAATCTGGGTGATGGTTTCATTGCTATTGAATACAACCCGCCATAGATCATTGTTCGCCTGCCAGCCTGGTGCGGCTTCACGTGGTTCTACGGTGGAATATGTCACTGCACGGGTGTTACCCGGAATCCACTCGGCATAATGGATCACATTTTTGGCTTTCAAAGAAAATGGTTCCGCATTGGGGTTGGTAAGATCCAAGGCCCATAAGGAGTTGATCGCACCGCTTTCTTCAAAATTCTCGCTGCGTGTGAATAACAGGAATTGACTGTCGGGAGATAGTGAAAATACATGTCCATCCAGGTCACCTGAGGTGACGACCGGGCGGCGGTTGCTGGTATCAGCTTCCATGATCCATGCATTACCCGTTGTCAGGTAAGCCAGATGCCCTTTAAAGCTAATGGTTGTGAAAGGTGTTTGAACACCAACCATGAGTATTTCTGGCTCAGGTTCTTGAATGACTTCTGTTTTGTGTGTGGTTCGTGAAACCTCCCGATTATCTTCATACACAATGCGGGTGGTGATTTGCAGGATACCATTTTGACCGGGTTGAATCAGCAGGGTTTGGCCTTCTGGAAGGGATTCGTTTTTCACTGTCTGGTTTGAAAAAGCGATAGGTTCTTCACTGGTTGTAAAATCCTCTCGGACACGAGTGACCGCTATATCGACCGGACTGGTCAGAAGTGTATAGGGGGGGGGATTCACCTTATCCAACGGACCGATGGAAATACCAGCAGCTTCTAATACGCGTTCAACAGAATCGCCAATTTGAGCCGATACTGTTGTTTCACTACCATCCACTATTACTGTCACAGCCAGCTCTGCGTTTGCTGATTGAGAATTTGTCTGGCATGCAATCAACACGAATGAGAGCAGGAAGACCAGGCAGAATTTGGGGATCAATCGTTTGAGGTTGGGATATCGCATCATGTGCTGCTGGACTGCGTCTTTCTTACGGCTAATGAAATTCAACCGTTCAACGTTTCGAACCGGCAATCGTGATCATGCCTTCATCGATGTACAGGGTTGTGACTTTGAATCCCTCCATCCGCTGACCCAGGTTGGAATTGATCGCCTCGATCAACATGGCAGAAATTGTATCGGCAAATCCAGCAGGGAGTGTCAGATTACTGACGGAAATATCGTCGAGATCGAACACAAGCATCCCATCTTCTGTGGTGCTGCCGGATACGACGACCACAACGGGCACCTGGATTCTGGTGGCTTCAAATGTTAAATCGGCTGTAATGGTGATCTGGTCGTCATCCAGTTTTACAGCAACGTTCCTCGCTGTGATGTCTTCTTGCGTTTCGGCCAGTTTGAGAGTAAGATAAGAAGTCAACTGCGCCTCGGTAAGAGTGAAAGCAAACTGTCCAGGTTGTGTAATGGCTTGTTGAATCGTGTCTTCCACTACCCACGCATCCGCTACATCATACGAAGGGGTCTCCTCGGCATTTTTTGGAGTGATGGAAAAAGGCAGCTTACACGCCAATCCAATCACCACAACGAGGGCAGTGATGAGAAGCAGAATTTTGATGGTATTTTTCATAGGTTGTATTATAGCATGAGTGAATTAAGCGGTATGGAAAACCTGGACCTGCAATCGAAGGTGGAGGCACTCCTGTTTGTCGCTGGTGAAGCAGTGACCACCGGTCAGTTATCTGCAGCTTTGGAGATACCTGTGCGGGATGTGGATGGCGCTTTAAAAGCGTTGGCTGCTGCGTATGAAACAAAAGGTGGCCTTGCGATTCAACAAATACGCGGAAAATTCTTACTGACTACAGCCGCAAGACATGCTGCATTGATTGAGCGTTTTCTGGGGTTGGAAGCCTCCTCACGCTTGAGCCAGGCTGCGTTGGAAACGTTGACGATTATTTGTTACCGTCAACCCATAACTCGTCCAGGGATCGATGCAATCCGCGGTGTTAGCAGCGATGGCGTTTTGCGTTCATTGGTCAGTAAGGGGTTGGTGGAAGAAGTCGGCAGGGCGGAAGGGCCAGGCAGGCCGATTCTTTATGCAACAACCAATGAATTCCTTCAGCATTTCGGTTTGAATTCCATTGAAGACCTGCCTCCTTACAAGAACGAGGATGATGTGGAAGAAGCCAATGGTAACGGGTTATTAAAGGATTGATGGCATGGAAGAACGATTACAGAAAATTTTAGCCAGGGCGGGCAAGGGATCTCGGCGCGCCTGTGAAGAGCTGATTAACGCCGGCAAAGTTACGGTGAACGGTGCCATGGCAGAACTGGGAATGAAAGCAGATGCTGTGAATGATGAGATTCGTGTTGATGGGCAGTTGATTCCATTCATCCAACCAGATATTTATATCGCTGCCTATAAGCCCCGATTTGTGCTATCGGACAGAGAACCGCTCTACGAACATCGAAAGACAATCCACGACCTGGTCCCTAATTCGGAAAACTTATTCACCGTTGGGCGGTTGGATTATGAAAGCGAAGGCTTGATATTACTGACAAATGATGGCAAATTAAAACAACAACTCACACACCCCAGTTTTGGCCATGAAAAAGAATATCGGGTGCTGGTTGCCATCCGTCCGGATGAGGATCAGATGGAGAAATTTCAGCGCGGGATTGTTTTGGAGGATGGTTTCAAAACAGGACCAGCGAAGGTATGGGTTGAGAATTTTCATGGAAAAGGCGCCTGGATCAGGGTTGTTCTGACAGAAGGGCATAAACGACAAATCCGAGAAACTTTAAAATTGCTGGGTTTGCCTGTGGTACGGCTGGTACGGGTGCGGATCGCATCATTAACCCTGGGGCGGTTGCAAGCCAAAGAATGGCGCTACTTGATGGATGATGAAGTTGCACGCCTGAAGGGTGAAGGATCCTCACCGAGCCGGAAGTCCTATACACGCGGCCATGGAAAACGATATCCGCAAAGAAAACCTGTTAACCAGCATCCCTCCCGAACAGGAGAAACCAGGCATTCACACGAACGTGAAACCACGAACCGAAAACCTCCGCATAAAGGGCCGCGCAGGACTACGCACAGGTCATAAGCGCGGAGACGAAGATACTGCTTCCCTCCACTCTACCAATAATGATTGCGCAGTATTGGATACAGCCGAAAGGACTGGGCTGCTGACAGTGGTGCCGTAGCCTATTGAAGCTGCCTGAATTCCTATGATGGTGATAACACAGCCGCACTCAGCAGTGAGAAAAAGACAAAATTTGTCCAGTGGGAGGCTGAAAGGCTTTGCATCGAGATGAACGTCTGGTGACCAGGTCAGATGGACGGTTGTTCCTGGTGCTTTGCCCAGATCGACAGCGTCCACCAGGACAACATTTGTGGGCTGATGGCGAAGGATTGGTCCCAGGAAATTTTCAGGTGATGTCGCGGCGTCAATCAATAATAAGCGGTCATCCGCTCCACCACTTTTGACCAACTTCTTCATTTCCTGGATGACCAGGCTGCCAGCCCGATCGTCCCGCAGAAATGGGTGCCCGACCCCTAGGATTGCGAGGCGTGGCTGAAATCCTGATGACTCACGTGCCAACATCAAAAATTTCCGTGTGCTTATCAAGGACCTTTTTCACATCCTCGTCATTTCCATAATATAAGTCGAAAGGATTTTTGGAAGTCGATGCCAATTCCCATTGGGTGTCTGTGAGTGTGATGCAATCGAAGCGGCAGCTCTCAACACATTGACCACAGAAGATACAGCGATCAACATGGTAGTGCATCACGAAACGTTTTTCTTTGCGGTCGAGAATGATGATGTCAATGGCATTTGCCGGGCAATCACGCACACACAGGCGGCAGCCAGTGCAGGTTTCAGCATTGTACACAACTTTACCGCGAGTGCGAATCGGTTCATCGCAGCATTCAGCCGGGTAGTTCGTTGTGACGGGTTTATGAACGAGGGAGTTGAGAATATCACTCAACATGGTGCCTAATGTTTCGGGCATGGGATCTCCTGTCAGATTAACTTTCGAATCGCAATTGAAATGATCAATTGAATCAATGCCAGTAATGCGCCGATTCGCCACCACAACCCGACAGTCTGGTCAATTCGCAGCCTGGCAGCGAGGGTTTGGAGTGCAGTCAGCACCAATAACAGCCCCAAAGATTTCAAGATAAATTCCAATGGGTTGGCCAGGCCGCCGAGATAGAAGGTGGTAATCAGGGTGATTCCGATGATGAATTCAACATCCTGACCGAGGTGGAACAAACCCAGGCCACGACCGCTGTATTCTGTCAGCGCGCCAGAAACAATTTCTGTTTCGGCTTCAGGAGCGTCAAATGGCGGCAGCTCCAGCTTCCCCATCAATCCGATCAAAGCGATGATGAAACCGATTGGTTGGGAGAAAAGGAACCAGGTATGGTTTTGCGCATAGACATTGATTTCGTTGATCTGCCAGGATTGCGCGACAATGGCTGGCCCCAACAACGCCAACATGAAAGGCGCTTCATATGAGAACAATTGCGTCAGGGTGCGGGTGGCGCCTATCAATGAGAAATGGTCCATGGTATTTGCGCCCGCCACGCCCAATGTGAGTGTCAGGACCGAAAGGAAGTACAGTACAACGATCAAATCTCCGGCAAAGCTGTGCGAGGGAGCGAAACCAAACAGGGGAACATACAGGCCAGTAACCAATGCTGTGGTTACACCAACGATGGGAAGTCCGATGAACAAACCGGCATTCACCCCGGCTGGAACAATTTCTTCCTTGGAAAAGGATTTAATCACATCAGCCAAAGGTTGGTACCATTTGGGTCCTTTGCGGTTTTGCAGTCTGGCAACAAATTTCCGGTCAATCCACTCGAACATTAAACCGCCAAGCAGGAGGCTCAGCCCACCCGGAAAGATCAGGATGGCAAACATGGCTGGAAGATCATTCTTCATCGGTAATACTCAATTCCGCGATCACGCAATTGTTGCCAGGTCAGGGTCTGTTGCTTGCCGTCCGGATTTAACCGGATCAAGCGGTCATTGCAGGAAAAACACGGGTCTATACCCACTAACAGCATAGGAACATCTGCCAGACGTAAGCCGGCAGCCATGGTCAGTACAGAGCCCCAATTGGGGAGGGTTGGGGTACGAACTTTGATCCGCTCGGGACCTTCACCTCCACCGCTCTCGATGTAGTAGAATAATTCACCGCGTGGGGCTTCCACCCGGCTGATTACATTGCCGGCAGGAATTTTTCGCGGCACGCGCCTGGCTTTTAATTCGCCCTCCGGCATGTTTTGCGCGACATTGGTGATAATGCGGTAACTTTCAAATAACTCCTTAATTCGAACCACGAAGCGTGCTTTCAGGTCACCCGCAGTATCTGTAACGATCTTAACCGGGTACTCATGGTAGCCGGCATAGGGGGCATCAACTCGCACATCACGGCACACATTCGAAGCGCGGGCAGTAGGGCCGACCGCCCCCAACCGTTGGGCTTCCTCCCGGGTCATCACACCGATCCCGCGGGTTCGGGCAAGGAACGAACTATCATTGGTCACAATTTCGAGATAATGCTTTGTTCGCTCCTCCAGTTTTTTCATACCGGACACAATCTTTGTAACCTGTTCCGGGCTGAGGTCCAACCTGACTCCTCCGATTACATTAACGGAGTAGTTGACACGGTTTCCTGAGATGGTCTCGAGCAAATCCATCACAATTTCGCGATCCCGCCAGGTGTACATGAATAGGGTATCAAAACCTCCTTCATGGGCTGCCACTCCCCACCATAACATGTGGCTGTGAATCCGTTCGAGTTCTGCCACCAGGGTACGCATGGCCCGTGCTTTAGGAGAAATTTCTATATCAGCCAATTTCTCCAGACCCTGGCAATATGCAATGGAGTGGATATGGGAACAAATCCCGCAAATCCGTTCAAGCAAATACAGGCATTGTGTCCAGTTCATGCTTTCCGCGCCTTTTTCAATCCCGCGGTGAACATAACCCAAACGCGCGCTGGCGCCGGTGATGATCTCGCCATCAACGGTGAATTCAAAATGGCCCGGTTCCTTTAACGCTGGGTGCTGGGGTCCAATGGGGACAATGAAACGTGATTGGTCTGAAGCAGATACTACAGTTGCCATCAGGACACCTCTTCCATGTTGACAGGATTCAACCCCTTAAACGATTTTCGCAATGGATAAACACCATCCGGCCATTCATCCGGCAGGACTAACTTCTCACGGGAGGGAGTGCCCACGCAATCGACCCCGAGCATCTCCATCAATTCACGTTCATACATGCTGGCCGAAGGGATTAAATCACATAGAGAGGGGATGCTGAGTCGACTATAGGGTAACAGGACATGGATGGTGACCACACCCTCACCCTCTGCGAAATGATACAACACTTCGATCTGGTCTTCCTGGGCAGGGGTTTCCGGATCCACAGCGATGAAGGGTCGATCGACGCCAGTTATTGCGCATAGATACCCCCATTGATGATCGAACAAGGTTTGTACTGCGTCGCGAAACCTCGCAGAGGTGACCCACACATCCAGGCGAAAAAGTTCCGGGCGAGTAAGTTGATCAATGTATGGCTGTAGATATTCTTCGGCCAGTGCCAGGTAATTTGCAGTGGCTGGTTGGGTCATGATTCTCTCCTAAGATAACGGTCAGCATGTGGCTGGCGATTGGGTTGGGTGATCTCACCCCGCTCACGTGGGAACAGGACTGGTTCTGCGATATCCAGTTCGATATCACTGGTGAATGTAATTTTCTGGTCACTGTTCCGCACGCTATTCAGTAACGCGACAATACCATAAATAATGGCTTCGGGGCGAGGTGGGCAACCGGGTATGTACGCATCCACAGGGAGGATGCGGGAAAGATCACCCAGAACGTTATAGCATCCATGAAATACGCCACCTGACAATGCACAGGAACCGATTGCTACGACATATTTCGGATCTGGCATTTGTGTATAAATCCGCCGCAGCGGTTCTATGGATTGCAGGGTTGCGGGTCCCGTCGCCAGGAGAATATCGGCATGGCGGGGACTGCCTTGCAATTTGATGCCAAACCGTTCCAGGTCATATCGGGGAGTAGTCGTTGCCAGAAGTTCTATGTCACAGCCATTGCAGCCACCGCTGTTATAGTGGATCGCCCACGGTGAATTCACCCTGGCCCAACTTTTTAATTGATCAAGAATGCTGCGTCTTTGCATTGGACTCCTTTCAGGTTCACCCCAGGATTAAGGCAACCAGGACCAGGATCAAACCGAGTATGTAATACACGACTGTTTCCTGCATATGAGATGTGCCCAGTACGAGTATCCCCATGTGAAGCAGCGCAAAGAAAAAAGCAATCAGAATGAATGGCCGGTAACCAGGGATTGATGATTCCGTATGAGCTGATTCACCGCCGCCGTATATACTTGACTTTTCCTCACTGGGGTGCTCAGGCCCTGCCAATTTTTTACCCAATAACACCAGCAATGAAACGAGTGGCAGATATAACAGCAACGCGAATGGTGGGCTGAATAAAATTTCCATCATGAATCTCCTAACCGCCCCAGAAAGCTTTCTGGATAATTTGTGCTGCCGGATTGGTCAGCCAATTCCAGGTACCTGGCATGACACCGACCACGATGATTAATATACCGAGGGCGAAAAAAACCATATTCATGCTAAAAGCGATCCTACCAGCCTTCGCAAGATAAGGTGTCGGTTTCTGCCTGTACATGCGGTTGATCAATGGAGCATAATACGCCAGTGACAGGACGCTGTTCAAGGCGGCAAAAATTACCACGCCGATCATGGCTGGATTGCCAGTCTCAAAACCCGCAACAAAGATTTGCCATTTCGACATGAAACCTGCTAATGGTGGAATACCCGCCAATGACAGGAGCCCAATCGAGAGGGCGAATGCCAGGCCGGGGAAACGGCTCGCAACCCCATTCAGGTCAGAGATTTCCAATGGAGCATGGGCATCCCCTTTACTGTTGCCATACGCATGCATCAATGCGCCGACGATCATGAACGACAGGCCTTTCATCAGAGCATGGGTAACAATGTGAAAAAATGATCCCTGGGCACCATTGATCAACCCATACGACATGGTGATGCCGATGCCCAGCACGATATAGCCCATGTGGCTGATACTGGAAAATGCCAGCATTCTTTTGACCTGTGTCTGACGAAGAGCCAATAAATTACCAAGAATAATATTGCCGACGCTGAGGATGATCAGGAAAGTGCCGGCATTGGTGAATACGGGAGAAATCATGTCCAAAGCACGGATCATGGCGATTAATGCTGCTTCGATTACGACGCCTGATAATATGGCACTCACGCCGCTGGGTGCCTGCGAATGGGCATCCGGCAGCCAGGTATGCATAGGTACGAGGGCGGCTTTAACACCAAAACCGGTGATAAAGAGCAACCCCGCCACAACAAGGGCAGGTTCCTTTGGTATCTCGATTGCACAGCTTCCGCCCAGGCACAAAGACCCTGTGTGCATGAATACCAGGATAATGCCAAACAACACCAACATGGTGCCAGCGGCGCTTTGGAAGAGATACTTCACTCCGGCTTCCAGGGCTGGAGCACGGTCATGATAAAAAGCTACGAGAATATAAGGTGTGATTGCCATTGCCTCAAACCAGACCCACAGGTTGAAGAGGTCGGTACTGGTAACCATTCCCATTACCATTCCAGTCATGCACACCAGGAGGGCATAATACTTTTCCTCACCAACCTCATGACTCATATAATGATCGGAAAATAGTACGACGGCCAGTGACATCAGCACAACAACGATGCTCATTAAGATACCCACCCCATCCATTTTAAGCTCGATACTGCCAATGAATGTGCTGAAGGGCCCTTGAGCTGTGAATTGTTTCACAACAATCACCAGGGGCATCACAAGGAGGAGCATCACGAACAAAGCAATCCATTTGGCAGGATTCCGCTGTGTACCTGTATTCCTGGTGCTCAAGCGAACAGACGCGCGCCCAATCAGGTATATAAATGGGAATGCGATCACTGGCAGCAGCAACAGGCTTTTAAAGGCGAAATCGGCTGTCATCATAGGCCTCCCATTTCAATCAAACCTAGCATGGCGATCATACCGAGTAACATTCCAAATATGTTCCAATTCAGAACTCCGGTTTGCGTGTATCGCAAGGCCTCGGCGGTATAGATGGTGACCTGGCTGACGACGGCATTCAGAGCATCGAAACCCAGACCATTTTCAGCGAACTGGATGATCCCCCGGAAATCATGAACAACACCACGGACACGCTTGATGTACAAATAGACAACCATGCCGGTTGCAATGACCAGCAGCGTTCCGTATGTCATCGGGAAAGTAAAAACTTCTGCGAATCTTTCAGCGATGGAGAGAGGGTGGAAATGGTGAAAAGGTAATGAATGTTCAAAGAATTCCGCCAACCGACCACCCATTCCCCATGACGTGAGCGTACCGATGGAGAGGATGAACAAAGATGCTTTCATCACAGGAGAAACCGGATGGGGGTGTATTTCAGTCCGGGGTTCTCCCAGGAATACCATCCATACGCATCGGGTAGTATAGTAGGCTGTAATTCCGGTTGTAATCAACATGATGAGATATGCCCACATCGGCCCGTGAGAAAATCCTGCGGCAAGGATGGCGTCTTTGCTCCAAAAACCATTAAAGAATGGAATGCCTGCCAGGCCGAGAGCTCCGATGATGAACATGGAGCGCACAAATGGCATTTTCCTGCCCAATCCGCCCATCAGCCGCATATCGCGAGTACCAATACTATGAATGACAGCACCAGCCGCCAAAAACAGCAGGGCTTTGAACAGGGCATGAGATAATAGGTGGAACTGGCTGGCAAAAATATCTCCCACACCCACTGCGTAGACCATATAGGCCAGTTGGCTGATAGTGGAGTAAGCAAGGACTCGTTTCAGGTCATATGCGGTTGCTGCCATGATAGCCGATAAAATGGCAGTGATGGCGCCGATCATGATGATCGCATCCTTCCAGCCTGGAACAGTGTAGAATGCGGGATAGAATCGGGCAAGCAGGTAGACACCTGCATTAACCATCGTGGCGGCATGAATGAGTGCTGAGATTGGGGTGGGGGCTTCCATTGCATCAGGCAACCACGTGTGCAGTGGGACCTGGGCAGATTTTGCAACGGCTGCAATGAGAAAACCAAAACCGGCCAGCGAAAGTACGCCAGGAGGGATGTTGGTTAATTTCAACATAATGGTTGGGATGTGGAGTGTATGTAATGTTCCATACAGGATTAAGGAACCAACCAGCAGGCCGACCCCGCCCAATTGGGTAATAATGAAGGCTTTCATACCGCCGCGCACCGCTTTGGGATCATCATTATAAAATGAGATCAAGGCGTAGGAGCAAACCGCAGTGATTTCCCAAAACACAAATGTGTAGAACAGGTTGCTGGAGAGCACCAGCCCGACCATGGCACCGATGAAAAACAACATCAAGCTGTAGTATCGGCTTAATTGTTTTTCACCCTTCATATAAGCGGTTGAAAAGAGAATGGAGATACAACCAATTCCCGTAGCGATGACTGACAGCATAATTCCCAGACCATCTGCCATCAGTGAAATATCACCAAATACACCTCCGCCAGGGAAGATCACAGCTGCAGGTCCATTGAATGAAATCAGGCTTATGGCACAGATTGTGCTCAGTAATGAGAAAAGAAAGGCAATCCAATGCTGGGTCTTTTCGTTCGCTCGCGCAAGTATAACGAGTACGAGGGAGCCAAGCCAGGGTAACCCGATGGTACTTGAAACCAGGTAAGAAAAAATCGCATCCATGGCACTTACCTCTTCAATTCTGCAATATCACTGGTGTCAAGACTTTTTTTCTTACGCATGATCTGAACCGCCAGTGCCATCCCCAGAACAGCCACAATCGTATCCGCGACGATGACAGTCAGCGCCATGCTTTGTGCCATGCCGATCTGATTGGTCAGATAACCAGCCAGTATGATCAGCAAAATTACCCCTTTGACCAGGACCTGTAAAGCAACAATGATTCTGATCAAATTTCGAATGGTCAGCAAAGCGTATAAACCAATTCCAAACAGAGCCATTACGGCGATGAGAACAAGATCAGGAAATGTAAGGGTCATGAGGATTGATCCTTTTTCTCATTTGAGCGGTCTTCCATTAATGAGAGTACCCCAAGAACACTGGCAAACAGGAGGACAATCTGAAGCATGGTATCGAGAATCCGTTCTTCCCACATGGATTTTGCGAAAACAGAAGTGCTGGTGACAGTCAGGAAATCAGCTTGTTGTATTGGAATTAACATACTTCCCAACATAACAAGTGCTGTGAGTATGATGAACATGGCAAGGTATTTTGGAACCAGTGGCTTGGATTCGTCCTTTTGGTCACCGACGATGTTAATGGCAAACACGAGCAGTATGGTTACCACTCCTGCGCCGACACTTAATTCAATGACAGCTGCTTCGACCGCGCCAAGCAAGTACATCAGCCAGCTGGTCAATGCGCTGGTTAACGCCAACCAGAGCGCGGAGTGACTGAGGCGCTTACTTTCGATTGCTTGAAAACCAGCAATACATATACCGATAACAATAAACAATTGCCACATAGATTCACCTCGATTGCACCTGGCGTTTCGAGTTCCTTTCGTTTTTGGTTTCTCGGTCCATCAAGAAAGATTGGGTCATTGAACCATGTCCAATTCAGATCATCTTTAGCGGTGGTTGGCGCATGTAGCGGCGGGAACCACCGGAAAAGCAACGAAATTATACTATCAACTTCGTCGAGTGGTGTAACAAAAACAGGTTATTTTGAAAGATTTCTCAATCACGGCGAAGCTCCTCGTTCTTTTGGCGTAGCCGACGAAAACGGCGTGCTTTCCCGATTGCCGACCAGACCTGTAGAAACATCGATATGGCAACGACAATGGAGATAAAGAAACCGATCATGCCCATGATGGGAACAATTGGGTAGGTATCACGCGGAGAAACACCCATTGCCAATGCTGAACCGATGATCATTCCAATCAGAACCAGGCCGACAATCAGGCGGTTGGCGATGATCAGGATATTCCCAATGATGTCTTTCAGGTCGGTGATTTCAATGCCAACTTTTAACTCACCTTTCTGTAAATCCGCCAGGATAGTGCTGACAGCACGCGGCAACATGCGCAGCAAATCCTGAAAGTCACGAATTGTGCCGGTAGTGGACCAGAAAAGTTTGCCCGGGTTGATTTTGTTCAGGTATACCTGGTAGGAAACATCCTGCATCACTTCAACCACGACAATATCGGGATTTAGAGTTCGGGCGACATCTTCTGCCTGCAGCAACGCTTTGGCAGAAACACCCAACACAGGCGGCAGGCGAATACCGGATTCAAAGATCATTGTGAGTACTTCAGTTAACAGCCTGGAAATTTCCAGGCGGTCCAGCGGGGCTTCAAGATACTGGTTGATCATATGATCCATATCGCGGCGTAATTTGCGTTCATTGACCGGTTGGAAAGGAACACCAAGCTTGAGTGCAAGCCGCAAGATGGTTTCGGTGTCACGTCGGATGATGGCCTGAACCACTTCTCCCAGCTGATCACGCTGTTCAGGCAAAAGGCTGCCCATCATACCGGTATCGAGGTATACCAGGCGGTTAGTTTTCTTTTCGATCATCAAATTCCCCGGATGGGGATCCGCATGGAAAAAACCATTGATAAATGCCTGATGGAGAATGCTGTGAATGAAAATTTTTGATACTTTTTGCCGATCGAGGTCCAAAGTGGCGATGTTCTCTATATCATTGATCTTAAACCCGTCGATGGCTTCCATGGTCAATACACGTTTTGTTGTGTAAGGCCAATAGACAACCGGTACATGGATTTCATCAAACCGTTCCATGTTGCGCCGCAGCCGGTCTGCATTGGTGGCTTCTATGTTGTAATCCAATTCATCCATCAGGGTTCGGATTAATTCTTCAGCAATACCCACCACACCGTACTTTTTTCCCCAATCAGTTGAATTATGCATCAATTTTGCAATATCTCTGACAAATTCAAGGTCTGACTGGATTTTTTCCTCAACGTTTGGCCGTTGGACCTTGACCACCACCTGGGAAAAATCTTTTAGAATTGCATAATGAACCTGGCCGATGGATGCTGCAGCAATCGGTTCGGGATCGAGGAACAGGAAAATTTCTTCCATAGACCCCAATTCTTCACGGATCGTATTCTCCACGATTTCGAAGGAAAATGGTGGTACCGAATCCTGAAGCTTGGCTAATTCCACTACCCACGACTCTGGCAACAGATCGGAGCGGGACGAGAGAATTTGCCCTAACTTTACGTAGGTAGGCCCGAGGTCCTGCAACATTCGTCTGACCCTTTCAGGGGTACTGAGCTCATGCAGGCGGGATTCAGGCAATGAAAATGGCAGGTTGAGTGTTTTCAGGGTTTGTTGAATACTACGTACTTCTTTGATATCGGTCAGGAAATCAAAGCCGTACCGGAATAAAATTGCCTGGAGTTCCCGCCAGCGGCGAAGGTTGCGGATCGGGGGCAAATTGTTAAGCATAATTTGATTGTACACTGAAATTGCACATGCGTCTGTTACAAACATAGAAGATCATCCATGGTCACAAAGATCGAAAGTGTGAGCCCCTTGTGTATTATGACGCAATGCGTTATACTGAGCATATACTACATTAAGGAGGATACCGGAATGGCAAAGAAAGTGGATGTTGAGGAAGTTGTTGCTGAGGCTGGCGAAAAGGCGGAAGAAATTACGGAACAGGCTGTGGAAAAAGTTAAGGAAGCCAGTAAAAGTGTTTTCGGTTTATTGCGGAAAGTGTTCCTTGCTTCTGTTGGCGCCGCAGTTGTTGCTGAAGAAGAGCTGGTGAATTTGATTAATCGCCTTGTGGAACGCGGTGAGATAGCTGAAAACGATGCCAAAGAGATGATCAAAGAAATCCTTGACAAGCGTCAGAAGGAAGCAAAGGAAACCATTGAGAAAATCCGGCAGACCAATACGGTCAAAGTGGCAACCAAATGCGACATTGAGGCATTACAGGAAAAGATTGATGCTCTCAGTGCAAAATTGGATGAGCTCAAAGCGGAATAAGTATCTGTTACTTGTCTAAAATTTGGGGTATATTAACAGGCAGGAATACTGCCTGTTTTCATATCACCACAGTTTTCCAGAAGGTTTCTGATGGTTTTGATCAAACGTTATTCCAACCGAAAGATGTATAACACCCAGACCCGCCGATATGTAACGCTCGATGAGATTGCCGAGATGGTACAACTGGGGGAAGAGATACGGGTTGTGGATCACCAAACCGGTTCAGAGATGACAGCCTCTGTGATGACGCAGGTGCTGGCGCGTCAGGAGAAGCAGGTCGGCAACATGGTGCCAAAGGCATTGTTGGAGCGAATGGTGCAATTGAGCGGGCAGACATTATTTTCGATGCGGGAGAGTATGAAAGCTTTTCTTAATCCGGCAGAATATATGGCTTCAGATATTCATCGCCGCCTTGACCAACTGGTGGAGAGTGGCCAGATAACCACTTCAGAGGGTAATCGTTTGTCAGGATTATTATTGTCGCCTGAACTGGATCCGGTATTCATTCAAACCGAAGACGCGGAACCTGCTGTGACTTTGGATGAACTTCAGCGTTTGCTGGACCAGATCGAATCATTGGAAGCTGAAATTCAGCAAGTAGAGGCACAAAAGAAACGTTTATAACCGTAAAATGAGCCAACCGTTTGATCCGGGTTGGCTCATTTACTAAGCGTCAATGGAAATCAGGGGAGGAAAATGGTGCCGTGTTGTGAAAGCATTCCCTTGATCGAGGTAATGGTTGTGTTCAGATCTTCATCATCATCCACCTGGTAATCTGGCCGCAGGTTGGTAGTCACTTCATCACCGCTCCAGATGACCTCGACACGATCAGACCCAACACTGGACCTGACGATATTCAAATCATCCTGATCCATTTCACGCGCTGTCACAATTAAAAGCAGGCCAGCATCGAGGAAAATATGGGCGATTTCCGCCAGGCGGCGCATGTGTTCTTGCGGTTTGTCTGTTGGCTCAAAAATTTTCAGATCCGCGTCAACGCCGTAGATGACTGAGCCGATCGCAAGATAATACACAAACTTGCCCGATTGGAACAAGTTCATTTCCAAACTGTGCGCAATCTCTTTACGGCGGCTCTCTTTGGTGCCTGTAATGATAATCAATGTCGCTCGCTGGTTGTACCGTTCTGATCGCTGATAGGTGGATATCGCACTATCAATCCACTTGCGTTCACGCACAAATAGCGCTTCGCGCATTTTCATTTCTTCATCCGGCAGCGATGCCAGAACAATCCCGCCGCCCCGGATTTCATAATCATCCACAATCACAAACCGGCTTGTGTCTGACAAGGTTTCAGACAGATCAAACGCAATGGGGTTGTGTAGCTTCAGGATGCACTGGGCGACGTCATGGTGTTCAACACGGTCTTTTTCTGCGGTGGAGTAATCAGAAGCATCAATGATTTTCTCAATTTTCTCGATCTGGCAGCGAACCCTGGCACTGCCCAGTTTCAGGAAATAATCCTTTCCGCTTTCCATTGGCTTTTCACCCAGCCAGACCAGGCTGACCAGGATGCGTTTACTGACTGCTGGTGCAGATTCATCCGCCTTACAGGCAATTTCACCACGGCTGATATAAATTTGTTTTTCCAGGGTAAACCCCGATGCATACCCACTTGATATGTGATCTGGAGCAGCAACTGCGAACGCTTCGAAGGTTCTCACCACACTGCGTTTCCCTGATGGATAAAAGATCACTTCATCACCGACTGAGAGGGTTCCGCTGGACACAGAACCGGCCACAATCCGGCGCTCATCGCCGAATTGTGTAAATTTGTAAACATCCTGAACAGGCATGCGGAAGGGGCGATTGACCGGAAGCTCGGTTTTTTTAAAACTATCGAGTGCTTCCAGGACGGTTTCCCCACTGTACCATGCAGTATTGCCGGAAAGAGACGCGACATTTGCTCCATCTTTTCCGCTGACGGGAATGTAGAACATGGGTTTCACACCTAACTCATCTAAAAAGTGGGTATACTCCGTTTTGACCTGATCAAATATGCCCTGGCTATACCCGACAAGATCCATTTTATTGATGAGAATAACAATCTGGCGAATCCCCAGCATCCACAACAGGTAGCCATGACGGCGCGAATTTTCCTGTACTCCCTCCTTGGCATCGATCACCAGCACTGCAGCCTCTGCACGGGATGCACCGGTAACCATGTTTTTGATGAACTCGATATGGCCAGGCGCATCAATGATGATGTAGTGGCGTTTGCGTGACTGGAAAAACACCCGTGCTGCATCGATCGTGATGCTTTGTTTTTGCTCCTCTTTCAGTGCATCAATCAGGTAGGCATACTCAAACGGTTGGTTTTCGCGCTCACACCGCAAGCGCACTTGTTCCATTTTCCCTTCCGGCAGAGACCTGGTGTCATGCAGCAAGCGGCCAACTACTGTACTTTTCCCATGGTCTACATGACCGACAAAGACTATATTCATCTGTTCCATTAATTGTGGGTCTACATTGGCTGCCATTTTACATGTATCCTTCCCGACGCAGTGATTCCAAACCACCGCCATCTTCCTTATCCTGGGCGCGCCCGGCACGTTCAGACACATTCGAGAATTTGCCTGTTTTTAACTCAGCAATGATTTCTGCTACATTTCGGGCTTCCGATTTCACTGGGTGTGTACATGGATAACATCCCAGTGAACGGTAACGCATACCGTTTCCCTGGTTGTAATAAAGGGAGACGGTGGGAATATTCTCCCGTTCGATGTATTCCCAAATATTGACCTCTGTCCAATCGAGCAGTGGATGGATACGAACATTGGTTCCAGGGGCGAAGTCAGTTTTGTACTGGTTCCAAAACTCTGGTGGCTGTTCGGCAATGTGCCACTCGTTCTGTCGGTCACGTGGTGAAAAGTAACGTTCTTTTGAGCGCGAGCCTTCTTCATCCGCCCGGGCTCCGACGATGACACCCGTAAATGGCTCCGGATTTTCTTCAGGCTCGTACCGATCGGTATTGTGGTTAAATCGATAACGGGTTCCTTTGGCTGTGAGGACATTGGTTAAGGCCTGGGTCTTCAATAGTGAACAACAGGTGATGCGGTCTACAGCGCCATCCGGGAAAGTCCGTTTGGCGGATAGGGCTTCTTCATTGGAACCAACCACCATGTTCAATTTCCACTCCCGCACCAACCGATCCCGGTATTCAATCATTTCGGGTATCTTGAAATGCGTGTCAATGTGTACTAGCGGGAAAGGCACATGCCCATAGAACGCTTTTCGGGCAAGCCATAACAGCACTGTGCTATCTTTGCCCATTGACCACAGCATCCCCAGGTTTTTGAAGTTGGCATACGCTTCACGGAAGATGAAAACAGATATGCTCTCCAATTCTTCAAGTCTATCCATCAATTTCTTTCGTATCCTTTCTTGCGCGTAACTGGTGAACCGTCAGATACTTAATGACCTCCTCAGCACATTCATCTGCTGAAAGTAAACCAGAATATAGAGTGAGTTCAGGATTCACTGGAATTTCATAGTCAGAACCGATTCCCGTGAAGTTTTGAATCTGTCCGTTTCGGGCTTTTTCGTATAGACCCTTTGGGTCCCGGGATTCGCATACATCGAGAGGGCATTGCACAAAAACCTCAATAAAATCTCCCTCAGGAATGCGCTCCCTGATCCGATTGCGGTCTGCTGCATAAGGGCTGATAAAAGCCGTTAAAACGATCAGCCCGGCATCGTAGAACAAGCGGCAAACCTCACCGAGTCTGCGGATATTTTCAGCTCGATCTCGGGGAGTAAAACCAAGGTCTTTGTTTAATCCCGTGCGGATATTATCTCCGTCCAACAAGAAGGTGTGAGCGTGGAAATCGCGGCAAAGGCGAGCCTCAACCAGGTTAGCGATTGTAGATTTCCCGCTACCTGACAGGCCAGTAAACCAGACCACTGCGGGTCGATGCCCTTTTAAATGGATTCGTTCCAATGGCGAAACAGTCTGGTGATGGGGGATGATATTATCCTGGGTCATGCTACCTCGATCGTCTTCCGATTTTAGGCCAGAAATGCCTGGCTATGGCGGCTTGATTATATCAAAGTCTACCATTCTGGTAGATTTGATGAATCAAACGCAAAGCTTTCATCGCGTCGGAAGAAGATCCGGTGGTCAGGGGCACATCGCGCAGGATGGCATTTGCAAAATCTATGAACTCCAGTTTCCATGAGTCATCGACGCCAAAATAGATGGTTTCTTCACGCGGTTTTCCAAAGGATAACGCTTCGTCCTCGAACTGGCGCCGCGCATAAGTCAGTGTCTCATCGCCATAACTACGGGTGGAGGACAGTATCCCATTCAGGTTAATGTATCCATTTTCCAATCCAATTTCCAACGAAAAGGTGTGCTTCCATTGGGTGGCTGATGAATGCAGCAGTGCCACCTGGTTGTTCTTGTTGTGCAATATGGCAAAGGCATTATCTTCAACGGGCACATTCCAAAATGACGTTGTTGTGAGGCTGCGTACTGTATCGAATTCTCCACAAAAATATAGGAAAAGGTCCACCATATGAATCCCCTGGTCAATCAGAATGCCGCCGCCCGATTTTTCCACTTCATTTCGCCATGAGTTGGGAAAACTGAGGCCGCCCGCTTTGCCATATACACCACGCATCCACAGGATTCTGCCGAATTGGCCGGAATCAATGGTTTGTTTGGCTTCCATGATCGAATAATGTTTTCTATGGTTAAATCCATACATCAGGCATAAATCGGGATGGTCCTGCTCAATATCGATCACGCTCTGCATCTCTTCCAGCGTACGCGCAGGCGGTTTTTCACAAAAGACATGTTTTCCAGCCTGGAGTGCTTTTCGGACAACGTCAGGGGCGACATCGTTGAAGGAACACACCACGACAGCATCCAGTGCGGGATCGGTCACCAGATCGTTATAATCACTGTAATAATGTGGTTCAGGAAATTGCGAAATGATCGTTTTATCCAGGTCACAAATTGCAATGACTTGCATTTCGGGGTTTTTTTGAGCTTCGGCGTAACGGATACGACCCATTTTCCCCATTCCAACAATACCCAACCGCAGTGGAAGGGCAGTCGGTTTTTTCCGGGAATGTTTGGACCGCACAACGTAATCCATGATCAATGGGTCAATTTGCCGATACGCGACAAACGCAAGTAAGTATAGATCAAGTGATCCAATACCTGAAAGATATCTTCCACAGGACCATACTCGCCATCTGGCGTGGCGACATGGAATGCAATATCCGCCAGGGTGGCAATCTTCCCGCCCGAAAAACCGGTGCAAGAAATGATCACAGCACCGTGTTCCCGGGCATATTCGACCGCTTTGACAATGTTCGGGCTATTCCCACTGACAGAAAGGGCGACGAGGACATCGCCCGGATGCAGCAGGTATTCCAATTGCCGCACAAATATGTTTTCGTACCCCTCATCGTTTGCCACGCAAGTCAGAACAGCCTGGTTATCCACAAGGGACATGGTTCGAATGGGCGGCAGGCCATCCATCCGTGTATTTAGCGACATATCACTGGCAAAGTGTGAGGCTGTAACAGCACTGCCGCCATTTCCGATAAAAAAAATCATATTGCCGGTTTGCGCGGCTTGCTCAAATTGATGGATGATTTTTTCGATGACTGAAGGGGTTAGGCCCGTCAGCATATCAATCAAATAACGCAAGTAGCCTTCAGCAAATTCACTGGCAGTATGCGAATCTTGGTACATTTGGGTTAGATTTTTCATCTGGATAATTCCTTTTTGCTTCCAACTGCCCGTAGGTGTGAGGAGAGTAAATTGGTCTGCAGGAAATTCTGAAGATTTTCATGGGCATATCCATCCCGCTTTTCGAGGAAGTAAGCAATGGATGGTGGAATGGGGTGGTTGTTGTGGTTCTTCATGTATGTATTCACCACCTGAACATCAAGCTGGCCTGGTGTACTGATTTCTTCAATCGTATAACCGGCATTCGTCATCAAGGCTGTGATACCTTCAACCGATAGGAGGTTGATATGTTCCAATGGCAGCAAGGTGGGAGTGTATTCGCGCAACACCTGGATATCAAAACCACTGCCGGCTCGCGTTGTGATTATCAGCATTCCACCTTGTGCAAGCTTTTTGAACGTTTGATGGACAAAAGCGACCGGTGATACCTGGTGTTCCAGGATATCGAACGCACTGAGCACATTGATGGATCCATCGGCGACATCATCAAGCCGATGAACAGTTTTTTGTGTTAAGGGTGTGATAAAGCGCGGAGATACCATCAACGCATCGATAGGCTCTTTTTTTCCAAGGGAGTCTACCAGTGCGGAACCCAGCGGTTCAATATCCACAAGGCTTATGCGTTGTTCCGCCATACGCATTAACAAAGAGGTGATCCACATCGTGCGGTAAACAGCCAATTTCGTCAGGCGGGATTGCATCACCTGCTGGTATTCCTCACTGGCCCTTAATTGCGCGGCAGGTGACTTATGTGTGTACCAATGAACTTGTTTTGGTGTTGGGCGGGGATTCATGAAAATTGATTTGCATGAATTGCATTCGTAATATGGAAAATCGTCAATGCTAAAGGCGGGGTGAATTGTGTCATCCTCGCAGGCCGGGCACTGGGTGATGAACGTGAACTCCTGACGATTCAAGGCATGGGCTGATTGATACGATGCAGACCGAAACTCCTGGTAGATTTGCGGCGGGTGAACTTCGAGTTCGTTGATCGATTCATTGAAAATTACCTGGCGCATATTACCTCTGTTTATGAGGGACACTCTTCCCCAATTCAGGGCTGAACTCCATATCCCATTAATGGGATTATATCACAGCCATCATTCGGCAGGTTTGTGAAAAGCAAAGTTAGCTTTATTCCTCACGATGGTTCCAGGAGGAACATGGGTCGTCAGGATAACACCGGATGCGATCACCACATGGTCGCCAATTGTTAATCTCGGTTCTATTGAAATTCCTGTGCCAAATCGTACATGGCTGCCGATATGAACCCCGCCAGACATTGCGACGTTGGGACCAAAAGTGCAATGATCTCCCATGACGTTGTGGTGTTCGATGTTGACATAAGCCGATAAAAAATTGTTATCGCCAATCTGGCTTTCTGGCCCTATGCGGCAATGGGCCATGATCATGTTCCCGTTTCCCATCATGGAGTTTATCCCGATGACTGCAGTGGGATCGATAATGTTTGCGAAAGGGATTCCCTGGCGCGAAAAGCGTTCAAATAATTCAGCACGGGCAGGAAGCGCACCGACAGCCAATGCGGCCAAGTCAAATGCGCCGGCTTTCCATAGGCCCGGAACTTCCTGAAGGTTCCCCAAAATCGGGCAACCACACACATTGGTTCCTGATAAACCTGGATTGTCATCGACAATCCCCATCGCAGTTTGATTCGGTACACGAGCCAGTATGTCGAGGACGAGAACAGCTATATTCCCTCCTCCGATAATTAGAATGCGTTGGGATTTGTTAACATTCTTGCTGACCGGGTGATTCTCTTTCACAGGTTCAGTGTGCGCAAGGTAGGTTAGGATGTCCTGTTCTGTTATTCTCTCCTCCTTTCCGAAATATTGGGCCATGTCCTCCATGCTTAATTTGTTTTTATTGGCAAGTATCTCAGCTTTTTTGGTCCAGTTTGTGCGTGGCTCCACAACGGTTTTCTGATTCGGTTCATTCGATATGGCCTCCGGCAGGGTGTAGGACTCCCCCGGTGATGTGGTCAACACTGCGATGATTTGGCCTGTTTCTACCTGTGCCCCTGCGGGTGTGAGGGGAACCAGATAACCCCCAAATTCTGTTGTCAAGTCGAAGGTGGACTTGGTTGTTTCCAACACACAGAGCAGTTCACCTTTGTTTACAAGTTCCCCCTCTGCTTTTCGCCATTCGATTAGGGTTGCCGTATCTTCGTTCACATTTATCATCGGGGCATAGATGAATTGGCTCATAACAATACCTCATAAACGACTTGCTCGATTTTCGCGACCGAAGGAAGATAGGCATCTTCCAGTGGTTTTGCTGCGGGGACGATTGTTCCTGCAGCGCCTATTCGGCGGACTGGAGATCGTAGATTGTCCCACAGGTGGAGGTGCACACTTGCGGCAATCTCTGCTCCCCATCCCCATTGGCCAGTGCCTTCTTCCAGGATAATCAGCCTGCCGCTTTCCCGGACTGCATCCAGGACAGGTTCCATATCCAGCGGTTTTATTCGGGAAGGCAACAACGCAAGAACACGGATTTCCTCATGTCGCATGCGCTTGAGGATCTCGTGAACCCATAATGAACTCCCCCCATAAGCGATGAGTGTCACATCAGGTATCTGCCACTGTGGATAGTTGCGCAACCGGATAACAGGGCAGTGATCCTGTGAAGAGAGGGACACAATTTCCAGATCATTGTCTGTTTGAACCAACGGGCGGGTGTAAAGCAGTTTGTGCTCAAGGAATAATACCGGATTGTGAATGTTAGAGGCGATATCGAACAAGACCTGTCCGGGATCATGGAAGTGTGATGGCGCGACCAGATCCAGGTGGGGGATGCCAAGGAACATTTTCTCCAAAGACTGGCTGTGTGTGGGTCCATAACCACGACCTGCACCAACCGCGAGCCGCACGATGATGCTGCCTGGTTGTTCCTTCTGATACATAGCAGAGAATTTGGCTGCATAGTTCACAATCTGGTCTGCTGCCAGGGTAATGAAATCACCAAACATAATTTCCACGATTGGCTTCAGTCCACGCAAGGCCATTCCATTGGCGATACCCATGATGCCTGCTTCGCTGATCGGGGTTGTGATCACCCGGTTGGGGAAATGGGTTGACAATCCCTTTGTTACTTTGAATGCACCACCATACGGGTCAAGGATGTCTTCGCCGAGGATGTATACGGCAGGCTCTTGTTCCATCAGCCGGTGAAGGTTGCTTTGAAGAGATTGAAGGTAGGTCACCATTGTTCAGCTCCCCGGATGAAGTTTTCGGCTGAAAGGAATGGAGCCTGTTGCGCAGTCTGCACTGCTGTTTGGACGCGGCGGCGGCAATCCTGTTCCAGTATCGAAAGGCGTTTACTGTTGATCTGTTCCAATGACCAACGCAAATGGAGCAGGGGATCAATCTGGCGATGGATTTGAATCTCCGTGGGGTCACGGAAATCATCGCCTTTTGAATGGGGCGCAAAACGATAAGTATGCAATGCGAGAAATGCCGGGCGGTTGTGGCTGCGGATATAGGAAACTGCATCGTGTGCTGCTTTGAGTACTGTCGTTACCTGGTCGGCTTTGATGACCTGCGTTTTTATATTGAATACCTCCGGCCTCTTCTCAACACTTCCAGCATGCTCCAGGATGGTAGGCGTACTCTGGGCGTACTGGTTATGTTCCAGAACGAAAAGTATGGGAAGGTTCCATAAAGAGGCCATGTTGAGGGTTTCATAAATCACACCCTCTCCCATAGCACCATCGCCGAGAAAGGTGACTGTGATCGCATTTGTTTTACGCGCTTTTTCGGCGAGGGCAGAACCGGCGGCACAGGCTGTCGTTCCCCCCAGTACGCCGTTTGTGTAAAAATTTTTCCGATGCAAGTGCTGAGATCCACCAACACCCCGGCACACACCGGTTTCTTTCCCCATGACCTCGGCGATCAGGCCTTCCACATCATCGCAGTACGCCAGATAATGTCCATGGCCGCGATGGTTGGACCAGATCACATCAATGTTGCGGTCGAGGGCATTGATCACGCCGACCGCACAAGCTTCCTGGCCGATACAGGTGTGTACAGTGCCAAACAACACGCCCTGGGAAAAGAGATCCAGCAAGGTTTCTTCCGTATGCCGGATGGTATACATCTGGCGGTATAACTCCCATTCGTTAACCAATTCGGTTTCATTTCCACTAGGCGACATTGCTACAGTCCTTTTCAATAGGGTGGATTATATCATAGGGGATTTTCTGCTTTTTGGGGTGGGAAGAACAACACTCGATTGTAGAGAAGGTGGAAGAATTGGAACCTGTTGGTGAATTGCTTTGTATTGTACAATGGGTGCAATTCTGGCGGTGATACTACGAGATCGATGGAGCAATGGCGATGATATTTCGGAAAATATGTGTATTGGGACTGGGGTATATCGGCTTGCCGACTGCCAGTACATTCGCTACCCATGGCCTACAGGTGCTGGGGGTTGATGTCAATATCAATATTGTCAATGGTTTGCACCAGGGTAAGATTCATATTCACGAACCCGGGCTGGCAGAGGTCGTCACAGAAGCATTAGCCAGTGGGAATCTGAGTGCTGCGACTGTTGTGGAACCAGCGGATGGGTTTGTGATTGCAGTTCCAACCCCTTTTTTACCAGACAAAACAGCGGACATGCAGGCAGTGAAAAGCGCTGCGCAATCGATTGTGCCGGTGTTACAGCCAGGGAACCTGGTGGTTTTGGAATCGACTTCACCGCCCCGAACGACATGTGATATTGTCGCTCCGATACTGGAACAAAGTGGCCTTAAAGCTGGAATAGATTTTTATTTGTGCTATTCGCCAGAACGAGTTTTGCCAGGAAAGATCATGACCGAGTTGGTTCATAATGCGCGCGTAATGGGTGGTATCACTCCCGCTTCAGCCAGTGCGGGATATGACCTGTATCGCACGTTTGTCAAAGGAGAAATCGTTCTGACCGATGCAACCACCGCAGAGATGGTGAAATTAATGGAAAACACGTTCCGTGACATCAATATTGCAATTGCCAATGAATTCTCCCGGTTGGCAGATCGGGTGGGTATTGATGTCTGGGAGGCGATACAAATTGCCAATATGCATCCCCGGATTCATTTTCTCAACCCGGGTCCGGGCGTTGGCGGCCATTGCATCAGTGTTGATCCATGGTTCCTGGTGGAAACAGCACCAGATATTGCCAGGCTGATCCGCACCGCCCGTGAAGTGAATGATTGGCAGCCTCATTATGTGGTGAATATGGTTGCGAGAGCCGTTGGCGGCAGTATTGCTGGAAAGCAAATGGCAGTACTGGGATTGGCGTACAAAGCTGATGTGGATGATCTGCGGGAAAGCCCTGCTATAGAAATCTGTCATTTGTTACATGCCGCTGGTGCAGCGGTAACAGGATATGAGCCATACAAGCCGAACGCAGCGATTCCCGGTCTTTCCATGGTTGGCAGTTTGGCTGAAGCTGTTGACGATGCGGATGTGATATTGTTGCTGGTGGGTCATCAACAATTTCACGGTATAACCCCTGAGTTACTCCGGTCGATGACTTCGGCAAAGGTGATTGTGGATACAGTTAACTTGTTGACAGGCTCTGCCTGGGAAGATGCCGGTTTTACCGTACACCGCCTGGGGGTTGGTCAAGGGCGAGGTGCCAATCAGGGATAGATGTTATCCCACTGGAAACCATTCGCACGGGCACTCTGGTAAATTTTCATGATGCCAGTCAGGGTATTCACCGATTCGCGCGGATCAAACGCGGGTTCTTCACCGGTTAGAATGGAATTGACGAAATCGTGCAACTGCAATTGATGTAAATCGCCATAATAATCGTGTTTTCCAGTAGGCCTGTGTTCATTTTGGCCCGGCATGTAATCTGAGGGATCGACATCATCTATATCAATAACAGGTGAGCCATGGGGGAAGCGCAGATCGAATTGAATTCGTCCCTGCGTGCCAATCATTTCAATTGTGGGATCCCAATCTTCGGCGATATAGCCAGAGGTAATATTCAAGGAACCCAACACACCATCGTTGAATTGAAATTGTGCGGTTAATGTGTCTTCGGTTTCAATGATCCCCTGGTGCAACCGGCGGTCGGCAAAGGCATTCACCTTGGTGGGAAGCCCCAAAAAAGAGCAAAGAATATCAAAAATGTGATATCCCTGATTAATCAACGCTGAACCGCCGTCCAGAGCTGCCCGACCGTGCCAATAACTTGCGGTGTAATATTCTGTATCACGGCCACACAATAAACGCGCATTCACCATCAAAATCCGCCCCATGGCACCACTATGGTACAGGTCGCGGAGGCGATTTATGAATGGGTCAAAACGATGTTGTGATATGCAAATCAATTTCCGGTTTTGTTGGTCAGCCAGGGTTACGAGTTCCCTGGCATGGCTTACATCGAGTGTGAAGGGTTTTTCAACCACGACATGCTTACCGGAGAGTAATGCCTGTCTGGTCAATGGATAATGTGCTTTGTGGTCGGTTAATATTGAAACAAGATCTACTGAAGAATCTTCAAACACTGACTCAGTATCTGTTGTCCAGGTATCCATGCCATATTGTTGTGCACACTGCCGGGCATTTTCCGCTTTGATGTCGCAGGCAATCAATCTGCCGATGTTGGGGTTCGATTGGTAAGCAAGAATGTGGTTGGGTGAGATCCGGCCGCAACCGATTATGGCACAAGTTAACATAGTGTCTACTCCTCAGAACAAATATTTTTTCATTATAGGTTTCCATGCAACATTCGCCAATGGGGAAACAGGAAAACATACCAACTTGTCATATAATGAAAAGAAAGAAAAAGGAGGTTCAATGAAACTGGATATAAACACCACCACTGAATTGAATAATGGTGTAGCGATTCCGCTGCTGGGTTTCGGTACCTTTGCTGCAACCGGCAGTGAAATCTACAGGGCTGTTCGCGAAGCACTGGATGCCGGGTATGTTCATATCGACACCGCATACATATATGGCAACGAAAAAGAAGTCGGCGCTGCGATTAAAGACAGCGGGTTGCCGAGGGAGGCTTTATTCATCACCACGAAGTTATGGCGGGAGGACCAGGGCTATGACACTGCATTAAAAGCGGTGCATACCAGTTTACGGAATCTCGATCTGGATTATCTGGATCTGTATTTGATTCATTGGCCTGTGGAAGATAAGATGACTGACACCTGGAAGGCGATGGAAACAATTGCCAGCATGGGTCTGAGCAGGGCGGTGGGGGTGAGTAACTTTACTATTCGCCTGATTGAAGCCCTGGCTCAAACCTCAGCACTCGTGCCGGCGGTGAACCAGGTTGAATTTACACCATTTCTGTTTCAAAAGGAATTGCTTGAGTTTTGCAGGTTGCGGGAAATTCAATTGGAAGCTTATAGTCCACTCACGCGTGGTCGGAAGTTGGATGATGATCGGCTGGTGGTTATCGCCAAAAAACATGGTAAAACGACAGCACAGGTATTATTGCGTTGGAACTTGCAGCATGGTGTGGTTACGATTCCGAAGTCTGTCACACCACACCGCATTCATGAGAATGCTGACTTGTTCTCTTTTGAACTGGATGCAGACGATATGAGCCAGTTGAATGCAATGAATGAAAACACCCGCATGATTCATCCCGAATGGGCACCGCGCGAATGGAGAGAATCCGATCTTTAGCGAATCCAGCAATCAATAGACATCAGGTCAACTTCGAGCCTGCCGTGACAGGCGGGCTCGTTCGATTTCGAAGATGCGGTTCAGGATGACAACACCCGCAGCATAGGTTGGGTCCATACCGGCATACGATAAGGCACCGGCACCCAGATTATGGCCTTTGGATAGCGGTGTGTCTGACGCGTAATGCAGGATGCCAATATCGAACGGGGCTGAGTAGAGGTTGACAATCTCATTATATGGATGGCGTTTGGGTCGTATCATCTCGCATACGGCGGAAAGGTACGGGCCGGCCTCCATTTCCACATCGGTGTAACCTTCCCGGTAAACAACATCCATGATTCGGCTGTTTTGCATGAAAGTCCCCAACACACTGAGTGCTTTCTGGTTATCGAGCACGGTACCATACTTGAGATACGGGCTGAGATCGCTTCCTTCAAAGACATTGTTAAACAGGTAAGTATTGAGGGAATGCTCATCTTGCACAACATTTGGGATCATCATATCACCGCGAACCCCATTCAGGGTTGCCGCTTTGCCCATGATGTAGATACCGAGCACATTGTCGGTATTCTCTGCCACCATGCGCAGGATGTTGTAAGCAGCGATTCCCAGGGGATAATCGATGTTCAGGAGCAAGGCATCACTGCGCCGCAAGAAGGTTAAATCACCATCGCGGACACGGGGATCGAGTCTATCTGGATCAATTTTCGATAATTCCACCACCTGGGCTTCCACATCGAAAGAATGGACACTGGGTACCTGTCTGACACCGATCTGTTGAAGGATCTCCTGGTGTGCTAGATTCCATTCCTCGCAGCCCGGCGTTTGCTCCACCTTTTTTAGTATATAGTACAAAAAGTTTTCAACGCTATTGTTATCGGTGTCTGTTTTTATGACCTGCCATTCTGCCAATAGATCGTCCATTCCATTTTTTTGAAGAAACCTGATCAGATCTTGTTGCTTTTCCAGCGCGAAGCCACTGATAAGGTTGACGAAGGTATGCGTATTACTCGAAATGAAGTACACAGGACGCTGGGACAGGATTGGCAGTTGTTCCTCAATGTTCTCCCACCATATGCGAGTTGCGCGCCAGTACTGCGTTAGTGAACCATTGAGTAATTGGATTCGCAAATTCATCTTCCTGGAGCAAATTTTCAGGATGATATCAATAAACATCTCACCCCAGATGGTCTGAAGGCGATTGATATCCTCGGGGATTAATGCAAGGTCTTCTGCCAATAAACGCACATTGTCAACATCAGCCAGGAATTCAGGTGTGGTGTGTTGTTTCGGTGCAGCTTTCAGGTAGTAATGGAGTTTGTTCCACTCTATTTGGAAGGCGACCAGCGATGGAACCAGGTCATCGATATCAGAGCGGCTGGCGATGAAAGCGGCCAGGGTTTGGTGATGGGCATCGTAGGAGAAGCGTCGTCGTCGCGCGGCGGCCCTGACGCTCTGCCAATTCGTTACATTCGCATAGCCATTTTTGGTGAAAGTGTCTTCATTCTGGCCCATCACAACCCGTTCGACATCAACGATGCAGGATGGCAGGCGAAGCCAGGTATAAACAAGAGCGGAGATATCGATTGCGGATGATCGCGCCTTCGGATGGAGAGTTGAGTTGGTGGAGGCATGAACCTCTTCCAGGGTTCTGAGTTGGACATCGACCGTTGAGCGGAGCAATGAATAAATTGTGCGTTCGTAGAGTTCAATTTCTTCTGAAACCGTGCGGGGTACTTTGCGTTCCATGAATTTTTCTCCTGTTGCTTGCATATCCATTTTATCATCGTCTGTTATGTTAAAATAATGCAACAATCTGGTAAGCAGAGAAAGGCATTCCAAATGGCAGGTACATCCAATCGAAAGATCCGAATTCCACGGCGCCGTGGTATCCGCTGGGTTTTGCGGGTACTTGCGAACCTCGCCCTGCTTTTATTGACACGACTGACTGTAACCGGATTGGACAATTTACCCAAAAAAGGGCCATTCATCATCATTGCAAATCATTTCAGCTTTGTGGACCCGGTGTTAATCATGTCAAAAATTCCATACTGGATGGAATTCATCGGTGGGACGATCAATCCCGGAGCGCCAACCTGGACTGCCTTCATCCCAAAATTATGGGGTGTGCTGAATGTCTTCCGTGGTTCTGCTTCCAGGGACGCTCTACTCAGCGCGCAATCAGTTCTGGAGCAGGGTGGTGTTTTATGTATCATGCCGGAAGGCGGAAACTGGGCGCACGTACTTCGACCCGCCCGACCTGGGACTGCCTTCCTGGCCCATCGTGTACAGGTTCCAATTGTGCCGGTGGGTTTCATCGGTCTGGAAGATATTTTTCACAATTTCCGCCTGTTTCACCGCGCTCCGATTGAGATGAATATCGGGCGTCCATTTGGGCCTTTAGGCGCGGAAATAGACGGGCGGCCTTCCAAGGAGGATTATGATGAAATGGGGCACATCATGATGCGGCAAATTGCTGAGCTGATCCGCCCGGCCCAGCGTGGTTTTTATTCGGATGATCCTGCTATCCGTGAAGCGGCCAGGGGTACGGAAATATGGCCATGGGAGGAAAAGCGCGAAGGAGAAGTGGAAAAATTTCGCAGCAAGGCACGTTAGCAGAAAAAAACGGGATATCTAATTGATATCCCGTTACCAAATTATTGCTTTGTGAGTGGGTAATTACAGGTTGCTTTCCTGTAATAACGGAAGGTTAAAACCGGGTAACTTCAGGCGATCCAACAAGGTTTCAGCGGTTGCTTCCCGAATCGGGTTGGTAAACAATTGCAAAGGACCTGCGCTCAGCCCTACCATTGATGGGCCTGTGTGAGCGCCCAATACAGGCGCGATGTGAAGCGTTTCATCAAAAACGGCGTCAATCACTTTCGTGAGCTCCTCTTTGAGCATATCAACTGCAGGCAGATTGTCGCCATGAAGAAGCTGAATACGCAATCGAGCACCTTCTCCATACATTTTCATGATCAGGGTGGCGATCTGGTGGATTGCACCTTTCATTGTACGTCCACGGCCAGCATCGATATATTTGCCGCTGCCTTTGTCGACCTTGATAATCGGTTTCAGTTGAAGTGCTGCAGCCACCAGGCCCTTGATATGGCTGATCCGACCGCCGTTGATCAGGTAACTGAGGTCGTTCAGCGTAAACATGCCATTCGAAAACAGTCTGATACTTTTTAAGTAACTGATAATTTCTGGTAATTGCCAACCCATTCGGAACGTCTTCGCGGCGGCCTCAACCTGCCATCCATATGGACAGGAAAGTGTTTTGGAGTCGAAAAACTGCACTTTTGCTTCAGGCACCATTTCGGCACCCTGACGAGCTGCCTGGCTGGTGCCAGATAAGCCGGACGAAATATGGACGTAGAAGATGTCAGGATCATTTTTCGCCATGTCTCGGAATAGTTCGGCAAAATCGCCGGGAGATGGCATGGATGTCTGGGGGTAGCTTTTGGTGGTAGACAACAGCTTGTAGAACTGCCGGGCATCGATATCAATCCCACTGGAATAGGTTTGATGGTCGAGGTTGATGTATAACGGGGCTAGGTTGATATTGTATTGGTCAATCACTGATTGAGATAAATCCATCCCACGATCCGCGAGTATTTGCATTTAAATGCCTCCAGAGAAGTTATGTTCATACTGAGTGTAAGATGAATCCCAAACTCTCTCCACTGCCCGCAGTCACGACCAGCGACCTATTCACAAGTATTACTTGTGTGACTGTCTGCATGGGAAGAATGACACCGATCAAGCGGATTGTCTCTCGCTGTTAATGGCAATCTGGAATTGACTTTGTTCGTGTTACTATTAATCCGTCAATCGTAACGAACAAGGAGTGTCGGGTGGACCTTTTTGAACAACAATTGAAGGAGGATATGGGCAGAAACGCTCCCCTGGCTTCACGAATGCGTCCCAGGACGCTGGATGAATTTATCGGGCAGGATCATATCATCGGTGAAGGAAAGCTGCTGCGCCGCGCCATTGCTGCTGACCGGATGTTCCAGTCAATCATACTATTTGGCCCGCCAGGAACCGGGAAAACGACTCTCGCCAGGGTGATCGCGAACCACACCAGCGCTCATTTTGTGACACTTTCTGCTGTATTGGCCGGGGTGAAGGAGTTACGTCAGGTCATTGCGGAAACCGAGGAGCGGCGGAAATTCAACGGCCAACGGACCGTGCTATTTGTCGATGAAGTCCACCGCTGGAACAAGGCCCAACAGGATGCACTCTTGCCGCATGTGGAGAGTGGGATGATCACGTTAATTGGAGCAACCACCGAAAACCCCTATTTTGAAGTGATTCCCGCGCTTGTCTCAAGGTCACGCATATTTGAATTGAAGCCATTAGGTGAGGAAGATTTATCGAAAATCATCACGGTGACCCTGGCAGATACGGAGCGTGGTTATGGGTACCGAAAAATTGAACTCGACGATGATGCCAGAGAGCATTTGATTGACCTTGCGGGGGGAGATGCGCGGAATTTGTTGAATGCACTGGAGCTCGCTATAGAAACCACCATTCCTGAACCCGATGGCGTTACCAGGATATCGCTGGCGGTAGCAGAGGAATCGATCCAGCGACGGGCGATCCGCTACGATAAAGGGGGGGATTCCCATTATGATACGATCTCTGCCTTTATCAAATCTGTGCGCGGATCAGATCCAGATGCTGCCATGTACTGGCTGATGAAAATGGTGGATGCTGGTGAAGATCCCAGGTTCATTCTACGACGGTTGATGATCCTTGCCGGAGAAGATATTGGCCTGGCGGATCCAAATGCGCTTCGGATGGTCACCGCAGCAGCCTATGCATTCGATTATATTGGATATCCCGAAGGTCTATTTCATATCGCTGAGGCTACACTCTATCTGGCGACTGCACCGAAATCAAATAGTATCCTGACAGCAATTGGCAATGCTCGCAGCTGGATGGAGAAAAATGGCATCGGTCCTGTACCGATCCACCTGATGGATGGTAACCGCGACGCAAAGGGGTTGGGGCATGGCCAGGGGTATTTGTATCCCCATAGTTTCGATAACCATTTTATCCTCCAACAATATCTGCCAGATGAAGTGATGGGGGAACAATTCTACATTCCTGGCAACATAGGATATGAACAACGCCTGGCGGAGCGTGTGGCGCAGATACGTAAGCTTCGGGACCAATGGTGGGAAGATCACCAGGTGAATGGGAAACCAAACCTTAAAAATCCGAAAACAAATGGTGATGAATGATATTGCCGATGGAAAACTCTTGACAGGACATATCAAGCTGGTAAAATACTTTCTTGCGCGCTTCGCTTTATTTGGGGCGAAACACGCAAACAAGCACCTTGAAAAAATCAAAGTCCTTCGAAACAATTCATCTTTGGAAATAACCTTGACAAGGTATCAGAAAGTGATAGAATTAGGACTCGTTGCGCAAAACAGTTACTGTAGTGTGCAGGCTGAAGCGGAAAACCCTGGGTTCAATTGACAACGGGGTTTTTGTTTCGGAGAGGACATTGACAGGGATGGGGAGCGCCAGAACCTTGACAACTGAATACTGACAGTAAACGGATCCCAAGAGAGACCTTCTGAGAAGAAGGCGGGCTGGCAGGAAGGCCAGCAAAGGAAAAGAACTCAACACTCGAGAAGAGTGTGACATAAGAAATATATGGAGAGTTTGATCCTGGCTCAGGATGAACGCTGGCGGCGTGCCTAATACATGTAAGTCGAACGGACGCTAAGATTTCGATTGAAGCGTTAGTGGCGAACGGGTGAGTAACACATGGGTGACCTGCCCCGAAGTGGGGGATAGCAGTTCGAAAGGACTGATAATACCGCGTAAGCTTGGCCTAGTTAGAGAAGGCCAAGGAAAGGTTTAGATCGCTTCGGGAGGGGCCTGTGTCCCATCAGCTAGTTGGTAGGGTAAAGGCCTACCAAGGCGAAGACGGGTAGGGGGCCTGAGAGGGTGGCCCCCCACAATGGAACTGAAACACGGTCCATACACCTACGGGTGGCAGCAGTAGGGAATATTGCACAATGGACGAAAGTCCGATGCAGCAACGCCGCGTGCACGAAGAAGGCCTTCGGGTTGTAAAGTGCTTTTGGCGGGGAAGAGGAAGGACAGTACCCGCAGAATAAGCTTCGGCTAACTACGTGCCAGCAGCCGCGGTAACACGTAGGAAGCGAGCGTTATCCGGATTTACTGGGCGTAAAGCGCGTGCAGGCGGTTTTACAAGTTGGATGTGAAAGCTCCCGGCTTAACTGGGAGAGGTCGTTCAAGACTGTGAGACTGGAGTGCGAAAGAGGGAGGTAGAATTCCGAGTGTAGTGGTGAAATGCGTAGATATTCGGAGGAATACCAGAGGCGAAGGCGGCCTCCTGGTTCGCAACTGACGCTGAGACGCGAAAGCCAGGGTAGCAAACGGGATTAGAGACCCCGGTAGTCCTGGCTGTAAACGATGTAGACTAGGCGTTGGCGATGTAAAAGTTGTCAGTGTCGGAGCAAACGCGATAAGTCTACCGCCTGGGGATTACGGCCGCAAGGCTAAAACTCAAAGGAATTGACGGGGACCCGCACAAGCAGCGGAGCGTGTGGTTTAATTCGATGATACACGAAGAACCTTACCAGGGCTTGACATGCAAGTGGTAGTGAAGAGAAATTGGAACGACCCTTCGGGGAGCTTGCACAGGTGTTGCATGGCTGTCGTCAGCTCGTGCCGTGAGGTGTTCGGTTAAGTCCGCTAACGAGCGCAACCCTTGCTGTATGTTACAAGTGTCATACGGGACTGCCGGTGAGAAGCCGGAGGAAGGTGAGGATGACGTCAAGTCAGCATGACCTTTATGTCCTGGGCTACACACACGCTACAATGGGCAGTACAACAGGTCGCGAAGCCGCGAGGCGGAGCCAATCCAGGAAAACTGTCCTCAGTTCAGATTGCAGGCTGCAACTCGCCTGCATGAAGATGGAGTTGCTAGTAAACGCGCGTCAGCTATAGTGCGTTGAATACGTTCCCGGGTCTTGTACACACCGCCCGTCACGTCATGGAAGCTGGCAACGCCTGAAGTCGGTATCCTAACCGCAAGGAGGGAGCCGCCAAAGGCGGGGTTGGTAACTGGGACGAAGTCGTAACAAGGTAGGTGTACCGGAAGGTGCGCCTGGATCACCTCCTTTCTAAGGTGAAGAGGAAACGTTTGCTGTCAGTATTGAGTTGTTGAGGGGAAGGTGGAACTTCCCGGACACAGGAGAGAGGGCCTGTAGCTCAGTTGGTTAGAGCACTGTGCTGATAACGCAGGGGTCAAAGGTTCGAGTCCTTTCAGGCCCATGTGTAGAGGAACGGGGATGTAGCTCAGCTGGGAGAGCATCGCCTTTGCAAGGCGGGGGCCAGGGGTTCGAGTCCCCTCATCTCCACAAGAAGTGGTTGGGTGGTGAATGCGGGTGATGGGAAGCCATCACAGGCATTGACGGCCTGGCGACAGGACGAAGACTCGGGGACGAGTCAACCCGGGAACGGGCGCACATTAACAACAGAATAGAAATTGCGAATAGGTTGATATCTAAACAATAGAGTCAAGAAGAGTTCAAACCGAGAGAAAGAGAACAGAGTTCTCTACATTACGGAAGAAGCTAGTAAGGGCTCACGGAGGATGCCTAGGCGTCAAGTGCCGATGAAGGACGTGGGACACTGCGAAAAGTTTCGGGGAGCTGTGAACAAGCGCCGATCCGAAAATATCCGAATGGGGAAACCCGTCTGGAAGAACTCCAGACACCTGTGCCTGAACACATAGGGTACAGGAGGGAACCCGGGGAACTGAAACATCTAAGTACCCGGAGGAAAAGAAACAATTCCCAAAGTAGTGGCGAGCGAAATGGGAGCAGCCCAAACCGTTGAAAGACGGGGTTGTAGGACCGCGAGATGAAGCCAGAGCGTTAGTGGAAAGGTGTGGGAAAGCCTGCCAGAGAGGGTGAGAGCCCCGTACACGAAAATGCGAAGGTGGATAGCGGTATCCTGAGTACCACCGGGCACGCTAATCCGGTGGGAAGCTGGGGAGTCCACTCTCCAAGGCTAAACACACTTGATGACCGATAGAGAAGAAGTACCGTGAGGGAAAGGTGAAAAGTACCCCGGTGAGGGGAGTGAAAAAGAATCTGAAACCGTGAGCTTACAAGCAGTCGGAGGGCTAATGGCATGACGGTGCTGTGGAGAGATCCACGTGCGCGGTGCTAGGCCTGACGGCGTGCCTTTTGGAGAATGAGCCTGCGAGTTAATCTTTGTGGCGAGGTTAAGGGAGGAATACCCGGAGCCGAAGCGAAAGCGAGTCTGAATAGGGCGATATAGTCGCAAGGATTAGACCCGAAACCAGGTGAGCTACCCATGTCCAGGGTGAAGGCGGTGTAAAAGCTGCTGGAGGCCCGAACCTACTAATGTTGCAAAATTAGGGGATGAGGTGTGGGTAGAGGTGATATGCCAAACGAACCTGGAGATAGCTGGTTCTCCCCGAAATAGCTTTAGGGCTAGCGCTGGATGTTTAGTCATGGAGGTAGAGCACTGGATGGGCTAGGGGGCTTATAGCTTACCAAACCCAACCAAACTCCGAATGCCATGATTTGAGAGTCCAGTAGTCGGACTACGGGAGATGAGTTTCGTGGTCGAGAGGGAAAGAGCCCAGATCATCAGCTAAGGTCCTCAAGTACTGGCTAAGTGGGAAACGATGTGAAGTTACAGAAACAACCAGGAGGTTGGCTTAGAAGCAGCCATCCTTTCAAGAGTGCGTAATAGCTCACTGGTCAAGTGATTTTGCGCGGAAAATATAACGGGGCTAAGCCAGTCACCGAAGCTATGGACTTCGAAAGAAGTGGTAGGGGAGCGTTCTATGAGCGGAGAAGGTATACGGTAACGAGTACTGGAGCGAATAGAAGTGAGAATGCAGGCATGAGTAGCGTAAAACACGTGAGAACCGTGTTCACCGTAAGTCTAAGGTTTCCGGCGGAAGGTCAATCCGCGCCGGGTTAGTCGGGTCCTAAGGCGAGGCTGAGAAGCGTAGTCGATGGACAGCTGGTCAACATTCCAGCACCACCCAGGTGGAGTGAAGCAGGGACGCAATGAGGTAGGCCAGCCCGGGGATGGTAGTCCGGGTGAATGCCGTGTCAGACGATGAGATGGGTAGGGAAAACCGCCCGTTGAGTTGAGACGGTGTTGCGTGCGCAAGACGCAGAAGTGAGTTGAGCCTTATTGCCAAGAAAAGCTGCTAAACGATGAAGCGTGGGTGCCCGTACCGCAAACCGACACTGGTAGACGAGTAGAGAATACTAAGGTGAACGGGAGAACCTTCGTCAAGGAATTAGGCAACATAGCCCCGTAACTTCGGGAGAAGGGGTGCCCTGCCGTGTGGGTGTGAAAACGCGTAGCATGGCGGGGTTGCAGTGAAATGGCCCAAGTGACTGGTTAACAAAACCACAGGTCTCTGCCAAGTCGAAAGACGATGTATAGGGGCTGACGCCTGCCCGGTGCCGGAAGGTTAAAAGGAGAGGTTAGCGTAAGCGAAGCTTTGAATTGAAGCCCCGGTGAACGGCGGCCGTAACTATAACGGTCCTAAGGTAGCGAAATTCCTTGTCGGGTAAGTTCCGACCCGCACGAACGGCGTAACAACTTGGGCGCTGTCTCGACGAAGGACCCGGTGAAATTGAAATGGCTGTGAAGATGCGGCCTACCCGCAGCAGGACAAAAAGACCCCGTGGAGCTTTACTGCAGCTTGGCATTGCATTTGGGCATGATTTGTGTAGGATAGGTGGGAGTCTGAGAAGCTAGGACGCCAGTCTTGGTGGAGACGCCGGTGAAATACCACCCTGATCCTGTTTAGATTCTAACCCCTGGCCGTGAAACCGGCAGGGGGACCGTGCCAGGTGGGCAGTTTGACTGGGGCGGTCGCCTCCCAAAGAGTAACGGAGGCGCCCAAAGGTTCCCTCAGGCTGAATGGAAACCAGCCGAAGAGTGTAAAGGCAGAAGGGAGCTTGACTGTGAGACCAACGCGTCGAGCAGAGACGAAAGTCGGGCTTAGTGATCCCACGACACAGAGTGGAATGGTCGTGGCTTACCGGATAAAAGCTACCCCGGGGATAACAGGCTAGTGAGGTCCAAGAGTTCACATCGACGACCTCGCTCGGCACCTCGATGTCGGCTCATCGCATCCTGGGGCTGCATACGGTCCCAAGGGTTGGGCTGTTCGCCCATTAAAGCGGTACGCGAGCTGGGTTCAGACCGTCGTGAGACAGGTCGGTCTCTATCCGCTGTGGGCGCAAGGAACTTGAGGAGAGCTGTCCCTAGTACGAGAGGACCGGGATGGACTGACCACTGGTGTGCCAGTTGTCGTGCCAACGGCATAGCTGGGTAGCCAACGTCAGGCAGAGATAACCGCTGAAAGCATCTAAGTGGGAAACTCGCTTCAAGATAAGGTTCCTGATCCTCGAAAGAGATAAGACCGCAGGAAGACTACCTGCTTGATAGGCAGCGTGTGGAAGGGCAGTAATGTCTGGAGCTAAGCTGTACTAATGGTCGAAGGCTTCTCAGTAGTGTAGAGAACCCTGGTCTTTTTCAACCGAATGAACAAGAAAAACCGAATTCGTAATAAATTCTATTCTGGAACGTGACAACGTCAATAAGAGAGAAAGGTATTGGTGATTGGAGCGGCAGTGGTACACCTGGTTACATTCCGAACCCAGTCGTTAAGGCTGCCAGCGCCGATGGTACTTGGGGGGCGGCCCCCCGGGAGAGTAGGTCATTGCCAATCCCTTTTCTCTCTTTTTTTGTTAATTCTCTACTGTGCTGTAGCACACGCTCTGCCCTCATCCCCGCGGATGGGCGGCAGTTTTTGCGTTTAACCCCCTCGATTAACGGCTCGCTTGCTCATGCCATCCGGGATGGGGCAGTCAGGGAGGCTTGGATATGATTCCTGTGCCGCCCTCCGTCCAGGTCTTCAAGGGGTGTTGACCAGGTACATCCTGCCGGGTATAATCAATACTGTATTGATCTGAAGATTCAAGAAAGTTGAAATGGACATACAAAGTTTAGAAACAACCGATAGTGACAGTCCCGCTGACCCGGATGAATGTACGGGCATGGCAGAACAGGTGTTTCTACTGATCCACTGAGGCTTTTTCTCACGCACCACTTGCACTTGAGGACAGGGCCGCAGTAGAACGCAGCCCTGTTTTGTTATCCCTCCCCCATTCATCCCCGGGAATACGGGAAACCAATCAAGTAAACGAGGTGCATCATGATCTATGTCAGCCAGCTGCAGCAGCAGCAAGTTTGGGATGCTTTTGGCCGCACCATGGGGCGGGTGCATGAGTTCCTGGTCAACGGCAATGACCAGAACCACCTGCGCCTGGTGGCGCTGGGGCTGGGCAGTAACCCGCAGAACCGGCGTTGGATCAACGCCAGCCAGGTGGCCAGCCTGTGGCCCAGCATTATCCTGCGGGTGAGCGCGGAACAGGCGCAGGAATATGTTCCCCACGGCAACGAACTGCCGTTGATTGACCGCGTGCTCGATCAGCAAATTGTGGATATTGAAGGCAAGCGCGTGGTGCGGGTGAATGACCTGCAGCTGGCCCGCAGCGGTGATGCCTACCTGCTCACCGGTGTGGACGTCAGCTTTTCCGGCTTGCTGCGGCGGTTGGGGTTGGAAAAGCCATCCCGTTCGCTGCTGCGACTGTTCAACGTGCAGCAGGAGGTCGAGGTGATCCCGTGGGAAATGGTCGCTTCGGTGGAACATGACAACCCGCTGCGTCTGCGCGTTTCCCAGGAACGCATTACCAAAATGCCCCCGGCCGATATCGCGGCCGTGCTCGATGACCTGGACCATCTCACCAGCCATGCCCTGTTGGAGGGGCTCTCCAACGAAACCCTGGCCGATACCCTGGCGGAAAGCTCCTCTGAAATGCAGGTTGCGCTGCTTTCCCACCTGGACCCTGAACGCGCGGCGGATGTGCTGGAGGAAATGGACCCGGATGAAGCGGCTGACCTGCTGGCAGACCTGCCCGGGCAGACCAGTGAACAGCTGCTGGATTTGATGGAAGATGATGATGCGGAAGATGTGCGTGTGCTGCTTGCCTACCCGGAAGACAGCGCGGGCGGCATTATGACCACCGAATTCGCGCATGTACCGCTGCATGCCACCGTGGCGCAGGCCTTTGATTACCTGCGGCAATCGCCGGAAGCACAGGAGGATGAGGTGATGTTCTACGTCTACATCCTCGATGATGAACAGCGCCTCAACGGCGTGATCAGCCTGCGCGACCTGGTGATGGCACAGCCTTCCGCTTCATTGGACCATTGGCTGCAGCCGGAGCCGATCACGGTCAACCCACTGACCGATCAGCAGGAGGTGGCGTACCTGGTGGCCAAGTATGACCTGCTCTCGGTGCCGGTGGTGGACCCGGACAATGGCAAGATGCTCGGGATTGTCACCGTGGATGACGCAATCGATACCGTTCTGCCGACAGCCTGGAAAAAGCGCCTGCCGCGCTTCTTCTAACCGAGAGGAGGGATCATGGTTGAAAAAAAGATCCAGCTGCCGTTCTGGCTGCGAAGAATCTTCATGGTATTGGCCGTGCTGGGCCCGGGGTTGATCACCGCCAGCGCTGATAATGATGCGCCCGGCATCGCCACCTATTCGATGGCAGGCTCCACCTATGGTTACAGCTTTTTGTGGCTGATTGTGCTGATCACCGTGGGGGAGGTGGTGGTGCAGGAGATGGCTGCCCGCATGGGCGCGGTTACCGGCAAAGGTACCGCCGACCTGATCCGGGAACGCTTTGGGGTGAAGGTGACCTCGTTTGCCATGCTGTGCCTGCTGATTGCCAATATGGGTACCACGGTGGCGCAATTCGCCGGAATTGCGGCAGCGGGTGAGCTGTTTGGCATCAGCCGCTACATCACCGTTCCGCTGGCGGCGGTATTGATGGCGCTGCTGGTGCTGCGGGGGTCGTATCGGCATGTGGAAAAGGTATTGATTGTGCTGTGCCTTTCGGCGTTAAGCTACGTGGTGACAGTAGTGCTGATCCGCCCGGATTGGGGCGAGGTGCTCCGGGCCGCGGTGGTGCCGCGCTTTGACACCGACCCCGCTTTTGTGCTGGCGGTGCTGGCCACCATCGGTACCACCATCACCCCCTGGGGGATTTTCTACATGCAGGCTTCCGTGGCCGACAAGGGGGTTGAAATTGAAAAGTACGGCCTCACCAAAGCCGATGTGGTCTTTGGTGCCGCGTGGGGCAATGTGGTTTCCGCCTTCATTGTGATCTGTACCGCCGCCACCCTGTACGTGGTGGGAATTTCAGTGGAGAGCGCCGAGCAGGCCGCCATGGCATTGGCACCGCTGGCCGGAGACAGCGCGCGGCTGTTATTTTCCGCTGGTTTGTTGGGGGCCTCGCTGCTGGCGGTTTCGGTGCTGCCGCTTTCCACCACCTATGCTTTTTGCGAGGCGTTCGGTTGGGAACGCGGGCTGAATCGTAATGCCAAAGAAGCCCCCATCTTTTATGGCCTGTATATCGGCATCATTCTTGTGAGCGTGATCTTTGTACTGATCCCCGGCATGCCGCTGTTCCAGATCATGTGGTTGTCGCAGGCGGTGAATGCGATTTTGCTGCCGGTGCTGCTGGTGCTGGTGCTGCGGCTGGTCAACCAGCCAGTTGTAATGGGGAAATGGGTCAACAAGCGCTTCCAGAACATCCTGGCGGGTGGATTGACGGTGTTGATCAGCCTGGTGACGGTGGTGCTGCTGGTGAGTACCGTGCTGGGTCATTCGGTGTGAACGCTTGCGTTTTACCTCATCGCCGCTCCGGTTATGTGGGGCGGCGTTTCCTTTTAATGGCGGATGGTAGGGCGTCTTTGGCGGTTGTAATTCATCGTTTTCGTGTTATCATACTGTTAATCGGATTTTGGCCGCGTGGTTTTCGCAGCTGCCAGATCGCAACGAATCCTGCCAGTCAACAGACTCAATTCAATCGGAAAGGAAAACGCCGATGACATTTTGGTTTGATCAAAAACAATCCGCGGGTCAGGGGCTGGTGGAATACGGCCTGATCATCGCGATCATTGCGCTGGTGGTGATCATTGCCGTCAGCACGCTCGGCGGCCGGGTGGAGCAGAAGTACCAGGAGATCAACAACGCCCTGGGCGGGCTGCTGCCGTCTTCGAACCTGCCGGTGGAATATTGCAGCACCAATATGAACAGCATCAGCGATTGGGACCTGCAGGGCAACCAGACCAACCAGTGGGTGAACCAGAACGGCCAGATGTGCATGACCAACACCGGCGGCAGCAACTATGCCTACAACCGCTGCTCGCAGGCCGCCATGCCCAACGACAGCGATTACGTGGTTCACCTGCGCGTGGCCACCCTGCTGGAGGGCAACGGTTACGGGGTGATGTTCCGCATGCAGAACTACACCAACTCGCCCAGCGGTTACGGTTTCCAGTACGATCCCGGGCTGAAGGCATTTGTGTTCCGCAAATGGGTCAATGGCAAAGAATCGGTGATCAGCAGCTACAAGCCCGGCAATGACTACGAGTGGCACAACGTCAGCCGCGATGTGAAGGTGGTGGTGAAGGGCACCCGCATGGAAGCCTACATTGATGATGAACTGGTGCTGACCGCCACCGATGATAGCTACAGCAGCGGCGGGGTGGGCCTGCGCACGTGGTACGGCAGCAGCGCCTGCTTTGATGATTTTGAGATCACCAGCGTACCGCCCGAAGAAAGCGAATAAGTCCGCCGGTTTTTCAGCGCGCGGGCAATCTTGTAGTAGAATCAGGTACATTCCGCCGTGTAAAGGATCGCCCCATGACCGACCTGCTGGTTAAACTGTACAATCTCAAAGACGACTGGTCCTTCCTGCAAGAACAGCAAGCCCTGGGCATTGCCATCCGCAAGCCGATCGGGCCGGAGAAACATTTGATCGTGGATTGGGTGCGGGAGCATTTTTCGGATGCGTGGTCGAGTGAGATCGATATGGCAATGGCCAACCGCCCGATCACGTGCTTTATCGCGCTGGAAGCGGGGCAGATGATCGGATTTGCCTGTTACGACGCCACCGCGCTGGGCTTCTTCGGCCCCACCGGCGTGGCGGAAGCCTGCCGCGGCAAGGGCACCGGCAAGGCGCTCCTGCTGGCGTGCCTGCTCGATATGAAGCTGAAAGGCTACGGCTACGCCGTGATCGGCGCGGTCGGCCCGGCGGCATTCTATGAGAAAGTGGTCGGCGCCACCGAAATCCCCGATTCCACCCCCAGCATCTGGGTCAACTGGCTGCACGCCAGGGGGGAGCATTTGTAGCCGATGCGATTCAGGCGGAGGTTCACAATAGCCCGTTGTATTCATCAGAAACCTCGATATAATCATAAGTAGAACCAATTAAACTATCCATTCCCTCGTTGATCGATCGATTCGAGGAACCAATGCCAGGGGCGATCTATTTTTTCGCCAACAAAATATTCTTCAGCCATATGCCGGTGGATAAATCGGCATGTGGATTTTTGGATTAAGGAGTAAGCCATGTTCGGTTTTCAGATCATCCCGCAAGCACATGCGGTGGTTGTTGAGCGCCTGGGCAAATTCAACCGGATACTCCCCAGCGGACTGCGGTTCATCATGCCGATCTTTGAATCCAAACGGGTAATCTTTTCCCGTTCGCTGGAAATTGATGTGGATGGCACCCGTCGGATTGTGACACGGAAATCATATTTGATTGATTTGCGGGAACAGGTGTTGGATTTTCCACAGCAAAGTGTGATCACCCAGGACAATGTCACCATGGGAATTGATGCGGTGCTTTTTTACCAGGTCCAGAATCCAGAAAAGTCAGTCTATGGCATATCGAACCTGGCTGACGGGATGGAGAAGGTGGTGCAGACCAGCCTGCGCAACGTGGTGGGGCAAATGACACTGGATGAGACGTTGTCATCGCGGGAAACCATCAACTCGCAATTACGGATCATCCTGGATGAGGCGACCAATCCGTGGGGGGTTCGGATCACGCGGGTGGAACTGCAGGAAATCTCACCCAGTGCTGAAATTCGTCACCGCATGGAATTGCAGATGACGGCCGAACGGGAAAAACGGGCGGAAATCCTCCAGGCGGAGGGAAAGAAACAGGCTGCAGTGCTTGAGGCTGAGGGCGAGGCGACCGCGGAAATCCGCCGGGCGGAAGCTGCCAAACAGGCGAAGATACTGGAGGCTGAAGGGGTTGCCCAGGCACGGTTAACGGTGGCGGAAGCAGAGGCACAGGCGTTGGAAGCCATCCACCAGAAAATCGGGAAGGACCGGGCTACTGACTATTTAATCGCCCTGAAATACCTGGAGTCATTGGCAGAAATTTCAAACGGCACGGCTACCAAGCTGTTCCTGCCGTATGAAGCCACCGGTATCCTGGGCGCCTTGGGCAGCGTGCGCGAAATGTTCAAGACCGAACCCGGGGAAGCATAAGCCTGCCGGCGGTTCACCCCGCCAATAACAATTCCTGCAGCCGCGCTACATCCTCCGCCGACAGCCCCAGTGCCTGGCGGGTGAAGGTGTCAAAGCTGCCCCAGTGTTCATCGATGGCAGCGAAGGCGCCGCGCAGCCATGCCGCGCGCACCTGCCACAACGGGCGCATCAGGCGCACCGGGCGGGGACCCTTGGTGAGCAGGATCATTACCATCAACTGCCGGTCGGGGTGGATGTATTTGCCGCTCAGCAGGTAATCCTGTTCGATCACGGCGTATTCCGCCCCCAGCAGGCGCAGCAGCAGTGCCGCGGCGAAGCCGGCGCGGTCCTTGCCGGCGGTGCAATGCCACAGCACCGGCTGCCCGTTGGCCTCCAGCACGGCCTGCACAAACTGGCGGTAGGCATCGTGGAAATCCAATGGGAACTGGCGGTAGGTGTGCGCCATCACCGCCACGGTATCCAGCCCGTCGAAGTCGTTTTGCTCATAGCGGCGGCGCATGTCCTGCATCATCGCCGCGTTGCCCTCATCCAGAATCGGCAGCTCCAGCACGCGGATGGCATGCCCCGCCGGCAGGCGGTCGGGGTGGCGCTGTTTTTCCTCGGCGGAACGGAAATCGATCACGGTGTGTAGCTGCAGTGCCGCCAGTTTTGCGGCATCGCCCCGGCTGACCTTGCCGAGGTGGCCGGAGCGGTACAGGAGGCCGCGGCGCACGGTTTTGCCGTCCGCTGCCGGGTATCCGCCCAGGTCACGCAGGTTGTTGATGCTGCGCAGCGGCAGGCGGTGGGATGGGTGCAATGGGGGCATGGTGATCCTTTCGTGCTGTGAAAATCATTCCCCATTGTACCGGAAAACGCGCAGTTGGTTGTACAATCATAGGGTACCATTCCCCCGATTCACTGGAAGCTTCCATGCCGCACGATCCCGCGCAAACCGATTGGGTGCAATCCTTTTACCACGCCGCCGCGTGGTGGGGCGAAAGCGGGTCAAGCTGTTTTTTGGGTTTTTCGGCAGATTACTCACTCATCATTGTTTGTGTTTCAACAGGTTGAGGCCTATACTTATTTAAGGTTTGGTTATCACAGGTTAATGAAAGTAACCGGGCATAATTTCGATGTAACATGCTTTTTTCAATTGGCTATACGGCTTTTGATCGATGAACATGACGTATGGAGGTTCCAGCGAGAGCGGGAAGAGGACATATGATCTGTTTCAAGGAGGAGACATGGAATACACAGTGGTTGAAGAACATAGTCGCGATGAATTGGTCAAGAAAGTAGCAGATCTGATAAAACAAGGTTGGAAACCTTTAGGCGGTATAGCTGTATCGACAGTGGCACCCATTCTAGGAAATTACATATTTTGTCAGGCTTTGATCAGAGAGCATCCATGACCATAGCGAATGGAGGTTTCAACGCCAATGGGCAACGAGGCGTATAAATTCTTTCAACATCGAAAAGCAATAAGCATAACTCTGGTTTTCCGGCCTGGTCCAACAAACGCCTGGAGCGGACGGGGCCTACGCACTGGTTTTGTGAGAAATATTCTGATTCGTAATGCTCGTTCAACCGGCCCCGTCGCTTAGCCGCACGTTGGGCGGCAGCGAAATAAACGTGAAGGAAACCGTATGACAAAGACCATACTACACAATAACGCAACACCCATATATGCGTTTTTGAGTTTTATCAATTCAGAGCAAGTAGAAAATCAGAAGTTTAAGTCAATTAAGATTCTAGATTGCGGAGCGGGCGGAAGAACCCCACCACTTGCATTGTTTTACGAACATGGATTCGACACGTGGGGAATTGATATTTCATATGAACAACTAGAAAAAGCAAAACAATACTGCAACGAAAAAGGGTTACAGATAAATCTTAGCAACGGTGATATGCGCCAAATCCCATTTGACGATAAGAGTTTTGAATACGTATATGAGCATTACTCAATGTGTCATCTCAGCAAGGATGACACAGCAAAAGCAATAGGCGAGATGTATAGAGTAACCAAAAAAGGTGGAGTGTGTTTTTTGGGATTAATTTCCACGGATTCGTATCCGAAGTCGTCATACGGAAGAGAGAGTGAGCCTGGCGAATATTGGATGGAAGAAGAATCTGGTCAAGTGCGACACAGTATGTTTACTGATAAGGAAGCAGATGAGTTAGTATCTGGATGGGAAATCTTGTCAAAAGAAAAGCGAGTAATATATTTAAGGGATGAAGCACAGCAAACGTCAATAGAGAAATGGATGGAAATGTATAAAGGAATGGAACACCTGTACGCAAAAGATATTTGGAGAGAACAATACAATCAGAGACTGGACAAGTTCAATTACACTCACATATATTATTTTTTAAGAAGGCGTTGAGAATGAATTGGCTGTTTATTGCAGCACATGGCGGTAACACTTTGATTTAGCAAAGTTAACTCTTGGCGAAAAATCACCCAACAAAACGTGCAGCCGACGTGTGGGATTCTGCCGCATTTTTCTCGCTTTAGTTTTTTTCTACATCCCAAAGCGAATCCCAGCCCGTCCACACGCGACTGACGCAAACCGTTGGACGGTTACGTTGACCGCTCATCGGGCGAAAATAGAAAGGATAGCGAAATGACGAATCAAGGTATCAATGCTGAGACCGCCGACTCTACATATCAGAACCTCTTCAAAATTGGCGGCATGGCGGCTTTGGTTGTGGCAATGCTAATCCTGGGTGAAGTTGTAGTTCTTGCCATCTATCCACCACCTGTCACGATAAGCGATTGGTTCATGCTGTTTCAAAGCAATAACGTTATTGGATTGCTGGACTTTTGGGGTCTGGAAGTTCCGATGTATTTGATGTTCATCCTGATGTTTCTCGCCCTCTACATGGCGCTCAGAAAAAATAATGCAAGCCTGATGGTAGTCGCTTTGGCCTTTGCCCTTCTGGGAATTGGGGTCTTCCTTGCCACGAACAATCCTTTCGCTATGCTTTCTCTCAGCAACCAGTACGCGACCGCGACGACGGATGCAGAAAGATCAACCCTCCTGGCGGCAGGACTGGCGTTGTTGTCCAATACGAACCAGCGCGCTGTTGGCGGTTTCAACATGGGACTATTCCTGGTATCTGCTGCAGGTCTGATTGTTTCATCTGTCATGTTCCGGAGCAATTCCTTTTGCAGGTCAACCGCTTTTGTGGGAATTCTGGCACATGGGCTGTCACTCGCCGATTACATCAGACAGGCGCTAACACCATCCGCAATTGTTACGCTGCTGGTGGTTCTGCCCAATGCCTTATTGCTTGTGATCTGGTATGTTCTGGTCGGGCGACGACTTTTCCATCTGGGGCGGTCCGAAAGGAAGATGGGTTCCCAATAATCGTAAGCAGAACCGTTTGGGTGGAGTTCGTGCTGTGAAAATCATTCCCCATTGTACCGGAAAACGCGCGGTTGGTTGTACAATCATAGGGTACCATTCCACCGATTCCAACCGCGTACCCGAGGAGGACCACCATGCAAGATTATTCATCCGTCCAATATGAACGCCTGATGCCGCGCGAGGCGCGCGCCCGGCGCGAAGCCTGCCCGGTGGCATACCTGCCGATCGGGACGATCGAGTGGCACGGGGTGCAAAACCCGCTCGGGCTCGATACGCTCAAGATGCACCACCTGCTGTGCGAATGCGCCCTGGCGGCGGGCGGGCTGGTGTTCCCGCCGCTGTATTACGGCGAGAACCGCGAACAGGCGCTGATGGAAGCCAACGCCGGCGACCGCGGCCAGATCGCGGCCGTGATGGGGCTGCCGCCGGAGAACTTCGACCCCGGCTACATGGTCGAGAACGTGGCGGCGCAGAACCGCGCCTACCACAACCTGCTGATCCACATCCTGCACGAGATCAAGAGCCTGGGGTTCCAGGTGGCGGTGATCGGCGCCGGTCATTACCCGCTGCTGGACCACGCCCGTGCCGCGGCAGCCGCCTTCCACCAGGAACAGGGCTGGCCCAAGATGGCGGCCTGGGCGATGAGCGGCTACGAGCTGGTGCAGGGGCGCTTCACCCCCTGCGGCGACCATGCCGGCAAGTGGGAGACCTCGCTCCTGCTGCACCTTGACCCCGGGATGCAGGACCTCTCGCGCCTGCCGGCGCGCGGCGAAACGTTGATCGGCACCAGCGACAACGGCGTGCAGGAGAGCAATGCCGAATTCGGCCGCGCCGCCACCGATGCGATCGTGGCGGTGGTGCAGGACCGCGTGGCGGAACTGCTGATGAATATTGACCGGTACCAGGGGCATGGGTCGCCGATGTAGGGGGAAAATACAATGAAAATCGAAGATTCCCACTATGGCAATGTGGATCGCGCAAAATACGATACTTTGCTCTCTGTTGTGAGTAATTTTATTACACAATTTAGCCAGATTTACAACTCTTATCAAAATGAGCCAGTGGCAAATTCTATTGCAATGTATGAACGAGAAAATTATCCGAACAGAACATTGGTTGAAGATGCACAATTTCGGGGAATCTTGTCAATAGAAGTTGTAAGTGACCTTCTAATGGCGTGGTACAAAACTATTACTGAACCTATTACGACAATCTCAATTTGTATAATTATTCGTAGCTTTATTGAAAATTGCTCAATAGCTTTATGGTTACTAGATCCTGAAGTTGATGTTCGAACCCGTGTAAGTAGATATTTGGCCTTTCGATTTCAGGGACTTGATCAACAGAAAAGATATGCATCTGCATTAGGTATGCAAGCAGAATTAGAAAAAGTCAATCAAAGGATTTATAAGGTAGAAAACGATGCGGTTGCTTTAGGATTTTCAAAAATACGAGATAAGTCTGACAGGATCATAGGTATAGCTGAACATATGCCTAGTTTTACAAAATTGGTAAAAGATACCTTGGATATGGAAGATCAATATCGATGGTTCTCATTCATAATTCATGGACATCATTTTGCCGTAAAGACCATTGGCTTTCGAGAAGTAAGTCGCACTGGAAATATAATCAGTGCTGATAAAATCATTCCCCCTCAACTGATTGAATTGACAAAGGATATTGTGTTTAATTCTTTTATTCGTGTTATATGTAGCTTATGGAAGTTGTATGGTTGGGACAATCGTGACATTGATTTTTTTTCGAATTTATGCACAATCACGATAACTTAAATAAGCAAGCAGGAGAAGCCGACACACGGACACGATAGATACTATTAACATCTCGAATGAATATTACCTCGTAATCTTTAAAAAGGAGCAACCGATGAACCCAATCCACCAAACGATGAAAGCCCTGGTGGCGTACAGCACCAGCGATTACCGCCTGGTGGCGGATTTCCCGGTGCCGCAGTGCGAGCCGGATGATGTGATCCTCAAAACCGAGGGCTGCGGCGTGTGCGCCGGCGACCTGAAATGCCAGCACGGCGCGCCGATGTTCTGGGGCAATGGCGAACAGCCGGCCTACGTGGAGCCGCCCTTCATCCCCGGGCACGAGTTCGTCGGGATTGCCGCGGCGGTGGGGGAAAACGTCAGGGGCGTTGCCGTCGGCGACCGCCTGGCGGTGGACCAGATTGTGCCGTGCGGGGAGTGCCGCTTTTGCAAACGCGGGCAGTACTGGATGTGCCAGCCGCACAAGATTTTCGGCTTTTTCAGCAGCCTGAATGGCGGCATGGCGGAATACGTGCGCCTGCCCAAAGGTTCCATCCTGCACCAGGTGCCGCAGGACATGCCGCTGGAAGCGGCCCTGCTGATCGAACCCTACGGCTGCGCCAAGCACTGTGTCGACCGCGCCCAGATCGGCTGCGAGGATGTGGTGGTGATCGCCGGGGCGGGCACGCTGGGGCTGGGGATGGTGACCTACGCGCGCATGAAGAACCCCGCCCAATTGATCGTACTCGACCTGGCCGACAACCGCCTGGCCAAGGCCAAAGCCTTCGGGGCGGATTTGGTGATGAACCCGGCAAAAGAAGATGTGGTGCGCCAGGTGCTGGACCTGACCGACGGCTACGGCTGTGATATTTACATCGAAGCCACCGGGCACCCGGCTTCGGTCTCACAGGGGCTGGCGATGATCCGCAAGCTGGGGCGCTTTGTCGAGTTCTCGGTCTTTGCCGAACCCGCCACGGTCGATTGGTCGATCATCGGCGACCGCAAGGAACTGGATGTGCTGGGCGCGCACCTTTCACCGTATGCCTACCCGTTCGTGATTCAGAACATCGCCAACGGCAACCTGAAAACAGAGGGTGTGGTCACGAGCCTGTTCGCGATCGAAGACTGGCAGCAGGCGTTTGACCACGCCAGCGGCCGCCACGGCGACATCAAGGCGGCGATTCGGTTTTAGGGGGAGCCAGGAGGCGGTATGCGTATTGTTCGCTCCACCATTGCCGCGGCGGATGTTCTCGGGCTGGTGCGGGAACACTATGCCGGGTTTTCACAAAACGCGGGATGCGGGCTTGAGTACCGCGGGGTGAATGATGTCTACCGCTGTACCGACAACCAGGGACGCAGGTTTTATTTTAAAATCTACGCCCGTAAAGAAATTGACCAAACCGCGGTTGAGGGTGAGGTCGAGGTGGTTCGGTATTTAAGCCAGTCATGGTTCCCGACGGCGGATGTGATTGCCCGGACAGACGGCGGGCACATCGTGCCAATCGAGGTTCCCGAGGGGATCCGTTTCGGGGTGCTGTTCGCAGAAGCGCCCGGAACCCCGTTAAACCATGCCCCCGATACCGCGCAGACCACCGCGGTGGGCAGCCTGGTTGCGGACCTGCACACGCTGCTGGATGGGATGCCCACCACTCCCCACCGCTGGAACCTTGACGAAGGGTTGTTCCTGGAGCATTCCCTGGCAATATTGGAAGCATATTACCCCGCCAACCCGCAGATGGACCTGCCGTTTTTCCGGGAGGTGGTGCGCGAACTTAAAGGACGCATCGCTGCGCAGGCGGGGAACTGGAGGCGGGGTTTGTGCCACGGCGATATTTATACCGGCAACATCCACCGCACCGATGACGGCTGCCTGAGCCTGTATGATTTTGATTTCTGCGGGTACGGCTGGCGCGCTTACGATGTGTCGCCTTTCCTGGGGAACTTCAGCGCCGGTACCGGCAGCGATGCCATGGCACAGCGCGAACAGCGGCAGGAAGCCTTCCTGCGCGGATACACTCCCGCCGCCGGATTTTCAGATGCCGAGTTGGATGCGGTCTACCGTGTGTTTGTGCCTTTCCGCCGGATGTTCAACCTGGGATACCTGTATGACACCCTCGAGGTGGTGTGGGGCAACCGCCTGCGCCGGGAAATGATCGCCCAGGATACCCGCCTCTTGCAGGCATGGGTGGACCATTTCTGGTAGTATAAGGCGGGAATGAGCCGCTCCTGCCTTCGATGGCTCATACCTGGGTGTCTGCCCTGGGTCAGGAGGGTATATCGGATGGAAACGATGAGCAGGTTCTCTATCGAATACAACGGTCTTCCCTGCCGTAGCTGGCTTGCACAGTGGATGGGTCACTGGAAACGAATCTGAACAGTAGAATAGAGTCGATGAAAACATCCGATTACGAGCGGAGTACCGCTTGGCGAAATCGGGTGTCTGGCGCAATGGTAGCTATTGAAATCTCGTTTTCCCGATCTGGCGTTGATTCTGTTTTCATCATACCCCGGGTAAGGTATGATCGCACCACAAAAAGAAGCGATGGTTCAAGGTTCGCTCTCCCTGCTTATGCCACCCACTCCACCTTCACCAGCCCCAGCACGCTCATGACAAAAACATCTGCTCCAACCGCTACATCGTAGGGGACATGGGAGCGCGCTTCGTTGTACAATCAATCATAGAACACCATGGGCTTTCCGCATGCAGAGGAGGCTATGAAAATGAAACGCGAACAAAACCGGCTGGCAATTGATATTCCCACATTGGCAGCAATTTCGACAATCGCGTGGGTATTGGTGAATGTATCGCATGAGATCATTGGACACGCCGGCGCGGCAGTTCTGCTTGGGATTCCTGTCATGGCTGTCTCAACCACAACCGCCCATATCAGCTGGGACCAGGTATTCTCCGTGGCGGCAATGCGAACCATCATGGCTGCCGGAACAGTGATGAACCTGCTCACAGGCATGGCCGCATTAATTTTTTTAAGGTTCGGGCGCCAGGTCAGTTCGGCTGCAAGGTATTTCCTGTGGCTCTTTTCCACGTTCAGTTTCATCATTGCCGCGATGAACCTCACATCCGCGATGCTGATTGGCGCGGGTGACTGGACAGAATTTCTCATCGAATTGGAGCCGCGCAGCCGCTGGAAAACGATCATCATTGGAATCGGGGTACTGGTCACGCTATTGGGATATGTCCTGCCGCTGCGTTTATGGATGCCTGATTTGAAAAGCTACCGCAGAGCGCAATGGTCGATCACCTTGATCCCGGTCGGTACGATGATGATCGTCCAATCACTTTCCTTGATCGGAAGCCCTTTCCTTCTGCCTCCCTTTGGGGCAAGCCACCTACTGGCTTGCGTATTTGCGTATCTTCATTTCATCCTGTGGGCTATCCTGGTGAATATTATTCCTGTGCCTCGAACAAAGACACCACCGCAGAGCATTCAATTGCCCCGATCGAATGCATGGCTCTGGTTGGGGATCATCCTTGCCCTGGTGTATTTCTTTGTGCTGGGCCCCGGGATTGGGTCTGCGGGATGAGAGGATTGCGCTGGGGGCAATTCATTTGTTCATCACCCGCCAGCACCCCTTGCGGTTTTCTGCGGCACAAAGCATGGTATCATACGGACACTGTTGACCTTGCAAGCAACCTGAGGAGGTGCCATGACAGCGATCCAATTCCGCACGACCACAACCCTCGACCGGGAGCCGATTCACACTTTGTGGGAAAGTGACCCGGCGCACCCCCATATTCACCTGGTGGATATGCCCTTCCGGGTCACTTCCACCTGGCAGGATCGGGATTGCGTGGCGGGAATCTGGGAAAAGGCGGGACAGGTGATCGCCTACGCGCTGTTCCAGCCGCCCTGGGGCGTGCTGGATTTCGCCATTCATCCCGCGGAACAGGGGGCGGCGCTGGAGAGCGAAGTGTTCGCCTGGGGGAAAGCACAAATGACCGCCCACGCGCAGCGCAGCGGGGCAGACTTTGAGGGTGTGATCGAGTTTTATCAAGATGCCCCGCAAGCAGAACACATGTCGGCAGCATTATTGGCGCTGGGCTTTCTGCCGCAGGATTGGAGTGTGATCCGTTTTTCGCTGGATGTGAACCGGGCGTTTCCGCAGCCGCAGCTGCCGGAGGGTTATTGCGTCCGCCCGTTCCGCGGCGAAGCGGAAGCCGAAAACTATGTCCGCCTGGTGGATGCAGTGTTTGGCCCCCACTGGTTAACCAGGGAGTGGCGCCTGCGCAGCCTGGCACATCCGGATTATCTGCCTGCGATTGACCTGGTGATTGAGCACACCGCCAGCCAGATGCTGGTGGGGTATTGCCATTGCTGGCTGCGGCAGGGGGTTGGGCAGATTGAACCGCTGGGTGTGCACCCGGCGCATCACCGCCTGGGGCTGGGTACGGCATTGGAGCTTGCGGCGGTGGCCGCGGTCAGGGCGCAAGGCGCCCATACCCTGCTGGTTGACCACGGCAGCACCAATGCCAACGCCATCGCCCTCTCGCACAAGACCGGCTTCCGGCAGATCAATACTGCCGTGCGCTATGCGATCCAGGCGAAAAAAGGGTAAGGAAACGGCAATTCGTCAGGCAGCAGCAGGTTCCTTTGCCTTGCCTTGCATTGTTTAAGGATCAGCACCAGCGCCATCCGGCCACAACCAGTATGGAACAGGACGACACCCACCGCAACACCGCCAGCCGCGGCAGGGGGATCAATCCTCATCTTGACCCTGGTTGTGATGGTGGCAATGGCTTACAGGATGCTGAAACAGCGGCGGAAATCCTGAACGATCCAGGGGTTCAGGAAATGATACAATCAGCATGCGCACAGTTACCGAACCACGGTCACCTTGATCCATCATCTCAACTGTTTTACCTGCAATGCCCGTATTCCTGCCAGTTGGCATACTGGCATGCTGTGCCTGCTGATCGAGGGTCGGGATGGCCTGATGCTTGTCGATACCGGTCCCGGGTTGGCAGATTACCGCCAGCCGCCGGGGATTGTGCGCACCTTCCAGCTGGCAACCAGGGTCCCGCTCGACCCGCGGGAGAGTGCCCTGCGGCAGGTGGAGGCGTTGGGGTATCCTGCCGCTGATGTGAAACATATCATCCTGACCCACATGCATTTCGATCACTGTGGCGGCCTGGCGGATTTTCCCGGCGCCGAGGTGCATGTGCACCAGCGCGAATGGGAAGCGTTCCACGGCCGCCCCGGGCGTTGGACCGACCTGGCCTATGTCCGCCGCCACACCGCCCACCAGCCGCGGGTGCACTGTTACGAGGAATCGGGTGAAGAGTGGTTTGGCTTCCCCGCCGTCCGCCTGCCGCTGGAGCCGGAAGTGTGGCTGGTGCCGCTCTTTGGGCATACGCGCGGCCATTGCGGGGTTGCCATCCGCACCGGCGCCGGCTGGCATTTTCACGTGGGGGATGCCGCCCCGCTGGGGCTGGAGGAATACGTGCCGGCCTGGCTGGAACGCCTGGTGCTCGGGCCGCATGTCCCGCGCCTGCGCCGCTTCCGCGATGACCACCCGGAGATGTGCATCACCACCGGCCATATGTGGCTGGATGATTTTGCCGCGCACGGGCCATAGCCGGGGGAAAGGCAACCCCGGCGCCGCCCTTATTTCCCGCCGGATTTGTCCGAGAACCAGAAACGCGGTGCGGCCTGTGGCGCAACGGCCGGCACGCGGCTTTGCTGGATGACCTCGATCGCGCTCAGCAGCATGCTGAAGATCACCGGGCCGTACACCAGCCCCCAGATGCCGAACAAGGCCAATCCGCCCAGGATGGCAATGAAGCTGATCACCAGCGGCATGCGCACATCGCGCGGGATCAGCTGGGCGCGCAGGACGGTATCGATATTCCCGATCAGGATCACCTGCACCAGGGTGAGCAGGATGCCCTTGAAAATGGCGCCTTCGGTGAAGAAGATCACCGCAATCGGCAGGGTAACCATGCCGGTGCCCAGCAGGGGGATGAAGGAAAACACCGCCACAATCACGCTGAGCAGGAGGATGTTCTCCACCCCCAGCAGGGTCAGGATCAGCCCGGCCAGGCCGCCCTGCACCACCGCGATGATCAACATGCCCCACACCATCGCCTTGGCGGTGTTGAAGGCGCGCAAGATGAAGCGTTCGCTCATGGCGGGGTCAAATGGGCTGAGGTGGGTGAGGAAATCCAGCAGGTCATCAAAACCGGGTGTCACCAGGAACAGCAGGCCGTAGAAGATCACCAGGTTGATCAGCACGCCGACCGAAAGCGAGCCGATGGAGCGCACAAAAGAAAGCAGGAAGGTGAGGATCTGCGAGATGTACGCCTGGACGTTGTTGATCACCTGGCTGGGGGTGATCCGCGCCGGGATTTTGATGCGGGTGAAGAACGCGTTCAACCATTCGGTGCCTTCTTCAATCAGGTCCATGTCATCACTGGTGCTTACGCGCAGGGCGTTCAGTTCGGTCATCACCAGTGACATGATCCGGATCAGGGCAAAGAGCAGTACGGTGACGATCAGGAGCGTACACAGCATGACGATGATGGTGGAGATGACCGAGGCGCGCACCTTGCTGGGGCGGATCTTGCCCAGCAGGCCTTTGTACAGCGGCTGGACAATGTAGGCGATGATCACGGCGAGAATGGCGGTGTTCAGGTAGGGACGCGCGATACGCAGCGACACCACCAGCAGCACAACAGCAAAGATGGCAAAGTACACTCGGGCGTGTTTGGGGCTGGCGTAGTTTTGCATCCGTCGGGCTCCTTTCACTGTTCCACAACCCATTGCCTTGATTGTATGCGCTGCCCTGGGGGGTGTCAAGCCGCCGGAGTGGGAAGCGGCAGCCGGGTTGGGTGGCTTGCGCCGGGAATGGTATGCGGTAGAATGAAGGCAGGCCGTTTTGTGATTCAGTGGAAGGAGTTCATCATGCAGCTTGGCGCGTTTTCGGTCAGCCTGGCGGTTAAAGACCTGGCGGTATCGCAGGCGTTTTATCAAAAACTGGGGTTCCACCCCTTTGGCGGGGATGCCGCGCAGGGCTGGCTGATGCTCAGGAACGGCGAAACGGTGATCGGCCTGTTCCAGGGCATGTTCGAGGGCAATCTGCTCACCTTCAACCCCGGCTGGGACCAGGACGCGCAGCCGCTGGCGGAATTCACCGACATCCGCGAGCTGCAGCGCGAGTTGAAGGCGCAGGGGGTGGCGCTGCTGAGCGAGGCGGACGAAAACGGTTCCGGGCCTGCCAGCTGCATGCTGCTGGATCCTGACGGCAACACGATCCTGATCGACCAGCACCGCTGAGCGCGCGGCGGCAGTGTTGCCGCGCCCCGGCAACCAGGGGCCTGGTTCATGACAATGTGAACCTTCTGCCAATTGTCACAGGGTTTTAACATTTTCGAACCCAATGATCACATTCACCGCGATTTGGCCATCATTGCCCCACCCCGGGCCCCTCCCCGCAACAAAAATTGGCGTGGAACACCTGGCCTGCGCGGGGAGGGGTGCGGAGTTCCAGAGGTGAGGGGGTTCAACGAACCCCCTCACCTCTGGGTAAGAACTCCCTCCCCCAGAGAACCGTGTGAAACCGCTGATTTTCCGCCTGGGGGAGGGTCGGGGTGGGGGGTTCCCCTTCGACTGGCTCAGGAACAGGAATACAGTCATGCTCGCGTGTAGTTGTGCCCGTAATGGTATGCCAGTTGCACATTTTCACGAACCATTGCGAGAATGTTAAAGCCCTGGCGGGGGTCTCCTTGCGCCTTGACACAGCCTGTGTTCGACGATAGTATCAATACCAACCGATATTCACTGATGCAGGGAGAGAGGAGCCGCCATGCAGCCGTTAACCATCCGTGATACTCACTTTGTTGATGCCGCCGGGCGGCAGGTACTCCTGCACGGGATCGCCCTGGTGGATAAAAATCCTGCCAGCGGTTATCTTGGCCACCTGGCCCCGGGCCTGTTTGCCGCCTTCCGGCGGTGGGGTTTCAACTGCATCCGCCTGGGGGTGATCTGGGACGGGTTGGAGCCGCAGCCGGGCGTGTTCAGTGAATTGTACCTGCAGGGGTTGGGACAGCAGGTGCAATGGGCGCGGGAGAACGGGCTGTACGTATTCCTCGACATGCACCAGGACCTGTACAGCGTATTGTATTCTGATGGCGCCCCGGCCTGGGCCACCCTCACCGGCGGCCTGCCGCATGTGAACCTGAGCGGGGTGTGGAGCGATGCCTACTTCACCAGCCCGGCAGTGCAGGCGGCGCTGGATGCCTTCTGGGCCAATACCCACGCGCCGGATGGCACTGGCCTGCAGGATCATCTTGCTGCTGCCTGGCAGGTGCTGGCGCAGCGCTTTGCCGGCAACCCGGCTGTGATCGGCTATGACCTGTTCAATGAACCATTCCCTGGTTCGATCGCCGGTGAAGCCCAGGCGGCGATGTTCGCGCGCGGCGCGGAAATCCTGGCCAGTGGGGCGGCAGGGGAGGGAATGATGGCGGCGGCACCGGATGGCGGGGACCCATCCGAAAGCCTGATGCAGGCCTGGCTGACACCCCAGGGGCGCCAGGGGATCCTGGAGCTGCTGCGCGATGTGGACCTGTACGCGGCGGTGGTGGATGTGCAGGAGGGCTACTACGGCCCGTTTGAACAAACCGCCCTGCACGCCTTCTACTGCCGCGCGGCGCAGGCCATCCGCAGCGCTGATCCGCGGGGTTTGCTATTCCTGGAAACCACCATGGCCGCCAATATGGGCGTGAGCAGCGGCATCCAGCCGGTGGTTGATGCCGCCGGAACGCGCGACCTGTACCAGGTGTACGCGCCCCATGGCTACGACCTGGTGACCGATACCCCGTTTGTGGCCGATGCCTGCCCGGAGCGGATGCGCTTCATTTTTGAGCGCCATGCCCGCACCGCGCGCCGCCTGCAAATGCCGATGCTGGTGGGGGAGTGGGGCGCCTATGGTGATGTGCCCGGCACACTGGCACCCGCCTGGCAGGCGGTCAACCTGTTTGAAGAATTGCTGTGCGGTGAAACCTTCTGGGCTTACTTCCCGGGCATCGAGCATACCCCCAGCTTCCCGGCGGTGCAGCGCCCGTACCCACAGGCAGTGGCCGGAAGGTTGCTTTCATACCATTACCACGCCGCGGAGGACAGCTTCACCTGTGAATGGCAGGAAGACGGCCGGGTGGAAAGCCCAACCCGCATTTACCTGCCGGATTGGTTCCATGCCAGCGCGAAACAGATCGATCTCCATCCGGCCGGCAGTGAATTCCGATTCATACCGTTGGATGACGGCAGCGGGAATGTGATGGTGGAAATCCCGGTTACCGGTGATGCCATGCGGCGCATTGTCAGAATGATTCCCGCTGGGTGAATATTTCTGCGATCTGCCTGGTATCATTTTTACCGATTCGACCTCATTTTTTCATTTTCTCCCGGTGTCCAAAAGGCGTTATAACCTTGCTTTTTTAATGCCTTTTTGTGAACCTTAATCGCCTGCCGGGATCCAGCGCCGAACCAGAATTCAAGCAGGTGGTGACTGGAACCCATGGATGCAAGGTAGAGTACTGCGTACAATAATAGTGAATATCCCAGCACTGTCCCCAACAGGGCGCTGTGGCCGAACTGAATGGAGAGCCCAAAATACACAAACAGGGGAATTCCCAGCAGTAGCCAGGGTTGCAGGTGAAATATCATGGATCGCCGGGTACAACGTGTGCATATCCAGGCTGAGCGTGAGCCTTTCACCTGAACCGTGTAGACTTTGGTGAAAACATCAATGGCGCGAGGACGGCTTGCTCTACCATACCAGAAATAAGCCATATCTCCTGGCCCGGTTTTACCGCACTTTTCGCACGTTCTTTCCTGGCGGGTGTGCTGCGTGTTGTTGTCCATCATCATTCTCCTATGGATTGGTAGTGGAACGAGAAACAAATTTTCTCCCCACGGACCCCCGCAGGAAGTTGACAAAACCCAACCTGAATTGTTTAGGTTTGCACCCTGTCTGGCGGGTCAGGAAGGCACATCAACCGACAGGATACCAACCAATATAGATTATACCCTGTATTGGATCATTGACTGACTGTCAATGGATCTTCATGAAAGTGAGTGGCGAATGAGTTCAATCACTCAAATCCTGTACCGCCGTATCGTCAGCGGGCATCTACCACATACGCGCCCTGGGTGCACACATCCTCCCCGCTGGGCAGGTGCAGGCACAGGGTGTAATGCAGGATGGCGAGGTCACCCTTTTCTCCAACCAGTGGCAGGTACAGGTAGGCGATGCCGTTGTGGTCGCTGGCGGGAAAATCAAACACCTGCTGCCCGTCTTCGGGCAGATCAAGGCGCAGGGTGCCGCCGATGCCGTGCAGGGGTGTGCCGTCCGTGTTGTACACGGTGGCGATGATGATCTGCGGGGTTTTGTGGTCAACCACCTGCTGCTGTTCACCAACCGCGATTTGGGCGGTATCGGCGCTGACCCAGCCGGGCAGCAGCACATCCGTTGAAATGCGGCCGGCGTCCAGCTCGCGCTGCAGGTACCAGGCGCCCAGGGGGGCCAGCACAGCGCGCGGGCCTTCGGGGCCTTCCTGCAGGTCGAGGCAGATGTTCTCGAAGCACTGGCGGATCACGTTCTCATCATAATAGGCAGTTTCCGCGATCGGGTCGCCGGCGATGTGGCGTCCGCCGTGGGCGCTGATGAAGTCATCGAACAGGATCGGTACATGGAAGCCTTTTTCGGTGATCGGGTAAAAGAACACGGAGCGGTCGGTGCCAAAGGATTGGTACACCGGTTCCATGCGGTACATGCCCAGTTCATCCGCCAGCGGGTAAAAGCGGGCGGCATCGAGGTTGTCGGCCGGGGCGGTGACCACCGCGCCGCGGAAGACCTGCATCAACTGGCCGTCCGGGGTATAGAAGGCGCGCGTCAGCGGTTCACCAAACGAGCCGCCGTTAATGCGCCCGAAGAAATTGCCGAAGGGTGATATCACCTCGCGCAGCACCGGGATCGGCAGTTCCACCGCGTCGGGAGTTTCACAGTATTGTGTGCATACTGCATAGGCGGCCGGCAGCAGGTAGGGGACAGCTTCGGGGTCGTTGAGGTCCTGCGCCATGATCACATTTTCAAAATACTGTTCGATGCGCTCTTTTTCATAATTGACCCAGGCTTCGCCCATCGGCTGGCCGGTGAAGAGTGTGCCGTACATCTGGTCATACAGGGCGACGAAATCGGGGTGGATGGTGAAGCCGTTCACCAGCTTCTCGCCCTGCTGCGGCGGCAGTTCCAGCACCGAAGGCGGCATCAGGCTGCCATCACGCACCACCGGGGCGAGAGAATAGGCATCCGCCCCGCTGAGGGCGGGGTCGTAGCAGAAGAGCGCGTTCATCATGTACTGGCATTGCAGGGATTCCACCCATACCACCGGGGAGATGGGGCGGCCGAAGGTTTCCACCCCGCCCAGGATCACGTACAGGTCCCAGAACAACCCATCCACTTCCGCCCGTGCCTGCGCCTGTTCATCGTTATTGGCAGCCCCGGCGGTTGGAAAATTACAGGCACCGAGGACGATGCCTGCTGCGAGCAGGACGCCTGCTGTGAGCAGGACGAATACAAGCGTGATGAGCGCGGGATGTCTGGTTTTCACTGCTGCGGCAACCTCCCAATTGCGTTTGCTGTTCCGTAGACGTTCCCTTCAACGTTACAAACCCATTGTAGCAGAGTTTACAGAATCGTTAAGCGAATTGACGCAAGGAGTTTTCCGCTGGAAAATGAAACTGCTCTTCAGGCTCAGGCGCCAGCTTTCAGGCGCGCCCCAAATTCACCAAAGTTGACGCGCGCGGTCATATCGATCGTGAGGGGGGTGACGGTGACCACCCGCTCCACCAGCAGGCCGTGGACATCGTCGCCGGCTTCGATCAGCGGATGGGTTGGGTCGATGCGGTAATCGATGCGGCGTGTACCATCGCCGTTTTCAATCGAGAACGGCTCGAAATAGCGGTAACGCGACAGGCGCGTGAGTTTCCAGGGGGTGCGGGGGGTGGCTTCCGCCGGCACATCCACCTTGAGCAGGTCAACCCCGCTCAGGTCGAGATGGTCGAGCAGGCGTTCCGCGAAGAAAGCAGTGAAATGTGCGGCGGTGTTGAAATCGATGTGGTCGGAATGGTTCAGGTATTCATCGGGCGGCACCACGCGTGACACCGCCAGGGCGCGCACACCGCTGGCAGCTGCTTCGATTGCTGCGCCAACCGTGCCGGAACTGGTGATGCAGGTGCCGGGGTTCTCGCCGTAATTGATGCCCGAAACCACCAGGTCGGGCAGGCGCTGGTACAGCTTGTAAAAGGCTGCGATCACGGCTTTGGCGGGGGTGGTGGCCACAGCGTAGGCGGCTTTGATGCGGCTGCCAGCCGGGAGCGGGACACTTTCGATCTCTCCATCGGGGCCGGAGTGGCTGCGGCCTGCGCCGGAAAATTGCTCGCGCGGGGCGGCGATGACCACATCGCCCAGGTTGGTCAGTGCTTCCGCCATCACCCAGATCGCCGGGGAGCGGATGCCGTCATCGTTGGTTACCAGGATTTGTTTTGCCATTTGTTTTCTACCTTTAAATGAATATTCTGAAGCCGCCACAATTGTATCAGAAACCAGGCTGTGCCGCAGGCATATTTGGATTTGATGCGTGATTGCAAAAAATTCTATTGAATTTCAAATCAATTCATAGTACAGTTGTTAAGAGAGTACTCATTCTGAAATCATCATTCACAGGAGGAATTTGATGGCAGATAAAAAGAAAAATGTATTTGGCCGCATCGGCGACGCCCTGAACAAGAAGGACGAGGAAGCTGCAAAAGCGGAAGAAGCCAAGAAGCTGGCGGAATCCCAGGCCAAAGCCGAAGCCGCGCGCGAAGCCCGCAAAGTTGAAACCCTGAAAAAGGAAGCCGAAGCCGCCAAGGCCGAAGCTGCAAAAGTGAAGGCCGAAGCAGAAAAAGCCAAAGCCGAAGCCGATAAGGTCCGCGCTGACCAGGCCGCTGAGAAGGCCAAAGAACTGTTGGAAAAACGCGAAGCGGAAGCTGCCGCCCAGAAGAAATTCATGGAAGAAGCTGCTGCCAAAGCCAAGGCCGCCGCTGAAGCCAAAGCTGCCGTGATTAAGCACGTGTGGACCAACGAGGACACCTATTCCAGCCTGGCGTTCAAGCACTATGGTTCCATCAAGAAACCCTACTGGTGGCTGATCTACGAGCACAACAAGGCCATCATCGGTGACAATCCCAACAGCATCAAGACCGGCACGGAAATTGAAATTCCGCCCCTGCCGGATGAGCTGAAGAACGCTGACAAGTAATCAAAACAGGAAACAATAAAACCCCCGGGTGATGCAAAGCCCGGGGGGTTTTCGTGGTTGTGCTTATACTTCTTCGGGCAGCCAGTAGCCGGCCCCCAGTTTTTGCAGCGGTTCGGAGGCGAATTCGAGCTTGAGTACCGCGGTGGCGGTGGGCAGGCCGTCGGGGTTGTCCGCCGGCAGTCCCTGGATCACAATCCGCCGAGGTTCCTGCGTGAAGGGCAGGGCGGTATTTGACCCCAGCAGGCTGGCACGCACCAACTGCGACTGGAACCCGCCCAGGGCAAGCGCACTGCCCGGCCAGCGGCTGACCCAGTAATAGACGGCGTTCCCCTTGCGGGTGAACTGCCCCAGCGGCATCCACTCCAACTGCGGATGGGAGGCCGGGTCCACGCTGCCGTAGACCGCTTCGCCGTATTTTTCCAACCATTGCCCCACTGCCTGCAGCCGCCCGATGGCGGGTTCCGGCACCGAGCCGTCGGGTTTGGGGCCGATGTTGAGCAGCAGGTTGCCGCCCCCGGCAGTGCATTGGCGCAGCATCGAAACCACGGCGCGCGCCGAATGCCAGTCTTCATCGAGGGTATAGGGCATGTAGCCCCAAGAGCCGTTGAAGGTCATGCAGGCTTCCCAGGCGCGCCCGGCTTCCGCGGCGGTGATGTGCTCTTCGGGGGTGCCGAAATCTTCCGGCAGCTGCGAGCGGTTGTTGATGATGATGTGCGGCTGGAGTTCGCGCACCATCTGGTTCATGACGGCGCTTTCCCAGCGCTCCGGCGATTCCAGCGGCCAGGAAACATCGTACCACAGAATGTCGATCCTGCCGTAGTTGCTCATCAGTTCGCGCACACAGCCCCGGGTGAATTCCAGGAAGCGGTACCGCGCGGCTTCATCCTTGACGCACAGCGTGCCGTCAGGATGGTGCCAGTCCATCAGTGAATAATAAAACCCGATCTTGAGGCCGAACTCGCGGCAGGCATCGACGAATTCCTGCACCAGGTCGCGTTTGGGGCCGCGCCGGACGGCATTGTAATCGGTCTGTTTGGTATCCCACAGGCAGAAGCCCTCGTGGTGCTTGGTGGTCATCACTATGTATTGCATGCCAGCCGCTTTGGCCAGCCGTGCCCATTCGCGCGCCGGGCGGTCTTTCACCTGCCAGCTGTCGGCCAGCGGTTCATATTCCGCCAGCGGGATGCGCTCGCGGTTCATCACCCATTCGTGCCGCCCCAACTGGGAATACAGCCCCCAGTGCACGAACATGCCAAACCGGGCTTCGTGCCACCATTGCATGCGCTGCGCGCGGTCCTGCGCGCCCTGGTCATAGGTTTCCATTTGGTTTTCCTTTTCTCTGGTGTTCAAATCCAACGTGATTAAGGCCTATGATACACCAAACCGGGCTGGAAAACAGCGGCGTGCGCGAATTTTCATTTCTGTTGCTGTAGTTTTTTGTTCCAAACATCCATACCGAACATGCTTCCACCATTCCATCCCGGAGGCTCAGAAGTGTACCGGTGATCGTTACCCTGGTTCACCACCCGGCGCGGTGTGGTACAATCGGAACTGTTTCACCGTCCATCCAGCCGCAAGGGAGAGAACACCATGCAAACCGTACTTGAAACCGTCCAGGCCTATTACCAATACCGCGGGTTGACCGTACCGGATGATTCCCAGGCGTTGATGTTCCTCGTCAGTGAGGTCGGCGAACTGGCGGATGCGCACGTGGAACAACAGGCCAGCTGGATCCGCAACCATGCCGAAAAAGAGCGCAGCGTGGAAGACGAGGTCGGCGATGTGCTGATGATGCTCACCGCCTACTGTATCTCACGTGGGATTGACCCGGTGGAATGCATGCTGAACAAGTTCCGAAAAAAAGGCTTTCCAGGGGCGTAACACCGCAGACACCAGGGAATGTCCCTGAACTCCGGAGGGTTCCATCTCCCGTAGTTTTTTTGTTGTTTCTCCCGTCCAACTCCATTTTTAATTCGTTGTATAATAGGCGGTATCACCTTCTTTTTTGAAACGGAGAATCCACAGCCATGACTTCGAAAGCAATCCATCCCGAACAGATTCAACACTATGCCGATGCGTTCGCGGCCGACCCGCGCAACCACGCCGTGATGAATGCCCTCACCCAGGAAAACCTGTCCAAGGTTGGCGTTAACCGCCGCATGGTCACCCGCCTGGACCATTCCTATTCCCACAAACTCAAAAGCAACCCGATCACCAACCAGATGCATTCCGGGCGCTGCTGGCTGTTTGCGGGGCTGAACACCTTCCGCTATTACGCGATGGAAAAAATGAAACTGGACGCCTTTGAATTTTCACAGAATTACCCCATGTTCTGGGACAAGTTCGAGAAAGCCAATTATTTTCTCGAAAGCATCCTCGGCACGCTGGATGAAGCGTCCAACAGCCGCCTGATCATGCACCTGGTGCGCGACCCGATCCAGGACGGCGGGCAGTGGGATATGTTTGTCAACCTGATCCGCAAATACGGCGTGGTGCCCAAAACCGTGATGCCCGAAACGGAAAGCTCCGGCAACACCGGCGCGATGGACGCGATGATCACGGCCAAGCTGCGTGAATATGCCGCTGAACTGCGCAAGGCGCATGCCGCCGGTGCCGCGCTGGATGCCCTGCGCGAACGCAAGCTGGCGATGATGAGCACCGTTTACCGTATGCTGTGCCTGCATCTTGGTGAACCGCCAAAATCGTTCTACTGGCAGTGGAACGACAAGGAGGATGCCTTCCACCGTGACGGCGAGATCACCCCGCAGGCGTTCTATGACAAGTATGTCGGGCTTGACCTTGACAGCATGGTGTGCCTGATCAACGCCCCCACCGCCGACAAACCCTTTAACCGCCTGTTCACGGTGGATTACCTCGGCAACGTGGTTGAAGGCGAGATCATCCGTTACATCAATGTCGAGATCGATGTGATGAAACAGGCCGCGATGCGACAGATTGTAGATGACAAGCGCGCGGTATGGTTTGGCTGTGATGTGGGCAAAGACCTCGAGCGGGTACGCGGCATCATGGCGGAAGATACCTACGATTATGAGAACATCTACGGTGAACCCTTTACTGCCGACAAAGCCGACCGCCTGGATTACGGGCAGAGCATGATGACGCATGCCATGGTGTTCACGGCCGTGGATGTGGACGAAGCCGGCAAGCCGGTCAAATGGCGCGTGGAGAATTCGTGGGACGACAAGAACGGCGACAAGGGTTTTTACATTATGACCGACAACTGGTTCAGCGAGTACATGTACGAAGTGGTGGTTGACAGGAAATTTGTCCCCGCCGAAGTGCTTGCCGCGCTGGAGACCGAACCGATCCACCTGGCACCGTGGGACCCGATGGGGGCCCTGGCGGCTGCCGCGTAACCACGCAGGCGACTGCCGCAAACGTGACCGGAAACATGCGGAGGCTGCCCTGATGGGCAGCCTCTATTCTTTCATCAACCCGGCGGCAGGGGGCTCTATTTGGCACATCCGCCCTGGTTTTGCGAAATTGGATGCCGCAACCGCCCTGCTTTATGCTATGATTGATTAAAACAGATTAATCCAACCCCACTCCACGGTGCCGCCGGGTGGTCCATGCATCAACTGACACCTGGCCCCACCTTCCGCTGACAAATCCCGAACCCTTTTTTATTCTCCCCAAATTCACAGGAGTACGATCATGTTTTGTGTCTATTGTGGTCACCCGGTGCCCGATGGCGCCGAAACCTGTCCCAACTGCCAGCGCCCGGCGCTAGCTCCGCCTGTGCCGCCGGCACAGGAAGCTGCGCCCGAGCCGCAGTCCGCTAAAGCGACGGCCAGCTTTGAACTGCCGCAGACGCGGCTTTCGATACCCGTGCCGCCGGAGGAATCCGGCGATGATGACCTGGCTGCCCTGACGGCCTCGATCATCCAGCCGGCGGCGGAACCTCCCGCTGCGCCCACCCGGGCGGCCGATTACACCCTGCCGGAACTGGAACCCACCCCGCCACCGCAGGTCCTGCCGTTTGATCTCCCGCCGCGTTCCCAGCCTGTGCCTGCGGCTGCTGCGACAGCGGGGCGCAAAGCGGCCAAAGCCGCCAAAGAAGCCCGGCCGCGGGGCAAGGTCAAAACCTGGCAGATCCTGGTCGGGCTGGCGGCGCTGCTGCTGATCTGCGTGGCGGCGGGGGTGGCGGTGCTGTATCTCACCCGCCCGGCATGGCTCCCGTTTGAACTGCCACAGCTGCCGGTACTGGCTGGCCCCAAAGAGGCGCCTGCCTACCTGGTGGCGTATCCCAACCGCAAGGGAGAAAATGAAATTTTTTGGCAGGATGGCAAGGACAGCATCCTGCTGATGGAGGATGTGCTGCAAAACCCATCCGACCTGCGCTTCCCGGTGGCATACCAGGGCGGCCAGGCGGTCTACCGTTTCTGGAACCCGGCGGAGTTCATTCCCGGCAGCAGCCAGGTGCTGGTGCGCACACTTGACGGTGATGACATGCGCGTATTGCTGGTTGATCCCGGGGCAAAGGAAATTGCGCCGCTGGAAATTTTCGCTTCCGACCAGCCGCACCAGGTGTCTTTACTGGAGGACGGTACGATTGTGATCGTGGAATTCCGTGAGGAAAGCAAACGCGCCTATGTTTCCCGCAGCGGCGCGGAAGCCGAACGGGTGCTGAAAGCGGATGACCTCCTGCTGGTGCCCGCAACGCAGCAATGGATTGCGATTGACCACAGCAGTGACGGTGAAAGCGATACATACACCCTGGTGGGGCTCGAGGGTGAGGAGATCGCCACCCTGTACGACGGCGCACCGGTGCGCCGCCATGCGGTTTCACCGGCGGGGGTATACCTCACACTGGTGGTGCCGGTTGAGGAGGGGGAGGAGTTGGTATTGATTGACCTGCGCGCGCAGGAGGAAATATCCACACTGGATGATTATGCCGCCTTCCCCGAAGTGGGCTTTGCCGACAACAGCGACCTGGGGTGGTTCATTGCCGAGGATGAAGAGGGCTGGCTGACCCTGGGTGCCACCCTCGACGGCGAATGGCAGATCCTGGCAGAAGGACTGCCGCAGCTGGCGGTTACCGCCAGTGCCGACCGCCCGTGGCTGGCGTACCTCACCATGGATGAGGACGGCGAGGAATCCCTGCTGTACACAGCCGATGTGGAACAGGGTACAGTGCAGCAGGTGTACAGCAGCGATGAAAGGTTGATGTTGTTTTCCGGGTTCCCTGGCATTCCGCTGCGCTTCTTTGCCGAAGAACGCACCAGCGACAACGAGGTCACCCTGCTCAGTTTTGGCTTTGACGGGGATGACCCGCTGGTGCTGTTTAACGAAGACCAGGTGGAGAACATGTTTTACCGCGTGTGGTCTGACTATTTATTGATCGAGTACCGCATGGAGGAGAAGCAGTACCTGTGGGTGTGCTCACCTTATGATGAAGATGGTTTCCTGCTGCTGGAGGAATGGGAAGGTTTCACCGTGCATGACCTGTTGCCGGATGAAAAACAGGTGCTGTTCTCCGCCCGCGAGGAAAGCGATGATGACCCGGTGCTGTACACGGCGGACCTGGTTGAAAACGCCGATCCGCGTGAATTGGATGACAGCGACCTCAGCTTCCGCAGCGCGTACTTTCTGCCGGATGGTAAATCGGTTTTGTATACTGCCAAACTGGATTTTGACGAGGACGCCAGCGAAGTGCGCCGGGCGCTGCTGGATGGCTCGGAAGCACCGCAGGTGGTTGCTGAAGACGCCCTGTTGATGGCCGTCAACTGGCAGCAGCGCGACCTGCGCGAGTACGGCATGCTGTACCCGGTGTTCCTGCAAGAAAGCTCCGGTATGCAAACCCTCAAAACCAACCAGGTGTACACCCTCACCCTGGCGGAGGGCGAGCAGGAATTGCAGTACCGCGTGCGCTTTGAAGAGGAACGCCTGTACGAGGTGGTGGTGCGCGGGGCGGCCAATTCCAAAAACTTTGACCCCGCCATCAGCACCCTCGACATGGCAGGTGAAGAACTGCGCACCGGCGACTATGATACCGGCCTGGACGAAAGCCTGCTGTTCAGCCCATGGGGCGAGGGTTCCGGATTGATCCAGATTGCCAACCAGTTGATCGCCGCACAGCCGGTAACGTTTGACCTGTACATCCAGAGTACAGTCGTGCTGCCGATCCAACCCGGGCAGCCGATATCCGGCACCAACAGCGCTGATGCCTACCTGGGGGCGCCCTGGTCTGAATCACCTTTCATAGTGGATATCTATGGTTTTGAAGCCAAAGCCGGCAGCAGCTATTCCGTCACCCTTACCGGCAGTGATGAGGTGACCCATTATGTCTACATGCTCGATGAAAGCATCGGGTATATCGGCGGTTCGTTCGACTATGTGAACGGCAGCCTGTCCTTTACGGCAGAGCCGGATGAAGACGGCTGGGTGTACCTGTTTGTGAGTGATTTTGGGCAAACCGATGACGGCAAGTTCGATCCCTCACTCGACCACAGCTACCGGCTGACGCTGGTACTGGATTGAACCCGACGAAAGGGCTGTGCCCCTGCCTGTAAGCCTGTAATAACAATCGAACCGCCGATCGGCGGTTCGATTGTTTTCAGGATTCGTTGGGGGTTGCCTGTACGTCTTTTACAGGCGGATCACGTTACCGCAGTATTCGCAGGTGATCGTATCCTGACCGCGCAGCACCTTTTGTTGAATGGCGCCGCCGCACGCCGGGCATTCGCTGGGGGCGTTTTTAACCCGTTCCAGCACTTCCTGCGCTACTTCTTCGGTGCGGTGGCGCAAAAATTCACCACCCTGCACGCGCCGGATGGTGCTGCAGAACTCCTCGTTGTCGAGGTTGAACAGGCGGAACTGGGTTTTGTCATACGGACCGCCCTGCCCGAAGGTGAGGCGCATGTGGTCTTCGCCCTTCAGCAGCCCTTCCTGGTAGGCTTCGGCTTTGGCAATGGCGCTTACCGGGCATTCGAACATCAGCTTGCGTTCAATTTCCGATTCCGTGGCAATGAACAATACTTTTTTCTTGACAATCTTGTCGTGCAGTTCAAAGATCAGGCGCTGGTCGGTGAGGTAAAGGATGCCTTTGGGATCCTGATTGTCCTCTTTGCCGTCGTGGTACCAGCGCACCTCGGCGGCTTCCACCAGGGCTTCGGTTTCCAGCAGGTGGAAGGTGGCCTGGTGCAATTCGGTCATCATCCAATCGAGGTGCTTCAGACGCAGGTCCATCTTGCGCACATCCTCATTGAAGGGGGCATAGGCGCTGCGCAGCACATTGGCGGCGGAATCCACCTGGCTTGCGAGGGTATCGACGGATTGCCGCACCCGGTTGATCTGTGCTTCCGCCTGGGCGGGCGGGCGTGTGGCGAACAATTGCAGGTTGCGCACCTGGGCATCGAGCTGCGACAGGTCTTTTTCCAGTTCGCCCTGGCGGCGGCGGATGTTGGCGGAAACGGTGAATTTTTTGGTATTCCAGCCGGACTGCAATTTTTTCACCTGGCTTTCCAGGTCGGTATCGAACACATAACCGCGTTCACGCAAATCTTTCAACGTATTGCCGAAGCGGTCGAGGTTCTGTTCGAGGGTGCTGATCTCCTGCTGGAGAGTGGCCAGGGTGGCCTTGTTGCGCAACTGGTCAACCGAAAAATCCAGTGACCGGAGCGCGCTTTGGACTTCTTCGCGGGTGGTCATTGCCATGGTGGTACTCCTTTGTTGATGAGAACGAGGACAGACTGCGCCGTTGCGGCGCAGGATGACACGGGGGATTGTTTACAGGTCTTCCAGCTTGGCGTAGCCCTCCTTGAGGGCGTACAGCACGGCCTGGGTGCGGTTGGCCAGGTGCAGCTTGCTGAGGATGTTGCTGACATGGAAGCGCACGGTGGTTTCACCCACCATCAGCTGGTTGGCGATTTCCTGGTTGGAAAGGCCGTGAGCGATCAGGTTGAGCACTTCCACCTCGCGGCTGGTAAGCACCTGTTCGGCCGGCTCTTCTTCCGGTTTTTCTTCTTTTAATTCCTGGATCAGCTTGCGCGCGATGGTGGGATGGAGCGAAGCTTTGCCCTGGTAAATCTCATGGATCGCCTGGATCAACTCATCCGGTGAGGAATCTTTCAGCAGGTAGCCCAGCGCCCCGGCCTTGATGGCGGGGAACACTTTTTCATCCTCGGCGAAACTGGTGATGACAAGGATATTGGCTTTGGCGTCTTCTTTTTTAATTTCCTTGATGGCTTCGATCCCGTCTTTTTCCGGCATCACCAGGTCCATCAGGATCACATCTGGTTTGAGGGAACGCGCCTTCCACACCGCCTGGTTGCCGTTCTCGGCCTCGCCCACTACGGTCAGGTCCGGCTCGGTTTCCAGGATGGCGGACAGACCCTTGCGTACAACGGCGTGGTCATCAACAATCAGGATACGGATGGTTTGATCAGGCATGGTATTGTTCCTTTGGCTCAGGGGATGAGGGAATCAATGAACCTCATCCCACCTGTGATTATAACTTAAAATTTACCTCTGGCAGATGCAATGCCGGGCCCGGTTTTTTTACATGGTTCCCACCCCTTGGGCTGGTGGATGGTACAATAAATCCACAAACAGGAAAAGGAGTTTTTAATGGAACGAACGATCATTGACCCGCTGGATTTCACCACGCGCATTGCGCATTTGTGGGATAAGGATTGGCTGCTGCTGGGCAGCGGCGATGTGGATGCCGGCCGCTATAACGCGATGACGGTGGCGTGGGGCAGCTTTGGGGTGATGTGGGGCCGCCCCTTCGCCCAGGTGGTGGTGCGGCCTTCGCGCCATACCTTTGGGCTGATGAACGCGTACGACAGTTTCACCCTCTCGGCATTTTCCCCGCAGTGGAAAAAGGCACTGGGTCTGCTGGGTTCCAAATCCGGGCGTGACGGCGACAAAATTGCCGAAAGCGGTTTGCGCGTGGTGCGCGGGGTGGTGGCGGCTGCGCCAACCTTCCCTGAGGCAATTCTCAGCATCGAGTGCCGTAAGCTGTACTGGCAGGATATGGACCCCGGGCATTTTCTCGATCCTGCAATTGAGGGCAGCTACAACGGCAGCGACTACCACCGCATCTATTTCGGTGAGATCATGCACCTGGAGGGCAGCGCGGATTTCCGCGGGTAACCGCACGCCATTTCAACGCGAATCCAGCCAACCCGCCTGCAGTTGCTACGACCGCAGCTGGATTTACTCCGGCGCCAATTCCAGGCTGGTTTCGGCGCGGGTCAGGTTCGTGATCCACTTGCCGGAGCGGAAGCGCAGGTAGCACATGAAATTCTTGACGATCTCCTCGCTTGCCACCATCAGGTACACCCAATACACCGGTAAGTGCAGCACATTCGCGCCCAGGTAGGCCATACTGACCCCCACCACCCACACCACCAGGCCATCCACCACCAGGGTGAAACGGGTATCGCCGCCGGGACGCAGAATACCCACCACAAAATTGGCCATCATCGTCCGGCTCCACAGGATCATCCCCATCACGCGCATCAGGCGCACCGCGAAGAAGCGGGTTTGCTCTGAAACATTATAGATGCGGATGATGAATGGGGCTGAGAAAAAGATCACCGCGCCCAGCAGCAGCGCCAGGCCGGCGGAGATCAGGATCGACCAGCGCGCATAGGTTTTGGCATTGTGTTCCCTGCCCGCGCCGATCTCATTGCCGACCATGATGCCGGTGGCATTGGCCATACCGATCCCGATCACGAACACGAATTGTTCCACCGTGCCGGTGATATTGACCGCCGCCACGGCTTCGGTGCTGATGTGGGCGTAAATGCTGTTGATGGTGGTGATGGCCAGCGACCACAGGGTTTCATTGACCAGCACCGGCGCAGTGGTTTTGAAGAAACGCGCCAAAAAGCCGGCATCCCGCGCCATGGGTTGGAACAGGTTGACCGCGGCTGGCAGCTTTTTCCAGTACACGATTAACAGCAGGACGGCAAACTGTCCCAGGCGCACAACCAGTGTGCCGATCGCAGCCCCGCGCACCCCCAGCTGGGGGAAACCAAACTTGCCAAAGATCAGCAGGTAATTGACCAGCATATTGAACAGCAGCCCCACCACGCTGATCGCGGTCGGCATCTTGACAATATGCACACTGCGCAGGATGGTGATGTAGGTCATATACATGCCCATGACCAGGTAGGTGATGCCGATGATGCGCAGGTATTGTGCTCCCAGGCGGATCACCTCGGCATCGTTGGTATAAAAGCCCAGCACCGTTTCCGGTATCAGCAGGGCAACGGCGGAAAAAGCCATGCCGATCAGGGCGCTCAGCAGGATCGTCACGCGCTGGGCGCGGTGGATGCCATCCATGTCCTTCACGCCCCAGTATTGGGCGGCAAAGATCGCCGCGCCGTTGGTTACACCGAAGATCACCAGGTTATAAACGAAGGTGATCTGGTTTGCCAATCCCACCGCCGCAATTGATTGTTCGCCCATCTGGCCCATCATCACGGTGTCGAGCAGGTTAAAGGCGGCAAACAGCAGCTGCTGCAGCGCAATCGGCACCCCGATTTTCAGCAGGGTCTGGGTGTAGTATTTGTCCTTCAACATGGTTCCGTTTTCCTCTTCCGCGGGATTGCTTGATTGTAACAGAAACTTTCTGGAAGAAGGAGTGCTGAGCCGCGCAACGGCCGGTATTTAACATTGTTGAAACCAACGATCAAATTCGCCGGGATTTGGCCATCATCACCCCACCCCAGGCCCCTACAAGAGCTGGAGTGGACGCTTGTATTCGCAGCTGCCCTGCTTCCCTCCGTGATGGCGGGGTTGTGTGAAATGGTTGTTCGGAACGGTAAAGCCACGCCGCGGTGTGGTTGTGAATTCAGTGGTACACCAGCTGCACTACCCTTGCTTTTCACGGTAACTTACGAGAATGTGAAAACCCTGGTGGGCTGAATATTGTAAAGGAATCACCAGGCCTGTGCACCTGCAGAAATAAGGCAAGAGGGTATCCGAACAGTCCAGTGTGGTTGAGCCGCGCCCCTGCATTTGTCGTTTTAAGAATGATCGAACCACCAGATTTGGTGGTTCGATCGTTTTCTGTTTGAGGTTGGGGGCTTCGCCTTGCTGTCATGAGGCTTGATGGGGAAACCCTGTTTCAGATGCAATCAAAGGCGCATCAGGCAAAGCGCAGGGTGACAATTTGTTTTGGTGCCAGGGCAACTTCAAACACGCCGTCGTACAGCGGCTGCGGTTCGCTGAGGGGTTCGCTGAGCAGGTTCACCTGCCAGCCGGTGGTGTACCGCGCGGCATCGCCGAAAACCAGCGCGGCGGCATGCGGCTTGCCGGCCGGGTTCCACAGGCGCACTTCCAGCGCGCCGTTGACGATCCCCGCGCTCGACAGCACGGCCTTGCCTTCCAGCCGGAAGAAACCATCCTGTGGCGGCAGGGCAGCTTCGGCGCTGACCTCGCGCTGGGCACGCAGGGCGGCCACCTGGATACCGGTACTCTGCACCATGCGCAGTCCGGCAGTCTGGCGTTGTCCCAGTTCGCTCAGTGCCACGCGATCGGGTTTGCCGTTGAGCGGCACCACGTACTGTTTTACGCGCACCTTGCCCAGCAGCAGGCCGTCCGGTTCGCCTTCGGTATTGACGGTGCGGCGGGTGGAGCGGAACAGCGTCACCGCGATCGGGCGTTCGGGCTGGTCAAGCACGGCACTTTCCAACTGCCCGGCGCTGACCACGGCCAGGCCGCCTTTTTTGTCATAGACGGCCGTCCAGCTCAGCTGGGGTTTGGCATCCACTTCCAGTTCGCGGTAGCGATGGTTGTCGGCGCGCAGCGCAATCGGGCGTTCCACCACATCGAAATGGGAATCCGCCAGGTAGGTATCCGCCCTGGCAGCCCCGCTGGGGAACAGCACGCGCAGGCGGTGGTCGCCGGCGGTGTTCTCAATGCAATGCTCCAACTCGACGAAATGCTGCCCCGCGCGCAGGGTTACCAGGGTATCAACCTGCACCTTCACCCGTTCCGGGCTGCGGGCCATGGCGGAATAATCAAATACCTTCGGCAGTGACAGCCAGCGGCGCACGCGGAAGGTGGTCATCAGGGGGGTGTCAGCCAGGCGGGCAATTTCCACTTCGGACCCGGCCGAGGTGAAGACTTCGTCGTTGGCAGCAGCACCGTGATACCAGCCGTCCCCGATATCGGCGATATCTTCAAACGTCAGCAGGTCATAGCTCATGCGCCCGCTTTCTTTGTCGAGCAGGCTGAGGGTGCCGTCATTTTCAATGTAGATCGCGATGGATTCGTTCTCCATCGTGCGGTCGCTGGTGGCCAGGCCCGGCACAGCCGGGTGGCGGGTGAACTCGCCGGGGGCTTCCTTCACCGCCAGGGTGGTGTAGCCCAGGGCGGGAACCTGCAACTGCAACGCCACGCGCACCGATTGCTGGCGCACGCGCTGCTGGGCGCGGATGGGAGCCTCCAGCCGTTGTCCCAGGCGCTGGTAGGCAATTTCGCTGCCGTCTGCGCCATAGATGCGGAAGGCGGGCTTGGGCTCAAAGCCGAAGAACTCCTGGAAGGTGGCCCAGGTGTTGGGGAAGGTCAGGGTCAGGTCGGCAACGCCGGTGAAATCACGTGGATGGGGGTTGAAGACGTTCACGCGCAGTTCTTTTTCACCAATTTCGCCGGCAACGCTGGCGCTGAAGGCCTGGGTGGCTTCGAGCGTGAGGCGTTCGGCGATGCCGCGTGCCTGGTCGAAGCGGTACATCATATCGCGGTGCACCTGGTCGATCGAGCAGCCGTCGATGGAATCATGCGGATGGTTCTCGATCAGCCATTTCCATGCCACGTTGAGGAAGCCCGTGGGGTATTCGCGCCCCAGCGCGGCGTTGGCAAAGGCCGCGAACGGTTCCGCCCAGCGCGTCAGGCGGTTTTCGGCTTCCCAGTTGGCCTGCTTGTGCCACACCCGGCTGGAAAGCACCCCCGGGATCAGCCATTGCTGGTCGCGTTCGCTGTTTTCCAATCCTGGTTCGCGCAGTTCGCCGCTGAGAACGGTGCCGATCTTATCGACCTGGGCTTCGAGTTCGTCGAGGTAATCATCAAACGTGCCGTGCACAAAGTGGAATTCAGAATCTTCGCCGAATTTTTCCAGCAGCACTTCATAGACTTCCTCATCCCACTCCTGGTGGTCACAGCCGTCGAACAGGAGGATGGTGTCGATATCATTGGTGTCGCGGCAGAACTGGACGAATTCTTCCAGCGATTGGATGCCTTTTTCGCGATCCCAGCCGCTGAACCCGCCGAAATCACCCTGGGTACGGAAGGGGAAGCGGCCAAAGAAAGCAAACGAGCAGTACCCGATTTTGCCAAAGCGGTACACCGGGATGCGGGTGCCATCCGCGCCTTCCCAGATCAGGTTGCGGTGCATGATCTGGTTGGTGCCGCGCCACAGGAACGCGCCGCGGATGCCAAAGCCACGGAAAATTTGCGGCATCTGGCTGTTGTGGCCGAAGATATCGCACACAAAGCCGCCTTTGGAAGGTTCGGTGCCGTAGGCATGTGCCATGTCTGCACCGAGGCGCAGGTTGCGGATCAGCGATTCGCCGGGGACGGTGAATTCATCCGGCATCACGTACCACGGCCCGATGATGATCTTGCGTTCGCGGATCAGCTGTTCCACCTGCGTGCGGCGCTCCGGGCGGATTTCGAGATAGTCTTCGATCGGGACCACCTGGCCGTCGAGGGTGAAGGGACCTTTCAGTCGCCCGCTCTCCAATCCTGCGATGGCGCGGTCCATCAAGCGCACCAGGCGGTAGCGGAAGTCCTGAAAGGAGGAATACCACTCGCGGTCCCAATGCGTGCTGACAATATAATGCAGTCTGGTCTTTTTCATTTCCGGGTTCCTTTTTCTGAATGTGAATTAAGCAAAGTGTAACATAACTGCCGCAGCCGCAAACAGGTGAAAGGCAAACGAATTGGCGGGCTTGATGCGCAGCCGGCTTTCCTTTCGTTACCCCCTTAAACACAAGGATCTCGGGATCGCCGTGTCCCGAGACCGTTGTTTCACCAATAATTCACTGAGAATAAGGAGTACCTTTATTGTCTTTATTATATGGATACCGCGCCCATCCTTCCACCTTAAAATGGGGAGTTTGGTGCAAACATTTCGATGGACTTTGTGAAAAACTTCCCTAGACTTTAATCCAGTAATCTTCCAAAAACGGTTGTTCGCGTGCCATATTTTGCAAAGAACCTTATCCAGGCCGATTGAGATGCCAGAATGATTTCTTTCAATGATCGTGGTTTATAATATCTATATAAGGTCATTTGGATCGCCAACAAACCTGTGAAAAGGTAATTCTTCATCTATTCCTATTCCTGAGTGACTTTGATTCAGCACGAACGATGAATTTTCGGTATGGGAGAGTTTTGTATCTTCCATCGATGGGCGCATCACCATGATTCCTGTGTAAAGTGATTGAGGTATGGAACGAATCGAATTCTTAAGTAGGCGCGAAAAGGAAGTCGTTTCCCTGGTTTTACAAGGCAAGAGTAACAAGCAAATCGCTTTATCGCTTGAAATATCAGAACGCACTGTTGAATTCCACTTGAAAAACATCTACACAAAATTACAAGTCAACTCCAGAGTTGAGTTAATTCTCAAACTGGGGAAATCCACAGGTGATTTCGCTGACAACCAGGTAGAACCCACAGTTGATATTGGGAAGCATACTATTCATAATGGCAATCAGAACGATTCTCTTAAAAATTGGCCCCAATTTCTAAGGAAGATGGTGCCCACGGCTGAAAAGGAGTTTGTCATGACCAATAATATGCGCCTATTTGTCAGTGCCGTAATCGGGTTGCTTGGAATTGCTTTAATTGTTGGCGGTATCATTACCGACAAGGATGGTGCTGTGGTGATCGGGATATGTGTAGCCGTCGGGGCGTTTACCAGTACAATAAAAGCGAAAAAGGGCAAGACCAAGTCCTGATTCATTCCGTGAATCCATGCATTTCCTCTCGTGCCAGAATGAAACGATGTGCCCAAAAAAAATCGAGTCGCCAGGTCTTGAGAAAACATCAATCCGGGTTCTGGCAAGTGCCTGTGGTGTTATCTGGCACATTGATTCCTGCCAAAGGGATTCAGGCCGGACAGTTGTAGTGAGTGGTGCGATGGGCAATGCCATCTCCAAACACCTGTGTACATTTGGCGAGATTGCTGCTACTGTGGTATGGAGGATGTTCATCTTGTGGCCGATGATGCTCAATCCTTTTGCCCAGGGCGACCCATCTGTCGTTCAATCTGGACCGGCTTGCCTATCTTCTTGCCAGGTGGGTAATACCGTTTGGCAAGATGATTCTGTAACAGCTCAAAAACCCAAAATTGGGTTGCATGGGAATAAAATTAACCTTGCTGATTTTTCCGGCGTCCGAACAATTTTTTGAATGGAAAAAAATTTGTCTTCTATTTTCAATATTGGACGAATCTGCATGGCGTATCTTCGCCGATGCTTACTTCCTTTCTCCATACGGTATTTATTTTGTGCTGCCAATACGGATTACTATAGATTTCTATCAAAAAATTTATGGAAATTCGTTACAATCAAGGAAACAATACAACAGGAGCATAATCCATGTCAGAAACTATCTACGATTTTTCAGCCAAAACCATCAACGGAGAGGAAAAAAGCCTTTCTGATTACCAGGGCAAGGTTGTTTTGGTGGTGAATACCGCCAGTAAATGCGGCTTCACCCCCCAATACGAAGGCCTGCAGAAGTTGTACGAATCCTACCAGCCCCAGGGGTTGGAAATCCTCGGTTTCCCCTGCGACCAGTTCATGCACCAGGAACCGGGCAGCGATGATGAGATTGCCCAGTTCTGCCAGTTGAACTACGGCGTCAACTTCCCGCTCTTTTCCAAAATCGAGGTCAATGGGAAAGGTGCCCACCCGTTGTATCAGTTTCTGAAAAAGGCACTGGGGGGCATGCTGGGCGGCCAGATCAAATGGAACTTCACCAAGTTCCTGATCGGCCCCGACGGCAAACCACTCAAGCGGTTTGAGCCCAACGTCACACCTGAGCAAATGGAAGCCGATATCCGTTCCCTGCTGGCAGAACAGGGCTAGGCGCGGCGAATGATCGATCCTGCCGCATTCTGACCGGCGCGGCAGGCAGGAGATTACAATGAAATCCCCCTTCCGTTTTCGTAATCATGTGGTATCAATCAGCCTGGCCGTCCTGGCCCTGGCGCTGGTGGTTGTGGCTGCCACGCGCTTTGAGCTGATTTTCCCGCGCGAAGAGGAAACCTGGCACCCAGCCTCACCCGAAAACATCACCGGTGACTGGCAGGTGATCCTGGCGCAGGACGACGCGCCGGTGCTGGAAAACGGCTTGATGGTGACGGTGACGGTCCGTGCTTTCCATGACCTGAACCTTGATGGGCTGCGCGGTGACCCAGAATTAAACGATGGACAGGTGCGCCTTTATAATGTGGAGGACTACAGCGACACGCGCATTTTCACCGAGAATCCACTGACCGGTGAAGAGGTGCGCCTGTGCTATGGACTTTCCTGTAAAAGCCCCGATGCCAACGGGGAGATGCATTTTGCCTTGCCCAGGGTGATCTTCGAGAGCATCCCCGGCATCCAGCTGCGGATGGAGCACCGCCCGGGGCGTTTCCCCTATTTTGCATTCAATGATCCGTATACCGTGCTTGGCCGCCTGGAGAACCAGACCATTATCCTCACCCCGCGTTACAGTGGCAGCGGGGAAATTTTTCTGCCCACTGCGGGCATTTATGACACCTTCGAGGTCGGTTTTTCACCGTACCCGTGCGTGCTGCCGTTTGATGAATCCCTCACAACCGAATTGCTGCCGATGAATTTTTATGATTTTGACCCCACCCCGGGGACCGTGGTCAACTTTGACGGTACTGAACCGCGCCTGCTGCGTGAGATCGATCCCAGCCTGGGCAATTACCATTCGGACAATCACACCGGGTTGGATTTTTACTACCCCCGCCAGGAAATGGTGATCCGCTATGCGTGCGTGGTCCCGCCGGAATTTTCCGCCAACGCTTCTTCGGATCCGTCCGGCAACCTGGTGTTCGTGGTGCGCACCCCGCTGGAAGGAAATTTTCTGATCGGCTATGGGCATGTGGCGGGACCATCAACGGAGGAAATGGAGCTGCGCCAGGGGGAAGGCGCCTTGCCGCACTTCGGTGATGCTTTTGCCGTGATCGGTGATGTTGGCACCTCGATCAATCACCTGCACCTCTCATTCGGTGATTTTACTGATCCGTCCCGCACTGCCGGCAGTACCTACTGCACCACCCCGCCCTTCCCTTATCTCGCCGGTGATCCGCCGTACACGGACAAGCAGATTGGGATTTCGCAACTGGGCGAAAGCGTGTGCTTCGCTTATGACCATGCCAGTTACCTGGCGCACCAGGTGTCCGAAGGCCGCATTTACGCCCCGTTCATCCCCTCGATTCCACTGGCAGCTTTGAACACGCCCCAGCCGTAAAGGGTAAAAAACAGCAGGCGCTGGAAGCCGCCCTTGCGATTGGGGTGAGGGCTATCCTGCCCCGTCCTGGCGCAGGGCGAGCTGTTCGCGTACTTCCTGGTAGCGTTTGCGCGTGAGGGGGTAGCGGATGGCGAAGAACACCCCGATCATCAGCATCACCGCCGGGACAGGACCGGTGAGGGTCTGCACCGCGCGCACGGCTTCGGGCGTCTGCACGGCGGCACCCGCCTGGTAGCCGCTCCACTCCATCACCAGCAGCGTCAGGGGCAGGGCGATGGATGGCGCCATCTTGCGCAGGAGCATCACCAGCGAATAGAACATGCCTTCGTGGCGCGCCCCGGTTTCCAGCTCATCCACCTCGATCGCGTCCGGCAGCATCGCCCATGGCAGCACCTGGATCGCGCCCACACCGACCCCGGCCAATATGGCCAGCGCCATCACCGGGACGATCCCCCAGTTGGGGTTGACCAGCACCATCATGCTCATCACCAGCGAGAAGAAAATCATCCCTGCCATGTAGGCGGTGCGTTTGTCTTTCTTGTTGGAAATCCAGTTCCAGAAGGGCAGCGTGACCAGGGCGGTCACAAATACTCCGGCGGTAATCATGGTTTCAAATTCCCCCATTCCCAGCCGGTCGGTGATAAAGAACAGGAGCATGCTTTCGATGATACTCAGCGCGGTAAAGGTGAACAGGAAGATGCCCACCGCGTACAGGAAGGGTTTGTTCTTCAGTGCCGCATGCAGTGATTCACGCAGGGAGGGTTTCTCCTGCTTTTGCAGTTCCGCCCGTTCCCAGGTGGCAAAGAAAGTGCCCAGCAGCGGCAGGGCGGAGAAAATCGCCAACCCCAGCATGGTGATGAAGATGATCCCGCCTTTATCGGGTGTGCGTTCCCCGATGATCTCAAGCGGAACGGTGAAAGCGATCAGCGAACCGAGAATTGAGAATGCCATGCGGAAACTGGTCAGGCGGGTGCGCTCATCGTAATCTTGCGTGAGCTCCGGAGTGAGGGCATAATACGGCATGTAGACCAGGGTGGCACCGGCATCATACAGGACAAACGCGAAGGCATAATACCCCACCAGCATCCACGGCTGGGTAAAGGGCGGTATCCACCATAAGGAAAGGAATGCCAGGGCAAAGGGAATGAAGCCGAACAGGAGGAACACCCGGCGCCGTCCCCAGCGGCTGCGCATGCGGTCCGAAAGGCTGCCGAAGAGCGGATCATTGATCCAGTCCCAGGTGTGACCGATGAAAATCGCCAGGGCGGCCTGGCCCGGTGTGAGCCCAACCACCTTGATCATAAAATTGGCGAACAGCAGGCCCACCACTGTATCGGTCAGGGCAAAACCGATGTCGCCGAAGCCATAGAAAAATTTGGTGATGAAAGGAAGTTTTTCACTTTGTGGACGTTTCATGATGACTCCATTGGAAGCTATGGATGGAACAAAAAACAGGAACACACCGGGATGCATTCCTGAATTCTACAGGGTCACAACCTGCGTTCGTAGCTGCGGTGGCGTTTGTACCAGCGCACGCCCATGGTTTCATTGTCGGCTTTGCTGGGGAAGTTGACCTCATTCACCATCACGGCTTCCAGGCGCTGGTACTGTGAACCGCGGATGGCGTTGTAGAGCGCGCCGTACATCAGGGCGTTGCTGCCCAATCCGCGGTATTCAGGGCGGATCCCCAGCCCATTGACCATCACCACCTTGCTGTGCTGTTTGGCGTACAGCAAATGCGCCCATCCGAACGGGTACAGCCGGCCGCGCGCGCGGCAGAACCCGCTGCTGAGATCGGGGTAGGCGAGGATGAACCCGGCCACCAGGTCATCCACAACAGCGATCTGCACCAGGCGCGGGTCGGCCACCGCCAGCAAACTGCTGACAATGGCATCAAATTCCTGCGGGGTGGGTGGGTAGAATTCGTGGTTGTCGACGAAGATCGCCAGGTGGGCCTCGATCACTTTCGGAATCCAGGGCTTGATCTCATCGACGGTACGAAATGCCAGCAGGCGGAACCCGCGCCGCTTTTGCACCAGTTCCGCCACGCGCTGTACCTTCTCCGGGAAGTGAAACCCGTCGGCTTCGAGAGTGCCGGAAAGGTGATCGGTGGCTTTTTCGAATCCGGCGGCAGCCACCAGGGCATCGTAGTAGTTAAAATTGTAAGGCACACTCATCACCGCCGGAAACTCAAATCCTTCCAGCAGCACCCCGCCGGGGTCGGAATTCACCAACCCGCGCGGGCCGATGATGCGATTCAGCCCACGGCGTTGCGCCCATTCGAAAGCGGCATCGAACAAGCCCTGCGACACCTGCCGGTCATTGATGCAATCGAAGAAGCTAAAAAAAGCCGTCTGCTGGCGGGTGTGTTCGTTGTAGCGCTGGTTCTCGATCACCGCCAGGGTGCCGAGGGTATCGCGGCCTTCGGTGGCGAGGAAAAAAGCGGCCCGGGCATGCTGGTAGGCAGGATGACGGGCAGTATCCAGCGCTTCCGCACGGGAAGTACGCAGCGGCGGTACCCACTGCGGGGTGTTGGCGTACAGGCGGTAGGGAAATTCGACGAAGCGCTGCCGGGCGCGGCGGTCTGCGGGCTCGATGGATTGAATGTGCATGGGAGGCTCCGGGTTGATGTTTGTGTTGATTGTAACGGATATTTCCAGCAGCGCTACGAAAAACTGCCCTACGATTGACGCGTCACCCCTCGTTTCGATTTAATCAAGTACAATGTTAAGCAAATGGGTTCACTGTTGTAATTTGATCTGCTGGAGAAAATGGGAACGTTCATTAATAGAGCAACACGACTGGTGGAAAAAATCAAAGCGCTGTACTACCAGAATGGGATTAACACGTTCTGGTTTAATGCCGAAATCAATGCCGGAGATTTGATCACCCCTTTCCTGTTAAAAAATTACGGGTTTACACCATTGCTGATGGACCCAAAAGAATCGCAGGCACTGGTTTGCGGCAGTTTGCTGCAGCGGGTGGATGAAAGTTACCGGGGATATGTTCTGGGTACGGGTTTCTTGCATGATGGACCAGATGTGAATCTGCCCCATGCGCATATTCTTGCTGTCCGCGGTGTGCTGACCCGGAACCGCATCCATGCTTCAATGGATACCCCCCTGGGTGACCCCGGGTTGCTGATGTGCCGTTTTGCCAGCAAGCAATCCAATCCCCGCCATGCTGCCGGATTCATCCCGCATTTTTCTGATAAGAATGATCCAGGCATTCAGCAGTGGCTTGACCGCCACCAGGAAAATGTGCTATCGATTGATATTCAACAGCATCCCAGGGCAGTCGTGCGCCAGATGCAGCAATGCAATATCATCGTATCCAGTTCCTTGCATGGAGTGATTTTTGCCCATGCGTTGAATATACCAGCCGTATGGTTTGAGCTTCCGCAAAAATCGGGGGATCGGGAATATAAATTTACCGATTATTTCTCTGCCTTTGACATGCTGGCCGTTCACCAGGTATTTGACAGAAGTTTAAGCTTAAGTCAGCTGGAGAAATTGGCAGTGAAACCCGAAATGGATCAGGTACGGTTGATTGCCGATCAACTGGAGAAGGCATTTCTCCAAATGCGCCGGGAACTGATTCGATAAGGCAGGCCACACCGTTTGCTTTATAATCAATCCCATGCTGGAACTGATTGACATCCACAAACAATATGAAGGCACGCCGCTGCTGCGCGGGGTGGATTTGCGGCTGGCGCCGGCCGAAATTGTGTGCCTGCTGGGGCCTTCGGGTTCCGGCAAGAGTACCCTGCTGCGGATCATCGCCGGGCTGGAAACGCCCGAGCACGGGCAGGTGCTGTGGCAGGGCGAGGACCTGGCAGCGGTACCGGTGCACCAGCGCAACTTCGGGTTGATGTTCCAGAATTATGCCCTCTTTCCGCACCGCAACGTGGCGGAAAATGTGGCTTTCGGGCTGCGCATGCAGGGCCTGTCGGCAGCGGAACAGCAGCGGCGCACCGCGGAGGCGCTGGCCCTGGTGCATATGCAGGATTTTGCCGCGCGCCGTGTGGATGACCTTTCCGGCGGTGAGCAGCAGCGCGTGGCGCTGGCGCGTTCGTTGGCGCCCCGTCCGCGGCTGCTGATGCTGGATGAACCGCTCGGGGCGCTCGACCACCAGCTGCGGGAGCGCCTGCTGGTGGAGGTGCGTGAGATCCTGCGCGCGGCAAATATCCCCGCCATTTACGTGACCCACGACCACGAAGAAGCCTTCGCGATTGCCGACCGGCTGGTGCTGCTGCGCGATGGGCGAGTGGAACAAAGTGGTACGCCGACCGCGGTCTTTCAACAGCCGGGCAGCGCCTGGGTGGCGGCGTTTTTTGGCATGGGAACGCTGCTGGAAGCAGTACTGGATTGCCGCGCTGATACGCCACAGGCCCGTACCCCGCTGGGGACGCTGCGCCTGGACCCGGCCTATTGCACCGGTTTTGCCGATGGTGAAACGGCCCGACTGCTGCTGCGCCCGGAGGACGCGCTGCCGGGTGAGGGCGAGAACGCCTTCACGGTGCGTGTGACTGACCTGCGCTTTGCCGGGGAACGCTTTTTGCTGTGGGTGGAAGCCGGGAGCGGCATTCACCTGCAATTGACCAGTACGGAACCGATGGCGATCGGGGCGGAATGCCGGGTACATTACCCGCCGCATGCCCTCCTGCCGCTGCGCAACGACGATCCTGCGGAAGGCTGAACCAACGGCCGCGGCCGCTGAATCAACCTGGCAGGGGGTTTTGCGCCAGGAACTGCTCCACCAATTCGAGCGCGCGGCGGGTGGAGGCAGCTTTGTTGCCGATGCGGTCATACGGCCACACCTGGCGGTAGGCGCGGCTGCCATGGGGGGTGCTGAGGCCGATGTAGACCAGTCCGATAGGTTTCTCCATGGAGCCACCGCCCGGACCGGCAATGCCGGTGGTGGAAATTCCGATCACCTGTTCCAGTCCGGCAGCGGCGCAAAAGCGCGCCCGTACCCCCTGTGCCATCGCCAGCGCGCATTCGGCACTGACCGCGCCGTGTGCCTGCAGGATGCTTTCGGCCACCCCCAGTTCGGCAATCTTGACCGCGTTATCGTAGGCTACGATCCCGCCCAGCACACAGCCGGAAGAACCGGGGATGTTGGTGAGGGTGTGGGCGATCATCCCGCCGGTGCAGGATTCCGCGCTGGCCAGCCACCAGCCTCCGGCGAGCAGGCGGGTTTCCAGCCGTGCTGCCAGCTCATCGAGTTCGGACGGGGAGGGCGGGTGTGGGCCGGGGTTCACGGCAGGCTGTACTCCGCCCGCAGGTTGCCCAGTGGGTCATACAGGCGCGCGGTTTCGCCGGAAGTCCACACCGCTTCGCTTCGTCCCCAGAAGAGTTCCAACGGGGTGTCATCGCCGGCGCGGGTATTGAGGAGCAGTTCCGCCCCGGATTTGAGCATCAGGCCGGGCGGGAAATCATAGCGGTTGCCGTCTTCGTCTTCCAGCCACCAGCCGTACAGTTCCAGGTTGCCCTCCCCCACGCGTTCCAGCACCAATTGCTCGTTGTTGACATACCCCGCGCCATACACGATCGGGATTGTGATCACGACCTGTTCCAGCGGGGGGATCGCCGCCACCTGGGGCTGGGCGGTTTCAGCGGGGACGGTGGACTGCGGTACGCACGGCAGGGCCTGTGGCTGGGCAGCGCTCTGCCACAGCAGCAACACCAGCAGCATCGTGGCCGCCGAGACCAGGATGTTAACGATCACGTACGGAAGAAGCTGGGCAATACTGCGCTGAACGGGTTTGTGTGCCATGGATGTGCTCCGGGAATGGGATAAGTATACCGCCAAATACAGGGAACATCCGTGCAGGATGCATGCCGCAACAATGAACCTGGCTTATTTTCAACCCTGAATCTTTTCGTTTTTTACGAACGATGGGGTGATATGATCTCCGCACCGGTCAGGCTGCGTCCTTACTGGCCAGCAGCATGCCCTGGGATTTGCGGATGAAGAAGCTGCCCTGTTCCCGAATTGCTGTTTCGATACTTTCGCGAAGGGCGGCTTGCTGCGCCGGCGTCAGTACAAACAGGGTGCCGATGTAAGCGAGCAGTGGACCGGGTTCGGTTACGGCCAGGTCTGCCGGGAAGGTCACCAGGCGGCTGCTGCCAAACACCTGCTGCAGCAGTTCGGCACCGTTCTCGAAGGTGAAGCGCCGGTGCGCCAGGCGCGGGTCAGACGCGCCCCCGGCAAAGGTGATGCCCGCCTCTGCCAGCAGGTCAAACATCTCGGCCATATTGTCCTGGCCGTAGGTGGTGGCACACAGGTACCCGCCTGGTCGCAGCACCCGTCGAATCTCCCGCAGCGCGGCGGGGATATCTGGCAGGTGGAACAGGAGGTGGTTGGCAAGCACCAGGTCAAACGCGGCTTCCGGGCAGGGCAGGGAAAGCGCGTCACAGCATAGGTACGGCAGTCCGCGCCCTTCCAGCGCAGTGCGCGCCGAACCCAGCATCCCCATCGAGCGGTCGGCCAGCAGCAGGCGCATGCCGGGCGGCGGGGCAGGGGTATCGGCGTACCACAGTTCACCGGAGCCGCAGCCAAGATCGAACACACGGCAGGCCGGGAACAGCGGCAGCTGGCGGCGGATCCAGTCCGTCCACGGCTGGGGATTCGTGCCAAACCGCGTATGCAGCGCGATGCGGATTTTCAGTTTCTCGTCGGTCTGGTACTGGTCACTGCGGATCGAAATGGGGGGAGTATATTGCGCCATGCGCCTCCTTTCGGCGTGGTTCCAGTATACTCCCGATCCGGCTTCGCCGGCTGGGCCTGTACCGCAAGTGCATCCAGATCGTTGAGGGCACGGTGGCTGCCGTAGACGGGAACTTCCCCGGGCCTGGCAGCGTTCCATTCATAGGAACCCGTAACCCGGTTCCGTGCTATGATGAAGATGAAGAAATCGACTCAAAGGAGTAAGACATGCTGAAAGCGATCGTGATATTGGTATTGGCTGCGCTGGTGATGAGCGCCTGCGCCCCTGCCCTGCCCGCGGCAGAAACCCCCGCCGCGCCCGACCCGGAAACGCCCCAGGCGGAACTCCCCACGACACCGCCGCAGCCGGTCAGTGCCCTGTTGCAGCAATCGCAGGCACAGCGCCTGCCTGCGCCGCTGCTATCCGAAGCCGTCACTGCCGACCAAGTGGCGGGCAACAACCGCTTCGCTTTTGAATTGTTCCAACAACTGCGCCAGGCGCCGGACCTCTCCGGTGGCGACCTGTTCTTTTCGCCCTATAGCATCAGTTCCGCCCTGGCGATGGCCTACGGCGGCGCGCAGGGCGACACCGAACGCCAGATGCAGGATACGCTGCATTACACCGGCCAGCCAACCGCGCACGAGGCCTTCAATGCCCTCAACCAGTATTTTGCCGCCCTCAACGCGGCAGCCGGGGAGAGTGAGGTGGACGACTTTCAACTGATGGTTGCCAACGCGTTGTGGGGGGAGCAGAGTTTTGACCTGCAGCCCGCTTACCTCGACCTACTGGCGGCTTATTACGGCGCGGGGTTGTACACGCTCGATTTTGCCGGCAACCCCGAAGGCGCCCGCCAGGCGATCAATGACTGGGTGGCGGAACAGACCAACCAGAAGATCCTCGACCTGCTCGCTCCCGGCACCCTCTCGCCGGATACGCGCGTGGTGCTGACCAATACCATCTATTTCATTGCCTCGTGGATCAACACTTTTGACGAAGAGCGCACCCAGCAGGACGATTTCACCCTGCTGGATGGCACGCTGGTGCAGGTGCCGATGATGAACAATACCGAACGCTACAACTACGCGCGCGGCGAGGGCTGGCAGCTGATCGAACTGCCCTACAACGGCTACAGCGCTTCGATGGTCCTGATCCTGCCGGATGCCGGGCAGTATGAAGCCGTGGAAAGCAGCCTGACCGCGGAGCGTTTTCTCGACATGTACAAAAGCGCGCAGTTTTTGGAAGCCGACCTGTACCTGCCCAAATTCCACGCCGAAAGCAGCTTTGGCTTGAATGATGTGCTGAGCGCGATGGGCATGCCGGATGCTTTTGCGCCTGACCGGGCTGATTTTTCTGGCATCAGCGGGCGGCCTGACCTGTTTATCAGCAGCGTGGTGCACAAGGCCGTGATCGACCTGGATGAGAACGGCACCGAAGCCGCTGCGGCCACCGCGGTGGTGATGCAATTGACCTCCGCCATGCCTTCCGAGGGCGAACCGGTTGAATTCCGGGTGGACCGCCCCTTCATTTACGCCATCATCAATCCTGAAAGCGGCAGCATCCTCTTCTTGGGGCGCATCCTCAACCCATTGGAGTGAGGTTTTGGACCGCCGCCGCAGCCGGTGAAACAAGGTGTACAAAGCCTCGCGGTTTCTCGCAGGATCGCGGGGCTTGCTGATTGCGCCTAACCGCTATTGTTGGTACCCGAAGCGTTCGAAGATTTCGGCAAACTCGCGCCGGATGGTCTCGCGGTCGAAGCCCATTGCTTCCAGGTCGTACTGGTGGCTGCTTTCGTAGTGACGGGCGCGCTCGCTTTCTTCGCGCAGGATCTCCGCGAAGGCCGGGCTGACGGGGTAACCGAAATGGGCATACACCCGGCGCACAAAGGTCTCGGGGTCCTCCAGCATGTCCTCGTAGCGCATCACCAGGTAACTTTCCGGGGTATGCGCTTCCAGCTTGGCGAGGGCATCCTGGTAATAGTGCTTGCAGAGCGGGAGGATGCGTTCGCGGAAGGGGTAGGGGTCGGGGCAGTCGCTGAACACGTGCCAGGCGTATGACAGCCAGCTGGTGGTGGAAGCCACCACCTCGTAGGGGTTGCGCACCAGGTACAGCATACGCGCATCCGGGAACTGGGCATACAGGCAGTCGATCTTGGAGGTGAAAGCCGGGCTTTTGCTGAGGTAATGGCGGCTTTCGGGGTGGGCATACAGGTGGCGCTGTACCATGCGTTCAAAGTAAAACAAAATCTGCCGCTTGCGCTTGTCCGGCAGGGCTTCATCAAAATGCAGGTAGTCGGGGATTTCCTCGATGTAGGGGAACAGGAACTGGATATAGGAGGAGGTCCAGGTATGCAGCATCACGTTCTCATCCTCTTCGGGCGCGAAGAAGCTGACCTTGTGGATGTCGACGGTACCCATGGTGGAGCGGTCGAAACGGTGCGCCAGGCGCAGCAACGGGCTGCCGAAGAAGGCATCCACCCGCACCAGCAGCCGGAAAAAATGGCGCTCGATCACCGCCGGGGCGAGGAAGATTTCCCACATGCGGAAAGTGGCAAAATTGGCGCGGTCGCGCGCCATCAGGCGCTGCAAAAAGGTGGAGCCGCAGCGAAAATTACCGATGATGAAGAGCGGCTTTTCCACAGCCTGCTGGCGGTAGGCGGGATGCACCAGGTCATCGAGAAAAATGAACAGCCAGTGCAGCACCTGCCCGATGCTCCACACCGGGATGAACATCAACAGGAAAATGATGCGCCGCCCTTTGAGCGGTCCCTGGGTGCCCTTGTGCTGAAAGAGCGAGCGGTAGAGCATGCGGAAATACAGGCGCGCGTTGACCCACAAATTGCCCCACCAGCGTTCACTGCGGCGCTGGATACGCCGGTCGCGGCGCGCCGAAGCATCCACCAGGTTGTCGAGGAAATCGAGAAACGTGGTGGCGCGCGGCGCGGTGGTCTTGTGGTGGGTCATGCGGTGATTGTATCACAGGCAAGGATATTGATTCATAACGCTTAATTTTAACCGACGTACTAATTTGCTATTACTTTTACGTAAAAAATGGACGAGATTAGCAAAGATGCTCAAGTTTCCTTTTTTCAGATGGAACAAAACCATCAAGTATAATTTTATTTGCCTTTATATACCATTCACAATCCTTATTACCACTCACACCCAGCTTTTCCCATCCAGAATTCGTAACTTCGGCATAATGAGTATGACTCCAATCTGAAAAACCTTCTCCTTCACGGAAACTATTAAGTGGAGCACCGTTTGAATAACTAAATTCAGGTTCTTTATATAAGGTAAAGTTGCATTTGCTGCATATTATTGAGTGGAAATATCGACGACTAGTTTTTCGATAACCCTCATCATGATAGTCGTATTCACTTGTCCATGAATATAGGTTGAATTCTCCTTGACAATGTGGGCAACCGCTCCTGACTAAATTTACCAAGTAGAATTTCATTTTCCTATTAACAAAAGCTTTTTTTTGTTTTAAACTATAAATTAGTAGAGGAATCACTATTAATGAAGGAAAAATTATCCACGCTAGGCACAAATCTGATATGTAAAATCCAAATAATTCCATACACACATCTCCCCATCCTGAAAAAATGTTGTAAGAATGAAATTATTCTGCCTTTTCCAGGGTAACCGTTTGCCCGGTAGAAGTCAGCAGCAATTGTTTTCCTGAAAACTCCACATCAAACACAGTTGCCCCGCCGATTCCCCACAAACCATCCAAATTCATCTTCAGTGTATCTTTATCAATAAATTCATAAGTTCCGGAGATGGTAATTCCCCAGGAATCGATTGTCACGGTACCATCCTTAAAAAACTCATACACTACACCGTCTGCATCAACCCAACTACCCACAATTTTACTGGAGGCAGAACAAGCAGAAAGTAGCAGGCTCAAAATGATTAATAGAAGAAAAAGTTTTTGTTTCATTTGCATACTCCTTATCGAATTGGTTTGATGAAAAATGTGTTGAAGCGAAAATTAGTTCCCAAACGCATAGGCCATGAATGGCAGTTGCATTTTGTGGTCAACAAGTTTTTGTAACATTGCCTGCATGAAATCTGTGCAATCACTTAGTTTTCCTTTCAAGTTTTCAGTGATTTGAATGAAACGCCATGCCTCTTCGATCAACTGACTCCTAACCAGTTCATTTCTCACACCAGGAGCATCTTTAGGTCCGAGAAAGTTTAAAATTCGTTCTCGAAAACCTGCCCGACCACCGTGTCCGCAGATGGGACGCATAATGTCAAGGATATCTGCGTCATGAACGATCCGTTTTTCAAGCGTCCATCGCTCCTCGCTTTTAGTGATATGCGAACTTGCACGATTCGAATCCGCCTGCGTCCATCCCATTTTCATCAAATATTCTTCACATAATTTCGCACTGTCCGCTTCCCAAAGGTCGCGCCCATTCCCTTGTCGTCCGGCATCGTGAAAGGCTACGGCATAACGAACTTCATCCGGGTTGGGTGTCTGGTGGGTTTCGGATAGATAATAGCGCAGCATAGTTTCTGAAAAAATCAGGTTGCGGCAGATGTGCATCCGCCCGTGAATGGAATACATATCAAAACTTTGTTCATGCCGAAGGTATATTGGCATGATATGCCGCCTGAGGTTTACCAGGAAAATTTCCCATCCTGTTTGGCGTTGTTGGTCAGTGGTTTTCATGGCATATTGTGGAAAAGACTGATGGCGTAACTATGTTTTACAGCGAGATTTTACAAATCAATGATGACATCGATCCCTGTGAAAGGACCGAAATTTTCGAAATGCACAATCAGGTGCCCTGATTCCAGTGGGATAGGGCCAATGAAATAGGCAAAGCCGGGTGTCGCGCAATTTGTATACAATTGGAAACTGCTGATTTCACTTTGTTCTTCTCCATCAATCGTTAAGTTTCGAATATCATACAAGCATTTTTCTGAGGCAGCTTTAAATTCATTCCCTAAATCATCAAATACTTTTATTGCTGCATTAGTGTATCGAAAAACGCGGTCATTGTCTTCGAGATTTTTGACATAGGTGGTTATATAAACATTTCCGCGAGAGTCAGTGCCAAAGTTTTCGCTGACCATCAATGACCAGCCATCATAGGTAATCAATTTCCCTGCCATCACAGGTTCGGTTGGAAGGCTTTCCCGGGTTGGTGTCAGAACCACGACCGGGGTAGGCTGTTCCGTAGGCGTAGTTGACTGCGAACCAATAGAACCGCTGGCGGTATTGTCATCCGCATTCATACTTTGTACCAATAATGCATTTTGCGTGGAGAGCGCTGCGATCTGGTCGCTCAGCATGTCAATTTCAGCACTTTGATCTTGACTACCAATCAGGCTACACCCGCCAATTAACAGAAAAAGTACTATGTTAATCGTAAAAAATAGTAACTTGTGGGTTAGTTTCATTTCCATCCCCCTTTTTGAACATAAGAATTAAATTATGTATATGAATTATATAATAATTTGGCTTTTTTGTCCAACTTTTTATTGAGATAGCTACAGGTACCCCATCCGCGGTGCATACGGGTTGCCCGGTGAAGATGGGATTATGGTGAAAACTCCTTTCAGCACGCGGCAGGCCAACCAGCGGCACCAGGGTTCGAATGGTTCCTCTGCCTGTTCAATCTCCTCCAGGGTGATATAAGCCGCCCGGTCAGTTTCCACATTGTCCGGTTGGGGATTGCCGCTCACATGCCGGACCAGGAAGACGATACCCATCCAGCCTGGCCGTTGCAGGTTCTGGATGCCCAGCAACCCTTCCACTTGTGCGTTGATCCCGGCTTCTTCGCGTGTTTCCCGCAGTGCGGCAGCCTCCGGGGTTTCTCCGGCATCCACCATGCCCCAGGGAATGCTCCACTGGCCTGCCAGCGATTGCCCGGCTGCCTGGCGCACGAACAGGATGCGATTCCCATCCAGCACCACCATTCCAACACAAACCGCCATTGTGGGCGGCCATTCGGGTTTGTTGAGCGTTTTGGTTCGCATGCTTTTATCCTCCATCGGTTTCGTTCACCAACCACTGTCCCTGCACTTTGCTCATGCCGGTGGTTTCCACCGTGAAGCCCAACCGGGTATAAAAAGGCACTGCGTCGTTGGTAAACAGGCAGATGTGCTGTCCTGGCATGGCGGCGCACAGGCGCTTGACCATCTCAGTGGCGATGCCCTGCTGACGCCAGGGGGTATGGGTCCATACATCAACGATGTACCCGTTGCAGATTCCATCAGAAAGGGCGCGCGCGCAGCCAATGATACCTGCATCGCCATACGCAAAGATCACATGCGCGCTGGCGCGGAAAGACGTTTCGTACTGCAACACACTGCGTCCGTTATCGAAATCATCCAGACGGTTACGTTCTTTCAGCTGCGCCCAATCAACCCCTTCACAATCGGCTTTGTAGATAATGTCCATGGCGGTTCTCCTTTTTTTCGATTGTAACATTGCCATGTTGATTGCGATGATATTTGCTTGCGACCTGCCGATTTGGCATTCTTCGAGAGGAGCAGACACAGCCTTCAAAACAACCCGGGGGATGATACCTTTACCTCAATGAAATTTTGCTCCGTTCATTGGTTGTGACGTATAATTGCCCCCATGAATATCTCCGAAGAACCCCTGGGCGATGATGAATTCACCCCGCGGCTGGATATCCGCTCGCTGTACGATGCCTTCGATGCGCCGGTGACGGATTTTGACTGCGGGGCAAAGTGCGCGCCGTACAATCCGCACGGCGTGCCCTTCTGCTGCGACATCTGCGAGGCGGTGCCGGTGGCGTACCTGCAGGAATGGGAATATCTCCAGCCACGCACCGACCTGTGGCATATCTACCGCGGCGATGAATGCCCGGATGACCCCGATGATCCGGCCGAGGTGTGGAAGGAAACCCCCGAACACATGACGCTGCTTGCCTGCCAGGGGGCGGCGCATTGCCAGCGCCGCTTCCGCGCGATGAGCTGCCGCCAGTTCCCGTTCTTTCCCTACCTCAACAGCGCCGGTGAATTCATCGGATTGACGTATGAATGGACCTTTGAAAGCACCTGCTGGGTGATCAGCAACCTGTGGTCGGTAACAGCGCGCTTCCGGGCGGAATTTGTGGCGGTGTATGACGCCATCCTGGGGATGTGGCCGCTGGAGTATGCCTCCTACGACCTGGCATCGGAGAATATGCGCATCTTGTTCACTGAAAAACGCCAGCGCATCCCGCTGCTGCACCGCAATGGGCAGGATTATCTGCTCAGCCCCCGGAGCGAACGGCTGCGGCGCGCTGACCTGCGGGGATGGCGCAGCTTTGGGCGCTACCGCGCCTAACCATCGAAACCGCGAAGTACAGTTTATGATCCGCGCTACTCCGTGCAGATTGGTCGTTTTGTTTTGACAAACCGCGGATTGGCGCGGATTTTCACGGATAAAAAAGTCTTTGGCGAAACCGTGCCTTTACATGGCTCGAAGAATCTGCCGCCCTGCGGTTGTTGGTTTTGATCCGTGTGTATCCGTGCAGATTGGTGGTTATTCTACCGGCGCATGACGGCTTCGTCGGGTGCGCAGGTATCGGCGTCGGGGTGGGGGGCGGCAAAGGGGTTGCGCTCACGCGGCAGTGAAACCGTCACGCTTGTCCCCTGGCCGGGGGCGCTGTCGATGCGCACCAACCCGCCGTGCAGGGAGGTCAACTGCGCCACCAGCGCCAACCCCAGGCCGGCGCCGGCGCTCTTGCCGTCGGTATCGGATGCCTCTGAATCCTGCTGCACAAACGGCTGGAAGGCGCGCTCCTGCAATTCTTCGCTCATTCCCACGCCGGTATCCCACACGCAGAAGTCAATCCAGCGGCCGTCCTCCGAGGGTTTGACCCGCACCCCCACCATCCCGCCGCGCGGGGTGAAGCGCACCCCGTTGCTGAGCAGATTGGTGAGGATCTGTTTCAAGCGGATCGGGTCGGCGTAAGCATAGCCCAGCGAGGGGTCGAGGTCATATTGCAGCTGGATGCGTTTCTTGTTGGCAGCCTGCTGCACATACATCAGGCTGGAGCGGCAGATTTCCGACAGGATGATCTTCTCCACCGACAGTTCCTCGCGGTGCCGCCCGATGCGCGTCAGGTCGAGGATGTCGTTGATCATCTCCAACAGCTGGCGGCTGGAAGTTTCTATCAGTTCCACGTAATGGCGCTGTTTGGGACTGAGCGGTTCCACGCCCTGAATATACATCACCTCAAGAATGCCAAGGATGGCGGTCAACGGGGCGCGCAGTTCGTACGACATATTCGCCACGAACTCATCCTTCACCTGCATGGCGCGGGTCAGTTCCATGTTGGCAATGCGCAGTGCGTCCATTTGCTGTGCCAGCTGGGCACTGAGCGCCGCGCGCTCGCGCACCAGTTCGCCTTCGATGTGTTTCTGGGCGGTGATGTCCCACAGGATTACGATGTAGCACAGCTCGCCTTCCATCATAATCGGGTGGATCACGGTGGAAAGGTGCAAATGGCCGTCGGGACGTTCGAGTTTGATTTCCTGTTCATTCGAATGGTTCCCCGCCAGGATTGGCTGCAGGTAACGGTCGCGCTCATCGAGTGATTTCCACAGCCCTACATCAATCGTGGTCAGGCTGCGCGCTTCGGCTTTGCTGACGCCGAAGGTGCGCCCGAAGGCTTTGTTGATCTGCAGGATGCCGCCGTCTTTCTGGCTGGTGATGGCGATCATTGCCGGGCTTTCTTCAAAGATCAGTTCAAAATTATGGCGCGAACGGCGCAGGTTGGCTTCCATGCGCACCTGGTCACTGACATCCGCCAGGTTCAGCACCAGTTCCGTCACTGCATCGTTAATCAGCACCGGGCGGATATTGACCAGCATCTGGCGCGTTTCGGTTTTGAATTGCTGCACCGGCAGTTCCAGGTTGACCAGCATGCGAGTGCGGATGGCGGTATTGATGGCATCCTCGGCCCGGCTGCGGGAGCCGCTTTCAATAAAATTGGATAATTCCATGCCCACCAGTTCATCCGGGCGCTTTTCGGCGCCAATGCCCCAATTGCTGTACTTGATCTTGCGATCCAGCCCCACCACCATGATCAGGCTGGGGGAATTTTCCAGTACCATTTCATAGCGTACCTGTGATTCCTTGAGCTGGTTACGGGCTTCGATCAATTCGGTGGCATCGTGGATCGCGGTCAGCAGGTATTCCGGCCTGCCATCTGCGCCGTAATGGATCATGCTTTGGGAACGCATGTAATGCAGTCGGCCGTCGGGATGGTTAATGCGGAAATTGTAGTGGATATGGGCCTGGGTGGGGTTTTCGATGGTATCATCGAGCAGCTTGGCGAAGGCGGGCCTGTCATCCGGGTGGATCGATTTGATCAATTCGATGTCGTTCGATTCCGGCGGGAGGCCGAAAATCTGGCACAGCTCTTCAGAGAAAAACGAGCGGCGCGTGCGGTAATCATACTGGAAGCGCCCCACCTTGACCAGTTGCTGGGTTTCCGCCAGCTGAATCTGGTTTTGCTGCAGGTGTTCTTCCATCCGCAGGCGCAGCAAGGCAGTGGCAAAAAAGTTGAGCACGCTCTCGGCAAAAAGCAGGTCGAATGTGCCTTTGAAGTCGAAAACCAGCAGGGAGGTGATCACATTTTGTTCGGCGAAAATTTTACGGGCATACATCCCGCGCGGAATAAATTCAGCATCGCCAAACAACGCGGCAGGGAATTCATTCGACGGGCAGTCAAACTGGGTGATGCACTCCTGCAGCAGCCATTTTTTCTGGCAGTCTGAAATGTCAATCGCCTGCGGCTGGTCAGCATACAGGTGCTGCAGGCGGCCCGTGATCGTTTGCAGCAGGACAGGAACGCCGTCCTGTGAAACAACGCGCAGCTGCTGGTAGGCCAGGTCCACCTCCACCAGGAACACCACCAGAGAACCGCAGCATTGCACCAATTCGCTGCACAATTTTTCGTAACCCTGGCGGCGGTCGTTAAGGTGCAACAGGCTGGAGGTGATCGAGCCCAGCGCGGCGCGTTTTTGCTCCTCTTTGTGGCGTTCGGTAATATTTTGCAGGAACACCAGGCGTTGCACCTTCCCCCGCAGGCGCAGGCGTTGTTCATGGGCTTGCGCCACAATGGTTTCACCGCTGCGGGTGGCCATCAGCAGGCGGCGCTGTTCATGTTGGCCAGAATCCGAAGTTTTGAATGTGTCGGACAGTTGCTGGCTGTCAGCAGAAAGCAGGTCGGGCAGGCGTTTTTGGATCAGTTCCGCATGCGAATAGCCCAGCAATTCACAACAGGCCGGGTTGCAATCGCTGATGCGCCCATCGAGGGCATAGACGAAAATTGCCTCGGAGGAGTCATTGAACAGGTGTTCAAAAAAAGAACGGGATTCCTGGAGGGTGCTCCAGGTATTGAGGGCGTAACTGGTGAGGGGCACCGATACCAGTACCAGCACCACGGTTTTAACCAGTGCCAGGGTGAGTGAGGCTGAGGAGGTATCGATCCTGCCAATGGTTAACAGGTTGGTGATCTCCTGCCACCAGATCAGGACGGCGCCGAACAACGAAAGGGAGGCAGCGATCAACAGGATCAGCGTGGTGGAAAGCACCGGCTGATTCTTGTGTTTTTCATGTGTCTTTGTGACGGAGGCTTCAAACATGCGGTCTTGCGTTCCTTCTTGCCATGATTCGCCGCCATGCGGCGGAACCCCACCCTCATGTAGCAAGTTCTGTTCCACCTTCCGTCCCGGCAGCTGAAAACTGGTGCCCGGTGCAGGCGATTTGTGAACACGTTGACACCTCCGTGGGCAGGGGTTCGCACCCCTCCGCGACCATGCTGGATGGTACTATCGATGTGCGGTGCTGAGGTCGAAGATCAACAGGTCAAGGCTGGCATCGAGCGGCATGCCGCCGCTTTTGTTGGCGACATCCATTTCGAGCAGGCGTTGGTAGATGGTGATCAACTGGCTGATGCCGTAGCGGCGTGCCTGGCGCTCGAGTTTTTCCGCCACAAACGGATGCACCTCCAGCCGTACGGCGATCTGCTGCTGCGAACCGCCCTGGTCAAGCACCTCGCGCGCGCGGATCAGCAGGCGGAATTGGCGCACCACCATGGGGAATACCTCCATCGGGTCCTGCTGCTCCAGCAGGCGGTGCAGCATCTGCTGGGCGGTGCGGGTCTGCCCCAACCCGATCGAATCCACCAGGCTGAAGATATCAGCGATGCCGCCGTAGCTGACCAGTTCGTGCACATCCTGCACCTCGGCGGGGCGGGCGAAATCAAGGTAGGTGAGCACTTTGAGGATTTCCTGGTGGCACAGGGCGGTATCGGTACCGATCAGTTCCGCCAGGGCTGCCGCGGCATCCGGGCGGAAGACACCATCCAGGCTGGCGGCGTGCTTGATGATCCATTGCGGCATGTCCCGCTGGGTGGGCAGGTGGTGTTCACGCAGCAGGGCGATCCCCTTGCCGGGTCCCTCCGCCCATTTGTGGAGGAAATGCGTTTTTTTAAATAATTCATACCCGCGTTTACTGCTGATGAAAGTGTCTGCGATGGGAATCATCACCCGCGTGGTGGGGGGAATACCCTCCAGCAGTGACAGCAGTTGTTTCTGGAAGCCCTTGTCCCCCGCGGCGCGGTTTTTTAGCAGTTGGTCAAACACCACCAGGCGGTGGCCGCTCTGGAAAAACGAAACCACCATCACCGCGCTTTCCATTTCGCCAAATTTGGCGCGCGAGGCGTCCAGTTCGAGGATGTTGACATCGGCGGTGGCGGGGTCAGTTTCCTGGCGGATGCGCGCGCGTTCGGCGGCAATCGCCTGCCCGATGGAGAACAGGTCATCGCCGTAGAGAATATGAACGCGGAAATCCTGCCGGCCGCTCATTGGTTAATGCCGTGTCTGGATGTGCTGGACGGTCTGCCCACCCCGGTTGTAGATCATGATCGCGGTCACTTTCATTGATCCGGGGTTGGGGTCGGTAACCAGGCGTTCCTGCACCAGTTTTGCGAGGGGACGTGACAGGATCAACACCAGCGTTACCAGCAGCATCATCAGCGGCAGGCGCTCCAGCTTGCTTTTGAAGTCCTGTTTACCGGGCAGCAGCATCACCACCCAGGCTGCCAGCGCGCCCAGCGCGCCGGGTACGGCAAAATTGGTGCCGCAGTTGGGGCTGACTGCCAGGCGGTGTTCCCCCCTGCGCAGGCGCTGCAGCGCTTCTTCCACTGCCTCCTGCAGGAGGGTGGGATCGATATTGCCGAACAGCCAGAACCCGCCCGGGCCGGAAATCCCCCCCAGGACACCGCGCGTGCCTTTCTGCTGCAGGATGGCCAGGGTGGCATGCTCGAGGGCATGGTTGCGGCGCACACGTGTGATCGGGTTGGTCCAGTGGTTTGACATACAATACCGCCTTCTTGGATTGGAATCTGCCTTCATTATAATATGGAACAGCCGGGAGAGGCGCACAACAACCTCTCCCGGCACCAAACCGAAAGGAGTACAGTTTCCGCCTAGGGCAGCAGTTCGGAAATATCCAGTGTTACCCCGCCAACCGTCACCCCGCCGCAGCTCTGTAGTCGGCCATCTGCCGCGGGATCGAACAACAATTTGGGTGGGGTGTCAAAACCCATCCCCGAAAAGGCCGCCCGCAGCTTCATTTCGCCTTGTTGTTCGCCAGTCATTTCCACGTCTGCTTCGTAATGGCAGCCGGAACGGAAGGAATAGTCTGCTTTTTCAAACCCGTTGTAAAATGTTTTTCCATCATCGCTGTAGTTGTTATAGCGTACTTCCACCATGCCGGCAAACAAGCGGTACATTTTTTTCCCACTGCGAGTAATGCTGACATTACCAGAATGGTTTCCCATAATCCGCCCTTCATCAACGGATTTCGGCGGCAGCCAGGTAAACAGTGCGGCACGCAATCCTTTGATGCCGTAGGGCACTGCATCTGGTGTCCGGGTGAAGGGAACTGCCGCGGCCGGCTGGTAATCATGCAGGAATGCTTTCCGTACACGGATCTCCCAGCCAAAAGGTTGCTGGATGGAAGCCCGTGGCATTTCCAGCCACAGCGCACGTTTTCCATCCGGATGCCACGACATGGGAGAGACATAGACCCACTCCTCATCCGGATCATGCAGCAGCACTCCCTGGTAGCCCGGTTCGTTCATCGAGCGGTCGATCTCGATCAATGCCGGGCCAATATTGCCCTTGCGAAAAGCACGCACACCTGCCACGGCGTACATGTACAGGTACATGCTCATCGCCTGGGTCACAAAATGGCCGTGCGGGCGGGGCATGAGGCCGAAAATGGCCGGGTCGGTATGGCTTGATCCGCGCGTGGTCATCACCATTCCCAGGCGCTCATCGAAGGAGAAGATGGTGGTTTCATCATAGCCGGGAGTGCGAGTTACCTGGATGGTTTTTTCGGCGGTCAGGTCTTGCACCACGGAATCCGTGAGCATCCCGTCCTTCGCGCCAACCAGTGATATGGCGGTTCCCCCCCGGACAAATTGTTTTACCTCGCCGCCCAGGATGACTCCCGGGGGGAGCATGGCGCCGGGATGCTCCGGGTCAGGCCGCAATCCGATCAGGCTGCTGATGATCTGGGGCCGGGTGATGACATATTTGTTGCGCCTGCGCTGGAGCACCCCCAGCCCCACGTACGCGCCCATGTCAAAACGCAGGGTGGTCCAGGCGATATGCTCATTGTCCGGCGCGATGATGATCTCGGACCAGTGCTTCATCGTGCGCGGGTCCAGCTTGATCAGCCAAGGGTACCTGACCGGTACCAGGGTGGCCTGTGTGCAGCGGTCAATGTCCGGTTCACACTCCAGTACATAATCGCCCAGCAGGACACGTTTGTTGTCGGCAAATGGCATGGCGCGCAGACCGTTTGCTTTTTTATGCTCCGCAATCACACCGGAAAAAATGTCATGAAAATCACTGCCGTCATCGTTGACCACGGCAAAATGATAGTAGTTACCTTGCGCGGCATCGGCATCTGTTTTGTAAAACAACAGCACCTTCCCCGAGTAGGTATAAGTTGCATGGACTTTTTTCGCATACTCCGGCAGTGGAATGGTTGACACTTCAACCTGGCCCAATCCGTTGGCATCATGAATTAACATTGGGAGACCTCCAATTTTGCGTTGTATTTGATGTTTCACCCGCCGGGGATGGTTCCCGGCGGGTGGTTGTTTCCATTCCTGCTTAAGCGGGAGTTATCTCTGCGGTTTCTGTGACAGCTGCCGATTTGGCGGCTCCAATTTCGGCATACATGGCATCGCGCTTTTCCTGTTTCAGCAGCGGATAGAAGAACATTGAAACTACCGAAAGTGCGGCGAAAATGGCGGGTAAGGCAAATAGCACGAAGCCAAGGCCGCTGAAGAGTGATTCCGGGATGTTGGCGGCATTTTCGTAAAGGGCGGCATCGTAGCCAATTGCCACCAACACGGCACCGGTCAGCGCGGCGCCGATGGCTGCCTGGAGTTTGCTGATAAAGGCATTGGTGGATCCCACCATGGCCTGCATGCTTTTGCCCAGGCGGTATTTGTTGTAATCCATGCACTCCATGTAGGTCACCTGCCACGGCAGGTAAGCCAGTGAATTGCCCAGGAACACCAGCACGATCAACCCGATGTAAAGCGGCAGGCTGGTGATTGGTCCGGTGAGGTTGATCAGGAACAGGATCAGCAGTCCAACCCCGGCAATGGCATAGGCGATGATGATGGCCATGCCAGGTGTCAGGCGTTTGATCAAAAATCGCGATGCGAACGTGCCTATGATGATGGTCAGGATCATCAATCCACCGGTAATGGCAGAGATGGTGCCGAGATTTTCAGCGCCAAAGGCATACTTGATGTAATACACGCTGGCGGTGGTGAAAATGTTGAAGATGAAACCGCCAAACAGGTAGCCGATCATGGAATACAGCAGGGGTTTGTTTACCCTGAACATGGCGAGCGCGTCTTTGACCGTCACCTGACCTTCTTCCACCGAGCCTTTGCCTTCCTTGACCAGGATAATACCGACGAGGGAGATGATGGTCAGCGGCAGCATTACCAGGAAGGTGGCGAGTCCGAAATTGGGTGTTACCCCGTCCGGTCCGAGGGCAATGGCAATGGCGAGGAAACCCGACATTCCGGTGGCAACCACCAGAGTCACAATGCGCGGGGCGGCCAGCAGCTTGGAGCGCACGTTGGCATCATCGGTGAGGGTCTGGGTAAGCGGATTGATCGGCATGAGGGTGAAGGCGGTATCGAACAGGAAATAGAAGAAATATAGCCAAACAATTTTGGCGATGTCGGGCAGCCCGGCGGGAATATTGAAAAGGGCGATGATCAGGATGGTGGAAAGGACGGTGCCGAACAGCAGGATCGGTTTGAACTTGCCCTGTTTGCGGCGCGGCGCGCGGTCCATCAGGAACCCCATCAGCGGATCGTTGATCGCATCCCAGATGCGCCCGATCAGCAGCATTGCCGTGGCAACTGCCGCCGCCTTGCCGGCGATCCCGGTGTAAATGCCAGCATAATCGGTGATATACAAGATCAGGTAACCGGCAATCAGGCTGTTGGGCAGCAGCTGGGATAATCCCATTACCGATACCCCGAACATGGTCTTAAAATCTTCCGGGTATTGTTTTTTCTGTTTGGGTTGTTTCTCTTGTTGTGCCATTGTCATGGTTCCTTATTCTTGGTCGTATTTACGGGTTCGGAAAGGGGGTTCCGACAGGATCGTGGGGCAGCCGCACAGGCTGTCTGCGAAGAATGGATTGGCGTGTTTTGATTATGACAGGCAGGTAGTAAAAGATATATCAAAAAAGCACAGTTTTTGATAAAAAATCACCATATGGGTGACAAAAGGGTATTCCTCCCATTGTTTGTGTTGTTTATTGGTCTGCGGTTTCCCTGTATTGCAGGGGGGTCAACCCCGTCACCCGGCGAAAGGTGGCGGTGAAGTAACTTTGCGAACTGAACGAAAGCTGCTGACTGATTTCTGCCAGTGAGAGGGATGAATAGCGGAGCAGTGTTTTTGCTTCGTCAATTTTGGCCTGGCGGATGTATTCACGGATCGACAGGCCGGTTTCCGCCTTGAATTTCCTGGCGATGGTGTTGGCGCTGAAGCCGCTGAATGCCGCGATGTCGGCCACTGTCAGGTTCCCATCAACATGTTCGTGAATGTAATTGCAGCAGTCGTTCACGCGCCGGGTATGGTCGGTGGTCCGTTTCAGGCTGCCCACGCGCGCGGTGAAATCATACAACATTTCACGGGTCAGGTTCAGGATCGATTGCACATCACGCAGGCTTTCTACTTGCTGGGCGTATTGTTCATTTAGCGAATACGCCATCGCCCAGTTCAGGCCGCCCTCAGCCGCCATGCGCGTGACGAGGAACAGTAACCCGATGAAATTGTTCTTGTGCGCCCGGATATGCGTTGTGGACAAATACTGCGGCATATCAGCGTAATTGCTGGTCATTAACAGGCGTTTCAGTTTTCCCAGGTTGCCCTGGCGGATGCTGTCGAGCAGGTTATGTTCAAACAGCGCTGATGGATTGAACGCACCTCCTTTTTGGGCACTGATCCTTTCCTCCCAGGTCAATTCGTTGAACGGCAGGACTTCCCTGCTGGAGAGGCGCACCAGTTTCAGCGCGGGGGCATCGAGGAACTCACCGCAGGTCAGCCCATGCACCACGGCAACCAGCCGCGCGAATTCGATATACGAGCATGCCTGGGTCTGGTTGAGGGCCGACAGCCACTGGTCGCGCTGCCGGTCGGCAATGTCGTAGGAATAGGCATATTCCACCACCAGGTTTTTGGAGGTGTCGGACAGAAAGACGGGGCCAATCACAACCAGGTGTCCGCTCCTGCTTCCGGCAGGAAGTGCCACACCGGCCCACACCTGGTTCAGTTCGTTGGAAACGATCCGGGTGGTGTGATCCTGCTGCCATAAGGCGAGAAAGCGGCTCTTAAAATCGGAGAAGTTGAACAGCAGGAGTGCGGACTGGGACAGGAGTGAATACGATGCCTGGGGCATGCCGTGCGGATCGAGAACCAGCAGCGGTATGCCGTAAGTTTCCGAGATGATCTGGTATTGCCGGGAGAGGTCCATGGTGGGCGGCATGTAAACTCCTTTATGGCTATTCTACCATCAGCCAGTACGTGCATTGTTCCTTGTGCGGCAGGGGGATGGATTACCTCTGCCAGACGGTTGACACGGGCGCGCAGATGACGCGGATGCGCAGATGACGCGGATGCGCAGATGACGCGGATGCGAAGATGACGTGATCAGCGTAGATGACGCACGGGCGTGAATTTGGTAGAATACAGGTAGTGAATTGTGAACCCACTACTTAAAGGAAATTCCCATGCCAACCGCATTGTTTTCTGTCTATGACAAGGAACGCCACCTGCCGTTTGCAGCTGAACTGTCGCAGTTGGGCTGGCGCCTGATGGCGAGTGAGGGCACCGCGCGTGCCCTGCGCGCCGCCGGCCTGCAGGTTGATTCCGTGGCTGCTTTTACCGGCAGTCCGGAGATCCTCGACGGGCGCGTTAAAACCTTCCATCCGGCGGTGTATGCCGGTATTCTGGCGCAGGCCAGACCGCAGGATTTTTCCGACCTGGCCCGGGTCAACGCCGCCCTGATTGACCTGGTGGTGGTGGACCTGCCGCTGGTGCAGCCGCAGCCGGGGCACGAGCCTGCTGCGCTGATCGAAAGCATCAACGTGGGCGGGGTGGAATTGCTGCGCGCCGCCGCCAAGAACTTTCGCCGTGTAACGGTGGTGGTGGATCCCACCGACCTGCCACAGGTATTGGCGGAAATTCGCTCTGCCGGGCAGTGCGGTACGGCAACCCGCAAACGCCTGGCAGTGAAGGCCTTCCGCCATGTGGCCGCTTATGATGCCGGTGCGGCGGATGTGCTGGAAAGTCTCGGCGAGTGAGGTCTGCCGGCGCGATGGCCTGGAAACTGCTGCGTAAACCCCTGGATGCCCAGGCGCTGCTGCTGAACGTACTGCTGTATGCACTCGGGGCGGGGATCGCCTCGTACCTCGGCGCGGATATCCGCTGGTCTGCCTATCTGTTGGGGCAGCTGGCTGTACTCTCATTGCAGGTAGCCGCTTACTACGTGCAGGCGTATTTCTCGCTTGAGACCGAACTGACCGAGTTGCTGGAGGAATTTTTCAAGCTTGCCAAAGCGAAGCGCGTGGGGGAGGACCTGGTGATCGACCGCCCGCGCTACATCCTGTTGCTGCTGGCGCTGCCGTTCCTGGCACTCTATATTGTGGCGTTGTTGTTGCTGATCCAATCCGGGCAGCTGCCGGGGGCGGCCTTTGTGCTGCTCCTGCTGCTGGTGGCGGCCTGGTGCGCCTTCAGCCTGCCGCCGCTCCTGCTGGGCACGGGCGGTTATCGCGACCTGCTGCAGGGCATCGCCCTGATGGCGCTGGTGCCAGCCATTTCCTGCCTGCTGCAGCGCGGTTCCCTGGTGGATCTGCCCGGCATCTTTGCCCTTCCGCTGCTGCTGGCATACCTGGCGCTGCGCATCGTGCTCCAGTTGGAGCAGTACAGCGAGGATGACCGCCGTGCCCGTAAAACCATGCTGACCATGATCGGCTGGGAACGCGGCATGCGCCTGCATAACCTGTTTTTGCTGCTGGTTTATTTCAGCCTGGGACTGTCTTCGCTGCTGCTGCGCCTGCCGTGGGAATTGCTGGCACCGCCGTTGATCTCGCTGCCTTTCGCTGTCCTGCAGGTGGTGCAGATGATCCGCATTCACAGCGGTGCGAAGCCCAACTGGCGCTTGCTGCGCTTCAATGCTTTCTCCAGCTTCTACCTGCTGTTATACTTGATCCTGTTCACGCTGTGGGTGCTGTGAACCGGAATATTGCATGAATACCCACGATGAAATGAGGATTTGATCAATGTCGTCGACATTTAAATTACGCAACCAGTTTGAAGCCCATTCCAACTACGTCAACCAGGCGCAGTTCATGCCGATTGTCCCAATTTTGGTGACAGCCGGAATGGACAACACATTGAAATTGTGGTCAGTACCGCGCTGGGAAGCGCTGGCAACGTTCAATGGGCATGAGAACAGCGTCAACTGTTTTTTTGCCATGAGCCACGACCGCTGCCTGGTGAGCGGCTCCAGCGATAAGACCATCCGCAAGTGGAACATCCGCAGCCGCGAGCAGATCTGGAAGATCGATGCGCACAGCAAAACGGTGGCCACCCTGGCGCTGCACCCCGATGAAAGCGTGTTTGCCTCCGGCTCCTACGATGGTAAGGCCAAAATCTGGGATGCTGAAAGCGGCGCGCCATTGGCGGAATACAAGGATTTTGGCCGCAACCTGACCGCGCTGATGTTTCTTTCCGGCGGCAAACGCCTGTTGGGCGCCGGGCTGGGCGAAGAAATGGTGGTGTGGGATACCGAAAGCGGCAGCGTGCTGCAGCGCTTTCCGGCTCACGCCGAAGCCACCGCACGCCTGTTCCTGCCCGCCCGCAGCCCGTACCTGCTTTCCGCCGGCGCCGACCGTACCCTGAAACAGTGGAATACCGACACCTGGGAAGTGGTCAACCAGGTGGAACTGCCCGCCGGCGGTGTGCATCCGATTGCCCTCACGCGCGATGAAAGCCTGCTGGCGGTCGGTTGTGAGAAGCGCATCCTGCTGTATACCCACCCCGACCTGACCCTGCTGACCTCGCTGCACGTGGAGGTGAAAGGCGTGTATGGGCTGGATTTTTCCAACCAGGACAACTACCTGGTGATGGGCGCCGCCAACCGCCAGGTGTACGTGTGGCAGATGCTCGATTCGGAAGAAAACCTGCACAGCCGGACCTTTGTACCACGCAAACCTTCGGAAACACAGCAGAAAAAACGCCCCTTCCAGCGCAGGTACCCATCCAAAAATGACCCCGCCCCGAAAGGAAACCGCCGCAAACCATGAACGAAAACAAGATCATCGCCTGGGCGCAGGCGCTGGCCGGTGTGGCGCAGTGCGGCCTGACCTACAACCGTACCAATGCCTTCGAGGTGGAACGTTATTCTGAAATCCAGCGCATCGCTTCAGACATGATGGCGGAGGTTTCCAATGTGCGCTTTGAGGACATGCTGGAATTGTTCGATGAACAAAGCCATGACGGCTACGCCACCCCCAAGGTGGATGTGCGCGGCGCAGTCTTCCGTGATGATGCCGTGCTGCTGGTAAAGGAACATGTTACCGGCAAATGGACCCTGCCCGGCGGCTGGGTGGATGTCGGAGATACCCCCAGCGGTGCTGTCGAGCGCGAAGTGTGGGAGGAAAGCGGCTACCGCGCCAAGGCCAGCAAAGTGATCCTGGTGGCGGACCGCAACCTGCATTACCCGCCGGGGCGGTTTCACATTTACAAGCTGTTTTTCCTGTGCGACCTCACCGGCGGTGAGGCACTTGTGAGTCACGAAACCGACGGGGTGGGCTTTTTCCGTGAGGATGACCTGCCGGAACTGGACCTGAACCGCACCAGCAGTGGGCACCTGGCGGCATGTTTCGCGCATTACCGCAGCCCGGCGCTGCCGACGGAGTTTGATTGAAGCCATTTTCCCCCGCCCGATTGGTAGGATGGCTGCTTGCGTTGGCATTGTTTCTTACTGCCTGCACCGCCCCGGCAGGGGAACCCACCGCGGCGCCGACGGCTGCCGCCACGCTGCGCCCCACGGCCACGCCGCGCCCGACGGCAACTGCCATCCCCACCGCCACCACCGCCCCGCACCTGACGATTGATGGGGCTTCCCTGATGGGGGTCACAGTGCGTTTCTGGCATCCTTTCACCAACGATGCCGCCGCGCAGCTGCGTGAGATGGTCAATACTTTTAACAGCGACAATCCTTACGGCATCCGGGTGGAGGCGTATTCACTCGGCGCGGGGGCAGCCCTGCAGGAACGCATGCAAACGGAGCTGGCGCTGGATGCCGCCGAAGCCCAACTGCCCAATGTGGTGGCGGGTTCCAGCCTGCTGTTGCACAGCTGGGCTGATGCCCTCCAACCGCTGGATGATTACCTGGCGCACCCTGAATGGGGCGCGGCACAGGTGGATCCGACGCAGTTTGACGCGCTGGCATTGGCGCAGGGCGTCACCACCGGGGGGGCACGGATTGCGCTGCCGCTGCTGCGCAGCGCGCCGGTGCTGTATCTGAACCGCACCTGGGCGGAGGAACTGGGGTTTGCCGTGGATGGCACCGACCCGGCCGCTTTTTCCGCCGCCGATTTTAGCGCCATTGCCTGCGCCGCCTACCAGGCGTTGCTGGACGATGACGACCCCGCCAACAACGGCACCGGCGGGTGGGTGATCAGCCTCGATGAAAACAATATGCTCAGCTGGCTGCGTGCCTACGGGTATACGGACCTGGCGCCGCAAGACGGGCTGTTCCGCTTTAATACGCCCCAAAGCGAGGCCGCCTTCAATGCGCTGTGGTCGCTGAACAACCAGGGCTGTGCCTGGACCTCCCGCCAGCCGACCCCGTACGATTACTTTGCCACGCGCCGCGCGGTGTTGTTCTCCGGTACGCTGCGCGATGTTGACCTGGTGCGGCGTGCACTGGAACAGGCAGGCAATGCGGATCAGTTCGTGATCCTGCCCTACCCGGGGCCGCAAGGCAGCCCCGCGCAGTTGTGGGAATCGAGCGGGATCGCGCTGCTGCAGGGCACGGCGGAAGAACAACTGGCGGGGTGGGTGTTCATCACCTGGCTGCTGGAAAGCCGCCAGCTGGCGCTGTTGAGCATCAGCACCCACAGCATGCCGGTACATGCCGGCGCACTGCCGTGGATGCAGGTGTATTTCGATGACTACCCCCAGTGGGCGGCGCTGCAAGACTGGCCGCTTCCTGCTGAAAGCCTGCCGCAGCATACCAACTGGATGACGGCTGGCAATGTGCTGGAGGATGCCGCCTGGCAGTTGTTCCAGTCCTATACCCGGGCGGAGGATATTCCGCTGATCCTCGAGCAATTGGACGCGCTGATCGCTGAGTACGAATCTCCCACACCGTGAGTGTGATTCATCGCGCACCTGGCAGGCATTTTGGGCGGTGAAAAAAATCTTCACTTCCCTGGCAACACTTTCAACCGCATGGCGGCGCGGGGTACAATCAGGGCAGACCCAAGGAGCCAGAGATGACCGAAAAACCGTTTGCCGCTGTGTACTACTTTCCCAATTACCATGTTGATCCGCGCAACGAGGCCTTGCATGGGCCGGGTTGGACGGAATGGGAGCTGGTGAAACATGCCGCGCCGCGCTGGCCCGGGCATGCCCAGCCGCGTGTGCCGGCCTGGGGCTACACCGATGAGGCCGATCCGGCGCAGATGGCGCAAAAGATTGATGCCGCCGCTGACCACGGGATTGGGGCGTTCCTGTTTGACTGGTACTGGTACGACAGCGGTCCCTATCTCAACCGTGGCTTGGATTGCGGATTCCTGCCGGCGGCCAATGCTTCGCGCCTGCGGTTCGCGCTGATGTGGGCCAACCACGACTGGATCGACATCCACCCGGCTCGCTGGCGCGGCAATCCGGCATTGCTCTATCCCGGCGCGGTCACTGAATGTACGTTTGAGGGGATGACGGATACCATCATCGAGCGCTATTTCCGCCATCCTTCCTACTGGTTGGTGAATGGCGCGCCGTACTTTTCGGTGTATGACCTGGGGATGCTGGTGCGCAGCTTTGGCGGCGGGGAACGCGCGGCCGTACTGCTGCGGCGCTTCCGTGAGAAAACCGTGCGCGCCGGGTTTGCTGACCTGCACCTGAATGCGGTGGTGTGGGGCGGCAGCCATTGGGCTGATTTTGTTCCCACCCAGGCCGACCAGCTGGTCACCGTGGCGGATTCGGTCAAGGCGCTGGGGTTCGACAGCGTCACCTCGTACGTGTGGATCCACCATGCCGCCCTCTCCGATTTCCCCGAAACCCCCTATACAGAAGCCATGCGGCAGTACATCGCCTACCGTACCCGGGCGCAGGCGGCGTTCGCGGCGGCAGGCCTGCCGTATTACCCCAATGTGACCATGGGGTGGGATGCCAGCGCGCGCACCCAACCGACCGAGCCGCATGCCAACCTCGGCTATCCGTACATGCCCGCCCTCAGCGGCAATACCCCGGCGGCATTTGAAGCCGCCCTGCGGGAAACCGCGGCCTATCTCGAAACCATGCCTGGCAACCAGCGCATTTTCACGATCAACGCCTGGAATGAATGGACCGAAGGCAGCTACCTGGAACCGGATACCCGCCACGGCATGGGCTATCTCGAAGCGATCCGCGCCGCGTTGGGCGGGGGGTAAGGTTCAGGCTGCCATCCAGGGGGTATCGGCATCCCATTCTCGCAGGATCGAATCCAACCCGGCGGCCAGGGTGCTTTGTCCAACGCTGTTTGCCAGGTTGTTCAACTGGTAGGGATCGCTCTGCACATCAAAGAAGTAATGCGGTCGGGCTGCCAGGGTGCGGCCGTGTTCAAAGGGCAGGCCATACAGGTGGGTGGGGGTGCGCACGCCCACGCCGGAACCGGTTTCAATGATGGCATGCTCAGCCGCCAGTACGGGCACTTCACCTCGCAGTACGGGTGACAGGCTGCTCCCGGCCATATGGCCTGGAATGGGTATGCCTGCCAATGCCAGCAAGGTTGGGGCGACCTGGACGGAACTGGCCACCTGGGTTTCACAGGTTCGCGGCGCAAGGCCGGCCGGCCAGCGCACCAGGAACGGGATGCGCACCGATTCCTCATGCAGGTCACCTTTTTGTACCCGCCCATGGCTGCCCAGGTAATCACCGTGGTCTGAGGTGAACAGGAGGATTGTGTTTTCAGCCATGCCGTGCGCTTCCAGCGCTGCCAGCATGCGGCCCAATGTGTCATCGACCCAGGTGGTCAGCCCATAATACTCGGCGATCACCTGGCGTAGATCATAGCTTGCGGGCAGGTCTTCGGTGTGGGGCAGGTGGTAATTGTAATAGCGGAAATCCCAGCGATAGACCTTGAACCAGTGGTCCTGGTTCGGGATTGGTTTGTCCATATCCACGTTCGGGCGCAGCGGAATTTCCCGCGGATCGTACATCTTCAGGTACTGTTCCGGGGCATCACTGAGGGGACAATGCGGGGGGGAGATGTTGTAGTACAGGAAGAACGGTTGGCCAGCAGCGGCGCGTTCCTGCAGGTATTGCGCCACGCGGTCTGCCTCAAAATCAACACTCCAGCCGGGCGGCACAAATTCAGGCCCGCCGTTTTCGATGTAGCTTTGCCCCGTATGGCAGTGGTTCATGCGCGGGATGCAGTAGTGGTCAAAGCCGATCTCCTGCGGCCAGGAATGGATGTGCCACTTGCCGATCACCGCGGTGTGGTAGCCATGCTGCTGGAGGGCTTCCGGCAGGGTCTGTTCGCGCAGGTGCGGACGACCCGCGTAGGGGTACTGGGGAAAGTCGATGCGGCCGTCTTCGTGACCGGTGGCGACGTTGCCCACCCCGCCGGTGCACTGGCGGTTGTACATGCCGGAGAGCATCACCGAGCGCGCCGCCATGCACACCGGGAAGGTGGTAACGGCATGCTCGAAGCGCACACCTTCCGCGGCCAGGCGGTCAATGTGCGGGGTACGCACCAGCGGATTGCCGTAACAGCCGGTTTCAAACGCGCGCAATTGGTCGCAGGTACACAGGATGATATTGGGTTGGGTGGGCAAGCGAACCTCCTTCAGCCGGCGAACGGAAATGACCGGTCTCTGTTCCCTCCATTGTACCTGCTCTCACGCAGTGGGGGGTGGGACGGATGCCGCAATTGAAAATGAAACAGGGGCGGAAATCACCGCAGGTCACTTTTTGCGCGCCAGCACCACCGCGATCCACTCCGGGGCGTAGGTGGAATAGCAGCCTTTGGGAACCGGTTTGTCATCCAGTTTGCCCACGCGCTCGCCGATGGCGATGCAGCGCTGGGTCAGTGCGGGGGTATGCACGCCAATTTCCACCAGCGCGCGGTTCATGCTTTCCTGTTTGGGGGTGGGGGCGGCAGCCAGGTTGTTTTCAATCACCAGCAGCAGGGAATCCAGTTCTGCGGGCGTGAGGGATTGCGCCATGGCCGCGGCGCACACCAGGTTCCATCCCGCGCGGCCGGTGAGTGCATCGGGTACGTCCATCCAGCGTGCGCGCAGCGCCGGCGCGTGGGGGCTTTTGGCAGCCAGCTGGAAACTGAACTCATCCACCAGGCGCGGATAGTAGAGCACCGGCAGCATCGCTTCCAGCTCATCGATGGAAAGATGGGCGGGATCGAGGATCATCACGGCGAGGATACGAGCATCGTCATTGCCGCTTTCCCACAGCTGCAAGCCGAGGGCATGGTTGGTCTTGAGTTTTTTTGCCAACCCACGCAGCGGCCCCATCATTACCCCGAACTGGCTGTCTCCCGCGCCCATCCGGGCGTAGATCGCGCGCATTTTCTCCGAACCCCACGCTTCCAGCTGGGCCATCACTTCATCATATGTCATTTGTAAAGCCGGCATGTGTACCTCCTGGATGAATGATGGTAATTATCCCATATCGGTGTGCCGGTTCGCAAGATTGTTCAAACACGCCAAATCTGCATCGCATGTGTCTGCCTAGAAAAATGCGATTAAACCATCGGTATTTGTATGAATTGCGATAGTATGCTATACTATTTTTATGAAGATACCAAGGGTATTATCCACTCAAATCAAAGCCAATATCATTCCCGGTAAAGTACTGGTTTTATATGGACCTCGTCAGGTTGGAAAGACAACCTTGTTGCGAGATCTGCTTCGGTCAGTAGAGGTGCGCAGCAAGTTTATCAATGCTGATGAATTAATCTACCGTGAAGCACTCTCCAGCCAGAATAAACAATTGCTGGGTGAATTGTTGGCTGATGCGCAATTACTGGCGATTGATGAAGCCCAGCGGGTGCCAGATATCGGGTTGAACCTGAAAATCCTTGTGGACTCTTTTCCGCATGCCGCCATCATCGCTACCGGGTCTGCTTCGTTTGACCTTGCCAACAAAATCAGTGAGCCACTGACGGGGCGAAAACTGACCATGTACCTGCATCCTGTGATGTATTCTGAATTGCAAGAGGCATTTGGCTCGTTTGAAGCACGTATGCAGTTAAACCGTTGGCTGGTATATGGTGGTTATCCTGCCATTGTGACCACAGAGGACCCGGTACTGCGTGAACGTTTATTGGGTGAGTTGGTGGGTTCTTACTTGTATCGCGATATCCTTGAATTGGAAGGGGTGCGTAGGGCTGAGAAGATTGTCGATCTGCTGCGCCTGCTGGCATTCCAGATCGGACAGGAGGTATCGCTCAGTGAGTTGGCATCCAATCTGGCCATTAATCGGGCTACCGTGGAACGTTACCTGGATTTGTTGGAACAAGTATTTGTGATTTACCGTGTACGTGGGTTTTCCCGCAACCTGCGAAAAGAGATCAGTAAAAATGCGCGTTATTATTTTTATGATAATGGTGTCCGCAACAGCTTGATCGCGAATTTTAATCCTCTTGAACTTCGGAACGATGTGGGACAGTTATGGGAAAATTTCCTGATGACGGAACGCTTGAAGCGCAACCAGGTCTACAACAGGCAAGTAAACCGATATTTTTGGCGCACCTATGACCAGAAAGAAATTGATTCTATTGAAGAATATGGTGGAAATCTTCACGGATTCGAATTCAAGTGGAAGCAGGGTGAAATGAAACCTGCTACGCGGATGGAATTTGAACAAGCGTACCCAAACTCGGTGTTAAAGACCATCAGCCAGGAAAATTTTGTTGAATTCCTCACCTGATAATCTGGGGATTTGATCGCGGATTGAATTGATCGTTTCCTGTTGATAATGAAAAAGCCAACCGCAGATTCGGGTTGGCTTCTGGTTTGATGGTCTCAGGGTCGGGGTAATCTTAGCGCAGGCTGGGTGGTTTCCAATCGCCGGCGCCGGTGATGCGGGTGATGCGTCCGCCGTCGGGCAGGGGCATGTCGGCCCAGGTGCGTCCTTCGCCGTTGAACTGCGGCAACCATTCCGCCAGGGCGTCAAACATCTCGTCGCACATCGCCCACACTTCCGGCGGGTTGAGTACGGCACCGGTCAGCGGGTCATGCAGCACGGCCAGCTTGACGAGGTCGCGGTTGCCGGTGAGGGCGGCCTCGACCACCATTTCCTGTACGTTGACTGTCACCTTGCAAGTGGCGGCGCATTGCTGCGGCAGGGCGCCCATCCAGGCGGGATGCACGCCGGTGCGGTCGACGTAGCACGGCAGCTCCACCGTGCAGCCATCGGGGAGGTTATCGATCAGGCTGGTGTTGCCCAGGTTGAAGTGCCCACGGTAGGCACGCCCGGTTTCGAGGGCTTCGATGATGTAGGAGGCATGCTCATGGGAACGCTCACCCAGCTGGATCAGGGGCAGTTCACCGCTCATCAGTTTGGGGTAATTTTCCTCGTATTCGTGGCGGGTTTCGCGGCAAACGCGCAGGTATCCGCCAGTTTCGCCGTGGATCCAGGCATCGTAGCTGATCCACGAATCAATCTCATCCGGGCGCTTGCGGTACCACGGCACGTATTCGCTCAGGTGCCCGTTGGATTCGGTGGAATAGTAGCCGAAGCGCTTGAGGATGTCGATACGCACCTTTTCCTGGCGGGAGAAATCGGGATGCTGCTCGAAGGCTTCTGCCAGGAACGGCAGCATGTCCATCCCCTGGTAACTGACCTGGGTGAACCAGGTCTGGTGGTTGATGCCGACGCAGTTGTAATCGACCTCATCCTGCGGCAGGCCCAGTGCCTGGGCAATCTGCCAGTGTCCGCCCAAAACGCCGTGGCACAGGCCGATCACCTGCACCCCGCCGGCGCGGCGCAGCGCCCAGGTATTCATCGCCATCGGGTTGGAGTAGTTGATCAGGATCGCATTGGGTTTGGCAACCTCGCGCATATCTTTGGCAATCTCGAGCAGCACCGGGATGGTGCGCAGGGCGTAGAAAATCCCGCCGGGGGCGAGGGTGTCGCCCACGCACTGGTCCACACCGTATTTAAGCGGAATCTCGATATCTTTGGCGAAGGCTTCCAACCCGCCCACGCGTACCAGCGAGAGCACGTAGTCAGCGCCGGTGATGGCTTCGCGCTGGCTGGTGGTGTCGATCACCGTGGCAGGCAGGTGGTTATCGGCGAGGAATTTGCGGGCGATGTTGCCCGCCATGGCTAGGCTGTTTGGGTTGATGTCCATGAAGCGGAACTCGGTTTCCCGCAGTTCAGGCACAGCCATCAGGTCAGCCACAAGGCGCTGGCAAAAGGTCAGGCTGCCCGCGCCGATGATCGCAATTTTCAACATGTTCTGGTTCTCCTTTATCCGGTTGCGGTATGCTATGGCTTGATTATAACGAACCCCCGGGGCTGCCGGGGTGGTTTTCATTTACAGAAAAAGGATTGTTGGACCAGGCGCAGTTTTCCGCGGTTGCCCTGTCTTCTGCACTTTCGCGAATGTCGGCATCCCGCGGCGGGGTGGTTAACAAGAACATTCTGCCGCCGTTGCGTCAGAATGTTCCTCCCCTTCGAGCCGGTGCGCAATTCTCCCATTGCGCTGGCCAGCCCTGCCTGTTTACGAACGAACGCCTGGTTCGCCTAAACTTCGTTTTGTTCCTCGCTGTCGTCGATGTTGCGGTCGCGGCTGCGGCGGTAAGTGTTGTAGTGCATGCGTTTGCGTTCTTCCTCACTCAGGCCATCGCGCATGCGCTCGCTGCGGTTGGTGAACAGCTGGCGGTCTTCGGCGCGCAGGTAATGCGCGGTGCCTTCCATGGCGCTGGCCATCACCGCCTGGGCCTGGTCGCGCTTGCCCATCCGTTCCAGCAGGAGCGCTTCGCGGGTGGTGTCAGAAAGGTGCACCTTGCCGTAGCGTGCCATCATCTCGGCATGGTAGGGCGCGTTTTCGCACGCCGCCAGCCCGGCATACTCGAACACGGCTGTCGTATCGGCAGAAAACTCGCTGCCGTCTTCCCCCCGGGCATGCAGGCTGAAGGTGACGCTGGCCTTGCCCGGCTCCGATTGCGGCGGCAGGTTGAGGATCAGGTACACGGCGCGTTCCTGCAATGCCACCAGGTCGCCGAGGAACACACGCAGCTGGCCCTCCTGAATCTGGTGTCGCCAGCCGCCCAGCACCTCAACGGTGGCACCAGCCGGCAGGAGGCAGCGCAGTTCAGCGCCTTTGGCCGTCACCTGCACCAGTTCCTGCAATTCGGCCAGGAAAATTTCCGGGATGTGGCGCGGGTGCTCGATGAAGTAGAAATTCCCGCCGCCCTGGCTGCTCATGCGTTCCAGCAGCTGTTCGGAAAAGTCCACCCCAACCCCGAAGGTGCTGGTGGCAATGCCGCGTTCATGCAGGGCGGCGGCATGCTGCCCGAGTTCCTCCAGTGAGGTGATGCCCTGGTTGGCAAGCCCATCTGACAGCAGCAGCACGCGGTTGACCTGGTTGTCGGCCATGTGCCGGGCAACGGCTTCGCAGCCCATCAGCCAGCCGTCCGAAAGATTGGTCATCCCGCGCGGGAAAACCTCATCAATCGCGCTCAGGAAGTGGGCGCGGTTCTCCTCGGTCAGTTCCACGTTCGGCATCACCGTTTCGGCGATGTTATCATAGATGAACAAGCCGGCGCGATCATCGGCTTTGAGCATGCCGATCACGTGGCGTGCGGCCTGCTTCACGTACTCGATTTTTTCGCCCTGCATCGAGCCAGAGCGGTCGATCACCAGCCCCAGGTTGAGGGGCATGCGTTGTTCCTGTTTGCGCTGGGTGGCGGGGGCCTGCAGCTTGATCTCCACCACGCGCCGGGTGGCATGCTCTTTGGCGATCAATGCTTTTTCCAGCGTCGCCTCGATTTGTAAAGAAGGTTGGCTCATTTCGTTTTCATTCTCCTGTTCTCGTTCGGGGTACCGGTTAACTGTGCCGGATTTTGGTGAAGTTCTGGCTGATCCAGTCCAGCAGGCGCTGGAATTCCTGTTCAAATTGCTGGTAAATGGCTTCGGCGATGTGGATCTCGAAGCCGGGGAAGACCTGGATGCGGCGCCATGGTTCGCCAGGCGGGTTGCCCCAACTGCGCTTGCGCGGCGGCGGGGTGACCGACTGGCGCTTGCGGATGTCATGGATGTAATCGAGCGCTTCCTGGTCGGGCGGGGTTTCCGCCGGCTTCCCCCCGCGCAGGGTGTGGATGTAATCCAGCGCGCTGGTTTCGCGCAAGGATTTTGGCGATGCTGCGATGGGCAGCGAATGGTTTTCGACCATGTCCAGCGCCGGGGGGGCGGCTTCGACGGCATCCAACTGCTGGAGCATTTCCCGCACCTGGGCATCCGTCAGCTGCGCCATGCGTTCGCGGATTTCCTTCAGCGGCAGGTAGGCGTCCTTCCAGCGCCGGATGAGTTCCAGCCGGTCCAGGTAACTGGCATCATACAGCGCGTAGCGCCCGGAAGTTTCGGCGGGGGGCAGGAGGCCCTCATTGACATAGTAGCGGATCGTCCGTACCGTCACCCCCGCGGCATCCGCCAGTTCACTGATCGTCATTTCTTCGTTATCGTTCATGACAGTAGTATAGCGCTATTACGTAATACTGTCAATATATTGGTGAGGGGAATCTTGCTGATATTTTTCGGAAAAACCAGGTCCTGAAGGTGGAAATAAATATTTATGTGAAAGGATGGGCTTAAATCATCATTTTGTTTCGATGGTTGCGGTGCAAACCAGGGGATTATGGGTGCTGATTAACCAATCACTGTCGTTTTTGGAAAGTACTGTTTTACAACAACACCCTATTTCTGCAAAATACATTCCCCTCCGTTTTCCCGACATTAAAAAATCCTGCTTCGGTTTCGGGGGGAAATCCCGTATAATGGAATTAAGCCAACATTTCAACCTGGAGAGGACATGAACCATAGCCCGAACCATCATCGTCCGCACCACGAATCGATCGAGGTGACGGAAGAAATGCCCGGCAGGCCGTTTGACACCCAGCCGCCCAGCCTGTGGAAACAGGCGCTGACCATTACGGTATTCCTGGCAGGGCTTGCCCTGCTGGCCACCGCGATGGCGTACGGCATGGCGTGGCTCGTCAACCTCGGTTAAGCCCTTCATCCGCAGCCCCTCAATTTTTCTAACAAAGGGCGTGCGCTGGGGGAAAAGTGTGCCCAAATATCCCCGCTTCAACCATTCCCGCGCGGCAGGCGCGGCTTTGTTACGCCAACCGCACTACCACTCGCGCCGCAGGGCGGCACCGAGCCATTCACAGCGGTTGAGGTATTCGATGCGCCAGCGCTCGAGGTCGAACCCGTCGCCGCGTTCGGGGCCGTAACTGAAGCACGAGATGGCGGCGTTTTCGCTTTCGAACCAGTAATTGACCGGGTGAATGTTGTTGACCAGCACATCCACAAAGCGCCCGAAGAACCCGCCGTGGCTCACCAGGGCGATACGTTCGGTGGTGCCGCCGAACTGGGCCAGCAGGTGGCGGATCACCTGGTCGGCGCGTCCGGTGCGTTCGGCGCGCGGTTCCACCTCGGGGCGGTTCCACCAGCCCTGGTCGCCGATCTCCGGTCCAATCGTGAACTGGGGGAAGGCGGCGCTGATCTCGGCGCGGTTCATGCCCGGCGCGCCGACGTGTTCTCCGGTGTCGGGGTCATTCCCCACGCAGCCGCCCTCTTCGTGCAGCGGTTTCCACACCATTTTGGGGCAATCATACAGCGCTTCGAACGCCGCCGCGGTCTGCAGGGTGCGCAGGAAGGGGCTGATGTAGATGCGACTGAAGCCGAATTCTGCACGGTGTTCCGCCAGGAAGGCGGCCAGCGCGGCGGCCTGCTGCCGCCCGAGGTCGCTGATTGGCGGATCGGGCAGGCGGTCGGTGTCATCACGGTATTGGTGCCACAGGCAGTTGTTGACAGATTCGGCATGGCGGATGAAGAATATTTTCATGGGATGGGGCTTCCTTTCGCATGCCAACTATACCACAGGTGGTTACAGTTTCACACCAACGGGCGCGGGTGCAAATGGGAGATAAGAATATGTTAACAAGCGTGCTTTCCTGCGGGTATCTATTGACACAACGGTCAAATATTGTATAATACAAATATGGGAGCGCTCCCAATTTGAAACACCGACCACCAATCTGGGAAACATGCGCAGAACAGACGGAAGCTTGACATAATGGTATAATGGGACTATCACCTCATCTGTTCACGATCAGCAAGTACCCGGAGTCAGCGCCTGCAGAATGGCGCGGTGCGCCTCTCATGCCGCGGCGCCGCGGGATGGCCAGACAGCCATCACTGGCAGCAGTATACCGCAACACCAACCAATGTGTATCTTTGGAAATTCGTGACACACTGTTTTACTGAGAGAATGAAAAAAACTTTTACCCTTTTGCCTGTTTCACCAACTGTGCCCGGCCTGGTTTGCTCCGGCCGCGCAAACTCCACGGGAGCACCACAGATGCCGAGGGCCGGCAGCTGTGATAATCTAATTTTTAACCAACTCATGTATTCTAGAGAGGAAAAGAGAATATGAAAAAGAGTATTTTTAGAGTCCTCAGCGTTTTGATTGCTGTGGTGATGTTTGCCGGCGCCCTGGCTGCCTGCAAACCCGCAGAAGTCGATCCCGCCGAGGTAGCAGCCGCGCTGCCGCGCGAAGAAACCCTGTATTACGCAGGCCTGCAGTGGGGTTCGGTTGTTGGCTGGAACCCGTATTCTTCCAACAACAACAATGCCCTCGCCGTAGCGCAGGGTGCCAATGCGCGCATTGTGATGTTCGAAACCCCCTACATGTACAACATGATCGACGGCAAGCAGTACCCCCTCCTGGCCGATGGTGACTACACCTGGAATGATGCCATGACGGAACTGACTTTCACCCTCAAGGATGCCGCCAAGTGGAGCGATGGTACCAAGGTGACCGCTGAAGATGTGGCTTACACCTTCGACACCCACATCAAGTATGAAACCTCCACCGGTGTTGGCGTTGCCGATTATGTTGAAGACGTGGTGGCGGTGGATGAGAAAACTGTGACCGTCAAAGCCAAGCTCAACGATGCCGGCCAGGCTGTCAATCCGCTGGTGGTTTCCGCCTACGTCAGTGACAACTATGTGATCCAGAAGGCCTGGACCGAGACCCTCGAAGAACGTGTCGCCGGTGATGCCGAAGCCTTCAAAGCCGATCCCGGTGATGATGCCATCGGTTCCGGCCCCTACATGCCCTTCTACGATGATGACACCAAGGTCGTCCTGATCCGCAATGACAAGTACTGGGGCAAGGACAAATCCATGTGGGGCATGCTCCCTGCGCCGAAATACCTGGCCCACACCATCTACGCCGATAACAACGCCGGTTTCCTGGCGCTGAAGGCCGGTGAAGTGGACATTTCCCAGCAGTTCAACTCCAACGTGCAGGACCTGTGGCTGGTTGACAATCTCCCGATTTCGACCTACCTCGATGACGCCCCCTACGGCCTCACCGCCAGCCTGCCGACCGCCTACTTCAACCTGAAGAGCTTCGGCCTCGACAACGTGGCTGTCCGCAAGGCGATTGCCATGGCCGTCGATTATGACACCATCATCGCCAATGCCATGACCAATCAGTCCCCGACCTTCAACCAGGTTCCGCGCTCGGTGATGAACCCGACCGATGGTGAACAGGCCCTCTATGACCATGCCGCTGTGGCTGACCTGCAATGGGCCGGCAACGATGTGGAAGGCGCCAACAAACTGCTGGATGATGCCGGCATTGTTGACACCGATGGCGATGGCTACCGCGATATCGACGGCACCAAGCTGTCCTACAACGCAGTCTGCCCGAATGGTTGGTCTGACTGGCAGGCCGCGATCGAAATCGTGGCTGCCGCCGGCGAAAAGATCGGCATTGAAATCACCACCTACTTCCCCGAATGGTCCGTGTACCAGACCGTCTTCACCGATGGCAACCAGGAAGAATATGACATCTTCATGGTATGGTCCAACGGTGCTGGCCCGACCAACCCGTGGGGCCGCGTCCGCCAGCTGATGTCTTCTGACTTCGCCGGCACCACCGGCAACTGGAACGGCAACTGGGGTGGATACGTCAATCCGCGCATCGACGAGATCATCGCCGAAATCCCCCAGACTACTGACCAGGCTAAACTGGTGGAACTCTACACTGAAGCCACCGAAATTTACCTGACCGACGTGCCCTCCTTCACCCTGATGTATCGTCCTGACCAGTTCTACACGGTCAACGAATCCGTCTGGACGGACTTCCCCGCTGCCACTGATGGCCGCAACATCCCGCCGATGAACCTGGCGGATGGCTACGGCGTGGCCGGGCTGTACTACCTCACCCTCGTAGGTGACTAAGTCCTGATCCAATCAACACAGCCATGTCCCGTGAACCCCGGGGCATGGCTGTTTGTTAATATCTGACAGGAGGTGTTCTGTTGAAAGGGTACCGTAAATATTTTGGAGCCAAGCTGATCTGGTTCGGGGTCACGCTGGTGGCTGCCTTCATGTTAAATTTTATTTTGCCGCGGTTGATGCCCGGCGATCCGGTGGCGGTGATCACCCAGCGGGTGACCCAGGGGATGACCAGCCAGACCGGTGTGCAAAAAGTCTATGAAGAATATGCCAACCTGTTTGGCACCACCAAGCCCATGCATGAGCAGTTCATTCTCTACATGGGCAATATGTTAAAAGGGGACCTGGGTACTTCCTTCAGCCAGTATCCCCGGCCTGTTTCCGATATCATTCGCAGTTCGGTATGGTGGACTGTGTCGCTGCAATTCCCGGCGATTATCGTGGGTTGGCTGCTGGGCAATCTTCTCGGCGCGCTGGCAGCTTATCTGAAAAAAGGCTGGGACAAGGTGCTGATGCCCGTCAGTATTTTTGTGAGTAATTTGCCGGCATTTGGTTCGGCGATCATCCTGCTGGTGATTTTCGGGGTGCAACTCAGCTTGCTGCCGACTTCCGGCGGTTACGGGTTCGACTTGATCCCCAATTTCAGCTTCAGGTTCATCTGGTCGGTTTTTGTGCATTACCAGCTGCCGTTCTGGTCGATCGTGTTGATCTCGATTGGCGGACAGGCGATTGGGATGCGCTCGATGGCGATCTATGAATTGAATGCTGACTACGTCAAGTATGCCCGTTTTTTGGGCATCAAAGACCGCAAGATCATCGGGTACGTGTTCCGCAACGCGATGCTGCCGCAGATCACCGGCCTGGCGCTTTCCATTGGTACCATGGTGGGCGGTGCGCTCGTGGCGGAAACCATTTTCAGCTACCCCGGACTGGGTTCCACCATTTTCTCGGCCGTGATGGGGCAGGATTACCCGTTGATCTCTGCCACCACACTGATCATCACGTTGATGGTGCTGTTTGCCACCTTCGCGATTGAGATCCTGTACGGTTTCATTGACCCGCGCATCAAAGCCGCGCAGACGGAACAATAGGAGGTGCCGCGATGAAACATATTCTTCATGAAGCTTTTCGATCCCCCAAGTTTGTCACCGGGTTTGTCATTTTCATGGCGATCCTGGCGCTGGTGGTCTTCTACCCGCTGTTTGTAACGGACCACCCACTGGCGATCATTGGCCAGGGGACTTTCTTCCCGCCTGGCATTTATGTCAGTGTCTACGACACCACCAATGCCCCGCAGTATACGATGATGCTGCCTGAAGCCGAAGGCAACCGTATCGGCGCCAAACTGGGCGATGTGGAACGCGAGGCGATGCGTGAGTGGTTGATTGACTTCGGCATTCCCCGCGCGGAGATCGATATCGATGATACCGCCAAGCTGATGACCCTGTGGGATGCCTACTATGACCCCGCTCTGCGCTTCCAGGGGATGACCTCGGCGCGCCAGAAATATTTTGCGCGCCTCGATGCCTCGCTGGAAGGGCTGCTGGTGATGGAGCCGCGTGTGATTGCCGTGCCCAACACCGAAACCGGCGCCTTTGAAGCCTCACAGAGCATTGAACTCACCGATTTTGTCAATGTCAATGAGGTGGCCAATGTGCGCGTGCTCCCGCTGGGCACCGATAACTTCGGGCGTGATATGCTCACCCAGCTGGTGTCTGCCATTGGCACTTCCTTGCAAATCGGTTTGGTAGCAGGAACGGTTGCCACCCTGATCGGCCTCACCCTGGGGCTGATGGCCGGCTATATCGGCGGCCTGGTGGATGATGTGATCATGTTCTTCACCAACCTGTTCACCGCCATCCCCGGGATTGTGCTGCTGATCCTGATCTCGTACAGCATCGGGCAGGAGAACCGCGGCGCGGTTACGGTGGCGGTCGTGATCGGCGTGACCTCGTGGGTGTGGACCACCCGTGCGGTGCGCGCCCAGGTGATTTCCCTGCGCAACCGCGACCATGTCAACCTCTCCAAGCTGTCCGGCCATTCCATCTTTCACATCATCTTTGCTGACATCCTGCCGTACATCCTCTCGTACGTGGTGATGGCCTTCATCCTGCAAATTTCCTCCGGCATCCTGGCGGAGGCTGGCCTGTCGATCCTTGGGCTGGGACCCAAGACCACTGATGTGCCCACCCTGGGCCTGATGATGCGCTGGGCGATGATCTACTCCGCCCACATCCTCAACAAGTGGTGGGCGTTCTTCCCGGTGATCGTGGCAATTGCCCTGATCTCGTTCTCGCTCAACCTGATGAACACCGGGCTCGACCAGGTCTTCAACCCGGCACTCAGAGAATAGGAATTGACGATGGGAAAAGTAATGTTAGAGGTCAGGGAACTGACCACCAAGTATATCACCCGTTTCAACGAAGACATCTACGCGGTGGATCATGTATCGCTCAAGGTGGAAGAGGGCAAATCGCTGGGGATCGCCGGTGAATCCGGCTGCGGAAAATCAACCCTGGCATTGAGCCTGATGGGGTATTATTTCCCCCCGCTGTATTACACCAGCGGTGATATCATCATCAACGAACGCAATATCTCCGGCATGGACCCGGACGAGGTGCGCAAATCGATCCTGGGCAAGGAGATTGCTTACATCCCCCAGGCGGCGATGAACGCGCTCAACCCCACCCAGAAGGTGATCAATTTTGTCGAAGATGTGATCCATGCCCATGAGCCTACCGCCACCAAGAAAGATATTTATGATATGGCGCGCCAGCGCTTCGAGATTCTCGGCCTGCCGGCGGAGGTGCTGCAGAAGTATTCCGTGGAACTTTCCGGCGGGATGAAGCAGCGCACGGTGATTGCTATTTCGGTAATCCTGGGCCCCAAGGTGCTGATCGCGGATGAGCCGTCCTCAGCGCTGGATGTGACCTCGCAGAAGATGGTGATCAAAATGCTGCGCGACCTGATGGACCGCGGTATGATCAAATCGATGATCTTTATCACCCACGAACTGCCGTTGCTCTACAACGTCACTGATGACATCATGGTGATGTATGCCGGGCAGATGGTGGAACACGCCACGGCGGAACAGGCGGTGTTTGACCCGCTGCATCCGTATGCCCGCGGCCTGATGGGTTCGATCATTGTGCCGGAAAGCGGCCTGCGCGGCCACAAGCTGGCGGCTATCCCCGGCGTACCGCCCAACCTGAAAAAACCGCCATCCGGCTGCCGCTTCGCGGAACGCTGCAAGTATGTCACTCCCACCTGCCGCGCGGTTTCGGTCAACATGCGTGAAGCCGCCAACGATCGGGAATACCGCTGCATCTTTGCGGAACAAGAGCTGAGGGAGATGTATAAAAATGAATGACGAAAGAAAATTATGCCTGAGCGGCAAAGGGCTGACCAAGGTGTTTGGCCTGGGACGCCAGAAGACGGTGGCGGTTGACCATGTTGATTTTGCCTTTCATGAAGGTGAGATCATCTCGATTGTGGGGGAATCGGGCAGCGGCAAGACCACCCTCGCCAAAATGCTCCTGGGGCTGATCGGCGAGACCGAAGGCGAGGTGTATTTCCAGGGCGTAAAGCGCGATATTGGCTCCCAGAAGAAAAAGCAGAACTACTGGAAGCAGATCCAGGCGATTTTCCAGGATCCGTTTTCATCATACAACATCTTTCACAAGATCGATGAAGTGCTGCTGGACTGCATCCGCATGCGCGGCGGCGGCAAGCTGCCCCATGCCAAAAAGGTCGAAATGATGACCGAGGCGTGCAGCTTTGTCAACCTCAAGTTTGAGGAACTGACCAATAAGTACCCGTTTGAGCTTTCGGGCGGGCAGCAGCAGCGCCTGATGATCGCGCGCATTTTCCTGCTCAAACCCAAGATTCTGCTGGCCGATGAACCGACCTCGATGATCGATGCCTGCTCACGCGCCACCATTTTGGATTTCCTGATGCAGCTGCGCGATGAGATCGGGATGACCTTGATCTTCATCACCCACGATATCGGGCTGGCGTATTACGTATCCGATACGGTCTACATCATGGAGAAGGGCAAGTTTGTGGAAAGCGGTTCCGCCGATGAGGTGATCCTCAATCCGCAGCAGCCCTATACGCGCCGTCTGCTGAATGATGTGCCCAAAATCCACGAGGAGTGGGACCTTTCAACCGTGTAGGCGATCCCGCCGAATCATGGGTTAGCGATGGAATGGGGCCGTGCCGCGCAGCCATGCGGTGCGGCCCTGTTGTTGCTGGGCACAATGACAGACTTCGGAAGTTTCCAAACTTCCGAAGTCTTAAGCGCAATCAACTGGCTGACGCTTTGTCCAGGCCGATTGTGACGGTGAAGCGGCAGAGTTCACCGCCGCGCAGGAGGGTGGTTTCTGCTGCCGCCGTAACCGGGCAGCCGAGGGCCTGCGCCAGGTTTTCCTGCAGGTTGGCGGTGGAGCATTGGCACAGCAGCGGTGAGGTGACCCATCCCCGGCGCACCAGGTCACAACCGCAGCGCCGGTAGGTGACGTGCAGCGTGTGCTCCCCGCTGCGTTCATAATGGGCGTCCGGGATATGCTGATTGAGCCGATCCAGGAAATCATCGAGGCTGTTGCTTTCGGCGTGCGCCTGGCGGAACAATGCCACTGTGTACGAATGAGCGCAGGCGCGGCCGCAGGCGTCCAGCACGCGGCTGCGCGCGGGCACATCGAGGGTTACCAACCCTGCGGCAAACCCACCAAACCAGTATGCCAGGAAATCGGTTAATCCATCATCAGCGCTTTCCAAACGTTACACCCGCGTGTCGACCCATTCGGCGATCTCGCCCAGCACCATTTCTTTTTCGGGTTCGTTCATGATCTCGTGATAGAGACCCTGGTAGGGACGCAGGGTTTTATCGGTGGAGGCGGCCTGCTCGTACAGCATCTGGCTGCCTTTGGGATCCGCCAGGATATCTTCGGTGCCGTACATGATGCGCACCGGCAGGTTGAATTCGGTAAAATGGGCCTGCACGAACTGCACCGCGCGGTTCAGTTCCGCCCCGGTACGGGCCGGGATGCCGCCGCGGTAATTGAGGGGGTCATCGTCATAACGCTGCATCACCGCCGGGTCGCGCGAGACCGAACTGTTGGAAAGCTTGATCGTTGGCATGTTGGGCACCACCGTGCCGAGGAATCCGGCCAGTTTCACCATCAGTGGCGACACATCCGCGCCGATCTTGAGGGCGGCGCCGCTCAGCAATACCCCGCGCAGCTCGGGTTTGTACGTCAGCACATACGCGGTGCTGATCAGACCGCCCAGGCTGTGCCCCAGCAGGAACAGTGGCTTGCCGCTGAATTCCGCACGTACCCGCGCCAGGAACAGGTCAAGGTCTGCCAGCCAATCGGTGTAGCGGTCCACGTAGGTGGTGTGCCCGCCGCCGGATTGACCGTGCCCGCGGTGGTCGAGTGCCGGGGCGATATAGCCGTGTTGTGCCAAGAACTGCCCCACATGGGCGTAACGCCCGCTGTGTTCTGCCAGGCCATGCACGATCACCACCACCCCTTTGGCCTCTGCCGGGGTTTCCGGCAGCCAGTATTGTTCGTACAGGCGCAGGCCGCCGGTACCTTCGAAAAATCCTTCGCGATGTTGTATTGCCATGGATGCTCCTAACCGTGGTTATTTTTAATTGGCCTCGTTAAATGCAGCAAATTCGCTGAAACGGGGCGATTCTGTTGATATAATGAACAAACAATCAGTGAGCGGGTGTGGGAAATCACCCATCACCAACGATTGTACTACCAAATGGTTCAGGGATGGCATTGAAAAACAACACCAGGGCAGCCGCATGATCGAACAACTCACCTCCGCGCAGGCGGAACTTCTGGCACAGCCATTACAACGACGCCTCTTTCTCAGCGGTCCGGCCGGCAGCGGCAAGACCACGGCCGGGACGGCGCGCGCCTTGCAATGGATCCAGGCAGGCATTCCGGCCGAGGAAATCCTGATCCTGGTGCCGCAGCGCTCACTGGCACTGCCGTATTATGAAGCCCTGCGTGACCCCGCCCTGCCGCCTGGCGGGGTAAGTGACATCCTCACTTTCGGCGGCCTCGGGCAGCGGCTGATCGCGTTGTTCTGGCCGCTGATCGCGGAGGAGGCCGGCTTTCAGCATCCTGACCGCCCGCCTTCTTTCCTCACCCTCGAGACCGCCCAGTACGTCCTTTCCGGCATCATGGAACCGCTGATCGATGAGGACTACTTTATCGCTGTCAACATGGATCCCAACCGCCTGCTGAGCCAGGTGATCGACAATCTCAACAAGGCCGCCGCCATCGGCATTGACCACCGCACGGTGGCAGAATGCCTTAGCGCGGCGTGGGTGGGCAAACAGGCCGACCAGCCGCTGGTGTACCAGCACGCCCAGGAGGGCGCCAACGCTTTCCGCGCTTATTGCTACGCCGAGAACCTGCTGGATTTTTCGCTCCAATTGGAGCTGTTCACGAACCATGCCTGGCATCTGCCGGCGGTGCGGGAATGGCTGCGCAGCCAGTACCGCTATTTGATCTATGACAATATCGAAGAGGATGTGCCCGCCGTGCATGACCGCGTGCTGGAATGGCTGCCGGATTTTGACGGTGCGCTGTGCATTCTCGATGACGATGCCGGCTACCGCCTGTTCCTCGGTGCTGACCCGGAATCCGCCTTACGCCTGGCGGCGGAAGCGGATGCGGAGATTGCTTTCCCGCAATCACTGGTGACCCCGCCGGTGGTCGCTGAACTGGATGACGCTCTGCAGGTCTGTATCCGCCAGCCCGGGCGCGGTGCACTGCCCGACGGCCTGCGTGATGGCTTTGAGCTGGAAACCAGCGCGCGCTTCCATCCAGAGATGATCCAGCATGCCTGCCTGCGGGCGCGCCAGCTGGTGGAAAAAGGCGTGCCGCCGGAGGAGATCGTGATGCTGGCGCCGTTCCTTTCGGATTCGCTGCGCTTCTCATTGGAGCGCGAACTGCGCGCGCACGGGCTGGAAAGCTATACCACCCGCCCCTCACGCAGCCTGGGCGATGAACCGGTGACGCGCTGCCTGTTGGCGCTGGCGCGCCTGGCCAACCCCGCCTGGGGCGATGCCCCGGCGGAAGCCGATGTGACCCAGGCGTTGGTGCTGGCGATTGACGGTTTCGACCTGGTGCGTGCCTCGCTCCTGCGGCGCATCATCTACCGTCCCCAGCGCGAAGGCGCCGAACGCCTGGCGTCGTTCAGCGAGATCCAGCCGGACATGCAGGAGCGCATCAGCTACCAGGCCGGCCAACGCTACGAAGACCTGCGCGGCTGGCTGTTGTTTGAACAGCAGAGCCACGACCATCCTGACCTGGATGTGTTCCTCTCGCGCCTGTTTGGCGAGGTGCTTTCCCAGCCGGGTTTTGCTTTCCACCGCGATCTGGAAGCCGCCGCCGTTACCGCACGCCTGATCGAATCGGTGCAGAAGTTCCGGCGCGGGATGGCCTTCCTGCTGGAACCGGAACCGCTGGGACCATCACTGGCCGACCGGGTGGGGGCGGAGTACGTGCGCATGCTCGAACAGGGTGTGATCGCTGCCCAATACCTGCAAACCTGGGAACCGCAGCCCGCCGGGACGATCCTGCTGGCGCCGGCCCATACCTTTTTAATGAGCAACCGACCCGCCCGTTGCCAGTTCTGGCTGGATGCCGGCAGCAGCGGCTGGTGGCAGCGCCTCGACCAACCCCTTACCCACCCGGTGGTACTCAGCCGCCGCTGGGAACCCGGCCGTAAATGGACCGACGTGGAGGAGGTGGCGTTTAACACCGCCCAGCTGGCGCGCCTCACGCGCGGCCTGCTGCGGCGCTGCGCGGAGAAGGTGTTCATTTACACCGCCGAAATTGACCAGAGCGGGTACGAGAACAGCGGACTGCTGCTGCAGGCCCTGCAGAACCTGCTGCTGCGCCTGCCGCCCGAAACGGGGGCCGGCCGTGTTTAACCCGCGCCCCAGGCAAAAAGCCGTGGTTGATTTTGACGCCGGGCGCATGGGCGTGGCTGCCGTACCCGGCAGCGGTAAAACCCAGACGCTTTCGTACCTTGCCGCGCGCCTGATCCGCGAACAAAAGGTGGACCTCAGCCGCGGGCAGGAGGTACTGGTGGTGACGCTCACCAATTCGGCGGTGGGCAATTTTGAAAGCCGCATCAGCCGTTTTATCGAGGGCTTTGGCCTGATGCCGCGCATGGGCTTCCGCGTGCGCACCCTGCACGGCCTGGCGCATGATATTGTGCGTGAACGGCCGGATTTGGTCGGCCTGCCGACGCAGTTCAACATCATCGATGACCGCGAATCGGAATTAATGCTGCAAGCCTCGGTGCGGGATTTCCTGCTGATGAAACCATCACTGCAGGAAACCTATTTCAGTTCCACTGTACGCATGACAACAGATCGTGCCAAAGACTGGAATGACCTTGCTGTCGAGAGCTGCCGCAACTTCATTCGCACCGCCAAGGACCTCCAGCTGGAGGCCGATGATGTGCGCGGGCTGGTGGGGGAGATGCGTTTCAGCCATCCCCTGGTGACCCTCGGCATGGCCGTCTACAGTGATTATGCCCGCAAGCTGGCCCTGCGGGAGGGGGTGGACTTTGACGACCTGATCCGTTACGCGCTTGCTGCCCTGCAAACCGATCCCGCTTACCTGGCGCGCCTGCGCGCGCGCTGGCCGTTTGTGCTGGAAGATGAAGCCCAGGATTCCAGCCACCTGCAGCAGCAGATCCTGGCGTTGATCAGCGGCGAGGGCGGCAATTGGGTGCGGGTGGGCGACCCCAACCAGGCGATCTATGAGACCTTCACCACCGCTGATCCGCGCCTGCTGCGCGATTTCATCCAGCAGCCCGGTGTACAGCGTGCCGACCTGCCCAATTCGGGGCGCTCGACTGCATCCATCATTCGCCTTGCCAACCGCCTGGTGGAATGGACCGTGCATGAGCATCCCATTCCGGTCTTGCGCGATGCCCTGTTTGAAACCTACATCGAACCCACCCCGCCCGGCGATCCCCAGCCCAACCCGCCGGATGATGAAAGCCGTATCCGCATTGTCAACCCCACCAAGCGCGTCAAATCAGAAGGTGAGATCCAGTTCACGCTGGAGGCGATCCAGCAATGGATGGCGAATGAGGATTACCAGAACCAGTCACTGGCAGTGCTGGTGCCCACCAACCGCCACGGTGAAAGCATGATCAAGGCTTTGCGCGAGCATGACATCCCGTATGTGGAATTGCTGCGCAACACCACGGAAACACGCCAGACCGCGGCGCAGATCGAGGCGATTCTGTATGCCCTGGCAAATCCCGACCAGCCGCGCTTATTAAGGAAAGCCTACGGCGCGCTGCGCCTGCCGCGCCAGGTGCAGGACCCGGCTGAACGTGCTGTCGTCAAGCGCGCTGCCGACCTGCTGCTGAAATGCGCCAACCTGGAAGAATATCTCTACCCGCGCGGCGGGGCCGATTGGCTGATGGACCGCGCCGCCGAGGAGGACCCGCAGGTGGTGGAGGAACTGGCCTGGCTGCGCGAGCGCGTGGTGCGCTGGCAGGAAGCCGTGCGCCTGCCGGTGGACCAGCTGATCCTGACGATTGCCGGTGACCTGTATACCCAGCCGGTGGACCTGGCGCTGAGCCACAAATTCGCGCAGATGCTGGAATATTACGCCCGCAACCACCGCGAATGGAGTTTGCCGGAATACGCCGCCCAGCTGCACGATATCGCTTCCGCGCGGCGCGGTTTTTCGGGGCTGTCCGAAAATGACATCGGCTTTGACCCCGATGACCACCGCGGCGAGGTGACGGTTGCCACCATTCACAAGGCCAAGGGGCTGGAATGGGATATCGTCTACCTGCTGTCGGTTAATAACTATGATTTCCCTTCGCTTGACCCGTTTGACAGCTATGTGTCTGAGAAGTGGTTCATCCGCGATGAATTGAATTTGCAGGAAGAAATGCTCAGCAAGCTCAAGGCCCTGGCAGCGCGGGATATGGAACTGCTGGAACTGCCGGAAGGTGCCGCCACCATTGCGGCGCGGGAAGGTATCGCCGAGGAGCGCCTGCGCCTGCTGTACGTGGGCATCACCCGCGCCCGTAAGCAATTGAACCTGCTGTGGAACGTGGGCCTGCGTGAGAAATGCCAGCCCGCCCGTGCCCTGCAGGAATTGTACGCCTGGTGGAAGGAGCATCATGATGACAGGGAATAAACCCGCGTTGATCGCCCATGCACACCGCGCACCCACCCGGTTCTGGCAGCCTGTTTTTTCCAATCTGCGTGTTCAAACGGGAGGCCGGCGATGAGTGACAGCCCTGGAAAAAATGCTTCCAACCATCCCCCGGCGGCTTCTGACGTGTTGGAAAAAACCACCCATTTTTCCCAGTACAGCCTGCAGGATTTTGTCGACTGTCCGCGGCGCTATGACCTGCGCCACCGGCGCAAACTGCAATGGCCGGCGGTGCAATCGCTGCCGGTGCTGGAGCAGGAAGAGCGCATGGCCCGTGGAGAACAATTCCACCGCCTCGTGCAGCAGCACCTCAGCGGTATCCCCGTAGAAAAGATCGAAGCCCGCATCCACGATCCGATCCTGCTGGCATGGTGGGGCAACTTCACTGAATATGACCCGTTGGCGCTGCTCCCGCCGCGCCGCCTGGCGGAATACGCCCTCAGCGCGCCCTTCCTCGGCTATCGCCTGTTGGCCAAATATGACCTGCTGGCAATTGCCCCCGGCGAAACCGCGCACATCATGGATTGGAAGACCGCCGAACTGCGCCCCAGGGGGGAAATTCTGCGCGCCAAAGTGCAAAGCCGCCTGTACCCGTTCCTGCTGGCGCTGGGGGGGGAACGCCTGTTTGGCGGAACCGCTCCCAAGCCGGAACAGATTCGCATGACCTACTGGTTCGCGGCCTTCCCCGAAGCCCCCGAGGAGATCGGCTACAGCAAAACCCAGTTCAACCGCGACCGCGATTACCTCGCCGCGCTGATCGAAGATATCTTCGCGCGTAGTGCCGCCGATGATTTCCCGCCCACCGACAACCTCAAGCGCTGTGACTACTGCCAGTACCGTTCGTACTGCGAGCGCGGGGTCGAGGCGGGGGCGATCGAAGAAGTGGATGACGAAAGCCTGCTGGAACAGGATCCCGGCTTTACGATCGACTTTGAACAGATCGGGGAGATTGCCTTTTGAGCGCATCACGGCGGGTGTGGGTTGCGGCGCAGCCTCCGGCGGACGTGCCGGCGGAACTGCTCGATTTCTTTGCGGGCGATGCCCTGCTGGCAGGATTGCTGGCGCGGCGCGGCATTGCCACCGCCGAAGCCGCGCGTGCCTTCCTGTACCCGGATGCCTACATTCCCACCCCGCCCGAGGAATTGCCCGAGCTGGACCTTGCCGTGGAGCGCATCCTGCGCGCGTTGGACGATGAGGAGCGGATTGGCATCTGGGGGGATTTCGATGTCGATGGGCAGACCTCGACCAGTTTGCTGGTAGGCGCGTTGCAGCAATTGGGCGCGGATGTGGTGTTTCACATCCCGCTGCGGCGTGAGGAGAACCACGGCGTGCGCCTGCCGTTTTTGGAGCGCTTCATCGAAGAGGAGCATCCGGCCCTGATCATCACCTGCGATACCGGCATCAGCGCGCATGATGCCGCTGCCTATGCCGATGCGCGCCGCGTGGATTGGATCATCACTGACCATCATGCCCTGCCGCGCGGCGGCCTGCCGATGGGGATCGCGCGTATCAATCCGCAGCGCACCCCGCCCGGGCACCCCCTGCATGGGCTGACCGGTGTGGGCACCGCTTACAAACTGATCGAAGCGGTGTGCAGCGCGCTGGGGCAGCCGGAAATCGCTGAAGCCCAGCTGGACCTGGTGGCGCTGGGGACGATCGCGGATGTGGGCGAGCTGAGCGGCGAGAACCGCTACCTGGTGCAGCGCGGGATGGAAGTGCTGCGGCGCAATGCCCGGACCGGGCTGAAGGCATTGATGGCGGGGGCGCGGGTCAACCCGGCCGCACTCAACGGCGACCACATCGGTTTTTCACTGGCACCGCGCATGAACGCCCTCGGGCGGCTGGATGATGCCGGGCGCATGGTGGAATTGATGACCACGGTCAATGAAGCCCGTGCCAGCCAGATGGCGCTGTACCTGGAAGGCCTGAACACCCTGCGCAAGGAACGCCAGGAATCGATCCGGCGTGAGGTGTTTGAACTGGCTGAGAACAATCCCGCCTGGCTGGAGTTCAACGTGATCATCCTCCACAAGCCGGATTGGGAAGGCGGGGTGGTGGGGATTGTGGCGAATGCGCTGGTGGAAGCCTATGGCAAGCCCGTGGTACTGCTGACCGGCGACCGCGACGGGGTGTGCGGCGGGTCGGCGCGTTCGATCGAGGGGATATCGCTGATCGATGCCATTAACCACAACCATGACCTGCTGATCAACGGCGGGGGACACGCGATGGCGGCCGGGGTTTCACTGCGCATCGCGGATATCGAGGCCTTTCGCCAGGGGATGCACCGCGCGGTGGCGCTGCAGGCGCCGCAGGGATTGCCGCCGCTGACGCTGGAGGTGGAATGCGAACTGCCGCTGGCGCAGGCGCACCTGCCGTTCGCGGAATCGTTGGAACGCCTGGCGCCGTTCGGCGCGGGCAATCCCCGACCGGTGTTTTTTACCAGCGATGTGTCACTGCGCTCCGCCCTGCTGTTCGGGCGCGAGGAAAACCACCGCAAGTTGTTCGTGGCCGATGCCGAAGATAACCTGCTGGAGCTGATCTGGTGGAAGAGCGCGGAGGAGGAATTGCCCGAGGGGCGCTTCGATGTTGCCTATACCCTGCACCCGGTGACCAGCGGCGGGCAGAATGGGCTGGAAGCGCTGTGGGTGGCCTACCGCCAGCGTGAAGCCCAGCGCCCGGCCGTGGTGGAACGGCCGCCGCTGGCCGTGGAAGATTGGCGTTCGCTTTCTGTGGGGGAGGTAGCAGTACGTGCCCCAGGCCTTGTGCAGGGCCGTGTTGAAGGGCAGTTGGGGGGAGAATCTCCGCTTGACCGAAGCATTGCCTATCACGAAGGCCCCGGCGCGGCACTGGCCGGGGGGGCGAATCGCCTGGAATTGCGCCCGGCGGAAACCCTTCTGCTGTACAGTATCCCGCCATCGGCGGCGGTGCTGCACTCACTGCTGGAAACGGTGCAGCCGCGGCAGCTGGTGCTGGTGTGCCAGGGCGGCGGCGAACTCGATCGTCCCCAGGCACTGCTGACACACCTCGGCGGGATGGTCAAGTATGCCCTCAATCGTGACGGGCGGCTGCCCCTCACCCGCCTGGCGGCGGCCACCGGCCAGCGGGAAGCCGTGATTGCCAAAGCAATCGAGGTGCTGTGCGCCATGGGCCAGTGCCGCGTGACGGAAGAAGATGAGATCGCCCTGCGGGTGAGTGCCGCCGGCGCCGCCCCCGAACCTGCCCTGCAGGCAGCCCTGCTGCGTGAATTGGCATACCTGCTGGAGGAAACCCGTGCCTTCCGTAATTACCTGCGCGGTGCGGCGCCTGACTGGTTCCGCGGACTGGCAGAACACAGCCGTTGAGAAGTAATGAACCACGGATAACGCGAATCTGCGCGAATAAAAAAATTAAAAATTTGTTTTGATCCGCGTCAATCTGTGTTATCCGTGGTTAACAAAAAATCCAAACCACAGATAACGCGAATCTCCACGGATAAAAAAAGAAATACAAATACTCCGTGCCTATCCATGCGGATCTGCGCGATCTGTGGTTGATAAAAATGGAACCACGGATTACGCGAATCTGCGCGGATCAAAAGTGACGGCTATTTTTCCGGGTTGTGCACCATCTTGCCCTGGCCCAGTTCCACCGAGCGTTCGTAGGCGGCCCAGATGGCGCGCGAGATGGCGGTGCGGAAACCGGCTTTTTCGAGGTAATACAGCGCGGCGGTGGTGGTGCCGCCGGGGGAGGTGACATCGTTGCGCATTTTGGCGGGGTGTTCCTTCATCGTGTCAAAATATTCCACCGAGCCGCGCACGGTCTGCACCACCAGTTGTTCCGCCACGTTGCGCGGAAAGCCGAGGTGCACGCCGGCATCGATCATCGCCTCCATGAACAGGTACACGTAGGCCGGGCCGGAGCCGGAAAGCGCGGTGGCCATGTCGAGGAAGTTTTCCTCCTGCACCTGCACTTCGACCCCGAACGCCTGCAAAATGCTGCGCGCCAGTGCCATTTGCTCCTCGCTGACGGCATCGGTTGCGGTCCATACCGTGATCCCCTGGCCGATCTGGGCCGGGGTGTTGGGCATGGTGCGGATGATGCAGCCGTGGCGCAGGCCGCTGCTGAGGCGTGCCAGGGTGGCGCCCGCCACGATCGAGATCACCAGGGTGCTGGCGGGCAGGCTGCCTTCCAGTTCCTGCAGCACTGCCCCGATGTGCTGGGGTTTGACACACAGCATCACCACGTCTGCGCCCGCGACGGCGGCGCGGTTGTCGGTGAGGGTTGTCACACCGTAGGTATTGGACAGGTCGTGCAGGCGGCCCTCATGCTTGTCGGCGGCGCGCACATGGTCGGGAGTGGTCAACCCCTGCCGGATGATGCCGGCCAGGATCGCGCTGCCCATGTTGCCGGTGCCGATGATGGTGATGGTCTTGCCTGAATCGTTCATGGAAAACTCTCCTCGCTGCGGATGAAGTTGATTATACCTGATTGTTCCACTCCCCTGCGATCGCTGTGGAATGTCTTTTCAACCCCGGTAAGACACGAATCGCAAAATTTCCGCCCATACACGCAAAAATACATATTTTGTTATCTGCTTTTTCTCCGTGGGGATTCACGCGAAGGGAGAGACATCGGATGTCTGGGTTAATCTCAACCGCAGACAACAGGAATTTTCAGGGACTTCTTATCCGTGTAGATTCGCGCTATCCGCGGTTTGTTTCTTTATTAACCGCGGATAACACAGATTGACGCGGATCAATACGAATTTTTTCTATATTTTTATCCGTGTAGATTCGCGTTATCCGCGGTTTGCTTTTTTATTAACCACGGATAACACAGATTGACGCGGATCAATACGAATTTTTTCTATATTTTTATCCGTGTAGATTCGCGTTATCCGCGGTTAACTTTTTTTTATCAACCACGGATCACTAAGATTAACGCGGATACACAAATAATTTTTATTTGAGTTGAGTGGTTTGATCCGTGATTCTTTTCTGGCGGCTGGTTTGTGTCAATACCATTCTCTTCCATTCGAGTTTGTCGCTGCTGCCAAAATTAATCAGCAGTCCCAGCTGGCGATGAGACGCTTTCAGGTAGTTGAGTAACTGGGCTTCTTCATTCCTACCCAGTTGATGGATCGCTTTTAACTCAAGAATGATATGCCCATAGGCTATCATGTCAGCACAAAATACCTTTGTCAGCGGCGTACCTTTGTAATCAATCGGCAGGTCGACCTGATGGGCAAAAGGAATCTTGCGCAGTTGCAATTCAATCATCAAGGCTTCTTCGTACACACTCTCCAGGAACCCGTTTCCGAGTGCATTGTAAACCTCCAACGCCGCGCCAATGATGGAATAGGTTTGTTCTTTGTAGAGTAATGATTGTGCATTCATGGCAACCCTCCTGCAATGAATTCGCGAACCCTGTTGATATTCCACAGGAGGTGTGCAACGATGTGGGCTGTTTTGATATGCCATATATCCATTAAAATATTGATTGATCAACCGCGGATCATACAGATTGGCGCGGATGGAAATGGATTTTGTTTTTATGCTTTTATCCGCGCAGATTCGCGTGATCCGTGGTTTGTTTTTTTATTAACCGCGGATCACATAGATTGACGCGAATACACACGGAATTTTTTATCTATCCTTTATCTGCGTAGATTCGCGTGATCCGCGGTTAATTTGTTGTATCAGCTGCTTGCATCGCAGTATTTCCCTTGCAATTCTGCTGTTCTTTTTTTACAATCAATTTGTACCCATATCCTGATGAATACCAACCGGAGGAACCCCATGGCAAAAGATACCTGTGCCAGTTTGAACAACATCACCATCTACCAGGTGTACGTGCGCAACCACGGCCCCAACGGCACCTTTGCCGATGTCCTGGCCGATCTCGACCGCATCCAGTCGATGGGCGTGGATGTGGTGTACTTCATGCCGATCCATCCCATCGGGCAATTGAACAAAAAGGGTTCGCTGGGCTGCCCGTACTCGATCCGCGATTTCCGCGCCGTCAACCCTGAATACGGCAGCGAAGCCGATTTCAAAGCCCTGGTCGAGGCGATCCATGCCCGCGGGATGAAGGTGATGATCGATGTGGTCTACAACCACACCGCCCACGACGCGCGCTACATCGACGAACACCCCGACTGGTACAACGTGGATGCCGCCGGCAAACCCTTCACCACCGTGCCCGTCTGGAGCGATATCATCGACCTCAAGCACCCCAACGAGGAACTGTGGGAGTACCTGGTGGGGTCGCTGGTGCACTGGGTGCAATTCGGCGTGGATGGTTTCCGCTGTGACGTGGCATCGCTGGTGCCGATGGACTTCTGGCTGCGCGCCCGTGCCGCCTGTGCTGCCGTCAACCCACATACGATGTGGCTGGCGGAAAGCGTGCATCTGAACTTTGTGCGTGAACGCCGCCGGGACGGCCTGCGCGCGGTTTCCGATAGCGAGGTCTACCAGGCTTTTGACATGTGCTACGACTACGACATCTGGCCCGTGTTTGGCGCGGCAGTGGCCGGTACCATGCCACTCACCCGCTACATTGAAATGCTCCAGCTGCAGGACAGCATCTACCCCGGCAATTTCATCAAAATGCGCTGCGTGGAGAACCACGACCAGGTGCGCATCCAGCAGCTGGCCGGCAACCCGCACGCCGCCCTGGCATGGACCGCGCTGGCGGCCTTCAACCGCGGCCCGTTCTTCATTTACGCCGGGCAGGAATCCGCCGCGCGCCACACCCCTTCGCTGTTCGATGTTGACAAAGTGGCATGGGGAACGTACGAGCTGCAGGAGACCCTCACGCGGATGGCCGCGCTGAAGCAGGAGCCCGCCCTCACCAACGGGAAACTGACCTTCCTGGCCGCCGAGCCGGCGATCCAGGCCGCCTGGGAAAACGGCGCCGACAGCCTGTACGGCGTGTTCAACCCGCGCGGCGCAACGGGCGCGGCGGCGGTGCAGCTGCCGGACGGCGAGTACCCCGACCTGCTCAACGGCGGGAGCGCCGCGGTGCGCGGCGGCAAGCTGGCGCTGCCGGCGGCCGCCTGCATCCTGCGCGCCGCGTTGGCGCAGCCCCTGCGGGAATTCGTCAGCCCGTTGATGCATTCGGAGATCCATTAATTTCCCGATCCATGCGGTTTTTCCCTGAACCGGCTTGCCTTTTTGGGGCAACCTGCCGTATAATACAGAAGGGGATGGGAGTGAAAAACCGCCCGTTGCATCCACCGTTAAAAAAAGGCCCAAAAAACGCCCCATTTTTCGAGGTGGATGCAGGAACCTTAACAAAGGGGAAACCCGGCGCCGCGCGCGGCAAAAAGAAGGAGACCAAACCCCAAACGACACCTTTTTGACCTGCTGTGTGGGAAATCCTTGTGCCACCCGCAGCTGCCGTGGGAACCCAAAAGAGGAGTCAGAAACAATAAACCCCCGTTTAGGGGATTAAGACCAACATGCCGGGGGTGGAGTGATGAGCAAACACAGGCCATACGTCAGAAACAATAAACCCCCGTTTAGGGGATTAAGACTTTTTCAAACATTTCTTTTCCTTTCACAATCGCCTTTATAGTCAGAAACAATAAACCCCCGTTTAGGGGATTAAGACGTTCTTGTCGACGTTGGGCGTGTGCACCCACGACGTCCAGTCAGAAACAATAAACCCCCGTTTAGGGGATTAAGACCTGACCCGCACAGAAGCTGTCCGTTATCAGCCACAAAGTTCTGGGTCAGAAACAATAAACCCCCGTTTAGGGGATTAAGACGCATTGCGCTACGAGAGTGCAAACTTCGAAAAATTTCTTGTCAGAAACAATAAACCCCCGTTTAGGGGATTAAGACTCTCATTATCCTCCATAAAGGATAAGTGATACAGAACTTCGTCAGAAACAATAAACCCCCGTTTAGGGGATTAAGACCAAAGCAAGCGATTCTTGGCCTGAAATAACGGGAGGTAGCGTCAGAAACAATAAACCCCCGTTTAGGGGATTAAGACTCACGTTGTTGGTGATGACTTATTATTGAATAAGCATTTGTCAGAAACAATAAACCCCCGTTTAGGGGATTAAGACGCACCTGCCTGCCACAGCGAGCGATAATGCCTCCGGCACTCGTCAGAAACAATAAACCCCCGTTTAGGGGATTAAGACCTTGCCTTAATAGCGTTGTCAAGCAATTGAAAACATTTTGTCAGAAACAATAAACCCCCGTTTAGGGGATTAAGACATCAAGCTTGCTTAAGGCTTGTAGTAGTTTATACCTTGCGCGCGTCAGAAACAATAAACCCCCGTTTAGGGGATTAAGACAGCCACTCGTAAAATTTGGGGTCATGCATAAACGAGGCATGTCAGAAACAATAAACCCCCGTTTAGGGGATTAAGACGGCTCCTGCCTCTTCTTGTTGATTGTTAGGTAATACATTTGGGTCAGAAACAATAAACCCCCGTTTAGGGGATTAAGACCCGAACATACCACTCTTGCACCCAAGCCGGTGCCAGAGATGGTCAGAAACAATACAACCCCATTCAGGGGATTCGACAGGCAAATACACCCCTCGACAGCACTTCGACAGGCTCAGTGTAAAGCTCGGGGTGCGTGGATGGCGTTAAAACCATCCGCCACCGTTCAGCGGGTGGATGTGTACTGCTGCCGCCCCTTGCGCTCCCAGGGGGCCATTCGCGGTTTTTTTTGCGCAACAATCGCCGGCAACCTCTGGTCAGAACCCCAATAGTTTGATATAACAGAAGCAGATGCGGCCGGTGCCGTTCCATCACCGCGGCAGGCTGCACCACCCTGTGAGGAAGGCATACAGAAAGGCGTACATCCTGTGGCAGAATTCAGGCCGGTTGTTTTGATGACGGATTTTGGCGAGGAGGACGGCTACGTGGGCATCATGAAAGGCGTCATCCAGGGCATCGCTCCCGGGGCGGTGATGATCGACCTCAGCCACGGCATCCCGCCGCAGGATGTATTGGCGGGCGCGCTCACCCTGCAGCGCGCGGTGGAATACTTCCCGCCCGAAAGCGTGTTCGTGTGCGTGGTGGACCCCGGCGTGGGCACCCGGCGCCGTTCGATCGCCGCCCGCCTCGGCCGGCAGTACTACGTCGGCCCGGATAACGGCCTGCTGACGCTATGGCTGGAGCAGGCGGAAAAACAGCGCCTGCCGGTGGCGATGGTCGAACTCGACCGTCCGCACATGTGGCGCGATGCCATTTCCAACAGCTTCCACGGCCGTGATATCTATGCCCCCTGCGCGGCGCACCTCGCCCGTGGTATGGCACTGGCAGACCTCGGCAGCCCGATCCAGGATCCGATCTGCCTCGACATTCCCCAACCTGCCCCGACCAACCGCGGCTGGAGCGGGATGATCCTGCACGTGGACCATTTCGGCAACCTCGCCACCAACATCGAGCGCAAGCACCTGGTGGCATTTGCCGCGGACATCAACCTGGGCATCCCGGATGTGCTGGTGCGCTACGGCGAATACACCATCAACGGCATCAGCGCCACCTTCGGTGAAGCCCGTCCCGGCACCCTGACCGCGATCATCGACAGCGCCGGCCGCCTCAGCCTGGCGCTGGTCAACGGCAACGCGCGCGACTACCTCGGCGCCGAGATCGGCGACATGGTGCATGTGCTGCGTGAATTGGATGAAAGCGATGTTTAACCCGGCCTACTGGCATACAACGCACGCCGCGGCGTGATGGTTAAGCGGTATACGCCGGTTGATCACCGCCCGGTAAGGCCCTCAATCCCCAAAGGAGTATCGTGGAACAAGCTGAAACCTCCCTCCCCACCCTGGAAATTGAACATCTTTCCTTCCGCTACCAGCGCCGCGAGGAACTGGCGATCCGCGATATTTCCCTCACGGTGCATCCCGGCGAAATTGTATTGATTGCCGGCGCCAGCGGGTGCGGCAAGACCACCCTGGCGCGCTGTATCAACGGCCTCAACCCGCGCTCGTACCGCGGCGATCTGCAAGGATCGATCCGCATCTGCGGCAGGGACATCCGCGAGTTGAAACTGGTGGAGGTATCGCAGATGGTGGGTACCGTGCTGCAGGACCCCGAACGCCAGATTTTGGGCACCAAGGTGATCAACGAGGTCGCTTTCGGGCTGGAGAACCTGGCCCTGCCGCGCGAAGAAGTGCTGGAACGGGTCGACCAGGCGATGGCGCGCCTGCGCATCAGCGACCTGCGCGGCCGTGATACTTTTTTGCTTTCGGGGGGTGAAAAGCAAAAAGTGGCCGTGGCCGGTGTGCTGGCGATGCGCCCGCGCCTGCTGATGCTGGATGAACCCCTGGCGAGCCTCGACCCCGCCAGCGCGCGCGAAACCCTCGACCTGGTGCGCGAGCTGGCCGATGAAGGCATGGCGATTTTGATGATCGAACACCGCGTGGAGGATGTGCTCTCCATCCGCCCTGACCGCATCCTGTTCATGGACGGCGGTGAAATTAAATACCTCGGCCCATTGGCAGGGCTGGCGGGCGTGGTCGATTACCATGCCGTCAAGCTGCCGGTGGCAATGACGATGGCGATGGCGGTCAAAGACCCGCCCCCGCCCCGCATCAGCATGCTTCCTTCCGGGCAGGGCGAAAAGACCACCCTGGTGGAGTTCCGCGCTGTCAATTTTGGCTATGGCGATGAGCGCAACGTGCTGAAGGATGTCAACCTCAAAATCAACCGCGGCGATGTGATTGCCGTGCTGGGCGCCAACGGCGCCGGCAAAACCACCCTCGTCAAGCACGCCATCGGGCTGCTCAAGCCTTCCGCCGGTGATGTGCTGGTGGATGGCAAAAGTACACACGAGCTTTCGATTGCCCAGGTGGCGGCGATGCTGGGCTATGTCTTCCAGAGCCCAAGCCACATGCTGTTTGCCCCCACCGTGCGCGATGAACTCAGCTTTGGGCCGAAAAACCTCAAGCACCCCCCGCACGAGATCGCGCGCGACGTGGCGGAAGCGATCCGCATTGTGCACCTCGAAGGGCGGGAAGAAGATCCGCCCCTGGCGCTCTCCTTCGGGCAGCAAAAGCGTGTCAGCATTGCTTCGATCCTCTCGATGCGCTCGCGCATCCTGGTGATGGATGAACCCACCGCCGGGCAGGATTACCGCAACTTTATGAGCTTTATGAACGCGATTGTGCAGCTGCCCAATTTTGAGTCGATCCTGTTCATCACCCATGATATCGACCTGGCAGTGGTGTATGCCAACCGCGTGCTGCTGGTCAATGACGGGCGCGTGGTGCGTGACGGCAGTCCGTATGAGGTGCTGCAGGACCTCGACCTGCTGGTGGAAAACCGCCTGGTGCCCACCTCGCTGCTGAAGGAAAACCTGCTGCACTACCCGCGCACCGGCACTTTCCTGCGCGCCGAACACCTGGCACACGCGGTGATGCTGAATTAGTGGTACCAAAGAGACCGGGATCTCTTTTTGATTTGTTGTTGGTTTCGTGATTGTGATTTCTGGAGGAATGCTTATGAAACGCTGGATGAAAATTTTACTGAGCCTGGTAGCGACCCTGGTGGTCCTGATCCTTGTGGCGGTGATTGGACCGTTGTTCAATGAAAGCCTCAAGCTGGACGCCACCGCCTTCCTGCGCTTTGCGTTTGTGGCGATCGGCCTGGCGATTGTGTATGCCGTCTACCTGGTGACCAAAACCGATACCGCCTGGGTGGTGGGCACGCGTGAAGTGGTCTACATGGCGATTGGCGCTGCACTGTACGCGATCTTCTCCTACCTGTTCAATGGAACGGTGTTCGTGGTGCCGTCCGTCAGCCAGGTGGCGCTGCGCCCGGCGATTGTGATCCCGATGTTCTTCGGCTATGCCTTTGGCCCCGTGGTGGGGCTGTTCACCGGCGCGGTCGGCAATATGTTTGCGGACGCCCTCACCGGTTTTGGCCTCTCGCCGCAGTGGTGCATCGGTAACGGCCTGGTGGGCATGATCGCCGGCATGCACATGCTGTTTGAGAACAAGAAGAAGAGCATGAATATTGTCCTGATCCTGGGCGGTGTGCTGACCGCGATTTTCGCCCTCACCTATATCCTCAACCAGGCCATCCCCAATATGACCTTCTTCGATGTGGAAGCGGGCATTTTCGGTGACGCGCAGATCACCTGGTTCGCCGGCCTGGCGATTGTGATCGGTTTCGTGATCGTGCTGCTGATCCGCCTGCTGGTGAAGAACGAGGATGTGGCCGCGGCGGTGACCTGGGCGATGCTGGGGAACATCCTCGGGATCGGGTTCGCCGCCATTTCTGATATCTGGATCAACGGCTTCTCGTTTGCCGTGGCAATTGTGGGTGAATTCCTGCCGGCGGCAGGCACCAACATGCTGTTTGCCGCGGTGCTGCTGCCGATCATCGTGGTGGCGTACGAGGCGATCCAGAAGCAGTCCGGGCGCTGATGCCCGGATGGGATTGATGTACGGGGGCTGTCCCGGCAGCCCTCCGCGCCATTGATTTTTCCCATCGCCCTATTTTTCTTGTTGGAAGGATTCCCCTATGCTTGCCAGCTGGCAGTACCGAGAACGCAACTCTTTTGTGCAAAGCTTTGACCCGCGCGCCTGGTTGATCTTCATCGCCATGTTCATCTTTTCCGCGTTCCTGTTCTGGGATATGCGCTACCTGCTGTTCTTCTTCCTGACAGCGCTGTTCTTTGTGCTGCGTTCCGGGGTGCGCTGGAAGGAATCCAAACGCGCCTGGCTCTTCATCGGCGGGTTCATCCTGTTCTTCTCGCTGCTCACCTTCCTCACCGGGCGCGGCAGCAGTGAATTTTTCACCGAAGAGCACCTGATCCGCGAGTTCACCGCCAAATTCTCGATCCTTGGCTGGACGCCGACCCTGCGCGTGACCGCCGAAAAAACCGCCTATGCGATCTCGATGCTGCTGCGCGTGTTCAGCATCGCCGCCCTGACGATCCTGATTCCCTATACCCTCAATCCTGCCCTGTACGGCATCACCTTCCACGGGTTGGGGATGCCCGACAAATTCGCCTTCGCGATGGACCTCACCATGCGCTTTGTGCCCACCTTCGCGCGCGATTTTCAACTGACGATGGATGCCCAAAAAGCGCGCGGCTACGAGCTGGAGAAGGTTGAGGGCGGGTTGATCGCGCAGATCCGCAAGCTGGCGCCGCTGGTGGTGCCGGTGACGATCCAGGCGGTGGCGGGCAGCGAGGATATCATCGACGCGATGGATCTGCGTGCCTTCGGCGTCACCAAACGCACCTGGATCCAGCAGCTGCAGTACCGCCGCCGCGATTATGTTTTGATCGGCTTTGGTGTGCTGTTGATGCTGGTATCAATCTCGCTGGCGATGTTCGGCCTGGGGCAGTACTACGTGCCGGGATTCCTGCTCTAGCCGGTCGGCTTAGCGCAGGTACTTGACGTAAAACAGTTCCGGGTCGCCCTCGTCGAGGTCATGCACCACGCCGCTCAGGCGGTAACCGAGCTGTGCCAGCAGGGCCTGCATCGGCAGGTTGGAGAGGTTGGTGGAGGTGAACAGTTTTTCTGAGTGGCAGTCCTGTTCCAGGTGGCGCATCAGCGCCGCGCCAACGCCCCGGCGGCGCTGGGCGGGGTGGATGTAGAGCAGTTCCACAAAGCCGAGGGTGAAGAAACTGTAATCCATCACGGCATAGCCCAGCAGGATGCCGTCCTCAGCCGCGGCGACACGGCATTCTCCGTTTTCCACCGCGCGGCGGATGAACTCGCCGCGTTCCGCTTCAGCCTGCGCCACATGGTCCATAGCGCATAGGGCTTCGATATCATCTGGTTGTGCTGTCCGGATCGTGATCATGCGGATTCCGGTGCCTCCATAAAGCGCCAGTGGGGGAACGCACCGCGCAGGAACGGCAGATGGCTGTTCCAGGCTTCGGCGCCGGTGACTTGCAGCGGGTGCAATACCGGGGTGGATTCGGGAAGATTGTTCTCATCATACCCCCAGCGGAAAGCGGCCAGGCATTGGATCGCTTCATCGCGGGAGCGCATCGGCAGGGTGGTGAGGAATGTATCGGCGCTCCACCGCAGCCAGGCGCTGTCATTCAAATTCATGCAGGGCGCGTCAAAGAATTGCGGCAGGTTGCCCAGGCACACAAACGGCATTGCCAGGTCTTCCAACGCGGGGGCGATATCACGCGATACCGAGCGCTGTCCCTGTGCGGCAGGCTGGGTGTGCGCGCTGCCTTCCACCCGCGTGACCAGCTGGATCCAGGCGCATACTGTGCGGTAACCGGAGCCGGCATAGTCCTCGATGCGCGCATGCACCACCGGGTAGCCTTTGCAGATGTCCGGGTTGAATCGCAATCCGGCCAGGAAATCGAAACCGGATTTGGCGGCATCGGTGTTGGTGCCGTAATACACCCGGAGCATACCGGGATACCCCTGCAATGTGAAGGGGATGTGTGCCGCGGGGGCGGCAAACAGGTTCCATGATTCGTTCATTCGTTTTCTTCCTTGTTCGTTATGTTCCCGGCCGTTGACCGGCCTGCATTGATTGTACCGGATTAATGTTGGCGTGGGGAGCCCCCTTCGCCTGCGGCCTGCTCATTCCGTCATGTCAGCCGCCCAATACAACACCGGGGCATCCGGCAGGGGGTCAAAACCCAGCTTTTTTGCAATGGCAATCGAAGCCTCACGCTCCGGCCAGCAGGACCAGTTGGGCAGCAGCCCCTGTGCCAGGCAGATTTCGATGAAAGCACTCGCGGTCAGGGTGGCATAGCCGCGCCCCTGCCATTGCGGTGCGGTGTGGATGTCAATTTCCACTTCTCCGCGCCCGGCGAATACCGCGCGGCATTCGCCCAGGATGTTCTCTCCGCGGCACAGGCGCACCCCCTGCCATTGCGGCTGCCCATGCGCGTCCGGCTCGATGATCTCCTCCATGCGGCAATCCACGGGCAGTGCGCCGCGCCAGTCCGGCAGGCTGCGGAAGCGTGCCGGTTGGAAACGGAACACCTTGCGCCCAATTGTGAGCATGTTTCTGCCGGCCAGCAGGGATGCTGCCGCCTGGAACCAGTTCTCATCGAATGTGAACAACGCCACCTCGCGGTCGGGGTTGTGCGGCAGCAAGGTTTCAAACAGCAGCGGTTCCAATTTCTGCGGCAGGATTGGCGGGTTGCCCGTTCCGTGCAGGTAGCAGAACGCGCCATCCACAGACAGCAGGGCCAGTGCGGGGCGTGCGGGATCATCCACAAACACCCGCCCGGGGGCATTGCCTTCTAGCAGCGCGAACACGATCGGCACGCTGTGGGGAATTTCCGCGAACAGCGGTAAAGCAAGTTGTAATTTAAATGGGTGAAGTTCCTGCATGGTGGCTGTCTCCAATGGGTGTGAAATGATCAATCTCGATCCCAGCGCGCCATGCAGTAGGCTCTCTGGCTGGGGTATTCAGCATCTTTGTAGGGGTAGCGCACCAGCAGTTCCAGCACTTCGTAACCAGTTTCCTCCAGCAGGGCTTTGATGGCATCGGTGGGGAAGTAATAGAAGGTGAGGGGGTTGTCGGTTTCGCCGAAGAAATCTGCTACCGTCAGGCTTTCGACGGTTTCGGCGGTGTGGAACGCCAGCAGGAGCAGCCCACCGGGTTTGAGCACGCGCCGCGCTTCCGCCAGCACATCCCGCACTTCCGGCAGCGTCAGGTTGACGATGGCGTAGAATGCCACCACCCCGCCAAAGGCGGCATCGGGGCAGGTCAGGGCAAAGAAATCCTGCACCTCGAACCGCACCTGCGGAAAGGTGGCCTTGCCCACAGCAACCATCTCAGGCGATATATCGGTTGCCAGGCAGTCCAACCCGCAGGATTGCAGGCAGGCGGCAACCTCGCCGGGGCCGCTGCCGATTTCCAGCACAGGTTCCCCCGGCGGCAGGCGTTCGGCGAACCAGCGCAGGAACAGGCGGTCAAATGGTTTGCGGTCGAGTTCATCCGCCAGTTGGGCGGCATAAGCGGCCGCAGTGCGGTCATACGCGCGGGTGATGCTCTCCTTCGTATTCATGGGATGGCCTCAATGGAACAGGTACGGCAGCGTGCAGCCGGTGACGTAATCGCCGGCATCGGAACACAGGAATGCCACGCCTTCCGCGATATCCTGCGGGGTGACATTCTTTCGTTCCTGCCAGGCAGTCCCGTGGGCCGCCAGTTGTGCTGCCGCGTCGAAGCTGGCAATCCCATTCACCGGTCCTGGCGCGATCACGTTGACCGTGACGCCCTTGCCCCAGGCCTGGTCCTGCGCCAACAGGAGTGCCTGCATGCGTGCCAGCTTGCCAGCATTGTAGGTGTAGGCGGGGGAGAGTTTCACCGGGTGGGTGCCGATCCCGATCAGGCGTCCCCAGCCGCGGGAGAACATGCCGGGCAGCACCAACGGCATCAGGTGCATGATCGGGGCAGTCTCACGCTGGATGCATTCCAGCGCGAAAGCTGGATCGATGGTTTCGATCGGCTGCGGATGCCATTCCCCGCCGGGTCCGATGATGCAGATATCGATCTGCCCAAAGGCATCCAGCGCACCCTGTACCAGCGCCTGGCAGCCTTCGGCTGTGAACACATCCGCGGCAACGGCGGCGGCTTCACCGCCCTGCGCCCGGATGTATTCCGTGATCTCAGCCGCGGCATCCGCACTCTTGCGGTAATTGACCACCACCTTTGCGCCTTCCCGTGCCAGGGTCAACGCAATACTGCGCCCCAATCCATTCCCGGCTGCGCCGGTGACCAGTGCTGTTTTACCTTTCAATGCCATGTTCCTCCATTTAATAATCAGTTTTCACCGCAAAGGCGCAAAGAGCGCAAAGATTGCGAATGATGAATTCGACCGGATGGGTTGCGGTGCGGTTAGGAGTTACTATCCGTACCGGATAGTTTCTTTTTCATTGGCTGCACCGGCAGGCCGTGACCGTCGAAGCTCCAGGCGCGGCGCAGGCCGGTGGAACGCTGGTACCCCATGGCGCGGTAGAAGGGCACCGCGTATACAGTGGCTGATATGCGGATTACGCGCACCCCCAGCGTACGGCTTTCATCCTCAAAACGCTGCACCAGCATCCGCCCCACCCCCTGGCGGTGATGATCACCGCGTACGAACAAACTCGCCAGGCGCTCCTTGCGCCCACGCAGCACGCCGACAATCTCGCCGTCCTCCTCCGCCACGAAGACCATTTCGGAGTCGATCATACGGGCAATCTCCGCCTGCTGGGCGGGGTCACTGCTGTGGGCGTGGCGGAACGGTCCGAGGAATTTCCCCACTTCTTCCGGTGGGAAACAGGAAAGGTTGTACTCGCTGTACGTATCAGCGATCAGCCTGCCAACGGTGCAGGCATCATCCTCGTGGTACTGGCGGATTACGATCATGGTTAAACCTCCTGAGGGTTAATCTCCATGATAGCATAGAGTATTCCAGAATACGATTGACTTTTATGCCAATTGCAGCAGATAGGGTTCGATCACTGCAGAGAATTCCAGGGTCGACACCCGGTCCCGGATTGCATCTACTTCTTCCATTGATAGATGAGCCAGGGCTTCTTCCATTGGTTTTCCGTAAAGATCGGCAAACCAGGCCGATCGCGCCAGGTATGCCTGCCGGCATGCCAGGAAATATAATTCGGCTGCTTGAAGAAAATCACCATCACCAGCATGCAGCAGCGCTGCCTGGGCCAGCGTCAGGTAAATAAAAAATGTAAAGATCCTGATTCCGGCATACAACTGCAAGGCTTGCCGGGTGTAAGCCCAGGCTTCTGTTCCATTCCCAAGCGCCAACGCGGTCCTGCTGAGTCCGGTCAGAGCGGTGATGATCCATCCTTTATGGCCTGCTGCCTGGAAAAAGTGGAAACTGTATTCGTATGCACGGCATGCTTCCTCAACCTTATCCTGCGCCAGGAAAACATCCCCCAGGTAACGGTGGCGGTGGGCAAATTCAAGTTCACTCCACCCTTGCGCCAACGCGAGCGCTGTTCGCAGTTCTGTTTCTGCCTCGGCATACCTGCCCAGGTGGGTTAATGCCTCCCCGATTTCGGCATGGCTGATTCCCATCATCCGGTGATCGCCAATCTCCTGGAAGTAATCCATTTCCTGCTGGCGCAGCATTAAAATATCAGAGAATTCGCCGTGAATGATGTGCAGGTATCCCATTGTTTTAAAGATCATCACCCGGCTGACGGGATCGTCCATGGCCTGAAAAATATCACAGCATTCCCGCAGCAACGGTTCTGCCCGTTCCACCCGGAAGGTGTGGAAGGCTTCACCAATGCCAAGTGTGAACAGGAGGCATGCCAGTTCGAAGGGGTCACCGGCGGCACGCACGGCTTCCAGGATGCTGACCAACAGGCTGTAGAGTTCCGCGGATACATTTCCGCTCATCAAAAACCGCCAGAAGTAAACGAAGAAACGGGGGGCTTTCCCGGCGACTTTCAAAGAGAGATCCAGGCACGACTGGCATAACAACACCGCCACAGCCGGGTCAGCCTGGAGGTTGGCCAGCAGAAAACGGGCTGTCAGCAGGAGCACCATTTCGGACGATTGCGCCTGTTCGGTCCCGGCGGATTCCAACAGTTCCTGACCCTGTCGAAGCCAGCAGCCGGCTTCCTCAAATTTTTCCAGGTTGATGGAAAAAATGCCCAACCAGGCACAGGCTTTTGCCCGTAGTTGTGGCGTGGGGTCTTTCCCCGGGATGGCCACCACGGTTTCACAGGCGGCGCTGCCTTCCGCGAAACGCCCGCACCGAAGGTAGAACATGCACATGCCATCCAAGGCCTGTTCCACCAGGGGCCATTTCCGGTGCCGGATGGCCCATTTCCAGGCGGACTGGAGGTTGGGCAGGTGGATTTCGATTTCCCTTAATATGCGCCATGTGCAGTACCCGGCGAGGTTCCTGTTCCATTCCGCCAGGCGGGAGCAATAAACCGCGCAGTGGCGGCTTCTGGTTTCGTGATCGTCGTTGGGTGATTTTTCCAAGAGTTTCCGGGTATATTGGCGCAGCAGGTCGTGCAGCAGGAAAAAACCATCCGGGGTGCGCTGTACCAGGGATTGATCCACCAGCCCTGCCAGTTCGCGCAGGTTGATCCCGGCTACCTGTTCCGCGGCGCGTCGGTCAAAGATGCCTTCAAAAACAGACAACCGCGGCAGCAGGCGCTGTTCCCGGCTGCTCATTAACCGCCAGGAATGATCAAACACGGCCCGGATGCTGCGCTGGCGTTCGGGTAAATCCTGGGCAGAATTTTCCAGGAAATCCAAACTGTGATTAATCTCCTCTGCAATTTCAGTACATGACAGTGTTTTCACCCAGACCGCCGCCAATTCCAGCCCCAAAGGCATCCCTTCCAAACTATGCAAGACCTGGGTGATGGCAGGAATATCGGCGGCAGCCACCTGGAAATCCGTCCGGGTGCGGTGTGCGGCGTTGAGGAAAAGCGCTGATGCGGTATAGTCCTGGAGCGCTGCCACCGTTTGCGGTGGATGTTCGGGGTAATGCAATCCTTTCACCTCGACCACCCATGCGCTTTGCATGGGCAGCCTGTGCCGGGTGGTGATGATTACCTTTATATCCTTTGCCCGGAAGTGGATACTGCCCAGCAGGGCAGAAGACTGCACCAACCGTTCAAAGGAATCGAGGATCAACAGGAGTTTCTTTTCTGCCAGGAAATCCAGCAATTGTTCTTCAGGCGGACGGTCATTTTGGCGTAGGGTCAGCCCGATGGCGGAGGCAATGGCCGGGGCAACGGATGGTGAGGTTTCAGCCGCAGCCAGGGGCACGAAAAACACACCCTGCGGGAAGTTGGCTGCTTGCTGCCTTCCTGCTTCGAGCGCCAGCCGGGTTTTCCCAATCCCGCCGGGACCCAGCAGGGTCACCAACCAGCAATTCGGATTGGCAAGCAGTTCTGATATTTGTTCCAACTCCTGCTGCCTGCCCAAAAAAGGGGTGGATGGGACGGGCAAAGAGATGGCTGGTTTTTCTGTATAAGCCGCTGGCGCTGGCAGGGCTGCTTCCCCGCTGCCGGATCGGGGATCCAACTGCGCCATGAAGGCACCTGATAGAATTTGTTCATGGAGGGAGATCGTAGCGGGTTCCGGGGGTACCCCCAATTCCGTTTTCAACAGCCGCTCACATTCCTGGAACTGGCGCAGTGCCTGGCTGCGGTCGCCGTTCAAAACGTAAATTTTCATCATCTGCCGCTGGACTTCTTCATTTAAATTGTCCAGGGCCAGCCATCGCTGGCAAAAAACCAACGCTTCATTCAGAGAGTTATCCCGCAAAAGCATCGCCACTAATGTTTGCAGTGCACCCGCATATTCCCGGCGCAGGATTTCAGCCTGGAACACCTGCCAATCCTCAAACCGGTCGCTATCGCGCAGGGAGAACCCGGACAGGAAATCACCCCGATATAAGGAAGCAACCGTATGGAGCCGGGTGATGCAATCCGCACACGATTCTGTGGTTGGATGCGGATGCTGACTGATCCTTGCCAGGTGATTATGAAATTCAGCAACATCCAGGTACAGGCTGATATCTGGCAGGAACCCAATTTCCCCATGGTCGGCTTCGATCCAACCCGCTCCCAGGATGGATTTCATCTCCCACAAGGTGCGGCGGAGGTAAGAATATGCCTTGTCCTGTGAAAATTCGGGCCACAGCAGCGCCGACAACAAACTGCGTGAATGCTTGCCGGGGTTCATGGCAAGGTAAACCATCATAGCCTGCGCCTTATGGCGGCTGGTCTGGATTGCCTGGCTGTCAAGTTCGATGCGAAGCGGCCCCAATGCGAAAATTGCCAGATGGCTCATACATTGATTATAGCAATTTCATCCCTATTTGAAACAAATTTGGAAACGATCTGGAAACGCAGGTTTTTGTATAGTATAGAAAATCATTGACTGAGTAAAAAAAAGATCTACCAAAAGTGGTAAAGGAGACCATGATGACTATCAAACTTGTTGTATTGTATCGGCATCAAAAAGACCCGACGGCGTTTGAGAAAGCCTACGTGACGGAACACATTCCGATGGTGGCGAAAAACCTGACCCTTGTGAAAAAGGCATCCTACAGCCGGGTACTGATGTCGCCCGAGGGTGATTCACCGTTCTGTCGGATTGCAGAATTGCAGTACGATTCCCTCGAATCGCTCCAGGCGGATTTTGCCACGCCGGAAGGCCAGGCGCTGAGTGCCCATGCGGCATCTATTGCTGCCACCGGCGGTGCCATCTCGCTGATCTGTGATGAGGAGACCATCACGTTTGATAAGTAACCAAAGAACAGGTTTCAAGAAAGGAGTACATCATGAAAACCCCTCGATTTGTTGCTGCCGGGTTGCTGTTATTGACCGGTTTGCTCCATACAATCCAGATCCTGCTGACAAAGGTCATTGACCCGGGTGTCATCATCACAGTGACATTTGGTGTCATCTATCTTGTTCTCGGGTTCCTGTTATTCCGCGGCAAACGTATTATCTTGTGGATTGCGGCGATTGTCCCGTTGGTGGGGATCGCCCTCGCCGTGATCGGGATGCTGACCAATCCGACAGTGTTGGGCGGGGTCTTTATCCTGATCGACATCATCATCTCTGCCTGCTGCTTCTACCTGATCTCCCGGCACAAGAAGGCGTGAAACCATGCCAAAAAGTTCATCCGCAGGAGAGAATCCCCACGGAAACTTCATCGAAGCCAATGGACTGCATATCTATTATGAAGAACACGGTGCCGGCGATCCCTTGATCATGCTGCATGGGGGATTGGAAACCAGCCAGATGTGGACGTCCATGCTCCCGGATTTTGCCACTCAATTCAGAGTGATCATACCCGACAGTCGGGGCCATGGACGAACCGATAATCCTGCGGGTGTCTTTTCTTATCCCATGATGGGCGCTGATATCGCTGCATTCATCAAGGCATTGGGCCTGTCGAAACCGTTCATCATCGGGTACAGCGATGGCGGGCAGACCGCCCTGGAGATGGCAATGACGTACCCGGGGCTGGTTCGCGGTTATATGATCGGCGGAATTTATCACTCCATCACAAAAGCCTGGCAGCAATTCCTGGCGTTTGAACTCGGAATGAAGGAACCTGGTGTGATCGATACGGAATGGTTGCTGTCGGCAAAGCCCGAATCCGTAGCATACTGGCAGACACTGCATGATAGTTTCCACGAACCGGGTTATTGGCAGCAACTGCTGCGCCAGATATCCCACATGTGGCTTGCAACCCTTCACTATTCGCAGGATGACCTGGCGAAAATTAAGGACCCCATCCTGTTCTTCTGCGGCGATCGGGATGATTTCTGTCCACCCATCCAGAACCTGGAAATGTACCAGATGATCAATCATGCCGAATTGGCAGTGATCCCCAATGCGGATCATTTTTCCATCGCACAGGAATGGAACATTGTCCAAACGGTGTTGAACAGATTCATGCTGAGGGTCATTGCGGCGGCTTAAATAAGGACACCCTCCCAGGCATCATGAGGTGCGATGCCTGGGAGGATTCGGTCACTTTTCCAGCGGGTGCTGTACAAAGAAATCCCACATCAGGCGCGTGGCGTCGATGTCGCGGGTGGTGTGCCCCACCAGCCAGCGCGGCATATCACCCCCACCGGGCCAGGTATGCCCGCCGCCGTCGATGGTGTAGTACACCACATCCGCCGTGCAGCCGCTGTAGCGCACACCGCTGACCTCACCCTGTTGGGGCAGCGCGTCCGGGACAGCTTCACACCCCCTGCGCTCTGCCAGGATACCGACCCAATCATTGATCACCGGGAAGGGGATATCAAACGACCGCGAAGGTCCGCCTTCGAACGGCACCACCGGGTCGGCGTTGCCGTGGAACAGGATCGCGGGCACCGGGCGGACGGGCTGGCAAGCTTCCCACGGCAGCAGGTAGGCCCCCGCCACCCCGCCAAACGCGGCGATGCGGTCAGAAAGTTTACACGAAAGCAGGAACGACATTCCCCCGCCGTTGGAAAGTCCATTGGCATAGATGCGGTTGGGGTCAATGTTATATTCGGCTTGCAATTGATCGATCAGGTCGGCGATGAATTGCGCATCGGTATCATCCCCACCGTTGCTGCGCCAGCGCTTGGGGAAGCCGGTGCCGGCGGGGTAGACCACGATGAAGTTTTCTTCGTCCGCCAGCTGGTTCCAATGGCTGATCTTCGCCTGGTGGGCGGGCCATTCGGCAAAGCCGTGGATGCTGATTACGAGCGGGGTGGGCAGCGCAGGATCATACCCCGGCGGTACATGCAGCAGGTAGCGGCGAATTTCACCGTCGGAAACGATATGCCCGTTGGCGCCCTGGATGACGACGGCATACACCGCCAAACCCAGCAGAACCGCCGCTGCCGGTACACCCACTGCCAGGGCTGCCGCCTTGCACCAGAACGCAGTTGTTTTGGATGTTTTTTTCATGATCATCTCCTCATGTTGGCAATTGTATTGTACAATGAAATCAGAAACTTTCCCCTTGTTTCTTCCTGAGATCATCATCGCCTGCCGGGAGATCGATTTTCCGCAAGGAAGTTGGAAACCCGCATTGCCGCAGGTTGAACACACCGCACCAAGGGAGTTCTGACGATGAAACCAACCCTGATCCTCGATCCGTTGTTTCGCCGCATGGAAACCACTTTTTCAGCGGTTGACCAGGCACGCATCCATGCCGCAGCCCGGGTGGTGTGGGGCCGTAACGAACCCATGCCCGATGAAGCACTGGAAGCAGTGCGGGATGAAGTGGAAATCATCACCTGTGGTTACTGGAAATACGGTGATGTTTCCCGTTTTCCAAAATTGAGAGCGATCCTTGAGATTGGCGGGGCGTTCCCCGCGCCGGAAGACCTGGATTATGGCGCCTGTTTTACACGCGGCATCCGCGTGCTGAGCTGCGCGCCGGCTTTCACCGCCGCCGTGGCGGAAATGGGACTCGGCCTGGCTTTGGCCTGCACCCGGCAGATCGCATGGACGGATCGCGCCTTCCGTCATGGCATGCCCAACTGGAGCCACACCGAGTTTGCCACCGAACTGGGCACCCCTTTCACCCTCTACGGCAAGCGGGTGGGGATGATCGGTTTCGGCGGGTTGGCGCGCGCGCTGAAGCCGCTGCTGGCGCCGTTTGGCTGCGAATTTCAGGCGTATGATCCCTGGCTGACAGAGGCTTTCTTGAAAGGGCAGGGAGTGACGCCGGTGGACCTGAGTACACTCCTCGCCACTTCACGTGTGATCTTTGTGCTGGCCACGCCGAGTGCCTCCAACCAGGCACTGCTGGACCGCGGCAAATTGAGCCTGATCCGTCCCGATGCGGCCCTGATCCTCCTCAGCCGTGCGCACGTGGTGGATTTTGACGCCCTGACGGAACTGCTGCTGGCAGGACGATTCGTTGCCGGGATCGATGTATTTCCCGAAGAGCCGCTGGCACAGGATCACCCGATCCGCAAAGCAGAGCACGCCGTGCTGTCCTCGCACCGTGCCGGTGCCAACGCCGAAGCGATCTTCAACATCGGTCACGTTACCGCTGATGACGTGGAAGCGTTGTGCAGCAGAAGGGCGCCGTTCGCCATGCAGGCGGCGCAGCCTGAATATATCCGCCTGCGGGCTGACCGGCAGGGGGCGGGATGAAAGGAACCGCAGCGGTGACCGGTTTGGGGCCAGAACCCTTCAGGATCCAATAGAGCATGCTGGATTACGCCCTGTTCCCCTACATTGCCGCCCTCACTGCCCTGCTGCTGGCAGCCGGGATGGTGTGGATGGCAAGCGCAAAGCAAAAGCCGGCAACGCTGCGCCTGTTGCTGCTGTTTGCGGCAGTTTTTGGGTGGATTGTGTTCAACACCCTCGAGCTGGTCAGCCTTTCCGAGGACTGGACCCTGTTCTGGACGCGAGTATCCTACCCATTCATTGTCGCCACGCCTGTGTTCTGGATCCAGTTTCTGTTATTTTATTACAATTATCCCCGTATGCTGCGTTTGCCGCAGTGCCTGGCATGGTGGATCATCCCGATTTTCGGCCTGGCGATGATGTGGAGCAACGAGTCGCACCACCTGTTCTGGCCCAGCTATACCTTCGTGCCGGTTGGCCGTTTTCTGGGGCTGCGCGTGGTGCATGGGCCTGCTTTTTTTATCCAATGGGGATACGCGTACCTGCTGCTGATCGCCGGATTGGTGCTGATCGCACGGGAATCGTTCCGGACTGCGAAGATGTACCGCGGACAGTCGCGCTGGCTGAGCGTGGGCGGGATCACCGTACTGGTGTTTAACAGTGTCTATGTCAGTCAGGTGATCCCCGGCTGGCATAAGGATTACACCCCGATCGGGCTTGCCCTGGGGATCCTGTGTTTCTTTATCGCATTGTTCCGCTACCAGTTTCTCACGGTGCTGCCGATCCGCAAGCAGATGCTGTTTGACGCGCTCGATGACGGCATCCTGGTGGTGGATGGGGAGCAGAAAATCATCAGTGTCAACCCGGCTGCCCAACAGTTGTTTGGCATCCAGGAAGAGCAGGTGATTGGGCAGCCGATTGCCACAGCCCTGCCGTACCTGCCGCAACTGGTAGAGTTGATTGCCGCGCCGCAGGCGGAGTGGCGGGAAATGCAGGTGATCGGTCCGGCGGGCGGTCTGGAAAGCGTACGCAGCCTGCTGGTGAAATCCCGCCGGATTGAAAATGTCTTTGCCAATTTTTGGGGACTGATGCTGCTGGCGCGGGATGCCACCTATGAAAAACACATCGAACACGAGCAACAGGAAGAGCGCCAGTTTGCCCTGGCATTGAGTGAAATTGCCGCCGCCTTGAACAGCACGCGCGAACTGGATTCCCTGTTGGATATGATCCTGAACATTCTGCCGCGCATCACCAACTGCGATTCCGCCAATATCATGCTGATCGAAGATGGCTGCGGCGTGGTCAAGCGCAGCCTGCAGTCATCCCAGGTGGGTTTCGCCTTGCCGGTGGCAACCACCGAGAATATGCGTTGGATGGTGGAGAACCGCCAGCCGCTGGTGATGCCGGATACACTCGATTTCCCCGCCTGGATTTTCCACCCGGAAACCACGTGGGTGCGTTCATACGTGGGCGCGCCGATTGTGCAGCAGGAGCAGGTGATCGGCTTCATCAACCTCGATTCTCCCACTCCCAACCTGTATAACGCGCGCACGGCGGAGCGCCTGATGTCGGTTGCCAACCATGTGGCGATTGCCATTCAGAACGCGCGCCTGTTTGAGCAGTTGCAGGAACTGGCGGTGACGGATGAACTGACCGGCATTGACAACCGGCGCGGTTTCTTTGCCCTGGCCAACCGCGAATTTGAACGCGCCCTGCGCTACCAGCACCCTTTGACCGTGTTGATGATGGACATTGACCATTTCAAGGATGTGAATGACCGTCTGGGACACCCCGCCGGTGATGTGGTGTTGCGGCGCATCGCGCAGGAGTGCGCGCAGGAAATCCGCAAGATCGACCTGCTCGGGCGATATGGCGGGGAGGAATTTGTCTTTGCCCTGACCGAAACCACGCTGGAACAGGCGTATCAGACGGCGGAACGCATCCGCGCACGGATTGAAGCGCTGGTGACTGAAACCCCTGCCGGGACGTCCCAGGTGACGGTCAGCCTGGGGGTGGCTGAATTGTGCCCCAAATGCCGCAGCCTGCAGAATCTGATCGACCATGCCGACCAGGCGCTGTACGAGGCCAAGCAGGCCGGACGCAACCGGGTGGAGGTGTACTGCGGGGAATGACCATCCAGCCGCTACTGCCGGCGGCACAGTCGCCAGGCTGCCCAGGCAAAAGCCGCCACCAGCAGGGCAGCAGCGCCGATCACCAGGATGGAAACGGGAGCGCGAGCCTGCGCACCGATCGCAGCGGCAGTGGCTTCAATAATGACCTCGGCTGCCTGGGTGGGCGTATTGGTGGCTGCGCAGGGCGTTGCGGTGGGCGAAGGTGGCAGCGTCTTCACCATGGTCGGACGGCTGGTTGCGGTTTGTGAAGCGCGCGGTGTGGGGGTTTGGGTGGCCTGGCGGTTGGCATAGGCCAGCAAGGCCGCATCCACCATCTCAATCGCGGAACCGTAAATACCTTCCGGCACCAGTTCCGGGTGCTGTGCCCCCAATTCACGGGCAATATCCAATTCCTCCTCGATCTGTACCAGGAGTGCCGGTGGAAGCGTTCCGCTGTCCTCCGCCAGGTATGGCACCAGGTTGAGCAGTGCCCAGCCGGCATGCGGCACGGGGTGTTCCGGCAGGTATGTTATTGCCTGTTGATAGGCTTCGATACCCTGCGGCAGGTAACTGTCGCTGAAGGTTTGCAGGGTGTTGCGGTACGAAACCGAAAGCAAATGATACAGGGCAGCCAGTTCCAGCCAGGCTTCACCGTCTTGCGGGTGTATGCGCACCCGTTCCCGCGCCGCTTCCAGGGCCTGCCAGCGGTGGGGCAGCAACAGAAAAATCGAAAAATCATCCGCGGGACCCGGTTCAAAATCCGTCCAGGTCCACCGGGCCTGGCTGCCCTCCATCACTACGCCGGACGGAAGATCGTGCCGGTGCTGGGGAATGCTGTAATAGGGCAGATGCAGCCCGGCCGGTGCCATGCCGCTGAGGGTTGCGGCAGAGGCCGGGTATGGCAGGTTGATGATCAGGTCGGCCTGGCCGATGCTGCCTGCCCACCCGGCGCCGGTCTGGAAGATGTAATACAGGATCATCTCATTGCCCTTGATGGCTGGCGCCAGCGGCAGCTGGTACGCCACGTGGATATGGGTGTGTTCCAGCGCCGGGAACCGCACCGTGAAGCTGGCCCAGGGCAGCGGCAGAAAGGCACTCCCCTGCGGGTTGGGCAGTTCCACCTCGGTCGTTGCCAGGGCGGTACCGTTGGCAGACACCTGGAACGCGGACAGGCGCGGAACGATCTCCTCCGGGTTTAAAGCCCAGTCAGCAGTGTCCAGTGCCGAAGCCAGCGGAAACCAGACCAGCATTTCGATTGCCTGGTCAGTGGGATTGAACATGTCAAAATCCGCACTCACCTCCGCCACCGCCGGATACCAGGTATCGAGTGACCACCTGCCGTAGTAATCAGGGGTGAGTGTGACCAGCTCGTTATCGGCGGGGGTGGATTCACGCACCGTAATTTCCACCACCTCGGCCGCCATCTCAATCGGGGTTTCTGTTTTCGGCAGGATGCTGCTGCCGCCGGGCAGGATTGGCTGCACACCCACATCTGCCCGTATCGGGGGCAGTCCCTGATGATCGAGGAGCTGTGCCAGCAGGGCCAGGGCACACAGCCCCCACACATAGTTTCGATGCGGAGATTTAAACATGACAGGTATCCGGGGGAGAATCAACAGCGTGCTGCGAAACACGGCGTGAATGCCGCTTAACTTGATTATACGCCGATCGGGCAGGGCTGCATTAATGGCTTTCGATGGGTCACAGCAGTGGTTGGATCGGTTTGCTGTACACTCGCAGTAGATACCGGGTTTCAAAGCCCATTGCAAAGTACAGGCTGAGAGGATTGAATGGATTTCCCGTATGGCACGATAATCCTGCTTCGTGCATGCCCCGGTCTTTGTGCTTTTTTAATGATACTGCAATCATGGCACGCGCCAGGCCCATGCGGCGGTAGGGTTTCAGCACAGCGATATGCTCAACATAACCACGCTTGCGCTGGTAGTACTCGTTTTCATCCTTCAGTATGAAATTCAGGATCAATCCTGCGATTTTGTTACTCCGTACATCCCAGGCGATCACCCACAGCGAGCGATCCTGGAGATAATCTTCTGCACACCATTCCTGAAAGCCTTCCTCACTGGGATCACTGCCGTGGATGTGTTCAATGAAAGCCTCAGTCACGGCTTCGTACACCTGATGTAGGTGTTCCTCCGCAAAGGGTCTGACCTCGATCTCAGGAGGGAACATCGCCTGGGGGATGCCATCCAGGTGCGGTCTGACCATCATGGCGTGCTCAGCCACTTGCTGGTATCCTGCAGCTTCTGCAATCCCGCAGGCATACAGGTTGGTTTCAGGAATGAACAGTTTGTACACCGCTTAGGGCGATGGATGCGATGCCCTGAGTTCAGATACACGCTGCTCCAGTATCCTGGTTACGGGCAATTCGATGCCCCGATTTTGCCAGGCTGTTTGCAGGTATAGTTCATGGTATCCAACCAACATATCACGCCTCTGCTGAAAAACTGCACAACTGCCCCAGCCAATCATTTCGCTGTGCGTTTCCAGGATGAATACATTCCGGCAGGATTCCACATCCGCAAGCGGGAAGCGTTCTGCCAGCGTACCCGGGGTCAAAGGAAGAAATAGTGGATTATCAACCCGTGCGGCCTGGTTATGGATGGCGCACATGTCCATATAATCCGAATCGCATGCCAGTGTGCGCAAGTGAACACCGGCAGGAATGGATGTGTTTATTAACCCGGAAAGCGATTCGATCATAGTATTGTTTCCGCCCTGATTGTATCATGCTCACAGAGGTAGTTTCAGCAGGGAATGATTCCATCCAGGCCTTCCAGTGCCGGTACCACGTGGGCCCATCATTATCCATCCACCCTTATTCGGTGGCAGGCAAAATGTATTCCTTGAGGTCAGAGTGCAGGATCGCGTCCAGTTCTGCCTGGTTCTCCACGCGGGTTTCCGTAAACAGGAAGCCGAATACAGGATATTTGCGGTGATCCAATTTGCGGAACTCAAGCGGTTTTTCAAAGCGAGCCTGTAATTTGTGTTCATCAAACGCTGCAATATTGGCAGGTGGAACTCCGGTGGCATTGTCGAGGATCACCAGGCTGTACAGTTTGCCGTCTTTGCCCGTCAGCAGGCTGTCCCAATCGGGTTTTTGCTGGTGCAGGTAGTACAGGTAGGGATTGAAGCCGTACGCCAGGGCGGTCAGGTCGGGGGTGGAGCACCACCCGCCGAAGCGCATCGGGTTGACCTCGATCGGCACGAGCGCGCCGTCGGTACGGTGCCGCAGCTCGAGGTGTACAGGGAAGTTGTGCAGCCCGGCCAGCGCCCCCAGCTGCCCGAGCAATGCGGTAAAAGCCGCCAGGTTGTCGTCAATGATGGCTTTGGAGGTGGTGTAGATGCGGTCGCCGACATCTGCAGCGGAGGAGAAGGCGTGGCGCAGGATGGTCAGCACAACCGCCTTGCCGGCGGCGTTGAAATAGGCATCCACCGCGAATTCCTCGCCCTCGATGCATTCTTCGATGATGAAGGTGTCCGCGTCGAGCACCGCCGCGGGGTGGGTCCCCTGGTGGCGGCACATGTCCGCCGCGAGCGCGGCCAGCGTGGGTTCCCACGCGCTGCGCTCCGCCACGCGGTACACGCCCATGCTGAAGAACCCGGCGGCGGGTTTGATCACGATTGGGTACGGCAGGCGGTCAGCCTCCAGCGCGCCCAGCTGTGCCGCAGGTACAGCCTGGTAAAAGAAGTCCGGGTGGAGCGGCTGGATCAGCTGGCGGAATTGGACCTTGTTCTTGAACAGGCTGATCCTGGCCGGCAGGCCGCTGAAGCCGAGGTGTTCCGCAATCCAGCCGATGGCATTCTCCGAGGTGGTGTACAGTGGCAGGTCAGGGTTGGCGCGCACACAGTCGATCGCTTCCGTTTCACTCAGCAGCACGGTACCGGGCAGCAGGCCCATCCCGCGCGCGGCGGGGGTGTTTACCACCGGGATGGCATACTCGCGGAGGGTGTGCTTGAGAAAATCCGACAGGTAGGGTTGGTCAACAAGGAACATGCGGGTGTTCTCCGTGGGGAATGGGACGATAACCTCCCGATTGTACCAGCGCCGGCTTATGGATGCCAGCCCCAACACGGCAGTTGAAAAAGGCAAGCCGGAGGGCGGAGAATTCCACGTATAATCTAGATATAGTAGCCAAGGAGGCATGCCAGTGAGTGACCATCCCCTGTACAGCGAACCCTTGCGGACAGAAATTGAGCGCATCATCTCCACCCACCTGGGGAAGGCGTGGCAGGCGCGCACGATGCAGGACCTGAAGGATCTTGCATCGCACCCCGCGCTGCTGCTTTCTGATGGCGGGTACCGAATTTTTGCCAAACTGAGCACCGCCGCCAACGGGTTGGAGCAGTTCGAGGCCGAAGTTGCCGGGCTGCACCTGCTGGCAGAGCAGGCCGATGTGTTGATCCCGGCCGTGATCGCGGTGGAGCAAACCGAAACCGGTGCGCTGCTGCTGATGGAAGCCGTCCCGGATGTGGCACGCGGGGTGCAGCAGTGGCGCGAGATCGGGCGTACGCTGGCGCGCATCCATGCCGTGCCGGGCACCGCCTGCGGGTTGGACACCCACGGTTACTTTGGACCGTTGTACCAGGACAACCGCCCGTTGGATAGCTGGACGGAATTTTACGCCGAACGCCGCCTGCGCCCGCGCCTGGCGAGTGCCATCGATATCGGCGCGCTGACCACCGACGAGATCCGCCAGGTGGAGCGCCTCATCCAGCGCCTGCCGCAGCTGTGCGGGACGGAAATTTCTCCTTGCCTGCTGCATGGTGATGCCCAGCAGAACAACTTCATCAGCTCGCCCGCCGGCGCGGTGGTGATCGACCCCGCTGCCTATTACGGCCACCCGGAAATGGACCTGGCATACGTGGATTATTTCCAGGCGGTGCCGGAAGAGGTCTTTGACGGTTACCGCGAACTGCGCCCGATCGACCCTGGCTTTGCCGAACGGCGCAGCCTGTGGCGTATCTACGGCTACCTGGCGATTGTGACGGTGGAGGGGCGCAGCTGGGCGCCGGTGTTGATGCAGGCGGTGCGGGGGTATTTGTAAATACGCTGGCTTGACAAATAAAACCGAAGTAATTACAATGTAATTACAAAGGCAGGCGCGAAATGGGTAAAAAAATTCGATCAAAAATCATCCAGATTGGCAATTCACGCGGGGTGCGCATTCCGCATACCTTGTTGGAACAAGCAGGGCTGTATGAAGCGATTCAAATGCATGTGGAGGGAAACCAGTTGATCATCCAGCCAGCCGCTCCCAGAACGGGCTGGGCGGAACAGTTTGCGTTGATGGCGGCAAACCAGGATGATGGAATGTTGGATGAACCCACAACAACCCACTGGGATGATGAGGATTGGCAATGGTAGTCAGGCGGTTTGAGGTGTACCTCGTTGCGCTCGACCCTGCCATCGGCAGCGAGATACAGAAGACACGCCCGTGCCTGGTGATCTCCCCCGATGAGATGAATGCACACATTGCCACAGTGATCGTTGCCCCCATGACCACCAAAGGCAGGGACTATCCTTCGCGTGTGCAATGCGTGTTTGAGGACAAAACCGGGCACATTGTGTTGGACCAGATTCGAACTGTTGACAAAAACAGGCTGGTGAAAAAACTGGGCGAGCTTGATCCTGCCACCCGGCAGGAAGTGTTGGCTATCCTGCAGGAAATGTTTGCGGAATAAAGAAAAATACAGACCGCCGATCTCCGGCGGTCTGCTGGATATTACTGTATGTTTTTTCTTTTTATGATTCACGGCCTCCCTGGCCCATCACTGGACTTTTTCAAGGAAAGCATCGGCGGCTTCGAGGATATCGGCCACATTGGTCTGGTAGATGAAGTGCGTGCTCTCGACTGTCACCCACGCCGCCCCGGCGCCCAGCCGGGCGAGGTGTTCTGTCTGATAGGCTTCGCCCATCCGCTTCAGGGTATCGGAGGAGACCATTTTGAACACCGGGATGCCTTGTGGGAACGGGATGGCATTGACCTCTTTGATGTTATCCAGCATGCGATAGGACTGGTCAATCATTGTGTCGTTCAGGACGTGGTAGGCAAATAGCCTGTAATCACTGATCTCTTTTTCGGTGTAGCCGTTTTCGACCTTCTGGGCTGGCTTCACCAGGCTGTACGAAATCCGCGTCAGGCCGCATGCCTGCTGCACCTTCGAGATGCCGTACACAAATTTGGGCAGGTTCGGGCCATCGGTCTTTGCCGTGGTCGTTGTATCCAGCATGAAGATCGCAGACACCTCGTCCGGGTAGTTGGCGGCATAGTATTCGCTGTATACCCCGGCGGCAGAATGCGGCATCAGGATATACGGCGGTTGGAAGCCGGCCAATGCCAGTGCGCTCCGGATCTCTTCAGTAAAGTTCTGGTTGGTGCGGGGGATGTCGGTCTGGCTGCTGAAGCCGGTACCGAAGAATTCCACCAGCACCACGGTGTATTCCTTTGCGAGATCCCGCATCAGCGGACCGAAATCCGCCGCGGGCAGCGCCACGCCGAATCCCGGCAGCAGCACGATGGTTTTTTCGCCGCTGCCCATGCTGTACACATGCATTTTCCCGCCGTTGACTTCCACCAGTTGCCCATACGGCGCAACTTCCGCAAGCTCGTTGCGGAACAACAGTTGGTTCACCGCGAACCCGATCAGGTTGAGGGCGATGACAATGCCCAGGATGATCAATATGATGTTCATGAATTTTTTACCTCGTTTTGTCGTTTTCTGTTCCAATTGATGCCGGTTATTCTTTTTCGTTTTATTCGTTTCCATTGTATTTCTTCCTTCTATGTTGGCGCGGAGATCACAGTAATATCCCTGGCTTTCCTTCCATGGCCAGCTTCCAGTGTGTATTTGATCAGGAGCCCGCGCAGCTCCGTTAAAAACGCGTCAAATTCGGCATCATCCATCATCATCACGGTGGTGTTCCAGAAGATACGGTCCCTGCCGGGGTCGGGGTGCGCACCGGTGAAGTAACTGTGAAAGCGTGCGTAGCGTTCCATCAGGAAGGCCAGCACCTGCCGGGGGGCATCTTCCAGCTGGCTGCTTTTACGGACTTCCGCCATATTGAGGGCGAGGGTGCGTTCCAGGCTGCCGCGGATGCGGGTTTCAGCGATCACCGACACAATCCCATGATCCACCAGCACCCGCACATGGCGGTAGAGGGTGGTGCGGGGCACGTCATTGATCTTTTCCGCCAGCTCCGCCGTCGTCATCCCTGCCGTCACCGCCAGCACCTGGATAATCCGCATCCGGACCGGGTTCAACATCACTTCATGGATATCTTTCATCCGCATCTCTCCTTGATTAATACCAGAAATGATTATAATACCAATTATGGAATTATACAACAGGCAACTGGCAAATTCGAGAAAATCCGCTGATCGGGTACGCCCCCTCTCCTGCTACAATACTGTTAAGAACAAAGGAGGTCGGATGAAAACGGAGATCAGCAACCAGCAGCCGGGCAATTTCGTCGAGCGCTGGCCGGGTGAGTTTGAAGTATTCTCGCATTACGAGATGGCACTGGGCATCCCGCATGCCCTGTTCCTGATCACGACACTGAAGGAGAACGGCCTGCCGAACGCGTGCTTCCAGGGCTGGAGCTCGTTCACCGGCGACCGCGGCGGGTACTTCGTGCTGACGCCGCTCCTGCAGAAGACGCACACCTACCGCAACATCCTGCGCAGCGGGGAGTTCTGCGTCAACTTCATCGCCCCGCGTTATTTTGATGCCTGCTACCAGACCGTGTTCCACAACGAGGATGACACCGATGAGATCGCTGCCGGCGGCTTCAACGCCGAACCGGCGGTGTGCGTCAACGCCCCGCGCATCCGGGAGGCGTTCCTGGTGCTGGAGTGCCGTTACCAGCGCGAGATGGACCTCTCCGGGCAGGGCATCCAGTCGGTGGTGGTGGGTGAAGTGCTGCACGCCGCGGTGGATGCGGATGTCCTCAACGGTGTAAACAAGTACGGCAAAGACGGTTTCATGCTCTACGGCTACGAACTGGCCGATTTTACAGCCCTGGGTGACCAGGGTGAGCGCAAGGTGCTGTCGTTGACCGTGTTGGAGAAGGGGGAACTGGGGGAGTGAAGGGGGATGGTATTTAAAAAATCCGACATAATCGTAATGGTATAATATTTAGATGGGATGTAATTATTCGGAAAACAGCATCACCTATAAACTGGACTGTAAATCTCCTCTTGTTTTCTGTGAATTCTTTCAGAATATATAGATATCGTTGAACTAGATGTTGGATTCAATTTGACGAAAAGAGAAAATTATGGATCGCTGGCAACAAGTATTACCTGAAACTATCAAAAAAAGATACGAACTTCATAATGTCAACAATGCTGTCGAGATTCTTTCACAAGCTTTTCCGGTAGAATTCACTGAAATTATGTCTGCACTCACGGATTTTTACCTAACAATAGACGATATAACAAGGAGTGGTGGAAACGAATCGACGATCCCTAAAAAGTTATCAGCTGCGTTGCATCCTATTGGCTGGGAAGAAGTTAAAATTACCGGGGATCTTCTTGTAAAGTTGCATAAACGTAATCCTTCTTCTGAAACAGAAATAACTATCAAAGATTTTATTGATGGTCATAATATTGACTACGTCAAAAACGGCGTTGCTGTTGACATGGAATGGAATAGCAAGGACCAGACATTTGATAGGGATTTATTTGCTTTTCGCACATTCTACGAATGTGGAATTATCTCATGTGGAGTTATTATCACAAGGAGCGAAGAATTAAACCAAGTTTTTGACGCATTAGGAATCAATATAAAAAAGAAATATGGAGCAAGTACAACATGGATCGGAAAATTGCTTCCTCGTATTCAAGCGAGGCGCCATGGGGGATGCCCATTATTAATTGTTGGGATTACCCCAAGGGTGATTGCCGATTGGAAGGATAGCTAGGATGTCTGCCCAAGATATCATGTACCATAAAGATAATAACCTGTTTGATTTTTGTGATGGATTAAAGTTTAAAACTATATTGGCTGATCCTCCATGGCAATTTCAAAATCGGACAGGAAAAATGGCGCCTGAGCATAAACGCTTGAATCGATATCCGACAATGAAACTCGAGGATATCAAAGGTCTTCCTGTGTCAAAAGTAGCCGACGAAGTTTGCCATTTATATCTATGGGTCCCAAATGCATTATTGCCCGAGGGTTTGGAAGTTTTGAGGACATGGGGTTTTCAATACAAAACCAATATAATATGGGAAAAAGTTCGCAAAGATGGCGAACCGGATGGCCGTGGTGTTGGATTTTACTTCCGTAATGTAACAGAGGTACTATTATTTGGAATTAAAGGAACCAAAGCCAGAACACTTGCTCCTGCCCGTAGTCAGGTAAATTTGATCCGTTCGCAAAAACGAGAGCACTCACGAAAACCAGATGAGATTTTTGAAGTTATTGAGCGATGTAGCCCAGGTCCTTATTTGGAATTATTCGCTCGTGGTGAAAGAGATGGTTGGACACTTTGGGGTAATCAGGCAAATGAAGAGTATGAACCTGATTGGGCAACATACAAGAATTCTACAATATTACCTTTATTCGATAATCAAAATCATTTTGTAGGAAATGCCGATTAATACGGCACGGTATTTGTGTGGAAACCAGAATTCTTCAGGATTATGACACCATCCAAACCGCCCTGGCCAGTGGGCAAGAGGAGTTGATCCCGGTAGATGTGGTGTATGCGCTCCTTGATGGTGCCAATCCGATCCGGGTATGGCGGGAATTCCGCGGAATCCCGCGCCAGGCATTGGCAGACCAGGCCGGGATCAGTACCGCATATCCCTCACAACTCGAAAACGGCAGGCGAACCGGATCGCTGGCAGTTTTGACCAGCATCGCACGCGTACTACAAATTTCGCCGGATCAACTTTTGCCCGTCGCGCAATAAACCCCGCCGCTTTCACTAACTTTTCACTTCTGGAAACGAAAGGATTCGCCGGCAGGCTTGGCTGCGCCTGTTATAATCAGCATCATCCACCCAAACCATTCACTGCTGAGCGCCCCCACTCGCCTGATGAACCTCCCCCTCCCCGTCATTGCCCATTCCCCCGCACGCACGCGGCAGTACATCGGTTCGCCGGGGATTGCCGCCCTGCCGGACGGCACGTTCCTCGCCAGCCATGACCTGTTCGGCCCTGGCAGCACGCGCGACACCACCCATGTCTACGCCTCCACCGATGGCGGCAGCAGCTGGGCGCTGCGCGCGGCGATCCGCGGGCAGTGGTGGAGCACGCTCTTCACCCACCGCGGCGCGCTGTACCTGATGGGCACCACGCGGGAATACGGCGCATGTGTCATCCGGCGCTCCACCGACGGCGGTTTCACCTGGAGTACACCGGCGGATGCCGCCCACGGTCTGCTGCTGGCGGACGCGATGTACCACTGCGCGCCGGTGCCGCTGCTGGCGCACAATGGCCGCCTGTGGCGCGGAATGGAGGAGTATACCGGACCCAAATGGGGCAGTTTCCGGGCTTTCCTCATGTCGATTGACGATGGCGCCGACCTGCTCAACGCCGCCCACTGGCGCTGCACCAATCGCATTGGGGTGTCCGCGGACTGGCTGGATGGCCGCGCGGGCGGCATCCTGGAGGGCAATGCCCTGCTTACCCCGGATGGGGAAGTGGCGGATGTGTTGCGCGTGCACCACCCCGGCTGGCACGAACAGGCTGCCTTGATGACGGTCAGCGCGGATGGCGGCACGCTGTGTTTTGATCCCGCGGCAGGCTTCCTGCCGCTGCCGGGCGGTGCGAAGAAATTCACCATCCGCTGGGACGCTCTCTCGCGCTGCTACTGGGCGCTGCTCAACCCCGCCCCGGCGGATCCGATTCCCGGGCTGCGCCCGGACCAGGTGCGCAACCAGCTGGTGCTGGCCTCCTCACTGGATCTGCGGGCATGGCACATCCACCGCACGCTGCTGACGCATCCCGATGCGGCGCGGGTCGGTTTCCAGTATGTCGACTGGCTGTTTGATGGCGCTGACATCCTCGCGGCGGTACGCACCGCCTACCCCGAGCCGGATGGCACCCCCGCCCACAACGCCCATGACGCCAATTATTTGTGTTTCCTGCGCGTGCCGGATTTCCGCGGATGATTCCCTCATAAGGGGGAAATCAATATCCTGGCATGCATGGGCTTGTTTGGATGTGCGGGATCGTTGGATTCTGGCCCCGCAACAGTTTCCTGTTTCCGGTACAATGAAAGAAAATTGGGAAATTCGCAAGGAACAAAGGAGTACCCCATGGCATCAATCCTCTATGAACACCTTGGCATCTTCAGTGATTGGGCGGAGAAAGCCGCTTCCGAACGACCGCTCCGCCCGCTGGCACAGCCCGGGCCGCAAACCCAAAAGCAGGTGCGTGACACGCTCGGCTTTTTCTTCCGCGATGAACAGCCGCAGGATGTGCGCATTGACGACACCTGGGAGCAGGACGGCGTCAGCGGTGAAGCGGTTTCGTGGTCGGTTGGATACGGCCCGCGCACCCAGGCGTGGGTGCTGAAACCGGTTGGAGTGGTGGGGCCGCTGCCGGGGGTGGTTGCCCTGCATGACCACGGCGGTTTCAAGTTTAACGGCAAGGAAAAGATCGCCGAAGGACCGGAGGAGATGCCGGACTATCTGCGCATCTACCAGGAGCGTGCCTACGGTGGGCGCGCCTTTGCCAACGCCCTGGCGCGGGAAGGATTTGTGGTTTTGGTGCACGATACCTTCGCCTGGGGCAGCCGCCGTTTCCCGCGCGAAACGATGGAAACCGCTTTCGCCCCGGCTTTTGAACCGCTGGCCGGCGAGAGCCTGTCGCGGGGCATTCCCTATGAGATCGCCGAATACAACTTCCTGGCACGTCTCCAGGAGCATGAACTCGAAAAATACTGCGGCCTGCTGGGCACCACCTTTGCCGGGGTCGTCACCTACGAGGACCGCGTGGCGGTGCAATACCTGCTCTCGCGCTCTGATGTGGTACCCGGCGGGGTGGGTTGCATCGGGCTGTCGGGCGGGGGCTGCCGCGCCGGACTGCTGCAGGGCTCCTGTGATGCCGTCAGGGCGGCCGTGGTGGTGGGCATGATGAGCACCCACGAAGGTCTGCTGGACCACAACGTGCGCTCCCATACCTGGATGTTCTTCCCCGCCGGCTGGTCTCGCCTTGGCGATTGGACCGATCTCGTTGCCTGCCGCGCGCCCTCACCGCTGCTGGTGCAGTACGACAATGAGGACGACCTGTTCACGCCGGCCGGTATGCACGCCGCCGACCAACGCTTGGCAGCGCATTATGCCCATGTAGGCCACCCCGGCGCCTACACCGGTGAATTTTACCCCGGCCCGCACAAATTTGACCTGGCGATGCAGGCCAGTGCCTTTGCCTGGCTGAAGCGCCAACTGGCTGGTTGATTCCAGGAACAGCGCATGAAATACAGCATTGATCAACACCGCTTTGGCGTCAATTACACCCCCACCCATGCCTGGTATTACGGTTGGAATGATTTTCAGCCGGATGAAATTGCCAGGGACCTCGACAGCATCGCCCAGCTGGGCGCGGATCACATCCGCCTGATGCTGATCTGGCCGTATTTCCAGCCCAACCCCAAAACCGTGAGTGAGGCGCACCTGGTGCGTCTGGATACCCTGATGGGACTGGCGGCGCAGCGCGAGTTGGAAGTGGTGGTCAGCCTGTTCACGGGATGGTTATCCGGGTATGCCTTCAAACCGCCCTTTCAACAGGATCAAACCTTTTATGACCTGGAATACAGCGCGCCGCCCCAGGAATTGTACCTGCGCACGGTGGCGGAGCACATGCGGAGGCATGAGAACTTCCTCGGGTTCGATCTCGGCAATGAACTCAATTGCTGCTGGCAAGCCCCGCACCGCAGCGTGGGAGACGCATGGAGCGGACATATGCTGGCGCTGGCACGAGAAGTTGCCCCGGGCGGGGTGCATGGCAACGGGGTTGACCACCAGCCCTGGTTCCAGCCGGCCACTTTTTCGCCGCAGCACCTGGCACAGGCCCAGGAGATTATTCCCTTGCATTGCTGGACCTTTTTCACCGGTGCGCTGCAGCGCAGCGGCGGTGACTGCCTGCATCCGCGGCCGCTGCACCTGCTTTCATCCATGGCATCCCTGGCACGGGCCTATGCCGGCGATCCGAATAAACCGGTCTGGGTGCAGGAATTCGGGATGGTGCCGGATTGGACCGATCCCGCGAACATTCCCACCTTTGTGGAAGCCTCCATCCGCAACGCGATAGATGCCGGCGTGAGCTGGTTCACCTGGTGGTCCAGCCACGATATTGATACACGATACGCCTTTGATCCGCTGGAATATGCCATGGGTCTGATGACGAATGAGCGCCGGATGAAGGCGCATGCGCATGTTTTCAAAGAACTGGCAGAAAGCTACCGTGGTAAACCTGTCGCGTCGAATCCCCGCCCCCTGCCGGCCCCGCCTGCGGAGCACCATACCGATGCTGTATGGGCATGGCTGGATGACCGGGTTGCCTCCTGCAGCCGGGAATAGACCGGCAGCGAAAAAGCCCCCTGTTTTGTGTGTAATTTTGGTACAAAAGTTGCTATACTGGTAGATAGTTTTTATTTCCCCCCAATTGTTCAAATGGAGAGTTGTATCATGGAAGACGAGAAAAAATTAAAGTTGATGCGTTTCTGGTTGTTTGGCACCTTTGTGATCATTTTTGCCGCAGCCACCATTTATGTCGGCCAATTCACCGGCATGGCGATCTTTAAGGAATGGCGCTACTGGCTTTCGATGGCGATTGCTGCCGCGCTGTGCGTGGGCGCATTCTTCGGTTACAAGGCCTTCATTTCCCGCAAGTAAACAACCTTCCCCAATCCACCATCCATGCCGGGCAGAAACTGCCTGTTCCGCCCGGCATGGATTCCACTACCGCAGCACCGCTGTGGAGATTTTGTGTTTCTGCGGTCAGGTAGTCTTCAATCCTATAGTTGTGGTTTGCCAGTTTGTCCTGTCTGGGTGGTTTTTTGGTTTCTTATCTGTAAAGTTCACCAGGCAGGATCACTCCTGAATCCGGGTTGTGTTCACATTCCATGCCGGCAGGATAAATAACGGCAGCTGTATATCGCCAGGTTTCGGGTCGCAGAAACGTTTGTTATAGCTGGATTACCATTCTCCAAATTTGTGTGTTTCTTCGTATAATGAATGCCGAACAGTCGAAGAACAGACTGTGAAACAAGCAAACATATGTACTCAGGCAGGAATCAAATGAGAAAGTTTCTGGCATTTACCGGATGGGGTTTCCTCGGCATCACTGTTATCATCCTTTTGTTTCTGGGAATTCAATCCCTGCGGTTGCACTGGTGGACTTCGCCAGGAAATGATCCGCTCCCGGAACTCACACAGGACCAGAAAATGGAAGATATGCGTTACTTGCTGATGCTGACAGAAAAAGTAACAATGGCGGATGCAGTGTGGGATGCTGCGGGCATGGAGAACCCGTTGGCGGCGCAGGATGAATGGATCAAACGTGCAGGTGAAACTGAAAATAACCGGGAATTCATAGACCTTGTACTGCAATTCCTGACGCATGTTGGACAGGGTGGGCATGCTTTCCCGGCGTATGATGCCAACTTTAATCCCATCACCAGCCTGGTAAGTGATGTCCCCCGCGATTCGTTTTCACGTACCGCGCAGTGGTCTTCCATTATCGGCAGCCTTTCATGGTATGCCCATGCCAATTTGCCATTGATCTACCGGGATGGCAAATATCTGGTTGAAGTTGACAGCCAGGTTGGCGATATCCATTTGCCTGCCGGTTCGGCTGTGGAAACAGTGGATGGCTTGCCGGTGGAAGAATTTGTACTGCGCCAACAATACCGCACACACCTGCGGTATGATCCGCAACTGGAAAAATTCTTTATATACCCTCTGCTGGGAATCGACCCGGGTATCGCTGCTGGTGGATGGATCCTGACAGTGCGTCTGCCGGATGGATCATTACAGACGGTGGTGGTTGACCGTATCCCCGGCTACCAGGCGCATCTCCCTGTAGAAGCCTATGCTGCCAATACCCGCTGCATGGCACTCACGCCGGAGGTGCTATACATCAGGATGCTTACCTTTGCCGGTGTCAACGCCAGCCAGGATGCCATTACCCTGCGGAAGTGTTTTTCAGAAGGAAACTATAAATCTGCCATTTTTGATGTGCGTGGAAATACGGGCGGTGAAATCTGGAGCTATATGAATAACATCATTGCGCCGCTCATTGATGAACCAGTGACCTACAGTACCACGCATGCTGTAAAAGAGAGTTTTTATCGCTGGTATAATTGGCGTTGGTGGCTTTATCGGCTGACCAATAATAACGAATTGATCGATCCAATTGCCCACCGCGTGTCTGTAACACGGATAGCGCAACAGCCCTACAGCGATCAGGATTGGCGGGTGGTACAGGTGAACCGCCGGATTGAACCAGCCGCAGATCCTTATTCGTTTAAGGGGAGTTTGTATGTACTGGCGGATAATAATACGCTTTCCGCCGGTGATAGTTTCACTGCCGTGATGCAGCACACCGGATTGGCGACCGTTGTGGGCACCAATACTGTTGGATGGGGGCAGGGATATCAGGCAAAGATGCTGTATGGTCTACCCAACAGCGGTTTGCTGATCTACCTCGATGCGGAATTAACATTGAACGCGGATGGTACGATCAATAACTACCAGGGAGTAATGCCTTCGGTTTTCCTTGAGCCATCGCAGTATCCCAGCACGTATCCCCAGGCTTTCAGCCGGGATACTTTACTGGCAGACCCGTGGGTGCAATGGGTGCTCAGCGATGCGGAGAAGGACTGAAATGACCGGCGGTAATTTCCATACTTCCCTACGGTTGCACTTCGATCTGGAGCCAGGGCTTGTGTTCCTCTTGTAAACTTGTTACACTATAAATAACCATTCGCTAATGAGAACGATTTTCCATACCATGAATGATCCTGAACTGCGCTACCAGAGCATGCTGACCAAATTAAAGAACCGCGGCGGCCGCATCACCTCACACCGCATGGCGTTGCTGCGCCTGATTGCGGTTTCGGAAGGACACCCCAATGCCGCGCAGTTGTTCGAACAGCTGCGGCAGCAGTTCCCCACCGTCAGCCTGGCGACGGTGTACAAAACCCTGGCACTGCTCAAGGAAGAAAACGAGGTGTTCGAGATTGATCTGCGCGATGACAGTCATTACGACGGCAACAAGCCTTACCCGCATCCACACCTGATCTGCCGGGTATGCCGCCAGATCATTGACGGTGATGAAGTCTCCCTGCTGGGCGCCCTCAACCAGGAGATCCGCGAACGGTATCAATTCCAGGTGCAGCAATCGCAGCTGGTGTTTTACGGCGTCTGCCGTGACTGCCGGGACATTCCCGGCTAAAAATTTTCGACATTATGGAGAATAATTCTCTATAAAGAAAGTTAATCAATAAATATCAAAGAAAGGACCTGACTGATGAAAGACAAAGAGAAAAAGATCAAGCTGACCACAGCCGCCGGCGCGCCGGTTCCTGACAACCAGAACGCCAAGACCGCCGGTCCGCGCGGACCGATGCTGCTGGAGGATGTGTGGTACCTCGAAAAGCTGGCCCACTTCGACCGAGAAGTGATCCCCGAGCGGCGCATGCACGCCAAAGGATCCGGCGCTTTTGGTAAATTCACCGTCACCCACGATATCACCCGCTATACCAAAGCCAAAGTATTCTCCGAGATCGGCAAAGAAACCGAGGTATTTGTGCGCTTTTCCACCGTGGCCGGTGAGCGCGGCGCAGCGGATGCCGAGCGTGACATCCGCGGTTTCGCCATGAAATTCTACACCGAGGAGGGCAACTGGGACCTGGTAGGCAACAACACCCCGGTGTTCTTCCTGCGCGATCCGCACAAGTTCCCGGACCTCAACCGCGCCGTCAAGCGTGACCCCAAGACCAACCTGCGCTCTGCCAAAAACAACTGGGATTTCTGGACCTCGCTGCCGGAAGCCCTGCACCAGGTGACGATCACGATGAGTGACCGCGGGATTCCGTACTCCTACCGCCACATGAATGGTTACGGCAGCCACACCTTCAGCATGATCAACGCCGACAACGAGCGGGTGTGGGTCAAGTTCCATCTCAAAACCCAGCAGGGGATCAAGAACCTGACCGACCAGGAAGCCGCTGAGATCGTTGCTAATGACCGCGAAAGCCACCAGCGTGACCTGTTCGACAGCATCGAGAAGGGTGATTTCCCGCGCTGGACGATGTACATCCAGGTGATGACGGAGGAGCAGGCCAACAACATGCCTTACAATCCCTTCGACCTGACCAAAGTCTGGTACAAGAGTGAATTCCCGCTGATCGAGGTGGGGGTGCTGGAACTGAACCGCAACCCGGAAAATTATTTCCAGGATGTGGAGCAAGCCGCCTTCAACCCGGCAGCGGTGGTACCCGGCATCAGCTTCTCACCGGACAAGATGCTGCAGGGACGCCTGTTCTCGTACGGCGACGCGCAACGCTACCGCCTGGGGGTTAACCACCACCAGATTCCGGTCAACAGTCCCAAAAAAGCCCCCGCCAATCCCTCGCACCGCGACGGGCAGATGCGCGTGGACGGCAATGCCGGCGCCACCCTGGCTTACGAACCCAACAGCTACGGCGAATGGCAGGAGCAGCCCGAGTTCCGCGATCCCCCGCTGAAAATTTACGGTGACGGCGATCACTGGAATTTCCGGGAAGATGATGATGATTACTACACCCAGCCGGGCAAGCTCTTCCACCTGATGAGCCCGGCCCAGCAGCAGGTGCTGTTCGAGAACACCGCCCGCGCCATGGGCGACGCCCCCGAATTCATCAAGATCCGCCATATCCAGAACTGCCTCAAGGCCGACCCTGCCTATGGTAAGGGCGTGGCGGAAGCCCTCGGCATTCCGCTGGAGAAGGCCAAATAACAACCCGATAACAAGACTTCCGAAGTTTTCAAAACTTCGGAAGTCTGCATTTTCACTTCGGAAGTCTGCTTTTGGCAGCTGTTCAAAATTGCCGAAACCTGACTTTGCTAGCCTGTTCTGGTATGATTGTGCCATGAACCAGATTACCAGGACCGTGTTGACCGCTTTGGGGGTGTTGTGCGTGGTGCTGGCGTTGATCGGGATTTTTGTGCCGGTGCTGCCTACCACGCCGTTCCTGCTGCTGGCGGCAGGGCTGTTCGCGCGCAGCTCACAGCGTTTTTATGACTGGCTGTTGAATAACCGCCTGTTTGGTACTTACATTCGCAATTACCGTGAGGGCAAAGGCGCCACCCTGCGCCATAAAATTGCCGCGCTGGTGCTGCTGTGGGGGACGATCGGTGCATCGGCGGTGTGGTGGGTGGAGGCGTGGTGGGTACGCCTGCTGCTGCTGGGAATCGCATTCGCGGTCACGCTGCACCTGGTGAAAATGCCCACCTACCGGCCGGGGAAAGAAGGTTAGGTATCAGTCTTCCGCGGCGTTGAACTGGAGGCTCTCGATCACCGTTGTGTAGAGAGGAATCATCTTCTTCCATTGCTGCTCCGGCGCCAGCATGCGCGCCTCGAACAGGGTTTGCGGATCAAGCAGAACGAGGACCAGCCGGCCACGGATGGTTTCGCCCTCGCCAGCGCCGTAGAAGTCACGGACCACGCCGTCATCGGCATGGTACTCGTTGGTGAAATCCATCTGCAAGCCGGGTTGTCCGTCAATATTGATCGTTGTCGGGGTGGATAAACCATCCGCACTGTACCGTTTTTGCGCCACGACGGCCGCCTGCTCAAGATCTACCGGGGCTTCCAGCGCGGTGACCACGAGGACCATCCCCGGTCCGCTGGCCGGATCGTAGGGATCGGGGTAGAGTGTGACCCCGTTCGGGATGTGCGTGACGGTGTAGCCTGGGATCGACACCAGGGAGAACCCGCCTGACTCGCTGTGCACGTCTGCGGGTGGTATTTCTGCCTGCCGCGCGCAGCCTGCGGCCATCCAAGCCAGGATTGTCATCATTACGATTGCCCATCTGAACGCCATGCCTCACCGCCTGTGAACCTGGAATGATCATGATCCATATTCAGATGATAACAGGTTTGCTGGTTTTATGTGCCTTCCGGTGTGAGGAATCGTACTATTTCGCTGTCAATGAAAAAGTCAGGCAAAACCTTTTCATTGCCAGTGAAAAGTTTGCCAACGATCCATCATACGCTGGCCAACAAAATAAACCGCGCATTGACAGGAATCAACGTGAATCATTCCTGCAACTGGAAACCGGCAGATGCATGGAAGCATTTGTTTAGGCCTCACCGTCACCATATTCACCGCTCCGCGTGTATAATGCAGGTATCCAATGGTTGATATGGTAAAGTGAGGGTACGTGATGAAGGCAGCAGTGATTGGTTCAGGCATGTCGGGGCTGATTGCCGCGGCGGTGCTGGCACAGGCCGGCGCTGAGGTGACGGTATATGAGCAGTACGAAATTCCCGGTGGGGTGACCGCCCCGGCGGAGCAGGACGGCTTCAAGTGGGACCTGGGCCAACTCCTGGTGGAAGGGCTGGCGCCGGAGGAATCCATCGGGCGCATCCTGGCGGAATTGGGCGTGCTGGAGCGGATTTCCGTCAGCAAGGAAGACCGCGGATACGTCTTTCCTGATTTCGCGGTGCAGAAACCGCCGCAATACCAGGGTGTGCAATGGCGCATCGAGCAGCTCAAACGCATGTTTCCGGCAGATGCTGCCGGGTTGGAACGGTATTGGCGCGATTACCTGCGCTTTCTCAAGGTGATGGCGCTCGGGCGCAAGCTCGAAACCGCTGCCGGGGTTCGCAAAGCGATCCTGACGATTCAACTGTATGCAACCCTCCTGCCGCTGTTCCCCAAAAAAGATTGGAGCGCGGAGCGCCTGATGGCTGATTACTTTCAATCGGAGCGGCTGCGCTGCGTGTTTATCTCGATTCTGGCGGATTTCTTCATCCGTCCCAGTGAGTTCCTCGGGCTGGGGGTGTTTGCCCTCAACCACGAAACCTTCTACGATTGCCGCCTGCCCAAATGGCTGGCGCCCAATACCGAGCAAACCTACCTCTATAACGTCCACGGGGGCATCAGTACCCTGGCGAACGCGCTGGTGGAGCGCATCCTCGAACTGGGGGGCAAGGTGTATACCACCTGCACCGTGAAAAAGATCAAGGTGATCAATAACCGCGTTACGGCGGTGGTCGATGCCTGTGGTGTGGTGTATCCGGCGGATGTGGTGGTGGCGTCGGGCGGCGCACAGGAAACCTTTTTCGACCTGGTGGGCGAGGACCTGCTACCGGCGGAATTCGTGCAGGCGGTGCGGGAAGTGCCGTTGATGGATTCGATCTTCATGGTGCACCTGGGGATTGACTTTGACCCTTCGCCTTTCGTGCACGGCGTGTGCACCTATTACTACGGTACCTACGATATCGAGAATGGGGTGGCGGAGGCGCTCAACGGGCGTTACCATGAAGGCCGTGACGGCTTTGTGGTGCATATCCCCAGCCTGCATACCCCGGCGATGGCGCCGCAAGGCTGCCACGCGATGACGATCTACACCATCTGCCCTGATACCCTGGCGCAAGGCGATTGGGATGCCTGCAAGGAGGAGTATGCGGATAAGCTGGTGGCGTATGCCGAACAGCGTATTCCCGGCCTGGCAGCCCATACCCGCACCCGCCTGGTGATGACCCCGGATGATTTTAAGAAGCGCACGCATGTACACCATCACGCTTTCGGCGGATTGGCGCCAAAAATGGGCAAAAAAGGTGTGCCGCACCACACCCCGGTGGAGGGGTTGTGGTTTGTGGGCGCGCAGAGCGAAAGTGGCGGCGGCCTGCCGGGGGTTGTTCCCGGTGCCTACCGGACAGCGAAACGAATTCTGCAAGGCAACGCCGGGCGCTCATCCGCTGATTGAATGGTCAAATACGACTCATCCCCGCAGTACTTCGGGGATCAAACCATCACAGTTTCGATGCCCAGGTAACGGCACGCAATGCCGATGGCTTCGCGGTATTCGCCATGGATCATGCTGGCATGGTGCATGAAGCCTTCCTCCACCAGCACGCGGTACAGGCGCGCATGGTTATCAACCCTCACCCACGACCAGGTGCCGGCCAGGGTTTCTTCTGAGGGAATGATCTCCCCGCCGGTGATCAGCATTTTCCACTCACCATCATATTCCACCAGGCGATTGAGGGTGACGACCCCCGGTGCCAGTTGGAACTGGAGCAGCCCGGCCTGGGAATCATCTTCCAGGATTTCAGCACTGCCCAGCATATCGTTGCGGGAGCGCAGGGCCTTCACTGTGCCGGGCGCAGCCAGGCAGGCTGGAGCGTTGCCGCAATGCCAGGCCAGCAGGCGGTTGTCATCGCTGCGGTGCTGGATGGTCCAATCGATGAAGTGCGGTGGCGTTTTACCAAAATTGGCGGCAAATTGTGCCAGCATCGCCACGGCACCCATTACATCGGTTTCACAGGCGGTGGGCAGCCCCTGCCCGGTCAGGCGGCCGAACACGGCGCAGGGGGATATTCCGGCGTGTTCACGCATGGCCGGCCAGCAGTTGATGGCCAGTGCGCTGAGATGGTTCGCGGTTGCAAAGGCCTTCACAGCGGTTTCCAGCCGCGCCATCTTCACTACCTGGGCATCGGCAACCGTGACCTGGTCCAGTTCAGCCTTGAACGCGGCCAGGTTTGTTTGCAGCTGGGGATCATCTTCCGGGATGGTTTCCCCCCGCTGGATGATCGTTCCCAGGTCTTCGGGGATCACGTTGATCCCAAATTTGGCTGCCAGCGCTACTTCATCGTAGGCCACGGTCTCAAACGCAGCCGGGCGCAGCCCTATCTGACCGATGCGGGCGCCGCGCAAGGCGCGTACCACCGATGCCGCCCGCAGGAAGGTTTCCAGCGCATCGCGAAAGGCAGGTTCTTCGTGGAAAAAGATACCGCCAAAGTGAAACGGGATGCGGCGGCGCTTGAGTCCGGCGGCAATCGAAAGTGTACCGCAATACGAGTCAGAGACGCGCGCCAGGCTGATGTCATCCACAGCTGGCGGTTCTTTGGCGGCGTACAGCATCAGTGGTACCCGCAGCCGTTCGGCAATTTTGCTGACGGTGCGCTCATCGCCAAAATCCAACGGGCACACCACCAGGGCCTGCACTTTGCGGGCGAGGAAGAAATCGCTGAGGGTTTCGGCCTGGTCAAGCGTGTTGACAGCACCCAGTGCGATGCCCGCAAGAGGATTGCCTTCCTCCTGTGCGGGGGGGTACACGGTATCGATATCGGCAAACGAGGTCAGGCAATCCAGCGCCGATTGGCGCTGTTTGCGGCACCAATCGGTATAGCGAAAGCGATAGACAGGAACAAAGCCAACGCGCAGTTTTTCCATCGGGTACTCCTGTGAATGGGGGTGTTTCCGCAATTGTACCACTGGTGGAATCACTCGAAATTGGTAGAATTTGTTAAGATCATTCCTATATTATTATGGCTATAATAGAAGTAGATCGTTCAATCAGCCTTTCCCCAGAGCCCAATTTTGCGCCATTTGCGCTTTTTCGCGCCGGTTGTATTGCGATGATGGTTACGGGCTGGCTGAACACCAACAATTAATTCGTTCCAGTGCAAGGAGCAATGATGAAACGGAATATGGGTCTTGCCGACCGGATCATCCGGTTATTGGTTGTATTGGTTATCGCCGTATTGATTTTTGCCGAAGTGGTCAGCGGTGTTCTGGCGATCATCCTGGCGGTGCTGGCAGCGGTATTCCTGCTCACCAGCCTGGTTGCTTTCTGTCCCCTGTATCTCCCGTTCAAGTTTTCCACTTATCGGAAAAAAGACAAGTAACGGTACGCCTGAAATTTATCGGTAGCGCACAGGCATCCCCTCTCCCGGGATGCCTGTCTTTTTTTGTGGGCCGTCACAGCTTTTCCTTGTTCGGGTAAGGACGTGCATGCGCCAGCCACTGGTCTGGGCTGCGCCGCAACAGGTATTTCCCCTTAACGAACCTCGTATAACCAGGTTTTCCCGGCGGATGGCAGATGGTTTTTACGTTCCAATCAATCACAATGGCGTTTGGCTGCTCCATTCCATCCCGGATGGGGGTATGGAGAAATCGAATACCGTGACCCTTCTACCCCTATCCGGGATGGGGCAGGCGGGGATGGATGGGAATAGGTTCTTCTGCCGTTGCCTGGGCGGATGGGAGGTTGTTTTGACGTTCCAGTCAGTCATGTTGGCGCTTGGTATATCATGGCGAAAAACCACAAACCGTTCTACAATAGGAAAAGGCAGGACTGATTACCAGGCTTGCAGCAAAGGAGCGTGAGAATGGAAGTACCTTCCCCAAAAGCGAAGCTGCGGGATCTGCCGCGCAATGTGTGGGCGGTGAGCCTGACCAGTTTCTTTATGGATATCTCATCCGAAATGGTCATCAACATCCTGCCGTTGTTTTTGTCGAATGTATTGGGGGTGAAAACCAACATCATCGGGATCATCGAAGGTGTGGCTGAAGCGACTGCCTCACTGTTAAAGCTGTTCTCCGGCTGGTTATCCGACAAACTGAAAAGCCGCAAGTGGCTGGCAGTGCTGGGGTACGGTATCTCTGCCCTGTCCAAACCCTTCTTTCTCCTGACAGGCGCCTGGGGCACCATCGCCAGTGCACGCTGGGCAGACCGGGTGGGCAAAGGCATCCGCACCGCGCCGCGTGACGCGCTGGTGGCAGATTCCATTGACGAGAAGCAGCGCGGCCTGGCTTTTGGCTTCCACCGAGCCGCTGATACCGCCGGTGCCATGCTGGGGCTGCTGATTGCCTTTTTCATCGTCTGGAAAGCACAATCCGCCCAAAACCTGCTGACCATTGGCACCTTCCGCGCCATTGTCTTGATCAGCCTGATTCCTGCGGTGCTGGCGGTGTTATCCCTGGCGCTGGGTGCCAGGGAAGTCAATATCAGCGGGCAGCGTGCCGTGCCGAAATTCGCTTTCAAGTCCCTCGGCAAACCTTTCATTGTTTTCATGCTGATTGTTGGCCTGTTTGACCTGGGGAATTCATCAGATGCCTTCCTCGTCCTGCGCGCGCAGGAACGCGGAGTGAGCGTGCTGGGTATCCTGGGAATGCTGGTGGTCTTCAACCTGATCTACACCCTCATCTCCACCCCGGCGGGTGGGCTGTCTGACCGTATCGGCCGCCGCAAGGTGATCATCGGGGGCTGGATCGTGTATGCGCTGATCTATCTCGGCTTCGCCCTGGTGCAGACCCAATGGCAGGTGTGGCTGCTGTACGTGGTGTATGGTGTCTATTACGGCATGGCATACGGCACGGCCAAAGCGATGGTGGCGGACCTGGTGCCAGCGGAACTGCGCGGTACGGCGTATGGCACCTACAATGCCATCCTGGGGATGCTTGACTTTCCCGCTTCGGTCATCGCCGGGGTGCTGTGGCAGGGTATTGGTGCCTGGAGTGGTTTTGGCGCCGGGGCACCGTTCCTGTTCGGGGCAGTGATGGCCGGGCTGGCTGCCTTGCTGATGGTGGTGTGGATGCCGCGGGTGATGCGCAACGCGCAGGCGGGGTGACGCAGCGATGCTGTTGCGGTATATTAACCTGCCATTAACAGTGAAACATTTGACACCCGCTATAAATTCATATAGAATTAGTACGATTGTGGGATTGTTAATGGACAAGAGTCGCCCCCAATCAGGATAAAATGATGAAGGTTAACGCATTGCTTGATATTTATACAGAATATCAACAACCAATCGAAGACGACCCTGAGCACCCGTGTCAACGGGCATATCGCGTTTAACCTGCTCCTGGTCAAGTTTGGCTTTTCTTGCGTTGTCAACAAGGCTGCTTCCTGGAAGCAGCCTTGATTTATTGTGTCTGGAGAGAAAAATTATGTTGGATACATTGTTGCAAAATACCTGGTTCCTCGTTATCGGCGGGATCCTATCCATCGCGCTGCTGGTGTACAGTGCTGATGTCGCGGTGGGAAAACTGACCGGCCTGGCGGGATTTTTCCGCCTGTCCACCACCTTTGTGGGGGTGACAGTGGTTTCGTTGGCGACCAGTATCCCCGAAATCGCCTCGCATTTTACTGCCTCAGCCGGCATCCTCAGCGGGGTGCTCGATTACGAGGTCAGTTCGGCGGTGGTGCTGGGCGCCAATATTGGCTCCGATGTGATCCAGCAGACCCTGATCATGGCGATCGTGATCTTCATCGCCGGGAAGCTGACCTTCAAGCGCTACTTCCTGTGGAAGACGATGATCCCGATGATTGTCACCACCCTGATGTGCATCATCCTCGGTGTGGATGGCATCTATTCCCGCATCGACGGCGCGATCCTGTTCGGCACCTTCCTGGTGTATACGCTCTTCCTCTATTTTGACGAGCGCAAACATTACAAAGAGGAAGACCACGGCTTCACCCCCGAAGGCGAAACCCCGCCCGGGGTGCCGAAAACCGCCAAAGAAGCCTGGATTTACGCCCTGATCGCCGTGGTGGCAATGTGCTTTACCATCATCAGTGCGATGATGACGCTCCAAATCACCGAGGTGGTGGTGGCGAAAACTGGTGTCGGCGGATCACTGATCGGTGTGGTGACGCTTGGCATTGCTTCGGCTCTGCCGGAATTCATCACTGCTGTGTCCGGTATCCGTAAGGGTGATACCGGTATCCCGCTGGGAACCCTGGTGGGCAGCAACATCACCAACCCGCTGGTCGCCATCGGCGGCGGCGCGTTGATCTCCACCTACTGGGTGCCCGGCCCGTTGGTCAAATGGGACCTGCCGTGGGAAACGATCACCGGTGCGATCCTGTGGGCGGTGCTGTGGTTCAGCAAGGGAAAAGCCGGCAAGCCGATTGCCATTTACCTGACTATTCTGTACTTTATCTACGTCACCACCCGCGCCGTATTCTTCGGGGTGGACTGAACCAGGAAATCATCCCTGTGCCGCGGCACAGCTTGATTCCACGCCCCCACCCGACCCGGCTGGGGGCGTTGCTTTTTAACCGGCCGTGCGCATATGAAAATTTTTTACCCGGTTGAGATGGCTGCTTTTATAATGAATATGGTTTCGAGTGTTCGCCATCATTTACCATCATTCACCATGGAGGTGTACCGACATGTCCCAGAACGCACAACTCACCAGCAAGGAGCGTGTCCGTTTGGCGTTTTCCCACCAGGAGCCGGATCGGGTGCCGATCAATTACCTGTGCAATCCGGGGATCGATGCCCGTCTGAAGCGGCATTTCGGCCTGGCAGCGGGCGATGATGAGGGTTTGCGCCTGGCGCTGAAGGTGGATTTTCGTTCCGTTAACCCACCCTACACCGGCCCGGAATTATTCCCGCAGCTGCCGGAGCGATTGGTGGATTTATGGGGTGTCCACATGCGCTACATCGAGCACGAATCCGGTGGGTATTGGGATTACTGCGATTTCCCCCTGAAGGACGCTGACCTGGAGGCGGTGTTGAATTACCCCATGCCCAACCCCGATCACTATGATTACCAGGCTGCCGCCGTGCAGGCGGCGCATTACCAATCCTACTGGGTGACCACCGGTGGCGCCGGTACAGGGGATATCATCAACCGCACCAGCATGTTCCGCGGAATGGAGCAGGTGCTGGTGGACCTGATCTCAGATAATGAGGCCTGCCTGGCGTTCATGGATCGGCGCATGAAGATTGAACTGGAAATCCTGGCGCGTACGCTGGAGGCGGCACGCGGCAGGATCGATATGGTGTGGCTGGGCGAAGACCTGGGCACGCAGAAAAGCCCGATGATCTCCAAGCGCCTGTACCGCAAGCACCTGCGCCCGCGCCATCAGCAATATATTGATATAGCCAAAAGCTTCGGTTTGCCGGTGATCGTGCACACCTGCGGTTCCTCTTCGTGGGCGTACGAGGATTTCATCGAAATGGGTGTGGACGCGGTCGATACCCTCCAGCCAGAGGCAGCGGAGATGTCCCCTGCCTACCTGAAAGCAACCTTCGGTGGGCGGTTGGCGTTCCACGGTTGTATTTCCACCGCGGGTGCGCTGGCCTACGGCAGCGTGGAAGATGTGCGCCGTGATGTGCATGACACCCTGGCAGTGATGATGCCGGGCGGGGGCTATGCCCTGGCACCCACGCACCAGATCCAGGACAACTCACCTACTGAGAATGTACTCGCGATGTACGAGTCCGCGCTGGTGTTCGGGCGGTATTAATCCACGGCATCCAGCTTTCGGGATGGTATCGTTCAGGTATTAATCTTCAAATCCGCCGCGCAGCAGCATGGCATCGATCACGCGCCGGACGGCGGAGTAATAGGCTGCCATGCGGCAATGAATACTGCGATCCACGTGAATGTGCCACATTTCATCAAAAGCGCGGTTGACGAGGGCTTCCAGGCGTTTGCGCACTGTTTTGCGCGTCCACCGGTAGGCCTGGATGTTCTGAACCCACTCAAAGTATGAGACAGTCACCCCGCCGGCATTGGCGAGTACGTCGGGGATGGCGGTGATGCCGCGATCGAACAGGATCATATCGGCTTTGGGGGTGACAGGGCCGTTGGCGAGTTCGAGGATGAGGCGGGCCTGGATGTTGGCGGCATTGCTGCTGGTGATCACGTTTTCCAGCGCGGCAGGGGCGATAATTGCCACCGGCAGTTCCAGCAACTGCTCATTGCTGATGCGTTCCACCGCTCCTGGTTGATAGTTCACCACGGAACCGGTTTGTTGCTTGCAATCCAGCACAGCGAACGGATCGAGGCCGGCGGGGGTGTAGATGCCACCCTGTGAATCGGATACTGCCACCACCTTGTAGCCGCGCTGGTGGGCATGCCGCGCGAACCACGATCCGGCGTTGCCGAAGCCCTGGACTGCGATTGGGAGGCCGCTGCGCTCGATGTTGGTGAACTGTTTCCGCCAGCGTTCCAGCACGTCGATTCCGCCCAACCCGGTGGCTTCATCACGCCCTGGGGAACCGCCCAATGCGACCGGTTTGCCGGTGAACAGCGCGAAAGGGTTTTCCACGTTGCGGCCGGTGCGGTCGTATTCCTCCTGCACCGCGTCCATCATCCATGCCATGATTTGCGCATTGGTATTGACATCCGGCGCGGGCACATCCACCCACGGGCCGATTTTGTCGGCGAGAAAGCGGCCATAGGCGCGGCTGAGGCGGCGCAGTTCGTTCTCGCTCAGCGTGCGCGGATCAACCACCACTCCGCCTTTTCCGCCGCCGTAGGGGATATCCATCACAGCGCATTTCCAGGTCATCCAGGTGGCCAGGGCGCGTACTTCATCGGCGGTAACCCCGGGATGGTATCGGATGCCGCCCTTGTAGGGTCCGCGCACGTTGTTGTGCTGTACCCGGTAGGCGGTAAAGCGGCGGATGCTGCCATTGTCCATGGCAATTTCCAGCGTGGTTTCATAAAAGTGGTCCGGCCGCCGCAGGCGCTGCAGCGCCTGCTCAAAGGCAGCCTCGCGTTTTGTGTAGAGCGGGCGCAGCAGGCTGGCAACGTGTTCCAGTTGTTCCAGCGCATTGTGGTAGGGATTGATCTGCATCCTGAGCTCCTTTCCTGGTGATTGGTATGCGAATGCCTGTAACCTGTCCTGATACAGCGGAGCGATGTTGCATAAGGGTATGACCGGAATGTGAATGGGAGGGTCTCGATGATGGTGGGGACAGGCCAGAGGACTTCCTTTAATTGTACAGAATCTGGCGATGAATGTGAACTTTTTTTAAAGATGTTCAGACAGGTTGATACTTCTCGCTTACGAAATCCAGGATTTTGCGGTATCACCTCTGCTTTGCGTTGACCAAACTCCGAGACGCGCGGCAGCCGCCGGGTTATCTGAATTTTAATCCGTACAGGTTGTTAAATAGAGGGGACTGCCCTCTTTCGCTAGGGGCAGTCCGCTCAAACAAGAATCCTTCTTTCTCTTGGCTAATCACGCCATTGAGATTATTCCTACATTCATTCGATCCATGATCAGTATCAGTATCAATATCGCACGGACCGGGTGCCACAGTGCCTCAACAAATGCTGATGTTTCGTACGTTATCTACAAGAAAACCGACCGGTTGAGTGCAATCAGTCGGTTTCGCTGTTTGCTCCCTGTACGTCTAAGCCGTTTCCTAGAAACCGGCAGCGACCAGACTCAACGTACAGATCATCACATCTTCTTTGCATGTCGTATTGTGTAGAATTCTTTACCCTGTGGTACTGCAATTATACACGATTTTGGGTTCCTCATATCTTAAAAATAGTTAAGAATCAATCACCCTGACAGAATTGATAGGCAACCGGCTTCAAGGGATGGCAGTCCATCGCGGCGGCGTTTTGGGTGCCGGATGGCGGCCGTAGAACAGGTCATCGGCCCACAGCGCGGCGCGGCGGAAAGCGGGCGAGCGGCGGATGCCGTCGCGGATGCGGTTGTGGAGCCAGTGGTCGGCATGCGCGTAGGGGCACACCGCCAGGCAGCGTGCGCAATCGGTGCCGACGCGCGCCCAATATTCATAGCAGGCGGCCTGGTCGATCTGCCAGCGCAGTACGCCGTTGATCTCGGTGCGCTCGCCGGTGGGGATGGCACGGCTGGGGCAGTTCTCGGCGCATTTTTTACAGATGGCGCAGAAATCAAACACACTTTCATCGGGTTGGTAATGGTGCGGGATCAGTTTCAGATCGGTGGTGACCACACCGATGCGCACGCGCGGACCCTGGCGCGGGGTGAGAAGCAACCCCATGCGCCCAATCTCGCCCAGTCCGGCATCACGCGCCACCAGGGGGCAGATCACGCGGTAATTGCCGTCGATGTGGGCACGGGCGTTGTAGCCCATGCGGCGCAGGGCTTCCGCCAGCTGCACCGCCACCGCCCCGGCGTTCAGGTATTGCTGCGCCGATTCGAGTGTGACCGGCTGACGTGGGGCGGGCTGGATGTTTTCCAGCGCCATCTCAACCGTGAAGGCAATCGCATAGGTGTGGGGCAGGTCTATTGCGGCGCCCCATTCGCCCGGGCCGCGCCCGATGTGGGAATAGATGTGGTACGGCTGCAGGCGGGTGATACCGGCATCGAGCGCGCCGTAATGGCGCGCCAGTGCCAGAACGTAGGCGCTGGCAGCCGCCGGGTCCAGCGGGATGCGTTCCGCGGCCGGGGGGCCTTCCGCCAGCGCGCCCAGTTGTGCGACTGTGCTGAAACTGGCTTCCGCGGCAGCGTTCAACAATGGATTGGTAAGAGGTGAATTCGGCGCCAGCAGCCCGGGCAGGCGGCGGATGCGGTCATCCACCGCGCGGTGTTCGGGGTGCAGGGCATAGTAGGCTTCAAAACGCTCGCTGCCCGGCTCCAGCCGCATGCGCGCGAACATGATCGTGCGCTCGTCGATCGTGCGCTCGTCGATCGTGCGCTCGTTGATCGTGCGCTCGTTGATCGTGCGCTCGTTGATCTGTTTGTTTGGCAATGGCAGCGTTTTATTGATGCGGCGCGCTGGCAGGAAAAAGATCACAATCCCGGCCAGCAGGAGCGCTGCGAGCAGCACCAGGGCGGCAGTTTGCAGGGGCAGGCCGGCAAATACCAGCGCTGCCAGCGGCAGGGCCGCCAGGCTGCACAGCAGGGCCGTACGCGCGGCACGGGTTTCCCTTTCCCGGTAAGATACCACGGCAAACCAGACGCACAGCCCGGCACTGCTGAATGCCGCGGCTGCCAGGAGGATGGGCGGTAGGAAGCGGATCACCAGAGGCCCCGGCACAGGGCGGCCGCCCCCACCAATGCGGCATGATAGCGGAAATGGGCGCGCTCAATGCGGGTGCGCTGCCACGGAACCAACCCGCACTGCGCCCGTACCTGCGCTTCCATCTGCGGCAGGAACAGGTCGAAACTTTCCATCACCCCTCCGCCGAGGGCGATCACCTGCGGTACAAAGTGGGTTACCAGGTTGGCGATGCCCACCCCCAGCAGGCGGCCTTCCTCAGCCACCGCCGAGAGCGCGGCAGGATCACCCTGCCGGGCGGCAGCGCAGATTTCCTTCACCGTCCAGGGGCTGTGCGGGTATTGTTCACGCCAGCGGCGGGTCATGGCGGTGCCGCTGGCCAACACTTCCCAGCAGCCGCGCGCGCCGCAGAAGCACAGCGGTGCGCATGGATCGAGGTCGATTACCTGGTGGCCGCTTTCGCCGTGGGCATCACCTGCGCCGCGCAGCACCTGCCCGTTCAGCACCACCCCGCAGCCGATGCCGGTGGAAATGGTCAGGTAGACGAAACTGGTTGTCCCCCGGCCGGCTCCCCAGGCGGCTTCACCCACCGCGGCGGCGACCGCGTCGTTATCGGCATAAGCCGGCACCCCCAATTGATGCTGCAAGGCCGGTGTTAACGCCTGACCGCTCCAGTTGGGCAGGAAGGCGTTTACGCCCAATATCCCGGTGGTGGGATTGACAGGGCCCGTTACCGCCGCGCCTACCGCTTCCAGGCGGATGCCGCGGGATGAACAAATCCCATTCAATGCCCCGGCAATGCGCTCGATTTCTTCATCAAATGCAGCCGAAGGATCCGTTGCCCAATTTTGTGAATCGAGCAATTCCCCCCCATCACTCACCACACCCACGGCGATCTTGGTGCCTCCGATATCGATTGCACCCAGCATGTCAGCCCTCTTGCATCGCGCGCGCGAAGCGTTCGGCAATGGAACGTGGGCGGGTGATGGCACTGCCGACAGTGACCGCAAACGCCCCGCATGCCAGCATGCGAGCGGCTTCGGCGGGGGTTTCAATGCGCCCTTCCGCCACCACCGGCACGGCAACAGCCGCCGCCAGGCGTTCCACCAGGGAATAATCCGGTTTGGGGGCGCCCTGCGTGTATTCGGTATACCCGGAAAGGGTGGTGGCAATGAAATCCGCCCCGGCTTCGGCGGCGGCGAGACCCTCTTCGAAGGTGGAAATATCGGCCATCACCAGGCAGCCGGTCTGCGCTTTGGCTGCCTGTATAAATGCCCCGGCATCCATCCCCTCGGGGCGGGGACGGGCGGTGGCATCCAGCGCGATGATATCCGCGCCGGCTTCCGCCATCGCCAGCACAAGTGCCAGGGTGGGGGTGATGCGCACCGCGAAGCCCTCGATATCAAATTTGTATAAGCCGATCAGGGGTTTGTCAGTCACGGCGCGGATGGCGCGCACATGCGCCGGGCTGTTGGCGCGGATGCCCACGGCCCCACCCAGCAATACCGACCGCGCCATGGCCACCATGACGGTGGTATCGTTCATCGGGTCCAGGTCGGCCCGGTAGGCATCCGGCTGCACCGAAACGATCAACCCGCCTGCCAGCTGTTTTAAAATCGCCTGTGTATTGATCATGTGTCGTCTTTCATCAAAACACCGCAAAGGCACAAAGAGCGCAAAGATTAACTTTCTTTTCTTCGCGTACTTTGCGTCTTCGCGGTTAAAAAAATTTACAGCTTCTTTTGCACCAGGTCTGCCAGCGCGCCGACATCCGGCAGATTCATCACTTCCCAGTCCTCAAAGGTGACGCCGAAGTGATCTTCCACCGCCATCAGCAGGGTGACATGCGACATCGAATCCCAGCCGTCATAATCATCCGCGGTCATTGCGCGGGTGAGTTCGATGCTGTCATCTTCAAACACCATGCGGAATACTTCCGTCAATCCTTGCAATACATCCATCTTAATCCTCCAGGGTTGAAATATCGCCCACATCCTGTCCGAGGTACTCGGCTTTGAGCACCCTGCGCATAATTTTACCACTGCGGTTCTTGGGCAGTCTGTCGCGCACGATGTATTCACCGGGGACGGCAATGGGGGAAATGCGGTTGGTGATGTGAATGCGGCAGCGCAGCTCCAGCTTGCGGTCCCATACAGCGCCTTCCTTTAAAGTGATATACGCCACGATCTTTTCATACAACAACGGGTCGGGCGCGCCGATCACGGCCACATCAACGATCTCCGGCATTTCCAGCAGGGCGCTTTCCACCTCAAACGGCCCAACGAGGTGCCCGGAGGGGTTGATGACATCATCGTTGCGCCCGATGAACCAGAAATACCCGTCGCTGTCGATCTTCGCCAGGTCGCCAGTATCGTACCAGTCGCCGTGGAACTTGGAGCGGTAGGCATCCGGCATGTTGAGGTATTCCACGAACATCGAGTCCCAGCCTTTGCGCAGCCACAGCGCGCCCACGGTTTCGGGTTGTTCGGCGATCACGCCGTCGACTGCCACGGCAGCGGCGGTGCCGCGCACCGGCTTGCCCATCGAACCTGGCCTGACCGGCATGCCCGGGCGGTTGACGATCATGTGACCGCCGGTTTCCGTCTGGAACCAGGTGTCGTAAATATCCTTATCCAGCGTGCGCCGCACCCACTGGATGATCTCCGGGTTAAGCGGTTCCCCCACGCTGTACATGCGCTTGAGGGCGGACAGGTCAAACTGGCCCTTGATCTTGTCCTCCTCGCGCATCAGCATGCGCAGGGCAGTGGGGGCGGTGTACCATACCGTGATGCGTTGTTCCTGCAGCAGTCGGAACCAGTTTTCAGTATTGAAATTACCGCCGAAATGCACCATCGTGTGCCCCAGCGACCATGGCGCGGTGATGCCGTAGGTGGTGCCGGTTACCCAGCCGTGGTCGGCGGTGCACCAATAGATATCATCCTCCGCCAGCTGGAGGATTTCGCGCACGGTCATCTGCTGATGGGGCAGGCCGCCGTGGATGTGCAGCACACCTTTGGGCTTGCCGGTGGACCCGGAGGTATAATGCAGCACGGAGGGCGTTTCTGGCGCGGTGGGTTCGACGGTGAAAGCGGTGCTTTGCCCGGCCAGCAGTTTGGGGTAGCTGCGGATGCGCTGATCCTCATCTTCCTCGAGATCGGTGACGAGGATGGTCTGGAGCACGGGCAGTTCCGGCAGGATGTCGCGAATGCGCCGCAGCAGACCCTGTTTGGTGATCAGCACCTGCGCGCCGGCATCTGCCAGGCGGTCCTGCACGGCCTGCTTGCCGAAGTTGGAAAAGAGCATGCCGGCGATTGCCTGCAACTTCAGGATACCGAGGAAGGCAAAATACACCTCCGGTTGGGCGGGCAGGTAGATGAAAAAGCGTGTGCCTTTGCCAAAGCCCAAACCGGCGAAGGCATTCGCGCAGCGATTGGATTCCCGCTCCAGGTCAGCGAAGGTGTAGTCGGTGGGCTGGAAGTCGGCGTCGACCCAGCGCAGGGCGATTTTTTCGGCGCGCCCGGCCTGGCATTGCAGGCGGGTGCAGTGACTGGCGATATTCATATCCGGCATGGCTTTGCTCCTTGGGGGGGTCAGGTACCTGTTAATTCTACATGATTTCCCCGGGGATTTCGACCTGTTGGATTGGTTTCACTGCGTTTTGGTCAGCCGGTGTATCGCGCGAAACCAGCGCTGCCATGATATCATACTTCCACAGGCACACCATGGTGGCTGGAGGACGATGATGACGGAAGAGGCATTAACCGGCGGTTCGATGAGCAGCGTGGCGCGGGTGGGCGATACCGTGCGCCGCGGCGCAGGGCCGTGGACGCCACAGGTGCAGCGGCTGTTGGCGCATTTGCGCGCCAGCGGGATCGATGAAGTCCCCGCCCCGCTGGGGTTCGATGCCCAGGGGCGCGAGGTGCTGGGTTACCTGCCCGGCATGGTCGGGCACCACCCGCTGCCGCCGGAATTGCGCACGGACGCGGTGCTGTGCGCGGCGGCGCGCCTGCTGCGGCGCCTGCATGATGCCGCCCGTGTTGCGGCGCTGGATGCACCCCCCACCTGGTTTTGCGGTTGGCAGGCAGCGGTGCGCGAACCGATGGAGGTGATCTGCCACGGCGATTTTGCGCCTTACAATTGCGTCTTCCGCGCGGGGCAGCTGGTGGGGGTGATCGATTTTGACCATGCCCACCCGGGCCCGCGCGCCTGGGACCTGGCCTACGCGCTGTACCGCTTTGTGCCCATCATGCACCCCAGCAACCCCGAAAGCCGTGGTTCGCTGGCGGAACAGTGCCGCCGCGCGCGCCTGTTCTGTGATGCCTACGGCCTGGAAAACCGCGACCAATTGCCGGCGGTGATGCATGCGCGCATCCATGCCATGGCCGAATTCCTGCGCCGCGGGGCGGCGGTTGGTGACGAACGCATGCTCGCCAATATCGCCGAAGGCCACCTGGCGATCTACACCACCGACCTGGCCTATTGGGATCAGTACGCGCCCCGCTTCGCCGCCGTGCTGACGGAGGGCGGGGGGATTCGGTGAATTTGTGGTTGTGAATGATGGTTGGTTTGGCTATGCAACCAATTAAGTAAATTGAGTGTAATACAGAACAGCGAACCCTTGTTCCTATATATCCGATTTGCACTACCAGCTTTGAACACCTTATCAAACAGGTTCATGGTTGGCGTTTTGGCACAATATTTCACATTGACGAATTAGCAAGGCATACGGTAATCATATATAATTTACCCATGTTTGAAGGTTTTCTCAAAACAAAACTTTTCCCCCCACCCCAGCGCCCTACTCAGGTGAACCGCAAAGCACTGCTGGAGAAATTTGCTCTGGCTCGGCAACGAGGGATTGCTTGCAGTTTGGTTTCTGCCCCGGCGGGATTTGGAAAAACAACCCTAGTGGTGGACTATGCCCGGTCCAGCGGTCTACCATTTGCCTGGCTTGCTCTCGACGAGGGTGATAATGATTTGCTGCGTTTTTGGCGCTACATCGATACTGCCTTGACTGCCGTCGACAGCCACATTGGCATAGAGATACAGGATGCTCTATATGAATCACAAACGCCAGACATTCAGAAAATCATAACAGGATTGGTCAACAACATCTTTGGTATTGAGAAAGAACTTATCCTTGTTTTGGACGATTATCATTTGATTACAAACCCGACAATTCATGAAGGGATGACCTTCTTCATCAATCACCTACCCCCATTCTTTCATCTTATCATTGTGACACGTGCCGATCCACCCTTGCCGATAAGCCGCTTGCGTGCTCAGGGGCAATTATTAGAACTTCGTGTTGCCGATTTGCGATTCACCGATGATGAAGCATTCGCATTTTTCAATGATTCGATGAACCTTGGGTTGCAAGCATCGGATGTGGAGGCGCTCGAAACCCGCACCGAAGGATGGATAGCCGGACTGCAGCTTGCCGCACTTTCGATTCAAGAGCAGGTTGACAAGCACAAGTTCATCCAGACATTCACAGGTAGCCATCATTATGTGTTGGAGTATCTGATGGATGAGGTTTTAAGCCACCAAACGGAATCTTTACAACGTTTTTTGCTCGAAACATCGATTCTGCTGCGAATGAGTGGCGCATTGTGCAATGCGGTGACAGAACGCACCGACAGCGCTGAAGTGTTATCGATCTTAAATCGCCGCAATCTGTTTGTTACGCCATTGGATGGTGAAAACAATTGGTTCCGATATCATCACCTGTTCGCTGAACTGTTGAACGGTATCTTGCAGCGTACGCGCGCAACCGATGTACCGGTTTTGCATCGCCGTGCTGCAGAGTGGTTTAACGAAAATAATTCTATTGGCGATGCTCTACACCACGCGATCGCTATTCCCGATTATCCGTATGCGAGCCGATTGGTAGTAGATAACTGGAGGCGCATCTATCATCAGGGGTGGATCAACACCGCGGTGGAATGGCTTGATTCATTGCCCCCCGACTTTATTCGCCAGTCACCACCTTTGGGTGTGGCGTATTGCTGGACTTTCTTTGTGCGCGGGGATTATGACCGTATCGAAGCATTCCTTGATGAAATTACGCAGGTATTTGAGCAAATGGTTGGGGCTGGCAGACTGCCCACAGACAATCCGGAGTACAACATTGTCTTGCAGCAAGTGATTTTATTGCGCGCCGTAGTTATGCGTCATCGTGGTCAGGTCTCTGCTGCGCTCAAGGATATCGAACAACTCCTGCCAACCATCGAGGAATTAAGAAAAATGATGGGGAATGTTGTTGCCGATATGGGTTACACGGCCTGCTATTCGCAGCTGGGATATACTTATGTGGCAGCCAATAATCTGGAGCGAGCGGCAGAGTACCTGAGCCGCGTCAGTCCTCATGCGCGCGCATGCGGCAATATTCTTGCGCTTGCGCACACGACGATAGAGCTGGTGAGAATCAGTCTCCTTCTGGGGCGTTTTGAACAGGCGGAAAAAATTTGTCGAGATGAACTATCCCTTAGCGAGCAATCCGCCTATGCTGATTATCCCGCATTCAGTTTGATCCATTTGAGCCTGGCGAATGTTTTGCGTGAAAAGAAAGCCTGGGATGAAGCGGAACATCATTTGCGACTCGGGTTGGAGATCGCGAAAAAAAGCGGGCATCAATACTACCTGTCGCAGGGCTATTTGATCGCAGTGCACTTGCATCTCACACAGGGGAAAACAGAACAGGCACAGGACGATATGCGCAAAGCGGAACAAATTGCGACATCGATTCACAACCGTTTCCTGAATGATGCGATTGCCGAGACCTGGAAATTTATGAAAGGCAACAAGGTGTCAGCCCAGCCTTTAATCGAGCCGCTGAGTGAGCGTGAACTCGAAGTGTTGCGTTTAATTTGCGCAGGCAAGTCCAACCAGGAAATTGCGGATCAGTTATTCATCGCACTCGACACGGTCAAGCGCCATGCCAACAATATCTATGGAAAACTGAGCGTCAAACGCCGCGCCCAGGCCATTCTCGAAGCACGCAGGCTGGGATTGGTCTGATCATCATATCTGCAACTGTAATCGCCTAACACTTAAGTGTTAGGCGATTATCGATTCCAGAATCCCACCATTGTGTGTTTCAGTAACGGGCCCTGTTGCGTATATTTAGGGTATGAAAACACCAGAATTACCGATAACTTACGAAATCCGAGTCGAGGGTTACCTGGGACAAAATGCCGCCATCTGGTTCGATGGGTTTGATGTGGAGCACGACCCTGCAGGCGAAACAATCCTGCGTGGGGCCATCGTGGACCAGGCTGCCTTACATGGCATTCTCATACGAATCCGAGATTTGGGTTTGACCTTGACACTGGTTCGGCAAATAAAAAAGAAACAATGAGGTGACCGATGTATTACCGACTACTCCGCAACGATATGATTAAAGGCAAAGTCATCACGCTGACCACCATGCTGTTTGTCGCCGCGGCAGCTATGCTGGTGGCGCTGGCAGCCATCCTGGTCATCAACCTTTCAGGTGCGATTGATACCCTGATGACGCAGGCAGAAACGCCGCATTTCACGCAAATGCACGCCGGTGAACTGGATCTGGCGCGGCTGGAGGCTTTTGCAGTACAAAACGAGGCTGTCGCTGGTTTCCAGGCGGTTGAATTTCTCAACATGGACGGCGCGCAGTTTTTATTTGCAGGGGGATCACTGGCAGACAGCGTGCAGGACAATGGCTTCTCGGTGCAGAATGAAAAATTCGATTTTCTGCTTGACCTCGCTGGCAACTTGATCACCGTCTCAGATGGAGAACTCTATGTGCCCATCGCTTATATTCAGGATGGCACCGCCCAGGTTGGAGAGATGGTTTCCATAGCCGGGCGAACGTTCACCATCGCTGGCGCTCTCCGAGACTCACAGATGCAGCCGCTGCTCTCTTCGTCCAAGCGATTTCTGGTGAGTCAAAATGATTATGATGCGCTCAGGCAGTTCGGAAGTGTGGAATACCTGATCGAGTTCCGCCTGCATGACCTGGATGATCTTGGCGCATTCGAAACCGATTACACATCCGCCGGGCTCGAAGCCAATGGACCGACACTCACCTATGCGCTGTTCAGGATGTTCAACGGCCTTTCCGATGGGCTGATGATTGCGGTATTGCTCCTGGTCAGCGCGCTGGTGATTGCCATCGCATTCCTGTGCATTCGTTTCACCCTGCTGGCTAAGATCGAGGATGACTACCGGGAAATCGGTGTAATGAAAGCGATTGGTCTGCGCATTGAAGATATCAAGAAAATTTACCTGACGAAATATATCGCCATCGCCGCGGCAGGCAGCCTGCTCGGGTATGGGCTCTCCTTCCTGTTTCGGGATGTGCTGCTTGCGAATATCCGGTTGTACATGGGCGAAAGCGACAATACCTCCCTTGCACCAATTTTGGGATTCGTCAGCGTGGTGCTGGTTTTCCTTGCCATCGTTGCCTATGTGAACGGCGTACTGGGGCGGTTTCGCAAAATTTCGCCGGCGGAGGCTGTTCGTTACGGTATGTCGCAAGGAAAAGCCGGTGGGGCCAGGCATTTCCGCCTGAGTATCAATCAACTGCTGGACACCAACGTTTTTCTCGGCATTAAAGATGTACTCGCCCGCAAAAGCCTCTACATCACCATGCTGGCGGTGCTGGTGTTGGCAGCGTTCATTATCATCGTCCCACAAAACCTGCACAACACCATCTCATCCAACAGTTTCATCACCTATATGGGTGTCGCGAATAGCGACTTGCGAATTGACATCCAGCAAACCGATCAAATTGCCAACAAAGCAGTGGAAATCGCTGAAGCGATGGAGAAAGATCAGTCCATTTCCAGGTTTGCTGTGCTGACCACCAAAACCTTCCGTGTGAAACTGGCTGACGGTTCGCAGGAACGCATCAAGATTGAACTGGGCGATCATCTGGTTTTCCCCCTGGCCTATACCGATGGGCGCGCTCCCGCTGCGGAGAACGAAATTGCGCTTTCAGTGCTGAATGCCAACGAGATGCACAAAAAAGTGGGGGATGTCATCACGGTGATCATTAATGGTAAGGAGACCACATTGGCGGTCTGCGGTGTTTACTCCGATGTGACCAATGGTGGAAAAACCGCCAAAGCGGTTTTCTCCGATGACTCAGCGGAGGTCATGTGGAGTGTCATCACCGCTGAACTTGTTGACCCATCCATGGTGGATGAGAAAATTGCCGAATACGCGAACAGATTTTCGTTCGCGAAGGTCTCGGACATTGATGAATTTATCCGGCAAACCTATGGTGGAACCATTCGTGCCATTGGAAAAGCCTCCTATGGCGCCATCGGCATTGCCCTGGCACTTACCATGTTGATCACGCTGTTATTCATGCGTATGTTGATTGCCAAGGACAGATACACAATTGCCGTGATGAAAGCCTTTGGCTTCACAAACACAGACATCAAGGCACAATACGTAGCGCGCTCGGTATTTGTCCTGGTTGTCGGAATTTTGCTCGGTACACTGCTGGCAAATACGATTGGGGAGATCCTCGCAGGTGTGGTCATTGCCTCGTTTGGGGCTTCATCTTTCAAATTCGTCATCAATCCGGCCTTTGCCTACCTGCTCAGCCCGTTGTTGATGGCAGGTGTGGTACTTGCCGCGACAATCCTGGGTACGCTGGACGCAGGTCAAATTCAAATTTCTGAAAATATCAAGGAGTAAATCATGAAAACCCTAATTGCCTGTGAAAATGTTACAAAATCTTTCGGTCTGGGGAGTGAAAAACGCAATGTTCTTGACGGAATTTCGGTGGACATTCACCAGGGCGAGTTCGTCGCTGTGATGGGACCTTCAGGTTCGGGAAAATCTACCCTGCTGTATGCATTGAGTGGTATGGACTGTGTAGATAGTGGAAAAGTCGTCTTCGATGGCGCCGATTTTTCGGCGCTCAAAGAGAGCGAACTGGCTGATCTGCGCCGCACGAAAATGGGCTTTGTTTTCCAACAGCCGACCCTGCTCAGAAACCTGAACATTCTTGATAATATCTTGCTGCCATCCATGCGCGATGGTCGTAAAAATGGCGTGCAGCTAACCGAAAAAGCCAAAACTTTCATGGAAAAAACAGGCATCGCCGGGCTGGAAATGCGCGATATCACCCAGGCATCGGGTGGGCAACTTCAGAGAGTCGGCATTTGCCGCGCCTTGATGGGCGATCCGAAAATCATTTTTGGCGATGAGCCAACCGGCGCTTTGAATTCCACCTCTGCCAGCGAAATTATGCGCTTGCTGGCTGACATTCATCAGTCTGGTGTGACCATATTGCTGGTTACACACGATGTCAGGGTTGCTGCCCAAACAGAGCGAGTGCTGTTTATCCTGGATGGAAAGATTGCCGGCGAGTACCTGCCCGACGCAGACGATGAAGCTCGTGACGACTTCAAAGCACGTGAAGCAGGGCTGACTGCCTGGCTGACCGGGATGAAGTTCTAGAAGGGACACAACCCCATGATTTCCATGTTTGATCTTCGTGCAAATCCAGACCCCGAAACACTTGGGGCGATCACCTCGCTATATGATGAACCATTGCATTACAATGCCATCGACCCCAGTGCGATCAAAACGTGTATCGGGTGTTGGTCCTGTTGGGTGAAGACACCAGGAATGTGTGTTTGTAACGATGCAATATCGGAAATCTACCCGGGCTATGTGAACTCCGACAAAGTTATTCTGCTCATGGATACCGTCCAGGGTTTTCTCAATCATAGTGCCAAGGCGTTTTTTGACCGCACGATCCCGCATTACCATCCTTATATTGAGATCGTAGACGGTGAATGTCATCACAAAGCGCGCTATGAACGCTACCCGGAGATGCACTTCTATTATGATGACCAGAACGTTACTGTGAACGAAGCGCAGATCATCGAGGATTATCTTTACAGAACTGCTTATCATTTTCAGTCCAAAGCATATCGCATTCACAAGAATCCCGTAGTGACTTTAAAAGAGCTGCAACCGCGCTGCGCCAGAAACAAGGTCTTGCAGCCCAATGCCACCCAAAAAGTGGAGAAGCTTGTTCTCTACAATGGATCTCCCAGGCTGCAGGGCAGTAATACTACCCTGATTCTCGAGGCGATTGCCAAAACCTATGGCACGAAAGTCGTCGTGCGCGACCTGAAACAGAAGAGAATGTGGGCCCAGTGGGCAGCGGATTTCCCGAACGAGAGCGCAGTTATCTTTGCAATGCCCCTGTATGTTCATGCCATGCCTTCGCATGTGATGGCTTTTCTGGAAATGCTTCAGCCCTGCAGTGGGTCGTTGGGCTTTATCGTCCAGCAGGGTTTCCCCGAAAGCCGGCAATCGTACTTTCTTGAAGCTTACTTCGAGAATCTGGCCCTACGCCTGCAAAGAGAGTATATCGGTACGGCCATCAAAGGCGGAGTTGAGGGTCTCCAGTATCAGCCAGCCAAAGAACAGGAAAAGATGCTTACGCCATTTGTGGAATTGGTAGGCTCTGTGATTGAAAGCGGTCAAATGTCCGCGCCAGCCCTGGCGAATTTGGCAGGCAAAGGATATTTGTCCAAAGGAATGCTATTTTTGTTTAAGTTACTGGCCCCTACTGGCTTGATTAACGCTTATTGGGATCGACAATTAAAACAAAACGATGCCTTCCAACAACGTTATAACCAGCCTTATGCGATCCAGACTGGCAACCGGTAACGATGTGCACAAACAAGACGAAAGAGCCGGGTTTTCTTCCTTCCGCACATCCCCAAGGTGGGTTGATTAAAAAAATTCATTGCTCTTCGATCACCGGAAACAGATCATTCTCATTTTCCTCCAGCACCTGCGCCTCGATTGTCCCCTGCGAGCGTTCAAACAGCGCTGCGGTGAAGGCCTGCGCCTGGGGGCGTTCAAAGCGGGCAGTCAGGAGCACGTCGGCGGTGAATTCCTGGTCCAGCAGTTCGCCGTGGAATTCTTCGATCCATAATTTGGCGCGTTCATAGAGGGGATAGGGCAGTTCAAACACCAGGGTTTGGGTGGCCACCTTGCGCGCGCGCGGCAGCACCAGCAGCAGCGCGCGCACGGCATCGCCGTAGGCACGCACCAGCCCACCTGTGCCCAGTTTGGTGCCGCCGAAGTAGCGTGTCACCACCAGGGCCACATCGCCCAGACCGCTGCCCTGCAACACCGCCAGTGCCGGGCGCCCGGCCGTGCCGGACGGTTCGCCGTCATCGGAGCAGTGCGCCGTGACGGATGCTCCATGCCCCACCAGGAACACCGGCACGTTGTGGCTGGCATCGCTGTAGCGTTCGCGGATGCGGGCGATAAAGGCGCGTGCTTCCTCCACGGTGAAGGCCGGCGCGGCGCTGGCAATGAAGCGCGAATTGACCACGATGATCTCCGCGCTGCATTCCGCCGCCGGCACCAGTCGTTCGGGTTCGCTGGCTGTCACCGTGGCCCCCGGAAGTCATCCTGCCGCGCCTCGTATTCCGGGCGGATCAGGCTGTAGAAGGCCAGGTCGACCGGGCTGTTTTCCCGCGCGTTGCGTCCCTGCTGGCGCATTACCAGTTCAAAGGTGAAGCCCAGGCGTTCCGCCACCGCGCGCGAGGGGGCATTCTCCGCCTGCGCCACGATCTCGATCCGGTTGGCGCGCAGCTGCCCAAACGCCAGCTGCACCAGCGCGCGCACTGCCTCGCTGGCATAGCCCCGGCCTTCCATCCCCTCCGCCAGCCAGTAGCCGACCTCGAACGAGGGGCAGTTGGCGTTGGAAACACCCATGCCGGCGTTACCCAGGAATTGCCCGGTGACTTTATCGAACAGCAGGTAGCTGAAATCTTCGCGTTTGTAAAAACGGGCGCGGTTGCGCCGCACCCAGGCGAGCGCCTTGTCCGGTGTATCGGCTTCGGCCGCCCAGCGCAGGTAACGCGCCAGGCGTTCCCGCCCGGCTTCCAGCGCCGCGAATACCCGCGGGGCGTCCTCGTCCTGGCAGATGCGCAGGATCAGGCGCCCGGTTTCCAGCACTTCGGGCACATCGTACAGCGCCAGCCAGCGTTTGTAGTCGGCTTCTGCTGGCACGGGTTGTGGCAGGGGTTCGGCCGGACCGCACTGAATTTCGTCCGGGGTTAAAGCAGTGCGGGTGGGTGGGGTGGTGGGCGGGTATTCGGCGGCAAGCATGCTGAAAAAGCACATATCGATCATCCGTTCCCGCTGGTTGTGCTGGGGTTCAAAGTGGCGCATGGTGCCGTCATAGCGGAAGCCATTGCGCAGTGCCACCGCCTGCGAGCGCAGGTTCTCGGCATCCGCCCGCAGCAGCACCTTGCTGGCGCCGAGGTGCTCGAACGCAATCCGCAGGAGTGCCTGCACGGTCTCAGTGACGTAGCCTTTGCCTTCGTACCCGGTGCGCAGCCAGTAACCGGTCTCGAGGATGAACGGCTCGGTCTTGCGGTTGATCAGGCTGGAGAGGCCCACCACGCTGCCGCTGGCGCGGTCCAACATCACAAAGGCAAAATCCTGCCGGGCAAGGTAGTCGCTGTGCTTCTCGCGTGCATACAGTTCGTATTCCTCCTCGTTGTCCTCTGTCTGCGCCCAGCGGAACCAGCGCACCAGACGCGGGCGCGATTCGAGGTAAGCGGCATAGATCGCGGCGCCGTCCCCTGCCTGCAGGGCGCGGACCAAAAGATGTTCGGTTTCAACCGACATGGGCAGATTCAGCAGAATATTTTCCATCGGTATCGTTCTCCTTGCCAACGATTATACCCCCGCATAGCCATCCCCTCGGCGGGGTAAGGGTCCCAATTTTCAACTGTGTACCTGGCCGGATACGCGCGCCTGCATCAGGTATAATCGAACCATCCCCCCGAAAGGAAACACGACCTTGTCCCTCACCACCGACCGAAGCCGAATTCCGCACAATCAGGCCCTCACCTACCAGCAAATCCTGCTGGTGTGGCTGCCGCTGGCCTTCAGCTGGCTGCTGATGCTGATCGAAGGGCCGTTCATTAACGGCGTGCTGGCGCGCCTGCCGGAACCCGAACTGGCGATTGCCGCCTTCGGCGTGATCATGGCGGTGGCAGTGGTGATCGAAAGTCCGATCGTGCCCTTGCTGACCACCAGCACCGCCCTTTCCAAAAACCGCCAGCATTTTCTCGCCATCCGGCGCTTTACCCTGATCCTGACCGGCGTCACCGTGGGGCTGCACGCCCTGCTGAGCTGGACCCCGCTGTATGACGCAATCGTGGTACCGCTGATCAACATGCCTGCCAACCTGGTGGAGCCGGTGCGCGCCGGGCTGCGCGTGATGGTGCCGTGGAGCGGGTTCGTGGCGTGGCGGCGCTTCAACCAGGGCATCCTGATCCGCAACGGGTATTCGAAATTCGTCGGGCGCGGTACCATTTTGCGCCTGGTCGCCCTCGCCGTCAGCGCGGTGGGGCTGGGATTCCTGACCGATATTCCCGGCGTGGTGGTGGGGGCGATCGCTTCCAACCTCGGTACGCTGGCGGAAGCCGTGTATGCCACCATCGTTACCGGCCCGGTGATCCGCGACCACTTTCCCCTGCAAAGCGGGGATTCCGCGGAACCGCCGCTGGGCACGCCGGAACTGATCCGGTTCCATACCCCGCTGTTCCTGTCCTCCCTGATCTTCTTTTTAACACGCCCGATGGTCAGCGCCGGGCTGGCGCGCACCGCCGACCCCACCCTGACCCTGGCTGCCTGGCCGGTGCTGGTGGGATTGCTCTCGATCGTGCGCGCGCCGGTGGTGGCGTATCCCTCCGTGGTGGTGGCGCTGGCAGACCGCAAGGACGCCCTGCCCAAACTGCGTAACTTCGGCCTGGCGATTGGCGCTTTTGCGCTGGTGTTGTTTTCCCTGGCCGCCTTCACTCCCCTGCGCATGGTCTATTTCCAGACCCTGATCGGCGTATCGGATGAACTCACCGCGGCAGCGCTTTCGGGGGCGGCCTTCGCGCTGCTGCTGCCGATTGTCGGCAGTTTTTCCGCGTTTATCAACGGTATGGTCACCAGCCGCAAGTTCACCGTGGCACTGACCCTGTCCACCTTTGCCAGTATCGCCACCATGGCGGCGGTGCTGGGGATCGGGATCGCGCGCAGCGCGCCCGGCGTGCCGCTGGGGGCGGCTGCCACCAGCATTGCCGCCCTGGCTGAGATGGCGGTGCTGTTCCTTGCCTACCGCTGGCTGCTGCGCCGTGACCGGAAGAACGCGGCTGCCGCGGAGGAGACTGCGGAGGCCTGAGGCCCCGTATTATCACTATCCGCACCATTCGCAGACCGTTGCGCCTATTGGCGCATTCGATGATACAATTTTGTTGAGGATACCAAGGAGAAGGTTGTGATATCCAGGTGGCCATTGATAATGGTGCTTTGGTCGTATGTTAATAAGTTGAATTTTGATTCGATTTGAGAAAGGTTATCAACCCCTCTACTGGAAACGAACCGTAAATCTCATTTTGAATTTTTTTTCTTTTTCCTGACCAGCCATTTTTCTGCTAAGGAGTTTTTTGAATGAAAACAATGAAAAGAGCTGTCATCACCGGGCAAAAGCAAACTATGTTAATAGATACAGGCATTCCAACACCCAAAGAAAACTGGGTGTTGGTGAAGGTGCATGCTGTTCCATTATGCACAGAATATAAAAGCTGGCTCAGCGGACATGAATATCATGGACATGAGGCCGCAGGAGAAGTTGTGCAAGTGGCACAACCCGGAAAAGTAAAGGTAGGCGATCGAGTTGTCGTTATGCCTGGCGCACCCTGTGGAAAATGCCCTTATTGTATTTCGGGGGAATACATTCATTGTCAACATTTTTATGATATTGAGGATTTTACAGGGGTAGCATATGGTGGTGACACGCATGTTCAATATCTGATTAAGCAAGATTGGCTGCTAGTGCCTATCCCTGACGGAATTTCTTACGAAAGCGCTTCATTAGCATGCTGCGGATTGGGACCAACATTCGGAGCAATGGAAAATATGAATGTGTCGGCGACAGATACGGTACTCATCACTGGATGTGGGGCTGTTGGTTTAGGCGGGGTAGTCAATGCAAAGTACCGTGGTGCCAGAACCATTGTGGTTGAGCAGGTACCATATCGCCAGCTGAAGGCCAGTGAATTGGGCGCTGATCTGGTACTTGACCCGAATGATCCGGATATCCGGTCAAAAATTATGCAATATACCGGTTCCATTGGCGTGGATGCATGCCTGGAAACTTCAGGGAGGGTGGAAGCCCAAAGACTTTGTATTGATGTTGTCCGACAGAAGGGCCAGATTGCACTTATTGGGGAGTGTGGAGAAGATCTGACTATCAAAGCCAGTCCCGATTTTATTCGCAAAGGGATTCTATTGATGGGGCAATGGCATTACAATCTGAATGGAACCTTTAAGATCATGAAAGTGATTTCAGAATCTCCAATCATAGAGAAGATGATCACCCATGTATTTCCAATGAACAAAATCCAGGAGGCTTTGGAGATTAGCGCCACCCATGCATGTGGAAAAATCATCTTAAAGCCATGGGAAGACGACGAAAAGTAAATCTGGATTATTCTTAGCAGTATCGTCAAGGAGGATTGAATGAGACTTGGTGGACCTGTATTTAAGAAAGCCAACAGTTTTGAAGAAGAAATTGCATTGCATCGGAAGTTTGGTTTCGGGGCAGCCTACTGTCAATACATCGAAGAGCCTTCAAAAAGGAAAGATTACAAGCAGATTTTTCGTGAATCCGACATCGTTCTGGCTGAATTTGGCGCCTATTGTATCAATATTCTAGATACAGATAAAAAGTTACGCCAAAAAAATATCGATGAAATATGCAGGCGATTGGCATATGCAGATGAAATGGGTGTGCGTTGTTGTGTGATTCATGGCGGATCCATCGAGACAGGGGATTGGGGAAACGCCAATCCTTTAAATATGTCAGAGAAAAGTTTTGCAGAGACTGTAACGATCGTTCAGGGTATCCTCGATAAGATAAAACCCGTTACTACGAAACTGGTAATGGAGACTGAGTCATACCTTTTACCCGATAGTCCAGAAATCTATGTCCAACTGATTAAAGCCATCGACAGGACTGGTTTTGCCGTACATCTAGATCCCGTAAACATTATTGCAAGTCCACGGAGGTTTTATTTCAATGCCGAATTCATCGAGCGTTGTTTCGCATTGTTGGGGCCCTGGATTGTAAGTTGTCATGCCAAAGACTTGAATATGCCGTCAAAACATGCAACCGTCCAGATTGATGAGACCTTTATTGGTGATGGAATTCTTGATTACAATACCTATCTGAAAGAAATCGATAAATTGGATCCTTCTCCGACGTTGATGATCGAACACCTGAATGAAAGCCAGTTGATAAGGGGTTTGAAGTTTATTTTCAAGAAAGCAGAGGAAGTTGGCATCAGGTTCGACGGTTCCGAGAATAGGGATATGTTATCAGAGATTGAAGACTCCGCTGGAGAATGGTTTGCTCCTCATTTATGATAATCCTATCCCTTCTACTTGAAATCGGATTTATTTGGCGGCATGATAAAACCGGAATTTATCCTGGATTTTACAGGGCTGCTGTGCATCAGACAGATTTTGAACCTGCCGAGGAATTCACCTTTCATCTAAAATATATCCGTCAAATGGCATTCCGGTCATTTCTATCGATGATACAATTCTGCCAGACAACCAAGGAGACCCCGAACGATGCGGATCATTGTGGCCATCAAGCAGGTGCCTGAAACCAGCAAAGTCAAAATGGACCCGGAAACCGGCACGATGCAGCGCGCCGGGCTGGAAGCGATCATCAACCCGCTCGACCTGTACGCGATCGAAACCGCCCTGCGCCTGAAGCAAGCTGCCGGCGGGCTCGTGACCGTGCTGACGATGGGCCCGCCCAAAGCCGAAAGCGCCCTGCGCGAAGCCGTGGCGATGGGCTGCGATGATGCCGTCCTGCTCAGCGACCGCCGCTTTGGCGGCGCCGATACCTGGGCTACCGCCTACACCCTGGCGCAGGCTGTGCGCCGCATGGGGGATTTTGACCTGATCGTGTGCGGGGAGCGCGCCACAGACGGCGATACCGGGCAGGTGGGACCTTCCCTGGCCGCCTTTCTCGACCTGCCGCTGGCAACCTACGCCAGCAAGGCGGAGTGGATGGCGGATGGCCGCCTGCGGGTGGAACGGCTGGAAGAGGATGGCCGCCAGGTGCTGGCGCTGCCCGTCCCAGCCCTGATCACAGTGGTGAAAGAAATCGCTTCGCCGCGCCTGCCTACCCTGCGCGGGATGAAAACTGCAAAAGCCCTCCAGATTCCCGTGTGGGGCCCTGAAGAAATCGAAGCCGACCCGGGGCGGATCGGGCTGAAAGGCTCGCCCACGCGCGTGGTGAAAATTGAATCGCCCAAACTGACGCGCGCCGCCGAGATGCTGCCCGTCGGTACCCAGCAGGAGTTGGATGATGCCCTGGCGCGTACCTGCCAGTTCCTGCGCCAGATCGGCATTGAGCCGAAGAACGGGGGCGCCGCATGAACCCCGCCGGCGCGGTGTGGACCCTTTCGGAATATGCCCATGGCCGCTTGCAGGCGGTTTCCTTCGAATTGCTGGCGTGGGGGCGCGGCCTGGCGGATGAGCTTGGCGTTCCCCTGTGCGCGGTGGTGCTGGGAGAACACCTGCCGGACAGCACTTTGCAGGCATTGATCCACCACGGCGCAGACCTCGTGCTGGCCTTGGAACATCCCGCCCTGGCGCAATTCCTGGTGCGTCCGCAGGCGCAGGTGCTGCGCGCGCTTGTAGAACGCTACCAACCGCAGGTGTTCCTGGCGGCGGCCACCACCACCGGGCGCACCCTGATGCCGTACCTTTCGATCCTGGTGGATGCCGGCCTGACGGCGGACTGCACCGGGCTGGCGATTGACCCGGAAACCCGCCTGCTGCTGCAAACCCGCCCGGCCATCGGCGGCAACATCATGGCCACCATCAAAACACCCGAAGCCCGTCCGCAGATGGCTACCGTACGCCCGCGTTCCAAACAGCCGCTGCCCGTCGATCCTGCCCGCAATGGTTGCATCCTGCGCCACCCGGCGGAGGGGATGGACCTGCGCGCGGATGTGGAACAGCTGGCATTCATCCCCAATCCGGCGCAGGACGGGAGCATTGAAGAAGCCGAGGTGATCATTGCCGGGGGGCGCGCAATGAAAACCGCCACCAATTTTGCCCTGCTGCAAAAACTGGCGCAGCTGCTGGGCGGCAGCGTGGGCGCATCACGCGTGCCGGTCGATTACGGCTGGCAGCCCTACCCCCGCCAGATCGGCCTCAGCGGCAAGACGATTTCACCGCGGCTGTACATCGCCTGCGGTATCAGTGGCAGCATCCAGCACTTGGCGGGCATCCAGACCGCAGAGAAGATCATCGCCATCAACAAGGACCCCGATGCGCAAATCTTCCAGGTGGCGGACCTGGGGATTGTCGGTGACCTGTTCGAGGTGCTGCCCGCGCTGATTGAACGGCTGGAGCAGTGCCTGCCTGCCGCCGATTGACGTTTCTAACCGCGATTAATTTCATTCGCTTTCAACAGGAGATGAACTGATGCAAAACTTATGCGACCGCCTTGGAATCCAGAGTTATTGTTTCCGTGTGCTGACCTCCACCGCCGAATTGCTCCAGGCCTATGCTGCCTGCGGCGTGAATCGGATTGAGCTTTTCCCCGGGCATTATGATCCCGCGGCACATACACCAGCGGAGGACCGGCTGTTCCTGCAGCAGGTTGCATCAGCCGGGATGAAGCTCTCGACCTTTGGCGTGGTGGGTCTGTACCAGGAAGCGCCCGCGCGCCGCATCTTCGAGTTTGCCTGTGAGGCCGGTTTTGATGTGATCAATGCCGACCTGGAACCACAGCACTTTGCGATGGTGGAACGGCTGTGCGAGGAATACCAGCGCAAGGTGATGGTCCACAACCACGGCCGCAAGCACCGCTGGGGACATATCCGCGCCCTGGAAACCCTGTTTGCGCAGACCTCACCCAACGTTGGCCTGTGCCTTGATACCGCTTTGATGCTGGATGCCGGGGATGACCCCCTGCAGGCAGCCCGCCGGTTCCAGGATCGGCTGTACGGTCTGCACCTGAAGGATTATCTCTTTGACCGCGCCGGGCACGGGGTCGATGTGATCATCGGCACCGGCAACCTGGACCTCCAGGGCATGATCGATTTCCTGAAAGGCATTGATTTCGACGGCGTGCTCACGCTGGAATACGAAGGGGATCACCTCAACCCCATCCCTGCCACCAAAGAATGTGCCGACATTGTGCGCAGCGCGTGCCGGCCTTAACTGATTTTTGACTACATTAAAAAAAAGGAGTGTACCCATGAATTCATTATTCAACCGCCTTGGCATCCAGAGCTATTGCTTCCGCGTGTACCAGACCCAGGAGGAACTGATCGATGCGCTTAAGGCCTGCGGGATTAACCGCATGGAGCTGTGGCCGGGCCATTACAACCCCGCCGAACGTGATGACCACAAGGATTTTCTGCGCCGCCTGGCCAATGAAGGCATCCTCATCTCCACTTTCGGGGTGATGGGCTTTGCCGATGAGCGTGTGGCGCGCCGTTCGTTCGAGTTCGCCTGCGAAGCCGGGTTCGATACGATCAATGTCGATTTCAGCGAAAGCCAGATTCCCCTGGTGGAAGCGCTGTGCCAGGAGTATGGCAAGAAGGTCACCATCCACAACCACGGCCGCAAGCATGCCTGGGGCCCGTTGACGGCGCTTGACCGCCTGTTCGCCAGCACCAGCCCGAATGTGGGGTTGTGCCTCGATACCGCCTGGATGCTCGACAGCGGGGAGGAACCGGTGGCGGTGGCGAAGAAATACCGCGAACGCCTGTACGGCATCCACCTGAAGGATTTCGTGTTTGACAGCGCCGGCAAACCGGAGGATGTGATCATCGGCACTGGCAACCTCAATCTGAACGGCCTGCTGCAGCTGCTGGCTGATACAGACTACAGCGGCACCCTCACCCTCGAATATGAAGGTGATTACAGCGACCCGATTCCTGCCACGCGCCAATGCGTGGAGGCTGTCAAAGCCGCCTGCGCACAACTCGGCTGACCTGCTTGACTCCTGTACGGCACTCCCAACCTGCCATCGCGGCGGTGGGAGTGCCGTTTTTTGTTTGCGGCCATACGGTTGGCGCCATGGGATGGCGGCAGTAAGTGTAAAAGGGTTGTATGGAATGCAAAAGTCACACCTCAGTGATGAAGATTGGGAATGATAGATGCGACACTTCTGAACCTCCATCCCGGAGGGAGGAATATGTGCCGCTTGTGTTCGTGACCTGACTGCCTCCCTCCGGGATGGGATGGCGGAAGCTTTTGTGAAAGGCTGGTTTGGAACGTAAAAGACACGCTGCGGTGGTGAAGATTGGGAATGATTGATGTTGAACTTCTGAACCTCCATCCCGGAGGGAGGGACATACGCCGCTGGTGTTCGTGACTTTCCTGCCTCCATCCGGGATGGGATGGCGGAAGAATGTGTAAAAGGTTGGTTGGGAACGTAAAAGACACGCCGCAGCTTCCTTGCGGTTCTGTGATGAACCTTTTTTTCATTTTCATGTACAATCAATACTACCGATTGAAAGGAAGATTGCATGTTGCCGGATGCCGTTCGCAAACAACGTATCATGCTGGTGATCCAGGATGCCGCCGCCCTCAAAATGGTCGGCAAAGCATCGCTGGAGCAGGCCGGCTACGATGTGCACCTGTGCCGCAGCGCGGATGATGCCCTCAAACAGGTGATGGCCTACCTGCCGCACCTCGTGATCATCGACCACAAGCTGGCAGACCTCAGTGGACGTGACCTGATGGTGGCACTGCGGGCAGCGGGGATCGATGTGCCTTTCATCCAGCTGATGGCGGACGACAAACCCTCACAGCAATCCGCGCAGGAGATCATCCAGGCCTACCGCATGGGCGCGCGCGATGTGCTGATGAAGCCGTTCCGTGAAACCGAACTGTTCAACGTGGTCGACCGGCTGATGGGGGAAGCGCGCGTGCGCGAAGAGCGGGAACAGCTGGAAGAAAAACTGCGCGAGGCCAATTACCGCCTGTCGCTCAACCTGCAGGATATGCAGAGCCTGATCGATATCCAGAAAGCACTGCAATCTGCCAAAACTGAAGCCGAAGGTTTTGACCGCATCCTTGACCAGTTAATGCGGATTTCAGATGCGCACCGCGGCTGGATGCTGATCCGCGACAGCAGCAGCGAACGATTCATCCTGGCGGCCTGCCGCAATATGCCCGTCAGTATCAGCCAGCAAATCAATCAGCCGTTCATCGATAAACTCAGCCAGGCCGTGATCGAAAGTGGACGGCACTGGATGGTGAGTGGTGAGGATTTGAAAGCTGCCTCGCTGGCCCGGCTGGGTTCCACCGCGCTGGTGATGCCCATCCGCGTGCAGGATCACCTGATCGGTGTGTTAGCCCTGGCACGCAAGACCGGTGTTCAATTTGCCCGCAGTGAGATCCTGGTGATCGAAGCCATTTCTGATACCATCGCAATGGCTGTGTTGAACAGCCGCCTGTACAACGGCCTGAAAAAGCGCAACGCCAAATTGAAGAGCATCCGCGAAGAAGCCCAGGCTGCCTGTGCCGTCCAGTTGGCGCCCCTGTTGCAGGATGCCCTGATTGCCCTCGGTGAACTCGGTACTCCGCGGGTACCGCCACCGGGAAAAAATGAACGTGCCGCGCTGAAAGATGCGCGCGCCGCCCTGCAGCGCATGCGCGATATCCTCAGCGCCTTCCAGCGCGAATCCTGATCGCGATTGCAGCCTGCCTGCCGTTTGCCGCAGAACCGCAGCTGTTGGCGGAATGGCATGGAGTTTGCATCAATCACCGCACAAATCATTATATGGATTAACCTTAACAAAGTGTTTGGCTTGACCTTCTTTAAGGGATATGCTACTATAATCGTGAGTTAATAGATTGGGAGTGCATTTTCCGTTTGAGAACATGGCTATAACACGCCAACCAAGGAGAAGCAGGATGAACAAAAGAATCAGTATGATCGTAGTGATAACCATGGTGGTGTTGGCTGCGTTGGTCCTCAGCAGCTGTGAACGCTCCGCCTCAAAGGCGCCGGTTGCCACCCCCACCCTCAATCTGCCGGTGACCACCCAGGCCCAATCGGTGATTGAAGCGGAAGACCTCAGCGAACAGGCCACCAAGGAAGCCGCTGAAACCGCGGAAGGTGACGTGGAAGTGATTGAGGAAGAGGCAGCGGAGGAAGAAGTGGAAGCCACCGCGGTGCCGGAACCTACCGCTACCCCCGAACCGGAAGTGCCGGAAGTGACCCGCCCCGAAACCTACGCGCTGCAAGCCGGTGAATGGCCGATCTGCATCGCGCGCCGCTTTGACCTTGACCTGGGAAGTTTCTTCTCGCTCAACGGCCTCGGCATGGACTCGCGCCCGGCCACCGGCACCGTCCTCAAAATCCCCGCTGACGGCAGCTGGAGCGTGGCTTCGTATGGTGAACGTGCCCTGAAGAGCCACCCCACTACCTACACTGTCAAAAATGGTGATACAATATATACAGTGGCGTGTCACTTCGGGGATGTCGCACCAGAACAGATTGCTGCCGTAAACAGCCTCGAGGCGCCATACACTTTAACTGCAGGGCAAGAGCTGCAAATTCCCTGATCTTTGTGCAGCTTATTCATTTCACACCTCCTTTTTTCTGCAGACCAGCGGGATTTCCCGCTGGTCTAGGTGGTTAACCGCACCGCCTCTGTTCCGGCATCCCTGCTGATGGGGCAGGGGGGACAGTTTTAAGTCGTCGTTCCACCAATCTATGGTATAGTATAGGCAATCCGCAGCCGCCCGCCGGCGCTGGTTGTCCTTCCGTATTTCCCGCTTTTTTTCACTCCGGAAACCCCAGTATGAACGATTCTCTTCGCGAACAATTTTTAACGAAATTCAACCAGTGCGCCCTGATCACCGAAAAGGTCGCTGTTGTCACGGATTCCGATCTAGCCACCAATATGATCGGGTCCGATCCGACCCTGGTGCTGGAACTGTGCCGTCAGATCACGGCGGAAGTGGAAGAGAAACGGTTTGTGTTCTTTGATAAGAACGTGGAAGGCAGCCTGCACTTTACCATCGGGCGCTGCAACAACATTCTCTCCAACCTGGAAGATGCCTTACGGGCCTACACCGAAGCGCTGTTCTGCTTCCAGGGCACCGGCAATCTGGAGATGGAAGCGCGCTGCATGAGCGGTATCGGCGGTGTGTATGACAAATCCGGCGATTACACCACCTCGTACGATTACACCTATAATGCCCTCGAAAAAGCGCTCAAAACTGGCAACCGGCTGCTGGAAGCGCGCCTGATGAACGATCTCGGTTATACCCATGTGGTGCTGGGTGAGTACGAGAAAGCGATGAATTACCTTATCCCCTGTATCCAGTACCTGGAAAAAGCGGATGATACCATGCTGCTGGCGTTTGCCAAAGACAGCATTGCCCAGGCTTATTTCGGCCTGGGTAAGATCGATGACGCGCTCACCAATGAAATTGAAGCGCTGGAACTGTCGCGCAAGGATGACCATTGGTACGGTGTGGCTTCGTTCCTCAGTTATATCGCGCTGATCTACAACGCCCGTGGGGAGGTGGAACGCGCCCTGGCCTGTGTGGATGATGCTGAAAAGCTGTCGCAGGAACGGGGCTTTGAAATGGAAGTATGTACCGCCCGTCGTTTCCGCGGGCAGATCTTCGCCGGCATGAATCGCCCGCAGGAGGCGATTGAGGCCTTTAAAGAAGCCGCCACGATTGCCCAGAAGGTGCATGCCAACCGCACCCTGTATGAAATCTACGAGGAAATTTCCAAAATTTGCCGCCAGATGGGCGATTACCGCCAGGCACTGGAATACTATGAACGCTTCCACAACCGCAAGGAAGCCGCCCAGCGCGAAAAGGAAAACCAGGAACGCCGTTACCGACAGGTGATGGACCAGGCCCGCATGGCACGGCGCGAGGCCGACTTGCTTCAACTGAAAAATGACCAGCTGGAAAATGAGATCAACGAGCGCAAGCTGCTCCAGCAAAAGCTGGAAACCCTTGCCAAAACCGATTCACTGACCAACCTGCTCAACCGCCGCGCGTTTTTCACCCAGGCCGCCCTGGCCTATGAACGCGCCAACCGCAGCCAACAGGCTTTTTCCGTGATCCTGTTTGACCTGGATCATTTCAAGGAGGTCAATGACCGACACGGGCACCAGGCTGGCGACCAGATTTTGGCGAAGATCGGGCAGCGCCTGGCGCGCCACGCGCGTGAGATCGACCTGGTGTGCCGCTTTGGCGGAGAGGAATTCATCCTGCTCCTGCCCGGCATGGATATGAACACCGCCCATACTTATGCCAGGGAGATCAAAACCCTGATCAACAAACCGATCCGCACCCAGGAAAATGAATACATCATCTATGCCAGCTTTGGGATTTCCACCTTCGATCCCGCCCATGCCGTCAGCCTCGACCGGGTGATTGAGCAGGCCGATACCGCCATGTACACCGCCAAGGCCGAAGGGCGCAACCGGATTGTGTTCGGTGGAGAGCGCAGGTCGACCGGCGAACTGGTGATGAAGCGCGCCGGGTTGCAATCGATTTTCACCCCGCGCGGCAAATAAACGCACGGGCACGGCAGCCGTTCAACTGCTTTCGGCGGTGTTTTCTGCTGCCACGGGTACGCCGCGGGTTCTGGAAGCCAGGCCCATGAATACGATCGCCAGCACATTCACGGCCGCGGCGATGACCAGGTTCCATGAAAAATCCAGCGCGTACAGGTACGGCACCAGCAGCGCACTGACCATGCGGCCCAGGGAGAGCATGGATACGTTAGCGCCCATCATCGTTGCGCGCGCCTCCGGCATCACCTCGGATACCAGGCTGAAGGCCGCCACGATGGCGAATTCAAAGCTGAGGTAGAACAGGCTCAGGCCAAACAGCGCACCGGCCAGGCTGCGGCTGAAAAATCCCATCCATGCCGCCGATACGATGTTGAGCAGCGCGCCGATCGCCACCGACCTGCCCTTACCGATCCGGTCAGCGGACACACCGCCGGTAAGTTCCCCCACCAGTTCCACCAATCCGATTGCCAGTGCCGTCGCCCCCAGGCCTTCGACCGACAACCCGAAACGGTCGTGGATCCAGACCCCGAATACCAGGTTAACCATCTCGTTGGCGGCCACCAGGCACAGGCTCATCAGCAGCGCAAAACGCGCCGGTCTGCTGGCCAGCACCACACCCAGGTTGCGAAAAAATCCACCTGTATTGGAACGGGCGGGCACGTTATTGGCGTCGCGCTGTTCCCGCGGCAGCCACCGCCACAGGAATACCAGGCTTGTCGCAGTCAACACTACCAGCAGCCAGAACGGCGAGAGCCACCCCCAGCGGCGGATCAGAAAGGCGAACAGCGGCATGCCGACCACAAAGCTTAACGCCCAGCCGGTTTCGGTCACGGCCAGCGCCATGCCGCGCCGCTGGAACGGCACCTGGTCCCCCACGTAGGCCTGCATGGAGGACATGAAAAAGTACATTCCCAGGTAGATCACACCCATGGCGGCGAAGAATACCCAGTAGGTGGGAAACAGCACCACCGCCAGGTTGGCGAGGAGGCACGCCCCGATGCCGACCAGCACGCCGCGCTTGTGCCCCCACAGGTCCGCCAGTGAGGCCAGGAACGGGCTGAGGAAGCCGGTGCTGGAACGCACGATCAGGATGCTGGAGAGGGCTTTGAGGTCCACCTGCAGCCCGGCGGCAAACATCGGTAGGAACGGGTACACCATGCGCGTGGCCATGTTCAGCACCATGCGGCTGGCGGTCAGCAGCGCGATGGAACGGTTGAGGGTGCGGGAGGGGATTTGGGGAGTTGGCATGCGGCCTCGCGGATGGGGGGAATGGGAACAAGTTTAACACATTCTCCGCTTGCAGATGCCATCGTTATGGCGTGGGGCGGGTCGGTTGCGTTCCGGGCGCGCTGGTTAACGTTCGCCTCGCCATCCCATCCGGCAGGGCGGATGTGGGGTTACGAATACCGGTCTCCCTGGTATCGCCTTCCGGGATGGCGGTACAAAAGTTTCGCGCTGGCAAGGGATCCTGGACATCGGTTCAGAAGTGGTCTTTTGGCGATTATCCACGTTAAAGATTGCGAGACACTGGTTTTATTGCGGAGATTCGGGTGCAAGGCTTCGTACCCTATCCGGTTAGGTAAAGGAATTTGGGATTGGCTTCATATGAAAACCAATTTCTCCAATATCTTGCACGCAGTTTTACCCTTGTGCTATACTTAACTTGGTTAACACCTTACGTTACACTCAGTATCACAGGATGCCTTCATCATGCTGTTTTTCATGCGGAATCCGCATCCTATGCTATTGGATTAAAATCTTTAGAGGTCCATTCGGGAATTCACGGGAATTCGAAATAAACATCTATGCTTGTAATTCATGCACACTGGCGTCCACCACGCCGCAATAACGAACTGGGAAGCCTGTTTTTCTGGGCAGAATCATCTGACGCTGAAGAGCCGTTCTACTTTAAGGGAAGACTGCCCAAGCGCCACCCACCCAAGGAACATGGTTTCGCCCTTAGCGCGCAGGAACTGCGCGAACGGATTGCCGTGGGCACACCCCTGGCTGGCGCCGCGGATGAGGTGTGCAAACTGCGCATCCCATCCACCCGCACCGGCCCCATGCCTTCGCCGCGCCTGGCGCACAACTGGAATCTTGATACCACCACGCCCTATTTCTTTGCACCCTGGTTGATCCAGGGGCTGGAATTGACCTCGGAAAAAGCCTTCGGGGTGCTGGTCAGCCTGCCGGAGCAGGGGCCCAACCACTCCTATGTCCTCGGCAACGATGCGCTCTATTGGCGGCGCGTGGCCAACTTCGTTCTCGAAGTGCTCGCCGCCCAGAAGGTGGTGCCGGTGCTGGAGGAAATAGAAGGCGGCCAGGATCATTACCAGGCCGTCTGGCAGCCGGTGCTGGACGGTGAAAATGACGGCGAACGCCTGATGCGCCTGGCGGCTGCCATGCCGCCGGTGTGCCTGGTGGAAATGCTGCATCCCAATGGACGCTACAGCACGGGCAGCGACCCCACCCCGCAGATGATGCTGGGTAGTTTCATCACCACCATGTGTGATAAATTGATGCGCGCCTGGGGGCGCAGTGTGTCGCCCAAGTTCGAACGCCGCGGCGAAAACCCGTTCCAGTCCTGGATCAAGGCCTTGTTCTCGGATGATAACGTGGTGCGCGCCTCGACCGCCCAGCTGGATGCCCTGCAGAGCAGTTTAAACGCCTGGATGCGTGATCTGAAAGCCTCGGGCGATGACAATTTCCGCATTGCCTTCCGCATGGAAGCCCCACAGGAATCGCTGGGGGTGCGGGTTGACGGCGAATGGCGGCTTTCGTTCCACCTGCAATCTCGCCACGAAACCAGCCTGCTGGTCGGCGCGGACGAAGTGTGGCATTTAAGTGAACCGGTGATGGAATTGAACGGACGGCGGATGGAATATCCGCAGGAGAAGCTGCTGGCAGGCCTGGGCTATGCCGCGCGCCTGTATACCCCGTTGATGGACGGTTTGCAAACCAGCCAACCCGGCCACATCACCCTCACCACCGAAAGCGCGTACAGCTTTATGCGCCAGGCTGCCACCCTGTTGAAACAGGCCGGCTTTGGCATTGTAGCGCCGCCGTGGTGGGATCAGCAGAGCGCCAAACTTGGCATCCGCCTGCATATCAGCCCGCGCCAGAAGAGCATCCCCAAATCGACCGATGGGTCGCTTTCGCTCGATAAACTGGTCAGCTACCGCTGGGAAATGGCCCTGGGCGGTACCAGCATTTCGCGCCAGGAATTTGAAACCCTGGTCGCGATGAAATCGCCCCTGGTGCAGGTACACGGCCAGTGGATCCAGCTCGACCAGGAGCAGATTGATGCCGCCAACCGCTTCTGGGACCGCCAGCGCCACAGCGGTACGATGAACCTGATTGAAGTGGCCCAGTATGGCCTGAACGGTACGGGCGGGATGAGCAATGACTTGCCGATCAACGAGGTCATCGCCGACGACTGGGTCAATGACTGGCTCGAAGACCTTTCGCACCACGACCGTGTGGTTACATTGGAACAACCCGCCAGCATGCTGGGCAAGCTGCGCCCCTACCAGGTGCAGGGGTATTCATGGCTGGCGTTCTTCCAAAAATGGGGCCTGGGCGCCTGCCTGGCGGATGACATGGGTCTTGGCAAAACCATCCAGACCCTTGCCCTGCTGCTGCATGAAAAAGAAAGCAAGCAGCTCACCGGGCCGGTGCTGCTGGTGTGCCCCACCTCGGTGGTCACCAACTGGCGTCACGAAGTCGAACGTTTTACTCCCTCGCTGCGCGCGATGGTGCACCAGGGCCCCAAGCGCCTCAAAGGAAAAACCTTCCAGCAGGTGCTGGCCAATGTCGACCTGGTACTCACCAGTTATGCCGTTGCCCGCCAGGATATTGAAATGCTGCGCGATGTCGATTGGCACAGTGTGGTCCTGGATGAGGCGCACAACATCAAGAACCCCAACGCCAAGCAGTCACGCGCGGTGCGTACACTGAAATCCAATTACCGCCTGGCGCTCACCGGTACGCCGGTCGAGAACCGCCTGAGCGAACTGTGGTCGATTTTGCACTTCCTCAACCCCGGCTACCTGTACACACGCGAAGAATTCCGCAAACGGTTTGCCATGCCCATTGAACGCTTCGGCGACCAGGAAGCCACCGAGCGCCTGCGCCGCCTGGTATCTCCCTTTATTCTGCGCCGCCTCAAAACCGACCCGAACGTGATCAGCGACCTGCCGGAAAAGATCGAGATGAAGGAATACTGCACCCTCAACGAAGAGCAGGCCGCCCTGTACGAAGCCACGGTACAGCAAACCATGCAGCAGGTGGCGGAGAGCGACGGCATGGCGCGCCGCGGGTTGGTGCTGAAACTGCTGATGCAGCTGAAGCAAATTTGCAACCACCCGGTGCAATTTGAGCATCGCATCGATGAAGCCATTCAGCAGCGTTCGATGATCACCAACCGCAGCGGGAAACTCAGCCGCCTGGAAGAGCGCCTGGAAACGATCCTGGCACAGGGGGAGCGCGTGCTGGTGTTTACACAGTTTGCTTCAATGGGACGCCTGTTGACCCACTATCTGCCGGAACGGATGGGCTACTCGGTGCAATTCCTGCACGGTGGTACGCCGGCCTGGCAGCGGGAAGAAATGGTGCGCCATTTCCAGGAAGATGCCCAGGGTCCGCAAATTTTCATTCTCTCACTCAAAGCAGGCGGTACCGGGCTGAACCTCACGCGCGCCTCGCATGTGATTCACTTTGACCGCTGGTGGAATCCGGCTGTTGAAGATCAGGCCACTGACCGTGCCTTCCGTATCGGGCAGAAGAACAATGTGCAGGTACGGAAATTTATTACTGCCGGTACGCTGGAAGAACGTATCGATGACATGATCGAAGCCAAGAAGGGCCTGGCGGATGCTGTGATCGGCAGCGGTGAACAGTGGCTGACCGAACTTTCCACCGAAGAACTGCGCCAGCTGGTCCAGCTGCGATTATAAGGGAAGAAACAAGATGTCTGAATTGGAACCAACCCCACCGCAGGAAGCGGCACCCATCGATAACGGCGAGCAACCGCCGCGCGAGAAGAAAAATAAATCCGCTGACGGCCAGCGCGCCCATAAACCCCGCGGCAACAAAGGGGAAAAAGGCGGCAAGAATGGTCAGAAGGGCGGCTTTAACAACAAAGGCCGCCGCCCGAACTTTAACAACGGGCCGCGCCGTGTTTCCGGCGGCATCCGCCTGCGCAGCACCAGCGGGAAATCAGCCCGTAACTGGTGGGCGCAGCGCTGGATCCGTTCGATGGAGAACCTGGTGGATGTCAACCGCCTGCGCCGTGGGCGCTACTACGCCCAGCAGGGGCAGGTACTGACGATTGATGAAGGCGACGCCGAGATGATTGCCAAAGTGCAGGGTTCGCGTCCCAAACCGTATATCGTGCGCATCAGTATGAAGCCATTCAATGACGAGCAATGGGAACGGCTGCTGGATGTACTTTCGGACAAAGCCATTTTCGCCGCGCAGCTGCTCAGCGGGCAAATGCCGGCCAACATCGAAGATGCCTTCGCTGAGGCTGAGGTGAGCCTGTTTCCCAACCGCGCCGGTGAATTGCTCACCGATTGCACCTGCCCGGATTGGGCCAACCCGTGCAAGCATGTGGCCGCCACCCATTATATCCTCGGTGACCGTTTTGATGATGATCCCTTCCTGTTGTTCCGCCTGCGCGGACGAACCCAGGAACAGATCATCGAAGGGCTGCGCCGCCACCGCCTGGCCGATATTGAGCACCTCGGTCCTGCCAATGTTTCCCTGCTGCCTACCGACGATGATCTGGATGACGATGATCTCCCGCTGGAACAGCAGACCCTGACACTCGACAATGAAACCATGTCGCGCTTCTGGATCAACGATGACAAACTGACGGATTTCCCGATCCGGGTTGCCGCGCCGGAATTGCAATTCCCCATCATCAAGCGCCTCGGTGAGCCGGATGCCGCCGGGATGTATTCACTGGAAGAACTGCTGGGAAATGCTTACCTGGCAGTGAGCCAGGCCGCCCAGATCATCGCCTTTATGGGTGGAGATATGGACGACGATGAAGACGACGAAGCCGCTTAACACGCTGCCGGACGAATATTTTCTGCTGATACAGAAAGGATGACGCATGAAACGAGAAAAACCAGTCTATGTTACTCCCGGTATGCTCCAGGCAGAGATGGTGGTGGCTTTTCTGCAAGCCAAAGGCATCCAGGCCTTTGCCTCACAGGAAAGTGTCGGCGCCGCCTTTGGTCTGCAGGGCACCTTCCTCGGCAAGGCCAAGGTATATGTCCCCGATGAGCAGCGTGAAGAAGCGCTGGCCCTGCTGGAAGCGATGGATGCCGGTGAATTTGAACTGCCTGATGATGTTGACCTGATGGATTACGTTGATGATGACTCAATCGAAGCGGAGCAACCCTTTGCCCCGGAGGATGAGGAAGATCAGGATCAAACGCAAGCCTGACCTTCCCCAACAGGTTGTTATGCGCGGCTGTGCCCCGATTTTGTGATACACTTAATCACCGGTGGTGAACGCGAAGTGCGTGGCGCAGCCGGTTTTCTTTTTTTCAATCAGCCCGGAGGATGTGAGTGATGGAAATTCGAGATACGTACCCGATCGAGATCAATGGTGTGAAACGTGACCTGGTCCTGTTCGAAGTGGCACCCGGCCTGCGGATCGCGATCCTCAACATTCTCGGCGACACCGAGCTGACGGTTGCCGCCGCGGAAGGCCTGGCGGAGCGCATGCGCGACCTCGATTACGATGTGTTCATCACCGCTGAAGCCAAGAGCATCCCGCTGGCGCATGCCATTTCGGTGGTGACGCGCAAGCCGTACATTGTCCTGCGCAAAGCGTACAAGCCTTACATGGGTGACGCCCTCGAAACCGAGACCCATTCCATCACCACCGGCCGCAAACAGACCCTGATCCTGGATGAAAAGGATCACGCCCTGATTGCCGGTAAAAAGGCGGTGGTGCTGGACGATGTCATCTCGACCGGTTCCACCCTGAACGGGATGACCGGGATCATCGAACAGGCCGGGGCCGAGGTGGTGGCCAAGGCTGCCATCTGCACCGAAGGCGAACCCGGCGACTGGGCTGATGTCTACGCCCTCGCCCACCTGCCGCTGTTCAAAAGCTGACCGTTCTCCTATCGCGCCCCTATCCCTGATCAAAGGCCGGGGGAAGGGCCCGGGTTCATGGATCGCTGCTGCTTCCACTGGTGCAGCGGCTGTTTGTGTCCCAACGTATGACGAATGACGCCCAAATTGGGGCACACTATCCATCACCAAATGTTGTACTATAGCAGTATTGATTGAAACCATTTGCGAGGAGTGTGTACGATGAAATTGGGTGTAATGACACGATTAACCGAAACGGTGGAAGACGGCTTCCGCGAAGCCGCCGAGATGGGCTTCCCCACCACCCAGCTGGTATGCTGGGATGAACGCTTGTTCACGGCGGAATACGCGGAACGCGTGAAGGCGATCTCCGCTGAGACCGGTGTGGCGATTTCGGCTTTTTGGTGCGGCTACGGCGGACCTTCGATCTGGAACCTGTACCAGGGGCAGACCACCCTGGGACTGGTGCCGCCGGAATACCGCTTCCAGCGCATGCAAACCCTGATGCGCGGTGCCGATTTCACCGTGATGCTGGGCGTGCCTGATATGGCCACCCACGTGGGCTTCATTCCCGAAAACCCCAATGACCCCAATTTTGCCGGCGTGGTGGCTGCACTCACTTACGTGGGCAAATACTGCCTCGACCGCGGGCTGCATTTCCTGTTCGAAACCGGCCAGGAAACCCCCACCACCCTGCTGCGCACGATCGAGGAAATCGGCCTGCCCAACATGGGCGTCAACCTTGATCCCGCCAACCTGCTGCTGTACGGCCGCGGCAATCCGGTGGATGCGCTGGATGTATTTGGCAAGTACGTGCGCGGGGTGCATGCCAAGGACGGCCGTTACCCCACCAGCGGGCGCTTTTTGGGGGAGGAAACACCGTTGGGCGAGGGCAAGGTCAACTTCCCGCTCCTGCTGCGCCGCCTGCAAGCGGTGGGTTACACCGGCGCGCTGACAATCGAGCGTGAGATCAGCGGCCCACAGCAAAAACTGGATATCGCCAACGGCAAGCAGTTCCTTGAATCGATCCTGCAAGAGATCGGGGCACTGGCATGAGCACACGGGTAGCCATTATCGGCTGCGGCGGGATGGGCAAGGTCCATTCCGACTGCTACGCCGCCCTCAAGCAGGCCGGCGAAGATATTGTGGTGGCCGCCGCGGTGGATATCAACCCGGCACAGCTGCCGCGGGTGACGGATGTCCACCCCGAAGCCAGAACCTATACCAGTATTGAAGCTTTCCTGGCGCAGGAACGGGTCGATATTGTTCACCTGACCACGCCTTCGTACCTGCACGCCTCGATGGGGATGGCCTGCCTGCAGGAAGGAATCAATGTCTTTTCTGAAAAGCCGATTGCCCTAAACCTGGCGGATGCGCAATGCCTGGCGGAAACCGCCGCGGAGTGCGGCCAGTTCCTGATGGTGGGGCAGGTGCTGCGCTTCTGGCCGCAGTACCGTTATCTGAAACAGGCCATCGAGGATGCCCCCTGGGGAAAGTTGCAGTCAATGCGCCTTTACCGCCGCGGGCAGGCACCCGGCTGGGACGTGCGCGGCTGGTTCCTCGACCATGCCCTCAGCGGCCGTGCCCCGGTGGACCTGCACCTGCATGATGTTGATTTTCTCAATTATCTGTTCGGCAAGCCGCGCGCGGTGGAAAGCCGCCTGGTGGATGATGGAAAATCGCTTTCCTACATCCACACCCGTTATGATTATCCGCAGGCTGACCTGCGTGCTGAAGCCGGATGGGTGAAAGCGCCGATCGGCTTCACTTTTGGCTACGAAGCTATTTTTGATGAAGCAATGCTTGTGATGAAGGATGACGCGGTAACCCTATACCCGGTGGGCGGAGAAGCGCAATCGGTTGATACTGGTGCTTCACTCACGATGGAAAGTGGTATCAACCTCAGCAACATGGGGCCATACCTGGCGGAGATTGCTTACTTCCTGCATTGCGTGCAAAACTGCCAGGCGCCAACCGTGATCACACCGGCCAGTGCGATGGATTCACTCGACATCACCCTGTGCGAAGTTGAGTCTGCGCGGTTGGGGAAACCGATGAACCTGTAGCAGGATATCTATTTTTGTTGAACATCCAGGCAACCCGCCCATTCGCGGCGGGTTGTTGCATTCACAATGCAGCCAGGAAAATCAACATCGAAAACAATGACGCTAACAAAGGTTGGCCATCGCCCGGATTGATTATTCAAATCACCTGTACGGAGGAAATTGGTTCTTGCACAAACTTGGCAGTATGTTATACTGAATTATCTTATATCATCAGATTTGCCAGGCAGTTCGAACCCTTCCCGTTTTGAGATCGTGGTGGAATGTAACAAACAAATCTGCGTCAGTAAAGTTGAGGAAATTTTGGAATCAAAGCTCTATGTAGGAAATATGTCATATTCCACCACCGAAGAGGAACTGCGCACGCTGTTCAGCGAAGCGGGTACAGTGGAACAGGTCGATGTGATCAAAGACCGTGAAACCGGCCGTGCCAAGGGCTTCGCCTTTGTCACCATGGGCAGCCCGGAAGCAGCCAAAGCTGCCATTGAAATGTACAATGGCAAGGAAATCAATGGCCGTCCGTTGACCGTCAACGAAGCCCGACCGCGCGAAGACCGCGGTGGCGGCGGCGGTGGTTTCCGACCGCGCAGCGGCGGCGGTGGTGGCGGTGGCTACAACCGTGGCGGCGGTGGCAATCGCGGCAACAGCCGCGGCGGCGGTAACACCGGCGGCAATCGGCGCTACTAAAATCCAATCGTCTATCGAAAACTCCCCAGCCCAATCCGGCTGGGGAGTTTTTCTTTGGCACGTGTGTTCGGCGGATGCCTCCAGTGCTGATTCGATGATACAATGTGTCAGGTTGTTGACAATGAAAGCGAAAATCGTAATCCTGACCCTCTGTGTGGTATTCCTGGGCATCATCACTGCTCTGCCGGTGCAGGCGGATGTTGATGGAACTTCTGCGGGTTTCGGCGAAATTGATGCATACATTCAGGAGCAGATGCAGCGCTCCGGCATCCGGGGCTTATCTTATGCCATCATCCAGGGACAGGAGGTGGTGCAAAGCCATGCTTTTGGCAAAGCAGGCCCCCAGGGACGCCCGATGACGACTGAAACACCGATCATCATCGGGTCTGTTGGCAAAACCATGACCGCCCTGGCTGTCCGGCAGCTTGTGAATGAAGGTCTGCTCGAGCTGCAAATGCCGGTTCAGGCGATTCTGCCGGAGTTCCAACTGGCAGACCCCAATGCTTCCAGCCTGATCACCATCCGGCACCTGTTGGAACACACCAGTGGGATTGGCAACCTGGCCGGCAATGATCCTGCCTATTACGATCCGGAAAAATCCAGTGCTGAGCTGGTGGCCATGATGCGGGCAGTGAATATCAACCGCCCGGTGGGCAGCTGTTATGAATATTCCAACCTGAATTACATCATTCTGGGTGAAATCATTGCCCGGATTTCAGGCATGGCATATCCCGATTATGTCCAGACCCATATTTATGATCCGTTGGATATGAAAAACAGCTATGTTTCCCAGGAACAAGCCCTGCTGTCCGGTATGTCGAGCGGTTATCGATACTATTTTGGCATACCGGTGGACGTTACCGTGCCATATCCGGCAGCGCAGCTGTCGGCGGGGTTCCATATTTCCACGGCGGAAGATATGACGCATTACCTGATTGCGATTGCCAACCACGGACAATACGGCGAACGGTCCATCATCTACCGCGATGGCCGGGAGCCAACCAGTGCTGCCGCTGTGAACTATACGGTGGAGTGGATGGATTTTGCCGAAGGTGGCAAGAGCGGAAACACCGAAAGATACAACGGCGCGTGGCTGAACTATTCTGCCGGGATGGTATATATGCCATTTGACCATATCGGCGTGGTTGTCCTTGCCAATTCAAATCCTTCTCAGTGGCTGCCGGTCAAAAGTGCCGGCGATATTGCCTTTGATGTACTGCGGTTGTATACCGGCAACCCGCCAGACCCATCCAAACCGGCATTGATCCTGCTATACATCATCGCGGATACCTTGCTGTTGGCAGGGGCTGCCGCGGTAGCCTGGCGCTGGCGGTTGCTTTTCTCCGGTGCGGGGCATGCTGCAAGGTTCCGGGGTGTGGTCCTGCTGGATCTCGTGCTGCCTGTGCTGGTGCTGCTGGTCTTTCCCATCTTTCAGCTTGGTTCTCCCGGAAACTGGGTGCTGGATCCTGTGTGGTGCTGGAACCGGTATATTTTCTCCGTGCCGGATATCGGATGGGCGCTGATTGCGCTGGCAGGCGCATTGCTGCTGTGCGGGGTGGTCAAGGTCTTCATCCGAATATCAGAATCTGATTGATGCGGCGGGAACTTTTTTTCTGCTGATCTCGTCTAAAGAGCATGAATGGGGGTTCAACCCCCCAGACCGTCTATGTAGAGGAGAACAAGATGAAGAAAAATTGGTTTCGTGCTGTTGTTTTGAGCACGCTGGTGCTCACGTTGCTATTGGCTGCCTGTGCCAAACCCGCAGAACCGTATAGGGAGAACGCCACCACCAACGAATCGGTGGCGGAAGAGGTGGTATCTGAATATGCGCCTGCGGAGGAAATTTCTGCCGAGGAAGCCCTACAGGCCTTGACCGCACCCCGCGATGAAAAGGATGAGGCAGGCAGCTACAGTTATGATTCTGTCGAAGAATTGTCTGCTCCCAGGGCCACCCAGGCAGCGGATCCATATGAGGACAACTTCTTTGAAAATTACGGCGTCAACCCGATGATCGACACCGAAGACGACAACCTGTCCACCTTCGCCATCGATGTTGATACCGGTTCCTACACCCTGGCACGCCGCAACCTGCTGGACGGTTACCTGCCGGATGAGGACAGCGTCCGCGTGGAGGAGTTTGTCAATTACTTTGACCAGGGCTACGCCCAGCCCGAAGACCGCCAGTCATTCACCATCAACCTGGATGGCGGCCCCGCCCCCTTCACCCAGACCGAACGCTACTCGATCATCCGGGTGGGCTTGCAGGGGTACGAGGTGCCGCAGGAAGACCGCAAGGACGTCAGCCTGACCTTTGTCATCGATGTGTCCGGATCGATGGGAATGGATAACCGGCTGGGATTGGTGAAGCGTTCATTGGAATTACTCGTCGACCAGCTGCACCGGGACGACCAAGTTTCGATCGTGGTCTACGGCACCCGGGCGCGGGTGGTATTGGAACCCACCAGCGGCAGGGAGTATGATGAAATCATGGATGCCATCGACAGCCTGGAGCCCGAAGGCTCCACCAATGCCGAAGCCGGTATCAAACTCGGTTACAAAATGGCACTGAAAGCATTCAATCCGGAAGGCATCAACCGTGTGATCCTGTGCTCCGATGGCGTGGCGAATGTGGGCAACACTGGCGCCGGGAGCATCTGGGAGCAGGTGGAGGATTACGCTTCCGAAGGCATCACCCTGACCACGATGGGCTTTGGGATGGATAACTACAATGATGTCCTGATGGAGCAGTTCGCCGACATGGGCGATGGATTTTATGCCTACATTGACACGATTGATGAAGCCGAACGCCTGTTTGTGGACAACCTGACCAGCACCTTGCAAACCATTGCCAAAGATGCCAAAGTGCAGGTGGAATTCAACCCCGAAGTGGTCTCGCGCTACCGCCTGATCGGTTTCGAAAACCGCGATATTGCGGATGAAGATTTCCGGGATGACAGCGTCGATGCGGGGGAGATCGGAGCTGGGCACAGTGTGACCGCGCTGTACGAGGTAAAATTGTTCGGTGATGCCGCAGGCGAGATCGCCAACGTGATCCTGCGCTGGCAGGACCCCGAAACCGGGCAGGTGACCGAGATCAACCGCGTGATCCGTACCGAGGACCTGTATGATGAATTTGACGAAGCCGACCCGTACTACCAGTGGGATGTGCTCACCGCTGAATTCGCCGAGGTGCTGCGCGACAGCTACTGGGCAGAAGATGTCGACCTGGATGACCTGCTGGAAGAATTCGACCGCCTGTACGGCTGGTTCGAACGCGACAACGACCGCGATGAACTGATCGAAATGGTTGAAACCGCCGCCTGGCTGCTGGATTGATCCTTCTGAACCAATTGACCGACGCCCGGCAGTTGTTTCGACTACCGGGTTTTCTTTTCTGCTGTTCGGTCCTGGTGCTACAATAGTACAAGCTTGCCAACATCGAAGGAGAACCTCATGACCAAAACGAATTTTGCCAATGTGAATGTGCTGGATAATTTCTACCAGACCTCCAGTTATTATCCCATGCCGGTGGTGTTGATCAGCACGGTTGCGGAAACCGGGCAGACCAACCTCGGTCCGTATTCGCTGTGTTTTCCGCATATCATCGGCGGACAGCACGCGATGATGCTCATCAGCCGTGCCACCAGCAACACTGCTGAAAACATCCGCCGCACCGGGTTGGCGGCGATTAACTTCATTCCAGACAAACGCAAATACCTGAAAAATTCGGTCATGCTGGGTTATCCGGGCGAAACCACCGAGGAAAAGATGAAGAACAGCATCTTCACCCTGATGCCCTCCATGCGCAAGGAACAGCAACAAGGCGTGCGGTACCCTGAGATTGTCAATGAGTCGATCCAGGTGTTTGAATGCACCCTGGACCCCCAATATGATTATCGCTACAGCGAGATGGAAAATCATTTTGTCCTGCGGATTGATCAGATTCTGATGCAGGATCGGTGGAAAAAAAGCCTGTTTGAAGGTAACGGACGGTTCCCCAACCTGCCGGTGGATTTTGGCTACCGCAACAGTACCTGTTTCTGGTTCGCCAACCACCGCAAACCGTTTTCCATTGCCATCCCCAAATCCAAGGGGATCAGCGTGGACACCGTCCAGTATGCCGCCGACCGACTGGACCCCGACATCGTATGGGAACATGATGCCTGTGCGCGATTGGTGAAAGTACCGCGGGTGTTCCTGAATACGGTGCTGAAAGGGATCAATGATGAAGCGCGCCGCCGCGGGATGAATGTGGTCACAGCCCGGCTGGTGGAAGAAATGAACGACAAGCGCCGCAACGAAAAGAAAGCATAAACTGAAGAAGATCAGGGTATTGCTGAAACTTTCACTTTTCTGTACAAGTGCGGCGGTAATTGGCATCCAATGAATCTGCAGAAATCCGGATAAGACCGGAGTGGTCAATATTGCTGTCTGCTTGGCTTCGATGTCATCCTCATTCAGCCTGCTTCACCTGGGAATTGGGTGAGGGTAAGTCATCTCATGTTCGATAACAACATACCGCTTGTGCTTCCCGCAGCCAATTCTGGCAATTTTCCTGTTTTATTTGGTTAACTTCCTGGCGCAAATTATGATAATATTTTCATACAACAAGACAGGAATCCAATGTAGAAAGAGAATAGGAACTGTACAAATGAACAAGACAAAACGTTTGTTGATCGTGTTGTTGATGCTGTTGGGTGTGGGAACTCTATTTCTCGCTTCGCATCAAGATATTTCCGCCAAGAAGGCGCCGCCTCCTGCCCCGGGCGTGGCGGACGGCGGCTGGCAGTGGAATGGCGCAGATGTTACGGGTGTCACCGGGCCGATTGACCTGGTTTCCGCCCCGCAACCGCAGTGGTATGAGGTGATGGACTGGCAGTCAATCACCCTCTCTGGCGCGGCGGAACTATGCCATCCCTTCCATGGCGGTACGCAGGGTTGGGTGGCGGATATCCGCATTTTTACCGGGAAAGCATGGGAACCGATCCCGACCACAATGGGGTGGGTGCCGGATGAGGAAGGGACCTACCTGGCATGTGCCAAAGCGCCTTCCGCCGGAACCTATGCCCTGTTCGGACGTTACGTGGAGCCTGAGGCAAAACCCATGCCGGAATGTGATTTTGAGATGGTGTTTCTGTTCCTGCCAACCGATTTTTTCAGGGCGCCGGCTTTCACCGATCCCATCCTTGTTTCCAATCTGCTTGCCATTGTGATTGATGAGGAGCGGATACCGGCGGAGGGGACGGTGGCAAAATACACCCTGAGCAATATCACACCGCCCGGTGCGATCACCGGCGACTTGAGCGGTACCACCACCTTTCAGAAGCTTTCTGATATTCCCATTTGGTACCCTGTGGCCTATTTTGATGGCGTCATCAACATGAATATGGATGAGGTTGAAACCTATACCGTGACCTTTACCACGATGGGATGTTACGTGCGGTATGATTGGGAGGCTGTGGATTAGGAACTACGGACTGTCTCAATCATTAACTGGTATTTCATCGAACCGCCATGCATGGCGGTTCGATTCTTAATCCAGGCCCAGATGTAAGGGCGCGGATCAGCCCCGCTTGACTATTGGGACAGCCGCTCTGTTTTGCAACAGCGAGCATTAAGGCGTTTGGTCGCCGAACCAGGGAATGTACCGCTGATGCAGTTGGATGGGTCACTCCGTATCTGTGAGGGTGAAATAAAAGGCAGCGCCTGTGTCTGGCGCGGCTTCCGTCCACACCCTTCCGCCGTGGCGGGTGATGATGCGCTTGACCGTGACCAGGCCGATGCCGGTGCCGGGAAACTCGGCCGCTGAATGCAGGCGTTGAAAGGGCACAAACAATTTATCGGCGTAGGCCATGTCAAAGCCAACGCCATTATCCTTTACATAAAAGACAGTTTTGCCATCCTGGCGGTCGGCACCCACCTGGATGCGGGGCGGGGTTGCACCGGCGCTGAACTTGATCGCATTGCTGATCAGGTTTTCCAGCACAATCTTCATCAGGTTTTCATCGGCAATGGCCTGCATTCCGGGTGTGACTTCCAACTCGACCTTCTGTTGCTGCTGCCGTGCCAGCAGCGCACCGGCCACCGATAGCGCGAGCGCGCTCAGGTCGAGGGGGGCCGGGTTCAACTCACTGCGGGAGATGCGCGACAGGTTTAACAGGTCGTCAATCAGATTCCCCATGTGGCTGACGGCTTCGCGGATGCGCCTGAAGTAATGCTGGCCCTGGGCATCCAGTGCTTCGATATAATCCTCCTGCAGCGCCCGGCTGAAGCCGTCGATGGCGCGCAGGGGGGCACGCAGGTCGTGCGAGACCGAATAGGCAAAGGCTTCCAGTTCCTGGTTGGCGGCTTGCAGCTGGGTGGTGCGTTCGTGAACGCGCCGTTCCAGCTCCACATTCATGCGCTGTATTTGTTCCTGTACAGCACGTCGTTCACTGATGTCGCGGGTAATGCCGCGGATTTCAACATGCCTGGTTTCCGCGTTGATGTAATAATTGGTGACAATCTCTGTCCAAATCGTGGAACCATCTTTGCGGCCCAGCTGGGCTTCGTTTTCAAAAAATTCGTCCGGGTTGATTTTCCCTTCCCGCAGGGCATTTGCCATGGTCCTGACGTGCTGCAGCAGAGCCTCCGTCTGCTCCGGCTGCAGCCCCAGCCCCAACGGGGCTGCCATGAATTCTTCAGGGGTGTACCCGCGCAGGCGTTCCACCGAAGGGCTGATGTAACGGAAGCGCAACGTATCGGCATCCAGCACCCAGATCACATCTTTCAGGCTCTCGGTCAACAGGCGGTACTGGTTACGGCTGGTGACCAGCGCATTTTCGGTATACTTGAGTTGGGTAATATCCACATGGCAGCCCACCAGTCGCCAGGGTTTGCCCTGCGCATCCTTGATCACTTCGCCGCGCGCCAGGATCCAGCGGTAGGCGCCGCTTTTGTGGCGCAGGCGGTATTCGGCTTCATACGATATTGCACTGCCGGCAGCGCATTGGTCCACTTTTTCCAGCACAACCGGCAGATCATCCGGGTGGACGCGGTTCTGCCATTCGAGGGTGTCGTTCTGCAGCTCATCATCACGGTACCCGATCTGCTGTTTCCATTCCACGGAAAAATGGGCTTTGCCGCTTTGCAGGTCACGCTCAAAAAAACCGATATTGCCGGCAGCCACTGCCAGGCGCAGGCGTTCTTCACTCTCCGCCAATTCAGCCGCCAGCTGCTGGCGGCGCAAGCGCCCTGCCATTAATTCGCCCAGAAAAGCAGTCCCCAACGGGTAAATGACCATCACCGGCAGCGCAATTGCCTTGAGAACCGATACTGCGGTTTCGATGGGCAGGGTGAATGTCAGCAGCAACATCACTACATGGCACACCACGCCAAACAGGAAGAATTCATGCCATTGGATGCGATCCAGGCGTTCCTTGTGCCATTGCCGCCAGGCGACACCGAGTGCGGCGGTGGTGATGATCACACTGACCCCCATCACGGTGGCAGCACCGCCCTGGTAGATGCGGAAAGCGGCGGTCATCAGCACGGCAATCAGGGTGGGAACCAGGCCGAAAAAGAGGCCGCTAATCGAGAGCAGGATGGAACGGGTGTCAAAGATGATGCCAGGTACAAATTGCCAGGGGGTCATCATCAGGGTGATCCCGATGCCGCCGATGGCGATCCCGACCAGCACCTGGCGGATCGATACCTTTGCCATCTGCCAGCGCCGCATGGTGACATCAAAGATCAACGCCATTGCCAGCAGCAACGCAGCATTCTGGATCAGGGCGATCATGATGGGAGAATTTTCCATCGAACTCCTTCAGCGGTTTTTCCGTTGGTCAACAGGCAGGCGGGTGAATCCAGGGAAGTAAAAGAACGGGCAGGATGCGTATGGGATAATATACCGATTATAGCATTTTCACAGCCGATAAGGAGTGGCGATTCGGGTGGTTCATCATAAAAATATTGATGAACCATATTCCTGTTGATTCCAGGCAGAAACGGGTACAATCCAACCATTGATTTTTTTCCATTGGCGGCAGATTTGGCAAGACAGCATGGCAATCCATTACACGTTTGCGGTGATCAACGATACATTGCATGTGACAACGACCGGGATGGATGAAACCACAGAGGAAGTACTGGCGTACAAACAGGCCGTGATCCGGGCGGGGATTACGGGCAATGTGCGCAAGATCCTGCTGGATGAAACCGGGTTGGTATACCGTATCTCCCTGGGCGATACCTATGCCTCTGCGGCTGCTGTTGCTGAAGCGGCGCCGCGGGTGGTGCGGGTTGCCCTGGTACCCCGTCCGCAGGGTTACCAGGATGGCGCCTTCTGGGAAACCGTGGTGGTCAACCGCGGGCTGACGGCGCGCGTGTTCCCGGATGTGGAAAGCGCGCATGCCTGGCTGCAGGTGTAAGTATTTTTTTCATTCATAATGAAAATCATTGACAGATTTCCTAACGGCGAGGGAGTTGTTTTACAATGGGGGAACATGCTGAATTCTAAGGGATAGGAGTACGACCATGCTGCAGCGACCCAACCTGATTCTGTTCAACCCTGACCAGTGGCGCGCCGATGTGATGGGGCATTTTGGCAACCCCGCCGCCGTGACCCCGCACCTGGATGCCCTGGTGGAAACCGAAGCGGTTTCCTTCCGGCGTGCGTTCTGCCAGAACACGGTGTGTACACCCTCGCGTTGTTCGTTCATGACCGGGTTGTACCCGCATGTGCACGGCCACCGTACCATGTACCACATGCTGCACGAGGAGCGCGGCCAACGCAGCCTGTTCCAGGTGCTGCAAGAGCAGGGCTATCACCTGTGGTGGGGCGGAAAGAATGACCTGTTTCCCGGGCAGGATGGCTGGGGACAGTATGCGGATACACTCTTCCAGCCCACGGCGGATGACTTCGAACGCTGGGGGCTGACCGAACGGGAAGGCTCTCACGGCGGTAAACAGGATTGGCGCGGTGATATGGAAGGCGATAATTTTTATTCCTTCTACAAAGGCAAACTCGATAAGGGCGATGCCGAGGTGTACCTGGACCACGACTGGGTGAATGTATTCGGCGCGATTGACTTTATCCGCAAGTATGACAGCGAACAGCCGTTTTTCCTGTACCTGCCGTTGACCTACCCCCATCCGCCGTACTGCGTGGAGGAACCCTACTACAGCGCCATCGACCGCGCGGCCATCCCGGAACGGCACCTTGCACCGGCGGATTGGGCGGGAAAACCCAGTCTGCTGAAAGGCATCGCTGAACGCCAGCACCTGCAACATTGGACGGAAGAGCGCTGGCGCGAACTGCGCGCGGTCTACTACGGCATGTGCGCCCGGCTGGATCACCAGGTGGGTTTGCTGCTGGATGCGCTGCGCGAAAAAGGGTTGTACGATGAGACCGCCTTCTTCCTGTTCAGCGACCACGGTGATTTCACCGGCGACTACGGGCTGGTGGAGAAAACCCAGAACACGTTTGAGGACTGCCTCAGCAACGTGCCGTTCATCGTCAAGCTGCCCAAACATTGCCCGGTGCAGCCCGGTGTACGCGCGGATGCACTGGTGGAGTTGGTGGATTTCACCGCCACCGTGTATGACCTGCTGGGGGTGGATCCCGGGTTTGACAGCTTCGGGCGCAGCCTGCTGCCGCTGCTGGCGGGAGATATCCAAACCCACCGCGATGCAGTCTTCTGCGAAGGCGGGCGGCGGATGGGCGAAACCCAGGCGATGGAACTGGAATCCACCAGTATGCTCAATCCCGCAGGGTTGTATTACCCGCGTGTAGGCCTGCAGGCGGTGGATGATGCCCCCTACCACACCAAGGCGGCCATGTGCCGTACCAATGACTACAAGTACACCATGCGCCTGTACGAAACCGATGAACTCTATGACCTGCGCAGCGACCCCGGCGAAACCCGCAACGTGATCGATGATCCGGCTTACGCGGAAATTGCCCGGCAGTTAAAAGACCGCCTGCTGCGCTGGTACATGGAAACCTGTGATGTGGTGCCGCGCCAGACCGACCAGCGCGGCTTTGTGGGCAGGGAAGCGGCTTAGACCTCCAGCACCCGCCCTTCCTCCTGGGCTTTTTTGTCCATCCCGCTGCCCACCGACATCCCGATGATCATCCCGATCGGGAGGAAGGCACCCATCAGGGCGATGTTATCGAGTGCGAGGCCCAACGCGGTGCCCAGTGGCAGCCCGAACACGGACAGGCCGAGGGCCATCCATTGATTGCGGTGGTAATCGCGCGGCACCCAGTTTAATTTTTCCTGCAAAAGGCGCAGCAGGGCGTTGTAGGCGTCATTCAGGGCACGGGTGAATCCTTTTTCATCACCGCTGAACGCGTTCAATATGGCAACCCTGGCATTGACCTCATCGATGATCTCCTGCGGGGTCTCTTTCTTTTCCAATGCGGCTATCAGCCGTACCATCTGTTGATGGGCATGTGCCAGCCGCTTGTTGTCCGTTGCCTTCAAAGGGGTTAAGGATTGATACATGATTTTCTCCTTGCTGTGGTTTTCGTTTCGTTCGTCGTCCGCTATCATTGTACTATACGAAAATACCTGCGCGAGGTTTCGGCACGTGCGCTGGCAGGTACGAACACCTTACAGCTTCTTTGCCAGGTACAACACGGCCAGGTATTCTTTTGTGACCTGCCCGTCAAAACGCTGATCGATCAGTTGCGCGATGCCAGTGTATAAGCCTTCGCGCCGGTCGGGTTCCATCGAACGGTGGTCGGAGTAGGTGTTGAGCAGAGCGATGTATTCCGCGGTGGTATACGTTTTCTGCCAGGGATAGGTTCGCACGCCGACCGGCGTGAAGAGCCGCGTGGAATCGATGTACTCAGCCAGTTCTCGAATTTTGTCGCTGAGATCCAACTGGTTCGACGAAGCGTTCTCGGGTTTGTTGGTGCCATAACGGGCGTAGACAGCTTGCACTTCTTCAAAGAACCTTCCCTGGCGGGGGTGTTCGTTACTGAAAATGGCCAGGGTTCCCCCCGGCTTTAAAGCTGCGGCGGCTCTGGGGTATCCAACCGCACGCGGCACCCAATGGAAGGCGGTGGCTGAGAGGAACAGGTCAAATGTGTCTGGTTGCATTGGCCAATGTTCAAATGCGCCGTGCCAAAACGCAACGCCGGGGAAAGCCAGCAATTTCTGCCTGGCAACTTTCAGCAGATCTTCGCCGATATCGATACACAGCATGGCATAGCCGCGCTGCGCGAAAGGCAGGGATGCCTGTCCGGTTCCGCAGCCTATTTCCAGGATGCTTCCGTTGGCAAGCATCTGAGAAAAGGAGAGAATCTCCTCGATCAGCAGTGGTGGGTATCCGGGGCGGATGGCATCGTATGCGGCAGCATCTTCGTTAAAAACAGAGCGCAATGATGGGCTTTGTTTTGCGGCGGTTGAGGGGTTCATGCTGTGCTCCTTGAATGGGTTCGAATATGGTGCACATTATAATTCGAATGTTCCCTGCACCCGCGGACCCCCATTCCAATTTGCCATGGTGGTTTCCACCATTCCACCTGTGTTTTGCCCGGGTGAAGCCACGCACGGGAAAAGGTGCCGCTTGTCCTGCTGGTGAACATTTACCAACCGCGGTACAATAGGGGGGCAATCGGATGCCCCGGTGCGTGGAAGGTGCCTGGGTCAACGGAAGAGAAAGAGAACGAAAATGGAACACAAGAAAGAACGGTTAATCACACCGGTGCTGGGCTGGTTCATGTTTGCCATGGTGCTGGCCAATATCTCGGCTGAGATGAGCTTCCTGCTGTTTGCCCTTTACCTGGCTGACCTGGGGGCGGATGTGCAGCAGATCGGCCTGGTTTTTTCGATTGTGGGCGTGGTCTCGCTGGTGCTGCAGGTGTTCGGTGGGTGGGTGTCCGATTCCATCGGCCGCCTCAAGGCGGTTGCTATTGGCAGCGTCGGCGGCGTGGTGGGGGTGTTCGCGGTCGCGTTGGCGCCCAGCTGGCAATGGTTCGTGTTGGCCATGATCCTCAGCCAGTTTCCACGGGCGCTGATCGGGCCCAGTTTTGGCGCCTTCATCGCTGAAAATTCCAAAGAGGAAAATCGCGGGAAAGTCTACGGCATTACCGATATGATCTTCACCATCTGCGGCATTGTTGGGCCTGCACTGGGTGGGTTGCTGTCGGATCAGTTTGGCTTTTCGCTGGTGTTCTGGGCGGCGGCGGTGCTGTATTCCATGGCCGCCGTGGTGCGCATCTGGATGGCGCGCACGATGAAATCTGCCAAAGTCGAACAGCAAAAGGCACTTACATTGCACAGCTTCAAGCTCAGTATTCGCACCCTGGTGACGATGATCCTGGGGGGCGGGATTATCACCTGGATTTTCATTACCGATGGCGTGCGCGATGCCGTGTATTCCCTCTCCCGTAACCTCGAAACCCTGTACCTGGAGCAGATCATCGGGCTGGATACTACTCAGATCGGGTTGCTGTTTTCGGCATTTTCGATTGCCATGCTGGCCACCCCCCTGGTGGCGGGCAGGCTGGGTGACAAATACGGCGAACGCCTGCCGATCTCGCTCGGTTTCCTGATGATCTTTGGCGCTTACGGCCTATTCTTAAGTTCCTCCAGTTACATGCCTTTTGTGCTGGTATGGGTGATCTACGGGCTGGGGGTGGGGCTGCTGTCACCGGCCTATTCCTCGTTGATCTCCAAGGTGGTGCCGCATGACCGGTTGGGGACATTCAACGGCGTATTTTACGGCGCCATCGGGTTGTTGGCGCTGCCGGCGCCTTATCTCGGTTCCTTGATGTGGGATGGGATCAGCCCGAAGGCACCGTTCTTTGCGGCGGCGGCAGTTTCCTTGCTGACGATCATCCCGATCTGGCTCAAGTTCAAGCTGCCGAGGGGAGGGGAAATGGAGACACCATCTGCTGTGGTCGATCCGATGGTATGAGATCGTCCCGATTTTCCGGCGGCCAGGCAGTGAGGACGGAGTTCCATTGTTCATCCAACCGTCGGGGATCAAGGAATGACCAGGGGATAGCTGGATTAGAAAACGATGAATTCCATCCAAAACAACGGCGTTTCGGATAGAATTTGTTATAATTTTCACCATCTTGTGCCCGGGGTTCCGGGGAGGGTAATTTTCCACAGGATCATCCCTTTCATTTGCCAGCAGTCCTGGTCTCCGTGAACCACGGTCAGGGCGCTCATGCCTGGCAATGGAAGTCAAATCGAAAAGGAACAGGCAGGAGAGCAACCATGGATGTATTTGAGAAGTGCAGAAAATTTACCAAGGCACGGGAAGCCATCGAACGCGGCATTTACCCGTACTTTATCCCGCTGGATGATTCCGAGGGAACCGAAGCCTGGTACCACGGCAAGCACCTGGTGATGTGCGGCGCCAACAATTACCTGGGGCTGACCACCCATCCCAAGGTGCGTGAAGCCGCCAAGGCTGCCATCGATAAATATGGCACTTCCTGCTCCGGCTCGCGCTTCCTGAATGGTACGCTGGCGATGCACGAGGAACTGGAGCATGAACTGGCAGCCTGGGTGGGCAAGGAAGCCGCGATCGTATTCACGACCGGCATGCTCACCAACCTGGGCACCATCAGCTCACTCACCGGGCGCAATGACACCATCATTCTCGACAAGGATGACCATGCCAGTATTGTCGATGGTGCCCGCCTGAGCATGGGCGGCAAGATGGCGCGCTACAACCACAACGACATGGCCCACCTGGAACAGGTGCTTTCGCAGGTGCCCGAAAAAGAAGGCAAGCTGGTGGTGGCGGACGGACTGTTCAGCATGGAAGGTGACCTGGCCCCGGTGCCGCAGATGGCGGAAATCTGCCAGAAATACGGCGCGCGCCTGATGATCGATGATGCTCACGGGATGGGCGTGATGGGGGACGGCCACGGCACGGTATGGCATTTTGGGATGACCGACAAGGTTGACCTGATCATGGCGACCTTTTCCAAGGCGTTTGCCTCGCTGGGCGGTTTTGTGGCCGGCGATGATGATGTGATCCATTACATCAAGCACAGCGCCCGGGCACTGATCTTCAGCGCCTCGGTGCCGCCTGCCAACGCAGCCGCCACCCTGGCTGCGCTGCGGGTGTTGAAGGAAGAACCGGAACGTCCTGCGATGGTGATTGAAAAATCAAAATATATGCGCGACAATCTGCGCCGGCTGGGATTTGACATCGGCAATTCCATCACCCCGGTGGTGCCGATCATCATCGGCGACGACGAGCGCACCTTTGCCTTCTGGAAGATGCTCCTGGACGGCGGGGTGTTCGTTAACCCGGTGGTTTCGCCGGCGGTGCCGCAAGGGCGCCAATTGCTGCGCACCAGCTATATGGCCACCCATACCCAGGAGCAGCTCGATTTTGTGCTGGGGATGTATGAGAAGGTCGGCCGCACACTGGGCGTGATCGCCTAGTTAACTTAAGCGCTACTCAACTTCCGAAGTCTTTAAGACTTCGGAAGTTTCTTTAAAAGGTCAGCAGCCGATAGGCTGATTGGATTTGCCGGTGGTGGGCGATGTTTTCCAGGTAGGTCTGGCGGAAGGGGCTGCCTTCGGGGATCAGGTCATGTTTGCGCATCATCTCATCGTATGCGCGCTTGATGTACGGCAGGGCTTCCTCCCGGCGGCCATTGGCAATCAGTGCCTGGCCCATGCGGTACAGGATCCATTCACCGGTAATTTCGGCGGCATTGGTGTAGCCGTATTCCTCGTAAATCTGCACCGCCAGCTGTGATTTTTCCAGGCTCTGCTGCAGGTGGTAGGCGCGCTGCGCGCGGGTTTCGTCGTTTTGACCCTTGCTGGAACCGAGTGTGGCTGCCACCTTGCGGTGTACTGAACTGGCATGGGAAGCCCCGGCCATACGGTACTGTTGCGAGATGTTTTCCTGGCGTCCCTGCCAGTCAATTTCATCCGCCAGCTGCAGCGCGGTTTGCAGGCGTTCCAGGTCGTCCTGTTCATTATTGATCAGAATCTGCACCAGGCGGTAACCGACCCGCGCCAGTTCATAGACATAATGCTCCGCCAGGGGCTGGGCTTCATCCAGCGCCTGCTGGGCAGCGGCTTGTTCTCCTAACTCGTAATAGGTCTGGGCAATGCGCAGCAGTACAAACAGGCGCGTGGGCGAATTGACCAGCAGGCGGTTGCTTTCTTCCAGCAGCGACAGGCCGTGCGCCAGGTTGCCGAGGTAAATGGCTTCGATCTGCCCGCAGTACATGAGCGAATTGCCTTCCGCCATGCGGCTGCCGATCTTGCGGCTAAGTTCGAGCCGCTTTTCTTCAAATTCGGTCAGCCAGCGGTAGTAATCGCCGTCGCGTTCAAAGCGCGGGCCGAGGACACTGAGCACGCTCATCTTGGAGAATGGGTCATCAATCGCCTCGGACAATTCCAGCGCCTGGTTGACATAGCGCATGCCTTCCTCATTCTGGTCGCGCCCCAGCAGGTAATAGCCGTAGTTCAGCAGCAGGTTGAATTGCATATTGACATCGTTCACTTCGCGCGCAATTTCCAGTGCCTGCATTGCTGGTTCAAACACATTGCCGTCCTGCGCGTTGGAACGCAGGAAGGTAATCTTGGCAAGGGTTTCCATCTCGCGCTGGCGGTCGCCAATGGTACGGGCCAGGTAAAGGGCCTCTTCCACCATGTCGCTGGTGCGGCGTGACTCCTCCGCCGTAAACAGGCTGTAGGCGGAGGGGTAGGTGTACATCAAAATAGCGTCAATCCGGGCGGTGGGATCATCCGCCAGGTCGGTTTCCGTCAGTTTCAGCACGCGCTCGGCATCGTCCTGCGACCCGCGGATATCCGCCAGCATCAGGCGCAGCCAGCGGCGCGAGGAAAGGATCTCAAATTGGGTTTCTACCATCTCGCGGCGTTCATCGGCACTGTCCGCGCTGGAAATCAGCATCTCGCACAGGTCGGCTGCCTGGTCAAGGTGATAGAGGGCCTCTTCGTTGGCGTGGATTTTTTCGGCGCTTTCCGCCGCCAGCATGTGGTAATGCATCTGGTGGCGCGGACTGCCGGCCATTTCGTAATGATGGGCCAGGAAGCCGTACACCTGCGACATGTTCTGCGGCTGGCCTTCCTGTTCGTGCAGCCATTCCTCCACCAACTCGGCACAGCGCAGGTGGTAGGCGGCACGCTGCGGCCGCAGCAGGCTTTCATAGGCGGCATCGCGCATCAGGTTGGAATTAAAGGTATACAGCATGCCCATCCCAAATTCCTGGAAGCGCTCCTTGATCAGCTGGTTGCGCTGCAGGGCGGTGAGATGCCGCCGCAGCAGCTGGTCATCCATTTCCAGGATCTGCGCCAGCAAATGGTCCCAAAAACGGTGGCCGATTACCGATGCGACCTGCAGCACGTGGCGTTCTTCCGAGGACAGGCTGCCGATAAATTCCTGCAGCATACCCTGCAGGCTGTCGGGGAGCTCATTCAGTTCCTCACCCGGTACCATCTGCCAGGTATTGCTGTTTTCATCAAAGGTGATGACGCCGCGGTCAATCATGGCATTGATGATCTCGCGCAGGAAGTAGGGGTTGCCTTCACTGCGGCGGATGATGCCTGACCGGCTGTCTTCATCGAGTGAATTTTCACCGAGGATGATGTCAATGAATACATTGCTTTCCTCTGTGCTGAGTGGTTCCACATTGATCCACACCAGACGGTGCGGATATTCGGTGCCGAGGTAATGGCGGAAGGACCATGCCGGTGAGGTTCGCACCGGGCGCATGGTGATCAGGAACATGATGTTATGGCTATCGCTGAGTGAAAGGCAGTGACGCAGCAGCTCAATCGAGGAGGTATCGGCCCATTGCAGGTTGGAGAAGGAGAGCATCAGCGGCTTCTGGTCAGAAAGGCGGCGCGCCCAGGCACGGATGGCTTCGAAGAAGTGATCCTGGTAACTTTGCGGGTCAAGGCCTTCCAGCATGTGCTGGCTGTCCTCATCCAGCGGGAGATCGAGGATGTTGGCGAGGTACGGGGCAAAGGCCATTTTGTCTTCACCCCAGATGGTATCGGCCTGCTGCCAGAAAGCGGCGGCTCGGCCGGCCTGGTCGGTGGCATCACTGCAGCCGCGTAGCCAGGCGTTCAACAGGTCAAACCACATCGAGTACGGCCAGGACTGCCCATACGAGCGGCACTGCCCGCCGATCCACTGGATCGGTTCGGTGTAGGAGCTTTCCCCGGCTGCTGAGTTTTGCGCGGCCAGCATCCACTTGCGTTTGACTTCCTGCCAGCAGTGCGCGATCAGGTACGATTTCCCCATGCCCTTGTCGCCGTCAATCATCACGATGGAACCGTTGCCGTTTGGCAGGTTTTCAATGGCGCGCATCAGGCTCTCCACCTGTTCTTTACGCCCCACCCATTGCACGGCCTGGGTATACGCGCGCACTTCCATATCCAGCGGGCGCAGCGGGCGGTACACCTGAACTGGTTCACTGATTCCCTTCACCCCGATTTCTCCCAGGTCTTCATAGACAAAACGTGATTCCGTGAGCGCATGGGTGAATTGACTGACCAAGACTGTGCCCGGTTCGGCTGACGTTTCCATCCGCGCGGCTAACGCGATTGCCCCGCCCATGGCGGTGTTCTCAAAGTGATGCTGCCCGATAGAGGTAACAATCACTTCGCCGGTGTTGATGCCCACCCGCAGCTTGAGGTCAATTTCGGGGTATTGTTTTTTGATCTGCTGCGCGAAGCTATTAAACGAACGCTGGATCAGCAGGCCGGCCAGGACCGCCCGTTCGGGATCATCTTCATGTACCGAGCGGGCCCCAAAGAAGGCCAGCACGCCGTCACCGCGGTACTGGTCAATTTCACCGCCCATGCGGTAAATTTCCGCTTCCAGCAGGTGGAAGATGTGGTTCATCACATTCACCCAGTCCTCGGTGCCGATCAACTCCATCAGTTCGGTCGAACCGCGCACATCGGCCAGGAGCACGGTGGCCACATGCCGCTCACCGGTCAATTCCCGCACAGTGCTGGCATCGCCATTCAACGGCGAGGCTGGCGGGGGCATCAGATTATTCCCCTGGCGCTGCGGCAGCACGCCCGGAGCGGCAACCGCGCGCCGCAGAGCAGGCGCCGCGGTACGGTCCGTCAGCGCATTTCCGCACATGCCGCAAAAACGGGCTGGCTGGGGGTTGGCATACTGGCAGTTGGGGCAGATCCTCGCCAGTGACGTGCCGCACATGATGCAAAAGCGCATCTGCTCTTCGTTGGTATACGCGCAGTTGGGGCAGGGAATGTTTGCCATAGCTGTTCCTTCTTCATCGATTATAATCGAATAATTTCCATCCGCGATTATCCAAAATGACAATACCCGTTAAAAATGCGACAAACGGTGGAAACCCACCGTTTGTCTGGCACCTATACTCCAAAAATGTTAGATTTCTGCTGAATCGAACCGAAGCACGGCTGCCACGGTGAAAATGACAATCCAGATCATCGACGCAACCAGCGGCAAAATAGCAGGTTCCAGTGGAAACGGGTTGCCAAATACCAATGCCGGTGCATATTTGCTCAACGCCCAGGGCGTGATATACATGAGGCGTTGCACCAAACCGCCGATCAGCATACCACCGATGAGAGAACCAAGTGCGATTGCCAGGATTGGGGCGCTCTGATCAAAGAAGACACCCAGCATCAGCGTCAGGCTGATATAGAACAACGTGTGCACCATCATCACCCCGGCTCCTTTGAGAAACGGGATCACAGGCAGGGGGGTTCCTGTGCGGATCGTGAAGAGGATATAGGCGAACACAGATGGAACCACCACAACAACGGCCAAAATGCTGATGGCATTGACCCATAACTTGGACAGCACGTAAGCACGCCTTTGCACTGGCCGTGAGAGCAACCAGTGGATGGTGCCGTTTTGTTTTTCACTGACGATCAGATCGAGGCTGAGAATGACGGCCATGATACCGAAGACCTGCATGCCAAATTCATAGAACACGGAGGTTCCCATGGTCATACCCAGGGTGACCACGCCGCCATTTTCCATCACTTCCAGCGGTCTTTGTACCTGCGCAACTGCTGGAACGACGAACAACAGGAATATGAGCAGGCCGGCAGGGATTATGCTCCACAGCACCAGGTTGACCCATCCTTTTCTGGTTTTCCACCATCCGCCCATTTCTTTCCGTACCAGGTTTTGAAAGCCCCGGAGAAAAGCGGATTCTGTTACTGTCTGAAAATCCGTATTGCTGCTCATTTTTCCTCTCCTTTCACCATTTCCATAAACACCTCTTCCAGTTCGTATTGTTTCCGGTTGAATTCCAGCACAATGGTGGTTTCATCACGCAGAATTTCCCGCAGTAAATGCTTTTCACCGGCTTCCGCATCGCTGACCGTGATGGACAGCCTGGCAGCACCGTTGGTTGGCTGTATTGCCAGGTGACTGATCCAGGGGAAAGATGACAGGTGTTGCTTGAGTTTGGCGGAATCCGTGGTTTTCACGGTGGATGTATACACAATGCCATTCTGCCCATTCAGAATCTCCTGGATGGGACCCTGAACCAGCAACTTTCCCTGATTCAAAATTGCAACCGCATCACTCACCCGCTGCACATCATCCAGAATATGGGTGGAGTAAAAAATGGTGGTGTGTTTCTGGAGGCGCTCCATCACCTGCAATACTTGCATCCGCCCGATGGGGTCCAATGCCGCTGCAGGTTCATCCAATATCAACAGGTCAGGATAATTTACCTGTGCCAGGGCGATACCAAGACGTTGTTTTTCTCCGCCGGAAAACCCCTTGATGGGCCGGTTGGCTTTCTCCTCCAGCCCAACAAGTTCGAGCATTTCATCGATGCGCTGATTAATTTTATTTGCCGGGCCTTTGAAATAGAAGTGCAGGGTAAATTCCAACAATTCCCGGGCGGTCATGTGGTCGATGAAACGCGGTTGTTGGGGCAGGTAGCCGATCCGTTCCCGGATGGTCACACTTTCACGAACGATATCGTGGCCAAAAATTGTACCCCCACCAGATGTGGGACGGATCAATCCCAGCAGCATTTTCATTAACGTGGTTTTTCCTGCGCCGTTCGGGCCCAGGAATCCGAAGATGGAATTTTTAGGTACCTTCAAGTCCACCCCTTTGACAGCCTGTACCCCTGCAAAATTTTTCACGAGAGCCTGGGTCTGGATGACATATTCGGTCTGGTCTGGCATGATTTCCTCCTTGTTAGATTGCTGTAACCCCTTACGAGCGAAGAGGATACCGTTACTGATAACGGTATGGGTAAATTGTGTGTCGTGCTGTGCGTTCCGCAGTGATTCAACCCGATACAGTTTAGCAGCGCGTAAAAGTATTATACCCAAAAAAGCATGGCAACTCTCGCAGGCATTCTGGGTTTCAGCGCCGGTGAGGAAAGAGGTGAATTTTTCCACCCTGGCTGGGCCGGGTGAAGCGATTAAACCGTTGTCTGGCTGAGATCGTACCAGCTGATGGTCCAATTGCCGCCGTGCTCTTCGGCAGAAGCGAGGGCGATACTGGCCTGCTGGGTGAAGGTTTCCACGGTCATTTTGGCCTGGTCCTGGTAGGCGGTCAGCCCGATGCTGATGGTAAGAGAGGTGCTCTCATCTTTAAACAATGTCATCACTTCCACCAGGTGCCGCAGGCGTTCTGCCACCACGTACGAGGCGTAGCGCCCGGTTTCCGGCAGGATCACGTAGAATCCATCATCACCATAATGGCCGAGTACATCCTCACGCCGCAAGGATTCGTTGAAGGTGTCACTCAAAATGGAAAGCAATTTGCCGGGGGTGAGGCCTGCTTTTTCGACCACCTTCATCATTTGGTCCACCCGGATGCACAGCAATGAAAGCGGGCGCTGGTAACGGCGGGTGCGGGAAATTTCCTGGTCAATCAACGCCAGCATGGCCTTCTCGGTATAAATTCCAGTTTGCGGATTGAACCGGTGCGATTCATCCGGGTGAATTTCATCGCGCACCCGCATTTCGAGGGATTTGCGGGTTTCTACTTCGCCCGCCAGCTGGGCGGTGGTTTCGGTCAGTTGGCGGGTTAACTGGTCGTTCTCATGGGCGTAATGTTCGCATAGATGCATCAGGTCACTATCCTGGGCCTTGCGGGTCTGGAAATAATGATGCAGCATGAGCAGTAACAGCAATACCGCCAGCGAAGCCCAGGCGGTGCGAACCACCTGGCTGATGTCGTTTGGCAGGCTGACCAGCAGGCAGCCAACTACATTGAAGGCGTATACCACCAATGTCCGGTTGAATGCCAGCAGTACCAGGCTGATTACGCTGATGAGCGCCAGGGAAACGCCGGCCAGTGGCCAGGTGGGCAGCAGCGCGCTGAACAGCAGGTTGGTGAGGGTAAGGCTGCCGAGGAACAGGCTGGCGGCCAGGGGCAGTTTGCGCTGCTGCAGGATGATCTTTGCCATCAGAAGCAGTACCAGCAGCATGGTCAGCAGGACTGTACTGGTCCATTGCGCCCACAGCAGGTTAAGCAGCAGACCGGCAAGGCCGCAGGCAAAAACCACCAACAAGGTTCGGTTTAATAATTCAGCCCGTCGAACCTGGACTGGTTCTTCAAAATGCGGAGGGGAAATAAATGCTAGAATTTGCTGAGACATGCGCCCCATTCCTGTCTTTCTGTTTCCAACGCGTGATGCCGCGGTTTGTAGTCTGGATGGCAGGCTGCAAGATGCATACCGCCTTTTTTTCATTATACTGTGAAGCGATAGAAAGGCGAACTGCGGAAACAGTAGAATCGGGGCGGTATGATTGGCGCGGGGCAGGAAAAAGGAAAACCGAAGCGCCGCGCGGCGCTTCGGTTTATCCTGTTCTGGTTTTGCGGTTGGTTTACGCCTCCGACAGGTTCTCCAGGCGCAGCCCATGGCCGCGAACGGTAACAATGAATTCATGCTGTGGGTCAATTTCCGCCAGGCGTTCGCGCAGGCGGCGCACCAGCGCATCCAGGGCTTGTTCGCTGATCCCCAGCGCGTCATGCCCCCATACAGCGGTGATCAGTTCCGCGCGGGTGACAACCTCACCCGGGGCGCGGTAGAGCTGCTCCAACAGGCGGAACTGGTTGCCTGAGAGGGGCGGATCCAGCTCGATCTCGCGGATGAATACCCGCCGCGCACGCACATCCAGGCGCAGGATGCCCTGGGTTTCAAACATTGATTGCGGCTGGGAATAGCCTTTGGCGGCCTGCGAAAGGTCGCTCAAGTCCAGCGGCAGGGTTGCATCAGAGGCCAGGTAGACAAACCCCTGCACCATCGCAACCTGGATCATATCGCCATCCAGCAGGTAGATCGGTTCGCGGATGCGTTCGCCGTTGCGGTACGTGCCGTTTTTGCTGCCCAGGTCTTCCAGCAGGACACCCTGACGGTCCTGAACCAGGCGGGCGTGCTCGCGTGAAACTTCCCGGGTGGGGATGACAATATCACAAACCGGGTCACGCCCGATTAACAGGGAGCGGTGAATTTCCCAGCGGTCGCCGTTGAGCGGCCCGGCCTGGGCTATTAATAGTGGCTGTTCTGCACCCATTGCATTCATCTTTTTTCTCCTCTACACTCCATTCCATCTCCCTGAAACGAACCAGCCTGTGAATGGGAGGTTTCGCGGACAATCCGGGTGATGGATGATGCGGTGACGGTTGGAAACCCCACCGGATATTTTGTGTTTTTTTCTATCAAAGCTGCCCGTTTTCGGGTTTTTATGCCTCTTAAGTTATAATCATAACAAAGAAAAATCGATTCGCCTATTGCACGAACTGCGCTCAACGGTTAATCCTTGCTCAGAAAACATACGTTTACCCTACCAAAACCTGACGTATTCGGGCATAATAATAGGCCGCACTTGCATTCCGGCACAAATCCTCTGCTGTCCAACAGAGCTTACAGTTAATTATAACGTGATTGAGAAGAAGAACAAATGCCCATCCCTCTGCCAACTGAAGAAGTCCTTCGCGGACGTTACAAAATCTGCCGCGTAATCGGCCAGGGCGGTGCGGGCTGCATTTACCTGGCGGATGACCTGCGCCTGGAAGGCCGCCAGTGCGCGCTGAAAGAGGTGGAGCATGACCGGTCTCTTTCACCGGAACTGCTGCAGGAAGCGCGCGACCAGTTCATGCGCGAAGCCACTATCCTGGCGCGGCTCGACCATCCCAACCTGCCCAAGGTGTCGGATTACTTCTCGATTAAAACACGGGATTACCTGGTGATGGATTTTGTCCCCGGGAAAGACCTGCGCACCCTGATGCTGGAAGCGAAACAGAAAGACCATTTCCTGGATGAAGCCGAGGTGCTAAACTGGGCCAGTCAGCTGGGGGATGCGATTTCGTACCTGCACCACCAGGAAACTCCCATCCTGCATCGTGATATCAAGCCCTCCAACCTGAAACTGACCCCCAGCGGACTGTTGAAGCTGGTGGATTTCGGGCTGGTGAAGGTGGCCGCGCCGGGTGAGGTGACGGTAACCATTGTGCAGGGACAGGGAACGGCCATTTACACCCCGCTGGAACAATACGGCGGTGACAACACTCACACCGATGTGCGCTCCGATATCTACGCCTTTGGCGCCACGCTGTACCACCTGTTGACCAACACCGCGCCGCCGGTGGCACGGGAACGCTTCCTCAACCCGGAACTGCTTAAGGCGCCTTCCGATATCAACCCGGCAATCAGTTTTCGCACCGAACAGGCGATCATGTGGGCACTCGCGATGCACCCCGATGAACGTCCGGAAACGATCGAGGTTTTCCTCGATTCCCTGCTGGGTTCCGCCCCGCTGGACAACCGCCCACGTACCGGTAGTTTGCAACGCCGCGGCGGACCGCATTCGATGAATTATTACGCCAGCGCCCTGCAGGAGTTATTCGGCAGCAAGGTGGAACGTACGCTGTGGGCGGTTGCCGGCGGCGCCATGCTCTTCAGCCTGCTGCTTACGATCTTCTTCTAGCGCACAGGCTGCTTCCGCATCCCTGGTGGATGATTGGCTATGGCTGGTAGGTGTAGCTGTAAGCCTGGCTTTCCCCTTCCGCCCCAAGGGAACCATAGAGGGAAATGGCGGCCTGGCTGTAGCCGGTAATGTAGGCCGCAGCAATCCCCATGCCCTGCAGGCGGTACAGGCATTCCTGGATCACGGCCCGGGCAAACCCGCGCCGGCGGAAAGCGCTGTGGGTGCAGACACGTTCAATATCGGCCTCGTTGTTATGGGCGTCAATCAGGGCTTCACAGCCCGCCACCATGCGCCCATCCGGCGCCATCACGCACAGGTCGGTGGGGGCGTGGTAGATCGGGCCGTGGATGCTGTGGTTGTAAAAGCGCAGCTGGTGCTGGATGGTGTCTTCACTGGGCTCCGGCTGCCCGGAAAACGCGTCAGCGCGCAAAATGCGCTGCGCGCGGTAGTCGGGATGGGTTTGCATATCGACAATGGTGAAACCTTCCGCCAAAGGCAGACGTTCCGGCAGCGGTCGGGTGAGGTTAAAGCGGCGGGAGAAAAATGGCGCTGACGGCATAAATCCCGATTGTTCCAGGATGGCGGCTTCCCGCTGCTGCTGGTCGGTCAGCTCAATCGAGAGGGGGTCCGGGCGGTTGGCCCATTCGGTCATCACCCAGGCCAGGATCTCCTCAAATAAAAAGCGGTATCCCGGCAGGGTGAGGATGGCCACATCCGAACCACCGCCTTCAGAAACAACGCAGCCTGCCAGGCGTCCGAAACCATCAAACCACAGGTGCGCGTTTTCCCCGCAGAAGTCAGGATAGGCTTGTTTGCCCTCATAAATGCCGTATTTCCAATCCACCAGGCGTCCGATGCTCCAGGTGGAATGGCTGCGCATCCAGGTGTTGTGGTCGGTGATCATACAGGCGAGAGCGTAAAAATCGCCCTGTGCTTCGTTATAATCGCGGTGGGTGGTTTTCATTCGATAGACTCTCTTTCAATGGGTCAGCGCAGCTGGCCCAGGAAAATCTGATTTCCGTATGCCACCAGCACCCATTGCCTTTCCGTCACGGTAAAGGCAGTGACGGCTTCATTTGGAAGGCGTTCGCCTTCGCTGGCGTAAAAACGGAAGGATTTATTGAGCTTCATCTGAACACTGAACTGGTACAGGGTTTGCTGCTCCTGGTCCATCAGGTAATAGGACGGTGGGTAATCGAGGGCGTGAATCCCAATCCAATCCACCGCTTCCACATCTATGGCCGCACCGGCGGTATCGATGGGATTGAGGTAGAAGCATTCGCGGTGGGCGGCATCGATGGCATTGACCACGCAGGTCATTACCTGGTCATCCGTCTGCACGAACGCCATCGTATCACTGTATACATCCATCGCCTTCACCTGTGATAGATCCAGCGGGGCATCTTGCGAGAAAAACAGGTAAGGTTCTGCATCCAGGAATTTCTGGTCCTCGCCGTAATATTCCCACACCGCACGCATACCGGAATCGAGCATGTAGAGCTTTTCGCGTTCCAGTACCATCCCGCTGATCTGCACCCAGCCGAAGATGGGGGTGGATAACTTTTGCGGACGGGGCGGGGCATCAATGGTGCAGTAGGTGATGCCGCCGGCGTTGTCAATGCCAAGCAGGTGGGCGCCGTATTCGTTCCCCGGCGGCAGCAGGGCGATATCGATGATCGGGTTGGTACCACCGCCGCAATTGAAGCTGGTATCCAGCTGGAACACCGCATCCTCATAAATGAAGTGCAGTACCTGCCCGTTGCTGCTGTCGAGTGCGAACAGGTCATGGTCATTGCTGAGCAGGAGTTGGGTGAGGTTGATCTCCGGTTTCAGGCGGCTGCCGACGGAATCGAACAGGGGTACCCTCACCACCCCGGCTGCGTCATCGAGGGCGGTGTTGATCTCTTCCCGCAAGGATTCCGATTGTTCGGTACGGCGGTATTTTTCGGCTTCATCCAGGTAGGCGGCGGCGTTGAGCAATTTTTCTTTGCGCAGCGCGCTGTCGCGTTCCGTCATCGCCTGGTAGGTAATGGCATGGGCCTGGTCATAATAGGCGGTGTAGCGTTCCATAATGCCGCGCTGGAAAAAGACGGTCCCTGCCACTGCTGCGACAATTAACGGCACGGCGATGGCAATGAACAACAGCACCCGCGGTGGCATGGGCAGTTTCACGCGTTCTTTTTCTTCATCGGTTTGCTCAACCTGTGCCGGCGGGGTTGTTGGCTCAGCGGCTGCATCTTCCTTGCTGACCACCACCACCCCCTCGTTGGGATCAATCTTGCGCAGTTTTAACCAGGCGGCGGCAAAGCGGCGCTTGAGTGCATCCACATTGGGCAGCGGCAGGCGTTCCAGCAGCGAGGGGCGCGGCTCACGCGGGGCAACAGGCGCTTCGGCCGCTGGCTTCGCCTCTGCATCCGCATCAGGCAGGGCAGGCAGCACCCGTCGGGCTGGTTTGCGGCCGACATACACAGCCCCGGTTATGGCACCTTCCATCACCGGCTTGGGGACTTGTCCCCGGTTCCAGGGTTGTTCCACGGGAGCGTCAGCCGCGCCAGTGGAGGGTGTTTGATCTGTTGGTAGTGCTGTTGTTACCGGCTGTCCATCAACCGCGGGAGAAGGGGTTTCCTGCCGCAGTTCACGCGATGCCCGCCGCGCGGCAGCCGCCTGTGCGCGGGTTTCGACAGCGGCGGGTGGGGATTGACTGTCATCAGGTTTTGCGGCGGCAACTGCTGGTTTAACCTGTGCGGGGGTACTTTGTAAAACATTGATCGGCGCTGAAGCCTGGGCTTCGGCGGTGCGGTCGGCACTGGCCAGTTTCATGCGGTGAAACTCACCTTTGTCCCCCGCCTGGATTTGCAGCACCAGTGATTCAAAATCACCGGTGGTATTGCTTAACAGGCGGCGGCGCACGCTTTGCAGCGAGGGGCGCTTTTCAAAGGTGAGCGTCTGCCGGTTCCAACCCTGGGCCGGGGCAGGGGAAAACAGCAGCACATCCCCCAGGCGGGGGCGCGATTGGAAGAATTGCGGCTGCACCTGGTCGACATAGCCCAGCACCTGGGCATGGCTGGCGGTATTGAAAAACGGGGTCATCCCATTTTCTTGCAGCAAAAAGGTGTACACAGCCCCGGCATGTCCGAAGTAGAAATCTTCACCGCGCAGCACAGCCATATTGAGCTTGGCACCCACCCGGCTGTCTTTTCCGCGTTCGAGGAAGCGCGCATTGAGCGCGTTGGCACACTCCCGCAGGCCGGCAGTGATCGAACCGCGCGCGTTGAAATAGATCCGCGCCGCTTCTTTGAGCCACTGCACCAGCTCCTCGCGCGGCAGGCGTTCCTGGCCGATGACCACGGTGAGCCACAGGAGCAACCGGTCCGCCTTACGGGCGCGCTGGCAGCGTTTGGGTGCGGCAGTGGTAAACAGCCCGTCCAACTGGTTGTTTTCCAACCCACCGGTACGCGCGATGGGCAACAAATACAATTCAAAGCGTTGATTGGATGTACCGGATGTATCCACCTTGAGAAAGCCCTTATACCATGACTGGAACCACTTATTGTGACCCGGAGATGGTCTGGACGCAGCCAGGCCGTGCTTCGGGTCATCCTCCAGTTTCATTGTAGTATAAAAGGGGAGAATTACAAGGGCGCACGGCGATCAAGGACGAAGGCCTGCATGCCTTTGTTGTATTATCCGCTATAATTTATTTTAATCCGCTCCAATCCTGCCAGCGAAAGGATGTTGCCATGTACCTTCCGGATAAAAAATCGCTTGCCGCCCACCCGGTGCCTGAATGGTTCCATGATGCCAAGTTGGGCATTTTCATCCATTGGGGGTTGTATTCGATTCCCGCTTTCGCGGTGACGGAGTACGGAGACATCACCCGGACGATGCAGCGCGGGTTCGAGTTTCATTTCACCAACAACCCCTATGCTGAATGGTACCTGAACTCGCTGCGTATTACGGGCAGCCCCACCCAGGCGTTTCACCACGCGCAGTATGGGGATTGCCCCTACATGGATTTCGCGCAAGATTTCAACACCTCACTGGTGCATTGGCAACCGCAGGTGTGGGCTTCATTGTTCCGTCGGGCTGGCGCGCGGTACGCGGTGCTGACCACCAAGCACCATGACGGTTTCCTTCTCTATCCATCCGAGCATCCCAATCCAATCCAGCCAGATTACCATGCCGTCCGCGATATTCCCGGTGAGTTAAAAGATGCCCTGTCGCAGCAGGGCATGCGCTTTGGCACCTACTATTCCGGCGCCCTGGACTGGACCTTTACGCAGGAGGCGATCACGGATGTGGTGGGGCTGTTGGTGAACGGACCGGCCAGTACGGCGTATGGGGCTTATGTGGATGCGCATTTCCGCGAATTGGTGCGGCGCTACCAGCCTGATGTGTTGTGGAATGACATCGGTTATCCCCCGATGGGCCACCCGCTGGCAGTGATTGCCGACTATTACAACCAGAATCCGCAGGGGGTGGTCAATGACCGCTGGAGTGTGAGTGGAAAACAGATGCGCGGCCTGGTGCAATGGAAGCCGGTTCGCCGCCTGATCAACCGCATGGCGATGAAGATGATCCTGCAAGGCAAAAGTGCCGCCGGCAGCAGCCATTCGGATTTCCGCACCCCGGAATACCAGCAAATGGCGGAAGCCACTCCGGACAAATGGGAAGCCTGCCAGGGGCTGGGGTATTCCTTTGGATACAACCGCATGGATACGGCCGATACCTATCTTTCCAGCGAAGCCCTGATCCACCTGCTGGTGGAGGTTGTCAGCAAGAACGGCAACCTGCTGATCAATGTGGGGCCGGATGGGCAGGGACAGATCCCACCTGTACAGCAGGAACGCCTGCTGGCGCTGGGCGCGTGGCTGGAAATCAACGGTGAAGCGATATACGGCACACGCCCCTGGCTGAAGGCCGAGGCCACTGATCCGCAAGGCATACCGCTGCGCTTTACGCGCAAGGGGGATGCCCTGTACGCCATCCCGCTGGAGCGCATGCCGCGCGAGCTGGTGCTGCCCGGGATGTGCCTGGCGGGGCCGGTGACGGCAGTACGCCTGGCAGATGGCGCGCCGCTGCAGGCTGAAAATACACCAACCGGCCTGCGCCTGTCAGCTGCAGCCGCCTGCGACGCCACCGCCCCGGCGATCCGGCTGGAACCGGCGCGCGCAGTGCAATTAACCGATGCGCGGGGAGCAGTACCATGAGCCAGTTGCCGGATGTCCCGCACGAAGTGAGCGGGCTGCTGAAGTTGATTGACAGCAACCCGCGCGATGCCGCCTCGTGGCAGGCACTGGGTGACCAGCTTTCAGCCATGGGCAACCACCGCCAGGCGGCCGCGTGCTATGAACGGGCGCTGTCCTTTAAACCCACCGATGCGCAGGCACAGGCTTTGTACCAGGCTGCGCAGCGGGAACGCGAACAGGAAACCGATCTCCATACGGTGCCGGTGAACCTCAAGCCCCTGCTGGGGTTTCAATTGCCGCTGTGGTTCCAGGTGTTCCTGGCGCTGTATAGCTTTGTCGCCACCCTGTTCCTGGCCCTTGCCAACCAGTGGCAGCCCACTGAACTGGTGTGGGGCTTCTGGATTTCCAGCCTGGTGACGGGTTACGCCATGCTGCTGACCAGTATTGTGGGCTCGTTCTTCCAACCGGAAAGCGGTCCGCAGAACCTGGGCGCGCAGATGTTCACGGCCTTTCCGCTGTTCAAGGTGCTTGGCGCGTTGTTCATGCTGGTGTTTTTCAGTATCCATTTCGGCTTCTTCCACCTGGTGATCGGGATTTTCCTGGGGTTCTTCTTTCCCCTGGCGCGGGAAGGTATGATGATGGACAACCCCTTCAGCGCCATGCAGGAGACCTTCTGGCTTGCCCTGCGCCAGTTCTGGCCGATCATCGCGTTGAGCTTCCTGACGCAGATTCGCGCCTTCCGCCATGCCTGGTACACCCCGGTTGGCAAGGCGATGGGGATGCCGTACGGGAATGTGGTGCGCATGCATCTCAGCATCTTTGCCTTTGCCTTCCTTTCGATGCTGGCCGGCCCGCAGGTGCTGATCTACGTGGTGCTGTTCTTCTACTTCTTCCCCTGGGGCCAGGTGCTGGGGTTCCTGTTCGGGAAGCGCAAAGTGTTACCCATTACTGAATGAAATGATTTGCTTTGGGATCAATGATGAGGCCCCAGGAATTTATCACCATTAAAATGAATCAGATGTGTAGGTGAATCCGCAAGCCATACTTCTGTTTCCCATGATATTTGCGAGAGATACCGGCTCATTGTTGCTCGATCTAGAAAAGCAGTCACAAACACAAGGTCAGCCGTTGCTTTCGCGAATAAATGATTAAGTTCTTCGTGCCTTTTCGAGTCCACCGGCCCATGACTGGTTACAGATTCCACCAGCACGAGCCAATTTCGGTGAGGATCATACAGAATTACATCAGGCATTTTCCCATGCAGATTAACTTTGACACCCAAACCGATTAGTAAATTTTCGTCATAGAATGCCCATTTATCACCAGTATCGCCAATGTGTATCACGATACTATCAGGAAGGAATCGTGGCGCAAATTCTTCAACGATTGCTTTGATCAAAATATTATGTTTTCCGGGTGTTAGCAAAACCTGTTGGTTTTGCGATGTCTTCACCGGTATTTTGTTTGCTTTCCGTCTCTTGGCATAGCGGTCAATTAACTTTTCGCGTTTTTCAAAATAAACCGCGAGTTTCTGTGCCCATTTTTCCGAGGCATAAGATTGCAACAAATCGAAAGTTTCTTTTTCTATTTGGTAAACAAAATGTGGGCTGTTTGTTGCTCTTTCAGGATCATCTGGATTTACGATGGCGATCCCGGCATCAACAAATTGGTGCATCGTAAAACGGCGGATGGTTTCTCTTGAGTTTGGAGCATATTTCTTAGAGTAATATTGCTCAATCCATTCCATGATCGGAGTGATACCAATGAGTGGTCTTTCTATTTGGCTCCAGGTTTTTTCTGGTGTTAAATTGACTAAAGCCAGCAAAGAAAGGGCTGACCGCTCATTTTGTTGTGCATTTGGCAAGCCAAGTAATTTGATGAGTGTTAGAGCTTCTTGTAAATGGTTGTTATCTATTATTGTCATGAAATGATTTTTTCCCAGTTCTTATCAATCAACTCTTGTGTAATGGTCGATTGACCTTTAATCCATCGACCAAGTTTAATCAATGCTCTTCTACTGGGGTATTTAATAGCCCGGAGATCTGTTGCATTGACTTGGGTGTGACCATTAAACCTTCTGAAATATTGATCAACTGCGGTGGTGTTCAAGTAAGCATATAATCCCATTGCCAAATCTTCAGGGAGTCCGTTCTTTCTGGTATGGAATACGTTCAGGTGATTTTCAAAACCTAGCAAGGTTTGATCAGGAAATGTGGTCGGATCAACCAGGTTGGCTGTGATTCTTTTTTTCTCTTCTTTTGCGGAAAATCGTTTCACTACAGTATAGAAACCATTAGGATAGAAGAATTGGGACGTTCTTTCATTTTTTCGAATCGCATTTGGTTTTTTTGAGTTTAACTTTGGCCATTCGACTCGTATGTCGGAAAAATGGCTGGGGTACACTAATGGAACACTGTTCAAATCAGGTTGACTCTCGAGATCGCTCTTTACGCGAAAATCGACGACAGGCCCGGTAGAAACCTCAACGCCAATGTCGCTTAATGAATATTGGATATGATCGTTTATATCTATCGAATTTTTTTTCTTATCCAACGGTATATGAATGAAAAGTTGGTCATCTCCTGGGATAATGATGTGATCAAATGAGATATTTTCTACTGTTAGGTTGTCGAATTCTAAACCATTTGAGAAAGAAATTCCCACAGAATTTTGAATGCCACTCCGCTCAATATGGAGAATGATATTTTCTTGCAGAACATCATCGTCTTTGAAAGCTTGTGATCTTGATTCAAATACATGAATCCGCTTGATGGCGGTTTCCGATAATAAAAGTTTCCTGAATGAAAGATAATAGGGCCCATTGCAAAAACTGCGCGGAATGATGGCTACCATCTCACCATGTGGTTCCAATAAATAAATTCCTAAAGATAAAAATGCTGTATACAGATTAACAGTTTCAATTCCCACCTGGCTTAACAATTTCCTGTGGATTGAATCGCTTCGGATTTTTTTATAAGGCGGATTCATAATAATGTGTGTATATGTGTGAGGTTCTTTGCTAAACAAATCTTGCCGTAGTTGATTAACCCCGTATTGAATAAAATCCTGAAGGAAGATGTATGAGGTGATCGAGTTGATAGATGAGTACGAGGAAAGAGTTCCTGATAGGTGTGGTTGTAAATGGGTGTCGATTTCGAATGCATGAATATTAATCGTCGAAAAATGTTCAGGGATTAAGTCATCCAGAAACCTGTTTAGAAAGGCATTTGTCAAAGATCCTATTCCCGCCCCTGGATCCAATAATTTACAGTCGCGAATATGGGGTTCGGCAAAAAGTGATGCCATGAAATTTGCAATAGGGAATGGCGTAAAATATTGACCCAAAAGAGATTTCTTTTCAGGATTTGTTTCCAATGAAATATTCCGTCTTGTTTGTTCGATATCAATTTCCATTGCAACTGCTCACATAATCATTGTACCGTAATTCTCAACGTCCCGTTGAGTCTGAGGTTTGGTGATTGATGGTGATAATTTTTTGTAAAAAGAACATATGTACTATAATTATACTATCATGACCGACATCAGCCAATATACTTCATTCCGGTATATCAGGTTCCTGGAACAGAAAATCAGAATTCTTCACGTATTTTCGCGAATGGACACGTATTGAAATACTCAGTTTTCCAGTCAAGACTATGATGCAAAAAGGCAATCGAACCACAAAGCACGAAAAAACTGCCAAGAAAAAGAAAAATGGCAGATATCTTTTTTAAAAAAAATTAATTGTCGAAATTTAACATTCCAAAAACCGTCTTTGAATTCTCTCCGCGCGCTTTTCGATCTTCGCGGTGAGGAATGGAATTTTGCAGGGGACTCAATAATCATTTCTACATTCACCTTTCGTGCTGCGCTGCGCCCTTGTCCGTTCCACAGGGGGGCATTATACTAAAGCGCAATGGATACCGAAGCCTATTCCAACTGGCTGGAAATTGACCTGAGCGCGATCCAGCACAACATCCACACCATGCAGCAGATGACCGGCAAGCCGGTGATGGCTGTGGTCAAGGCCAACGGCTACGGCCACGGCATGGTGGAGGTTGCCCTGGCGGCGCAGCGCGCGGGGGCGTTCGGGATGGGGGTTTCGCGCATTGAAGAAGGACTCGAACTGCGCAAGGCGGGCATCACCTCGCGCATCCTGGTGCTGGGCTATACCCGTCCGGCGCGCATCGCCGAGGCCGCTGCCAACAACATCTCTCTCACCGTCTATGACCACGAGATCGCCCGTGCCTATGCGGCCGAAGCGCAGAAAGCCGGTTTCCAGGTGAAGGTGCATGTCAAGTTCGATACCGGCATGGGGCGCCTGGGGTTGTTCCCGGAGAACAACCTCGATTTCATCAAGTGGATGCATGACCTGCCCGCGATTGAGCTGGAAGGCATTTTCACCCACTTCGCCCGTGCCGATGAACCGGACCCCGCCAGTGTGCGCGAGCAAATGGTGCGTTTCAACCGCCTGGTGCGCAATATTGAAGCCCTGGGGATGCGCCCGCCCTTCATCCATACCTCCAACTCCGCCGCCACCATTTACCACCCCGAAGCCCATTACGATTTTGTGCGCCCCGGCAATGCCATCTACGGCCTGAACCCGGCGCCGGAAGCCCCGCTGCCGGATACCTTTCGTAGCGCGTTGACCTGGAAAGCGAGCCTGATCTCGATCAAGGAATTCCCGCCAGGGTATGGCATCAGTTACGGGCACCGCTACCGCACCACGCGTACCGAGCGCATCGGGGTGATCCCGGTGGGTTACGGCGACGGCTACCGGCGCGTGAACGGCAACACCGCGCTGATCCACGGCCGGCGTGTGCCGATTGTGGGTTCGGTGTGCATGGACCAGTGTATGATCCAGCTCGATGAATTCCCTTCGGCTCGCATCGGCGACGAGGTGGTGCTGATCGGCCGCCAGGGGGGCGCTGAGATCACGGTCGATGAACTGGCGCAGAAGTGGGGCACAATTAACTACGAAGTGGTGTGCGGCCTGGCGAACCGCCTGCCGCGCGTGTATTTCGGGGAGTAACGGCAGCGCGGGTTCTCTGTGGATGTGATGCACAGGGCTGGGAGGTGCGTGTTGGCGATGGGTTTTCGGCCTCACCCTGGAGAAGCGGCGCGTGGCTGCGATTCGATTGTATAATACCTGCATGGGCAAAATTGACCTGCACGGGATGACGGTGAAAGAGGCGCTGGATACGTTCACGGCGTATTACAATGCCCAGCTGGCGCGCAATGACCGCTCCGAGATCGAGGTGGTGCACGGTTACGGCTCCAGCGGCGAGGGCGGTGAGATTCGCAAGCGCCTGCGCCGCCTGCTGGAGGGGCATCCCGCCCGGGTGGAATTCCGCGCGGCGGAGCGCTTCAGCACCAACCCCGGCGCCACCTACGTGAAACCGATCCTGCCCCTGCCGACCGCCGCCGACCAGCTGCAAAGCGAGATCCTGGCTTACTGCGAGAACGCGCGCACCGAAAGCAAGGTGATCGGCAAATTCCGGCGCTATGGCGACAAGCAGGTGAAGGATGCCCTGCAAAGTCTGGTGAAGGAAGGCCTGCTGCGGCGTTTTCCCAAAGGGGCGTATATCCACTACGAACAGGTGTAGCCGCCGGAAGTGGCAGGCCGTGCAGCCCGGAAAACCGGTATAATCGAAATGTAGTTCAGGAGGGATGTGGATGCTGGATTCACTGGGAGCGATCGGGTCATTGGGGGAGGTGGTGGAACGGCTGCTGGCGGCCTACCAGAAAGCCAACAAGGGCAAATTAAGCACGATGCGCGCGGTGCTGACGGAAATGCACCTCAACCTGGAGCGCATTGATGACTATTTCCAGGCGGGTAACCCCATCCGCCGGGTGATCGGAACGCTTGCGGTGGATGCCCTGCGCGAAGCCCTGTTTGACAAGGATTTTGACTTCAACACCTTTGAGCGCAAAAAGGTGCATGTGCACAAATTGTTCGAGAACCCGGAATACTTTTACCTGGCGTATGACGGCTGGAGCACGGAACGCCTGTTCAACCAGTTGTATGAAAAGATTGCGCGTCTACAGGAGATCAGCCGTGAATACCCCGATAACCCGCATTACCGCCTGGGCGTGCGGTTGGAAAATATCCGTAAGATGATGGTTTTACTCCTGCTGCATTTGCGGGATAACCGCTGATGATTCGGCAACTGGTTTGACAGCCTCGATCACCATGGAAACCACCGCTTGTGCCGGTGTGAATCCGGCATTGACCCCGGCGTTCCATTCGTTGATCACCGCATCGGAAGCCCCCTTCGGGGTGATTCGGATCTGTGCAAAACCGGCATCCTGCAGCCAGCCGTGGATTTCTGCCATACTGGCCGCGCCGGCAATGCAGCTGCAGTAAGCATCCTCGCGTTCCAATACCTCCGGCGGAATTTCTCCCACCCGCACCGGATCCGAGATGGAAAGCCTGCCGCCGGGCTTCAGCACCCGGAACGCTTCCTGGTAGACCTGGGCTTTGTCCGGTGACAGGTTAACCACGCAGTTGGAGATGACCACATCAATGCTGTCATCATCCACCGGCAGGTCTTCAATCAATCCCAGGCGGAATTCCACCTGCGAAAAATCCCCTTTGGCGGCATTGCGGTTGGCCCGGTCGATCATATCCTGGGTCATATCCACCCCGATTACCCTGCCGTTTTTACCCACCTGGCTGGCAGCGATGAACACATCCATTCCCGCCCCACTGCCGAGGTCCAGCACCGTTTCTCCGGCCTTCAGGAGGGCGAACGCTGTGGGATTTCCACAACCCAATCCCAGGTCTGCCCCGTCCGGCAGGACCTCGAGTACGTCTGGCGAGTACCCGATCCGCTGGCTGTAGTCAGTCGGTGCCGGTGAACCGCAGCAGGAGCTTGCACCGGAAATCGCAATCGTTCCGTAATACCGCTGGACGACTTGATGGGTGCTGGTTTCAGTTCTTTCGTTCATTCGTTCACTTCCTATTCTTCGCTTACATGGTTTTCGACTTGGCTGGCCGCTTCGGGGGCAAACAAGGTCGCTGAAGCCTGGCAGCAGCGGTAGATTGCCTGCTGGTTGAGGGTATAAAACATCTTTTTCCCGTCCTGCCGCTGGTGGACCAATCCCGCCTCACACAGCACCGCCAGGTGGTGTGACACTGTGGATTGTGCCAGCCCGGTCAGGTCTACCAGTTCACGGACATTGATCCACCGGCAGCAGCACAGCTCCATGATCTGCTGGCGGGAAGGATCGGACAGTGCTTTTCCGAAACCGGACAAATTATGGTCAGGGGTGCCTGAATGGTTGATCATGCTGACATTATAATCGATAAATATCGATGATACAAGAGCATACAAGCCATGGATTACAGACCGTTTTGAAGAGGTTGTCAGCAGTGCTTTTTTCTGTATGAAATAAACGATCATATTTATTCAACGGCAGATGATGCCTTTTCCCACCCATCCAAGCGCAAGAATGGAACGGATCATGCCAATTGGAGGGTGATATTCGCTCTCACGGGTAATCGTCTTGCGCAGTTCTGTTCGATTTCTTCCGAATCCAGGGAAAACCATGGAAAACCGTTCTTCGGTGTTTCCCCTTGCGCATCCGGCGGGGTGGAATTACACTTACAGGGTACCACCCAGATCATCGAATACAAGGAGATACGAATGGACAGTGATCCGAGAGGCTTTCCACCGGAAGACGATCGATCCGCTCATTTGAACGCGCTGCTGCGTGAGAAACGCGCCCACGCCGCGGAAGGCGGCGGGGCGAAGCGTGCGGAAGTGCAGCACGCCAAGGGCAAATTCACTGCCCGCGAGCGCATCGACCTGCTGCTGGACGAAGGCAGTTTCCAGGAATTGGACCGGTTTGTGGCCCACCGCCACACCGATTTCGGGCTGGATGCCCAGAAGTACGACGGCGACGGCATCATCACCGGCTTCGGCAAGATCGACGGCCGCCCGGTGTGTGTATTTTCGCAGGATTTCACCATCCTCGGCGGTTCCTTCGGCGAAGGTGCCGGCCTGAAGCTGGTGAAATTGATGGACGCGGCGATGCAGGCCGGCGTGCCGGTGATCGGTATCAATGACGGTGGCGGTGCGCGCATCCAGGAGGGGGTATTTTCGCTGGCGGCCTTCGGCGAGTTGTTCTACCGCAACACCCTTGCCAGCGGGGTGATCCCGCAGATCAGCCTGATCCTGGGTCCGTGCGCGGGTGGGGCCGTGTATTCACCCGCCCTGACCGATTTCATCATCATGAGCCGCTCCACCGCCAACATGTTCATCACCGGCCCCAAGGTGGTGCAGGCGGTCACCGGCGAGGAGGTGGACCTGGAGACCCTCGGCGGCGCTGATACGCATGCCTCGCGCAGCGGGGTGGCGCATTTTGCCGTTGAAAATGAAAAACAGAGCATCGCCCTCACCCGCAAGCTGCTCGGTTATCTGCCGCTGAATAACCGTGACGAAGCGCCTGTCCTGCCGCCAGCGGATGATCCCGCCCGTGCAGATGCTTTCCTCGACGGTTTGATCCCCGCCGATTCGAGCCAGCCCTATGACATCAAGGTGTTGATCGAAGCGATCTTTGACCATGATTCCTTCTTCGAGGTGCAGCCCGATTACGCGATGAATGCGGTGATCGGTTTTGCCCGCCTGCACGGGCAGCCCGTGGGGGTGGTTGCCAACCAGCCGCTCTACCTGGCGGGGGTGATCGACATTGACGCTTCGGACAAGATCACGCGCTTTGTGCGCTTTTGCGATGCTTTCAATATTCCACTGGTCACGTTCTGCGACACACCCGGCTTCATGCCCGGCGTGGCGCAGGAGCACGGCGGTATCATCCGGCATGGCGCCAAGATCATCTACGCTTACAGCGAAGCCACCGTGCCCAAACTGACCGTGATCACCCGCAAGGGCTATGGCGGTGCCTATATTGTGATGAGCAGCCGCCATCTGCACGCTGACCAGGTGTTCGCCTATCCCGGTGCTGAAATTGCCGTGATGGGGGCGGATGGCGCGGTCAGCATCCTCTACCGCCGCGAACTGGACGATGCGGAGGATAAGGAAGCCAAACGGCTGGAGCTGACCCAGGAATACCAGGACAAGTTCGCCAATCCTTACCGTGCCGCCGAGGCCGGCTATGTGGATGATGTGATCCTGCCCTCGGAAACCCGCGCGCGCCTGGTGGCTGCGCTGGAATTGTTCCGCGACAAGCACGGCAAACTGCCCGCCAAAAAGCACGGCAGTATCCCGATGTAGGAGGCTGGCAGTGGATTGGGAAATGATCTCAGATGGGCTTACCCTGAGCGTGTTCGGGCTGCTGACCACGTTCCTGGCGTTGGGCCTGTTTATCGGCTCGATGTACCTGCTGCGCTGGCTGTTCCCGGCGGAAAAACGCCGCCGAACGCCGCTGTTAACGGTGTCCGTGCCGGTGGTCGAAGCGCCATCCCGTGATGAAGAAGCAGAAACGCTGGCCGCGGTGACAGCGGCAGCCCTGGCACTGCGCAAGGCTGTGTCATCGCCGCAGGGCATGGCCCCGGAAGCCGCGGCAGCTGCGGCAGCAGCCTGGTGGCTGAAACAAAACCGTGCCGGTTCGCAGCTGGCAGCAGTGCAGCAGGCGCCCATCCAACCCCGCCGGGGTTTGGGGGCGCGGCTGGAAGGTTCCCGTGGGCGCTGGTGGCAGCCCCTCGGTGAAGATTGAGGCTGGAGAAAGGAAAGCACATGACGAAGCAGATCATTCACGTGATTGTGAACGGGCAGGAATACGCGGTGGAAGTGGCGGATGTGACCGCGTCGCCGCTGGAAATGACCGTCAACGGCAAGCATTTTACGGTTGAGGTGGAAGGCGCGCAGCCGGTGGTGACACCCCGTACCGAAGCGCCGACAGTTGCCGCGCCGCAGGTGGAAACCACCCGCACGGAAACCCCCAGGGCGGTACCGCCGCGCTCCACGCCAGCCGCGCCCGCGCCGGCAGGCGGTGCCGGGGCAGTGCTGGCACCCATGCCAGGGGTGATCCTCGATATTGCCGTGCGCCCGGGAGATGTGGTGGAAAAGGGCGACACGTTGTGTTCACTGGAAGCAATGAAGATGAAGAGCGCCATCCGCGCCCCGCATGGCGGCACGATTGCCAGCGTGGAGGTGAGTGAAGGCGCCAAGGTCAATCACAATGATGTCCTGGTTCGTTTCGCATAGGTGAAGAATGGACGTTTCACAGCTGCGCGTACTGCTTCAGGCGTTTGACGCCCTCACCTGGAAGAACCTGGTGATGATCGCGATCGGCGGTTTGCTGGTCTACCTGGCGATTGCCAAAGAATATGAACCGATGCTCCTGCTGCCGATTGGCTTTGGCGCGATTCTGGCCAACCTGCCCCTCACGGGCATCACCGATGAGGGCGGCATGCTGCACGTGCTCTACCAGGCCGGGATTGCCACCGAGCTGTTCCCGTTGTTTGTGTTCATTGCCATCGGGGCGATGACGGACTTTGGCCCACTGCTGGAGAACCCGCGCATGGCGCTGCTCGGCGCAGCCGGGCAGTTCGGAATTTTTGGCGTGCTGATGCTGGCGCTGCTGCTGGGTTTCCCGATGAACGAGGCTGCCTCGATTGGCATCATCGGTGCGATAGACGGGCCGACTGCCATTTATGTGTCCTCCAAGCTCGCGCCGCAGCTGCTGGCACCGATCGCGGTGGCGGCTTATTCCTATATGTCACTGGTACCGATCATCCAGCCGCCGGTGATGCGCCTGTTGACCACGCGGGAAGAACGCCTGGTGCGCATGCCGTACAGCTCCAAACCGGTTTCGCGCGTGGTACGGGTGCTGTTCCCGCTGGTGGTCACGCTGCTGGTATCGCTGATCGCGCCCAAGGCTTCACCGCTGATCGCGGCGTTGATGTTTGGCAACCTGCTGCGTGAAAGCCTGGTGGTGGGACGCCTGAGCGATGCCGCCCAGAACGAACTGGCCAACCTGACCACGCTCTTTTTGGGCCTGGTGATCGGCGGCACGATGCACGGCGAGGCCTTCCTCCAGCTGGATACGCTGATGATCCTGGCGCTGGGGCTGCTGGCGTTCGTGCTCGATACCGCCGGCGGGGTGCTGTTCGGCAAGCTGATGTACCTCCTTTCCGGCAAGAAATTCAATCCGCTGATCGGCGCGGCCGGTATCAGCGCGTTCCCGATGTCGGCGCGCCTGGTACACCAGGTGGCGATGAAAGAGGATTACGAGAACTTCCTGTTGATGCATGCCATGGGTGCCAATGCCGCCGGACAGTTGGGGAGTGTGATCGCCGGCGGGGTGGTACTGGCGCTGCTGGCTGGTATAATCTAGGGACATTTGTGCGGCTTCCCCTGGCGGGGCGTTTTGCGCCTCATTTGCTTTTGGGATAGTGGTTGCACGCGGAAATTTGATACCCAAAGGATACGTTAGGAATTGATGGAACAGTTTCCCTCTGACCTGAAAATTACCGCCCTCGCCGGTGGGGTCGGCGGTTCCCGCCTGGTGCGCGGCATGGCCGAACACCTTTCACCGCAGCAGTTGACCGTGGTGGTGAATACCGGTGACGATTTTGTTCATTTCGGGCTGCCGATTTCACCCGACCTGGATACCGTACTCTATAACCTGGCAGATGTGGCGCAAAAGGTGGAAGGCTGGGGCATTCAGAATGATACCCATGCCTGCATGACCGCTCTCGCCAACCTGGGTGGTGACAGCTGGTTCCGCCTGGGTGACCGCGACCTGGCCACCCACCTGCTGCGCGGCGAATGGCTGCGGGAAGGCCTCAGCCTGACAGAGATCACCGGGCGGCTGGCGAGAGCCCTGGGTGTATACCATGCGATCCTGCCGATGAGTGATGATCCCTGCCGCACATTGGTGGAGACCGACGGCGGTGTGCTGGAGTTCCAGCATTACTTTGTCAAAGAACGCTGGCAGCCGGTGTGCCGCGGGTTGCGCTGGCAGGGTGCGGAGAATGCCCGGCCTACGCCGCAGGTGCTGGCTGCCCTGCAGGAAGCGGACGCTGTGGTGGTTTGCCCTTCCAATCCTTTTGTCAGCGTGGACCCGATCCTGAACCTGCCCGGTGTGCGCCAGGTAATGGCCGGCAAGCCGGTGGTGGCGATGAGTCCGATCATCGGCGGGATGGCGGTCAAAGGCCCGGCAGCAAAGATGTTCCTCGAACTGACCGGTGAACCGGCCTCGGTGGAAGCGGTGGCGGCGCACTACGGTGATCTCCTGGCGGGGATGGCGGTGGATGAGGTCGATGATCCTTTGGTTGAATCCCTTTCGCGGCAGCTGCATTATGTGAGGGCGATGCCGACATTGATGCTGAACCGCGAGAAGCAGATCGAGGTGGCGGCGGATTTCCTGGCGTTTGTGGCAGAGATTGTTGCCGAGGAGCGTACGGCGCGGGCATGAAGCTGGATGTGCTCCTGCCGGTCAAGCCGTTTCACCTGGCGAAAAGCCGCCTGGCGGACACACTCAGTCCTGCCGCGCGGGAAGCCCTGGTGCGGGACGGCTTGCGCCATACCTTGGATGTGCTGCGGGAAGTGCAGCAGGTGGGGCACACCCTGGTGATCAGCGCCGACCCGCTGGTGTGGGAGATCGCCCTCAGCTACGGCGTGGATATCCTCGAGGAGGTGGATGTACCGGGCCTGAATGAATCCCTGGCCCTGGGATTGCGTTCCCTGCAGCAACACGGCGCGGAGGCTGTGATGATCCTGCCGGTGGACCTGCCGCGGCTTAACGCGCAAAACCTGCAAGGCAAGATCAACAAGCTGGTGTCGCCGGGGATGGTGATTGTGCCGGACCGGCACGGCGACGGCACCAATTTGCTGCTGTTTGCCCCGCCGGACCTGGTGCCGACCGCCTTTGGCACGGGTTCCTTTGAACGCCACTGCGCCCTGGCGCAGGCTGCCGGCGTGGCGCCGCTGATCCTGCGCTGCCCCGATTTGGGCCTGGATATCGATTCGCCTGAAGACCTGGCGCTGCTGGCGGGGTAAGACTTCGGAGGTCTCCAAGCAACATTCTGATGATATCGATTTTGCAGATGGAATGAGTGGATTGCTGAAAGGGATCGAGGAGACATCCGAAGTCTGATTGATGGAATCTCCAACTGGTTTGTCAATGCTATGCACTCCGTGGATGAATAGCGTTGATTGCTGAAAGAATTCAAAGAGACATCCAAAGTCTGGATCAAGCTTCCCGCGGACCTTTGCCCTGCAATTTCTGGTTGAGTTCCCACAGGGCAGTCCGGTCGCTGTCAAAATGTAAACGGGCCAGGGCTGCGCTATACGGCAGCCAGGCACAGGCGCTGTGTTCCCATGACAGGCGGATTTCGCCCGCCCCGGCATGGATGCCGAAGCTGTACTGCGGAATCACATACACCGTCTCACCCCATAAACTACTATCACCGAAGGCCGTCACCGGGATGGAGGCGATGGTGTCCAGTGCCAGCCAGCCGTCGATCAGGTCCAATCCGGCTTCTTCGCGGGTTTCGCGCATGGCTGCTTGCAGCGGGGTTTCATCATCCTCACCGCCGCCGGCAATGCCCTGCCAGAAATGCGCGTCAGCACGCTCGAACAACGCATATGCCAAATCACCCTGCGCATCGCGCCGGTACAGGTAAACCAATATTTGAAACGGGGCACGGGGCATGGATCTCCCTCCCAATGAAACGGTCGCTGAGCCTGTCGAAGCGACATCCATCATACTGTGATGGTTCGCCCTTGATCGACTGCGATCGGCTTCAGTGCAAAGCTCGGGGAGCGTTGATGTGCATCCTTATTTACCGCGCAAAGGCATTGAAGGGGTTGGCGGCGGTGAATTTCTCGATCATCGCCTCGGAGAACCCGGCTGCACGCAGTGTGGGGAGGAACACCTCTGCCAGCATGGTGAAGGGCTGGGGTGTGCCACCGCCCGGCTCCGCCGGGGTGTACCAGCCGCGGTCCATCGACAGCAATACCTGGTCTTCATGCCCGGCTTCCACCATCGCCTGGATGCGGCGGATATATTCCGCATCGCCTTCCTCGCTGCCGTTGATACCGTCGTACTCGATCCACAGACCGTGCTTCGCCAGCACCAGGTTGGTTTCCAGCGTATCCACCTGGGCGTGGACCCACACAAAGCGCTCCAGGTTGAAGCCTTCCTCCTCCATCACCGCGATCTGCTGTTCCACCACCCGCGCGCGGATGGTATGGCTGGCAATCAGCGCATTGGATTTGCGGGCCGCGCACACCGCTGCCCGTAAGATCTTTTCCTCCGGTGCGGTCAGCCCGTCATCGCCGGCACTGAGCTTGATGAAACCAGCCCGCACCCCGCTTTGCCCGATCTCCACCTCAAGCTCCTTGCGCATCCAGTCATAGAGAAAATCCTGGCTGGCTTCCAGTGCCCAATCGGGCACCCACGGCTGGCGGTAGATGCCGGTGGGCACCACCACGGGCAAATTCGCGGCATCGGCGGCAGCCTTGACCAGGTCCACCCGCCGCCCAACACCCTCCGGGGTGCATTCCACCAGGGCGGTACCGCCCTGCGCCTTGAAGGCGGCCAGTTGCGGCGCCATCAGGCGCGCCACATCCGCGGCTTCGGCCTGGCCGTGGCCGGGTGTGCCCAACGGGCGCAGATCGACGAAAATGTGTTCATGGGGCAGGATAAAGCCCAGCTGGTCGCGGCGCATTGCGCCGTGGGTGGTGTACAGTTCCGGCATGGTTCAACTCCTTTGGTATGCAGATAATGATACCATGCCGGCCGGGTCTGGAGAACGGTGGTGTATGGCAGGTTTGCTGGTGCTGCTGTGGAGGTTTGCCCTGATGGGATGCAAATACAACCACACAATGAATTGGCGGTAGATTGTTGCTTACACTGTCCCGTTTTCCTCGGCCAGGATCCATTCGATGGTTTTGCTGCGCATGGGATTGGTGCGGGATTGTTCCCAGCGGCGGCGTACCGCGCGCACCTTCCAACGCTGCGGTACCAGACGACTGAGGCCGACAATCCACTGGTTGATCCAGCCCGGCACCACCACGCGCCGCCCGTGCAGGGCCGCCCGCAGGGTCAGATGTGCCACCTCATCCGGGTTGAGGGTAGTGACCTTGCCCCAGAACCCCTGTGAGAAGATGGCGCGCATCGTGTCGGGGGTGGTGGGCATGCCCGCCGGGCACAGCGCCGTCACCGTGCCAAACCCGGCGATCTCTTCGCTAAGTGCCATCGAAAGATCGAGCAGGAAGCGCTTGGAGGCGGCATAGACGGCTTTGTAGGGCATGGGGTAAAAGGAGGCCATGCTGCTGACATTGACCAGGCGAAAGGTGTGTTCGGGATCGCGCAGCTGGAGGATGGCATGGGTGGTGTCGAGGGTGTTCTCGATATTCAGGCGCACGATTTGCAGTAATTGCTCACGGCGGCGTTCCAGTACACCCCCTTCGTGGTCAAGCCCGGCGACGTTGACCAGGCCCCAGAATTGGAGGCCGTCCGCCCGCAGGGCGGTGTAGAGATCGGCGCGCGCATCGGGGTTGGTCAGGTCGCAGGGGAAATACCGGGCATTGACGCCAAATTGGGCCGTGAGATAGTCCGCCAGGCGGCTGCCGCGGGGGTGCAGATCGGTGAGGATGAGGTTGAAGCCGCGCCGGGCGGCTTCGATGGCAAAGGCGCTGCCCAATCCGCCGGTGGCGCCGGTGATGAGGAGGTGCGAGGAGGGGAGGGGTTTGTGTTTCATTGCGTGTTCTTCCTGTCAAGTTAATCAACTGATTGAATCTATTGACTAAATACTACATTGGATTTATACTGTTGTCAAGTGAATGATTGAATCAAATGATTAACTTATTGCACCCCTGCACCTTAACCGGATGAAGACGAATCCGCCTGATGGTTTTGAACCACGGATCGCACGGATTAACGCGGATGGGTACAGACAGGTTTCACTCCCTTTTCTCCGTGCAGATCCGTGTGATCTGCGGTGCTCACTTTTTGGAACCCGAATTGTGCGGATGGGATGCACCTGACTTTTTCGCGGTTATTTTTCACTCTTCTATGCTCCGCGGCACATTGAAAAGGATATGCATATGTTTCAGGAAAATATTTTTCAGGGTATGATCAAGCCCATGGATGAGGGCAACGCTCCCCAGCCCTGTTCGGGCAAAACGGTGGTGATCACCGGCGCCACCTCCGGCATCGGCTGGCAGGCGGCGCTGGATTTCGCCCGGCGCGGGGCGTATGTGATCGGGGTGGGACGTTCCGCCGAACGCGCCGCCCAGGCTGAACAACGCATCCGGGCCGCAGTGCCCCGGGCGCACATCGGCTATGTGCTGGCGGATCTTGCCAGCCAGGCCCAGGTGCGCCGCGCGGCAACGGCGATCCGTGCGCGCTTGCAGGCGGATGGTTTTACCCGGCTGGATGTGCTGATCAACAATGCCGGCACCTATGCCGGGAAGTTGATCCTGACCGAGGACGGCTTCGAGCAGACCTTCGCGGTCAATCACCTCGCCCCCTTCCTGCTGACGCAGGAATTGGTGGACCTGCTGGCTGCCAGTGGTGACGGGCGTGTGCTCACCACCAGTTCGGGTTCGCATTACCGCACCTGGCTCAACCTGCGCCGCATTCACCATCCCCGCCTGTTCAACGGGCTGTGGGCTTACAAGACAGCCAAGCTGTGCAACGTGCTGTTCAGCGCCGAATTTAACCGCGTGCATGCCGCCCTGCCGGTGCGCGCCTTCGCGGTCGATCCCGGGCTGGTCAATACCGAGATCGGCTTCAAACAAACGGACTGGCTCTCGCGCACGGTGTGGCATTTCCGCAGAAACGGCGGCACCCACCCGGAGGTACCGGTGCGTACGCTGCTGACACTGGCAGGAATGGCACGGGCGGAGCTGGAAACCCGGTATAATCATCAGGGAGAACTGCCGATCTACTGGAAAGACAGCCAGCCCAAAACCCCCAGCCGCGCCGCACGCAGCCGGAACCTGGCGCGGGAGCTGTGGGCGCTTTCCAGCCGCCTGTGCCATCCGGGCGCGGCCTGACCACGGAGGTGCTGATGAATGCTGAAACCAATCAACTGTCTGTGCAGGATACGATCATCCAGGCGACGATTGCCTGCATTGAGGAATTCGGGCTGAACGGCGCCACCAACCGGCGCATTGCCGCCAAAGCCGGGGTGAACATCGCTGCCATCAATTACTACTTCCGCTCCAAGCAGGCGCTGCTGGCCATGGTGATGGAAATCACCCTCGACAACGCCTTCGATTGGGACGACCTGACCCGCCTGCCGGGCGCGGACGCGCTGGCGTGGTGCACGGAAATTTTTGTCGACCTGCTCAAAGGCGCCAAACATTACCCCAACCTGACCCGCGCCCATTTCCAGGAGGTGTTGATTGACGGCAATTACACCACACCCGGTGCGCGCCGCATGCAGGCTTTCCTGGTACAGCTGGTGGATGAGTTGATCGAACGCGGTGTACGCAAAGAACGCGCCCAGATCGAGCAGGCAATGGCGCAGTTGGGGCTGGCCTTCATCAGCGCCGCCATGATCCCGCGCTTCTTCGAATCCACCTTCGGGATTGATCTCGGCGATGAAGACCAGGTGCGGACCATCTTCGGCGGGTTGGTGCGGGGGGTATTGGGGGGGGATCACTAGATTTTCAAGACCAACACAGGAGGATGGAATGATGGATGACGTCAGCGATATAGCAGCCCTGTACAACAGTGACCCGGAGAATGAGAACGGCCGCCTGGAACGGCACCAGCTCGAGCGCGACCTGACTTGGCGCCACCTGGACCAGTACCTGCCCCCGCATGGGTCGATCCTCGAAATCGGCGCTGCCACCGGCGGTTATACCCTGCCGCTGGCAAGGCGCGGCTACACGATCACCGCGGTGGATATGTCAACCGAATTGCTGGCGGTGTGCCGGGCGAAACTTGCAGCCGAAGGGCTGGAAACGCAGGTACGGCTGGTCGAAGCAGATGCCCGCGACCTGGCGCAGGTGACCCAAACCGACTTTGACGCGGTGCTCCTGATGGGACCGCTGTATCACCTCGTGCTGGAACCAGACCGGGTCCAGTCGCTGCGGCAGGCGTACGCCCGCCTGCGCCCGGGAGGTGTGTTGTTTTCCGCCTTCATCAGCCGCTATGGCGTTCTGGGCGACGTGATGCACGACTTCCCCGACTGGATCGAGGATCAAGCCGATGTTCGGTCGCTGCTGGCGAACGGCAGCCGCCGGGTGGATGCCCCGCGCGTCGGGTTCCGCGCGTACTTCGCAACGACAGCCGAGATTCCCGCCCTGCATGAGGCGGTCGGCTTCGAGACCCTCACCCTGGCGGGGGTGGAGCCGGCGATCTCGGCGGATGACGAAAGCTACAACCGCCTGCAGGGAACGCAGCGCCATTTGTGGCAGGACCTGTTGTTTGAAATGAGCACCGAACCCACCCTGATCGCCGCCTCGCGCCATCTGCTGTATGTGGGGAGGAAGGTGGAAAGGTAGAGTGAGAAGATTTATTTGGACAATTATTGGTGGTGAGGAATATGTATTTTAGCCATAAAGGATGCAAGGAAATTCAAAAGGAAATTGTAAAAATAGGTCTTAATTAAAAGGTGGGGCTTCGTAAGATGGTAATGTTATTTGATGATATTACGAGAACCAGGTTGGATCCAGCAAGATATAGCGAACCAATCTATGAATACCTCAATATATCTGGCAGAAAAGAAGCAGGTAGGATCAGGGTCTTATTGTCTGACTGGTTTTCCCGCTATCCTCATTCCGAGCAAATCGATTTGCGGAACCGTTTTCGTTCTAAAGATAATTTTCAACATCAAGGCGCATTCTTTGAATTATTCCTCCATGAGTTACTATTACAGTTCAATTGCAAAATTAAATTACACCCAACGATTCAAGGGACAAACAAGACCCCAGATTTCTTGGTTGAATCGCAAGAGAACCATACTTTTTACCTGGAAGCAACGGTAGTAACTGGTGAATCTACAAATCAAACAGCAGCTCATACTCGGGAAGATATTGTGTATGATGCAATAGATAGATGGGTTGATTCACCGGATTATTTTCTTGCACTAACTATACATGGTTACCCTAAGACGCCCCCAAGAGGAAGACAAATAGCTTCTTTTATCAACAAGCAGATTAAAGATTTAAATTATGATGAAATACTCAGAGCATATGATAAAAAAAGGTTTCAATCTTTGCCTTGTTGGCATTTTGAACATGATGGATGGAAAATTGAGATTCAACCCATTCCCAAGAAAGCAACTGCTAGAGGGAAAATGGGTACTAGACCAATTGGAACGAGAATGACAGGTTTTTATGCAGCTGATCATGGCGCGTCAATTCGTGATTCAGTAATTGACAAGGGAAAACGATATGGCGAGTTGAATTTGCCCTATATCATAGCTGTAAATGCCATTCAATCAGTAGATACCGAGGATATCATGGAAGCGTTATTTGGGAAAGAGACTTGCACCATAAGTTCATGGGAAAATGGAAATACGGAAACAGAGCCAAAAATGTATCGAGCGCAAGATGGGGTATGGTGGGGACCTAATGGGATTCAATTTACGCGTGTTAGTGGCGTTTTATTGGTGACAAATTTATCTGCTTGGAATATTGCACAATCAAATACTCGTTTGTTTCATAATCCTTGGGCATTAAGACCATGCGATTCTCCACTTTCCCTGCTTCCTCAAGGAAAACCAGTGAATGGTGAGGTTTTATTGTTAGACGGACAAGAAGTAAAGGATATATTTTCACTTCCAAATTTTTGGCCCGAAAGCGAAAAAGAGTGCTAATCTATTAAACAGGGGGTTGGGAAAAATCATTGACTTCATCAACATGATTTTTAAAACATGGGATGATTGGCGCGGATGAACCCCAAATATTGCGTTTCACTCGGGTAAGGAATAAATTCCTGTGCCAACATCAATGTCATGACCTCACTATCGGTAAATGCAGGTTTTCTACCGACTTTCCCCGGGAAATATTGATGGCCTTCGTCCTGATACCAATCATCTACTAACACAAAAATGATCGTTAAAATGTCATTTATGGGTATACTTGTCATGGGAGTGCTACATTCTAATTAGGTTTGAGCAACATAATCTTGAGGGCAATCCCTCTTTTCCTCAATCTCTTTTTGATTTCACATCAGACATATGTTAGTTGTTGGTATATTGATCGCATTGATTCCGATTTAAGGATAGAAACCTAACATTGCAATTGATGCGACTGGTGGTATGTTAACATTATGGGGTCGTAGGGGCAGAAAAGCGGGTATTGACCCAACAGAGAATCACCCAACTCGCTCAAGCATTTCTGCCCACCCGTAACAACACCCCCACCGCCACCATGGGCAGAAATGTTCACGGCAATGGAAACCACCGGTTCAATGTGTTATCAGCACATTTTCTTCCCACGTTCAAGGCAGGGTCATTTTTCTGCACCTACCGGGCATCCCTGAATTTGTTAAATTCCGCGCGCCGAATACTGCGTCCTGGTCAATCCGAAGAACTCTCTTCACCGGGGATATATCCCCGGGTTTTGAGCCATTGGTAGGAGGATGAAAATTCCGCTTCCACTCGGTTTTCAATGCCGTAATATGTGGCCACCTCCAGCGCGCAGCGGACCACCTGGGAGACTTCTTTTGCCAGTTTGGTTGTATCAGGCTCCCCATATTTTTGCCGTTTGATCCCGGTTCCTTCAAAATGATTCACCTGTTTGAGCCACCTCTCCGCATTCCTCCAATAATCGGGACAGGATGCGAAACGGAGTGTTTCCATCCGGATAACGTTGATTCCATCCCTTTGTGATCTTCCATAATTGTTCCAGCATCGGTGCCTCCTGTCATGGTCATTGCAACCATTGTATCCGATCTTTCGCCTTCGAGAATCATCGAAGTTCATAAAAGGGATGGTCAAGGGAACGGCATGCGATAATGGATTTAACAGGCTGCAGGATTCTGGCGCCGTATCAGGCAGGGAAGGATATTTTCTGCGTATGCACAATTCACGGAGAGCCTGGTTCTGTTCCGTGAACCGTTGGTGAACCGGGCACCCACCCATTCCATCCCGGATGAGGGATGTGAGGTGACTTGATTCCAAACCTTTTTGCCCTCATCCTGGATGGGGCAATGGGCTTAACAGGGTAAACCGTTCTGGTGCCGGAGAAATCGAGTTGGGGCAAAAAAGAACCCGGGAACGACAACGCCCGGGTTCGATCATTCTTCAAACAGTTGACTGGTTACAGGCTCAAATACATCTCAATTCGCTTGCCGATCTGCGCCAGGGAATCGGCCCAGAATTGCTTGCTGCGGATGTCGATGCCAAAACAGGCGGCCAGGTCGGCGGCACTGGCTTCACCGGTGCTGGCGAGCAGGTGCTTGTAATCCGCCACAAAGCTTTCCCCGCGCTGCTGATAGACGGCGTACAGCCCCAACCCAAACAGCAAGCCGAAGGCATACGGGTAGTTGTAGAAGGACAGCCCGCTGTAATAGTAATGCGGCTTCCAGGTCCACATGTACTTGTGCAGGTAGCGTTCATCCAGCCCATCGCCGTAGGTGGCTTTCTGTGCCTTTTCCATGATCTCGCACAGTTCTTCGGCGGACAATTCAGAAGCATCGCGGCGTTCGAAGACTTCCTTCTCGAACAGGTAGCGGGAATAGATATCCACGATCACCTGGGAATCGCCGATCAGGGCGGTTTCGAGGATGGCGAGTTTTTCCTGGTCGCTGGCAGCCTGCGCCAGGGCTGCATCGGTGACGATGGTTTCGCACATGATCGAGGCGGTTTCCGCCATCGTCATCGGGGTCTGGGTTTGCAGGATGGTCTTGTTGGCCTGGTATTCGCAGTAATTATGGAAGCCGTGCCCCAGTTCATGGGCGACGGTGAAGACCTGGTCGAGGGAGCCGTCGAAGTTGCACAAAATACGGCTTTCCTTCACGCCCGGTACCCCCATGCAAAAAGCGCCGCCGCGTTTGCCGCTGCGTTGTTCGGCATCGATCCAGTTGTGTTCAAAGGCGTTGTCGGCAAACGCCGCCAGTTCAGGGCTGAACTTGCCGAAGTTCTCGATGATGAAGGCGCGCACTTCGGGGAAGGTGTAGGTTTTGCTGCTCTCCGCCACCGGTGCGAACACATCCCACCACGGCAGGCTTTCCTTGCCCAGGCGCTTTGCCTTGGCGTGGAAATACTGGCGGAACATGGGGAAGGAATCGTGCATCGCTTCCAGCATGGCTTCCAGTGTGGCGCGGTCGATGCGGGCATCGTCGATGGAGGAGTGCAGGGCATCCTCGCGTCCGCGGCGCTTGTTGAGGGTGTTGACGGTACCCTTGACACCATTCATACAGGCGGCCAGTGGTTCCTTGACGCTCTCCCAGGCTTTCATTTCCGCCTCGTAGGCGCGGCGGCGCACGTCCTCGGAGGGATGGCCGTGCAGGTTGATCAGCGCCGGCATCGGCAGCGACTTGACCTCGCCGGCGAGTTCGAAATCGACACTGAGCTGCGAGGTGACGGTACCCTGCAACTTGGTCCAGGCGTTCACGCCGCTGGTGGAAAGGTCGGCGGCGAGAGCTTCTTCGTCGGGCGACATCATGTACTTCGCCTGTTCCGCCACTTCCAACAGGGGGAAGGCATGCTCTTTGGCGCTGCCTTCGATCTCCAATGCCCGCGGCAGGACCTCACGCAGGGAGCCGATCCAGTGGTCGAACTGCACGCCCAGCTTGCGCAGGCGCACCATCGGCTTGTCGAATTCCGACATGATGCGTTTGGCGGCGGCGTTGTAAGAATCGGTGCTGACAAAGGAAGAGACATAAGCACGCAGGGTGGACGCCAGCAGGTAGAGCTCGTTCTGGCGGTCAACAGCGCCGCTGAGGGCGGCAGCGAGGTCTGCGGCAGGGGCATCGGCACCGAGTGGGGCGCAGGTACCGGTGAAGTAGGCTTCCAGCGCGGCGATCATCTGTTCCAGTTTATCGCGGTCCGCCTGTAGTTCGGGTGAATCGAGCCCGGGGTACACGTTGGAAAGGTCCCAGCGTGGAATGGTGGTATCGGTCATGGTTGATATACTCCTGTGGTTGAAAATTTCCCTGGGGATCAGGCAGTGATCCTGCCAGCTTTGGAATCAGGCAGTGAACCTGCCAGCTTTGGAATCAGGCAGTGAACCTGCCAGCTTTCCTATTATAATGCAAAACCGTGCCGGTTCGGATACCGGCAAGCGGCACGCACCGGGCGGCAGGATGTACCACTTTGGCCAGCCTGCTTCGTTCGCGTTGCTCTACTCTCCATTCCGGACGTTGGCGGTTTGTTCTCCGGGACGATTGCTCGGATTGGCGAGAAGCTTCCCCCTGCAACGTGACATTGCTCGTGGGTGCTGGCATTGGTTTTCAGGTATAATGATAGAAGTGATTGGGCAGGATGCTGCGATCATCCAACCACCTGCCTGCATAGGCATCACGCTTCTCCCTGTTTTTTGAATCGCAATACAAAAACACATCCGTTTTTGATTACCAGAGAGCCCCCGTTCTTGAAAGGAGACACCATGGCAACCAAAGACACATCCTTTGAAACCCTTCCCATCGAGCAAAGTGTGCAAATTCTCGAAACCAGCATGGCTGGATTAACCACGCCGGAAGCCCGACGCCGGCTGGAGCAATTTGGCTTCAACGAGCTGACGTCCGGCAAAAAAAGCAAAAAGCTGAAATTGCTGCTGGAGCAATTTATCAACCCGTTGGTGCTGGTACTGGTGCTGGCGGCAGTGATTTCGATCCTTGCTGACCATGCCAGTGATGCGATCGTGATCGGTGTGATCATCATTGTCAATGCGATGATCGGATTCATCCAGGAATCCAGGGCGGAAGATGCAATCAAAGCGCTTCGTTCGCGCGCCGCAGCAAAAGCGTTGGCGCTGCGCCGTCCTGACGCTTCATCACCACCCCAGGAGATTTCCTTGGCCGCGCGGGAGCTTGTGCCGGGTGATGTCATCATCCTGCATACCGGCGACAAAATCCCTGCCGATGCCCGCCTGATCGAGGCGGTCAACCTGATGGTGGATGAAGCCATGCTGACCGGTGAATCGCTCCCCGCGCAAAAACATACCGATGCGGTTGCCGCCGGCTCATCGCTGGGGGATTGGCGCGGTGTGGTCTTTGGCGGTACTACCGTTACCAAAGGCCGCGGGAAAGCCGTGGTATATGCCACCGCGATGGACACCCAGATCGGTAAAATCACCACCCTGATGGAATCCTCTGAAGAGAAAGAAACCCCGCTGCAGCGTCAGACTCACCTGCTGGGGCGCAACCTGGCTTTGATGGCCCTGGCGCTGAGCATCACCACTTTTACGGTGGGATACCTGACCGGTTATCCGCTCAATGAAATGTTCCTGTTCGCTTTGGCTGCCGCGGTATCAGCCATCCCTGAAGGCCTGCCGGCGGTGATGACGATCACCCTTGCGGTGGGGGTGAACCGCATGGCAAAACGCAACGCGATCATCCGCAAATTGCGCGCGGTGGATACCCTCGGCGCGGCAACCGTGATTGTCAGTGACAAAACGGGCACCCTCACCACCAACCAGATGACTGTGACCCACCTGTTCGTGGAAGATGAAATGATCGAAATTGAGGGCAGCGGGTACTCCCTGCAGGGAGAATTCCTGCACGAAGGACATGTGATCGACCCGATGAGCCTGGCAGCGCTGGAGAAAACACTGCTGATTGGGGTACTCTGCAACGATACCCGCATTGACCGCAGCCGCAGGAAGGCTGTGGAAGTGATCGGCGATCCAACCGAGGGGGCCTTGCTGACCGCTGCCGCCAAGGCGGGAATGGAGCGTGACACCCTCGAACAGCAGTACCCGCGTGTGGATGAGATCCCTTTTGATTCCGCCACCAAGTACATGGTTACCTTTCATCAACAGGCAGATGGAATGGTGCTGGCGGCGATGAAAGGCGCGCCGGAAGTCGTTTTGGGCTATTGTGCAAGGGAATTACTGGCATCCGTGGTAGCAATGCCGGCGGCACGGCGTGACGAGGTGCGTGATGTCACCATCCATATGGCAAAAATGGCGCTGCGCGGCCTGGCAATGGCTTACCAGTTGATCCCGGCGGACGACCTGCCTGCCTGCAAGCAAAGGATCGAGGCAGGAGAAGCGGCTTTCATTTTCGCAGGTCTGGCTGGCATGATCGATCCGCCCCGGCCCGAGGTCAGGGAGGCGGTGGATCTGTGCAAACAGGCAGGAATTCGTGTGATGATGGCGACCGGCGACCACCAGCTAACCGCCGAGGTGATCGCGCGCGATCTGGGGATCATGGAGGACGATGACCAGGTTTTGAGCGGGGCGGAGTTGGAACACCTGAGTGATGCTGAACTGGTAACAGCGCTGCCGCGCACAGCGGTTTTTGCCCGGGTTTCACCGGAACATAAATACCGCCTGGTGGAGGCGCTCCAAAGCAAAAGCCATGTGGTGACAATGACCGGTGATGGTGTGAATGACGCCCCGGCGCTGAAAGCTGCCCAGGTGGGTGTGGCAATGGGCATCACCGGCACCGATGTGGCGCGTGAAGCAGCCGAAATGGTGCTGACCGATGATAACTTCGCCAGTATCGTCAGCGCGGTGGAAGAAGGGCGGGTGGTGTTCCAGAATGTGCGCAAGGTGGTCAAGTTCCTGCTTGCCACCAATATCGGTGAACAATTGACGATCCTGGCATCGCTGCTGCTGTTTCCCGGGGTGGGCTTGATCCTGACACCAGTGCAGATTTTGTGGATCAACCTGGTTACAGACGGCATCCTCGATATTACCATCGCGATGGAACCCAGGGAAGGTGATGTGATGGAGCAGGACCCGCGGCCGCTGAACAGCAAGATCATCAACCGTGAAATGTGGATCAATACCTTGATCGTTGCGGTCAATATGGCCATCGGCACGCTGTTTGTTTTTCACCGTGCCAATGGCAGCGGAGGCATCCACCACGCGCGCACCATGGTGTTCACCACCCTGGCGATGTTCCAGGTCTTCAATGCTTTCAATGTCCGCTCCCGCACCAAATCGCTGTTTCGGATGAACTTTTTTGGCAATCCGTACCTGCTGGGCGCTGTGATCGTTTCGGTTGTGCTGCAGATTCTCAGTTCACAGCTGCCGTTGATGAATGCCATCCTCGATACGGTCCCGCTGACATTCAATGACTACCTGCTGATCGTCCCGGTCAGCGCAACCATCCTGCTGGTGAGTGAAGCGGTAAAATTCACCTGGGCGCGCATCAGGGCTGCGAAGGCGAAATCCTGACCGTTTGGCTTCCAGCAATGTAACCATAACATGATTCCTGTGCAGTTTCAGTGGTGGAGCTGCACAGGTTGTCATGCGTGCAGGTGTGTATGGATATGATCCGGTGGGGTAAACACAAACCCCGGCCCTAACTGATGACTGGATTATTTCACACGGATCGCCAAAGATCAGTATAATCATTCTGGCACTGCTGCCCAGCCGAAGGACTGGCCATGCTGTGTACATTTGAACTGCACAGGACATAGAGAGATTCCATGAAATTGCTACAGGAATGGCTGGCATTGCTGCGGGCCGAATTTCAGCATTATTCGCTTTCTTTCTTTCAAAAAGACCTGCTGGCAGGTCTGACGGTGGCGGCGGTGGCCCTACCGCTGGCGCTGGCGTTCGGGGTGGCTTCCGGCGCGGATGCCGCCGCCGGCCTGGTGACGGCGGTATTGGCGGGTATAGTCATGGGGCTGCTGGGCGGTTCCCCGTACCAGATATCCGGCCCCACCGGTGCCATGTCCGCCATCCTGGTGGTACTGGCGGCGCGCCATGGGCTGCAAGGGGTGTGGCTGGTAGCACTCATGGCCGGAGTGATCCTGCTCCTGCTGGGAATTTTCCGCCTGGGCCGGGTAGTCTCCCTGATTCCCGCCCCGGTGATTTCGGGCTTCACCAGTGGGATCGCGGTGATCATCGCCTTTGGTCAGATCGACAATGCCCTCGGCATTCACACCCCGGCAGCGGAAAACGTGGTGGAGAAGGTGAAGGTGTACCTGGAACACGGCATCGTCCCCAACGGTTATGCGTTGGCACTGACCCTGCTGGTGATCGTGGTGATGGTTGGATGGGGTCGGTTCAAAGCGTTGAAAGCCATCCCCGGTTCGCTGGCAGCGATCGTGATCGTGACCGCCCTGACTGCTCTGCTGGGATGGGATGTGCCGGTGATCGGCAGTATTCCCCGCACCATCCTGCTGGAAAATCGCCTGCGTTTTGTTGATATCGATTGGTCCATCCTGAGCCAGCTGGTGCTGCCGGCCATGTCGGTGGCAGCGCTGGGCGCGATCGAGAGCCTGCTGTGCGGCGCGGTAGCCGGGAACATGACCGGCAAGCGCCTGCATGACAGCGTGGAACTGACCGCGCAGGGCATTGGCAATATCCTCATCCCGTTCTTCGGCGGTGTGCCGGCCACGGCAGCCATTGCCCGCACCAGCGTCAACATCAAAAGCGGGGGCACCACCCGCCTGACCTCGATCCTGCACGGTGTCATCTTGCTGTTAACGGCGTTGCTGTTGGCGCCGGTGATTGGCCGGGTGCCGCTGGCTGCGCTGGCGGGGGTGTTGATGGTCACTGCCTGGCGCATGAATGAATGGCACGCGATCCGCTTTTATTTTGGCAAACACCTGCGGCATGCCATGGTGGCTTTCCTCATTACCCTTGTGGCCACAGTTCTGCTTGACCTGACCCAGGCGATTGTGATCGGCTTTGGCATCAGCACCTTGATGTTCCTGTCACAGATCAGCGACCTGCATGTGGACCGCCAGCCGGTGGACCTGGTGAAAATGGAGAAGCACAGCACTGGCTATGTACATCCGGCGCATCCCATCAGCGTGTATTACCTGGGCGGCCCGTTGTTCTTTGCTGCCGCCCGGAAACTGCTGGAACAGGTGGAAACCCTGGATACCCCGGACAGTACCCTGATCTTTTCGATGCGCGGTGTGCCGCTGATTGATGCCACCGGCATTGAAGTGCTGCGCGAGGTGTGGCAGCGCCAACACAAGGGCGGGGGTGAAGTATTGCTGTCGGGGCTGCAGGTGCGGGTACAGACCCTGTTGGAGCGCACAGGGTTCCTGGCAGTATTGGGATCAGATCGAGTGTTCTGGAGCGCAGACCTTGCCATCCTGTCGCGCGGAGCCTCAGTACAGCCGGCAGTGAACGCGCAGGAACCGTTTGATGACCTGGATGAAACCCTTGCATTAACCCCGCATGAAGATCAGGCACAGCGCAGGCTCTAAGCCTTCGGCTTCCTCCCTTTGTTTCGTATAGATGTGTGGTATAAATATACACATCACTCAGCCCTTGTGCTTATTGAATTCCTTGAAAATACGCTATAATACCAATGGATTGCGCCGTGATGGCGGCTGTTTCCTTAACATAGACGGTTCGGGTGCGGGATGGCCAGCACCAGGTACCGCAGCACAGCCAATCTTTCCCCCGGATTTTATTAATGCGAAAACCTGCCGGGTTCAAACCGCAGGGGTCCTGCAACAAGCGTTATGGAGGGTCATGGATGGAGCGACCAAAAATTTTAATCGTAGAAGATGATGCTGATATCTCCAACATGCTCAAATTGTTCTTTGAGCATGATTACGAGGTGGAATCCGCCATGCAGGGGCGCCAGGCGCTGGAAAAAACCCGCCGCTGGATGCCAAACCTGATCATCCTTGACATCATGCTGCCGGACATCAACGGCTACGAAGTATGCCGCGAGCTGCGACTGCACCCGCGCACCAGCTACATCCCGATCATCTTCCTCACCCAGAAAGATGACTTGAGCGACAAGATCCAGGGTTTGGAACTGGGGGCGGATGATTACATCACCAAGCCTTTCAATTTTCCGGAGCTGAAACTGCGCGTCAAAAATGCCATTGCGCATGCCGAACGGGAAACCTATACTGACCCGCATTCCGGTCTGCCCTCCGGGCGTATGATCGAAGATCACCTGCGCAAGATGATCGACAGCGAGGATTGGGCATTGATGGATATTGAAATCCAGCATTTGCACGGCCTGCAGGATGCCTATGGTTTTATCCAGGGCAACGAAGTGCAGCGCCTGATGGGTATGACCGTGACGGATGTGTTGAATGAACTCGGTGCGCTGGACGATTTCGCCGGGCATGCCGGCGGTGCCAATTTTGTGATCCTGACCCATGTTGACAAGGCTGCCGATATCGAGAAGCAGCTACGGGAGCGTTTTGTTAAAAAAGCGCACACCTTTTATAGTTTTATTGACCGCGACCAGGGCTTTTTAACATTGAGCGATGGAACCCGCGTACCGCTGGTGAACCTGGCGGTGGGGGTGGTTTCACCGCGCACGCATGATTTCTCTGACATCCGTGAAATCATTGAGATGGCCGCGGAAGAACGCCGTAAACATGCGGCATGATGCTTGCAAATCCTTCTTCGAGGCACCAATAACGCCCTGCCAGTGACATACCGAAACGGATAGCCATTGACCCGAAAGACATGATAGATGACCATTCTTGAGCTTGGCGTAGTATTCCTGATTGCCGGCGGCCTGGTTTGGGGAGCCATCCGGTTGCTGCTGGTTTGGCTGCCGCGCTGGCGAATGCGCCGCCGGTTACAGGATCAACCTCGTTCCGAGAAACAGGATGCCGTGGTCATTGTTGAGGAAGGCGGGCGAGTTCACAGCATCAATGCCGAAACCCGGCTGCTGTTTGGACTGGGCGAACAGGAACGGGTGGGCTTGCATTACTTTGTCAATCACCTTGCGCCGGGGGATGATTTCCTCAACCTGTGCGTTAATGAAGGCCGTGCCCGTTTGCGCCTGGATGACGGCACCCTGGTTGAGGTGCGCTCCAATCATGTGGAGGTCGACCGCCGCCGCTACCAGGTGCTGAACCTGTACCCGATTGCGGTGATGGACGCGCTGGGCGCAGGAAGTGGCAGCGGAGTCCAGGGCGCTTCGCAGGATTCACTGCAGAGCGTGCTGAGCATTTCCCGCCGCATTCACCACTCGCACGAACTGGACGAAACAGTGCGCAATGTGCTGACGGAATTTCGCCAGTTCATCCCCGCCGAATATGTGGAACTGACATTGCTGGATGTGGATGCCGGGCGGCTGACCGCCTTCCGTTTCATCGGGCGCCCCGGTGAAGATGCCGCCTTTGAGCGGCTGGAACACGAGTATGCCCTCGACGGTACAGACCCGGGTTTTGCCTCGCATATCTTTGAAACCCGCACCTCGTTGATGGTCAATAACATACCGCTCCACCGCGAACTGCAAACCTATTGCGAGCGCGGTGCATACCCGTTCAATTCCTACCTGGGGGTACCGCTGTTCCGCGATCAGACCCTGATCGGGACACTTTCTTTCGCCCTCTTGAAAACGTACGGCTTTACCGAGGAGAACCGCCGCCTGTTGGATACCTTTGCAGAACATGTGGGCATCGCGATTTATAACGCACAGGAGTTCGAACGGCAAAACCGGCTGGCAGAGGAGCAATCGGTAATCTCACGCTTCTCGGACATCCTTTACGATGAAACCCTCAGTACCAATCTCTATGAGCGGTTGGTGAACGGAATTGCCCAGCTGGTACCGCTGGACCTGGTGGGGTTCCTGGTGTACAACCCGGAGTGGAATGTGCTCCAGGCACAAAACCCGTTCCATGGCCTTTCGGAACAGATTGTGGAATTGTACCAGGTGGAAGTTGCCCCGCTCAGCCAGGGCGCGCGCCTGATGGAAAGCAAACAGACCCTTGTCTTTCACCAGGCACCGGATGACCCCGGGTGCCGGGCTCTGGGGATCGATCACCTGGCACGCGCTGCCGGTTTACAGGACCTGGCCCTGCTGCCGCTGCTTTCCGGCGGACAATTCTTTGGCTACCTGCAGGCAGCCTGGTATGCCACCCTGGACGAAGCCGATTTGCAGGAACGCCTGCGCCTGTTGGGAATGATCATCAAACAGGCCACGCCCGCCATTGAAAACCGCCTGCTGATTGAGCGCAGCCGGGAACGCGCCAACCGCGCCGAGACTTTGCAGCGGATTGCCGCTTCAGCCAATGCCGCCAGTGATGCCGCCACCTTCCAGCACCAGGCGCTGGATACCATTGTGCGCCTGGTCAACGGGGACCTGATCCTGTTGCTCGAGTTGAACAAGGAATTCAGTCATCTGCGCCTGGTGGAGAGCCGGATTGTGATGTATAACGGCGACCTGGGGCGGGTGAATATCAACCTGCCGATCCAGGACCCGCAGTATTCCATGACCGTCACCGCGCGCATGCAGGCGCTGTACTGCGATGACCTGCATGAACAGTTGTTCCTGGACCAGGCCGCAGAGGAATCACCGCAGCTGATCCCGTATTATATGAATCTGATGGAAACCCTCGATGTGCGCTCCGCCATTGCCGCGCCGATTACGATTCGCGGCTCCGGCATCGGTGAGATCTGGGTGCTGTCAGCAGACGCGCGCCGTTTTGGGCGCAGCGACCTGCAAACCCTGCAAACCGCCACCAACCAGATTGCCAGCTTTATGGACCGCATGCGGTTGTATGCGGAGACTGACCTTTCCCTGCGCAAGCAGGTGGAACACCTCACCGTGCTGCGCCGCATCACGAACGAACTCAGCACCACCCTCGATTTTGATCACCTGTTGGAAATGCTCCAGGCACAGGCGATGCGCATCACCAATGTGCAGCGCGGTACCATCCTGATGTATGACCTGAAATATTTCTTCGATGAGCGCCCGCGGATTGAGAAATGCGTGGGCGAACCCGCCGAAGACGCCCTGGCTTTCTTTGAACGACTCACACTCGATTCCGGCAAGCCGCTGTATGTAGCAGACCTGCAGCAGGAATATCCCGAACATGCTGCCGGGTTGGATTTCGCTGCGGTACTGCTGGTACCGATCTTTTACCAGGACCGGCCGGCCGGAATGCTGGTGCTGCGCTCGCGCCATCCGCATCATTTTGATGACCTGATGCTCGAAGTGATGGAATCAATGGCCGCCCAGGCGGCGATCGCCATCGGTAACGCCATCCAGTATGATCGCCAGAAGCGGCGCGGAGTGCTGCTGCGGCGTGAACTCGACACCATCGAAAATTTGCGCAAATGTTTTTCCAGCACCATGCGCTCCCACAACGAGGCGGAGAAAATTCAATCGACGGCTGCATCCCTGCAGCGCTCAACCCCATTCAAGCTGGTGGTGTTCAGCATCTATAATGCTGAGTTTGACCGTATGGAACGCCGCCATGTGGTGGGGAACCTGGAACAGGGTTCCACGTTTGCGCTTGAAGAAACCCACGCCTGGCGTGAGGTGCAGGACATCTTCAGCTCCGAGTTGATGATCTCCAATTCCTATTACGTCACCGAAAACCGTGTGCCGGTGGTAATTGAGCCGGTGCATATGCAGGACATCCATGAACTGCAGGAAGATCAGCGCAGCCTGATGGGCTGGCGCAAGGGGGAAATATTCCTGAACATTCTGCGGGATGAGCAGGAGCGCCCGTTGGGAATGATCCAGTTGGATTGTCCGGACGATCTTTACCGCCCTGACCAGCCGGCGATGGATGCGCTCGAATTGTTCGGCGCGTTCATGGAGTATTTGCTGCGCACGGATGAAACCTTGCGCGACACCCAGGAAGCGCTGCAGATTGTACAGTCAGCCCTGGCGCAGAAAGAAGCCCAGGTGCGCGAGTTGAGCAATGAACGCGGCGTACTCAACCAGCAATTGGTCCAGATGGAAAATGTTCTCGATGGCCTTAATCGGGTGTCTGGCATCAACCAGCGCGCCGCACAGGTGGTGGGCACACTTTCCCAGTTGCGCAGCGATGCTGCTGCGCTCGATGTCCTGGCGCGGGAAGTATTGAATCACTTTGCAGCCAGCACTGTGCTGATCGCCGGCAGCCTGCACGGCGAAGATCAATTGCTGGCAGGGGCGGGTGAACTGCCGGAAACAGGCACATTGGAACCGCTTTTTGGTCAGCGCAACCCGCTGCGTGAATCGCTCCTGACCCGGAAAACGTTTGCCGAAGCGGCATTAAGCGTGAACAGCGATTGGCAAACCTCGATGCTGCTGCGGCTGTTTAAATACGAAAGCTTTGTCAGCCTCCCGGTAACAGTCAGTGTCGATTATCAACTGGCGGTATTGATCCTTTATACCCATGCCAACGGATTGCTCACCCGTGTGGAAGACGCCGCGCTGGTGGACAATTTCTCCCGCGACCTGGGATTGGAGCTTTCCAACATTCACACCCTCGAAACCACGCGTGAGCAGGTGGAAAACCTGAATGTGCTGTTGACTTTCTCGCAGAAGCTGTCCAGTGTGGGTCCTTCAGCGATCGTGGATATTCTGGTGGAAAGTATTTTTGATACCTTGCCAGCTGTCGAAGGCTGCTGGGTGGGGTTGGAAGATCGCCGCAGCAACCGCCTGTTGACGGTCAATGCGCGCGGTTATACCCACCCGGAAAGCCTGCTGCAAATTGCCGCGGAAATCGATGGCCATTCTCTGCCGGCGCAGGTGTTCAACAGCGGCAAGGCACAGCGCATCGGGGAACTGGATTTTGCCAAAGCCTACCCGATGAACCAGGATGAACTGCTGAAATACCGCGAAGCCACCGGCGGGATGCTGCCGATTTCCACCATGGTGGTGCCAATCACGCTTGGTCTGACCACAATGGGCGTGATTGTACTCGATAATTTTCATGATGTAAATGCCTTCAGCGAAGACGACCAGGCCATATTAAACTCGATGGGCCAGCAAACCGCGTTGGTGCTGGAGAACAGTGAACTGTACCAGCAGGCGCTGCATCGCGCTGAACAATTGCAGGCACTCACCTCGGCTGTACAGGAAGTGACCAGTGCCCCGCTGCGCAGCGATGAGATGCTGGAACGCATCCTGGTACAGACCCGCCTGGTGGTGGAAGCGGACCGGATTGCGGTTTGGCTTGTCCGGGAAGGGCAGATGGTTTGCCGCAAAACCGATCCCTCCGGGGAACCTGCATGGGCGGGTCAGTCCATCTCGCTGACTGTTCCCGACCATTCTCTGCGTACCACGGCGGACCTGTTTGACTACACCTACTTACCGCGCACCATACCGGCTGATCCCCGTTTCAACGTTGGTTTGTTCAGTGATCTGTACCAGACCCATTTGTTGGTACCGCTTGCTGCGCGTTCAGAATTGCTGGGAGTGCTGGTGTTGGAGCATCGCCAGAGCGATGCCCTCAGCGGCGGAGAAAGCCAGGTGGTGCAGGCGTATGCCTCACAGGCCGCAGTTTCCCTCCACAATGCCCTGATGTATGAGGACAGCATGCGCCGCGCGCAGGATTTGAACCTTCAATCAGACCGCCTGGCAGGCTTGAATGAATTTGCCCTCCAGATCGGCGGTATGACCAACCTCGAGCAAATATATGAAGTCACCCTGCAGAATGCCTCGCGCCTGTTGAACGCACCGGTGATCTCCTTTGTGCAGGTCAGCCGCTTTGACCACATGATGCTGATTGCCCAGAAACCGGAATATGACCTGAGCTTCACCGAAGACCTGGCGGATGTGCCGTTAATGGCTGGCCTGCGCCAGAGCCGCGCGGCTTATGTCATTGCGGATACCAGTATGCGCGAAGACCTAGGGGTGTTAAAGGATGCTTATCTGTCACCGCTGGGTACGCGTTCCTTGCTGGTTGTGCCGGTGGTGGCGGCCTCGCAATTCTGGGGCTGGATGTGGGTACAGTCACCGGAAGTGAATGCGTTTGACGAACACAGCAGCGAAATTGCCCGTATGGTGGCCAACCACGTGGCCATCGCGATTGTTAACGCGACCAACTATTATGAAACCCGTGTGATGCGTGAAAACCTGGAACAGCGCGTGGCAGAACGCACCCTGGAGCTGGAACGTGGCCTGGAAGAATATGAGATGCTCAACAACAACCTGCAGGCCATCCTGTCTTCCATGGCAGACGGCGTGCTGGTGACCAATGACCACGGGAAAGTGGTGCTGACCAACCCGGCAGCTGCCGGAATTCTGCACCTGGAACCAGGCTTTTTACTGGGGATGGATGCCGGGCAGCTTTCAGAGCAGCTGCATGCCGGAGATGGCATCGACTGGTTCCGCCGCCTGGCTGTATGGTCAGGTGAGAACCCGCCGGATTCCGAGGCAGGTATTTATTCACAACGGGTGGAGCAGGAAGATGGGCACATTCTCTTCATTCAGGGTTCCACTGTACTGCGGGATGAGATGTTCCTCGGTTCCGTTACCATTCTGCGTGATATCACTGCCGAGGCGATGGCGGAGCGCTTGAAATCCGAATTCGTGACCAATGTCAGCCATGAACTGCGTACCCCGATCACGGCGATCAAAGGTGCGGTGGAAGTGGTGTTGGGGCAGATGACAGGCAACCTTAACCAGCAGCAGGAAATGTTTATGACCATGGCACGCAAGAATTGTGACCGGCTGCAGGTGTTGATTGATGATATCCTGGAAGTGTCGCAGATCGATGCCGGCCAGATGGAATTGAACTTCCAGATGATGGATGTGGCGGAAGTGGTTACCGATACCATCACTGATTTTGAACGGCGTTCGCGCCTGGAGAACCGCAACATGCAGTTTGATGTCGACCTGCCTGGTGTGCTGCCCAGGGTGGAGGGCGACCCGCAGCGTGTCCGCCAGATATTGGACAACCTGTTCAGCAATGCCTTTCGTTACACCGAAAATGGCGGGCGGGTGATCACCCGCGTACGCCAGCGCGGGGACAGCCTGCAGCTGGATGTGGAAGACAACGGGATCGGTATCCCGCCGGAAGCGGCTTCCCGCGTGTTCGAGCGTTTTTATCGCGGCGAGGATGAACTGGTGATGCAAAGCGCGGGCCCGGGTTTGGGACTGTGGATCACAAAAACATTGGTAGAAATGCACGGCGGTGATATCTGGTTTGCCAGCAGCGGCATCCCAGGAGAAGGCACCACCTTCTCGTTCACCCTGCCCGTGCGGAGAGAGGGTATTGCGCATGGCTAAAATCCTGATTATTGAAGATGAAAAGGATATCCGGCAGTTGATCACATTCACCCTGCAATACGCAGGATACCAGGTGGTGGCCGGCAAGGACGGCCAGGAGGCCGTGGAACTGGTGGAAAAAGAGATGCCTGACTTGATATTGATGGATGTGCGCATGCCGCGCCTCGATGGTTACGGCGCCTGTGCCGTGATCAAAGCCAATGAAAAAACCAGGCATATCCCGGTGGCGTTCCTTTCCGCCAAAGGGCAGGACGCTGAAATTGAAAAAGGGTTTGAGGTGGGCGCCAGTGATTATTTGTTGAAGCCATTCACCCCAACAGAATTGATCGACCGCGTCAAATCGTTGCTGGCGGGAGGATAATGCCGGATAATGAGTGCAATTGTCAGCAACCAGGAAATTGTTCATTACGAGGTGCTGGGCCGTGGACGCCCGGTGATCTTTCTGCATGGATGGGCGGGTTCATGGCGGTACTGGGTGCCGGCGATGCAGGCGGTCTCGTATAATTTCCGTGCTTACGCACTCGATTTCTGGGGGTTTGGCGATACCGCCAGGGTGCCGGAAAATTATTCGCTGGAACACCAGACGGCACTGCTGGAAACCCTGGTGCAGGAATTGGGCATCATTGGCCGGGTGGCGGTGGTGGGGCACGGCCTGGGCGCGCTGATCGCATTGCAGTACGGGCTGCGTAATCCAACCAAGCTTGCCAAATTGATGCTGATGAACTGCCCGCTCGGTGGTGTGTATGCCGGCCGGCTGATGACGGACACTCCTGCCGCCCTGGTGGATTGGCTTTCACCCAATTACGCTGAGAAAGACAGCGTGAGTATTGAGGCGCAAAAAAGTGATCCCCAGGCTCTTGCGCGCCCGTTGCTGGATTTTACCGCGCTTTCCCTGCAGGAACGCCTGCCGGAAATCCAGGCGCAAACCCTGATCGTGTACGGCGCTAATGACCCGTTGATCCCACTGCCGCTGGAATGGCATCCCGAGGCGTACCCGCCCAATTTCCACAGCCTGGTGTTTGGCAATTCGGGGCATTTCCCGATGTTTGATGAAGATGCCCAGTTCCTGCGCCTGCTGAAGGAATTTCTCGAGCTGGACAAGGGTGCCTCACCGCGTGACCTGGGATTCAAAGACCACTGGGTGCGGCGCGTGCGTTAGTTTCCGCCGGTGCGGCTGGATCGCTGCTGCGAATGCCAGTTTTTTGGGGGAGTCGGATACAGTATAATCAAATCAGACGTTCCGATGGAAAGAAAGCGAGGTGACCGATGCGTTCATTTTTCTATCGTGCAGCGGGGGTTGTGCTGGTGATCAGCGCGGCAGCCGGCGTGCTGTTGGCGGTGCTGGGTATCTGGGGGGTGTGGAAGATCAAACCGGAGGCGGAAGCTGTATTGACCGATACCACCCAGATGGCGGTGGATGGGATAGACCTGCTGGATTCCGCCCTCGGTGACGTGGCCGGCGCGCTGGAAACGGTGGATGAGGGTTTGCAATCTGTCAATTCCATCAAAGACAACCTGGCGGAGATGATGGTCAGTATCACCCCGATTCTCGACCGCACCTCTGAATTTGTTGGTGAAGATCTTGTTGGCGTAATGGAGGGTTTGCAGGATTCGTTGGATACACTGGAAAACGGGATGGATGCCGTGCAGAACGCGCTTTCCTTCCTCGACCTGATTCCAGGCCTGGGATTGATCTATAACAACACATCAGCCACAATGACAGAAGGCGTGGATGAAATGTCAGGGCAGGTGGATACCCTTTCTGACCAGCTCTCCCAATTTGAGGGCGACCTCAGCAGCGCTTCGGAAAGCCTGTCTCAGTTGCAGGAGGATATCAAAAACCTGGCGGCAACGGTGGATGAAGCGGACCTTACCATGGAAGACCAGTTGGAAACCGTGTATGGCTACCAGGATGACCTGCGCGTTTTGCGGCGCCAGATGCTTGATTTCCGTGAACGCTGGCTGCGCAACATCCAGCGGATTGCCATCGGGTCCACGGTGGTATTTTCCTGGCTGCTGGTGATGATGGTTTCTTTGATCGTATTGGGCGGCGACCTGGCGCTTCACGGCGACCAGCGCCAGCGCGAACGTGAGAAGGCTGCCATCCGACAAACGCTGCAGGAGGAACTGCGTCCGCAGCTGCGGGCAGAATTGCTGGCCGAACTGCGAGCTGAGTTGGGCTTGCAGGCGTCGACCGCGGCAGGAGTGGGCTACCCGCTGCCACCCGGCCCTGTGGATGATGCTGGCTGATTCTGAGCGTTACCAGCGGCTGCGGGAACGCACCGCCCTGGTGCTGGGTTACCTCGAACGCCTCTCGGCTGATTCCACCTGGGCGCACCGTGCCAGCGGCCTGCGCGGATCACTGTGGAACGCACTGGAAACACCGGTGTGGGATAAAGTTATGGAAGTACGCCTGTTGGCATGCCTGGATAACGGGCTGTGGATGCTGAAACAGGCCGCGATGGAAATCCCGGATCCCGAAGCGCGGCGTTAGAATGCCGGAGGAACCTGGTCGCGGTACTGCTGCGCCAGCAGCACGTACAGCGTAATCCATGGATTGGGCTCGCCGCGTTTGCCGACCTTCCACGGGGCGCTGTTGGGGCTGAAATCCAGCGGTGCCCGTCCTTGCGCATCCAACCTGCTCTCCAATGTTTCCCAGGCGCGCTGCAAGGCAGGATGCCTGCCGTATCCCATTCTGCTGAGGGCATACAGCGGTTCCCACAGGCTGGCGCGCCAATGGATGGGATAGACCAGGGCGGAACTATCCTTGTTGATTGGTTCCGATGGGTTGTTGGTGCTGAAAATGCCATGATGGTCGAGGAAATACACCACCAGCTGGCGGCAGCGCGGGTGCTGCCAGGTTTCGGGCAGCTCGGAAAACGCCAGCAGTGCCTTGCTGCAGCCGCGCACGCAGGATTTGGTCTCACGAGTCTTGTATTTGCCCTCATGCATATCGCACAGGTAACCGCCGTCTGTGCGCGGGGTGGAGAGCATCAGTTCGATGGTTTTCTGCACCCGCACATCGTCGCGGTATCCCAGGCGTACAAAGGTGCGGATGTTGTATGCATACCGGCAGGACATGTGCCCGCCCCAACTGCCGTCCTCCAGCTGCAAATCCAGGTAGCGGTTGGCTGCCTTTTCAATCCGGGGATCATTGCGGTCCATCCCCAGTTCTGAGAGGTACGAGAGGATGAAATGGGTGGTGCCGAAATCGGCATAACGTTCCCCGTCGCCAAAAACGCGGCCTTTGTAATCTTTCTGCAGCCAGTACCCGTCAGGGTGCATCCTGGCAAACAAACCAGTGACTGCCGGGCTGCCAGGGATGGAGCGAAGGGCGGCCTGTACGCCGGGGTCATCCTGTGGGTGACAGAGCAATTCAGTTCGCACCCGCAATTGCAGGGAAGGATCTTCTTGCAGCAAAAGCCAGTTGACAGCGGATTCATTCATTTCCAGCCTCCTTGTTCCACCACGAGTGTACAAAAGATAGGGCTGGTGCGCAACTGGCAAACCCGGCAACTGTGGCAGAAAGCAGGAAGCCAATTGAAAAAACAGACTGAAAAATTGTACAATGGAAATAGAGTTCATCCATTTCTCAGTCAAGGAGTATACGATGTCTACCTATGTTGTCAATGCAAAAAGTGCTGAAGGTTTCCATGTTGATGTGACAGCCCGTAATCACCATTTTGTGGTGGATCAGCCGGAAGCAGCCGGCGGCAACAATGAAGGCCCGAACCCGCTGGAATACAATGTGGCGTCATTGGCCGCCTGTATGATCACGATCGGGAACATTATCAAAAAACAGGAACATCTCAAGGTCGAAGGCATGGATGTCAAAGTGGAAGCAGATGTGGACCCGGCGATCTTGATGGGCAAGGCGGAAGGTCATCCCGGTTTTTCTGAAGTGCGGATTTTCATGAAAGTTACTGCGCCGGAAATGACGGAAGCCGAGATTGAAGATTTTGTCAACCGCATTGAACAACGCTGCCCGGTGTCCGACAACCTCAAGGTGGTCACTCCGGTGAAATTGATCATCGAGTAAAATAGAACAACCCTGTTTTTCGTTTCCCCCGGTGCTGTCTGGCGGTGCCGGGGATTATTGTTTCAACTGCACATCCCCTTAAAGGACAAGAACCGCAATACTGCGGTTCTTGTTTGGAAGGAAGAAAACGAAAAGAAAGGAGAAAACTACGCTTTTACAAAAGAGATTGCAATGTACTCAATTGACCAATGGGGATGGAATCTGGTTTTTGATTCCGCACCGGAATTTACCTGAATAGGGAAATTCCCTCCTGCGATAAACTCTAAATTCAGTTTACCGAAAATTGCAGGTTTCGTCAAGACGCAATTCCCACTATATGAGAAAAGGTTTATTCAAACTCTTTCATTTTGGCATGTGAATGAGAAAAACACCGCCAGTGCTGGCGGTATTTTTCTTCAATGGGCAGGATATGGGCTTGCTGGCCCCGCTGTTTTTGGCGAGCCTATTCCTCTTTTTCGCCCAGGTTCTGGATATCGACGGCGCCGCCGCTGGATTGCAAAACTTCAGGGGTGCCGTAGTAGGAAACATCCGCAGCGCCTGAAAGGTCGAGGGTGAGTTGTTCAGTGACCCATACTTTGACGGTGGATGATCCGCTCCCTTCCACCACAGTCTCTGCTGATTTCAGGTCGCCGGCCTGGTAGCTTCCGCTGCCACTCATATCAATTTCCTGGCGGGTAACGGCGCCGGCCAGAACGACATCGGCGCTGCCGCTGGATTGCAGGGAGATGCTTTCCGCCTGCAGGTCATCGATCTGGATGCCCGCGCTGCCCGATAGTTCCATCACCAGGGTGTCCACAGTGGCACTGCCGATTTCCATGCCAAGTGAACCGGATGACTTGACCGCAACGCTGTCAGCAGCGAGCGTGGTGATGGACAGGTCGGAGCTGCCGGAAAAATTGCCTTCCAACACGGCGCTTTGCAGGTCATCAATCGATACATCGGCGCTGCCGGAACCCGACAGACGGAGGTTGGCGGTTTCAATCGCACCCGCGTTCAGGTCGCTGGATCCGCTCAGAGTCATTTTCAGGTCACCCACCGCGAGTTCCTTCACGTTGACATCAATCGAGCCGGAGGCCTGAACCACGCTGACAGAGGGCAGGGTCAGGTAGTAATGGATCGGTTTGGTGGGCAGGAAGGAGAGGAACCAGTTGCTTTCCTGTTTGATATACAGCCGGTCGCCGACCACCTGGGTGGTGATGTCCTTCATCAGGTTGTCTTCGGCTTCGATGGTGAGGCCGACTTCATCGCCCTGCGTCAAATGCAGGGTTCCGCTGCCGTCCACAAAAACCTCACTCACATTGGTGATTTCGCGTTCCTCCGTTACCACCACGCCGGAGCCGCGTTCCCCTTGCAGCGCGGAAAGCGAACAAGCCATGGTAGTGATCAGAATTAAAAAACTGGATAAGATCAAAATGCTTCTTTTCATTTTCATTCACCTTTCAATTTAACGGGTTATTAACAAATACGGATTGTGCAGGATTTGGTTGCATTCTGCGGTGATCGAAGAAAAAGAACCCCGGTGGGTTGCCAGGGTTCTTTCGTAATTTTTTTTCGGATGGATTACTTTTCGCCGAGGGCGTTGATCGATACCATGCCGTTGTTATTCTGTGTCAGGGTGGGGCTGCCGTAGTAGGAAACATTCACCGCGCCGTCGCAATCGAGATCAAGGGTTTCAGTGGCCCACACGGTGGCGGAGGCCATCCCGCTCGACTTTACGCTGACATCAGCGCATTTCAGGTTACCATTCATGACATTCCCACCACCTTCGACGGTGATGCTCTGCCGATTAACTTCGCCTGCGGCTTCCATGTTACCGGTACCGGATATGTGCAGGTCAAGTGTTTCCGCGGCCAGGTCTGCCAGGTTTACGCTGGAAAGGCCGGCAATAATCACCTTGACCGACTCTGCCTCCAGGGAGGCCGCTTTCACATTGGCAGCACCGGAAATGTCAAGCGTGACGGATGCCGCATTCAGGGTACCGAGATCGACATCATTGGCACCGGCACACGCCAGGGTCAGGTCCTGCAGGTTGAGTTCATCGCTTTCCAGGCGGATGGCGCCGGCCAGTTTAATACTGGAAACCGTCGGCAGGGTCAGGTAATAATGGATCGGTTCGGTGGGAATCCAGGCATCGTACCATTTTTGTTCCACCTTGATTACCAGGCGGTCACCCCGCACAACGACCTCGAATTTGTCGATGTAGTTGTCTTCCGCTTCGATCGTCAGCGAGGGGGTGTCACCCTGCACGAGGTGCAGCGTGCCGAGGCTTTCGATTTCGACGTTGGAGACGGCTTTGATCTCGTAGTCACGGGTGACCACATTACCGGAACCGGCTTCGACGATGATATCGGGGACACGGTTGAAATTTAAGAAGGTGCAGGAGCAGGCCACGCTCAGCACGAGGAATAACGATAAAACAACAATCACGACCTTTTTCATTTTTCTTACAATCCTTTTCGTTTCTCTCTGATATTTTTTTCTTCTACTTGAGAATACGCAACAGGGTTGAAAAAGGTTGCAGCAAACGCAAACAAATGCGGAATCAGGCTGGATGTTGCTGGAGCCAGGCGGCTACTTCACCGATGTTCTCAAAGATGCAGGTGGGCTGATGGGGCGATCCTTCCAGGTCGGCGCGGCTGGTTTCACCGGAGAGCACCAAAACGGTGGTGATACCGGCGGTGTGCCCGAGGGCGATATCGGTGTACAGGCGGTCACCGACCATGGCAATTTTGCTGGTGGCGACACGCATCCGCGCTGCGGCGGATTCCACGATCAGCCGGTTGGGTTTGCCCACGATCAAATCCGGCCGGCGGCCGGTGGAAGCTTCCACGAGGGCGATCATTGCGCCGATATCGGGCATGAAGCCGTCAGCGGTGGGGCAGTTGGTATCGGGATGGGTGGCGATATAGGGCTTACCGGCGCGCACCAGGTCGCACAATTTCCACAACTTGTCGTAGGTGAGGGTGGTATCGAACCCCAGCACGGCATAATCAGGGTCGTCGGCAGTAAGGGTGAAGCCATGGGCACGGAATTCATCTTCCAACCCGGGAGTACCGACCACGTACAGCCTGGCGCCGGGGGCGGTTTGTTCGAGGTAAATGGCGGTAGCCTGCCCGGAGGTAAAAACCTCTTCCTCAGTGACCTCGATCCCCAGTTTTGCCAGTTTATCCACGTACTGCGCCGGGTTCTTGGAGGAGTTGTTGGTCAGGAACAGGAATTGTTTTCCCTGCGTTTTGAGCGTTTCTAGGAACTCCAGCGCGCCGGGCAGCAGGTGGTCGTCAAGATAGATCGTGCCGTCCATATCGAGCAGAAAGCAGCGAATTTCGTTCAGGGGTGTGGCCATGGTTGCACCTCGCAGGATGGATTTTGCCGGAAGACTGTGCTAATTGTACTGGAAAAACCCGGCGAAAGAATCCCCCGCTGATGTTAACCGGGGGATTTGATCCATGCTATCTGTTCAACCGGGTGCGTGTGTTACAGTACCTCCGCCCGTTCCAGCACCTCTTCAGCGCGATCCGGGAAAATACCCAGTTCCCAGGCGAGGTCGAGGATGGTGTAGCGCGGGCGGTAGAAATTGCCATCCAGCAGTGCCTGCAGGGCGGTTTCCCTGGTCTGGTGCACTTCCGCCAGTGAGGTGGCGGCGCCAGCCGCTTTCATTCCGTGCTGCACCAGCTTGAACGGAATGCGGTACGGCTTCAGTGCGGTCCACATCGGGTACCAGTTATCCAGGATGCCCTGTACGTAGGCGGGATAATCAGCATCAGGGATGGTTTTATCGCGTGCGGTTTTGAGGAAATATTCCCACTGGCCGGGGTAGGTGGTTTTGAGATAAGTTTCAATTTCATTCCAGCTGCGGCGGTTGTCCAGCAGTTTTGCAGGATCAATCGTGTGCGGATCGAGTTCTTCGATCATTTCGTACAATGCCAGTCCCATCAGCACGCCCACACCCACCTGGGTGCCGTGCCAGAAATGGTCTTTGCCGTGGATATCGCCCAGTAAATCCCAGAAATGAGAGATGATGTGTTCCACCCCCGAGGAGGGCGAGGTCTGGCCGCCGAGGATCGTCATCGTCATGCCGGAGATCAGGCAGGCTTCACCCAGGGCTGCTACCGCAGCGGGGTCGCCTTCGGCAATCTGTGCCGCGTGCTTGAAGCTCAAGTCCTGGGTGCGGGTCATCATATCATACGGCAGGGACACAAATCCTTCCACCCCGCGCACCAGCGACGACAGCTTCCAGTCGGCATTGCAGGTGTTACGGGCCAGCATATCGGAAAAGCCTGAAAGGTTCATCACCAGGGGCGCTTTGGCAAGGATCTCGGTATCATAAATGACCGCTTCGGCGATCTTGAGGTCGTAGGCGGTTTCCTTGATGTCGCCGAAGCTCATTGCGGCGGTGATCGAGGCGTGCCCGTTCATCGAAGCGGCGGTGCCGACAATCACAAAGGGGATACCGCGTTTGTTGGCAATCCACTTGGTAAGGTCACCGATCACACCGGAACCGGCGCCGATGATAAAATCCACTTCCGCGGGCAAGGCTTGCGCCCCGGCATCGCCGACGGCATCCGAGGCTACCAGGTGGTGGGCGGGATCGTCCGCGGCCAGTGGAAATTCCGCCAGCTCCATCCCCGCCGCGCCCAACGGCTGCCATACGTTTTCGGTGACAAAGCGGCGGATGGCTTCATCAAAGATGATCACTGCATGTTCCGGGGCATGCCCCAGCGCAGCTTCCGCAATGCCGGGCACATGGCGCAGCACCCCCGCGCCAACATGGATGATCGGGATGGGAATCGTCAACTGCTGTCCATCAACCATCACCTGGGTGCCCGCCATCCCGGCGGCATCGAGTTTGAGAAATTGTTCCACGGAAACTTGCTTCATCTTTTTCCCTTTCCTGAACCAGTATGTCACATCTGCGCTGCCTGTATTTTAACAGAAAAGGATGCCAGATGAGCAAGGTGAAAACAACGCGGGGTTTACCACACCCGCTGCCTGGAGAAACTACCCCTACAGCGGCCTGACCGGCTGGCGCAGGACGGTTTTCATTTTTGCGGGCTCGGTCTTGCGCGGGTCCGAGAGGTAAATTTCCTGGTGCAGGCCGTGCAATTGGTATCCCTGTTCCGCGGCAAAGCTGTGCATCCAGGCGATGTTTTCGGTTTCATCATCATACGAGCCGATATGCATCATCGTGACACAGGTGCCGGCATGGTAACGTTCATAACGCAGGGCGGTGTTTTGCGCCGGGGTCAGTTTCTTTTTGCGCAGGGCTTCCGTGCGGGCCTGTTCCACCATTGCCGATGTGATGAACTCCGGCTGGAGGATCATCAGGGTCCACTGCCAGGCGTCCTTTTCCCGCCCGATGAAGGTATCCATCTCTTGTGACCACCACAGTCCTTCCAGCGGCATCACCGTGTAGGCGTTACTGGTGGCCGCTTTATAAGCGAAGCGGATGGTGTAGGATAGGGAATAGAGGGCGCTGGTAGCGGCTTCAAACTGAGGGTTGTGGTTGGGGTTGCCAGCACCATCCGCCATCAGGTAATCATACGGTGGAACTTCCACAATCACAGGATGTTTGGGCGGGGCATAATATGCATTCAGGATTTGCTTTAAGTCGATGTTTTCAGACGGCATAGCGTGTTCTCCAGCATTTGTCGGGTTATGTTGATTGTAGCAAATGTGAGAGGAAATTCACCTGCGCATTTGGTGAAATATAGGTTGGTTGTGGGATTTGTACGTTATAATAGGAACAGTCTAGCGTGAGAAGAATGACCAGGCGGTTTGACAGCCTATGTCGCCGGCGGTATAATTCTTCTTCGGCAAATTTAACATGGGAGAGCGCGATGGATGATAGCGTGAAACAAACAAGTTCTGAAGAAGTAAAAGCACGGCAGCACTTTACCGGGAAAGTGACCAAGGTCAGCATGGCTGCAGCACTGGTTGATATCGGTACGGAAAAGCCCGCGGTGCTTCACATTTCGCAGCTGGACGGCACAGGCCGCCAGCCGATCAAGCGCGTTGAGGACGTGCTTGAGGTCGGGCAGGAAGTGGATGTATGGGTACGGCGGGTGACAGATGATGTGATCCAGCTGACCCAGGTTAAACCCCTGGACCTGCCCTGGAAAGACATCAAAGACGGGATGATCGTCAAAGGCACCGTGATCCGCCTGGAAACATTCGGCGCATTTGTCGAGATTGGCGCCGAGCGCCCCGGCCTGGTCCACATCAGCGAGATCGCCCACGGGTATGTAAAAACCCCCGGTGATGTACTGAAAGATGGGCAGGAAATTGAAGCCGTGGTGTTGGAATCGAACCGCAAAAAGAAACAGATCAAATTGAGCATCAAGGCTTTGCAGCCGGCGCCGGAAGTTGTCGAACGCGATGAGCCGCAGCAGGACCGCGAAGAGCGTGCCCCGCGCCGCGGCGGTGGACGACGCGGCGGCGGACGCCGTGAAGAACGCCAGAACGTGAATCAGATCCTGGCAGAAGTCAACGAGCCGCAGGACGAAACCGATACCGCTCTGGGTGCAGCGCTGCGCGCCGCCCTTGAAAACCAGAACAGTGACGAGGAAGCCAGCCGTGTTGAAAAGAAAACCAGGGGCAACTCCCGCGAGCAGGAAGATATTCTCTCCCGCACGTTGGGGCAGCGTTCTTAAGGCGGTCTCCGCAGGCGGTATGCGCGCGACAACCGCGTTTGGGCCTCTATTGAGGTGATGGAGACGGAATCAGAATGATTGTTTGGAAACACCATCGCATAAAAGAGTAGCCAGAGTTACAGGGAGGTGCTGGATGATCAGCCCTCCCTGCTTCTTTTAATCGAACGAAACGCTATCATCCCGTTGTTCTTTGAAAAAGTTGGTTTTCTGGGGCCGGTGCAGAGGTGAACCTGTTGGCTCCATGGTGATGGGGGATTTTTACCCGGTATTATACAGGTCGATTTTATTTTTAACATTTTGGGAGTGTGGCATGATGCAGACAAAGTATATCTTTTTAACGGGCGGGGTGGTCAGTTCCGTAGGAAAGGGCGTGACCGCGGCGGCGTTGGGTCGGCTGTTAAAACAGCACGGCTTCCAGGTTGCCATTCAGAAACTGGATCCCTACATTAATGTTGACCCAGGGACGATGAGCCCGTACCAGCACGGCGAAGTATTTGTGCTGGATGATGGGGCGGAAACCGACCTCGACCTGGGGCATTATGAACGCTTTGCAGATATCCGCCTGAACAAGGTCTGCAATGTGACCACCGGGCAGGTGTATGCCAATGTGATCGGGCGTGAACGCCACGGCGACTACCTGGGTGGTACGATCCAGACCATTCCGCACATTACCAATGAGATCAAGCGCCGCATCAACCAGGTGGCGCTGACCACCGATGCCGAAATTGTTTTGTGCGAGGTGGGAGGGACGGTGGGCGATATTGAAAGCGAACCCTTCCTCGAAACCCTGCGGCAACTGCGTTCCAACCTGGGGCGTGAAAACACCTTTTACATCCATGTCACCTGGCTGGTGCACCTGGCGGCCACGCGGGAACTGAAAACAAAACCCACCCAGCACTCTGTGCGCATGCTGCGCTCGGTGGGGATTTCACCTGATATGATCATCGCCCGTTCCGACCACCCGGTGGCAGCTGACCTGTGCGAGAAAATTGCCCTGTTCTGTGATGTGGACAAAAGCGCGGTGGTGCCAATGGAAACCGCCCAGAGCCTGTATGATGTGCCGATGAAACTGCACAACGCGCATGTCGGTGAATATATCCTTCATCGTCTTGGCCTCGAATCCCGCCAGCAGCCGGATCTGAGCGGCTGGCAATGGCTGTCGCAGGAGATCCACCGTGAAAAACCCAGGGTTAAAATTGCCCTGGTGGGCAAGTATGTCGAATTGCATGACGCATACATATCGGTGCGTGAAGCGCTGGAACATGCCTGCATTCACCTGGGTGTGGAATTGGAGCTGAGCTGGGTGCAATCCGCTGACCTGGAAAAGGGCCGCAGCTGGGAGGCAGTGCAGGCAGCACATGGCATCCTGGTGCCAGGTGGATTTGGGCCGCGCGGCATCGAGGGCAAAATCTCTGCCATCCGCTATGCGCGGGAAAATAAAGTGCCCTACCTGGGCCTGTGCCTGGGGATGCAGACGATGTGCATCGAGTTCGCACGGTACATTTACAATACGGATGACGCCAATTCGACAGAGTTTGATCCCAACACCGAACACCCGGTGATCTCATTGATGCCGGACCAGGAACATATTGCCGATAAGGGCGGGACGATGCGCCTGGGACTGTATCCCTGCGAACTACAGGAAGGCAGCGTGGCACGCCGGGCGTACGGCGAAGCGCGCATTGATGAACGCCACCGCCACCGGTTCGAGTTCAACAACGCCTATCGCAAGCCGTTCGAGGAGCATGGGATGCGTTTCTCCGGTTTATCGCCGGATGGCAGACTGGTGGAAATTGCCGAAGTGGTGGACCATCCTTTCATGGTTGCCAGCCAGTTTCATCCGGAGTTCCTCAGCCGGCCGACGCATCCACATCCGTTGTTCTATGAATTTGTCAAGACCGCCTGCATGGAACATGACATTCCCTGCTGCACGGTGGCTGTACCGGAATCGCTGAAGTAGTTTCCTAGCAAAGCGCGCATCCATTTACCGATTTCATGCAGGAAATTCCATCCTGCGCGGAATCGGTTTTTGGTAATCTTGTTTGCAACCTCGTTGATGTTTGTGCGTATATGGTTAAGAAGGTCTGAATACGAAAACATAGATATACAGGAGAAACACAATGGATGAAAACAAAAAACTATACCGTTCCCGCACCGACCGCATGCTTGGCGGCGTTTGCGCTGGCCTGGCTGATTTCTTTGGGCTTGACCCGTCGATCATGCGGCTGATCTTTGTCGCGCTGCTACTGGGAGCTTCCTTTGGATTCTGGCTCTACATCATTCTGTGGATCGTCGTGCCCGAAGAACCGCTTGGCAGCGGGAGCGCAGCAGATGCCGTGGTGGATGTGGAAAGCAAGGAAGAATAATTTTCCCGGACTGATCCGGAAAGGAAAGCAACCATGAACGATGTGAAACGATTATACCGCTCCCGCAGTGACCGCATGTTGGGCGGGGTTTGCGCCGGATTGGCGGAGTATTTCAGCCTGGACCCAACCCTGGTGCGGCTGGTATTCCTGATCCTGTTCCTGATGGGAACAATGGGATTCTGGCCCTACCTGATCCTGTGGATCGTGGTGCCGGAGCGTCCTTAATCCCAGAGCCCCTAATTTTTACGGGTACTCGCTTGAGTCACAGGCAAATGAATTGAACCGCTGAAAGGCGGTTCTTTTTTTTACCAGGTACAGGAGATGCGGCGTTGACCTGGTTACACTCCGCCGGCTTGTTCACGAAGCTGTGCCAGTTTTTCGGGTGTGAGTTCAAACAGGGTCCAGGGCTGCTGGTAGGAGGCCATTAAGGTGGGGTAATTCACCATCCCCAGGCCGGTATAATAACCGATGGCTGCATCCGCACTGTCGAGGTACACCAGGATCGGGTAACGTTCGCCGACGGTTTCCCGCACCATCGATAGCAAACGGGTGCCAATCCCCTGGTGGGTGTAATCGCGCGCCACCCCCAGGTCAGTGATGAACACATAGTAGGCGAAATCCGCCATGCCAATGCAGGCGCCGACCAACAGACCGTCCGGGTTGCGGGCGGTGAGGAACAGGTTGCAGTGCTGCAAATGCAGCGGCATGCGCTCCAGCAGGTCTTCCAGGGGGTATTCATGCCCCAGGTCAGTGCGGGTGAGAAATTCGAGGTATTCTTCGGCGCTCAGGTGTTCGTTGGCGGTGTACTGGATCATTGGCGTGCAAATGGGGATTATTGGCTGGCTTTGAACTGTTCCACAATCTCGGGGGTGAGTCGAAAAAAGGTCCAGGGTTCGGCATCAAACGCCATCAGGGAATTGCCTTTGTGCATGCCGTAATTTTCGTAGAATCCCACCGCATCATCAGCGCTGTCAAGGAAGACGCAGATGCGGTTCTTACCGCCGGCAGCCTGGTGCAAAAGGGTCAGGAGTTGTTTCCCAATCCCTTGCTTTTCGTAATCCCGTGCCACCCCCAGATCAGTGACCAGCATATAGTAGGCGAAGTCGGTCAAGCCCAACGCGACGCCCACCAGCAATCCTTCCCCGGTACGCGCGGTGGCGCTGACGATGTAGTGCTTCATCAGGGTATCGACGCGTTCCAGGAAATCTTCCCGGGGGTACTGGTTGCCCAGGTCGGTTCGCAGCAGGAAATCGAGGTATTCGCCGGTTTGCAGGCGTTCATTGGTCTGGTATTGAATCGGCATGGTGCATCCTTCTGGTTGGCTGGTTTGCCCCAATTGTACCAGAGGACAATGTGCGGTTGGTGAATTAATAGCGTTGGAGGATCGCTCCCTGCGGGGTGAGAATGCGCAGGTCGTGGACAGAAAGCAGACGGGCTTTGCCGTACGCTTTGCGGCGTTCGTGGTTAAGGGTGCGAATGGCATCCCGGTACAGGTCGGGGGAAATTTTGAACTGTTTCAGGGCACGGCGCGAAAGTTTGTCGGCGGCGTGGTTCTCACGGCGCGGCACCCACAGGAATTCGATATCACGAAAGTTCTTGGCAATCCGCTGCGCGCGCGATTGCAATTTGCGAATGCGGGTTACATGGGCACGGGAGAGACCTTTCATCTGGTTGATGATGGTTTTGGCATCCCCGATCACCAGCACCCGCTCTTCGAGCAGCGCCATATCCCACAGTGCCTCCAATCCTTCGATCAATGCCAGGTATTCCGCCACGTTCGAGGTGGCATCATCGCAGCGCAGATACGTGCCGTGCCCCTGGGCGACGATCTTCCCGTTTTTGCGCACCAGCCAGCCATAGCACATGAAGCCGCACTTGTTGGCGGCATGGGCGCCGCCCTCGATGCCGCGGAATAATCCGTCAAATTCCAGGATGACCATGCCGTGCTATCCTTTCCATTGTTATCACCGGATGAAAATGGGGCTTAAAACGCGAGACACCGATCTGGGAAGGATCGATGTCTCTTGCATAGAGGTCGTTTGAGATTTGGAACCCAATACAATCGCAAGTGAATTGGGTGAATCTGAAGGGTCTGTTTGCTCATTCATAAATGGTCTATTGTTGCCTGATTTCAGTATGACAGAAAAGTATTAAAGAAAAACGAACTGCCTGTAAAGAAACCGTTAAGGCTCGACAACCATGTTCAGGATGGGGGAAGCGTGATGTCAGGATGCGGCTGCATCGGGCTGCCAGGGCAATTTAATGCCATTATGGCACGGCTTCGGTTAAAAAGACAACTGATTTGATGGGGGTGTTATCCAGGCTGTAGAGTTCGAGGTGGAACGAAACCCGCTCACCGGGGTTGAGAGGCTGTGGACTTTCCCAGCGGCGGAAGCCCAGCAACTGACCGCGATCGCCGTAGAGGGCAACCACCAGCCAGATACGGCTGGCGGGAGCGGGGCTGGCAGCATCCAACACCAGCTCTCCGTTCACCTGTGCGCCGGTACCGTCCGGTGTAAGGTCGGTTTGCTGGTTTTCCAGCACCAGCGGCAGGTAGCGTCCCTGGGTGTTTGCTAGCGGCAAGGCCTGCACCAATACGGCCTCCGCCTGGTAGGGCGGTAGGAAAGGCGCGTCTTTCAATTCCTGGGAGGTGAAATACACCGCCAGCGGCATGGTTTCCCCGGCCAGGTATCGATTCAGGGGTGCTGTGGCCAGGCGATTCAGGCTCTCGCTGCTGCCGCTGCCGAATAAGCGTACTTCGGCAGCGATGTTCTCACTCCCGGTTTGCGGGTTGGCTGCGCTCAGCAGGCACCACAGGCCACCGCCGGCATCTGCGATGCAATTGGGTGGGGTGAGGGTCAGTGCCAGCGGGGTGGGGGTGGGATTCACCGCGCTTTCGGTCGGGGCAGGAGCGGGGATGATGATCTGCTGCCCGACAATGAGGATGTTGGGGTCAATCTCCGGGTTGGCAGACTGCAGGGCATCGAGTGTGACACCGTAGCGCCAGGCGATGGTCAACAGGGTTTCACTTAAAGCCACGGTGTGCAGGCGCGGGGTGGGGGTTGCCGTGGGAACGGCTGTCAGTGTCGCCTGCGGTTGTGTCGCCATCGGCTGCGGCGTTAGGGTGGCCACAGCGGTGCGGCTGGGGAGGACGCTTGGTTTCACCAGGGTGGGGAGAACCAGGGGCGCCCGTTGCACACAGGCGGTAGTAATCAACAGGATCAGGCCCAACAACAGGCCTTTTATCAAGCGTTGCATGCTTGAATTATAGCATCCGCCTGTCCCGTGGAGGATTAACGGTGACTTCATTGACAGGCGGACGGCGTCTTTTGTATAGTAAGGGTATGGATTGAGTGGAAAGGAGCACGATGACAACCAGAACGATACAGGCACAATATGCGGGAACGCCTTCGGTGGACGGCGCCGGGGTGAAACTCAACCGGATATTTGGCGGAACGCGCGATGCGGTGGAACTGGACCCATTCCTGCTGCTGGATTTCTTTGACTCCCGCAACCCGCAGGATTACCTCAACGGCTTTCCCTGGCATCCGCACCGCGGGATCGAAACCATCACATACCTGGTGGAAGGGCTGCTGGAGCACGGCGACAGCCTGGGCAACAGCGGGCTGATCGAACCATTGGGCTGCCAGTGGATGACGGCCGGGAGCGGGATCATCCACCAGGAAATGCCGCAAGCCAGCCCGTACATGCTGGGAGCGCAGCTGTGGCTGAACCTGCCGCGTGCCAATAAAATGACCGAACCCACCTACCGCGATATCACCGCCGCCGATTTGCAGGTGTATTCCGATGCGTACATGGAAGTGAAGGTGATCTGCGGTACGTTCCGGGGTGTCACCGGTCCGGTGAAGGGCACCTATGTGGATCCGCTGTATTTTGATGTCACCTTGCTGCCCAATGGGGAATTTACGCTGACCGTGCCGGAAGAGGATACTGTTTTTCTGCTGATGCTGGAAGGCAGGGCGCATTTCCCGGATGGAGAAGTGCTCGATGCCGGCCTGGCACGGGGCGGTCTGCTGACCCAAGGGAGGGATGTGCGTTTTACATCTGCGGGTGGGATGCGCTGCCTGCTGGTTGCCGGGCAGCCGCTGCACGAACCGATCGCCTGGGGCGGCCCGATTGTGATGAACACCCGCCAGGAACTACAGCAGGCGTTCGATGACCTCGACCGGGGAACATTCATCAAAAAATAGAACAGCAATAATCATCCCGACCCTGATGAATGGCAATTTGGGCTCGTGACATTAACAGTTTAAACCTTATACCAGGCGGGGCTGTCCCGAATGACACCTCGCCTGGTTTGGCGCCTGCCATACGGACTCGACTCATCTGTATTCAATGTTCAGGGCTGCTACTGTATCGTGTTTTGACAGATTCTTGATTCTGTCAGATAATCAAGATCAGGAAAAAGGAGTGTTAATGGAAAATATCGTGCTGGAGGTACCGTTTCAACTGGACCCGGAACGGCTGTTAAAGAAAATGAAAATTCGTTCCGCCGAAAACGCGGAAGAATTCCTGGAACTGGTCGACATGGTGCAGCATATCGCCGTTCCCAAAGTATTGTACCGCACCGCTTTCATTGAGGCGCGGGGAGACGCTGCCGTCACCATCAATGGCGTCACGTTCCGCAGCACGGCAATGGTGCACAACCTCTCCGAAGTGCAGCGCGTGTTCCCCTATATTGCCACCTGCGGCACCGAGGTGGACCAGCTTGGCATAGATCCTTCTGACTTTGTGCGCCAGTCCTGGCTGCATTACATCAAACTGGAACTGCTCACCTTCTGCCACCCGTTGCTGCGTACCGTGCTGGAGGAAGGATTCCAGGTGGGGAAACTGGCATCGATGAATCCCGGTTCGGGGGAGGCTTCGGTGTGGACGATCAACCAGCAAAAGGGGCTCTTCTCCCTGTTTGGTGATGTGCAGGCCCTGGTGGGGGTGCGTCTGACGGAATCCTTCCTGATGGTGCCGGAAGTATCTGTTTCGGGCATCCTGTTTGAAACCGAGAAAAATTATGCCAACTGCCAGCTGTGCCAGCGGAAAGATTGCCCCAACCGGCGCGCCGCCTTTGATGCAACTTTGTGGGAATCCATGCGTACAATGGTATAGCTGGATTGGTTTGATCGATTGAAGAGTAAGGAGAAAAGAAATGGCAGCGGTGATTGTGTTTTATTCGATGTATAACAATACAAAAGCAGCCGCTGAATACCTGGCGGAAAAGATTGGCGCTCCGCTGGTGCGGCTGCAAGGGAAAGGCGCGGTGAACCCGGTGAAAGGGATGATGAAAATTTCTGCCAACCCGGTGGGTGATCCCTGGTCGGCGGTGCGGGATGCCGACCGGATGATCCTGATGGCGCCAATTTACGCATTCAACGGCGTACCGGAGGTGCGCGGGTTTTTAAAGAACGCTGACCTGTCCGGTAAGGACGTGCTGATCATTACCAATGGCGCCGCGCCGGAAGAAAAGTTCTCTGCCAAAGTGGCCGCTCAGTACACTGAGTTGATCGAAAAAGCGGGCGGCAAAGTATCCCTGAATTTACACCACATCGGTGGGGAATACAAGCAGTTTTCCGGCAATACGCACGCGCATCAGCAAATTGACGGCATCCTTTCCCTGGTGCAGGCCTGGCTGGCACGGGCTTGATCATTGGAGGAGAATTCGAGATGAAGACGCAAATTGTTTACTTTTCGCTGCAAGGCCATACCAAACTGGTTGCGGAATTCCTGGCAGAGAAGTTAAGCGCATCATTGACGCGCCTGGTGGACCGCAAGAACCTGGACGGCAACGCGATTGCACAACACGAATATTGTGACCTGGCGGATGATCCCTGGCAGGTGATTCCCGGCAGCGACCGGTTGATCGTGCTTGCCCCGGTGTGGGGCTTCAGTATCATTCCCGCCATGTATACCTTCCTCGAGAAGGCAGACCTGGCGGGAAAAGAAGTGGTGATCGGCGTAACCAGTGCGTTTGGCAAATTGAGTGCCAGGCCGGTGCTGAAGCGCTACACGGAAATTGTGATCAATGCCGGTGGAAAAGTGGCTGGAACATTTAACGTCAAAAGCAATATCCAATCCACGCCTGACCCCCAGAAAATGCACGCCCGCACCGCAGCGGTGCTGCCGAAAATCCAGGCATTCTGATCAAGCTCCCCTGTCCCTGGGGCATAACTTGCCTCAGTTTGCCTGAGAACTTTGCTAACAACAAAAAACCCTGGGTTTTCCATCGCCCAGGGTTTTTCATGGTTGTTTGAAAATTCCACTTATCCTTTGAGGAAATCCTCGAGGGCACTCTTGCTGATGCGATAGGCGCTGCCCAGTTTACGGGCTTTCAGGTCGCCGGCTTCGATGGCGGCCTTGACATCCTCTTCAGAAACGCGCAGGATGGCGGCGGCTTCAGCCGGGGTCATCACATCCGGCATGGCGCCGGTGCCGTTGCTGGCCTGCGGGGCAGCCTGTTGCTGGGGCTGCTGTCCGCCCTGTCCGCCGATGGCCTGGCCAAAATACTGGCCCAGTCCCACGCCCGCACCGATGCCCGCGGTGAGGCCGGCACCGCCGCTTTCATTGTTTGCGGCCTCGCGCAGCGCATCGGCAGCCTGCAGCTGGGTGTAGACATTCATATCGAGCATGCCCATCGCCCGCAATTCCTCAGCCGATTTGGTGGAGGGTTTCAGGTTGCCAATATAGAAGGATTTCAACTGTAAACCAATCGCGGCGAAATCATCCTGCGCCTTGGCGCGTACGCCGGCACCGAGTTCCTCGGTCAGGCCGATCAGCTCGAGTACATTGCGGGTTTTGGTGGTTTCACCGAGCAAGTCCTGCAGTTTCGACATCAGCATAATGCGCAGGCGGTTTTCAATGTCCGCGGTGCGGTACACGCCCTGCGCGCCGACGATCTGGGTGACAAACTGTTGCGGATCTGAAACCTGGTAGCTGTAAGTGCCAAAGCCTTGCAGCAGGGAGACGCCCAGCCCCACGCCGGGGTTGGCAACCATGATCGGCTGCGAGGTGCCCCATTTGCGGTCAGCAAATTCCTTGACCGATACGTAGTACACTTCGGCGGTGAAGGGGGTGCGGTCATTGAAAGCTTTGCCGATCAGGTCAACCAGCAGGGGGACGTTGGCGGTGACGATGGTATGGCGGCCGGCACCGAACATATCCAGGGCTTTGCCGTCGCGGAAGAACACCGCGCGCTGTGATTCACGTACGATTACCTGCGAACCGATCCGTAGATCGGCGATGCCGGTTTCCGGGAAACGATGCACGATCTCATCCTGCATCTCACTTCGATATTCAACTACATCAAATACTCTTGCCATTGTTTACTCCATTTGTTTAGAAAATGCTCAATTCATATCGAATCGCACATGTCACCGTGCATTAATTATCATCACCATCCAGCATGTCTTTAATTTTACCGAACAGGCCTTTTTTCTCCTCTTCTCCGCCTTCGGCAGGGAGTTCGGTATACGTCATGGGTGGATCCAGGGCGGGGGCGGCTGGCAGCGGGGTTTCTTCAGTGACACCCTCAAGGATTACCTGTGAGCGGTGGTTGAAGGCGTCCACGGCTTCCTGGCTGAGGCGGGTCAGGTGGCGCAGCGCGGCGGTGATGCCTTCGGTGCCCAGGGAGGCTTCAGCGTTGTCAATCGCGGCGGCAATGCCGTCAGCTTTGTCCATCAGTGCCAGGTCGTAGGCGTATAGCACGGCCAGGTCTTCCTTTTTGATTTTGACCGCGGCAAACAGGGGGGAATAGCCGTAGGCGGCAGTGCGGATGCGGTCGGCAAACTGGCGCAGCTTGATGGCTGCAGATTCGAACTGGTCCAGCAGTTCAATTGCGCCCATGCTGATCGCCTGGGTCTGCACTTCAGAAATGCGTTTTTCCAGCTGGGTAAAGCGATCAGCAATCTGGTCGCGTACCAGCTTGTCGCTGGCGCGGCGGTCCTGCATTTCGACATACCCCTTAAAACCAGGAATGATGCTGACCAGCTTGGTAAAAATATCGTGATCCGATTTCACATTATCGAATATCTCGCTCATGTTGGCTCCTTATATGATCCAGGCAAATGTTGAACGTGTTGATTTGATTATATGATAATTTTTCTCAAATTTGTAATATTTAACGATTGTTTAGAGGGTATTCCCGCCAAACGGGTAGGCCCATCAGCGGAAGTCCCCGGCTACTTTCGTATATAATCAGGTTAACCTGTTGTTGTTGATGGTTCGATATATAATCCTTTCGTAAACCCTGATGAATGATACTGCCCTGCTGAAACCATTTGACCGCCTGTTGTTTGTTGTCACCCTGATCCTGGTGTTTGCCATGGCCGCGCGCGCGCCGGTGGACAGTGATATGTGGTGGGCGCTGCGGGCAGGCAAAGAAACCGTTGACCTGGGTGCTCCCTACATCACCGACACTCTCAGCTACACCTTTGCCGGAAGTTACTGGAACAGCCATTCGTGGTTGTTCGATCTGCTGCTGTATGGGTGCTATGCTGTGTTCCAGTATTATGGGCTGGCATTGCTCACCGGGCTGCTGGCCGCCGGGGCGATGGGGCTGCTGTGGTTTCAACTTCGCGGCCCCGCGATGTACCGTGCGCTGCTGCTGGTGTTTGCCGGTGTGGTCGCCGCGCCATTGTGGACGCCGCGCCCGCAGATGATGTCGTTGCTCTTGCTCAGTTTTACCAGTTGGGTCCTTCTTTCTTTCAAACGGCAGCAGCGTGATTGGCTGCTGTGCCTTCCTCCATTGATGATCCTGTGGGCGAACCTGCACGCGGGTTACACCCTGGGATTGATGGCGATTGGCTTGTTGATCGCCGGGGAATTGTTGGATCGCCTTCTAATTCATAATACGGAAAATGGATTAAGTTGGTTTCAAATCCGCAAGCTGATCCTGGTGGGGATTGCCTGCGGCCTGGCGGCGCTGCTCACCCCGCACGGATTTGGCACCTGGCGGGTGGCATTCGTAACCCTGGGCATGCAGGCCAATCACCTGATTTCAGAATGGACTTCGCCGGATTTCCACCAGGCTGCCATGATCCCTTACCTGGCCAGTGTTTTGTTGTTATTGTTCACCCTGGGTTTCTCAAAGAAACGCCTGCCAGGCTGGGAATTGTTGACGGTGGTATGGTTCACCTACTTTGCCTTCACCTCCCGCCGCCAGATCGGTCCGTATGTGTACACTGTGATGCCAGTGTTGGGGCGGTATGGCTGGGATATGCTCGCAGATTGGGGGGACAGGATGAAAGCATGGCACACGGAGCGCGCAAAGACCAGGCCGCCCTCTGCTTTGCAGGCCTGGTTGAAGCGGAATACGATGCCCGACACGCAGGAAAACAAGACCATCAACCTGGCATTGGTGCTGCTGTTGGCGCTGGTTGCGGCTGGAAAGCTGGTGTATGTTGCCAATCCGGTGTTTATGGAACATGTCTATTTGCCTTCGCTGTACCCGGTACAGGCGGTGCAGTGGATCCGCGAGGGGGAATTTAAAGGGAACCTGTTCAATGAATATGGGCAGGGGGGGTATCTGAGCTGGTTTCTGCCGGAGTATCCCGTCTATATTGATGCCCGGGCGGACTTGTTTGGCGATGCGTTCATTCTCAATTGGGTGGACCTGGTCAATGGGGCAGGGAATTGGGAGGAAACCGTTGAAACGTGGGAGATTGGGGTGGTATTGATCGCCAAAGAGCGAAAGCTGGCACAAGAGTTGCACAATTCATCCATGTGGGAATTAATCGGTGAGGATCTGGGAAACGTACTGTACATTAAAATCGAGGAATGAACCCGGGGAGGACGTGGCGAACGGGCCGTTTCCGTCATAGGGGCAGCTAACAAAATTGTCAGGTAAAACACTTGCATTTTCTTCTAAATTTCTTATAATGTAAGTAATCATTGTGCATGGCACGCATCCTTCTAACAACCCAACGGTTATCACCACCCAACGTGAGGGTGGATAACAAAAAATCATTTTATTCAATTTTTATTCAAGGAGAGATTATCATGTTGTTTGCAGCCAAAGAAAAAGGTCAAGGTCTTGTTGAGTACGCGTTGATTCTCGTTCTCGTCGCCATCGTGGTGATCGTGGTTCTGGCCCTGCTTGGCCCGGCCATCGGTCAGATCTTCAGCAACATTATGGATGCCCTGAACGGCACTGGTGCCTAATCTGGGATGATGTTCTGAAGGCTGGCAATACGAAAACCGTATTCAAAGCCGAAAATCCGAATCCAAAAAAACGCCCCAAGCAATTGGGGCGTTTTTGCCACACGATGACGGTCTTATTTCCATTATATAATTTTATTGAGTTCATACTATAATTAACAATACTATCAGGTGGGGGTAATTGACGTCCCCCAAGGCAAAGATTACAATCAAATTCATCCTTTCATTGAATTCTCCAAGCAGGAGGCGAGATAATGGCAACTGGTAAAAAGAAAAAAGGCGGTAGGACCTTGATCCTTTTGGCATTGGTGTTAATCCTGGGATTGGTTGCGGTGTTTGTGCTGTTCCGTGACCGCATTCTCCCGGGCAACAATGCACCTGGAGAGGACGTGATCGCTGAAAACGGCGATACGTTTGAGGTTACCCCAGTGACAACAACCGCGGACATTTATGTGCTGCAGCAGCCGCTGGCGCGCGGACAGGTGATTGAAGAAGGACACCTGCTCAAGGTAGCTTACCCGCGTGAGCGCCTGATTGAAGGCCTCTTTATCACCAACCCGGCAGATGCGATCGGGAAACGGGCCATGTTTGAATTGGAAGCCGGTATGCCGCTGACCTTCGCCATGATCAGTGAATCTGCCGAAGGTTCGTATGCTTCCTTCCAGATTCCCAAAGGTTACGTGGCAGTCACCATCCCGCTGGGAGATGACACCGGTATCGCTTCGGTGGCCTACACCGTGCGCCCGGGAGACCATGTCAATGTGATTTCCTCCCTGTTGTTTGTCGATTTGGACCAGGAATGGCAAACGATCCTGCCAAATGTGGTTGCGCCTGTCTACGCACCGGCATTGAGCTTTGCCCCGGTGGACCCGGCGAACCCGGATGCGGCTGTCCCGGCGTATAATGTCCCTATTACGGCGCAGGTCAGTCCTGCCAGCGGGTTGCCTTACCTTGGGCGAACTGAATTATGGATGGGAATCGATCCCACCGGCACGGCCAACACAACGGCATATTACATTCCATCGGAAGAACAGCGCCCCCGCCTGGTCAGCCAGACCCTGATCCAGGACGCGATTGTGCTGTGGGTGGGCGAATACCCGCTGAGCGACGAGAAAGCGCAGCTCAACATCGACCAGGAAGCGGCTGAATTCACCCAGGCTGGTACTGAAGAAGCGGAGCCGGTGGTGGAGGAAGAAGCCAAGCCGATGGTGATCACCCTGGTGGTTTCACCACAGGATGCGGTCACCTTAAATTATATGATCCTCTCCAAGGCCAATCTTTCATTGGCACTGCGCAGCGCCGGTGATGACCAGCGGATCAATACTGAGAGTGTCACGCTGCAGTTCATCATGCAGCAGTACAATATCCCGCTGCCGTCTCCGTTGGCTTACGGCACCCAGCCCGGTGTTTTTGACCTGAGCACCTATGAAGAACTGCCAACGTATGTTGCGCCCTAGTCCAACAACCACTTGAAAGCGAAACCTTACCCAACCAAGCTATGAGCAGACAAATCCGAGTTTTATTGGTCGATGATATCCCTGAAACGATTGAGAGCGTGAAGCGCATGCTTACGTTCGATGAGGCCATCAAGGTGGTGGACGTTGCCCCCAGTGGCCGTGAAGCGATTGCCAAGGTGAAATCAACCGATCCGGATGTGGTGTTGATGGATATCAACATGCCGGATATGGATGGTATCACCGCCACACAACTGATCCGCCAACGCTTCCCGTATACCCAGGTGGTGATGCTGTCTGTTCAAAATGACCCCTCCTACATGCGGCGCGCCATGCGCGCCGGTGCGCATGATTTCCTGCCAAAGCCGCCTCAGCTGGATGAACTGATCGCGGTGGTCAAACGCGCCGGCGCCATCTCTGTGGAGCAGCGCAGCATGGCCGACCAGGACTGGTTCTGCTGATACCCCCGGGGCACCCATGCTGCAGCCCCAGCAGGGGAAAATCCTGACGGTGTTCAGCCCCAAAGGTGGTGTGGGAACGACGACGATCGCCAGCAACCTGGCGCTGGCTTTACGCATCAAGAAACACAAGGTGCTGCTGATTGATGCCAATAACCAGTTCGGTACCGTTACCCTGTTTTTCTCAGTCCGTCCGCGGAACAGCATCATCGACCTGATCTCCCGCATTGATGAATTGGACGCGGAGATCCTGAAAGAGGTGATTACGATCCATGAAGCCAGCGGCCTGGAAATCCTCGCCGCACCGCCCCGGCCCGAAATGGCGGACCAGGTGAACGGTGAAGGATTCGGCAAGCTGCTCACCTATCTGCGCCGCTATTACAATTATATTATTGTTGACACGCCTGCTTATCTCGACGAAACCACATTGACTGCCATCGAAAAAGCGGATATCAACGTTCTGCTTTCTTCATTGGAAATTCCATCCTTGCGCAATGTTAACGCGTTTTCCCTGCTGTACCAGGCGTTGGGATACAATCCCAGGAAGATCGTGTTTGTGTTGAATCATTATGACCGCAAAGCCGGGATCTCTCTGGAGCGTATCAGCGAAAGCCTGAACATGGAAATTTTTATGGCGCTGCCGCTGGACGACAAACTGGTTTTGCGTGATGCCGTCAAGCGCGGTGTGCCGGTGATGGTCGACAACCAGTCGCATTTGTTCAGTAAAAATATCTACGTCCTCTCAACCAAGATCCAGGAAAAGATCACCCAGATGGAAGAAGTGGTCGTCTGATCAGCAGACCGCCCAGGAGTTAAACGATGTCGATCTTAAGGCGTTTACAAAACGACGATAGCAATAACACCAATCCGGTCCAACGTAATTCGTCGACTGCGCGGTCAGCCACCAGTGTCAGCCAGGTGGTGCAGCGATCACCGCAGCAATCCACCTACCAGGATTTAAAACGCCGGGTGCAGAACAAATTGATTGCGACGCTGGACCCGAAAATGGATGTGACCAAAACGGATGACGTACGCTCTTCGATCCGGGAGTTATTTGAGCAGCTGCTGAACGAAGAAAATATTGTGCTTTCCAAACCGGAGCGCGCCCGCATGTTCGACCAGATCGTGGCGGAAATTTTGGGCTTTGGGCCGCTGCAGCCGCTGCTGGAAGATGACAGCATAACCGAAATCATGGTCAATGGGCCCACTCATATTTACGTCGAGCGCAAAGGCAAGCTGCTGCGGGCCAAGGTGACATTTGAGGATGATGAACATGTGGGACGGGTGATCGAGCGCATTGTTGCGCCGCTTGGCCGGCGCATCGATGAGTCGCAGCCGTATGTGGATGCGCGCCTGCCAGATGGTTCGCGTGTGAACGCGATCATCCCGCCGATTTCCCTGGTGGGGCCGGTGCTGACCATTCGTAAGTTTGCCAAGAACCCGATCACGGTGGAACAGCTGATCGAATGGAAAACACTCACACCCCAGGCGGTAGATTTTCTCAAGGCGTGCGTCAAGGCGCGCATGAATATTGTCATTTCCGGCGGTACGGGTTCCGGGAAAACGACCCTGCTCAATATTGTTTCCAGCTTCATCCCCAACGATGAGCGCATTGTCACCATAGAAAACGCCGCGGAACTCCAGCTGCGCCAGGAACATGTGGTTACACTGGAATCGCGTTCTGCCAATATTGAAGGCAAAGGTGAAGTATCCATCCGCGACCTGGTGATCAACTCGCTGCGTATGCGTCCCGACCGCATTATCGTGGGCGAAATCCGTGGTGGTGAATCGATCGATATGCTCCAGGCGATGAACACCGGCCATGATGGTTCATTGACCACGGCGCACTCCAACAGCCCGCGCGACACCCTCTCCCGCCTGGAAACGATGGCACTGATGGCGGGAATGGACCTGCCGGTGCGGGTGATCCGCGAGCAGGTGGCTTCTGCCGTGGACCTGATTGTCCACGAGGAACGTATGCGTGATGGCACCCGCAAGGTTGTCAATATTACCGAGGTCGCCGGCATGGAAGGCGATGTAATCACCCTGACGGACATCTTTGTGTTTGAGCAGAGCGGTTTTGAAAGCGGTGAGGTGCTTGGCTCCCTGCGGCCGACCGGCCTGCGGCCCAAGTTCATGGACCGCTTTGAGGCGTTTGGTATCTTCCTTTCACCGCAAATTTTCGGCGTGGGTTCCAGCCAGCGCAGAAGGTAATCGCCATGCTATGTGATATGGCCCGATAGAACAGGAAACCGTATGAGTCTACTGATCATCTTTGTTATCGCAATCGCAATCGCCTTCATCATGTTGATGGTGGGGATTATTGTTTCTGTATCCACCAACCGCAATGTGGCGAACCAGCGCCTGGAACAGATCATCAACGAAACCAGCTTTGAAGATTCTTACACCACCGATGCCAATGCAGTGGCAGAAGAAGTCAACTCACCGTTGGTGGATTGGATTGATCGGCGTGTCCAGGGCTCCAGTTGGGCCGAACGCACCTCAAAAATGCTGGCACAGGCAGACCTGAAGATGAAACCCGGCGAGTACCTGGCATTGATTTTCATTGCGATTGCCTTCATGGCGATCTTTTTCTGGTTTATTGGCGGCCAATCTTTCATCGGATTGCTGATTGGCGCGGTGGTGGGTTTTATGGCACCCCGCATTTTTCTCAAATCCAGCCAGAGCAAGCGCCTGACAAAATTCAATGACCAGCTGCCTGATATGCTGAGCCTGATGGTGAACGGGCTGCGCGCCGGTTATTCCACCATGCAGGCAATGGAATCGATCAGCAAGGAAATGCCGGAACCGATCAATGATGAATTCCGGCGCGTGGTGCAGGAAATGCAATTGGGCCTTTCCATGGAAGACGCACTCGAGAACCTGCTGCGCCGCATTCCCAGTGATGACCTCGACCTGGTGATCACCGCCATCAATGTACAGCGCGAGGTGGGCGGTAACCTGGCGGAGATGCTGGACACGATTTCGTATACCATCCGTGAACGGATTCGTATCAAAGGTGAAATTAAAACCCTGACAACACAGGTGATGTATTCAGGGCAGTTCCTGGCCATCATGCCGATTCTGATCCTGGGTGTGTTGTTCCTGCTGAACCGTGAATACATGATGCAATTTTTCCTGCCGGAAAACAACCTGGCGGGTAAGGGGTTTCCTTGCGGGTATTGCGCGCTGGCAGTTGCGGCAGCCCTGATTATTACCGGTTATTTTGTGATGAGAAAATTGGCTGAAATTGAGGTATAACAGGAAGGTGAGGGCATCATGAGCAATCTGGTTATTGGTTTGATCGTCCTCGGGGTGATCGCGGTAGTGGTGATCATCATTCTGGTGATGATCGCACAGCGCCGCCCGGCGGAAGTCAGTGATGAACTGCTGCAGGAACGCCTGGAAGAAATTGTTGAAAAAGGCGAAACCCTGACGCTGGAAGAAATTGAAATGTCCCGGCCGTTAACTGAACGGTTGATCTACCCGCTGGCGCACAAGCTGGGGGAATTTGCAGCGCGGTTCACCCCCCAGAATGTACTGGAAAGCACAAAAATCCAGATTGAACATGCCGGCATGGGCGGTACACTCGATCCCACCATGTTCCTGGCATCGCGTTTCATCCTCTCGGTTTTCCTTGGCGGTTTTTTGATCTTCATTTTTTCCATCGGGAATGCGCGCCTGGGTGTGATGGTGCGGTTCCTGATCATTGGGGGCGGATTCCTGATCGGTTTCTTCGTGCCGAACCTGATGCTCAAGAGTAAGATTGACCGGCGTCAAAAGAACATTGTCCGCGCCTTGCCGGACGCACTGGATCTGCTGACCATCTGCGTTGAGGCCGGTTTGGGTTTTGACGCCGCGATGCAAAAGGTGGCAGAAAAATGGGAAACAGACCTTTCCCTGGAATTCGCACGGGTCAGCCGGGAAATTCAACTGGGCAAAATGCGGCGTGAAGCGCTGCGGGACATGGCAGACCGGCTGGGGGTTTCGGACCTGACCAGTTTTGTTGCCGCAGTGATCCAGACGGAGCAGCTGGGTGTCAGCCTGGCGAAAGTGCTCCGGATCCAATCCGACCAGATGCGCATCCGCCGCCGCCAACGGGCGGAACAGGAAGCCCACAAGGCGCCTCTGAAGATGCTGATCCCGATGGCTTTGTTGATCTTCCCATCCATCATTATTGTTCTGATTGCCCCGGCGGGACTGCAATTGATGAATTCCGCCCTGATGGGGATATTCTAGCTTCTTCCCACCCGGAGAGGGCCGCGCACGCCAGGGATGGTCTGGCTGTTTTCAGCTATCTGCCTCACATTCTCCCTGCATTCTTTTGACATTCGTTTTGTTTTTGATACAATAAAAATAAAGTGTATGAATCCTGGCACATTCAGCTCCATCATCGTTAACCCTGTCATTTCCCTGGGGTGGACGGCCGCCAACTGGTTGTTCCCTCCGCAATGTGCCGGGTGCGGTGAACCGGGGATGGTCTGGTGCCAGGCATGCCAGGAGAAAATTCAACGCATTCAACACAAAGTGTGCCCGTTGTGTGGTGTGCCTCGCGCCGATGGTGTCTTGTGTTCCGACTGCCGCCAATCTAAACCGGAATTCGATTGGGCACGCTCGTGGGCAAACTATGACCCCGCCATGCGGGAAATCATCCACCAATTGAAGTACGGCAACAACATCGCCCTGGCGCTGCCGTTGGGTGGCGCGTTGGTGCAACTGTATCGCAGCGCTCCTTATCCTGCAGACCTGGTAACCGTGGTGCCGATGTCGCGCCAGCGCCGCCTGCGGCGTGGGTACAATCAGGCTTCTTTGATTGCGCGCGCTTTTTGCCGCGCGGCAGGCCTGCCTTTCTCCAGCAGCGTGCTGCGGCGGATTCGCCAGACGGAGTCGCAGGTGGGTAAACACCCGCGGGAACGCATGTTGAATGTGAAAGATGCCTTTGCGGCGGAGACTGAATTTGTTGCCGGGAAAACGGTGCTGGTGATTGACGATGTGTTCACCACCGGTGCCACGATGCGTTCGTGTGCCAATGCCCTCAAGCAGGCAGGCGCCGGCCATGTGATCGGACTGACGGCAGCCCGTGCCGGGCTGCACCAGGAAGAGCCGTTGCCGGCTGCCGCAGCAAGGGCATATTAATCAACCCCTTCCATTCCATAAAAGGAGCAAACAATGGAAAAAAATCTGGAACCCCAAGTCATGATTCACACAAGGAATATGCAGTTGACCGATGCGATTGAAACGTACGTCACCAAAAAAACTGCGAAATTCATCCGCCATTTGCCCGGCATTGATGAGATCCGCGTGGATCTTGATCATGTAAGAACTGCCCGCAATGTCGCGGACCGCAACGTTGCCCAGATCACCATTCACGGCAAGAAATTCCTGCTCCGTGCCGAAGAACGCGCCGAGGATTTGTACGCGGCGATTGATGCGACCATTGACAAAATGGACCGCCAGATTCGGCGTTTTAAGGGAAAGCGTTATGACAAACGTGCCGGCGAAACTGTCAGCGAAGGGTTTGCCGACCTGAACGAACCCGAACTTGAAGAGGAAGAAGCACCTGTGGTGGCCCGTCGCAAGGCCTTCACCATCTACCCGATGAATGAGTTGGAAGCCATCGAACAGATGAAGCTGTTGGGGCACGAAAATTTCTTTGTGTTTTACAATGCGGAAACCAGCAAGATCAATGTGCTGTACAAACGCCGCAACGGCAGTTACGGTATCATCGATCCTGAGATCGGATGAACCCTGAAAATCACCTGATTTGCGGTTGATATTTTAATCAACAACCCGCCCTGGCAACGCCAGGGCGGGTTTGCCATTCCCGCCAAATCACGGTATAATCCTTTCCGTGTTTTCCGCCGGGAACCCCGCCTTGGCGATCTTATCCATGGGCAGCTTTCCAGGCGGACCAAACGCAGAAATCTACGATTCTGGATAATCGATTGCAAATGAGGCTAAAAACAAATGATTGATGTAAATGAACTTCGCAAGGGTGTAACGTTTGAGTATGAAGGCGGGTTATGGAAAGTAATGGATTACAGCCATAACAAACCGGGGCGCGGTAAAGCTACCATCCGTATCAAGGCCAACAACATGCGCACAGGTGTCAATGTTGAAATGACCTTCAATTCCGGCACCCGTGTGCAGGATGTGCGCCTGGAATACCGCAACCTGCAATACCTGTATTCCGACAGTGAATTTTATTACTTCATGGATAATGAGACCTATGAGCAAATGCCCGTTGAAACCAGCATTGTCGGCGGTGCCCGCAATTACCTGGTGGAAAACATGGAAGCGAAACTGACCTTCCATGAAGGCAAGGTGATCGATATTGAGCTTCCGCTCAATGTTGACCTGCGCGTGACTGGCGCCGAGGTGGCAGTGCGCGGTGATACCGCCACCGGCCTCACCAAGAAAGTGACAGTACAAACTGGTGTGCAGGTGGCTGTTCCCAGTTTTGTTGAACAAGGTGATCTGATCCGGGTGAATACCACCACAGGTGAGTATGTCACCCGTGTGAAGGAATAATCGGCAGATTCCGATGACCATTCGATGCCGCTGTCATTGCTGCGACAGCGGCATTTTTTAACCAGGAAAGGATCCGATGAAAACCCCGGCTGGCAAAGAATGCAGTTATTTTTATGGCAATTATTACCGCGGCGCGCACCAGGAAGAGTGCCGGCTGCTGGGGAATCGGCCTGGGCCCAGCCGTTGGACACCAGACCTGTGCGGCAGCTGCCCGGTGCCGGAAATCCAGCGCGCCAATGCCTGCGCCAATATGGTGCTGACGGCGGAGGTGAAACGGGTATTTTTTGCAAAGCGCAGGGTGGTTGTTAGCGCGTATTGCAAAAAGACGCATCAGTTTGTCGATGAACCCCGCATTGGCTGCGGCCACTGTAATGAATTACCCGATATTTTTGAACTACCGGAAAAATGAATCTGCTCAAGTGTAAGAGTTTCATAAAATCACCCGGGGCAGGGCTTGTGATGCTGGCAGGGTGCCTGGTTGGTTGGTATAATTTTAATCATTGATTTAAAAAATAATCCTGGCTTAACCTCGGGAGGATAAAGTTGAACTCGAGAAGAAATTCGTATTTTATTTACCTGTTACTGTTCGTTGCGATTGTGGCAATGATCATCTACAATTTCAGCGCCGATGCCGCCAGCGTGGGCGTGGTCAGCATCAACCAGGTGGCGCAGGACCTGCGCGACCATAAAATTGAGAAAATCATTGCCGATGAAAGCAATAGTTTGCGTGTGTTCTACCGCAATGAAGCCCGACCTTCTGAGTCGACCAAGGATCCCACCACACCGCTGGTGGACCAATTGGTTCAATTGGGTGTGTCACCCGATGACCTCACCCCGGAATATGTGGATATTGAAATTAAACCCCCCAGCCAATGGATGGGGATTCTCACCATTTTGGGCTATGTGGTGCCGTTCTTGCTGCTGGGTGCCGCGTTCCTGTTTATTTTCCGGCAGGCGCAGGGCAATAACAATGCCGCCATGTCATTCGGGAAATCCCGCGCGCGCATGTTCAACAGCGACCAGCCCACCGTGACATTTTCAGATGTGGCCGGGGTGGATGAGGCAAAGGAAGAATTGAAGGAAGTGGTGGAGTTCCTGCGTGAACCGCAGAAGTTCATCGCCCTCGGCGCGCGCATTCCCAAAGGTGTACTGCTGGTGGGCGCGCCCGGAACCGGCAAAACGCTGATGGCAAAAGCAGTAGCCGGCGAAGCCGGTGTGCCGTTCTTCTCGCTTTCCGGTTCCGAGTTTGTTGAAATGTTCGTGGGTGTCGGTGCCAGCCGGGTACGTGACCTGTTTGACCAGGCACGCCGCCACAGCCCCTGTATTGTCTTTGTCGATGAAATTGACGCGGTGGGCCGCCAGCGCGGCGCTGGTTTGGGTGGCAGCCACGATGAACGCGAGCAAACCCTCAACCAGATCCTGGTGGAAATGGACGGGTTTGATACCGATACCAATATCATCATCATGGCCGCCACCAACCGTCCCGATATCCTTGACCCTGCCCTGATGCGCCCCGGCCGTTTTGACCGCCGCGTGGTGATGGACCGCCCCGACCTGCACGGGCGCGAGGCGATCCTGAATGTGCATATCAAGGGCAAACCCCTGGGCGCAGATGTGAACCTGGAAGTGATCGCCCGCCAGACCCCCGGGTTTGTCGGCGCGGATATTGAAAACCTCGTCAACGAGGCCGCCATCCTGGCCGCGCGCCGCAATAAGCGCGTGATTGAGATGCCGGAGTTCCAGGAAGCGATTGAACGCGTGATCGCCGGGCCGGAGCGTAAGTCGCGCTTGATCAGTGAAGATGAGAAACGCATCATCGCCTATCACGAAGCCGGCCATGCCGTGGTGATGCACGCCATTCCCGAAGCCGATCCGGTGCAGAAGATCACGATTGTGGCACGCGGCATGGCGGAAGGATATACACTCTCCCTGCCCAGTGATGACCGCCGGCTGACTTCCCGCAAGGAACTGACGGCACAGATGGTCGGACTGTTGGGCGGCCGCGCGGCGGAATACCTGGTGTTCGATGATATCACCGCCGGCGCATCCAACGATATCGAGCGCGTGACGCAAATTGCTCGCACCATGGTCACCCGCCTGGGGATGAGTGATGAGCTTGGCCCGCGCGTGTACGGGCAGAAGGAAGAGATGATCTTCCTCGGGCGTGAAATTTCAGAGCAGCGTGATTACTCCGAGCAGGTGGCGCAGCAGATCGATACCGAAGTGTACAAACTGGTGGAGGCTGCTTACAGCCGCGCCAAGGAAATCCTTGCGCAGTACCGCCTGGAATTGGATAATGTGGCGCAGGCACTGCTGGAAAAAGAAACCCTCACCGAAAAAGAATTCCAGGCGATCTTCCCCGCGCCGGTGGAAAAACGCAGCGGCACCCCGCGCCTGAATTAACCCAATGGCCGTCTGTGGCCACCCAATGCAGTTGTATTGTTCCCCCGCTTTGGCCAAAAGCGGGGGATTTTTTTGTTCCCATTCTCTTGTCTTTGTCAACCGTTCCGCCAGATGGTTAACGATTCCCGGTAGCTTTTCAACAGGAGCCTCGTGGTTTTGCTGTATAATGGATGGTAGGACAAATCCAGCCTGAATCCATTCCAAAATAAATGAAAAGGGTATGAAACCAATTCATTGGATATTCCAACAACTCAGGGATCACATCCTGCCAGAGGAAGCCAAGCACCTCGACCGGGGGCTTTTGTATTGGCAGTATGAATTTTTCCTGGTGCTGAGCATCTACAGTGTACTGGGCGGGGCGATTGCTTTCGCTTTCGGTTTACTGTCGTACCTGCGCGAGGGCTTCTCGTTTATGGTTCCGGTAGTGAGTGCCCTGTTTTTGATGCTGGTCGGATTGGCGTTTCTAAAGGGGATCAATTTTCTCATCCGGCGCGTGATCAGTTCCACTTTGTTCCTGTGCTTTGGCCTGTATTTCCTCTCGATCCGGGGATACCAGGGGACCGGCTTAAGTTTCCTGTTGGCATACCCGATTGTTACCGGGGTGCTCCTAGGGCCGGATGGGTCCAAGATCAGCCTGGGGATCAATGTGCTTGTGCTGGGCATCCACAACTGGGTGTTATATACCCGACCTGGAATGCAGGCGAACTTTGGCAATTACACCCCACTTTCGTGGCTGGCCATAACGGTTACATTCCTCGTTCTGTGTGCATTGATCAATCTGTCAATTTCCCGCCTGCTGGTGGGGTTGAGTGAGGCGCTCGAGACCGAAAAATCGATCCGAACCAACCTGGAGGAAGAAATTCTGCGCCGCCGGGCGTTGCAGGCGGAACTGTCTGCAGAGCGTCTTTCTCTTCAGCAGCGGGTGGAACAGCGTACCGTGGAATTACAGAAGGCCAATACTGACCTGGAAAATGCGATGAAATTTAAGGACATGTTTCTGGCCACCGTCAGCCACGAGCTGCGCACCCCAATTCACGCCATCAGCGGGTACAGCCATTTGTTAATGAAAAGCGGAGAGGAAACCTTCAGTGAGAAGCAGCGGGGATACCTGGCGCGCCTGGATGACAGCAGTGAACATTTGCTGCAGGTGATCAATGACATCCTCGACATCACCCGCATCCAGGCCGGGAAGCTGGATCTGAAACTGGAGTCGATTCCGCTGCGCGAAACCTGTGAGAGCGCCGCCCATTTTGTGCGGGTGGAGGCTTCCCGGAAAAACATCCAGGTCAATGTGATCTTTCAGGACCCCGTGGAAAGCATCATCGCCGATCCGCAGCGCTTTAAACAGGTGCTGATCAATCTATTGAGCAATGCGGTCAAGTTCACCCCGGACAATGGGATTGTCGGGGTTACCGTTGAGCGGATGGATGCGGAAATTGCGCTGGAAGTATGGGACACAGGGATTGGGATTGCCGAAGAGGACCAGCCAAAATTATTTTCCACCTTCTACCGTGGCAGCCACGCCAACACCGAGGATGTGCAGGGCACAGGCCTGGGGCTGGCGCTGGTCAAGAACCTGGTGGAGGCACATGGATGGACGATCACGCTTGATAGTACAAAAGATGAGGGCTCATCCTTTGTTATCCGAATTCCCCACAATCAGCAGCGGGGAGGCGGGTCGACTGTCGCGCCACTGCTGCTGATCTAAACCCGGTTCAACTGCCTTCGATGGTCATTTGCCGCAGTTCGCGCCGCAACAATTTGCCCAACGCGCTGCGCGGCAGGGCTTCACAAAAGCGGATCTCCCGCGGGGTTTTATAAGCGGCCAGCCTGCGTTTGCACCACGTCTGCACTGTCTCCAGGTCAATGGTTTCGCCCTGTTCCAACACCAGCCAGGCGACCACTTTTTCACCATGCAGCGTGTCTTCCACCCCGACCACACCGGATTCGCGGATGGCGGGATGATGAGTGAGGACACTCTCGACCTCGTACGGCCATACCTGGAACCCGCTGACTTTGATCAAGTCTTTTTTTCGGTCGACGATGGTGAAATAGCCGTCTGCGTCCATACGGGCAATATCACCGGTATACAGCCAGCCGCCGCGCAGCACCAACTCACTTTCCTGCGGGCGGTTGAGGTAGCCGCGCATCACCTGCGGGCTGCGCAGGATCAATTCCCCAATCTCACCAACCGGCATTTCGCTGACGCCATCTGCCAGTGAAACAATGCGTGCATCCACCCCCGGTAACGGCAAGCCAATGGTGCCGGGGCGGATGTCACCCTGCACCGGGTTGCAGTGGGTGGCAGTAGGCGCTTCCGAAAGGCCGTATCCCTCCACCAGCCGCCCCTTCAGCAATTCCTGGTAGGCTTGCAGGCATTGCACACGTAGCGGTGATGCGCCGGAGATGATTACTTTCAGGCTGTCGAGGCTGATGCTTCGTTGTGTAACCGCCGGTTGGAGCAGCATCACTTCAAGCAAATACGGTACGGCCGGGAACAAGGTGCAGGATTCGGTTTCGATCAGGTTGAGCATGCCTGCCAGCCCTTTGCGTTCGTCATGCAGGACGATGACCGAGCGCAGTGCGAGTGAAACGCACATGCCAATCACCATGCCGTACACATGGTAGAGCGGAATGGCCACCAGGGTGCATTCCCGACCCGTTTCCAACGGGGTCAGCCAGGCGCGGAACTGGAGGGTATTGGCCACCAGGCTGCGGTGGGTTGCCGCGGCGGCCTTGGGTGTGCCGGTGGTGCCGCCGGAATACTGGTAGATGCAATCCTCTTCGGCTGTCACCACGGGCAGGGCGGCAGGCGCTTCCATTTTCAGCAGATCGATCAGTTGCCTGCGGGACGGGTTGTACGGGATGGTCTCCGCCAGGCACTGCGCCAGCAGCGGGGCATCATCCGGGGCGGTGAGGAAGATCGACTCGATTGAGGGATAAGCCCGCATATGCTCCAGCAGCTCCTCACTGCCGCAGGCGGCAAACACGATCCGTGGTTGGACATCCGCCAGCAGGGTACGCAGCTCACCGGGCCCAAAGCGCGGGTTGATGGCGGTCACCACCCCGCCGGCTTTGAGGACACCGAAATAGGTGATGATGAATTGCGGGATGTTGGGCATGCATATCCCCACTGGTTCACCCGTTTCCAGCTGCAATGCAGCCAGCAGGCGTGCCACCCGGTCACTGAGCGTGTTCACCTCGGCGTACGTCAGTTCACTGCCGTTAAAACGGCAGCAAACCTGTTGCGGTGCGTGGCGCGCATTTTCTTCCAGGAAGGCATGCAGGGGATGATCGGGGATGTCAATCTCGGCAGGAACGCCAGTATCGTAGTGGTCATGCCAGGGGCGATGCTGCATCATTCTTCGTTTTCCTCCACGGCCGGTTGTGTATCCTGCGGAAGCAGCCACAGGCCGTTTTTGCGGATGGTGTTGCGGATGTTCTCGAAACAATCGGGGTCGCGGGCGTCAAACCATTGGATGTGGGGATCATTGTGTTTGAACCAGTTGGATTGGCGCCGAACGAAGGCATGGGTCAGTTTACGCATGCGGGCTTTGGCTGCTTCGAGGGTGATTTCACCGCGCAGGAAGGCAGCCGTTTCCCGGTAGCCAATGCTGGCCATACTGGGCAGGTCCGGGGTGTAGCCGGCATCCAGCAAAGCCTGCACTTCCTGGCACAACCCCTGGGTGAACATGCTTTCGATGCGCTGATCCACGCGCTGGAATATTTCCTCCCGCGGCCGGTACATGCCGATCTGCAGGATGGCGTAACGCCGCGCGCCCTGGCGGCGCTGGGTGGAAAAGCGTTCACCGGTACGCAGGATCACCTCCATGGCGCGCACAGAGCGGCGCACGTTACGGGCATCGATGGTCTCTGCGGCAGCAGGATCGAGGAATGCCAGGCGTTGGTGAAATTCATCCGCGCCGACCTTCTCGGCCCACTGGTTCAACTGCTGGCGCAGGCTGTCATCTGGTTCCTGCGGGGGGATTTCCCAGCCGTGCAGGATGGCATGTACATATTGGCCTGTACCGCCCACCATCAGCGGCAGTTTACCCCGGGCATGGATGTCGTCCACTGCGTGGTAGGCGGCGCATTGGAACAGTGCCAGGCTCCAGTTTTCATCCGGGTTGGCAACATCAATCAGGTGATGCGGCACACGCCGCCTGTCTTCGGCGGTGGGCTTGGCTGTGCCGATATCCATGCCGCGGTAAAACAGGCGTGAATCGCTGGAGATGATTTCGCCTTCCAGCGCTTCCGCCAGGCGCAGCGACAATTCCGTCTTACCCACCGCGGTGGGACCCACCAGCATCACCAGTGGTTTATCGATGTCAGTCAAGGGCATTCTGGTACCAGACAATTTCCACCTCGCTTTTCGCCCTCGGCGACCCAACCACCGCCACCACATCCACGCGCCACAGGCAATCCAGTTCCTGTTCCTGCAGGTAATGCCGCGCGGCGGCGAGAATATGTTCACGTTTACGCCCGTCCACTGCGGCTTCGGGATACCCCCAGCGTGTGCTGCTGCGGGTTTTTACTTCGACGAAGTACAAACCTTCAGTATCTTCAGCGACCAGGTCAATTTCCCCTTCGGCGCAATGGTAGTTGCGGCAGCGGATCGCCATCCCCTGCTGCACAAGGTATTCGGCTGCTTTGGCTTCCCCCCAGCGGCCAAGGGTTTGCTTCCAGCCTTCCGCCATTGGCTACCCTCCATGCTCCAGGTGGAATAACTGGTCGAGGAAGTATTCCCATTCACGACGCCACCAGGCCCAATCGTGGTCCACATCATAGCCCCAGAAATCCAGCCAGGTGCGCACTTTCTTCTTACGCAGCAGCATTTGCAATTCCATTGCGTCTTCAATCATCTCCTCTTCCCATTGCCCATGCCCCACGCAGATGATGATCTGGCTGTCGCGGTATTGCTGCAAGTACCATTCATCGGTCAGGTTCTTCAGGTAATGCATGGGTGAATTGAAGTACACGGTATCATCCATGTAGCTGCCGATGTATTGTTCCAGGTGCAGCTTGCCGCTAAACGACATCATCAGGTTGAAATATTCCGGGAAACGGAAAAAGAGGTTGCTGGCATGGTAGCCGCCGAGGCTGATGCCCATGATGCCCAGCTTGTGGTCTTCCTCCGGCAGCGTGCTGTGCTCACGCACAAACGGAACCACCTCACGCATCACATAACGCACGTATTTGTCATACGCCACGGCACGTTTGGCCGGTTCCAGGGTGTCATTCAGCCACGACTGCCGGTCGTAACTGTCGAGGGTGTAGATCTGGATCTTACCGCTTTCGATGTACGCTTTGGCAACATCCACCATGCCAAAATTTTCCAGGTCATAATATCGGCCGCATTCGGTCGGGAAGGCCAGGATCGGCTTGCCGGCATCGCCGTACACACGCAGCTTCATTTCCTGGTTGAGGAATTGACTTTGCCATTGAAACTCTTTTCCATCCATGCCTGGCTCCCTTCGATTGTTATGTGGTCGATTGGTTGATGCCCTAATTCTACCTGAAAATCGAATGCGGCACACCAAAAATAGGGCTTGACATCAACGGGGGGGTTGAGCGTACAATCGATTCATGGAACATACACCACCGCCAATCCTGCCCCAATGGGCGCCGCGTGTGAAGAAGGAACTCATCCGCCGCTTGTATGAACTGGATGCGAAGGGCATCCATGATGAGGAATTGCTGGATGAGGTTGGTTGGAGCCTGCTGGCGCGCTGCGAGGCGTTCCTGGTTGCCAACCAGGCGCGCAAAGGTACGCTGCCCTGCCCGGTGTGCGGCGAGATGGTCACGCACAACAAAGATAAGGCAACACGGATGCGCTGCGCCGGCTGCGGCTGGGAATTGACATGGGGAGTATATTTCAAAACCATCCAGCACAAGCAGCTGTCTGGCGCTGGACCGGTGTTAAACCTGTTCGCAGAATTTGTGGCTGTATTTCCCCGGGCGCGAACCAGCCGTGAGAAAATGCTGGCCATCGACCGTGTGCTGCACGGGTTCCATTATTGGATCACCCGGGAGAAAAGCCAGCAAACCCGCCCTACGGCAGTCAACCTGATTGACGCGAGGTTGAATGAAGTGATCGATTTTCTCGATCACCTGACTTACGGGGAGGGCAGCACGCCCGGAGTGCGCGAGCAATACCAGGAATGGTTCACGGGCAGCCAGTTCGCGCGCTCATTTCCATGTGGAACGGCATGGATTGGCAAACCTGGCGGAATGGAACAGCGAAGGAGGAGGCTTGAGTTGGCCTATCAATTTCGGGAATATAGTGGTACGCAAGACCATGAGCGGATGATCGCATTGGCAATCCGGGAGCGGCAGGAAACATTGCATGTGATGGATCTGCCCTACCGGCTGAGTTCGTGGGCACTGGATGATCCTGCCAACGCCGGCCTGTGGTTTGATGATGGTGGCCGCCTGGCTGCCTGGGCAGTGATGCAGCTGCCGTTCTGGACGGTTGATTGCGTAATACCATCACCTGCCGATGGTGACCTTGATCAAGCTGTTTTCACCTGGATTGACCGCCGTGCGCGTGCACTGCTGCAAATGGGCGGCGGCATTCCCTGCTGGTTCCAGACAGCCTTTGCCCGGCAGGCGGGGCGTATCCGGCAGCTGGAAGCGAATGGGTTCACCTGCCAGGCAGATCAGGGGGAGGACTCATGGTCGAAGGTGTGGATGCAGCGTGACGCATCAGCGCTGCTGAAGGAGTATCCGGCGCCGCCCGGTTTCGAGGTGCGTCCGCTGCATGGAGCGGCAGAGGCGGCTGCCTACGTGGAACTACACCAGGCGGTATTTGGCTCCAAAAACATGCAGCTTGATTGGCGGCTAAGGATGCTGCGCCAGCCCGGCTATGATCCAACGTTGGATGTGGTCGTGAGTGCGACGGATGGGCAGCTGGCGGCGTTTTGTATCGGCTGGCTGCAGCCAGGATTGGACGGCATCGTGCGCGGGCAAATTGAGCCGCTGGGCTGCCATGCCGACTTCCGGCGTTTTGCGCTGGGGCGGGTGGCACTGGCGGAGGTCATCCGGCGCCTGTGCCAGGCCGGGGCAACTGAATTGTGGGTGGAAACCGATAACTATCGCGATACCGCTTTCCGCCTGTACCACAGCCTGGGATTCCGCGTGGCGGAAGACGTGCTGGTGTTCCGCAAAGACTACCCCGGCTGAAACCTGTTCCTGGTAAAAAAAAGAAAACCCCGGAAGGATTACCCGTTCCGGGGTTGAAAGTGTTAATCAGGGATCAGTCGAGGCGGATTTCCGCGCCGAGGGCGGTGCTGCGGTAAATGCCGTCCAGAATCTGCATCACCTGCAGGGATTGTTCGGCAGGCACCGGTGAAGGCAGGCCTTCAGAGATGGCGCGCGCGAACTCCATGCACTCGCGGGCGTGCGGTTTGATCGGGTCGCTGGTCAGTTCCAGTTTGGTGTTATACAACTGCTTGGTGGCGTAGTTGGTCTTGTAGATCATGGCGTCGTTGTAGACGATCCCGCCGTCTTCGCCGTAGAGCCAGATCTGGCGGCCGTCATCCGGGGCCTGGTGATGCAAGATCCACGAGGTTTCCACGATCATGGTGGCGCCATTTTCAAAGCGCACAAATCCGGCGGCGAAATCTTCCACATCATGTTCCGCCGGCACAGGGCCGCCGCCCCACGAGGAGAACATGCCGGGTTTGTCAGCCAGTTGGGTGCGGGAGATGCCGCTGACGGTAACCGGTTTGGGATTGCCCATCAGCCACAGCGCCAGGTCGAGAACATGCACACCGATGTCGATGCAGGGGCCGCCGCCGCTGTGTTTCTTCATCCAGAAGCTGGCGCGGGTGGGGTAGGCGGCGCGGCGCAGCCACCAGGCACGCCCGTGATAGATATGACCCAACTGCCCGTTATCGATCTCGCGCTTAAAGGATTGTGAAAGCTCATGGAAGCGCATGTGCTGGGCTGTCATCAGGTACTTGCCGGATTCATCGCGTGCGGCGATCATCGCACGGACTTCTTCGGGGGTGGGTGCCAGTGGTTTTTCGCAGATCACATGCTTGCCGGCCTTTAACGCGGCAATGCTGATCGGTGCATGGTACGCACTGGGCGTGCACACATCAATGATGTCAATATCAGGATCATTAATCAGGTCTTCCATGCGGGTGCTGAGATTGCTGACATTGTTCTCCTTACCCCACTTGGCGAGGATCTCCTCGGACACATCACTGCCGGCAACGACTTCCGCCAGATCAGATTTTTCCCAGCCGGGCATATGGGTATGCGCGATACCACCTACGCCGACCACACCGACTTTCAAAATTTTACTCATTGGATTCCTTTCTCTGCCAACGCTTAAGGTTGATTTTACTGATGAAGATCAGACAAGTTCACCGATATTCTACTCCGTTTTTACCCCGTGTACAGTTGGCGGAACCGCAAATGGGAAAATTAAGAGGTTTGGCAGGCAGCAGCCTGCCGATTGTCAAATCAATGCCAGTCGAGGGGTAGGTGGCGGACGGTGAATGGGTTTTCAGACAGCGGGTAGAGTTTCGCCTTCAAGCGGCGGAACAGCCAGGCAGGTACCAGGCTGCGAACCGCCTGGTGCAGCAGGTAGCGTGCCTGGGCCAGGATCAGCAAGGGGACGGCACGCAACTTGCCTTGCTGCCAGCAATACCGCAGCATATCAGGGACATAGATGCGATACGAGGGCACCCAGTTGAGTACATCACGCAGGTGTGGTGGCCGGATGAAGGTCTGGAACGACCCCTCGGCTTCCAGCACGGCCAGCATCGCCAGGGTGCGGCGGCATTTCTCGCAGCAGGAGCAATTCTTCCCGGGAGAACGCCGTGGGTAATCGACGCACACGCGCAGCATGCTGCGCAGGGGTGGCCAGTTTTTTACAGTTTCTACTTTTGCAAAGCGGCCTGCTTCTACACCGGAGTGTCGTACGGCCATTGTTTCCGTTGAAAACCAGTGGTCTGTTACAATCGAGGAACCCCAGGGTTTCAGGCGCGTCAATTGCCATGAGGAGGCGATCAGGTACTGTTTGCAGAACGGCTCCAGCATCAGCCCCACGGCTGCCAGGGCGCAGCCGTGGGCATATTCCCAACGGACGCGCCCGGTGGTGAAATACTGGGCATTGGTGCGGGCTGCGATCAGCTCAATTCCCAGACCGGAAAGGGTTTCGCCAAAGATCGCCTGCCAGGCGTCATATTCCGCTGTTTCCTGGAGCGGGATATCGAAACCGTGAATGAACACGCAGTGCGTTACCTGCAGGGCGGGGATTTCCTGCCGCGGGGGCAGGTGGTTAAACACCACATAGCTGGAATCGACCCCGCCTGAAAAAGCCGCCAGCGTGGCGCTGCCTGGCCGGGTTGTCGACGGCTCCAGCCGTGCAGGATGGATTCGGATGGGGTGGAACACCTCCGGCAGCCAGGTGCTGAAGATTTTCACCAGTTCACCCAGTCCATAGAAAAGGCGTTCGGAAAGCGCACCGGGATAGTGAATGTCCTCGCCAAGATGCATCGCCAGCGGCAGCATCGCCGTCACCCAGGCGTCACCGCGCGGGTTGATGTGCGGGCGGTAAGCAGCGGGGAAACGAAAGCTGAGGTGTTGTGGCAGGTCCTCCAGGGGAGTGTCAACATTGATCCGGGCGGTTAGGATGACTTCGGTCTCACTGGCGGTGATGTGCGGGGGATGGATGTGCATCGGGCTTCCTTGCTAGAAATCGGAGGGGGAGTCGGTCAGGTAAAAAGCGAGTGGCCCGTCGGGGTCGATATAAGGCTCCAATACGCTGTAGGGAATCAACACCTGGGGGGCACCGTTGGCATATGCGGTGACCTGGTATTCCGCGAAGGTGATCAGCAGTCCATTGGGGGTGATGTTCCAACGGGCGTAGTTCTCCGGCACCGCCAGCAGCCCGCTCTCAAAGATCGCATCGGCGCCAAGGCTATAGATTAACTCCTGGCGGGCTGTTTCCGCCAGGGTGTAGATATAAGGACTACCCGGCAGGAACACGTCCGCCAGTTCGTAAAAGCGCGCCTCGGTCAGGCTGTAATTGAGCGGGTAATGCTGCCGGCCGGGATGAGCCGCGCCGAAATAATAAATTTCTTCGATAAACAACAGACTCACAAAACGGCTGTCCTGGCGATAGAGAATAAAGTCGATGGAATACGTCGATAAGCCTGCCTGGGTTTGGGTATCCTGCTGGATGATGACATTTGCCTTGAAATATTCCACCTGCGTTACCAGCAATTGTTCCACCATCGCGTTAAAGTCAGCGCCGGCTTCCCCGGCGTTGACGAGTTCCGGCTGGTTGATCTCGATCCGGTAGGTGCCATCTTCACTTTCCTCCACCCGGTTTAACTGGTAGACCTGGGGCAGGGGTGTGGCAGTTGGATCCGGTGGGGACAGGGTTGCTGTTGCGGTGGGCTGAAAACCAGGCAGCAGGCGGCTGAGGGTGCGCAGGATTCCGATCGGCGTGGAGAGATTGCACCCGAGGGTGGTCAGCAGTGCCAGTGACAGGCATAACCGGGCGAACAGGCGGTGCTTCATACGGCTGCCGTGCCTGTGCCGCACACCGGGCAGCCGGGGTCTTGCGAGATGTGGATGCACTGGTAGCGATTTTCGAGCGTGTCAACCAGCAGCAGTTTGCCCAGCAGGGGCTGTCCGACGCCGGTGATGAGTTTGAGCACTTCCAATGCCTGCAGGCTGCCGACGACGCCTGGCAGAGCGCCAAAAATGCCGACCGGCTCGGTCGGATCGGGCGGGAGTTCCTTGAAGACGCAGCGGTAACACGGAGCGCCAAGGTGGGGGGCGAATACACTCACCTGCCCTTCAAACTGGTACACCGCGCCGTACACCATGGGCTTGCGCAGGGCAGTGCAGGCGCGGTTGATGACATCACGGGCGGTAAAGTTGTCAGTGGCATCCAGGATGACCTCGTATCCCTGGATCAAATGGGCGGCATTTGCCTGTTCCAGGTGCACGGCATGGCAATCTACCTGTACCCATGGGTTCAGTGCATGGATGCGTTCCGCGGCTGATTCCACCTTCAGGCGGCCCAACTGGCGGGTATCGTGGATCACCTGGCGCTGCAGGTTGCTCTCATCGACGCTATCCGCGTCTGCCAGGCCCAAACAGCCAACCCCGGCTGCCGCCAGGTAGAGGGCTGCCGCGGAACCCAATCCGCCCGCACCGACAACCAGCACGGAAGACTGTTTCAGCTGTGCCTGGCCGGTTTCACCCACGCCCGGCAGGATCACATGGCGCTGGTAGCGCTGCATCTCGCCGGGAGCAAACACAGGCTGCGACATGGGTGCGAGGGGGAAGGTCAGGCGGTGCCGAATTGGCGGTCGCCGGCATCCCCCAAACCGGGCATGATGTAACCGATCTCGTTCAGACGCTCATCGACAGCGGCCAGGTGGATCGGCACATCGGGGTGTTCCGCCTGCATGCGGGCGATGCCCTCCGGCGCGCCGATCAGGCCGATGTATTTGATGCGGCTGACGCCCCACTTTTTGAGCAGTTCCACGGTTGCTGTGGCAGAGCCGCCGGTGGCCAGCATCGGGTCCAGGATCAGGCAGATCGAAACCGTGGGAGCCACGGGGAGTTTGTTGTAGTATTGCACGGGTTTCAGGGTTCGTTCGTCGCGGTACAGGCCAATATGCCACACTTCAGCGGAGGGCATCAGTTCCCACACCCCTTCCACCATGCCCAGCCCGGCGCGCAGCACCGGCACCAACCCCACCTGGTCCACCAGTTCATGGGCGGTCATTTCTGCCATGGGGGTGGTTACCGGTTTGGGGCGCAAAGCCAGGTCACGGGTGGCTTCGTACGTCAACAGGGCGGCCAGTTCCCGCACCAGTTCGCGGAATTTGCGGGGTTCAGTATGGACATCACGCAGCAGGCTGAGCTTGTGCGCCACCAGGGGGTGGTCGGAAACAAATAGATTCGACATGAAACGACCCTCCAAATAGAATTTTTTTTGAGTCTCCCCTATTATATCCGAAAGGGTTGGATTGGGGCGGTTGAATATCCGTCAAATCAAAAACGCTCTTGACAAGAATATATATTTTTGCTATTATAACAAATATAAGATATATCTTATAAAAGATATATAATGATTACCATCAGGAAGGAAAACGAACGAAAGGAAGGGAATGGCAAACAAGGAATTTCAAACCCAAAAAATGGCGGACTCGATGTATTACATCCTGATCGCCCTCACCCAGCCGCGGCATGGTTACGCGGTGATGAAATACGTGGAAGAGTTGACCCATGGCGATGTGACGATTGGCCCCGGCACGCTCTACACCACCCTGACCAAATTGCAGGAAAGCAAATGCATCGTGGAGCGCAAAGATATTGCAGTGGAAGACGAACGCCGCATTCCCTACAGCCTGACTGTGAATGGCGCGCGCATGCTGCAGGCGGAAATTGACCGCCGCTATCAACAGGTGCTGCATGGAAGACAGCACCTACCGAACAAGGAAGGAGGAAACCAATGAGCACGGCAGGCACAAAGAGTGTATATAAGAATTTCAATCCCTGGCAGATCGAGGAAGAGCAAGCCTGGCTGGAGGAGATGGCACGGCAGGGCTGGCGGTTGGTGCGGATCGGCCTGTTGTACCATTTTGTTTCCGCCCCACCCGAGGAAGTGGTCTTCCGCCTGGATTATGTGGACTTGTACAGCCGCAAGAAGCTGGCTGCCTACCGGCAGCTCTTCCTTGACAGCGGGTGGGAATTTGTGTGCGCCAACTGGTCCAGTTTCCAGTACTTCCGCATCCCGGTCGACCAATTCAACACCGATATCTATTCCGACCTGCCCTCACGGGTGGAGCAGCTGCGGCGCATGCGCAATTCAGCTTTTTCCCTGGTGGCGGTATGGATCGCGCTGATGGTGCCAATGATTGATATTGAAGATGGCGGTGCGATGAACCTGCTAATCCTGGGCTCGTACCTGGCGGTGGCGGGTTTTTACCTGGCCTGGGCCAACAAGACCACGAAAAAAATCAAGGAACTCGAAAACCAACTGGCCGATGATGATCCATCATAACCGCTGTTGATCGGCCATGACCGCGGATCAGTTACACAGCCCCGGCTTTCAGACCCGGCAATCACGGGCGAAAGCTGGGGCATGTTGTCCATGGGTGTGTGTTTATGGTTTACGGCACACAAACCACACGCGGCGTGAATCCGGGCGGGGTTCAGTGAAGCCCGTCATCACCCCGCCGAGTACATCCAGTACATTGAAGCCGGTTTCGTGCAGCAGGGCAGTGACCCGTTCCACTGGCAATGCATGTTCGGTGTGGATTTCATCGTAGCGGTGCCACAGGTATTCCCCGTTGCGCGGTTCCGGTTCACGCTCGAAGATGGTGATGTGCAGGTGCGCCAGGTTGTGCTCAAAATCGGCATGGTTGCGGTGGATTTCCAGCAGGAGCGGGTTGGTGTTCTCGATCGTGGTGCCAAAGCTCTGCCAGTGTACCATGATGCCATAGATCGTGTTCATGTCAAACAGGTAATACCCGCCGGGTTTGAGGGCACGGTATGCCGCCTGGAAGGCACTGCGCCAGTCGGCTTCGCCCAGCAGGTAATTGATCGAATCAAACCAGCAGGTTGCCATGTCAAATTCCTGGGCAGGCACCCCCTCACGCATATCTCCCTGCTGCCAGTCCACCGCCACAGCTTCATCAATGGCACGCCGGGCGGCAATCTCCAGCTGGGCAGCGGATTGGTCCATCCCGTAAACCTGCCAGCCCTGCTGCGCCATCCCGATGCCGAAGGTGCCGTTGCCGCAGGCGATATCGAGTAAACGTCCGGCACACGGCAAGCCATAACGCTCCTGCAGTGCCGGGAACACCTCGAGCATGTGGGCGGAAAACTGGGCATATTGTTCGGATGCATAAAAGCGGGCAAAGTTCTGGTAAATAGTCTCGTTCATCGTGGTCTCCCTGTTCGTATACTTCGATTATACTGGACGCGAGCATCAAAACAACCAGCCGCTGGGGAAAGCGGCTGGTTGGATGGAAACGGTGGGAGCAGCAGGGATTAATCCTGCTGCGGGGGGATTTCGGTTTTCTGCTTGCGGTTCTTCACCGACTGGTAAATGCGGATGCCAAAGAAGGCTGCGGCTGCCAGCACCACCAGCACCAGCACGATATTCTGGTAGACGTCGATCCACTCGATCACGATCGGCCAGGCGGGGCCAAGTATGCGCCCGGCCATTACCAGCACCAGGTTCCACATCGAGGTACCGAGCACGGTGAAGAAGATGAAGCGCCCCAATTTCATTTCCGCCAGGCCGGCGGGGATCGAGATCAGGCTGCGCACGATCGGCACCATGCGTCCGAAGAAAATGGTCCATTCCCCATATTTCTCGAACCATTGGAAGGATACATCGAGGTCTTCCTTTTTAATGAACAGGTACTTGCCAATCTTTTCGACCAGCCAGTACATACGTTTTTCACCAAACCACTTGGCCAGGTAATAAAAGAAGAAAGCGCCTGCCAGGGAACCGATCATGCCCCAGAATACCACCCAGAAGATACTGAATTCTCCGCTGTGGGTCAGGTTACCCGCCAGGGGCAGTACCACTTCGGAGGGGATTGGCGGGAAAACATTTTCCAGGAACATCACCAACACCAGGCCGGGGTAGCCCATGCTGGTGATCACTCCTTCAGTCCAGATTTTGATGGCGTCGAGTATTGCAGCCAGGTCCATTTTACACTCCTTGGATCATACGGCAGTACGGGTGCCGATTCTGCCCCAATCTTACCATAGGGTGCTGTGGGAGGCTATAGCGGTACAAACCCGAACTGGATGTGAAAAACGGCGGGAAATGTCGTATAATCAAAATGGATTCCGGTTTTGAACAGCCGTTCCTTCAATCCTTTATCGTATCTACCCGTTTCCGCTTCGTTCAGACCATTATTCATTTCCCTGGACGAAGTATGCTGTACTATCTGGTCAGAACTTTAAAAAATCGATCGATCTTTTTTGAAAGGAATTATTGATGAGTATTGATTTTATTTTTCGATTGATCGGTGCCGTCGTTTTTTGTGTACTGGGAGTGCAATGGGGCACCCGCCTGGGGCAACTGGCCAACATTAATCCATCCCCGGCCACGCTTTCAGTGGAGGAGTATGCCTTCACCATCGGGTTGGGGGGGGTGCTGGTGGGTCTGATCCTGACACCTTACCTGACAACCATCCCGGTGCGTGCGCTGAGCAAGTCGCTCTCCAAAATGTCAGCGCAAAAGTTATTCTCAACCCTGGCCGGCCTGGTAGTGGGCCTGGTGATTGGCGCATTGTTGTCGATCCCATTCTCGATGCTGCCCGATCCCTTCAGCAAAATCATGCCTTTTGCGGGTGTGGTGTTTTTTGTGTACATCGGGGTCACGGTGTTTTCCTCGCGGGAGAATGATATGTACACCATGTTCCGCTCGCTGGGCAGTGCCAGCCGCGGCATAGATATCAACCCCGCCCTCGACCGGCGTAAAGTGCTGCTGGATACCAGCGTCATCATTGATGGGCGCATCGCGGATGTCGCCAAAACCGGCTTCCTGTCGGGCAAGTTGATCATCCCGCGCTTTGTGCTGGCAGAATTGCAGTACATTGCGGATTCGGCTGACAGCCTGCGGCGCCAGCGCGGGCGGCGCGGGATGGAGGTGCTGGCCAATATGCAAAAGGAGCCTACCATCCCTGTGCAGATCAGTGACATTGATGTGGAAGGTGCCACCGAAGTGGATGACAAGCTGATCATCCTGGCGCGCCAGATGCACTGCCCGATTGTGACCAATGATTTCAACCTGAACCGGATTGCCGAGCTGCAGGGAGTGACAGTGCTGAATGTGAATGAACTCGCGAATGCCGTCAAGTCGATCATGCTGCCGGGTGAGATGCTGAAAGTGCGCGTGATCCAGGAAGGCAAGGAAATTGGCCAGGGGGTGGGTTACATGGATGACGGCACGATGGTGGTGGTGGAAGGCGGCAAGCACCTGCTGAACCGGACCGTCGAAGTAACGGTGACCAAGGTACTGCAAACCGCAGCCGGCCGGATGGTGTTTGCCAAACCTGAAAACGGATCCAACAGCCATTAGGATATCCAACCTGACCGTTTCGAAAGCCGGGGAGCCAGGGCATTGACTGCGCCCTGGCTTTTTTTGCGGCGCAGCTTTCCGGCGGTATAATACAGGGTATCCGCAGTGGATGATCGGACAAAGGAGCGTATGATGAGCCTGAAACTGTATAACACCCTGACCCGCACCAAGGAAGAATTCGTAACGATTGAACCTGGCAAGGTGCGCATGTACGTGTGCGGCCCCACGGTGTATGACAAGGCGCATATGGGCCACGCGATGAGCGCATTGGTGTTTGATATCCTGCGCCGCTACCTGGTCTTTCGTGGTTATGAAGTTACCTATGTGATGAATTTTACCGATGTGGATGATAAGATCATCAAACGCGCCAATGAAAGCGGCGAAGACCCGTTCGTATTGGGCCAGCGGTTGATCGACGATTACAAGCAAAACCTGGTGGACCTCAACATCCTGCCTGCCACCATCCACCCACGGGCAACGCAGGAGATGGAAGGGATTGTGGAAATGATCCAGGACCTGATCAACAAAGGCTGCGCTTACGCGGTGGATGGCGATGTGTATTTCCGGGTGGAAAAGGATGCCGACTACGGCAAGCTCTCGCACCGCAACATCAACGACATGCAGGCGGGGGCGAGGATCGATGTGGATGAACGCAAGGAACACCCGATGGACTTCGCCCTGTGGAAATCCGCCAAGCCCGGCGAACCCTACTGGGGCAGCCCGTGGGGGAATGGGCGTCCCGGCTGGCACATCGAGTGCTCGGTGATGAGCCGTGAGCACCTCGGCGACCAGATCGACATCCACGGCGGCGGGAATGACCTGATCTTCCCCCACCATGAGAATGAGATTGCCCAGACAGAGAGTGTGACCGGCAAGCCCTTCGCGCGCTTCTGGATGCACAACGGCATGCTCCAGCTTAATGGGCAGGACATGTCAAAGTCGACCGGCAACCTGGTTCGGATCGAGGATTTTCTGCGCGACCACAGCGGTGATGTGATGCGTATGATCGTGTTGAACGGTTCCTACCGCGGCCCGATGACTTTTACCGATGAGGTGGTCGCCCAGGCGGAAAAAGCGCTGGAGCGGATGCGCTCCGCGCTGAAACCGGCCCTGCCCGGCGCGGAGGGGTTGTCGGAAGCCGATACCAGGGAATTCCATGATGCGCTGTTCAATGCCCGTGAGGAATTTGTGGCTTGCATGGACGATGATATCAACACGGCTGGCGCTGTTGGCAAGCTGTTTGACCTGGTGCGAACCATCAACCAGGCGCGTGACCGCGGCGCCAATGCGGAGCAAATCGCCTTTGGCCAGGCGGGCTTGCTGGAACTGACCGGTGTGCTGGGGCTGACGCTGGCGGTGGAAGATAAAAGCGCCGGCAACCCGGCTTCGGATTATATTGACCTGCTGCTGGAACTGCGTGCCGAAGTGCGCCAGCGCAAGCTGTACGACCTTTCGGACCTGATCCGCAACCGCCTGAAAGCATTGGGGGTGGTGATCGAGGATTCGCGCGAGGGCAGCAGCTGGCATTTTGAATAGGCCGGACCACGGCAAGGTTCTACCAGGCAAAGAAGGCAAACCCACAGATGACGGAATGGATCAACGGACGCAACGCGGTACGGGAGGTATTGGTGGCCCGGCGCCGCACGATACGCCAGCTTCAGGTGGCGGAAGGTGTGCAGCCGGACGCGCGCATGGATGAAATCCTGCGCCTGGCACGGGAATGCGGGGCGAATGTCAGCGGTGTACCGCGCAAAAACCTCGACAAGCGCTTCGGCGAAAAGCACCAGGGGGTTGCGCTGGAAGCCAGCGAGTACCCCTACGCGGTGATGCAGGATGTGTTTGCACGGGCAAAGCAAGCCGGAGAACCGCCGTTTGTGCTGCTGCTGGATGTGCTCCAGAATCCGCAGAACGTCGCCACACTGCTGCGCACCGCCGAGGCGGTTGGCATCCACGGCGTGGTGATCCCCAAGGCGCGCACAGCGGAGATCAATCCCACCGTGGTGAATGCTTCCTCCGGCGCGACCGAACACCTGCTGATCGTGCAAATGAACCTGTCGCAGGCGATCGCGCAACTCAAGGAGGCCGATGTGTGGGTGGCAGGCCTGGACGGCGGTCCTGGTTCGCAGCCGATCCATAAAGTACGCCTGGGCGGCGCGCTGGCACTGGTGGTGGGCAGCGAGGGCGAAGGCATGCGCGCCTTGACCCGCAAGGAATGCGATTTCATCATCTCCCTGCCGATGCGCGGCAAGATTGAATCGCTCAACGCTGCCATGGCAGGCTCGGTGGCGCTGTACCTGGCCCTGCAGGCACGCGGGGGTTAACAAACCATTTCACCGCAAAGCCAAAAAGAACACAAAAAAAGTAAAAAAATCTTTTGTGCCCCTCTTCACGTCCTTTGCGCCTTCGCGGTGATGTTTTCCCTTACTTTTTCACCACAATCTGTTTCTGGCGTTCGCGTTCGGCATCGCCTTTGGCAACGTAAATTTTCTCCCCGGTAAATGGGTCCATCTCGGTATAATACATCAGGGTGGCGTAGGTGGATGGGGTGGGGGTGAAGATCTGCACCTGCTCAGGATGGGTGTGGAGTTTCTCGCTGGCAAAGCGCCGCAGGCGATGCATTTCGGCATCGGTGCAGCCGGGATAGGCGGCGATCAGGTAATAGGTCATGAACTGGCGTTTGCCCTGCTGTTCATTCAACTGGTCGTAACGTTGCTTGAATGCCAGCAGGTCATCGCTGCCGGGTTTGCCCATCAGGTCCAGCACGTGCGGTTCTGTGTGTTCCGGCGCCACCTTCAGCTGCCCGCTGACGTGGTGCGCCACCAGGTCTTTCAGGTAGGCATCGCCGTGCTTCTCATCATCCAGCACCAGGTCATAGCGGATGCCGGAGGAAACGAAAACCTTCTTCACGCCTGGAATCTGGCGCAGTTCACGCAGCAGCTCGCGCTGGGGCTGGTGGTTCACGGGCAGAACCGGACATTTGTCGGGGTAGATACAACGTTTGTCCTGGCAGGCGCCTTTGGTTAATTTGACCCGGCACTCATAGCCGTACATATTGGCAGTTGGCGCGCTGAGGTCGTGGATGTATCCTTTGAAATCGTCCTGTCGGGCCAGTGTTTTGGCTTCCTCGAGGATGGAGGCCTGGCTGCGCCAGGTGACACGCCGTCCCTCGTGCACGGCGATGGCGCAGAAATTACACTCGCCGTAACAGCCGCGGTGGGTCGGAAGCGCAAAGCGGATCGTCTCCAGGGCTTTCACCGCCCCCTGGGCTTCATAAAAGGGGTGCTGGCGGCGTTCAAACGGCAGGCCATACACCTGGTCCATCTCGCGGGTTTCCAGCGCAAAAGCAGGCGGATTTTGCACCCAGAAGCGTGTATCGACCTGCTGGGCCAATCCCACCGCATTCAGCGGGTCATTGTTGTGGTAAAAGGCGTGAAACATGCGGATGAAGGCCTGCTTGTCGGCGCACACTTCGGTGTGGCTGGGAAGCCGCAGGTAGTTGGGCGGCACATCCGGACTGATGTAGCACAGGCCGCGCACTGCGCTGGGGTCCCCCCCGCTGCGCAGTGCATGTGCCAGTTCAACCACGCTGCGCTCCGCCATGCCGTACAGCAGGTAATCGGCTTTGGCATCGAACAGTACCGAGCGGCGGATTTTGTTTGACCACCAGTCATAATGCGAAATGCGCCGCAGGCTGGCTTCGATCCCGCCCAGGACGATTGGTGCTGTATTTTTGAAATGGCGCTTGATCAGGTTGCTGTAGGCGATGGTGGCGCGGTCGGGGCGGCGGTTGTTGTACCCGCCGGGGGTGTAGTCATCGCTGCGGCGCGGCTTGCGCGAGGCGGTGTAGTTGGCCACCATTGAATCGACACAACCGGCGGTAACACCCCAGAACAATGCCGGTTCACCAAGGCGGGTGATGTCATCCGCGCTGTTGACATCCGGCTGGGCGATGATCCCCACCCGGTAACCGGCATCCACCAGCACGCGACCGATCAGGGCGGCGCCGATGAATGGGCTGTCGATGTAGCTGTCGCCGCTGACCAGGATCACATCGAGCGCGTCCCAGCCCCAGTCCTGCAGTTCGTCTTTCGTAGTGGGCAAGTACATGATGGTTTGATTGTACCGTTTTTTGTGACAGACGCGGAAATTTAAGCAATTCCTCAGGCAAACAGCAGGTTGATAGAAACTGATAGCATCCCAACCGGTGAAAATTTGCTATGATGATGATTAAGAAGATATGATTCAAACTCCTTGTCGCAGTACGCATTGCAGCCGGCGGATGACTTTTCACCTGTGAGGAACGAACGATGACAGACGAACTGCATGCCCCCTACAAAACCCTATTCTCCTCCCCCAACGCGCTGCTGGTGATGACCGTGGAAGAAGACCTGCGCAAAGGCGGTTTCACCGTCATGCTGGTGGACAGCGGCGACAATGACTTCAGCGTGGTGGTTGCCCGTGAGGAATTTGACAACGCGGTGGCGCTGCTGAAACAAAAGAACCCGAAATTGGGGGAAATTTTCTCGGTACCGAAGGAAAAGTAAAGCTGCCTGTTCTGGCCCGGTTGATTATTCCGGCGGGAATTGGGGCAGAAACTGAGTTTGCAGCACCGTATAGAAATCATCAGCCCGTGACCACATCCAGGGATGGGTGCCTGCGGCTGCCAGGTGATGCAGGCAATCCGGCAGGCTGCCGGCCATGCGGGTCTGCGCCTGTGCCAGGTGGGGGATGAGGTCATCGGCAGCAGAGCCGGTCAGCAGCACGGGGCAGCGGACAGCCGATAGTTCAGGTTCTGTCAGCATGGTGCCACCCTGGTCGGCCAGCGCCAGCAGGGCATGGTTGTCCATTGCAATCACGTTACGCCAATCGGCACCATGCATTGCCCGCCAGAAGGGTTGTTCCTCCGCCATCATCGCCTGGCGTCCCTGTACCATCCGGCGCAATCCATCCGGCTGCCAGCGGTCCACGCAGCTGTCAGCAACTACCGCCTGTACCAGGTTCGGGTGGAGAGCTGCCAGCAGGAGCGCGATCACCCCGCCGCCGCTGGTACCCATGGCGATCACATCCGCAAGATGCAGGTGCCGCAGCAAGGCAGAAGCCTGCTCCGCGCCGGCATGCCAGAAAGACGCCCCGGGGTATTGCCCCGGCGCATACCGGTCAGATTGACCGGTACCGAGGAAATCGATCAGGACTACCCGGTACCGACTGCCCAGGCGCTCCACGTCGCCGGCGTAAGAGGGTGAGGCGGCGGTATTGCCGGGCAAGAGCAAAATGGTTTGCGAACCTTCCCCGGTGATGTCATAAAAAACGCGTTTGTGTTGGATCGAGAAAAATGGCATATGCTGTCTACCTGTGTGGCATTATTGGATCAGCATTGCATCGCCAAAGGAGAAGAAGCGGTACTGCATCTCCACCGCGGTGCGGTAGGCGTGGAAAATGGCGCTTTTCCCCGCGAAAGCACTCACCAGCATCAGCAGGGTCGATTTCGGCAGGTGGAAGTTGGTGATGATCGCATCCACCACCTTGAAGGAATACCCTGGCAGGATGTACAGGTTGGTCGGGCCGCTGATGGGGGTAACGATCTCTCCCGGCGCGGCATCCCGCGCGGCGCTCTCCAGCGTGCGCACGCTGGTGGTGCCGACGGCAATCACCCGCCCACCGCCGGCTTTGGTGCGGCGGATGGCCTCCACGGTGTCCGCGCCGAGTTCACACCATTCGGTGTGGATGCGGTGTTCTTCGGGGTTGTCTTCGGTCACGGGGGCAAAGGTGTCCAGCCCCACATGCAGCGTCACCCCGGCAAAGGCGATGCCCATTCCGCGTACTTTCTCCATTAGCTCCGGTGTGAAGTGCAATCCGGCGGTGGGGGCGGCGGCGGAACCCGGTTCGCGTGCGTAGACGGTCTGGTAACGCTGGGGGTCATGCAGGCGCTCATGAATATAGGGCGGCAGCGGCATTTCACCGATCTGGTCCAGCTGGGCGTCGATCACCTCCGGGAAGCGCACAATGCGCCGCGCGCCGTCGAGTTCGGCGATTACTTCGCACTGCGGCCCACCTTCGATCTGGATCGTCTTCCCCACCCCCAGGCGCGTGCCGCCCACCAGGGCTTCCCAGGTGCGCAGGTCGAGGCGCTTGAGCAGCAGCACTTCGGCTTTGCCGCCGGTGAGTTTGTGGGCATGCAGACGGGCAGGAATCACACGGGTTTCATTGATCACCAGCAGGTCGCCGGGGTGCAGAAAATCGGTGACGTTCCAGAAACGACTGTGGTTCAGGGTGCCGTTAGCACGGTTCAGCACCAGCAGGCGCGAGTTGTGGCGCGGTTCGATCGGAGTCTGCGCAATGCGCTCCTGGGGCAGGTGGTAATCAAAGTCCGTTGTTTTCAATGGGCATCTCTTTAATACAAAAAATCTTCATACTGCGTTTCAACGCGCATTGGACAATGGCATCTCACCCGAACAATGCCGGCTGGGCGGATTCGTTGGTATCGGGGAAGGGCAGGTTGAGGTGCGTGTAGGATTGCCGGGTGGCAACACGCCCCTGGGGGGTGCGGTCGAGGAATCCCAGCTGGAGCAGGTAGGGTTCCACCACGTCCATGATCGTATCGGGTTCCTCGCCGATCGAAGCGGCGATCGTGTTCAACCCAACCGGCCCGCCGTTGTACTTGGTGATGATCGTGGACAGCACGCGGCGGTCAACATCATCCAGCCCGAGCGGGTCCACTTCCAACAGGTCGAGGGCTTCTTGCGCCACCGGGCGGGTGATGGTGCCTTCGGCGCGCACCTGGGCGAAATCGCGCACACGCCGCAGCAGGCGCAGGGCGATGCGCGGGGTGCCGCGGGCACGGCGTGCCATTTCGGCAATACCTTCGTCATCATAGCCCACGCCCAACAGCCCTGCAGCGCGGGTGACGATGTGGGTGATGGCGTCCACGTTGTAGTAATCCATGCGGTACACCGCGCCGAAGCGTGCCCGAAGCGGGGCAGTGACCAGCGCCAGGCGTGTGGTGGCGCCGATGACGGTGAAGCGCGGCAGTTTCAGGCGCACCGAGCGTGCTGCCGGCCCCTTGCCGATGACGATATCGAGCGCGAAATCTTCCATGGCGGGGTAGAGCACCTCTTCCACGGCGCGCCCCAGGCGGTGAATCTCATCGATGAAGAGAATGTCGCCGCCTTTGAGGTTGGTGAGGATCGCCGCCAGATCGCCGGCGCGTTCGATCGCTGGACCGGCGGTGACGCGGATATTGACCTTCATCTCATTCGCCAGCACATGCGCCAGGGTGGTCTTGCCCAGCCCGGGCGGGCCGTAAAAGAGCACATGGTCAATCGGCTCCTTGCGCTGGCGGGCGGCGGTGATCAGGATCTCGAGGTTCTGCGTGATCTGGTCCTGCCCGATGATGTCCTTCAGGCGCTGCGGACGCATCGCCATATCGAGGCGGTCATCGCCGCGTGCCTGCGGGTTGGTCATTCGTTCGGTTTGTTCCGTCATGATGATCGAATTATACTCTACCTGTACCGGCGAGAGGACTGGGGCAGGGATGGTAATTTGGGAAGGCAGGAAGTTTAGATTGCCTTTCCAAAATATGTTGAATATAATTACCTTAACCTTGCATGAGGGGTAGATGAATGAAAGAATTAAATTTCAAAACCCAATATTCGGTAGTATATTATTTCCGTTTAACCTTATCGTTCATCTTAACGATTTTTTTCATTTTGTTAGTATTTGAAGATAATTTAATGGCGGCTATCTTTGTCGCGGTCTTAGGGTTTGTACCGCTTATGGCGATATTATTTTTTCATATCAAGAAGATTGTCTTTAATGAGAATTCATTTTCAGTACAGAAATTTATTGGACCAGTAAAAGTCATCAATTATGTTGATGTTGTTGATATTGGGTTAAACACAATAAAGACCAAAAAAGGTAACATTTTACTTCGTGATATGAAAAATCGCAAGGAACTACGAAAAATATTTAAAAAATTTCTCGAACAAGGAACTATAGATCGAGAACAGATTGAAGGTAAGTTGGAGAATCAGGAAATTAATTCGATAAAAGCATATATACCGGCATTAATAATCTCGAGTGTATTGTCGATTATCGTTGTGATAATTTTGCCATTCAAAATTGGGGATTTTGCAAACTCCTTGTTATTTTTTGGGTTGTTTTTTCCTATATTCTATATACTATACTCAAAATTTGCGAAATCTTCTGGAAAGTAAATTAGTATTATTTGAGAGCCAGGGTATAACAATCTGATAATGGGTTTTGGAAAACCTATCCCTGGAAACATTTCAAACCGGTGACTTCTCATCAATTATTGTGTCGCGGGTTGAAAAATTTTGTTTCACTCCATTTTTCGACCCCTCGTTTATGATGGCGACATGGAATTTGAGCAGGATCTATGTGCAGGCAATTCCTTCTGGAATCTTCCCCGTATTCTGGTTTACAATAGAAACAAGCGCGAGACCAATGGAGGACACCGATGAGCAACGCATTCTATCTTGGACGTGTACTGGATGAGAAGACCGGCAAGGCTTCCGCGGAAGACCTGCTGTACGATCCCGATGACCTGACCACGCATGCCGTCATCACCGGCATGACCGGTTCCGGTAAGACCGGGCTGGGAGTGGGCCTGCTGGAGGAGGCCGCGCTGCACAACATTCCGGCGATGATCCTGGATCCCAAGGGCGACCTGACCAACCTGCTGCTGCATTTCCCCGAACTGCGCGGCGCGGATTTTGCCCCGTGGGTGGATCCGCACACCGCCCAGCAAAAGGGTATCACGGTGGAAGAACTGGGCCAGCAGGCAGCCGACAGCTGGCGCAAAGGCCTGCAGGATTGGGGATTGGGGCAACCCAACATCGAAGCCCTGCGGGATGCCGCCAGCTATGTCATCTATACCCCCGGCTCCACTGCGGGTGTGCCGATCAATATTGTTTCCTCCTTCGAAGCGCCTGCCATGCCGTGGGAGGAGAATGCCGAGGTGCTGCGGGAACGCATTGCTTCCACCATCACCGCCCTGCTGGGGTTGGTGGGTATGCACGATATCGACCCGCTGCGTTCGCGCGAGCATATCCTGCTCTCCAATATCATGGAAACCGCCTGGCGCAATGGGCGTTCGCTGACCATGCTCGACCTGATCACGCAAATCCAGACCCCGCCGTTTGACCGGCTGGGGGCATTCCCGCTGGATTCATTCTTCCCTGCCAAAGAGCGCATGGACCTGGCATTTGTACTCAATAACTTCCTTGCCTCGCCCTCCTTCCAAAGCTGGACGGAAGGCCAGCCGCTGGATTTCGCGCAGCTGATGTTCACCGCGGACGGCAAACCCAAACATAACGTCTTTTACCTGGCGCACCTCAGCGAGGATGAGCGCATGTTCTTTGTCAGCCTGTTCTTTGCCACCTTTGAAAGCTGGATGCGCACCCAGCGCGGCACGGGGCACCTGCGCTGCCTGATCTATTTTGATGAGGTGGTGGGTTACCTGCCGCCGGTTTCCAACCCGCCCTCGCGGGAGCTGATCCTGCGCATGCTGAAGCAGGCGCGCGCCTACGGGGTGGGGTTGATCCTCGCCACGCAAAACCCGGTCGATGTGGATTACAAGGCGCTTTCCAACGCCGGCACCTGGCTCATTGGGCGCCTGCAAACCGAACGCGATGTGGACCGCCTGATGGACGGCCTGCGTGCCGCCGGCGGGGATGCGCAGCCGGCGGAAATCCGCGACAGGATCAGCGGCCTGCCCAAGCGCTGCTTCCTGATCCACAACATTCACGGCGGCAAGCCCACCCAGTTCTTTACGCGCTGGGTGATGAATTACCTGGCCGGCCCGATGACGCGCAGCCAGATTCCCGCCCTGAACCTGCTGGATGGGGTGGATGAGAAGGCGCAGATGGCCCAGGCCCGTGCGCCGCAAGCGCCAGCGGCATCCGAGCCGCAGGCACCGGTCAGTCAAACGCCTGTGACAGCCGCCGTTGCGCCTGCCACTGCCAGCATGCAGGCACAGCCCGGCCAGCGCCCGATGGTGCCAACCGGCATTCATGAGATTTTCCTGCCGATCACCCAGAGTCCCAAGGAAGCCCTGCAGGAATCTGGCCTGGCGTTTGCGCCGGACGCGAAGGTGGAGAACGGCCTGTATTACGTGCCGCATTTCTTCCAGCAATTCACAGTATTGTACACTTCCAGTAAGCTGGGCATAAACCACCAGGTGCGGCAGGCGTACATTGCACGGGAAGCACCGGTTTCCAGTTTCATCGAATGGCAGGACTATGCCTGTAAGCCAGTGGATGCCGGCGAGGTGATGCAGCCGGAGCGCACGGACGCAAGGTATGCGCCATTGCCGGACCGCCTGTTGCCAACCGGCAGTCTCAGCACCTTCAAAACAGCAATGGCGGATTGGATGTACCGTACTGTCACCTTGCAGGTGATGGGCAATCCCACCCTCAAGTTGTACGCCGCACCGGATGAGAGCAAGGAAGACTTTACCAAACGCTGCCGGGCGGCGGCACAGCAGCAGCTGGAAGCGGAGGCATCGACGATTGAGGCCAAATATCGCAAAGACCGTGCCGCGCTGGATGATAAAATTGAGCGCGCGGAGCAGCGCCTGGCGGAGGAGAAGATTGACCTCAGCCAGCGCCAGATGGAAGAATTGGGCACCGGCGCGGAATTGTTGATCGGCCTGGTGGGCGGGCGCAAGCGCAGCGTGAGCAAATCTCTCACCAAGCGGCGCATGACGGCCCAGGCCAAGCAGGATTACAAGGAACAGCAGCTGTTACTGCGCCAATTGCAGGATCAACTGGCGGCACTGGAAAAAAGCAAGGAAAGCCAGATTGATGGATTGGTGGAGAAGTGGACGAAAATTTCCGCGCAAACCACCGTGGAATCGGTCAGTCCGTACAAGAAGGATATCGTGAACGAGATCTTCGGCGTGGCCTGGCTGCCGTGCTACCCGGTGGTGGTGGGGCAGGAGCGGCGCTACCTGCCGGCCTGGGAACAGAAAAAAGACTAGCACGGAGGGCGATGCCATGCACGATGTACTGATTGTCGGGGCTGGCCCGGCAGGTTCGATGGCGGCGCTCCGCCTGGCGCGGCTGGGTTTTTCGGTTGCCCTGTTGGAAAAAGACACCTTCCCCCGCATCAAAACCTGCGGCGACCTGGTCACGCTGGAAGGGCTGGGATTGCTGGAAGATGCCGGGTTGGGCGAATGGCTGGAAACCTGTCGGCGGGTGGATGGGCTGCGCTTTTCCTCGCCCGACGGGCAGGTGCTTGATATCGCGGTGTGCGATTCAGCCAGTGAAGCCCGTAACCGCATCCTGCCGCGCGAATACCTCGATGCGCAGTTAGCCCAGGCGGCGATGCGTGCGGGTGCTGGATTGTTTGAAGGCTGCCGGGTGCAGGAAGTACAAATGGGAGACGATGCTGTCCGCCTCACCACTTCGCGGGGAGAATTCACCGGGCGGATGCTGCTGCTGGCAGATGGTTCGCACGCGCCGATCACCCGCAAGCTGGGGCTGCTGCGCGAAGCACCCGACCTGATGGCGGCGCGCCAGTATTTGCACTGCCCGGGGGTTGACCCGCTGGGTCCGCTGGAATTTCACTTCCAGCGTGAGATTCTGCCCGGTTATACCTGGCTGTTTCCGCAGGGGGAGTATGGTTTCAACCTGGGCTGCGGCACCTACACCGCACGCGTGAACCGCAAAGAACTCGACCTTGCTGCCGTGCTGGAAGCCTTCAAACGGCATGATCCGATCCTGGCCGGCAGACTGGCGGGTGCGGAAGCAATCGGTCCCATCCGGGCGCATCCGCTGCGTACGCATGTGGGCGGTACCCGCTCCCACGCATTTCGCATCATGGTATTGGGAGATGCCGCCGGGCTGGTCAGTCCGTTTACCGGCGAAGGGATCACCTCGGGCATGATCAGCGGGGCGCTGGCGGTACGCTTTGCCTCGGACGCATTTGCATCAGGTGATTTTTCCGCCGCCGCCCTTGCACCGTACACACAGGCGCTGAAACAGCGCTTTGCCGGTGACCATAACGCCGCCTATGTGCTGCGTTCCACCCTGCGCGATCCGCGCCTGCTGGACCATTTCTTCCGCGTGATGGCGGCGGATGCGGACCTGGCGCGTACCTTCGCGCTGGCTTACCTGGATGAGGTCAGTCCGCAGTTGTTATTGCACCCGCGCAACCTGGTGAAGCTGCTGCAGAAGAGGTAAGGAGTTTGCAGACAGGAAAAAAGTTGGTTTTAATAGAAGACTGTGTTAAAATAGAACATAGGTTCTTTAAGGATAAGTCATGGATTATCTGAATAAAATTTTTCACGGGGATTGCGTTGATATTCTTCGCGATTTTCCTGACAATTCGGTAGATTTAATTTTCACATCGCCTCCTTATGCTGATCAAAGGAGCAATACTTACGGTGGGATAAAACCTGATGAGTATGTCGCCTGGTTTATGCCTCGGGCAGAACAATTTTACCGAGTGTTGAAGCCAACAGGAACATTCATACTTAACATCAAAGAACGAGTCGTGAATGGTGAACGACATACATATGTTATTGAACTGATTTTGGAAATGCGGAAATCAGGTTGGCTGTGGACCGAAGAATTTATGTGGCACAAAAAGAATTCTTATCCTGGCAAATGGCCAAATCGTTTCAGAGATTCCTGGGAACGGTTGATTCAATTCAACAAAGAGAAAAATTTCCATATGTATCAAGACACTGTCATGGTACCAGTTGGTGATTGGGCTCAATCCAGATTATCAAACCTAAGCGAAACGGATCAAGCAAGAGATGAGTCAAAGGTAGGTAGCGGTTTTGGAAAAAACATATCCAATTGGTTGGGACGTGATATGGTTTATCCAACCAATGTGATTCATATGGCAACAGAATGCGGAAATAGAGGGCATAGTGCTGCCTTTCCTGAAGAATTGCCATCATGGTTCATTAAACTTTTTACCAAAGAACTTGATGTGGTTTTGGATCCATTTGTTGGTTCAGGGACTACACCTGTGGCCGCAATACAATTAAATCGTAAATATATCGGCATTGATGTTCTAGAAGAATATTGCATAAAGTCTGAAGAAAGAATATCTAGATGCCAGATTCCATTGTTTTCCATAGCCGAGAAAAATGAATTGAACGAATATCGACCAAATTCACCTGCAAGAGGGGAAAAAGAGAGATGACGACATTAAATCTTGATGAAGTAAATGAATTTGTTAATTCGAATATTGTGCGTTTCCATGAAAACCGGTTAAAAATTGTTCGGCAATTAAGCCTGAATAAATTGATTCACAAGAATCCGTATCTTTTTAAAGCAAAGAATCATAACTATGCTCCTCAATTAATCGAAAGTTTCTTATCAGCGTTTTTATCTTCTTCTGAGGAGAAAATATTTGGCGATTTTCTTGAAGATCTTGCTATTTTTGTCGCCAGCAAAACCTGTAATGGCAGAAAATCTACTGCACAGGGGATTGATTTGGAGTTTAACCGGGATTCAATTCACTACATAGTTTCGATCAAATCTGGGACGAATTGGGGAAACAGTTCCCAACACAAAAAACTGGCAGAAGATTTTAAAACAGCCAAACGAGTATTGCAACAATCCCAATTTGGAACAAATGTACAGCCTGTTCTTGGCATTTGTTATGGAAATACGAAAACCACTATTACGAAAGATGATTATTTAAAAGTGGTTGGTCAAAATTTTTGGTATTTAATTTCCATGAATGATTGTTTGTATATTGATATCATCGAACCAATTGGTTACCAGGCGAAAGTTCATAATGAGGCTTTTGATGAGAGCCGCGATAAATTAGCCAATCGGTTGATAATGGAATTTGTGAAAGAGTATTGTTATCCTGATGGCGCTGTCAATTGGGAAAAGTTGGTGCAGCATAGTTGCGGTAATTTTGACCTGAATACATTTATCAAATAACCTTTCCTGTTTTTTTCCTATTGCGGAAGGGGACGAAATAAATCCGTCTAAGCGCTACCCCGCCGGGAACCATCGTAGGACTTCGCGAGTGACAAGTTCGTGCCCCTTGCGGTTGGGATGATTGCTCCATGATAGCAGATCGGTCAAATCACCGAATTCCCGGTATTGCTGGAAGGCGGCAAAGCTGTCAGCCAGGCCGACACCGTGGTCATGTGCCAGCTGACAAATTTGCCGGGCGTGCTCCCCTAACTGTGCCGCATCATCACCGCTATAGGATGCCAGCTGGGTGATATCGTGAGTCGGGGTCAGCAGGATCATCCTGGCGCCTGCCCGGGTACCCGCCTCGATCATACTCGTCCAGGCGGCGTGTGCTTTCTCCAGCCCCATGCGGCGGTCGTTCAATCCATAATCAATCGTGATCACGTCCGGTCGGTGGCAGAGCACCTCTTCGGTAAACCGTTCGGCGCCAGATTCAGAATTTTCCCCGCCAATGGCTGTGACAATGACATTGATGACCGCAAATGGAAAGCGTTGTTTAAGGCCGGTCAGCAGGAGGTGAGGGTAGGCGCTCAGGCTGTCAACCATTGGTGTGGCGAAATAACCCGCCGGCACGCTGTGACCATGGCAGACGATATTCACCGTACGGTTATCGGGCCAATGCCGCCGGAGGTTTTCGGTGATCGTTGCCAGGTAGGTGTTGCTGTCCGGGATGCTCAAGGTGTTGAACCTATCATCAGGTTGGTATTACTCGGCATGATCCGCTGACGGGGATGTTTCTCCATTTTCATTTGGGGGTGTTTCCGCATCATTTTCTTTGTTTGGAACGGATCCCTCCCGCCGGAGGCTGCGGCGGATGAAGCGGCGCAGTTGGCGCGGGACCTTAATCTTTGGCAAGCGTGGGGTTCGCGGCAGCTTGGGGTTCGCCGTCATCAACAAAGCCAGCCAGGCGGTTTCTTCAGACCGTTCCAATAGCAATTTGGTGACGATGATCGTGAGTGGGATGGCCAGGATGGTGCCGGTGGGTCCGAGAACAAAACCCCAGATCAACAGGGACAGGATCACAAACAGCGGTGAGATGTTAAGGTTCTCCTCCATCGCCTTGGGCTTGATGATGTTTTCGACAATCCCGTTGATCAATTCAAAACCGATGAACACCAGCAGGCCGCGCACCCAGCCGAATTCCAGCATGGCGAGGATGGCGGGGGGAATGATCGAGATGATGATACCGATGTTGGGAATGTAATTCATCACAAACGCCAGGATGCCCCACAGGATCGCGAAATCCACACCGAGGATCATCAATAAAATGGCGTTGACAAACCCGGTCAGCAGGCCGGTCCAGGTGGTGATGGATATGTAGCGCCGCATGGAATCGATCAGGTTCAGGATACCGCTGACCTCGCCGGTTTTTTTGAAGCTGCGTTCCAGCTTCTGCGGCAGGAGCGCAAAATCGACCAGCATGAATGCCACCAGCACCAGGATCAGTGCCCAGTTGGAAAGGATGTCGAGTACCCCACCCAATATGCCGACCGACAGATTGACGATTTGGGAGGCGTTGACGATTTCCAGGTCCAGCAGGCTGCCAACTTCAATCGGCAGCAGGGTGGTCCATTCCTCCACCGTGCTGATGATGTTCTGGAGCGGTACCTGGTACTGCGGAATGCGGTTGATGAACTGGGTGATGGACATGATGGTAAGGGACAACAAACCACCGATCACCAGCAGCATCACCAACAGGACAATCACCAGGGCCAGCCAGGGCCGCAGTCCTTTTTGGATCAGGAAGGATTGCAGCGGCAGGAAAATGATCGTCAACAGGAAGGCCAGCAGGATCGGAACGATGATACCGGACGCTTCGCGCATGCCGAACAATACCACCACGGCGCAGGCCAGGATCAACAGCATTTTTGTGGCGGAACCCAGGTTGAATCGTTGGGATGAGGGGTGGACAGGTGTTTCCATTGGTTGGTTCACTCCTTTGCCGGTCGGTGACCGCTTTCTCTATAATCATAGCAAAAAATAAGAAAGAGGGGGGGACGATTGCCCTTCGTTCCGGGCCGCTTTTCACCCGGCACGGTTAACAAAAAAACAATGGTTATCGCCTATAATCAACTTACGAACGAAAAGAGGAACAACCATGGCTCAAAAAGGTATACGGATTTTTATCGCTGTTGTTGCAATTGCCGCCCTGGCTTTCATCATCTGGGGCTGGACGCCGGCGGGGCCGGGCAAAGCCGCCCGTGCGGCGTTGAAAAGTGATGCCGCAGTGACTGTGGTTCGAGAAGGCAAACGCCTGTGGTTCTGCCCGGCGGAATCGGGCAGTGGTGCGGCGTTGGTGTTTTACCCGGGCGGGCACGTGGATTATCGTTCCTATGCACCGATCCTGCGGCGCATTGCAGAAGAGGGGACGATTGCGGTGGTGCAGCGTATGCCCTTCAGCCTGGCGGTGCTGGCAGCCGCCAGTGCGCGCGATAGTTTTGCGCAGACGCTCGATAATCCCTGTGGACAGGCGATTTCCAGCTGGTACATTGGCGGCCATTCATTGGGCGGTGCCATGGCAGCGGTGTACGTGGACCGCAACCCGGAACAGATGCAGGGGCTGGTGCTGTGGGGTGCCTATCCCGATGACAGCCTGGACCTCAGCGGCAGCAGCATCCGCGTGTTGTCGGTGTATGCCAGCAACGACGGGTTGGTATCGGAGGAAGAACGGACGGGGGCGGTTAACAATCTGCCTGCATCGACAACGGTTGTGGAAATCACCGGCGGCAACCATGCCCAGTTTGGCGATTATGGCAGGCAGGCCGGTGACGGTGCCGCCGCCATCCCGGCACAAACCCAGTGGGACTGGACGGCGCAAGTCACCAGCCAGTTTATTATTCCGTAGAGGTGTTGGATTGAAAAAAGTACTGCGCATTACCGGGACTGTCCTGGGGGCATTACTGCTCCTTGCACTGTTCGGCCCGTTCCTGGTGCCGTATCTTCCGCCACGCGGCGTGCTTCCACTGCCGGAAGCGATGCTGCCGGAAAGCCGGACGGTGGAAATAGACGGTGTTACCGTTCACTACGTGGAAGCCGGCGAACCGGGAGACCCGTTAATCCTGCTGATGCATGGTTTTGGTGCCAGCACATTTTCGTGGCGCGAGGTGATCGAACCGCTTGCGGCATACGGGCACGTGGTAGCGTATGACCGCCCGGCCTTCGGCCTGACGGAACGTCCCCTGCCGGGTGATTGGGAGGCAGGCAGCGTCAGTCCGTACAGCGAACAGGCCAACATCGGTTACGTGCTTGGTCTGATGGACCATTTTGGGGCGCAGCAGGCGATCCTTGTCGGCAATTCTGCCGGCGGACGGGTGGCGTTGGCGGTGGCAGCCGCCCATCCCGAACGGGTACGGGCGCTGGTGCTGGTGGATGCCGCCGCGAATGGGATGGAATGGAATGGCCTGGAACGGGCTTTCTTCCTTTCCCCTCAGCTGCGTGCGGTGGGGCCGTATGCTGTACGCGGTATCGCCGGCAGTGGCGATGCCAGCATCCGCCTCGCCTGGCATGATCCCGCGCTGGTGACCGAGGCTATCATCGCCGGCTATCGCCTGCCGTTGCAGGTGGAAAACTGGGACCGTGCCCTGTGGGAATTCCAGCGTGCGGGTGAGCGCCGGGATTTAACCGATGATCTGCGTCAGATGGACATTCCCGCCCTGGTCCTCAGCGGTGACGATGATCGCATCATCCCGGTGGAACAGGCCATCGCGCTGGACGCGCTGTTGCCTGATTCACAGCTGGTGATCATTGAAAACTGCGGCCACCTGCCGCATGAGGAGAAACCGGCCGAATTCATGCAGGCCGTGGCGGCCTTCCTTTCAGGATTGGACTAGGGTTCTCAAGACTCGCGCCGGCGAACAATTCGCAGCGCCTGTCTGCTACTTCCATAATGCACCTTTAAACAGGTGTATTATGATCCCCATTTTCAGGGGATTCTCCCTGGATTGCCTTCTTTCTTAAAAAACCTTCATTTCACTGGCAGGCCTGTTTTGCAACTCCAGCGGCAGACTGCCGTATATTGTGTTAGAGACAGTCGATACCGCGCAGCACACAATATCCGCTGCGCGACACAATGGAAAGGAATGAAACGATGAACTTTGGAGATGTATTTTCAAAAGCATGGAAGACCATCTGGAATAACAAAATCCTGTGGGTCTTCGGATTGATGGCGGGATTTCTCAGCGCCAATAACGGCGGCGGCAACCCCGGCAGCGGCATCCGCTATGAGTATTCCGGCAATTGGCAGAATCTGCCCTTCGGGCTGCATCAGTGGGGTACGAACCTGGAGCAGTATATGGACCGGTTTGCGGCCCCCAATGTGGCGATCATCCTGGCGCTGGTGTGCCTTGGCATTTTGTTTGCCCTGTTGTTCACCTTCCTGGGGATCGTGGGACAGGGAGCACTGGTCAAAGGCGTGTGGCAATATGATGAGGACAATACCCGCAAGCTGCGCTTTGGTCCGCTGTTCAAGGAAGGCCTCAAGTACTTCTGGAAACTGTTTGCACTGGGTCTGCTGTTATTTGCCGCGGGAATCGGTGTGGCGATTGTGGTGGTGATCCTGGCTGTGGTAACACTGGGGATCGGTGCTGTGATCTTTGCCTGCCTGGCAATTCCGCTGGCCATTGGTGTGGCGATCCTGCTGAAGCAGACCGTGATCTCGATCGTGGCGGAAGACATGGACATTTTTGCTGCCATCGAACATGCCTGGGACTTTGTTTTCCAGAAAAACCTCGGCAATTACCTGCTGATGTGGCTGATTGTCGGCGTGGGCGGCGCGGTGGTGAATTTCCTGGTGGCTCTGCCGTTTGCGGCAATGGCCCTGCCCATGCTGGGTTCGCTTGCCTTCGGCGGTGATACTGCCATCGGCGGCGGAATGCTGGTGGGCTTCATCCTCGGCCTGGCGTACCTGCCGATCTACCTGGTGCTGGCCGGCGGCCTGCGAGCCTTCACCGATAGCGTGTGGGCCATCTTCTACCGCGAGCTGCGCTTTGCGCATGATGAGGCCAGCCTGACTTCGGCTGAACTGGAGGCGAGCATCCCTGCCAGTGGTGACGAAGCCTGATCCTGCAAAAAATCAAACGGAAACACCAATCCCGGCCTTACACAGGCCGGGATTTTGTTTGTTCGCAGGTATTTTGGGGTGGCTGTTCACTTTTTCTTCGCATTGGTTGCCAATCCCTGGGCGAGGGGGGTCAATACCTGTACTTCCTCTGGGGTCAGCAGGGTGGAGAAAATCCGCCGGCTGGCATTTTCTTTTTTCTCTTTGTTTCTCTCCATTTTGACCGTTTCGGTCTGGTAGGTGGCTTCAAGAACGCCGGTTCCCGCGCAGCCTTTGCAATAATAGTAAAGCAGGCTCAATCCTTTTTTCATCTGACCCTGGGTTACAACAGGGGTTTGTGGCTGGCCTGGTTCACCTTCCACCGCAACCACCGCGCCATTGTCCAGCTCTGCCTGGTTTTGCAGTACCATCAGGAATTGGCGGTCCTGGAGGGCCTGCATCACCCGATGGACGTCATTCACCGGCATTTCGGGCAATTTCAATTTTTCCATATACTCCAGGCATGGTTCACAGAACGGAGGTAATGGTTCCGTTTGCCCGACTGCCAGCATTGAGATCGACATCCCGATAGCACCGTAGATGACCACAACGACCACCACCCATCCGCCAACATCAATGTCTTCCAATGCGGTTCCATTGAACCACATGAATGCAAATACCACGATCATTCCGATGATGGTGAAAACCATAAAAAACCAGCGCAGGCCCTGGTGGTTGTTATGGGTTGCCTTTTGCATACCCACATTAATAATATTAACCAATTCCCCCACACCGTAGCCGAATACCCAGGGTACCGCCAGTGCGATCGGCAGGACAATGATCAGGATGCCGCACACATTGCAGAAATTGAATCCCATCGCCAGTACCAGGGTAATGATGAGCATGTAGATCACCGGGGCGAGGATGGCTACAACAATATCTGCCAGCAGGTTCACCAGAACCACCCAGGTGATTTTGCCATTGGTATGCCCGCTGGCGCGGTAGGCGTGTTCAGCCTCAGTCACATCCGTTACAGGAATATCGACATTTTCCATGCAGCCCTCCTTGGCTACTCAGCGAAAATTTTCCCAGTTTCTGTTTGGTTCCCCTTTCCTTAATTATACGATGACGGTCAAGCCCTCTTCTTCCCAAATGGTTAACGGACCGATGGCAGGTTAGAGGGACAAGTGAGATATCACCAGCAAGTCGGGTGTTCCCCCATCATGGTTATAACCGTACAACGGCGCAAGATGTCCAGAACAGTTGGCGGGGTTGGCGGTCTAGAGTTCCGGGCGCTGATAGAGGGACGGTGTCTGGTTGGCAATCTCCTCGGCCACCTTGATGAAGTTTAAGGCTTCTTCGGCAGTAGCGAAGGGTTCGTATACGCACAGCCACACCCCCCGGGGGCCGGTGGCGCGCAGTACGTTCAGGGCTGCTTTCTGACTTTCACACAGCACCTGCAGGCATTTGCCGTGGCGCAGGCAGGTCTGGTAGATTTCGATCCAGTCATCCGCATCCCCCTGCCCGGCGCCGTATACCCACTGGATCCCGTTTAATTCGGGAATGGCGAGCAGGCTGGGGAGGTGTTGGAGCGAGGTGGGACCGTCGAGGTGAAAGATACTGCGTTCCAGCGGTTTCATTTCCTCCCGCACAGCCGGCAGGATAAAGCGGTCGCCCATGCGCCGGGAGACGAGCGCGAGGAAATCACAGGAGGGAATGTAGGCGGGGCCCTGGTGGTAATACGGAATCCAGCTGGCGCAGCCCATGCCGGTGCCTTCGATCATGGTGAAGCTGCGCCGGGCGGCCTGGACCATCGCCTCCACGCCACGCGCGGCCATGCGCGTGATCACATCCGGGATATCATACAGGTCGGTGGACAGTCCCGCCGGAGAGCGCAAGCCGACGAGGATGTCATAACTGTTGTGCAAATCAGGCTGGCCCACCATCAGGCGATGATCCGAGCGTTCGATGGCCATGCGAGTCATGTCTTCAATCGCCTGCCAGTACGGGTTTTGAAAGTTGAGGGGCATTTCCAGGTAGGGTTCCCAATCTCCGGGGGAATGAACGGTGGGGTGTACCCAGCTGGTATCCTCACCGAATTCCAGTTCAGCGTTGAACAGGGTCGTGGTCAGGTCCGGCCCAACGTTGGGGTGCCAGACCGGGTAGAAATCGCCCAAAAAATGGTAGGATTCCGCCATTGCCAGTGCCCGTTCCACCTGGTATTCCACATCCATCCAGCGTTCGCGCAGGGAACCGTGGTTGGCGGTGGGGAAGGATGGCGCCTGTTTCATCTCATGGGTGTACACATTGATCGGCAGGCGGTCGACAATTTCACCGAACCACCAGGCTTCAAAACGGGCGATGGTCTGCGCGAAATCGGGTTTTGTACTCAGTTCATACATGGCAGGGCTCCTCGGTTGTGTGATGTTGTGAGTGTATCATAAACCTGCATTGGCAAAGCCCCATGCCGTAGTCGACATGGGGCTTTGTAAAAATTTTTCAGGTGGCTTTATGCCTTGCGGCGGATGGGTACATAGACATATAGCAGGGAGTCTTCCTGGAAGTCATTGAACTCTGGCGGGTACAGCTCAAAATCGGGCTGGTCACGGTCATGTTCCCATTCGGTTTGCTGCGGCAGCCAGGTGGAAAAGATGTAGTCGTAGGCTTTGTGGATGCTTTCCTTGGGGCCGGGCGCTTCGACCACAACATAGTCCTGTTCCGGCAGCATGGCGATCTCGAACCCATCCGGGACATGGGTCAGTTTGTTGTCTTTAAGCGGAAAGGCGACCATGTAATCAAAGTTGTCATCCGCGCGGACGGGGTAGCACAAACCGAGCGAGTGGAAGCCTTCGGTTCCGGGCGCAATCAGCAGGTGTTGGATGGTTTGCCAGTCCTGGAAAAATTCGGTCCAAAATGTGCCGATCGCATCGGTGGTGTTCATGGTGAAGGAACGGGTTTTGCCGATATACAATTGGGCGGGTTTGCGGGTAATGGTGGCTGTTGCCATGATTTGTTTTCTCCTTTGTGGGGGTACAGGTTGGGGCGGCAGGGAGCGCTGGATCTCACGTTGAAGTTCGACCAGGTGTTTCTCGTCATCTTCATAATGCAGTTCCATGAACGGCCCTTCAAAGCGCCAGGCGTTGTGCTGGGCCCAGTCAAACATCGCCAGGCGGGCTTCTTCGGGTTGGTAGCGGTCCGGGTCATACAGGAGGGTGAGGACGGCCTCGCGGGGGGGAAGGTGCTGCAGGCATAGGGGGTGCGGCAGGCTGCCGGATGTTGCGGCCCGTTGCGCATCTTCCAGCGGAAGGCCCACCTCGATCCGCAGCAGGTCGCTTTCCTCGTCCTGCGCTTCCGTGAAACGCACCGTCCAGAAGGGGGCGGCTGCGGCACGCAGGCTGCGGCTGACGGCTGTTTCCAATACACTGCGCAGTCGCAGCACCTGATTACGCAGCGCGGCGCGGTTGTCATGCGGCAGATCCTCTTGCACCACAGCCAGGGCAAGCGCCGGCTGGTTTTTTACCAGCAGCTGGGCATGCAGGATGTCACTCTCTTGCTGTACCAACTGCGCCTGGCTGGCGCGCAGCCAGTTAAGGCGTTCCGCGGCCTCCTGCTGCTGCTCGCGCAGGTTTTGTTCCTGGCTTTGCAGCAGGCTCTGCACCTGCTCCGGGCTGCGGTGTTCCAGCAGATAGCTGATGTTCTCCAGCGAGAACCCCATCAATTTGAAGAGGAGGATCTCGTTCAGCCGCATCAACTGCGGCAGCTCGTAATAACGGTAGCCGGAGTACACGTCCACCCAGGCGGGCTTGAGCAGGTTGAGGCGGTCATAATGCCGCAGTGTTTTGATGCTGACACATCCCAGTTTTGCGAACTCACCGATCTTGATCATGTTCTTCCTGCCATACAAAAAAAATGAAGCGCTTCTAACTGCCTATAGGATAAGCCCTGCCCCAGGGGGAGAGTCAAGGGCTGAATGATGAAATTGCGCAAACTGGCAGGGTTAATTATCCGATGAGTGGTTCAACATCATCACTCAAAAAGGCCACTGCCACCGATTTTTCATCATTCATGATCACTTTGAGGAAATGGCCGGGACGAATGTCATTCACAGCGACTACCCGCAGGCATTCGCAAAAACGCTGATCGGTGGGGGAAAACTCCAGCAGGCGGTTGGGATGGTGTTCCAGCCAGCCGGCCTGGAACCGCGATCTTTCATCGCTCAGGTCCACCGCCAGGGGATAGATGTTGGCTTCCATCAGGTCCTGAAAAAAATGGGTACCCAGGGACGGTTCCGGTGCGGGGCCGATGCCAGGGCCGGTCAGTTCGATCAGGGCTTCGGCGTGGTAAATGTCGCCATAGCTGACCGGTACGCCCAGGTCAGAGTTGGAGGAACCCCAACGGCCAGGGCCGATCAGGATGAAGCGTTTGTCCTTCATCATCTCATTCACCCGCCCGATGGCATGACTCAGTTCAAAGCGATCATTGAGGGAGGGCAGTGCGAAATAAGCCTGCGGGTCTACATACACGACCCACTGCACCTGGTCTATGAAACCTTGCGGCACGACAAAGGTGGTTTTGAACAACAGGTCCTCTTCTGCCAAATCGCGCGGGATGGGAGGTATCTCATGGATATCCATGTGGCTTTGCGGCCGGCACTGCAGGATGGTGATTTTGAGGTCAATGCTGCCGTCCGGCAGGGGGTCGATGTGCACAGTGAACTCCACATCAACCGGCGAGTTATAGCGTGTTTCGAGGATTTTCAGCATTTCTCGCATGCGCACCGCAAACGAGGACAATTTCAGCAGGTCGTCGAACGTCAGTACCAGGTCTTTCTTGCGGCTGCCGATCAAGTTGCTGCGCAGTGAGGAAAAGTAACCACCCTCATCCAACTGGGCGATGTAGCGCAGGGGTTCATAACGGCCGCTGATCACCTCATGAATCGGCAGGGTGCGGAAGGAGTTGGTTTGCAGGTCAATCAGATCAACAAACTGCTGGGAATAACGCCGGATTTCCTTGCTGTTGGTGGATGGGCGCAGCAGGGGATGGCTGAGTGCGATCAGGCGGGGATAATCGTTGCCCACCCGGTCCACGGCGCGCGTGCCCAATCCCCACACCAGGCGCACAAAGCCGTCTTCACGGCGGATGTCCGGGTTCCAGCGGTACATGTTGCGGCTGAAGGCCACGCCGGCACCGTGCGGCAGGTAATAATGATTGAAGGTTTCCCCTTCGACCACCTGCACCAGCAGCGCCATGCGCTCATCGTAATCGATCAACCCTTTACTGCGGCGATACATCAGTGCACCCGGATTGAGAGTGGAGGCATAAATGTGGGCCATGGCGCGCACAAACGCTTTCAGGTTTTCATCCAGTGTGCCCTGGTTGGGCAGGAAGATGCTTTCATATTTCCCCGCAAACGATGTACCGAAGTTGTCCTCCAGCAGGCTGGAGGAACGCAGGATCAGCGGTTTGTTGGCGGTCACTTCCAGCACGTGGCGGATCTTTGCCAGCACGTCTTCCGGCATGGTGCCCTGCTCGAAGGCTTTCACAATCTGCGGATATTCGGCGCGCATGCGCTCTTCCGATTTGTATTTCTGCGTATTCCAGGGTTCCAGGTTGTTGTAGGAAATAAAGGTGTACAGCTCGCCGGAGCCGATGAAGAACGAATCCGGCACGCGCACATTGTCGGAGAGTTCAGGGATATTCACACGGCTGAGGATGGCGTGCGCCAGCAGCATCCCGGCGGCTTTACCGCCGATGCGCCCTGCGCCGATCTTGTGTTCGCGGATGTGCGCCAGGTCATCGATGGTGAAGTAATCACGGGCGATCTTGATATAGCGCAGCTGGTCACTGATCAGGGTGCGGATCAGCACCACCTTGGCTTCCTCATAACGTGACGCGAACTGGGCACGTTCATCCGGTTCCATCTGTTCCACATGGCGCGCGAAATCGAAGATCAACTCCATTGGTGCCAGTTCAAAATTGATGTTCAGCAGCAGGTCGCCGACCGAAATACCGCGTTCTTCCGCCAGGGTTTTATTGACAATTTCCTCAAAGACTTCAAACGAAAGGTTCTGGCTGAAGATGAGGGAGGTGAGGTGCTCGCGGATGCGTTCCATGCGCAGGTCCCACACCTCGTTGTTTTCCTCAAAGTAAGGGTCAGACAGCCCTTCGCGTTCCTGTGAGCGCAGCGCCATTTCGCGCACACGCGCCTCGAACACGCGCGGTGAGATGATATCGCGGTTGAACAATTCCCAGCGCATGGCTTCACGGATGCGCTTGCTGAGGATTGGGTAATCACCCAGGGTCAGCAGGATGCGCAGGAAGCGGGTGGAGGATGCGGAGGTGGGGAACATGGAAGGGGTACCTTTGGTGCGGGGAATGACCGCGGTTAATCAGGAATACACCAGCCGATCAGTGATCGCCGGTGTGGGACTGCGGAACAATTAGCGCCAGGCTAATTGACATGCATTGGCATGACAATGTGCTGGAAGCTGTTGTCTCCGGCGGGACACAACATGGCAGGGGTGTTCTTGGCGTTCGCTTCCAGGATGACATTGGGGGTGTTGATCACATCCAGCGCTTCGCGCAGGTATTTCACGTTGAAGGCGATTTGCAGTTCGGGTCCGCTGAGGGCGGCATCAACCACGATCTCGCTCTGCCCGGTCTCTTCTGATTGCGCGGAAAGCTGCACGCGTGCCGGGCCGCCGTTTTCGGGCATCACATTCATCACCACCACATTGCTGCCTTCACGGGCGATGATTTCTGCCTGGCGGCAGGCTTTGAGCAGGGCGGGAGTCGAGAACGTGACCATGGTTTTGTAGCTGTTGGGCATGATCGACTTGTAATCCGGGAAATTGCCATCAATCAGCTGTGAAACCAGTTCGGCATTGGTGGTGTGGAAAATGACCTGTCCGCGGGAGGGCGGTACCACCATCACCAGGGGTTCATCGCTGTTGCCTGCGATGCGTGCGGCTTCGTTGAGGGCACGGGCAGGGATGATCAATTTGTGGCTTTTACCGGTGGCGCCGGAAAGCTCGCCCTTGCGCACCGAAATGCGGAAACCGTCTGTGGCCACCAGGCTGAGCTTGTTGTCATTGATCTCCATCAGCACACCCTGCAGCACCGGGCGTGCCTCATCGGATGAGGCGGCAAAGGTGACCTGCTGGATCATTTCCTTGAAATCACTCACATTGAGGGAAACGCCGTCCTGCAGGTCCGGTACGGGGATGGGGGGGAATTCCTGGGCGTCAATTCCCTTGATATCGGTATGGTTTTTTCCACAGTGAACATTGAGGGTGTTGGTTTTGATGATGTCATCGAGGGTGACATCTTCCTGCGGGAGGGCACTGACCAGGTCAACGAACGTGCGGGAGGGAACGGTGATGGCGCCTTCTTCTTCAATTTTGGCGCCAATCCAGCAGGTGATGGCCATTTCGAGGTTGGTGGCAGAAAGGCGCAGGCGCCCTTCGTCGGTGGCCAGCAACACGTTGGCCAGGACGGGTAAAGTGCTGCGCGGTGCAATTGCCTTGGATACCAGGCTCAAACCATGTGCCAGTTGCTGCTGCGTTACGGTTACCTTCATTGTCCATCTCCCAGGTGAATTGTATGGTCAGTCCGTGATCACTTTTGTTAAATTATAATGCAAAAAAAAGATTTTTCACCCATCAAATTTTCATCCTGTGATTCTGCGAGTGAGGAGGATTGATGCGAAGGGGTTACTTTCAGCCATATAAATATCCCTTAATCCTGGCATTGAAAACGATTGACAAAAGTAAAAATCCTGTGCTATTCTTACATTAAGTTGAGTAAGCCTGTATCACTCATTGTTCCTAATCAAGGAGGAAAATTATGCCCCATATTATTAATCCCGATGAATGCATTCTTTGCGGTGCCTGCGAGGCCGAGTGCCCGTACGAAGCCATTTCCGAAAAAGACGGCTCGATGTGGATTGATCCGGAAATCTGCCAGGACGCAGGCGACTGCGTTGAGGTGTGCCCGGTGGATGCCATTTCTCCCGCCTAAGCGTTAATCCGCAATCGCACGAATCCCATCGGAGCTGGTTCAATGACCGGCTCCGTTTTGGTTAAATGCTTAGGCTCACAAACAGTTTTTTAATGTTCCTGCACTTTGAATTTGTATAATAGTTGTAGAGAATACTGAAATTCACCGAAGGAGCGAAAGATGAAAAAGCTGCCTCTATACTGGGGGATAGCCATTATTGGTTTAATGGTCTTCTCTGCCTGTGGGAACGGGCTGGATTTGTTTGGATCATCAAAACCAGGCGATGAAAATGCACCGCAAAGCGAAAGTGGGGCGATGGATGACCTGGTCCCTGACCAAATTCATCCATCCACTTACCTTACCAGTGCCATTACTGAACGGCCATCACACGTTCATTACCCGAATGGGATGGCTATTGATTACCTTTACCGCAGTTTTCTACAAATTCCTTCGGATATGGTTTGGGGACGCGATGGGAAGCTTTACATTGCAGATTGGGCGGGCAGGCATGTGGTCACGGTTGATAAAGATGGCACCATGGCTGACCTGGGCCTTTGGAAAACAGTCCGGCCTTTTCAGGAGTTGGGTCCACGGCACCTGGAGATGGATTCAACTGGTAATCTCTATATCGCCACGCATAGCATGATTTTTCGCCTTTCACCAGCAGGTGATCTGGCGCCGCTTACGGGCATTGATGAATACCCAATCAACAGTCTGGCAATATCACCAGAGGATGAGTTGTATTACACGATCAAGAACGACGGAAAAATTTATCGCTGGCAGGAGGGACAGTTTCCGATCTTGATAACCAGTGAGATCAGTGAAATTGGCGATATTGAGTTCGGTTTGGATGGTACTTTGTATATGACACAGACGGGGAAAACTACCATCAAGAAAATTGACCTGGACACTGGTGACGTATTGCCCTTTGCCGTAGATGTTTGTGACCACGACCCTTGTTGGCTGACCGTGGATACCGATGGTGATATCTGGGCGCGCAGCAACAATGAATTACACCAATTATCACCGGATGGGGTTGAGAAACCGTTCACTGTGGATGGGGTCATCGTGCCGGGAGGATTTTTTTGGTCGCATACCCCGGGTGGGATTGCATTTGATGACGAGGGAGCATTATGGATGGGATGTTACAATTCCAGGTTGATTCGCCTGGTAGCGGTTCCTGGAAAGGTGGATGAATTTTCAACTGAGTTCTTTGCCGGGTTTGAAGCCAGTGACCTGGCAGTGGATTCAAACGGTAACATCGTTGCCCCTGATATCAACCGGGGTGAGGTATGGAAAATCACACCGGATGGAGAGCGGGTGTTGGTTACCACGCTACGCAATACCGGTAGGATCACTGTCGCGTTTGATGCCGATGATCATTTGTTTATTGGAACTGGTAATGGTGAAATTTTAAGAGTTGAGTCAGACGGCACCACATCGCATTACGCCAATGTGGTTACACAACGGATGGTGTTTGGGGCGGATGGTGTACTGTACGCTGTTTCTGGCTATGATAATCAACTGAAGTCGATTGTGGCTGTGACTGGTATGGATACTGTCGCTTCCTTGATCAGTGAGGTGGATGGCGTGAGCTTTGGCACCGGAGGAGTACATATCGCCCCGGCGTTGGATACTGGGTTGTTCGTGTTTGCGGAAGAAGGCCGCAATCTGTTCCATGTTGATTTTGACGGCAATGGATCTCTGGTTGCTCATTTGAATCAGTTTGGCGCTGGGGGCCCGGTGGCCATGACATCTTCACCACTGTACGAGGAGGTTTACCTGATTCCTCATGGCAGTTACGATCTCATCGGTGTTGGGATGGATGGGAGTGTAAAGGAACTGGTATACGATTTTTGGGGAGATCCCTGGGGAATGGTCTCGAGCCCGGATGGGAAGTGGTTATATGTGGCAGAATCCGGGGCAATTGATAAACTATCCATGAATATAATTCGGCCATAACCACATCTGCCCAAAGTGCGTTCCTGTCGCTGGGGTATAATTGGCTGCATGGCAACCCCTGAGAACCGCGAACAGCGCTGGCGGCAGCGCCAGAAAATCACCCCGGAAAAAGAGGAAGTCGCCCGCATTGTGCTGGCCAAAGCGCGTGGTGGGGCGGATGTGTTGTCCACACTGCGCAGCCATCCCCTGCCCAGCGGGGGACATCTCTCAAAGGCGGTACTGGTAGCGGTGTATTGGGAAGGCGTGAACGCCGGGGAATGGGAGGCGGACCCCGCCCTGCTGCAACGCATCCGCAAGAAGCCGATGCGTTCGCTCTCTGGCGTGACCACGGTGACCGTACTCACCCGTCCGCAGGACTGCCCCGGTAACTGCATCTTCTGCCCGGATGATGTGCGCATGCCCAAAAGCTACCTGCCGGATGAACCCGCCGCGGCGCGTGCCCTGCAAAGCGCGTTTGACCCGTTTGTGCAGGTGGAAAGCCGCCTGGCAGCCCTCACCAATGTCGGCCATCCGACCGACAAGGTGGAAATCCTGATCCTCGGCTCTTCGTGGGATGCCTACCCGCCGGATTACCGCGAATGGTTTGTAAAGCGCTGCTTCGATGCCCTCAATGAGCGCGAAGCATCTTCATTGGTGGAAGCGCAGTTGTGGAATGAAACCGCGGCACACCGCAATGTGGGGTTAACGATTGAAACCCGCCCCGACCTCCTCACGCCGGAAGGGATTGTCCATCTGCGTTACCTAGGTGTCACCCGCGTGCAATTGGGAGTGCAAAGTCTCGATGACCACATCCTTGAGATTAACTGCCGCGGCCACGGACGCACACAAGCCCTGCAGGGGGCGGCCATGCTGCGCGCAGCCGGATTCAAGATTGTGCTGCACTGGATGCCGAACCTGCTGGGTGCCACCCCTGAAAGTGACCGTGAGGATTTTACTCGCTTGTGGGCAGGTGCGGAGGCCGGGTTGGGTTTCAACCCGGATGAATTGAAAATTTACCCGACCCAACTGCTGGCAGGCACTGTGCTGTATGACCATTGGCGGCGCGGGGAATACCAGCCTTACACCACCGATACCCTGATCGATCTGCTGGCGGATATCAAACCCACCATTCAACCCTATTGCCGTGTAAACCGCGTCATCCGTGATATTCCCAGTGATCATGTGGTGGAAGGCAACAAGCGCACCAGCCTGCGCCAGGATGTATTTGACGAAATGCACCGACGCGGCACGCATTGCTCCTGTATCCGCTGCCGTGAGGTGCGCGGTGAAGCCGTGGCGCCCGGCGAATTGCAACTGCGCGACGTGGTGTACCATGCCGCGTACGCCGAGGAGCATTTTCTGCAATTTGTCACACCCGATGACCAGCTGGCGGGTTACCTGCGGCTGTCGTTTGCAGATGCTGACCATCTGCCGCCCTGGCGCGATGCGCTCCTGCCGGATTTGCGAGGTGCCGCCGTGATCCGCGAGGTGCACGTTTACGGGCAGTCGCTGGCGGTGGGGGAGGAGCAGCGTGGTGCCGCCCAGCATATTGGCTTGGGAACGCGCCTGCTGGATGAAGCTGCACGGCTGGCGCAGGCAAAAGGCTTTTCCCGCCTGGCGGTGATCGCGGCGGTTGGCACCCGGCGCTATTATGCCGGGCGCGGCTTTCGCATGGGGACGCATTACATGGTGCGAGACTTCTAGCGCATTACTACTGGCGCGTTTCCTGCTGTGTTCTTTGTTGTAAATTGGTGGACTTTTGCTACAATCAGAGCAGTTTCCCTGATTTAAGTAACCTTCCCATTCGAACACGGAGAGAAAAATATGTCAGAAATTTATACCCCCGAACCCGGCAACTACCAGGCAGCGCCTGGTCCCAGCGGTGATTCCAGCAAGAATTGGATGGCGATTGTCGCCCTGATGGTTGGTATTCTCAGCCTGTGCGCCTGGCTGCTGCCGATTTGCGGTTTCCCCATCGCGATTGCCGGTATCGTGTTCGGCATCCTCGGGTTGAAATCGAACAAGCGCACCCTGGCGATTGTCGGCCTGGCAATGGCCGGCCTTGCCATCCTCGCGACCACCGTCAATGCTGTTCTGGGTGCCGCCCAGGCGATTGCTGATCCTACCATGTACCAGGACCTGCTGAACAACCTCGGCGGTTAATCCCGCGCCGACACCCGCCCTGGCAGCGAATGCCAGAACTCCAATACCAACAACACCCGGTGAAATTATCCTTGCCGGGTGTTTTCATCCGTTGGCAGAATTTGTAATGTTAAACTTGTTTTGCGCTGCGCGTGAAGTTTGCTACAATCAATTAACCAGATTGGGCTGAACTAAAAAATAGGAGAGAACCATGTCAGAAATCTATACCCCCGAAAACTTGCCCCCTTCCAGTTATTCCGCCCCGGGTGTGACTGCCCAGGGTGACCCCAGCAAAGACTGGATGGCGTATGTTGCCCTCGGTTTGGGCATCCTCAACCTGTGCGGCATCTGTACCTTTTTCATTCCCTTTGTGTGCTGCATTACCACCCTGCTCAGCATTGGCGCGGTGGTATTTGGTATTCTGGGAATGAAATCCACCAAGCGCACGCTTGCCATCATCGGCCTGGCGCTGGGCGGGGTGGGCCTGCTGCTGCAGATCATCGCCAGCCTGATCGCCCTCATTGGCGGAACCTTCACCAGCTCCTTCGATCCTGAAATGTGGATGGAGCAGCTGGAAAATTTTGATTATTAATTTCCAGAGCGGACCGTCGGAAGATTGCCTGTTCGGATCATTCCGACCCGGTAAGCCTTAATGAAAACCGCCTGCTGTTCATTTTCGTGCAGCAGGCGGTTATTCTTGCGTTGCCAGGGTGGGTTGGGTTACTGCATCAGCAGCCACTGGTATTCATACGGCCCCAACAGGGTGCGATGGTATTCATCCTCCGAAAATCCCTGCGGAATGCTGCTGAAGAGTTCAATTTTCTCACTGGCTTTGTATTCCGGCAGGTTGATGCGCACAGCCTGCTCACAGTCTGAGAAATTCGCCAGGGCGAGGATGCTTTCGCGGTCATCCACGCGCAGGATGGCAAGCACCGCCGGGTTGTCGGTTTCCACGAAGCTATACGTCCCGCGGCTGAAGGCCGTGTGCGCTTTGCGCAGGGCGATCAGGTGCTCCATCCAGTACCAGATGCTGTCCCGATCGGCCAGGGCATTTTCAACATTCACGGTGCAGTAGCCGTACTCGGAATCATCGATCACCGGGGCATAGGTCTCGTCGGCATCGGAAAAACCGGCATGGGTGGTGTTGCTCCACTGCATCGGTGTGCGCACGCCGTTGCGGTCGAAGAGCCAGATGTTGTCACCCATGCCGATCTCATCGCCGTAATACAGGATCGGCGATCCGGGCAGGGCAAACAGCACCGCGTGGAGCAGTTCCACCTTGCGGCGGTCGTTATCGAGCAGCGGGAACAGGCGGCGGCGGATGCCGAGGTTGAGGCGCATGCGTTCCTCCGGGGCATATTGCTGCCACATCCATTGGCGTTCTTCTTCCGTAACCATTTCGAGGGTGAGTTCATCGTGATTGCGCAGGAAGGTGCACCACTGGCATGATGACGGAATTTCCGGGGTGCGCTGCATGATGTCGATCACATCGGAAACCTCTCCCTTTTTAATCGCCATGAACAGGCGCGGCATCACCGGGAAATGGAAGCACATCTGGAACTCATCACCGTCGGCAAAATACGGCCGCAAATCCCACGGCCACATGTTGGCTTCGCCCAGCAGAATGGTGCCGGGGAATTCTTCCTCCATGAAGGCGCGGAAGTCCTTGAGGATGACGTGCGTTTCCGGCAGGTTTTCGCAGTTGGTGCCCTCGCGTTCGATCAAGTAAGGGACGGCATCGGCGCGGAAGCCATCCAACCCCATCGAGAGCCAGAAACGGGCAATGTCCTTGAACTCCTCAATCACTTCGGGGTTGTCCCAGTTCAGGTCGGGCTGGGTGCGGTAGAAGCGGTGCCAGAAATACTGTCCCGCCACGTCGTCGTAGGTCCAGTTGGAGGGTTCAGTATCGAGAAAGATGATGCGGGTTTCGTTGTATTTCTGGTCGGTGTCGGACCACACATACCAGTTGCGGTAGGGTGAATCCTTGCTCTTGCGTGCCTCCTGGAACCAGGGGTGCAGGTCAGAGGTATGGTTCATCACCAGGTCGGTGATGATGCGGATGCCGCGTTTTTTCGCCTCGGATACCAGGAATTTGAAATCATCCAGCGTGCCATAATCGGGATGGATGTCGTAATAGTTGGATATATCGTAGCCGTCATCACGCAGCGGGGAGGGGTACATCGGCGAAAGCCACAGGCAGTCGATCCCCAGGTCTTTGAAATAATCGAGTTTCTGTGCCAGGCCGATCAGGTCACCGTGCCCATCGCCGTTGCCGTCATTAAAGGCGCGGATGTAGACTTCGTAAAAAACAGCGTCCTTATACCAGGTCAGGTTTTTTTCTGTCATGGCAGCTCCTTTTGGTGAATACAGAGTGAATCTTTCTTTATTGTAATGGATTTTCGGCGGGATGGTACTCAGGGTTTTCCGCATCATCCTGTTAAGCTTAAATTTCGCGGGAAAACGGGTATTTTAAGGCGATCCGGCCTCCGAAAGGGGGGAATTGCACGTATAATCATGCACACAACAGAGAACACATTGAGGTAACCCGATGCCCGGATGCCAGGGTGTAAAGGTGGAAGCTGGTGCAAGTCCAGCGCTGTGCCGCAACTGTAAGCGAAACCGCAAGCCAGGATGCCTGCCTCAACAATGCAAAACAGAAGTCTTTTCGAGCAAAGGGACAACCTTTTTTTGACCCAGAGGGGGGAAACTTTGACGCCCCGACTGCTCCCGGTGACAATATGGAGGTATGCATGCAGTTAACAGAGGTGATCAAGCGCGACGGCAGCCGGCAGGCATTCGACCGCGAGCGAATCGAAAACGCGGTGCTGGCTGCCGCGCGCGCGGTAAGTGCCGATGTGGGCCGCTCGTGGGCTGAGATGATCTCGTGGTCGGTGGTGGGTTTGTTAAGTAAACGCTGCGCTGATAGTGGGGTGGAGTCGCCATCGGTGGAACAAATTCAGGATGTTGTGGAAGAGGTGCTGACCAAGTCCGACCAGTTCCAGATCGCCAAGGCCTACATCCTCTACCGCCAGAACCGGGAACAAACCCGCGCCACCCGGCAGATGATGCTGGACGGCGAGCGTTTGATCGAAGATTACCTGCAGATCAGTGACTGGCGGGTTTCCGAAAACAGCAATATGAATTATTCGCTGCAGGGGTTGAATTTCTACCTGGCTTCGGCCACGGCTTCGAAGTACTGGCTGCACAAGGTGTATCCCGCCGAGGTGCGTGATGCCCACCTGGAGGCGGCAATTCATATTCACGACCTGGGAGCGATTTCGGTCTATTGCTGCGGATGGGACCTGTACGATCTGCTGATCCAGGGTTTTGGTGGGGTGAGTGCCAAGGTGGAAAGCACGCCCCCCAAACACCTGCGCACCGCGCTGGGGCAACTGGTGAATTTTTTCTACACCCTGCAGGGTGAATCTGCCGGGGCGGTGGCGGTGTCCAATTTTGATACCCTGCTGGCGCCGTTTGTGTATTACGACCGGCTGGAGTACGCGCAGGTGAAACAATGCGTGCAGGAATTTATTTTCAACATGAATGTACCCACCCGGGTGGGGTTCCAGACGCCGTTTTCCAATATCACCATGGACCTGACCCCTCCCTCCTTTTTCCAGACCCAGCCGGTGGTGATCGGCGGGGAGTTCAGGGAACGCACCTATGGTGAATTCCAGGCGGAGATGGATTTGATCAATCGTGCTTTTGCCGAGGTGATGCTGGAAGGCGATGCCAAGGGGCGTGTGTTCACATTCCCGATTCCCACCTACAACCTGGGCAAGGACTTTAATTGGGAGAGTGAGGTGCTCCAGCCGGTGTGGCAGATGGCGGGAAAATACGGCATCCCGTATTTTGCGAATTTTATCAACAGCGACATGGACCCTGAAGACGCACGTTCGATGTGCTGCCGCTTGCGGCTGGATAACCGCGAATTGCGCAAGCGCCTGGGTGGGATGTTTGCCGCCGCCCCGCTGACGGGTTCGGTGGGGGTGGTCACCCTAAACCTGCCGCACCTGGCGTACCAATCTGCTGATGAAGGGGAGTTCCAGCGGCGCGTGCTGCAGATGATGGAAGTGGCGCGCACCAGCCTGGAGATCAAGCGCAAGCTGTTGGAGCAGTTCACCGACCAGCGGCTCTACCCGTATTCAGCACACTACCTGCAATCGGTGAAAGCGCGCACCGGCAAATACTGGAGCAACCATTTTTCCACCATCGGGCTGATCGGGATGAATGAAGCTGCCCTGAACCTGCTGGGCGAGGGGATTGACAGCGCGGCAGGGCACGCCCTGGCGCTGCGCACGATGGATTTCATGCTGGGAGTCGTGGAACGCTTCCAGGCTGAAACCGGTCACCTGTTCAACCTGGAAGCCACCCCGGCGGAAGGCGCGAGCTATCGCCTGGCACGCACGGACCGGCGGCAGTTGGCAGGAATTGTTACCGCTGGTACGGCCGATACCCCGTATTACACCAACTCATCGCAGCTGCCGGTCAATTTCAGCGATGACCTGTTTGCCGTGCTGGACCACCAGGATACCCTGCAGGTAAAATTTACCGGCGGAACGGTGGTGCATATATTCCTCGGTGAGCAGATTGACGACTGGCGGCAGGTGCGCCTGTTGGTGCGCACCGTGGCGGAAAACTACCACCTGCCGTATTTCACCCTGTCCCCCACCTTCAGCATCTGCCCGGTACACGGATACCTGGCGGGCGAGCATGCCTACTGCCCGTACCCCCACAGCGAAGAAGAACTGGCGCAGTTTGGCGTCAGCGTCGAATCCTGACCCATTGCATTCCCGAAAAGGAGCCAACCCATGGACGAAAACCAGAACAATTCACAAACCCCGACCCAAAAACGTGTCCCCTGCGAAGTGTATTCCCGCATTGTGGGTTACCTGCGGCCGGTGCAGAACTGGAACAAGGGCAAGCAGCAGGAATTTAAGGACCGCAAGACCTTCACCCCCGGCAAGTGATGATCAAGGGCTGGATTCCCGCCTCGCTGATCGATTACCCGGGGCGGATTGCCGCGGTGTTGTTCCTGGGAGGCTGCAACCTGCGCTGCCCGATGTGCCATAACGCGGCGTTGATTGACCATCCACAGGAAATTGACGATATTCCCGTGGGTAACATCCTGGCGCATCTTGCGGCGCGCAAAGGGAGGGTGACCGGCGCAGTGGTCAGCGGCGGGGAACCCTGTTTACAACCCGACCTGCCGGGTCTGCTGGGGCAGCTGCGCGCGGCCGGGGTCAGCCTCAAGCTCGATACCAACGGTACCCGCCCCGGCATGCTGAAGTCCCTGCTGGATGCCGGGCTGCTGGACGCGGTTGCGATGGATATCAAAGCACCGCCGGCAAAGTACGCGGAACTGAGCGGCACAGCGGTAAACCTGTCGGAGATCGAGGAATCGATCCGGCTGCTGCGTGCATGGGGGGGATGGGTCGAATTGCGCACCACGGTGGTGCCGGGTGTGCTGGGGGTGGATGAGATTAAAGTGATTGGGGCATGGCTGTCCGGGTTGCCGCGATACGTGCTGCAGCAATTTTCACCGCAGCATTGTTACGCGGAAGACTACCGCCGCAAAATACCACTACCCTCAAGTGTGCTGCGGCAGATGGCAGCCGCGGCGGCACCGTATTTTTCAGAAGTGCATCTGCGCGGGGTTTAACACCGGATGCTGGCTTTGCAGGAAACTGGCTTTGGATGCCGGATTTACCCTGTTGAGAGAACCCAATTTCCATTACAATAAAGGTACTGACAGAAAAGAGGTTTGAGAGACCATGTCACAGGCACTCTATCGAAAATACCGTCCGATGGGATGGGCGGCGGTTTACGGGCAGGACCATATTGTACGCACGATCCAAAATGCTATGCGCAGTGGACGCGTGGGGCATGCCTACCTGTTCGCCGGGCCGCGTGGTACGGGGAAAACCTCCACCGCGCGCCTGCTGGCCAAAGCCGTCAACTGCCTGCATTCCGAGATCGACCAGCGCCCCTGCAATACCTGCACCAACTGCCAGGCGGTGAATGACGGGCGCTTCCTGGATTTAATCGAGATTGACGCGGCCTCCAATACCAGCGTGGATGATGTGCGCGACCTGCGCGACAAGATCAATTTCTCACCCACGCAGGGCACCTACAAGGTCTATATCATCGATGAAGTTCACATGCTTTCCACCTCGGCCTTCAATGCCCTGCTGAAAACGCTGGAAGAACCGCCGCCGCATGTGATCTTCATCCTGGCGACCACTGAAGTTCACAAGATCCCCGCCACCGTGCTGTCACGCTGCCAACGGCATGCCTTCCGCCGGATTCCGGTACAGGATATTGTCGGGCAGTTGCAAACGATCTGTGACGGAGAAGGCTTTGATGTTCCTGAGGATGTGCTGTACCTGATCGCGCGCCAATCCAACGGTGGCATGCGCGACGCGATTTCCCTGCTGGATCAGCTGGCTTCCACCGGCGATGCGCTTTCATTGGACCTGGCGCAGGAAGTGCTGGGCACCGCCACCAACCAGAGCGTGGTTGATGTGGCAGATGCCGTGCTGGCGCGGGATGCCGCCGCCGGGCTGCGCGCCATCCATCATGCCCTCGATGAGGGTTCTGACCCGCGCCAGTTCGGGCGGCAGGTGGTGGAATACCTGCGTAACCTGATCCTGGTGCGCGTGGGCAATGCGGATATGATTGATGCCTCGGAAGAGCTGCGGACACAGATGGCGCGCCAGGCGCAGGCGTTTGAGCCGGAGCGGCTGGTGGAAGTGATCGAACATTTCAACGCGGCGGCTTCTGATCGCAATACGAGCTGGTTCCCGGGTCTTCCGCTGGAACTGGCAATGGCACAGTCGGTGGAGCGCAAAGCGCAGGCGATGGTGATGCCGGCGCAGGCGGCTGCCGCCAAAGCCAATGAACCGCAGACAAATGCGGTGGGCGCTCCAACCCCGACCCATGCAGCCGGGACGCACACCCCCGAAGCGGTGCCTGCCGCACCGGATGAGTTTGAATCCAACCCGGTACTGCTGGAAAACGGCAAAACCCTGACCATCCAGGACGTCAACCACAACTGGCGGCGGTTGCTGGCACTGGTGCGCAAGCACAATCCCAGCACGCACGGCCTGCTGAATTCATGTAAAATACTCGCCCTCAAGAACGGCGAGCTCGTTCTCGGCTTCCAGAGCGATATTGTGCGCTCCAAAATGGAAGACGGGAAAAATATTGACCTGACCCGCCGGGCGATCGCCCACCTGATGGAAGCCAAGCTGGACGTACGCTGTGTTGTGATCAGCGACAAAGTGGATTTTTCCAGCATGGATCCAACCGAAGCCGGCAGCGGCATGGTGGGCGAAGCGATCAACCTGGGCGGGCGGGTGCAGAAAAAAGAAAGCTTCCAGTAAAAGGAGTCAAACAACATGGCAAAAGGATTTTCAAAACCCAAAAACATTCAGCGTGGTGCTTTCAATCAGGCCAGCATGATGAACCAGATTCAATCGATGCAGGACCAGATGGCGGAAGTGCAGGAAAAGCTGGGTGAAGAATTGGTGGAAGCCAGCGTGGGCGGCGGTGTGGTAAAGATCACCATGAACGGCCACCAGGAAGTGACCGCGGTCAGCATCGCGCCGGAAATTCTGGAGGATGCCGACGCCGAAATGCTGCAGGACCTGCTGCTGTCGGCTTTCAACAGCGCGCTGGAACAATCCAAAGCGCTGCAGGAAGAACGCATGGGGGCTGTCACCGGTGGTCTGCAGGGGATGATGGGCGGGCTCCTCGGCTAGAGGCGCGATGCCGATCCTGCCGGAACCGCTCCAGAACCTGATCGACGCCTTTGAATCCCTGCCGGGCATCGGTCCCAAGTCAGCCTCGCGGCTGGCGTTTTACCTGTTAAAAGCCCCGAATTACCTGTCGGACAACCTGGCCATTGCCCTGGCGGAGCTGAAAAAGCACACTGGCAGCTGCAAAGTGTGCTGCAACATTACCCTGGCGAAACAGGAGGTGTGCGATATCTGCGCATCGAGCCAGCGAGATGATGGGGTGGTATGCGTGGTAGAAGAACCCCTGGATGTGCTGGCGCTGGAACGCACCGGCGGGTTCAACGGGCGCTACCATGTGCTGCATGGCGTGCTCTCACCGATTGAGGGCATTGGCCCGGAGGATTTGAAAATCCGGGAATTGTTCGAACGCCTGAAAGCCCATCCGGCTATCAAGGAAGTGATCCTGGCAACCAATCCCAGTATGGAGGGGGACGCCACGGCGCTCTATCTGCAGCGACAGCTGGGGGTTCTGCCGGTGCGGGTGACGCGACTGGCGCGCGGCCTGCCGGTGGGTTCTGACCTGGAATATGCCGATACCAACACCCTGCTGCGCGCCCTGGCGGGGCGGCAGGAATTGGATTGAACTCAAGGGAGGCTGGATGAAGATTGCAATCATCGGCGCCGGACCCGGCGGGCTGAGCGCCGCCTACGACCTGCGCAAAGCGGGACATGACGTCATCATTTATGAAGGCGCGCCAACTGTGGGCGGGCTGATGGGCGGCATTCGGGAACCTGGATGGGATTGGTCGGTGGAAAAATTCTACCACCACTGGTTCACCTCTGACGGTGCGATGATGAACCTGATGCGTGAAACCGGGCTGGATCGCAAAGTGGAGTTTCACACCCCCAAAACCGTGATCTTTTACAAAGATCGCTTTTACCCGCTGGATACCCCGCTGGCGGCGCTGCGTTTCCCGGGCTTCAACCTGCTGGATGTGGCGCGTTTCGGCTTTGTCACCATCTACCTGCGCTACCTGGCGCGTTGGCAGTCTCTGGAACGTTACCGGGCCGATGCATGGCTGCGCAAGGCATACGGCAAACGCGTGTATGCCATCTCCTTTGAGCCAATGCTGGAGGGTAAGTTCGGACCGCATGCCAAACAAGTGCCGCTTTCGTGGTTCTGGGCGCGCGTCAAGGCGCGCTCCACCCGACTGGGCACCTATGCCGGGGGGTTCCAGGTGTTCAGCGACGACCTGGCCGCGCACCTGGCGCAGATGGGGGTGCAGTTCCAGATGAATGCCCGTGTGGAGCAGATTCGCAAGGAAGGTGACGGCTTTCTCCTGCGGGTGAACGGTGAAGAACAACATGCCGGACGCGTGCTGGCAACGGTTTCCCCGCAATTGTTTGCGAAGATGGTACCGGACCTGCCGGATGGCGCGCTGGGGAACCTGCTGAAATTGAAGCATATGGGAGCGGTGGTGTTGATCCTGTCCCTCAAGCATCAGCTTTCTACGGAAGGTTACTACTGGTTCAACCTGCCCAAAAGCGCGGGTTTCCCATTCCTGGCGGCGGTGGAGCATACCAACTTTCTGCCCCCGGAACATTTCGGCGGTGACCATATTCTGTACCTGGGCGATTACCTCGATGCCGGCCATGAATATTTTTCGCTGAGCAAAGAGGAACTGCTGGAACGCTTCCTGCCCAGCCTTAAGCGCATCAACCCGGATTTTTCACCGGCGTGGGTGAAGAAAAGCTGGCTGAACAAAACCAGCTATGCCCAACCCGTGCCGGAAGTGAACCATTCCCAAAATATCCCCCCCATCCGCAGCGGGGTGGAAGGGCTGTACTTTGTCAGCATGAGCCATATTTACCCCTGGGACCGCGGCACCAATTTTGCCGTGGAATGGGGCCGGGATGCAGCAAGGTTGATGCTGGAGGACATCGGCTAAGCGCCGCCTCCCTCGACTCCACTCAGGGACGCCCTCGGCATCTGCCTGATTGTTTTCTGCCCGGGCACTTGCTATAATAGAGGGGAGAGACGGAGAAATCACCAACACAGCCCCATCGCCGTAAAAATTCTGAATCATCCGCCATGCTACCTTAAGCAAAATATTCAGGATGATGTTTTCGCGTGAAAGATCATCGATGCTTTTCAACCCGGTGCGCAGGGTGGTTTTACACACTGGTTTTCTAGCTGCCGTAAAGCAGAAATGGATGCCAGATGGAAGCAGAACATAAAAAATGTCCTTTATGCGCGGAAGAAATTCTCAGCGAGGCACAGGTCTGCCGCTTTTGCGGTGCCAGGTTCGAAGTGAACCGTCATGGCTATTGCAGCCATTGCCACGGTATCAAAAATGCTGACAGCAACGGGCACTGCCTGACCTGCGCTGAGCCGCTGATCGACCTCGTGGTCGAAAGCCAATGGATCGAACAACCAAAACCAGCCCCGGAGCCCCTTCCGCCTCCGCCCGAGCTGCCGTCAGCCATGCCTGCGGCTTCCCAGAATGATACGGGCAAATGCCAGCGGTTACGCATGTTCCTGGTGCAAAATTATGCCATGCCCGGTATCTGTGCGGCTTGCGGACATCCGGCCGGGGTGCATACCATGCGCGCCGAGGCCAGCCATAGTTCCCGCATGGGTAAATTACAGCAAAGCGTTCGGCTGGAATTTCCATTATGTGATGCCTGTGCCGCGGTCCACCATCAAAGCAGCCAATATCGAACGATCGGCTGCTGGATGTTCGTACTCGTGCTTGTTTTTGGTTTCACAGGTATCTTTGTGGAAAAAGGCAATGCCATCTTCATCATCCTGGCAGCACTTAGTTTCCTGACCGCTTATTTCTTTCCCTATATCATGCGCGCCAGGCAGCCAAAACCATTCCGCGAGGCTGACCGGCTGATCCGCAAGGCAGCCACCCTTTCCAACTATCAGCCCCCAACCATGTTCAGGTCATCCGGAAGTTTTGATGTTACCCTGGGCAATTCTGCTTTCGCCCAACAATTTCGTATGTTGAATGGGCACCTGGTGCAGTCTCAATCGCTTGCCAATGCCCCCGGTGATGCCGCTGCGATCAGCTGCGGGGTCATCCTGGCCATTCTCGGCGCGCTGACGTTGCTGGGGTACCTGCTTGCGCAATGCCAGGATACTAACAGCCTGGCTTCTGTTCCAACAGTGACAATGGAACCCAGCCGCGTCAATACCCTCATCATCAAAGACACCAGCACCCCTCCAACGGTCACTCCCGCCCCAAGCGCCACACCCATTTCGCCCTTTTTGCCCGTCGCCGTCAATGGGGCCTGTTTCAGTTCTCGGGAATTCGGCATCTCCTGCCTGAGCGACAGCGGCTGGAACACAGGCTATACCCCGATCGGGGCATATACTTCCATATATTCTGCCGCGGTTTGCCCTGACCAAAGTTTATTGCTGTCTTCGTATAATGAGGTATGGCAGTGGCAGCAGGGACAGTGGCATACCCTCGGCATGGGCGATGTAGGCAGTGTGCAGGCCCTGACTTGCGGAAAAGATCTCTCCGTGTGGGTGCTGGGTTCCACAGGTCTCAGCCGATATACAGCGGCCGGCTGGCAGGATTTGCCGGTCAGCGCTATTCAAGCCGGTGAGAATAACTACAAGGGTGCCATCCAGGCCGCCGTTGATCCGTCTGGCTGCCTTTGGGTGGTGACCGACCACAGCATTGCCCGGCTTGAAAACAATGTCTGGCAGGTATTCAAAGAAGGCGACCCGCTCGATAAGGAATATACTTTTGTCGATATCGCCCTCGATTCATCAAACCAGCCCTGGGCAGCCCACAGCAGCGGTTTGCTGCGGTATGACGGTGAACAGTGGCTCCGAATTTCATTTTCAAATTCCCACACCATCAATGACCTGTTGATCGATGAGCAGGATCAGGTATGGATCGGCACCAGCAATGGGTTGTACCTCTATCAGCAAGGCAGTTGGGTGCCCTATTCCATTGCCGCCGGAAAAACCTCGAAAAATGTGCGAGCGCTGGCGATGGATGGGCAGGAGCGCTTATGGGTGGGTACCACCTGGGGGCTGGCAGTGCTTTCCGGCAGTAAATGGTCGGTCTACCACATGAATACCTCCGGGCTGCAAACCAACCGGATCGAGTATATCCAGGTCTGGGGTGAAGGTCCTGCCCTGCCCGAGGCTGAGGAAAAAGAAAACGGCAGCATCAGCGGGCGACTGCTGCTCAATGATGCCGGTCTGGCACAAGCCAGGGTTGAAATCTGTGTCGAATACCTGGGTATGTTTTACACCGGCGCAACCCCCTGTTCGGGGCAGGCCCTGGTGCTTTCAGCCACCACCGACGCTGAGGGCTACTACACCTTTGCCGATGTACCCGCGGGTTGTTACAGCCTGATCTTTCGCATGCCTTCGGGCGATTGGAAGGTACTCTCTGAAACCTTCCGGCTGGGTTCCAAACAATTTTGTGTCTCACCCGGCAGTGAGTACCAGGTGGAGACGCTTGACGCCGGGGAATGAATCGGGATTGCACCGGTTTCTATTGCGCTTCTACTACCGATCTGGCATAATCAATTCATACCCATTAAGGAGCACAGAATGACAGAACCTGCATTTTATGATTTCAGCGCCGTGACCATTGACGGAAAACAGCAATCCATGGCGGCTTACAAGGGCAAAGTGGTACTGGTGGTGAACACAGCCAGCAAGTGCGGTTTCACCCCGCAGTACGCCGGCCTGCAGACCCTGTTTGAGCGTTTTGGACGGCGCGGCTTTGTGGTGCTGGGGTTTCCCTGTGACCAGTTCGGGCACCAGGAGCCAGGCAGCGAGGCGGAGATTGCAGAATTTTGCCAGTTGAATTACGGCGTCAGCTTTCCGATGTTTGCCAAGATCGAGGTCAACGGCAAGGGTACCCATCCGGTGATCCAATTCCTCAAAGACCACCTGAAAGGCCCTGATGGCAAGGCCATCGGGTGGAATTTCACCAAATTCCTGGTGGACAAGGATGGCACTCCATTGCAGCGCTTTGAGCCGCAAGTCACCCCGGAAGAGATTGCCGGAGAGATCGAGAACCTTTTATAAGATTGAACCCAGGCGATCGCCGCCTGCGACCCGTCATTGCGTTGTCTGATGGGTGCGCCCCTGGTTGGCTACAAAAACGAAGCAGATTCCTCATCCAGGAACAGGCGTGCCTGCGAGGCCTGGCGCAGGATCGATGCCGGGCAGTCTTCCGTGATCGGCCCCAACAGGGCGGCTTTCACCGCCTCGGCCTTGCGCGCTTCGGGCACGATCCCGATCACGCACGGAGGCGCGAGCAGGGCAGGGATGGTAAGGGTGATCGCTTCCACGGGCACTTCTGCCAGGCTGGCGAAATGGCCTTCCCCCACCTGCTGCCGGCGGCTTTTTTCTGCCAGCTTTACAATCTTCACGGTTTGCGGGTCATCAAAATCGGCATAGGGCGGGTCATTGAAGGCTAGATGCCCGTTTTCCCCGATGCCCAGGCAGCACACATCGGCCGGGTAGCGTGCCAGCAGGTCCGCGTAGCGCTTACATTCCTCAACCGCATCAGGGGTATCACCTCGCACCTCGAAAAAAGCCTGGGGGTGTAGCCGGTCGATCACTTTTTCGTGCAGGTAACGGCGGAAGCTGGCGGGATGATCGGCGCGCATTCCCACGTACTCATCCATGTGGAAAATGCGCACGCGCTGCCAATCCACCTTGGGGTGGTGGCGGCAGATGCCGGCATAAAAATGAAGCATGGAATTACCGGTGGCAAAGATCAGGTTGGCGGTTTCCCGGTGCTGGTGCAGGGCCTGGATGGTTTCGACCAGGTATAAGGCCGCGGCTTCGCCCATCGCCTGGTTGGTGGGATGGATTTCCACATGCAGCTGGTCATAGATGCGCAGGTTGGTGTCGTTCATGTTTGTTCTCCTGGTTGAGGCTCGATGGGAATCATCTGCCCGGCAAGGGCAGTCAGTTGTATGGTAACGGCACCGGATCCGGGGTCGAGCGTGAAAAGCACCAGGCTCTCCTCCGGCAGGCCGAGTAAACGGCGCGGGTTTTCACTGGCCATGCGCAGCACTTGCGGCAGTGGGAGCGCGTCTTCGCGCAGGGTGCGTTCCACGTTTTGCTTCAAAGTCTGGGCGGCGCCGGCCAGGTAGGGCGTGCCGTAGAGGGAAAGGCGCCCGTTGGGATGCAGTTCCACTGTTCCGCCGACCGCTTCTTCATAGATGCCGGGCGGCATGCCTGCCAGGCGGGTGGCATCGCTGACCATCACCAGGTGTTCCATCCCCTTGGCGCGCAGCAGCAGGATGCGCAGGTCAGACGGCAGGTGATGGCCGTCGAAGATCACGCCGGCGCTGAGGTTGTCCTGAACCAGCTGCGCCAACAGCGGGTTGGCATGGCGTGGCAGGAGAGCAGGCAGGCCGTTTCCGAGGTGGGTCGAAAAGCGTGCGCCAGCGTTAACCGCGGCATGGATGGTGGCGGAATCTGCCAGGCTGTGCCCGATGGCGGGTATGATCCCTGCTGTGTGCAGGCGTGTGATGAAGTCCAACCCGCCTTCCACTTCAGGGGCAAGGGTTACGAGGCGGATGCGCCCCCCGGCAGCGGCCTGGAAATGCTGGAACTGTTCCCAATCCGGTGGGCGGATATATTCGGCCGGGTGCGCACCGCGCGCACCTTCCTGTGGAGAAAGGAAGGGCCCCTCCAGGTGGATGCCGGGGATGCAAGCGGCGCACAGCGGGTCGCTTTCACAGGCGCGGCGTACAACTGCCAGCTGGTGGAGGATGGCTTCGTTGGAGGCGGTGATCACGGTCGGCAGCCAGGCAGTCACGCCTTCTGCCAGCAACAGTTCGCACAGGCGGTGCACGTGTTCGGTGGTCAGGTGCGGGGCGTTGATATCTATTCCATATGCACCATTAACCTGCATATCGCAAAAGCCGGGAAAGGCATAGATGGCTGTTTGCGCCGCGGCAGGGACGGCATCCGTGATGGAAAGGATGCGGTTGGAATCATGCCGCACCTGCCGGGTACGGCCGGTGAGCGGTTCAAACACGGTGATGACAGGCATGGTTCGATTATAGTCCAGCCTGCGGATGAGGTTGGAGCGGGGTGTTCATTTGAAAATTTTTACCGCAGAATGTCGGTTACGGCAGGTCTTCCACCAGCTGTTCACTGAAATGAACCTGGGTATAGCATTCCGGCAGGTGGTTGTCTGCTGTACCGATCCGGTTCCATGACCAGCCGGCGTAGGCGATTTCACCGTTCATATGGAATTTCTCATAGCGTCCGAAAAAGATGCGCCAGGTATCGCCTTCCTGCGGTGGGATCGGGCGCCCGTTGGCGAGAATGCGCAGGCTTTCCCAGGGGAAGGCCAGGCATACCTGCCAGCCTTTGTCCGGTTCGGTGTTGTCATTGAGTTTGCCGTCAATGTGTACCCCCACCTGCACACCGGGCATGTCGTAATCGAGGAACGCCCAGCGCACCCCGCGCGGGTGGGTGCCGCGCCAGAAGTATTCATCAGTGCGGTCATGGTTGCCGCCGAAGGTGAGTGCTTTGCGGTTGTGCACATCAAATTCCGGGGTGTCAAAGCGGCTGCCTTTGGTGTAGGCGTCTTTCCAGATGAAGAACACCTCGTACAATGTGCCACGGGCATTCAACTCAAATTCATAATAACAGTCGCCGCCGTCGATGAAGACCTCGGCATCATTTTCGAGAAAGATCAGCTGGTCACGCTCGGTGATGTCGGCCTGCACATAAGGTTCTTCCATCCAGAAAGCGATATACAGGTTGGCATCGTCCCACAGCACGGCGGAGCGGGTATCGTAGATGGCGGGTGTGCCGCCAACGACATCTACAAAGCGTGGTGAGCGTGGTACTTTGTGCCACACGGCTTCAGACAACTTCCCATCAACCGCGAGTGGGGTGCGGGTGCGGTATGCCGTATAATGGGCAATCTCTTCCGGGGCGGCTTTGTCAGCAATATGGACCATGCGATTCTCCTGTTCTGGGTGTTGGTATCAGGGCTATTGTATCATGATGGCAGGATGAAAAATGCGCTTCATTCATTTTTCATCCTGTGCCAGTCCTGTGCCAGCAGGCTGTAGATTTCCAGGTCGATGATGCCTTTTCCGGGCCATAACCTTCCCTGGCGCAGGACACCTTCCAGGACAAAACCATTTTTCAGCAGCACTTTTTTGGAATAGAGATTGGCAGGCATCACCTCGGCTTCGATCCGGTTGAAGCCGGCATCTTCAACCAGGAAGGTACACAGGATGCGGACCGCTTCGGTGGCATACCCCTGGTGCCAGTAATCCGGATGGAGGAAGTAACCGATGGTCACCTGGTTGATTGGTTGGTTAAAACCGGTGGCCTCGATGATTCCAATCACGGTTGCCGGTTGCTCCCTGCGTGCGATGCCCCATTTGATGCGTGTGCGCTTGTTGAAATCACGCTCAAAATGGCTGATCGATTTCAGCACGGTATCCCGGTTCTTTTTCACCAGGATACCGGCATATTCGAAAATGCGCTGATTGGAATAAATGGCAAAGATCGCGTCAATATCCGACGGGTCGATTTTTCGCAAGATGAGCGATTGCGATTCCAGGTGGGGAAATTGTCCAAACATTGATTGGTTCATTCTAGCCTGCCTTCTCATTTCTCCTGGTCATTGCCAGTGTCAGGGTGTTGAATGGGTTTGGCATACTTGAGCAAATCCGGCTGAAAACCCAAACGTTCGTACATCTGCCGGGCGCGGATATTTCCTGCAAATACATACAATGTGAGTATCTCATAGCCCATTTCCTGCGCCCAGTTTTCCGCCGCCAGCATCAGCATGCGCCCGATGCCTTTACCCTCATGGCCCCTGCTCACAGCGACATCAGAGATATAACCCTGTTGTTTGCCGCTGAAATAATCGGTTTCGGTTTGCAGGTGGATGAACCCGACCGGGCCGGCTTCGTCCTCCTCCGCAACCAGGATCACTGAACCTTCTTCCTGGTTTTCCATGGCTTGCTGCAATGCACGATTGTTGGTTCGGTCAACATCCGTTTTTTCTCGCCACGGGGGGAGGTCAAAGTCTGAAAATCGGGCAACCAGCTGTGTGATGAAGGCGGCATCCCGTGCAGTAAAGGGGCGGATATGATAGGGCATAGCGTGATCTCCATTATTCCATTCCCTGGCCACTGTTCCGGGACGGCGTGTTACCGGTGGCCGACCCAACAGCAGCCAGGATTGTATTTCAACATGCGGGTGTACCAACGTGGACAGCAGTTGATCGTTCCGAATTGTACTGCAAATGGCATGAACAGGTTTGTCCTATTGTCAAAAGTACCAACCGGTAAAAAGACCTGCACCTTTTGTGGGTGGTGAAATACTTGATTTATGGTATCCTAATTCCCATGAGCAAGCTGGAAATGATCCTGATGCCGGAAGAATATATCATCTGCCGGCTGCCCGTGGAAAGTGCCGGGGCGAACATCTGGCTCCCCGCCGAGGGTTTCTGGTCTTTAACCCGCACACTGGACGAGGTATCGCTGGTGATGGCGGTAGACAACGCTGTGCCGATGAACGCGCAGGTGGAGAGCGGCTGGCGCATGCTGCGCGTGGCAGGCACACTCGACTTCGCATTAACCGGTATCCTGGCCGGACTCTCCAGCATTCTGGCACGGGCGGGCGTGTCCATCTTCGCCCTTTCGACCTTCGATACCGATTACCTGCTGATCCGGCAGCAGCAACTGGATACTGCCATGCACGCCCTCACTGCCGCCGCCATCCACGTGATGCCGTTCGACGAAGACGAAGTTCCGGCTGCCACTGTCAGCAGCAAACGCTAGGGTATTCGAATATCAGGAACAAATCTTGCTGTATGTCGTTTAATGATGGACGGAAAATAGCATTACGATCTGGAAGGAATCGACTGGCATGAACGCGAAACAAACCCCCAAACGTCGCCTGGAACTGCGCCGTGAGGAAGAACTGGACCATCCGAATTTGTCCATGGCACACCCGATGGGTGAACGCCGCCCGGATGGAAGCAGTAACCCGCCGCGCATCGCAGCCCAACCCCGTGTTGAGCCGCTGGAACGCCCCAAATGGGCGCAGCCGCCGCGTGAAGAGCAGCCGTTGATCCCGCTGTCGCTGGAAGATTGGCGCGCAGAACAGGAACGCCAGCGCGCCGCCCAGCAGCCCGTTTCCACCCGTGCTGAACGCCTGCGGACCCGGAAACACAGCCAGCGCATCCAGCGCCGCCCCAGCCCTTTCAAGGTGTTATCATTCCTGCTGCTGGTGATCTTTGTGTGCGGTTTCTTGGGAATCTACCTGTTTGTGGCGGGACGCAGCAATATCCTGATCCTCGGGTTGGACCGCGCACTGGAAGAAGATACGTGGTACTCCCGCTCGGATACCATCATCCTGATGCAGACGCGCCCGATCTCCGGCGAGGTGCGCATGCTTTCCATCCCGCGCGACCTGTGGGTGGGAATTCCCGGTTACGGTGAGAATCGCATCAATACTGCGCATTATTTTGCCGAAGTGAATGCCCCCGGTACCGGACCGGAGGCTGCGATGCAGACCGTGGAAAGCAACTTCGGGATTAAGCCGCAGCATTATGTGCGGGTGAAGCTGGAAGAATTCCCGCGCCTGGTGGACGCGATGGGCGGGATCACGCTGGAATTGAGTGAGCCGATGGGTGGGTTGGAGGCCGGCAGCCACAAACTGGACGGCACCGAAGCTCTTAAATTCGTGCGCGACCGCGCGGGAACGGATGATTTTTACCGCATGAAACAGGCCCAGGTGTTCCTGGGGGCGGTCATCAAGCGCCTGTTAAGCCCGGGCAGCTGGCTGCGCATGCCGGTGATCATCGGCACAGCCCTCGACCTGGTGGATACCGATATTCCGATGTGGCAGTGGCCGCGGATCGGTGTCACGATGCTGCGCTCTTATCCTGATAAACTCACCACCACCACCCTTACCCGTGAACAGGTGACGCCCTATATCACCGCGGATGGCGCGAATGTGCTGCTGCCCAACTGGGAAGCGATCTGGCCGCTGGTGGATGAGTTGTTCCGCTGACCAGCTGTGTGAGAGCATGATACAATCATCGTTGTCAGCCATACCATTGGAAGCAAACCACAGGAGAACACGATGAGCAACTGGAACCAGGAAAAAAGCATTACCTCCACCGTACGCTCGATCATCTGGATCGGCGGCCTGGCGATTTTATTCATGCGCGGAACGCTCTTTCCGGAAATCCTGATCCTGGTGGTACTTTCGATGATCGCCGAACTGGTGGTCAAGCTGTTCATCTCAAAAACTGGCGGCGGGAGCAACCCGGCGGAACTGCCCGATGCGCTTGAGCCGCTGGAACCGATCGATGTTGATGAGGGTGATGGGTTGAATGACCGCATGCAGCGGATCGACCCGGAACCGGAACCGATCCCGCCGCAGCCCGCCGAAGACCCGGACCGCCTGCCGGATGCCTGCCCGGCCTGCGGCGCGCCGCTGGCGGCACGGGATGTGGCATGGCTCAGTACCAACAAAGGAAAGTGCGGGTTCTGCGGAACGCATATCACACTGGAGCATTAATTGACGACCGGACTGCGGCAACCATCCGTAGCCGGTTCAAGGAGCCAGGCAACCATGCTATCAAACACACTGAATCCGTTCCTGGCGGCGGGCATCCCTTTTCCCAAAGCAGTGTTGTGGGACATGGACGGGGTGATCTGTGACAACGGCCATCTGCATTATGCTTCCTGGAAGCAGGCTTTTGCCGAATTTCCACAATACTCATTTTCCGAAGAATTTTTTGTGCGCACTTTTGGCATGAACAATTTCGGGGTATTAACACTGCTGCTGGAACGAGAACCAACCCCGGATGAGGTGGAACAAATTGCCGGGGAAAAAGAGCGTATTTTCCGCGAGATGATCGTGGGCAATATCACCTTCCTGCCGGGGGTGGAAGAATGGCTGCGTACGCTGAAACAATGGGGCGTGCCGCAGGCAATCGCCTCTTCGGCGCCGCGGGACAATATTGTGGCGTTCCGGCAAGAACTGCACCTGGATGATTACCTTGATGTGTACATCTCGGCACAGGATATGCCCTCCAAACCGGATCCGGCCGTATTCCTGGCGGCGGCTGAAGCCCTCAGTGTGTCTCCGCAGGATTGCCTGGTGGTGGAAGATGCCACCGCCGGCGTGGCGGCTGGCGCAGCCGGGGGGATGCGGGTGCTGGCGGTCACCACCACCAACCCGCGTGAACGGCTGACCCTGGCCAACCTGGTAGTGGATACGCTGGCGGAGATTGACCTGGCAGCGTGGCGCGGGAGTGGTGCAGGCTAACACAGGGATTCGATTGTTTTCTCCAACTTCGCAACGCAGGTCAAGAAAGAAACCGGCCGGATGGGTATACTCAATCATGAGGTGAAGATGGTGAATAACCGCGAACATGTGGAAGCCGTTCAACGAATGCAAAACTGCATCGCCGACCATATCCAGGAGCCGATCACCCTGTCAATGCTGGCGAAGGCAGCCGGGTACTCGCCGTACCATTCCGCGCGCATTTTTAAGGAATATACCGGCAAAACCCCATTCGACTATATCCGACGCCTCCGGCTTTCCAGGTCGGCCATCAAGCTGCGGGATGAGGCGGTACGGGTAGTGGATGTGGCGTTCGATTTCGTCTTTGACTCCCACGAGGGATTCACGCGTGCCTTCGCGAAGGAATTCGGACTGACGCCCAAACAATACGCCCGGAACCCCAAACCAATCTCGCTGTTCATGCCCTCCGATATCCGCGGTTATGCCCATATGCTGGAAAAGCAAGGAGACGAAAAAACGATGAGTGAAACTGCCAAAGTGATATTTGTCCAGATCGTGGAACGCCCGGCGCGGAAATTGATCCTGAAACGCGCCCAGACTGCCGAAGATTACTGGAAATACTGCGAGGAAGTTGGCTGTGATGTCTACGGTGTACTCAGCAGCATCAAGGAGGCGCTGTATGAGTCGATCGGGATGTGGATGCCGGAGAATTTGACACCGGCTGGCACTTCGACCTACACCCAGGGCGTGGAAGTGCCGCTGGACTATGCCGGTGAAATCCCCGCAGGATACGATCTGATCGAACTGCCGCCGTGCAAAATGCTCATCTTCCAGGGGCAACCTTATGATGATGAGCATTTCGTCGAGGCAATCGAGGAATTTTGGAAGCAGATTAAGGATTTCAATCCCGAAATCTATGGCTACGAGTGGGCGGATGCAGATGCCCCGCGCTTCCAACTGCCGCCGATGGGGTACCGCGGCTATATCGAAGGCCGGCCAGTGCGGGAGATCAATGCCCGGAAAAGTGCGGCGTAAGGGATGAACGAAAAATCCGGGGTCTTAAGAAGAACCCCGGATTTTTTTATGCAAACGAATTCACAATTAAGCCAACGCGCCCAGCCGTACTGCGCCTACCTTGCGGTAGACCTCATAAGGGTCGCGTTTGACCCCATCAACAGTCAGCAGGTCTTCGACCTTGATGCCGAAATGGCGTTCATTTTCCTTCAGGTAGGGCAGGATCAGGTCCCAATCCTCGTCCGCGAGGATGGAGAAATGACCGCCATTGAGCTGGTCTTCTTCCACCAGGAAATGCGGGTCGCGGATGTAGATGGCGCCGCCGGAGGCGAGGGAGAACAGGTTGCCGCCCGGGTAGGGTTCCGGCAGGTCGACCATCTTCCCATGGGCGTCAAATTCCACCCCGTTCAAAATCACGAAACCGCCGCCGTTGAGCGGGTCGCCGGCCATGAAGGATTCCGCCAGGTAATCGAGGCAGGTGCCGTTGATCACCACGCGTGGGAAGCCTACGGCGTTGATCAAGGGGCGGCCGGCGGCATTGCCGCGGATGAAAGCCTTCCCGCCCTTGGCGCCGTACATGAAGGTCTGCCCCACGTCGCCATGTACCACGAGCGTGCCGTGGTTGTAAATCTGCGCCAGCTGGTCCTGGGCGTTGTTGTGGACATAGATGCTGATATTGTCACCGTCGAGTCCGCTGGCGAGGTAATCGCCGGGGGAGCCGTAGGCATCAAAGCGCAGGCGTTCCTTGACCGGACCCAGGTTGCATCCCAGGAAGCGCTGCCCGCGCCAGTTGTACGAAACCAGGTGATGCCAGCCCTTGCGTGAGGCTTCTGCCAGGAAAATACCGGGGCCTTCGTCGCCTTCGGCGGGGAAGCCGTCCAGATCCAGGACCAGGGTGGCACCGCGGATGACGGGCGGCTGGAGGGCATGGCGGGTTTCCCAGGTGAAGCGTGCGGCAAACAAGGGCCTGGCAGGATCGAACAACGGGACTGCGTCCAGCAGCCGCACAATCGCGTCATCGAGCATGGCGAGGAGCCCCGCGCGGCGCTTGCTGCCGGGATCATAGATGCGGTCGCGGATGCGGCTTAACAGAGCCAGAACCATCACGGTATCACGCACGCCGCTCACGGCTTGCTGCACCCAGTGGTCAATAACCGCCTGGATTTCACCAAACGATGCATCCTTGAGCCAGGCCACGATGCGCGGGAAGACCGGATCCACCACTTTTTCAAAATCATTATCCAACGGGCGGGTGGCGTCAAATATCTGCCTGAGGATCTCACCGGCAATGGGGGAAAGATCAGCCTGTGATGCTCGCGCCTGGGACGGGCGGTGGTGCTGGTCACCAGCGGTGGTGATCACCTGGCCAAACTTGTTGGTGCACACCAGTTCGCGGATGCTGCCGTAGGGCGCATCGGGGCTGGATTTCTTGACGGCGAAGGAGAAGGAACCACCATCGGTATACGATCCACCGCGTGCATTCCAGTAGCGGTCTGCCACCGGGCAGATCGCCGGATTTTCAGCATGCAGGCTGTGCAGGGTGGCGTCAATTGCCTGCTTTTCCGAAGCAATCAAGCCCACCTGGTAGCGTTTGCCGTCGGCTTCCGCGTCCACCAGGGCAAATACTTGCGGGCGCAGCATCGAGGTATCGGTGATACCCAGCAGCTGGCACAGGTCCTTTTCCGGCTGGCTGCGGGCGATGATGAAGAACCATGGTCCATCCGGGGAGGCATGGATATGGGTGGATTGGATGGCGCGGTACATCTGCTGTTTTTTCTGCGGCAGCCGGGCGTAGTCACGTTCGGTGGTGGGTGCCAAAGCTTCGATCACAGCTTCCAGCGGGTAATGATAGCCGCGGTCCAGCAGGTCAAACAGCTGTACGGAGATTTCGGTATCGGTGAGGAAGAGGGGGGTGATGTTGCGCTGGCGCAGGTAGGAGGATACCGCGTGGTAGTTGGCAAAGTCGCCGTTGTGCACCAGGGCTTCGTTCAGCCCGATGAAGGGGTGTGCCCCGCCGGGATGCCATACACGCCCCTTGGTGGGGTAACGCTGGTGGGCGATCCACACATGGGCTTCCATCTCTTCCAGTTTGTAATACCGGGCGGCTTCTTCGGCGTAGCCGACGATCTTGAATACCAACAGGTCACGCCCATGAGAGAGGACGAAAGCACGCTGTTTGCCCAGTGAGGCGTAGAACTGGGTGTTGAGCTTAAAAGTGTTGCGGAATACGTATTCGTCTTCCAACTCCCGCGGCAGCAGGTCCGCCAGGTTGGCGGTACGGGCAAAGTCCGCGAGGGCGTCTGCTTTGGCGCGCACAAAATAGCGCACCACGTCCGGTGGGCGCAGTTCCAGCCCGGGAACTTCGTGGAAGTCCGCCACGGTCTCGATCTCATAACTTTGCAAAACATCGTAGGCCGGGAAGATGCAGCTTTGCTCCACTTCGGCGCGGCTATCGGGATCGATATACGCCACCTGCAGCAGGGTGGCATCGCGCAGCACTTCCGGCGAAACGCGCATCTGGACCGGGTTCAACCCCGCTGCGGCGATCCCGCCGCCTTTGCCGTTGCCGCGGTTGTGCATCTGTTCAGCCGCCTGGAAGAAGTGTTTCCCCACCACCGGGAAGGAGGCGGTCATGCCGACCACCCCGCAGCCGCCTTCAGCGGCTTCCTCACGGGTCAGGGCCGGATGCAGGTGGGCTTCACGCACGAGGTCCGCGCGGGATGCGATGATACGCTGCAATTGATCCAGTTCAGCCATGGTTCACCTCCGTTGTCACGGTATCGCCTTCCTTGTCGAGATACACCAGCAGGTCCGTCCGGCCGCGCAGTTCGCGGATGGATTTCAATCCCAGCACTTTGACGATGTTGGCCAGTTGGAAGCGCCAGGAGCGGTACATATTCTTGACGCGCTCAGTGCTGGCCACCGGGTCAACCAGTTTGGACATCTCCGGGTCGGTGGTGGTGATGCCGAAGGGACAGCCCTTGTCTTTTTCGCAGCAGCCCAGGCGCACGCAGCCGATCGCCACCAGGTCTGCGGTACCGACCACAACGCCGTCCGCGCCCAGGGCAATCGCCTTGGCAATATCAAAGGCGCTGCGCACCCCGCCGGATGCCATGATGACGATCTCGTCGCGGATGCCTTCGTTGATCAGGAAATGGTGTACCCGGCTGATGGCATACTCAATCGGCAGGGCGATGTTCTTCTTGGCAATTTCCGGCGCGGCGCCGGTGCCGCCGTAAGAACCGTCAATATGCAGGATATTGGCACCGGCGTAATACGAACCAACCGCGACCATATCGACATCGGTCGGGGTGGAAACCTTGACCGAGACCAGCGCGCGCGGATTGACCGTTTTCACCCAGTCGACATGTTTCTTGTGGTCTTCCACCGAGTATACGCTGTGGAAGGGGAAAGGCGAGAACAGGCTGAACCCGCGCACCGCCTGGCGCATTTTCGCCACCGCTTCGGTCGATTTGCTGCCCAGCAGGTGTCCGCCCAACCCGGGTTTGGCACCCTGGGCATATTTGAATTCGATGATCGGGGCGCGCTGCAGGGTTTCTTCACGCACACCAAACAGGCCGGTGGCCACCTGGGTGATCAAATGCTCAGCAAACGGGATCAGGTCGGGCGGGTAGCCGCCTTCACCGGTGGAGATGAAAGAATGGAATTCCTTCGCCGCCTGTACGCGGGCCAGCATGGTGTTCACGCTGACCGAGCCAAATGACATCCCGCCGCCGTACCACGGTTGGGGCAGTTCCAGTTCAGGCCGTCCGTCCTTGCGGTGATTGAGCACCAGGGAAAGGTCAACCTCCTGTTCGGCGTTGTCATCCCAGGCAAAGTGTTTCATATCCTGTTCGAGTTCGAAGCGGAAGCGCATCCGGTCAAAACCACCGTTGGAACGTCCATGGCGGTATTCCATCCCGGAAACCGGCGGCTTGCCGGTGCGGGCCTGTTCAGCAGTGGCCAGCAGCAGTTGGGTGGTCCAGCGCAGGTCGCCTTCGATCTCGCCGGCGTTGGCTTCCAGCGCGGGCAGGACGGGAACCTCAAGGTCATCCGGGCGGCTGAAGAGTTGTCGGAAACGCAGTTCTTCTTCTTTGTAGAACATGGCGCGGCCCAATTCGCCGCGCATACGGCGTACCTCGCGGATACCCATGGCGCCCATTGCTTCCAGCAGCTGATCACGCCAGGCGCTGATGATATTGACCAGGCGCTGCGCGCCCCATTCGGCATCAAATTCGCCCGCTTCCACCTTGCAGCCGTGGCGCACATCTGCCCATAAACCGCAGCCCAACGCCATCAGGATCACAAAATCGATCGCCACAGCATCCGCGCCGCAGATGATCGATTTCGGCATGTGTTCTGCATTGGCAATCCCGCCGCTGACGATGATCGAGATCTGGTCGCGCAGACTTTCTGCGACCAGGTGGTCATGGATGTCGCGGATGGCATCGGTCAGGAAACGCTCTCCATCCAGTTCGTGGGCCATTTCATCGGCCACCAGGTGCACGATCGGGCATCCTTCGCGCACCAGCGCATCCACGGCGGCTTTGCTGGCGGGATTCAGCGGCAGGCGGACAATGAGAGTGGCATCCGGCAGTGCCTGACGGGCATGGCGGTAGAACTCCAGGGCGCGTTCCTGGTTGGGGGCGGCCAGCGCTACCAGGCTGCTGTGGTGGATCAGGCTCCAATAAAACTGGTCCTCGGTATCCAACAGTGGTACCACGCCATCGAGATACGGCAGCAGGTCATCATCCAGGTCGGCAAAGCGCAGCATGGCGAGATTGCCCAATTGGTGGGCGGCCATGGCACGTGCCAGGTGAATGGCGCGGCCGGGGATGTCCAGCGGAATCGTATCAAAAATGACCGGGACCGGCAGGGTGAGCATGTGGGGCGGGATGTCAATCAGCTCGCCGTCCTGCGAAAAATGCAGGCGCAGCGGACGCGGGCCGAGGTCGACCGTGGTGGAAATGTACTCACGCCCATGGATCCCGTCGCGGGTGGGGCGCACAATCTCGGACATATCGAGCCAGATGGCATCGAAACCGGCTTCAGAGAATCCGCCGCCGTAACCGGCGCCAGAGATGGGAATTTTGCCGGTTTCGGCCTGGTACCAGGTCTGGGTGATGATTTGTGGAGTCCAATGTGGATCCCCGCCATAACGGCCGTTGGGGAGTCCCTGGTGGCCGTACTTGACATAATCATCCATCTCATCCTTGCGGAAGGTAATGGGATAATCAAATGGCGCCGGAGCGGGTTTGGTGGTGATATGGTAGCGGCTGCTGTGATGGTCAGGGCTGCTCATCGGGCACTCCTTTCTTTTTCCTGGCGGACCAGTTCAGTGATCAAGGGCACCATCGTGAACAGGTCACCCACCACGCCCAGGTCAGCCACCTGGAAGATTTGCGCGTCGGGATCGGTGTTGATGGCAATAATCGTTTCGGCGGTTTGCATGCCGACGATGTGCTGTACTGCGCCGGAAATACCGCAGGCAATGTACAGCTGCGGGGCAATCGTCTTGCCGGAAAGTCCCACTTGCTTGGGATAAGGACGCCAGCCCTGCTCCACCGCGGCGCGCGAGCTGCCCACGGTGCCGCCGAGGATATGCGCCAATTGTTCGAGGATCAGGAAATTTTCCTTGTTCTGCATCCCCTTGCCGCCGGACACTACAATATCGGCATCCTCAATCGGCAGTTCATCGCTCTGGTCGGGGATGAAGCGTTCCAGCGTCATGCGCGCGGCACACAGGTCAGCCGGGATGTTGACCTCGATGATCTCCCCGGTGCGGCTGGCATCCGCTGGCAGCGGACGCGCCGACTTGGGGCGGACGGTCGACATCTGCGGCCGCGCATCCGGCGTTTTGATGGTGGCCATGATGTTGCCGCCGATGGCGGGGCGGGTCTGGTGCAGGTTGCCGGTTTCCGGATCGATCGAAAGCCCGGTGCAGTCGGCGGTCAGACCCGCATGGGTCTGGATGGCAACATACGGCATCACCGTGCGACCGGTGGTGGTCGCAGCGGCGATAAACACCTCCGGGTGGTAGGTTTGCACCAGGTGCTTGATCACACGCGCATGCGATTCGGCGATGAAATGCGCCAACTGCGGATGGCGGACGAGGTAGACCACATCGGCGCCATGGGCGATGAGGGATTCCAGTTCCCCTTCGCCAAGGGTATCGGCCAGCACCACCGAACACAGTTTGCAGCCGCGGTCGTTCGCCAGGCCGCGACCCCATGCCAATAATTCGTACGAAACACTGTGCAGGTGGCCGTGTTTGACCTCTGCCAGCGTCCAGATATCTTTCCATTCAGTCATATTCACTCCTCCGCTTAGATCAGGTTGCGCGCTTTAAGCAGTTCCACCACGCGGCGTGCGGCTTCACCATAGTCTTCCGGGGCACGGGCGTACACCAGGTCCGCCTTGCGGGTAACCTGCGGGCGGTCGATCTTGACCACGCGGGTGGGGGAGCCGTTGAGGCCGAGATTGGCCGGTTCCGCCTCGATTTCTTCGGGTCCCCAGGTGGTGATCTCTGCCCTGGCCGCATTCAGCTTCTGGCGCAGGGTAGGAAAGCGCGGCGCGGCCACCTCCTTGATCACGGTCAGCACGGCCGGCAGGGGGGTGCGCAGGATTTCAACACCGTCCTCCACCATGCGCTCAATGCGCAGCTGCCCGGATGGGATCAGGGATACCGCGCTGACATAGGTAGCCAGCGGCAGGTTAAGGAAGGAGGCAATCCCCGGACCGACCTGCCCGGTGTCGCCGTCGGTGGCGCGCTCACCGCAAATGATCAGGTCAAAGTCGCCGATCTTGCGGATGGCTTGCACCAGTGCATAAGATGTGGCCCAGGTGTCGGACCCGGCAAATTGCCGGTGGCTGAGCAGCACGGCATCATCGCACCCCATCGCCAGTGCCTCACGCAGGGCGAACGCCGCATTGGGCGGACCCATGGTGAGGGCGATCACCTCGCCGCCCTGGTTCTGGTCGCGCAGGCGCAGTGCGGTTTCGATCGCATAGTGGTCGAGGGGGTTGATGATGCTGGCCAGGCCGGAACGCAGCATGGTTCCAGTTTCAGGGTCCATTTTGACATTGCTGGTCTCAGGCACCTGTTTGATCGGCACAATAATTCGCATCGGTTTCACCTCTTTTGCGTGAGTTTATGGTCAATGGTGGTTATGCCCGGGTTGCCGCCGCTGCTTGGACAGGGGTGTAGACCGGCGCGGCATGACGTAGAAATTATACATGAATTCACCGACAATCACTGGTGAGTTTATTGCCCGGTTTTTCCGGGCATATGTATCGGTAAACGGGTGCGACGCCTGCGGTATTCTGTGCTCATTTTTAACGGACAGGCCCCCGGAGATTGACTGGAAGGCAGGGGTAGCATAAGGCTTTCAGCGGGGTCAGTACCATGAGGTAAGCCAATCGGCAGGCGGACACGAGGCTGCGCCTCGCCGCGGGAAGGATGAAAGTCCATACGGCATTCTCCTTGATCAGGTTGTTGTCAATACAGTGTAAGGTGAGTACGACTGTTTTATTGATACAGGTCTACCTGTATTATAGTGAAAAATCGGGAAAATGGGGAGGTGATTTCGTATTCGTCGGGTGTGCGCATGGAACCGATGGCTGTTTCATTGGATATGGGAAAAATGGGATATGTTTTTGACGAATTCTTGACGGATGGGTGCATAATCAATGTAGCAATGGTTGATTAACTGATGAACAGGAGGAATGGCGGATGAAATCCAGACGTGTGATGATCGGATTCTTAATGGTGATGATGGCATTTTCCATGGCGTGCAGCTGTGGCTTGTTGAACAACATCCTCAACAAGGGAGATGGAGAGCAGGCCGTTGGCGGTGGGGATGAGGTCAGCCTGGGCGAGGAATTCCGCAGTGATTTCGGCGGATTCGCTTTTCAGCAAATTCCGGGCTATGATACCGAAGAGGCCTTTGGCATTGTGCAAATGACCGCTCCCGGCGGCGACGTGCAAAGCGGTCCCGGCATGCTCTTTACTGGTGGTTTGAACACCGAAAAGTTGAGTTTTGAAGATGCGATCGGTAACCTTAAGGATTCCACCCCTGATTATGTCTACGAAGAACCGGAAGAGATTGAAGTGGACGGCGAAGATGGCGTCGCGCTTGATTTTACCGGGGTATATGAAGGGAAAGACGTGGTGGGGCGGATCGTGATCGTGATGATTGGTGATTATCACCAGTTCATCTGCATGATGGTTGCCCCGCCGGACGATTGGGATGAGGTGCAGCCGCTGTATCACTCCGTCCTTGACACGGTGAAATTCTTCGAACCGGACCCCGATGCGCTTGATCTGGGTGAAGGGGAGAGTTGGGAGGAGGCAGAGGAAGAACCATTGCAGGAACAGGTCTTGCCGACCGCGGCGCCGGTGGCGGTGGAATCTGCCATTATGCGCCAATGGGCTGTGGCGGCGGTGGCCAGTGACCAGTACGGCGACAATGCCTGGGGAGCGGTGCAGGCGGTGGGTGAACCGGATGTGGATGAATGCGGTGACAGTACCTATGCCTGGGCGGCTCTTTCGCCCACCTCCTACTCGTGGATCGAACTGACTTACACCACCCCGGTCAACCCGACCGAGATCAACATTTACCAGAACTACAACCCTTCAGCCGTGGTGGAAGTGGATATCATCACGGTGGACGGCGAGGAATATATCGCCTGGACCGGCACCCCGAAAGAAGTCGATTACTGCCCCGATCTGATGACGATCACGATCGACCTGGTGGAGCCGCTGGCGGTCAACAAGGTGCGGGTGTATATTGACCAGAGCTATTTCAATGATTGGACCGAAATTGACGCGGTGGAACTGGTGGGCATGCCGGCCGGTAACGGCCAGCCGCTGGACCAGCCGCAGCCCACGGGCGATGCTGAGACGCCGTGGTCCTTCGGGCTGACCGGGTGCGAAGACCAGATTGTCAATGGCACCGATGGCTGGCTCGACGTGGACAGCAACCAGTTGATCCTGTTGTTTGACGGCGGCAGCGTGGTGGTGCCCATGCCGGATGACTGGCGGGAACATAATTTTATGGAGCTGGGTGCTTTTGTCCCCTGGGAGACGCCGCTGCCCACCGCGCAAATTCAATTCTTCGACCGCGACACCATTTACTACACCGATTCAGGCAGTATCTGGTGGGATTACGCCGATGCCACTCATATCACCGGCATGTTGGATTTCAAGGCGAGTGAATATGATACATTGAAAATGACCCTGACCAGCCCGGTGTGCCAGGTGGGGGTGTGGGTGGCCTTCTCCAATATATCGGTGGAATAGCCAGGTATTTTTGCTGCCCAACCCGGGGTTTGCGCAGGATGCAATCCCGGGTTGGGTGTTTTCCAGCATACGGCTTTTTTTCGGGTATGATTAACCGGAACAGGAATCATCACCCGAAAGGCGGAAGCCGATATGTACACTACTGGATTGCTGACCACCCCACTCTCCATACTCTGGATGACCCAGGTTATGTTGGGCACGCACCGGGCAGGGAAAACCTACCGGGGTTTGCCCTCGCGGGGGAACGGCGTGCTGCTGATGCTGCTGTCATTGGCGCTATTTGGTGGGGGACTGTGGCTGGAATGGCGTGGCAGTATTCCGCCGGAATTGTTTGGTAAACCGATGGCGGGTTGGATCGAAACCCCGGAACTGCTGGCGCTAATCCGCCTGATCCTTAACCCGCTGATCAGCCTGGGGCTGGCGTGGACGGTTTCCAATGCCAATGACCTGATGCACACCCATCAATTGGAGGGGGAAGGCCGCCTGGTGCCGGTGGATGGGTTGGAGGCAGTGATGCAGCGCGGTCGTAAAGGGGGCAGGGCGTATTACGCAAGGTATCGGTACCTGGGGGAATGGCATGGGCAACAGCAGATTTTCCACGCCCAATACCGGCGGCTGACGGCAGCCCTGAAAAGCGGTGGAAGCCAGCAGGCGGCGAGAAATTACGTGGTGCTGGTGCTGCCAGGGCTGGAGTGGGTACATCGCCTGCTGGAAACTGAAAGCCTGGGGGCAGGTCAGCAGGCCCGTTATCTTTCCATGCTGCTTTCGGAGGAAGGCAGAGATGCTGTGCGGGGGGATGTGCGGGATACTGATACAGGCAACGGGTGAGTTGAGGGTAATTTAACCTTAAAAAATTCACAAACCGCCGCAGACCTATTGCAAATTTTCGTGGATTTGCTATAATTGCGGCAATTTGGGCATACAACAAAAGGGATTTGTATAGACAAGATGAACGGCTGGAAATTGAAGAAACGCAAACCAACAGGAGGCCAGGGATGAAAACCCGCGGCGGATTGGAATCAGTGTTTCTTTTTTTCAATCCCCCCATTCCTGTTTTCTCTTTCAATTTCCCGCATTCCCCCAAAAAACTTCCGTATTGGTCGAACAAAACTCCGTCATTGGCTTTTCAGCCCGGCGGAGTTTTTTTTGTGCCTGGCCGCCTGGCTGGTATCGTGTGTTGTTGAACAATCGAATCAACATTGTATAAAGGTAAAGGAGAGATTTGAAGATGTCTGAAACCAAAAAAGTGATCGGCTACCTGCCCCAGGACAAGCCACCCTTCGGCGCCATGCTCAGCCTCGGGCTGCAGCAAGTGCTGACGATGTTCCCTGCCACCGTGCTGGTGGCGATCCTCACCAAGTTTGACATCGGTGTCACCCTGCTCGCCTCCGGCCTGGGTACGATCATCGCCCTGCTGGTTGCCAAACGCAAGATCCCCATGTACTACGGTTCCAGCTTCTCATACCTGGCCGTGATCATGACCGCCATGGCCACCCTCGGCGCGGATTGCACCGATGCCTATTGCCCGAATGTGGTGCGCCTGGTCCAGGTTGGCATCATCCTGACCGGTGTGTTCAACATCATCATCGGCCTGGTGGTGCAGAAACTGGGCAAGAAAGCCCTCGACCGCGCCCTGCCGCCCATCATCACCGGCTCGATGGCGGTTGTGATCGGTATTGCCCTGGCAGGTGTGGCGCTGAATGACGCTTCCAAGCATTGGGGTGTGGCCTTCATCACCCTGATCGCGACGATCCTGTTCTCGGTCTTCCTGCGTGGCAAAGGCTTGCTGGGGATGCTCCCGATCCTGTTCGGCGCCATCGTCGGCTACATTGCCGCGGGAGCTTTCGACTTGATAGACTTCAGCGTGGTCGCCAACGCCGACTGGCTGCGCATTCCGAACTTCACCTTCCCGGCCTTCGGCAGTGGCGAAGCGTGGGGGATGGGCCTCAGTATCGCCCTGATCGCGATCGCGACCATCCCGGAATCGACCGCCCACCTGTACCAGATGAGCCTGTACATAGACGAACTTGCCAAGGAAATGGGCCGCAAGGAAATGAAGATCAAAGACCTGATCGGCCTCAACCTGGTGGCCGATGGCGCCAATGATATTGTCAACGGTTTGCTGGGCGGCTGCGCCGGCACCAACTACGGTGAGAACAACTCGCTGATGGCAATCACCCGCAACTACTCCGTGCCGGTGCTGATCACCGCTGGTGTGATCGCAATCCTGCTGGGTTTCGTCGGCAAGCTGGCGGGTGTGGTGCAATCCATCCCCACCGCCGTCACCGGCGGCCTCTCGATCTACCTGTTCGGTGTGATTGGCATGCAGGGTGTGGCGCTGATCCAGAGTGAAAAGGTTGACCTGTTCAGCCCGCGCAACCTGGCAATCGGTGCGGTGATCCTGGTGGCTGGCATCGGCGGCAACATGGGCCTGCCCAACGGCACCTTCCCCTTCCCGATCCCCGTCCTGTTCCCCAACGGCATCCCCGCCATCGTTTTCGCCGCCATCCTCGGCATCGGCCTCAACGTGATCTTCGAGGTATTCGCCCCGCAGAAGAAAAAAGAAGCTGCGTAAGCTGCGTCATCTCCAGGAAGTAACCATCGAGTCCAGGGTTTTCCAACAATCCTGGACTCGATTCTTTTTTAATGGATATTTTTCTTTTCTTACCACGAATGGGTGAAGAAAAATGTTAAAGCCATTCGCGGTCGCTGACGGCGTTCAGGCGTGCCATCTGCTCCACGTTCATGGTGAATGTGTTACTACTTAATTCAAACTCTGGTGAATCTGGGTCAGCAATTCTTTGGCTTCGGGGATGTTGGCGATGAATCCCTGGATGGTTTCGCAGCTTTCGAATTTGGCGCAGTGGCCGCAGGTGTCCACGCCCTTTTCGCTGGCGCAGGCGCGCACTTTGCACTCGGCACAGTAGCCGATGCGTACCCCATCACCCTTGCAGCCGGTGCAGCGCACCATCTCCCAGGTGACATTTTGCATCCCCCAATCGGTCATCGCCATCTGGGCGACCTTTTTCAGGGCTTCGATATCATTGGCCTGCGTCGCCAGCAGCGAGGGGCAGTCGGTGCAGACCAATCCGCAGTAGGCAATCATTTGTTCCATTGTTTTCGTTTTTCTCCTTCGCAGTAGAAATAATGTTCTATACATGATAACATTTTCATCTACCTGTGGCAACAGGGAGGGTTGTTTTTTAATGTTAAAAATTCGGTCTCCCCGCCATTCCGCCTGCAATGGTGCAGCCCGGGCTGCTGCAACCATCCGCGCGGCAGGTTCGTATATAAAGTGAAGGAATGGAAGGAAAGGTTTTTATGCTGCGTGAAGTGTTTGTGTTCTGGTATCAACGCCTGTCAATTAATTTTTTGACCGACCCGTATTTCTGGGCGTTTTTCAGCCTGGCGGGGTTGTTCTTCTGGGTGGCGTTCACCAACCTGCGCATCGGACGCTACCGCCATTATTTTGACCTGGCGAGCATCCTCGTGTTCATCTGCGGGCAGCTGATGCTGGTGATGCCCACCACGGACGGCGAACGCCTGGGGTGGGGAGCCTGGCGCCTGGTGGTCGGGATGGTGTTCTTTGCCTTCAGCCTGGCGCAGCTGGTGACTGCCTGCCTGTACATGCGCGCCCTGTTCGATCCCGCCCGGCAAAGCGCCTACACGCGCCTGCTGCGGCGTACCGGCGGTATCTATTCGATGATCCGTTACCCGTTCTTCATCGCTGGCCTCGGTTTCACCGTTGGCGCGGCGGTTACTTTTAATTCCCTGATCGGATTGGTACTGCAGCCGGTATGGTGGGTGGCATTCTGGATGCTGCTGGCGGTGGAGGCGCGCCAGCTGCGGCGCGACCTGGGCGGTTACTTTGACCGCTACCAGCAGCGCATGATCCGCGGGCTGCTGCCATGGAAAGCGCTGATCGACCTGGAAGCCCTGCCGGCTTATCCATTCAAGAACCTGGTATTCAAGGGCGGTGGGGTGCGCGGGCTGGCATACATCGGCGTGATGCAAGCCCTGGAAGAAAAAGGCATTCTGCCGCAGGTGGAGCGCGTGGCCGGCACCTCGGCTGGCGCGATTGTTGCCACATTTGCCGCGATGCGCATCCACCACGGTGAGTGGGCGCCGCTGCTGCGCAGTTTTGACCGCTACACGGTGATGAACCGTGACGGCGGCCGGTTCAAGCTGCGCAATCTGGCGCGCTTGGAGAGTGATTACGGCCTGTTCCCCACCGACAGCTTCTATGAATGGCTGCAGGCGTTGATCGCGGAGCACTGCCAGGGCAATGGCCTGGCTACCTTCCGTGACTTTCAGCGCATGGGGCACCTGGATCTGTCTGTGGTGGCCTCCGACCTGACCACGCGCCAGGAAGTTGTGTTCAGCCTGAATACCACCCCCGATACACCGGTGGCGGATGCGGTGCGCATGTCAATGTCCATTCCGTTGTATTTCACCGCGCTGCGCCACAATGGACGGCAATTTCTGGACCCAAAACAATCCGGCAGCGGCAGCCTGTTTGTGGATGGCGGCCTGTTCAATAACTTCCCCATCCACCTGTTCGACGGGCAGGAATTTTCCAGAAACAACCCGTGGTATCTCAATCGCATCAACTGGCAGACCCTGGGTTTTTACCTGTACCCGGAAAAACCGTTATCGGCCGATGCACGCGAAGTGCGGCATTTCATCGACTATCTTTCGTTGTTGATGAATAATGTGATGTTGGCGCAAGGCACCCAGGCTTTTGACGCCAGCACGGTTGATCAACGGCGCTCCGTGAAGATCAGCGACTGCGGCATCAGTGCCACTGATTTTGAAGCAGTGCTGCCGACCGCGCAGTTTGACCAGTTGGTGCGCTCCGGCTACGAGAGTACCATCGAATACCTGGAGAGTTACCAGCTGCCGATTGAGGGTAATCCGGCCATTCTAACCGCTGATTCCTGGTGAGAACCTTCTTCGGTTGGCAGATCTGATTAATGAAAACCCCGGAAATCGGTTCACCATTCCGGGGTTTTTGCTATCGGGTAGAAAATGGATGGAAGTTTCAGGCTGTAGGCAGATACATGACAGCAAATGACAGGTTCATGAGAAAATGAATTACCGCCAACATCGGCAGCAGGCGCGGGCGCCAATGCAACAGGATGCCGGTATAGACCGCGAAGGGCAGGTACATCAGCGCGCGCCAAACAATGAAACGCCAATCCAGCACCAGGGGGGCTGTCACGTGTTGGAGGCTCAGGAAAAGACTGGCAAGGCCGACAGCCACCCAAACTGGTAACCCTTGTTTTTCCAACCGTGGAGCGCAGAAGCGCATGTAGAAGGCCAGCTCGGTGATTGCCTGTCCCAGGGGGAATAACACGATACTGGCGATGATCGCCCATGCAGGGAGCTGTCCGACAAACAAAGGTAATGTAGCTTGTGTGTCTCCATACAACCAGTTCGCCAGCAATAAATTTGGTGCCACCGATAATGGTCCGCCAATTACCAGACTGCCGAGTAATAGTCCGAAATCCTTCCAGAAGTTTGTTTTGTCCAACTTGTATTCTGACCAATACCGGTTTCCTTCGCGTTTGTAAAGCCGGACCAATATAACCAGCGTAACCACATCGGCAAAAGCAACGCCAAGTGGCCACCATCTTGCTGACTCCTGCCAGGAAGTCAGGCGTCCGACAGCGAGGAGGATCAAGGCAAAAATAGCCTGTATCATGAGGAAGAGAAGAAGGCGGAACGGAAGCATCAGCCAGGGAAGTGAATTGTCCTTTTTCATTGCGGGTTTCCTTCGTGGATGGATAGAAAGCATGGAATCTGTCATTATTATACGAGTGAATGCTTGCATTCGGTGACTGTTTTCCCTGGGAGATTGCAGGGCGAGGAAACCTTCCTTTGCCGACTAAGGGTACTCACGTCATCTGTGTGGGTTTGCTCAACGGATTGGACTGGTTTGGCGGAGTCAGGATGATTTCTATGGCTCGGTATAAAAAACCGCCAGGGTCTGCTACAATTGAAACCGTGAGGTTCATTGCCGCAGGATGATGAAGGGATGTGCCGGTTGAAGGTTTTATTGATCTCATTGGCGCGCCGCGGGGGGATGGTGCAATACCAGGGACACCTGGCCGGGGCGCTGGGGACGCATGCCGAGGTTGCCGTGGTGACAGCAGCCATTCATGCCGCACAGATCAGGCGCAAAGGGCTGCGCTGCTACCCCGTGTATACGGGAGGTAAGCCCATCGGCACTGCCCTCAACCTGCTGCAGCTGGAATGGCATAGAATCCTGCGCCGTGCGGTCAATGAAATCCAGCCCGACCTGGCGCACATTATCTCACCCCACGAGTGGAACCCCTTTGTATTGCATTGGCTGAACCGGGCTGGAATTCCAACCGTGTATACCGTACATGACCCCGAAATTCGAAAAGGGACGCCATTCCATTTTCGTTTACTGGAAACCCTGGCACGGCGTTTGCCAGCCGCCTGGATCTGCCTTTCGGCGCTGGCACGCCGGCAATTGTTGGCGCAGGGCTATCCCGCGGCGCGGGTTTTCGCCAGCCGGCTGGGGGTATTTGATTTTGGCCTGTCCGGCAGGGAACCCGCAGCGACTGCTGAAAAGCTGTTCCTGTTCTTTGGGCGAATTGAGCCGTATAAAGGCCTGGAGGTTCTGCTGCGAGCTGCTCCGGCGGTGTTTCACCAGGTGCCGGATTGGCGGCTGGTGGTTGCGGGGGAGGGCGATCTTTCAGCGTACAGGGCGCATCTTGATCATCCGAATGTCACCGTGGCAAACCGTTACCTGGCAGACGAGGAATTGTCCGGCTGGTTGCAAAGCGCGGGTATCCTGGTTCTGCCGTATACCGAGGCCAGCCAATCTGCGGTGATCACGAGCGCATTCGCGTATGGGAAACCCGTCATCGCGGCGGATGCCGGCAGCATCGCCGAGGTGCTTGAGCCGGGGGTCAACGGGTTGTTGTTCCCGGTGCAGAACGTGGATGCCCTGGTACAGGCGATGGTATCGCTGGCGGGGGACTCAGCTGCCCGTACAGCAATGGCACATGCCAACCGGCAGGCAGCCCAAACCCGTTACAGTTGGGATCAGATCGCTGCTGAAACAGCAAGCATTTATGCGCAAGTCCCACGTTGTACGTAAGTGCAACCAACATCATCAACACACGATCTCCTTTATAATTCATCCAGATGAAACCTGATTTTCCATCTCCATTCCAGGTATTGTTCCGCCGCGCTGAAGCCGCCCTGCAGGTATATTCCAATGTGCACCGGGGGATGGGGCATTTTTCGCTGGCTTCCACCGCCCTGTATGAGCGCGCGCGCCGCGAGGTGCTGCGCTACTTCGGTGCCAGTCCCCGCCGGCATGTTGCCATTTTTGGCAGTCCATCACGCCTGGCGCGGATCATGGAAGATGCCGGGGCGGCGGACTGCCGCCAGGTGTGTGCTGCTGACCTGGGCCTGGCGATGGGGGTGTGCGCGTTGGTGCTGCCGCGGCACAGCCTGCCCAAAGGAACGCCGGGCGAAACCGGCGGTGGGATCGTGCAGCTGGTGACGGAAACCGGTGTGATCTGGCACCAGGGGGCGGAACGCTTTGAGGTTGGCACACCGCCGATCTTTCCCGCGATCCTGTTGGGGATTGCGCTGCAGATGATCCGGGAAACAGGCGACCCGCTGTTATTCCTGCGGCGGGAACCCGCCTGCGCATGGGAAGATATCCTGGCACGGGATGAATTTTCCGGTTTGCAGGGTCAAGCCCTGTTATCGGCACTGACGCCCTCCCTGGTGGGGCATGATGTCCTGGTTCCCACCGCTGGCGGGTTGCACACCTACGTGAACCTTGACGGTGCCGCCAGCACCCCCACCTTCCGGCCGATCTGGCAGGCATACTGCGAGGCACTGATCCAGCCCGTCGCGGCTCAGGCCGCATTGGTGCGGCAGGGAGAGGAAATCCTGCGTGATTTCTTCCATGCCCCGGCAGCGCAATATGATTTCGTGTTTGCCTGCAATGCTTCCGAGGCCCTCAATTTTGCCGCCCGATGCCTGGCAGCGGAAGATTTTGAGGAAATAGAGCCGGTGGTGGTCAACAGTCTGCTCGATCACCACTCCAATGAACTACCCTGGCGCTACCAGGCGGGGATGTGCCTGGTGCGGATGGATGTGAACCAGGATGGTTATTATGACCTTGATAACCTCGCGTCGCTGCTGAAAGCGTACAACCTCGACCACAGCCATGGCCGGCAGCGAATTGTGTTGGTGGCGGTGAACGGTGCATCGAATGTGCTGGGGACGTTCAATGACCTCACCAAATTATCGACACTGTGCCACCACTATGATGCCCGCATTCTGGTGGATGGTGCGCAGCTTTCCGCGCATAAGGCTGTCGATATGCTGGAGTCCGGGATTGATTATTATGCCTTTTCCGCCCACAAAATGTATTCCCCTTTCGGCAGCGGGGGGCTATTCCTGCGCAAAGGCCTGCTGCGGGCAGAAGAAGCGCTGTGCCGCGGTGGGCTTGAAAATGCCGCTGGAGTGGCTGCCCTCGCCAAATCGTTGGATTTGCTGCGGCGGATCGGGATGGAACAGGTGCGGTCCTACGAATCTGCGCTGACCCGTACGGCTGTACTGGGCATGCAGGCATTGGAGCAAGTGTCCCTGTACGGGCTGACTGACCCGGCTGGTGAGTGTTGGGCCGATAAAGGCCCGGTGGTGTCCTTTGAACTCAACCACATTCCCCATAACCTTGTGTCGCGTTACCTGGCTGAATACGGCGGTATCGGCAGCCGCACTGGCTGTTTTTGCGCGCATATGATGGTGACACGGATGATGAACATCCGCCCCTGGCGCACCAGACTGGCATATTTCCTGTTAAACCTGGGTTTCGCAGATATCCTGACCATCCTGCCGGGAGTGGTACGAGTCAGTTTTGGGATTGAGAATACACCGCAGGATGTTGAACGCCTGCTGACAACACTGGCGCAGTTGCAAACGCAGAAAGTCAGTGCGCTCAATCGCTGGCTGGCAAGCGTGCATGAGGGCACCTGGTTCTTCCCGCACAGCAAAACCATGCGCAGTATCCGGGCCTTCGTGGATGAGCGGGTCCGGATGGTCTTTCCGCACTGATCCGCCAGGGCTTAATCCTGTTTGAAGACCATGCCGAAACTGTCCTGGTATACCAGGGAATAGCCGTCAATCTGGTCCAGCAGGGCATCGCGGTAAAAGCGGTGCATCGGTTCCAGGCGCTCCGCGTCCGGCGCACTTTCCAGGTAGTCTTCAGCGCCGTACGTGATCACATTGGCCTTTTCCAACAGCAGGTAATCCGGTTGGCGGGTTTCGATCATCTCATTATTCGCCAGTTCCCAGTCGATGAAGACTTCAGCGTTTTCATCCGCGGGGTAATAGATGCGCCAGTCACGGTAGATTATCAGGCGGGTGGCCTCCGTGTTGGTGGCAATCCATTGCGAGCGCACCGTTTCGGTAAATTGCAAACTGGGAGAAGTTTGCTCCCGCTGCGTTGCATTGATGATGATTTTCACATCGGTGACAACAAACAGGAGAAGCTGGGCAGCGACCAACACTGACAACAGACCGAGCCAGGCCTTTTTCGGCCATGCGGCCTTCAGGGAGGGGCGGTCAGGGAATAGCGGAAGAATCACCGCCATCAACGGCAGGAGTATCGGCAGCCAGTAATGCTGGCGCTGTGAGCTGGCGTTCAGAATCACCAGGCTGTATGGTACAACCCATGCTGCCAGCAAGATCGATTGGATGCGCGACTCTTTCCTGGCGATCCCTGCCGCAAGGCCGCCTGCCAGCAGCAGCAGAAATGGGGCCATGCCGTAATTGGCGGTGAACCATTGCGGGAGCCGGCCGTTCTGCAAAAAAGGTTGTTTTCCCATCAGGATGCCCTGGCTGGTCTGTGAAAACTGCAGTACCTGGTTTTCGATGATCGCGGAACGTTCCTGCAGCAGCAGGAGCGGATTCGATGCAACCACCGTAACCAGCATGATACCAACGAATACCGCGGCGTGGAGCGCCATTTTGCCCCAGGTGATCTTCTTCAGGTGCAGTCCGATCAATAAATAAGCCGGGATCAGCAGGAAGAAAAAAGCGCCCATGTATTTCACGCCGAAGGCCACACCCACCGCTGCAGCGCAGAGGGAATAGAAGATGCCAAAGCGCAGCCGGTCCAGCCGCAACAGGAAGAAGGCCAGCGATACGAACATCAGGCCGACAGCGTCCGGGTGCCACCACAGGCTGTTGCCCAACAAGCCGGGGGAAAACAGCAGCAATGTGAAGAGCAGCATGCTTTTCCAGGCAGGCCTGAACCGGGTGGCGCTGTACGTGAGCAGCCACACGCTGAGGATATTGGGGAGCACGTTCACCAGCTGGCGCAGCACCAGCACAATCACCTGGGTCTGGCTGCGCCAATCGATTCCCGCAATCCATTTGACCGGGATCAGCGAAAGGCCGGAGAAGAAATAGAACGGGTAACCATAAAAGTAATGGTCGTATACCAGGAAATTACGAAGGCTGCCCTTCAGCGTATCAGCCGGGTTTAACAATTGCAGCGCGTGTGAGTATTGGGCGTACTCATCCACCTCGAATACGGACAACATCTCTGGTGTTTTTGCGCCGGTGGCATTGGGCAATGCCAGCAGGAAAAAGTAAGCCAGGCTGAGAAGTATCATGGCTGCGATCCACTTTCTTTGCGGCGCAGCGTAGTGTCGGACATTGCTGGTTGCAATTTCTTCCATCGTATTGCTTGCTGTCATGTGATTATCTTACCACGGGTGCCGCTGCAGTATGGGGTGAGTGATCCGCCAGCAGGTCGACGGGTGATATGCGGCGCCAGGATTCCTGCTGTTTATCCATGGCAGGATTATGGTTTTCCAGTAAGATAAAGGTGTGGTGTTTTTTAAGGAAGTTCCCCCATGTTTGATGTGATCGGGATTGGCATGAATGTGCTGGATATCCTGATCCGCACGGACCGCATGCCCACCTGGGAACGAGCGGCGGCGCCTTCTGCGGTGCAGGTGGATGGCGGTGGATTGGTGGCGACCGCCCTGGCAGCGGCGCAGCGATTCGGGCTGCGTACTGCTTTCATTGGCAGCCACGGCTGCGACCAGAACGGACGCATCAAGCGCGGACTGCTGGCACAGTATGGGGTGGACCTCAGCCATGCGGTTGAGATGCCGTATCCGGAGAATCAGATCTGTGTGGTGTATGTCCATGAAAGCAGCGGTGAGCGCTACTTCCAGGCGAAGGCCGATTTCTGGGACCATTTCATTGAACCTGCGCAGTTGGAGAAAAATTTCATCACCGGCGCGGAACTGCTGCACATCGACGGATACCATTTTGAAGCCGCGCTGCAGGCGGCGCGCTGGATGCAGGCCGCGGGTAAGCCGGTGATGTTCGATGCCGGGCGCACAAGCGAAAAACAGCTCAGCGGTGAGAACATCGACCTGGTGCGCCATACCGATTATCTGATCAGCGGATCGGGGTTTCTGCAGGCGTTGACCGGGATCGATGATGTGTTGGAAGCCGGGCGGAAAGCGTTGGAGATGGGGCCGTGGGTGGTGGTGCAGACGGAAGGGGAACAGGGTTCCATTACCATCACGCGTGAAGACAGCTTTCACACACCGGCATTCCCGGTGGACGTGGTGGATACCACCGGCGCAGGCGATGTGTTCCATGGTGCGTATCTGTATGGTATCCGGCAGGGTTGGAACCTGCGCCGCATCGCGCGTTTTTCGGCTGCCGCCGCGGCGCTGGAGTGTACCGCATTGGGCGGGCGGATTGCCATGCCCACGTTAACCGCGGTGGAACAATTTTTATCGGGTCAAGAAGCGGAAGGTGGAAGCGCCTTCCGGTAATCAAGGAGAAAGATTATGCCGTTGGTATCGATTCAAGATTGTATGGTTGACGGGCGCGCGCGCCACTATGCCGTTCCCCTGTTTTGCGTTCCGAGCGTGAATGCCGCCATCGGGGTGGTGCGCGCGGCGGAAGAAGAGCAGGCGCCGGTGATCCTGGGGATGTATGGGGCGTGGTTCATGCGGCCGCAGGCCGAGGCGGTTTGCGAAGGCATGCGCCGGTTGGCGGCGGATGCTGCCGTGCCGGTGTCGCTGATGCTTGACCACGGCAGCAGCTTTGCAATGTGCATCAAAGCGATCCGCAACGGGTTTACCGATGTGATGTTCGATGGTTCTGCCCTGCCGTATGCGGAAAATGCCGCCACCACGAAACTCATCTGCCAGGCGGCGCACAGTGTGGGGGTGAAGGTGGAAGCAGAATTGGGACATGTGGGTTGGGGCGATGACTATGATGCCGCCTCGGCACGGGCAGATTTCACCCAGCCGGAAATGGTGGCGCGCTTTGCGGCGGATACCGGTGTGGATTACCTGGCGGTATCCTTCGGCACCGCGCACGGGGTGTATAAATCAGCGCCGGAACTGGACCTGCCCCTGTTGGAAACATTGAACCAGGTGTCCCCGGTGCCGCTGGCGATGCACGGCGGGTCGGGATTATCGGTGGAGCAATTCCGCGGTGCAATCGAGCGGGGTATTGCCAAGGTCAACATCGGCACGCACCTGTACCAGAACGCGGCGCGGCTGATCGCGGAAAGCAGCGGGGACCTGTTCGCGGTGGAGGATGCGATTGCGGAAGGCTTCCGGGAACAATGCGTGCATTACCTGCGCCTGTTCGGTGCCAGCGGGAAAGGGTGATGATTCCGCCCAGGTGATTTTTTGATGGAAGACAGGGCAATGGGGGTGTTTCACCCGGTTAGTATGGCAGGGTGGTACTTACGAATCCGGTTTGGTTCTGTGTTATCTTCGGTCCGAAGCGCGTGACTTAAACCTTGTTGGCGAGGATCACACCCAGCAGGTCATCGAGGTTGGTGGTTGCCAGGCAGGTGACGGTGTCGGCGGCGCCGTAGTAGATTTTGAGTTCACCGTTGTCTTCCAGCACGGTGCCGCAGGGGAAGATGACGTTGTTGCGGTATCCACCACCGATCTCATAGTCTGCTTCCGGTACCATCAGCGGCTGGCGGGTATGGGCGATCACCTTCCAGGGTTGGTCGAGGTCGAGCAGCATGGCGCCTACGGTGTAGCGTTTCTGCCAACGGGCCTCCCAGCCGTTCTTGCCACGGGCGGGGTCGGTATCGACGGCATGGAACAGCGCCAGCCAGCCGGCTTCGGTGCGGATGGGCGGGGCGGCTGGTCCCAGCTTGGTGTTGGCAAAGGGCACTTCTTCCACCGCCAGCAGCAGCTTCGATTGCCCCCAATACACCAGGTCAGGCGATTCGGAAATCCAGATGTCAAAGCGCTCCTGCCCGCCGCGCGAATAGACCGGGAAAGGACGGTCGAGGCGTACATAGCGGCTGCCGATCTTCTGCGGGAAAAGGACGATGTTGCGGTTTTCCGGCAGCGAGAGGCTGATGATCTCAAAATGCTCGAAGTCTTCAGTCCGGGCAATCCCGGCACGCACGCCGTGATGGGTATCGACGGCAAAGCACAGGTAAATGGTTCCATCCTCCATTACCACCAGGCGCGGATCATAAGCGCGGGTGATATCGGCGTCTGCCATCGAAAAGATCGGTTGGGGAGCAGCCTGCCAATGGATGCCGTCACTACTGGTGGCGAGGCCAAGGTTGGTTTCTGAATGGCGCAGGTCCTCCGAGAAGTTGAAATCATTGCGGAACACCATCCAGTACTGTCCGCGGGTTTTGCACACCCCGGCGTTAAAAATCAACTGGGCGGGGTAGGGGATATCTGCCGCGGTGAGGATGGGATTGCCAGGATGGCGGTGAATGATCGTTGAACTGGTGATAGGTTCCATGTGCGCTCCTTTGACTCGATTGAATCATACCCATAAGAGCGGGGTTCCGTCAATACTTCACTTTTTAAGATGAAATGATTGACAAAGGTGTGTTTAATATGTATACTGTGTATATATAATATATACAGTTAGGAAAATTCATGCTGATTGTCATCTCATACACCAATCCCGAACCGATATTCCGGCAGATCATGGAGCAGATCAAGATCGCCATTGCCTCCGGTGATTTGAAGGAAGAAGAGAAGCTCCCCTCCATCCGGGAGATGGCGCAGGAGCTCAAGGTGAGTGTGATCACGGTCAAGCGCGCCTATACCGACCTGGAAACCGAAGGCTGGCTGGTCACCCGTCCCGGCCTGGGGTCCTTCGTGGCGCGCGTCAGCCGATCCGATTTGAAGGAAGAAAAGCGAAACGAAATCAAAAAGGTCCTGTTGGATATAGTCGACACGGCAGCTCAATACGGGATTACGGCGGAGGAAGTCGCCGGATTGCTGGCGTCGATCGAAAACGAAAGGAAAGGAAGTTAATATGGAGAATCTGGTGATTTGTAATGGCATTGGGAAACACTACCGGGAATTCACCCTGGGTCCGCTGGACCTGGTTGTCCCGGCCGGGCGCATCCTGGGAATCATCGGCCCAAACGGGGCGGGAAAAACCACCACATTGAAAATGCTGATGAATATGGTCAAACCGGACGATGGGAGGATCGAAATCCTGGGAAAGCACTACCCGCGGGATGAACGGGCGATCAAGAACGCGATCGGTTATGTGGGGGAGGAGCAATTCTTCTATGAGGACCGCACGGTGGCTTGGACAGGTCGGTTTGTTTCTCACTTTTTCACCGCGTGGAATGAGAACGAATTTGATCAACTTTTGATGCGTTTTGGCATCAGCCGCACCAAGAAAGTGAAGACACTCTCCAAGGGGATGCGAGTGAAGTTGGCGCTGGCGGTTGCTTTGTCGCACCGGCCACAATTGATCATCCTCGATGAACCCACCTCGGGGTTGGACCCGGTCATCCGGCGCGAACTGCTGGTAATCCTCAAGGAACGCAGCCTGGCAGATGAAAATCTGTCGATCATCATCTCCTCTCACATCACTGACGACCTGGAACGAATTGCCGACCTGGTGTATTACATGATTAATGGCCGGATTGTGCTGGCAGATGACAAGGATACCTTGCTGGATGAATGGAAAAAGCTGCATTTCAAAGCCGAGAAAGCTGACGAAGCCATGCTGGCGGGATTGCGCAATATTGAGCGTAACCTGTTTGGCATCAGCGGTATGACCAGCCAGTATAATGCGTTTCGTGCTGCACACGCCGAAGCGATCCGCGCCGGTGATGTGCGGGTGGAAAACGTGCGTTTGGATGATATCCTGATCGCACTGATGGAACGGTGAGTATCATGGTTGCGATCTTGACAAAAGACCTGTTCCAGTTGCGCTGGTTGCTGTTGGGTGCTTTGATGGTTTTGCTACTCCTGGCAGTGTTCTTGCCGGTGGACGCTCCCGTTGTATTAACCATATCGCAATACCCGGTGGTGCTGCTGGTCAGCTCCGTCCTGACGGTGATCCTGCCGGAAAGCAGGGAGGAAAAATCACAGGGGTACGCCTTTCTGGCCTCCCTGCCAATCTCCCGTGTAGGGATCGTTGCAGTCAAATTTTTCCTCCTGCTAATGGTTTGCGGCGTTTTGGGCGGGTTCTCCTGGCTGACCTCTACCATTAAGTATGCCGATTTCCCGATCCATGGTTTGCTGTCGTTGTTGGTATCCCTCAGTATAGGCGGGGCATTGGTGGTGGGTGCTTTGTTTTATACAGGAACGTACTGCCTGGGGTTGGCACGCTTCACGCGTGTTGCCCTGGTGGCGATGATGCTGGTACAGGTAGCAGCCTTGTACATTGGTTTGCAGCAATTTCGCGGATGGAGTGAGGAAAGTCCAATGGCAGCGATATTGGAAAACCTGCTTGCCATCCATCCGGGATGGTACCTGGGTGCGGCCCTGGCTGCCTGGTTAACTTTGCTGGGATTTACAACCATTTTTCGAAAACGCATTTGAGCGTTGACTGAGATTGAATGAAAGGAGACGAATGATGTTTGCGATCACGTGGAAGGAAACGCAAAAAAACGCCCTGGCGATTGGCTCATTCATCGTATTATCGATTGGCCTTGTGTTGGTTTTCAACAATGTTTTGCCCGGTATTTTCGGTGAGGAAAAAGCCATGCTGGACACCAATTATGGCCTCTTGATGGGTATCTGGATCAATATGCTGGTGTTCTCAGGTTTGATGTCTGGAGAGAAAGAAGAAGACCAGAACCGCGGCTACGAATTTTATAAGACCATCCCGGTCAGTGACCGGCAGATCGTGCTGGGGAAGTTCCTGACGGTTCTGCTGAACACAGTCTTTGGTGTGGCTGTCTTCATGGTTTTGATGGGCATCTTCCCGTATGATATGGAAACCTTGCTGCGTCCACAGGCGTATGTGCTGGTATCCGCCGGGGTCAGCCTGGTGTTGGTAGGGCTTTTGTATCCCCTATGTTTCCGCTGGGGTTACACCCGGGTAATGTCCGTGGTGATCCTGGTCTATATCGGGGCGATGATGCTGCCGCAGATGCTGCACTTGTTGCTGCTGATCATGGATCAGGAAGACCTGGTGGATGATATATTCCGGGCGCTGACCGTACCTGCCAGCCTGGTGTTTTTGGCGGTCAGCCTGGTGATCTATGTGCTCCTGGCATGGCGTGCGGTCCGTCTCAAGCAAAAGGTGACCCTGGCGGGATGAAACCACACGGTTAGCGATCGTCGAAACCGTCCGGGATCAACTCTCCTGTTTCCCGGACAGCTTCTTTTCATGCGGCGATTGATGTTTTTCCCTATTGTAAATTCTCCACCGCGCGCTATAATTTATCATTGGTGCGAGATGCTTCACACTGCCTGCCGGGTAACAACCGGCCCGTGGTACGAAAGCAAGCACATCAACAGAGAATGAAAGGATCCTTTCGGGCGGGAGCTGTATCCTGCCGGGCGGAAATGCTTTGGTTGGCAGATAACATGGGAAAACGGAAGCTAAAACGACAGTTGAATTTGGTCCAGGTGATCATGCTGGGTACCGCCGGGACGATCGCGGCGGAGATTTTTGTACTCACCGGGCACGCCGCCGGCATCGCCGGACCGGATGCGGTGCTGGCTCTCATCATTGGCGGGGTGCTGACCCTCAGTATTGCCCTCAATTATTGTGAACTGGCCACCACCTACCCGGTGACCGGCGGGGCGATGACATACGTGCGCGAAGCCTTTGGCGACAATGTGGTGATGTTCCTGGTCGGTTCACTGGATGGGCTTTCCAGCACATTCTACGCCGCTCTCTCCGCCATCGGGTTTGCCTATTCGCTCAAAGTATTCCTGCCGTTCGTGCCGGTGGTACCGGTGGCGGTGGCGGTGATCGTGGTGGTCAGTTTGATGCACATCCGCGGGGTGAAACAGGCGGGAAATCTCCAGATTCTCCTGGGCGGGTTCCTGCTGCTGGTGTTTGCCCTGTATGTAATCCTGGGATTCACCCGTCCCACAGGCTTTGATTGGGAAACCTTCCAATCGGGCCGGGTATTGTTTGAGCAAAAGGGCCTGTGGGCCAACCTGGCGCGGATGCTGATGACAATTGCCCTGGTGTACAATGCCTATGTGGGGTTCGAGGTGATTGCGGATGACGCCGAGGAAATTACCCGCCCCAGTCGCAACATCCCGCTTGGAATCCTGATCAGCCTGGGTGTCGCCACGCTGGTCTATTCATTGGTTGCTTTTGTCACAATCGGAACAATTCCGTACACAGAACTGGCTGGTTCAGAGACCGCCATCACGGATGCCGCGCGGCAATTCTGGCCAACCCTGGGTGTGCCGCTGATGGCGGCGGCGGGAATTGTGGCGACGTTGACGTCGGTCAATTCCGCCATGCTGTCAGCCACGCGTGAGGTTTTTACCCTCAGCCGGGTACGCATCTGGCCGCGTCTGTTTTCACGCCTCAGCCGTTGGCGCACACCATATGCCGCCATTCTGCTGGTGGGCGGAATTTCCGCATTGGTGGCGGTGATTGGTTTGGTGGATTTCCTCAGTTTCATCTCCAGCGCGGGGTACATGTTTGTCCTGTTCTGGGCTAGCCTGGCGATGGTGCGCCTGCGCAAGAAACATCCTGAAATCCAGCGCCCATTTAAGGTGCCATTCTTCCCGCTGTCGGCTTACCTGGCGGCGGGTACCGGCGTGTTGATCATTGCATTTGCCAACGTACAGGCTCTGCTGTTTCTGGGCCTGGTGCTCTTGCTGTTGACAGGGGTGTACTATATCTCAAGGATAACCCGTCAGCAGCGGGAGGCGCGCCTGAAGCAGGACGATGAACGCGGGGGCGGCCGCATCTTAATTCCGGCTGTAAATCCGATAACCGCGGAAGGGCTGGTGAAACTGGCCAGCCGCCTGGCGGAATACCAGGAAGATACCAGTATCTGCCTGTTGAGTGTGCAAAAAATTTCGCCGCTGCTCTCGGCCAGGGCGGCGGAAAACATGCTCAAAAACAAACCCAATGGGCAGAACTTCATGCTCGAAAAAACCGCACCGATTGCGCTGGCCCACAATGTGCCAATATACACCAAACGAAAGGCGGCGGCCAGTGTTGCAGAAGGCATCCTGCTGGAAGCCAACGCGCGCAACCATGTGCGTATGATCCTGATGGGTTGGCCCAGCAATGAAACAACCCTGAAACTGGAACATAATACCGTGAAGGAAGTATTGATTACCACCCATAAGGATGTCGGAGTCTTGCGAGATCGGGGATTGAACGGGCTGAAACAAATTCTGGTGCCGGTTGGCGGCGGTCCGAACGCGCGCCTGGCGCTGCGGTTGGCGGACCAACTTACCTACCAGGAGGATGTGAATGTCACGGCACTGCACCTGGTGAAGGAAATGATGGATGTGGAACAAACCGAGGATGAGATGTTCCACCTGCAGGAAGTGATCGAGGAAGAACTGGGCCACATCCCGCACCACCTAACCGCGCGCATCGCGCCCGCACCGGGGGTGGTGGAAGGGATCCTGGCGGAAATTGGCCGCAATCCGTATGACCTGATGATCATCGGCGCTGCAGAGGAGGTTTTTTCGGCCAACACCCTGTTTGGTAAGTTAAATGACGCCCTGATCGATGCGGTGCCCTGTTCGATGTTGATTGTACGGCGGTACCAGCCCGAAGCAGTCCTCTGGCTGCGGCATCAGATGAAGCGGATGGAGGAATGACCACCGGTCGGCATCTTCCTGCAGTCCTGAGTCCGTTATAATTGGGTTCTGGCGAAATATCAGTATTCCAAGGAGGATGCATGCCAACCATTCTGGTCAGTGGTTTGATCAATATTGAAACCAACCTGCGGGTGGGCGGGTTTCCCATTGAATATTTCCCGGTCACGTATCCATTCTTCGGGATCAACAGCAATGTTTCGGGGGTGGGGTATAACCTGGCGAAGGCGTTTACCACGCTTGGGAACCAGGTCGTTTTCCTGTCTGCAATCGGCCCCGCTGAAGAAGATAACGCCCACCTGGTGCGGATGGCCCTGGCACGGGACGGGATTCCTGCCGGCGGTGTACTTTCGTTAACCCGGGAAACCCCGCAGTCCGTGATCCTGTACGATCCCACGGGAAGGCGGGAGATCCATACCGACCTGAAGGATATCCAGGAAGTCGCTTATCCTGCTGATACCTTCGGCGCCGCGATGGCGGAAAGCGACTTGCTGGCGATCTGTAACATCAATTTCGCGCGTCCCTTCCTGCCACAAGCGCGCGCCAGTGGGCGGCTGGTGGCTACCGATGTGCATGTGCTCTCCAACCCGTATGATGAATACAATGCTGATTTCATGCGCGCGGCGGATATCCTGTTTCTCTCGGATGATTATCTGCCGGAACCGCCGGAGGCCTTCGCGCGGACGCTGTATGACATTTACCACAATCGCATTATCGTGGTCGGGCTGGGGCAGCAAGGCGCGCTCCTGTTTGAAGGGCGCAGCGGGTACTCCACCCGCGTTCCCGCGGTGGACACCCGCCCGGTGGTGAATACGATCGGAGCAGGAGATGCCCTGTTCACAGCGTTTTGCCATGCCTACTTGAAAAGCGGCGACAGCCTGCAGGCGCTGCGCAGCGCGGTGGTGTTTGCCTCTTACAAAATCGGTGAGGCGCAGGCGGCAGCCGGCTACCTGGATGATGCCGGGCTGGAAGCGCTGGTACTGGAAACGTACCGGTGAGTACTGCGGCTGACTGACTTTCCTGATACAATCGAAGCATGGAAAGACGACGTTCCCTGCCAAATGCAGACCAGCTGAGCATTGTCAGCGGTGCGATCCTGATGGGTTACCTGTTGCTGCCGTACCTGGATATTCCCCTGCGCCAGATCACAATACGGCTGCTGAACCTGGACCTGGTTTTCGAGCTGCAGATCAGCGTGCTGGTCTCTCTGCTGATGGCAGCAATGACGGCGGTTGGTGCTGCCTGGTTGCTGCAGAATCATCCGCGTTATGAAACCCAACCGTTGTACCTGCACGTGGTATTACCCGCGTTGAGCGCATGGGTGCTGAGCATCCCGCTGGCCCAGGCGCCTTTCACCCCGCGCTGGTGGGGCATTTTCCTGCTGGCGGCGGTTTTGTTGATCACGGTGCTGACGGCGGAATATGTTTCCCTCGATGTACAGGACGAACGCCACACCTTTGCCACCATGGGACTGACCGCACTTTCGTTTGCCCTGTACCTGTTCCTGGCAATTGCCACGCGCGGTGCCGGCCTGCGGCTGTACGCGGTCAGCAGCACCCTGGCGATTGCGATTTTCCCGATCAGCCTGCGCACGTTATACCTGCGCCTGGCTGGTGAATGGCATGTGGCATGGGCGCTGGGGATTGCCCTGGTGGTCGGGCAGCTGGCTGCCGGGCTGCATTACTTCCCGTTGTCACCGATCCTGTTCGGGATGCTGATGTTGACGTTCTCCTTCACCCTGGTGAACCTGGCACAGGCTGTGATCCGACGCCAGCCGCTGAAAGGGGTATGGATTGAATCCGCTGCGGTGGCGGTGATCCTGCTGGCAGCGGGCATCAGTTTGAATTTATTGCGGTGATCCATGGCCGTTGGCGATGAAGTTGTCCTGGGCATCCCCGGGCGAATTGTTGAAGCAATGCAGGCACAGGTGGAGGCTCATCCTGGTGAGGAGGTATGTGGATTGCTGGGCGGGAAGAATGGCCAGGTACGGGCATGGCTTCCGGTTGAGAATGAACTTCATCAGCATGAAGCCTACCGCATGGAACCGCAGGCAATGGTGAATGCTCTTGCCCGGTTAGAGGCACAGGGGCTTGACCTGCTGGCAATTTACCATTCTCACCCTTGCGGACCGGCAGTGCCCTCGCAGCGCGATATCGCAGAATTTGCCTGGCCGGGCGTTTTAACACTGATCTGGGCGCCTGTCGGCAGCGCCTGGGATTTATCTGCCTACCACATCTCCGGCGATGAATGCCTGGCGGTAACCTGGCTTCGGGTGGAACCAGCTCCCTTGCCCCCCGACGGCGGTTAAATCGGCGATTGTTTGGGGTAAATTTGTGCCATCACCCCGCCGTCCACGGGCAGGATGGTTCCGGTGATGTAGGCGGCGTCGTTGGAGGACAGGTATGCCGCGGCCGCACCGATTTCCATCGGGTGGCCGGCACGCCCCAGGGGGATGCGCGCCTGGAATTGTTCCCAATCGGTGCGGTATTCCTGGGGCACTTCGTAGGTGCGGATGGCGCCCGGTGCGATGGCATTAACGCGGATACTGTATTGTGCCAGTTCCAATGCCATCGCCATTGTCATCATATTCAGCGCGCCCTTGGTTACGTCGTATGGCAAGCCGGTCCAATGCGCCTGCAGGCCGCCGATGGAGGAGATGTTAATGATGCTCCCGCCCCGCCCGGTATCCCGCATCCACCGCGCGGCACGCATCGCGCAGCGGTACGGCCCGCCGATGTTTGCCTGCAGGAAATGGTCCAACAGGGTGTCATCCACCTCGAAGAAGTGGTAGCGTTTCACATCCGCAGCATTGTTGACCAGTACATCCACCCCGCCATAGGTGGTGAGGGTCTGGTCAAACAGGGTGTCCACACCTGCAGGGGTTTCCAGGTCGGCGGTAACAGCGAGCACCTCCGCACCGCAGGCGGTAAGCGCTGTGGACACTTCCTGCACCGTTTCCGCCGTGCGCCCATTCACGACCACCCGCATGCCCTCCCGCGCGAGGCGCACGGCAATCCCCAACCCGATCCCGCGGCTGGAGCCAGTTACTACAGCCGTTCTGCCCGTCAGTTCCGGGTAACGGGCGGGGGCGGCATTCCACAACGCCTGCACATCCATCCTGCGGTGTTTGCCGATCTGCATCATGCCGGTGCTCCTAGGGTTTGATCACCATGCCATCCCAGCGCCGCACCTCGGGCCAGGCGCCGTTGGTGTTGTCGTCTGCGCCAGATGGCGGCAGGGCGTATTTTGCGGCGGCTTTTTCATCGATCTCAACCCCCCAGCCGGGCAGGTTGGTAGCCCAAAGGCATCCATCCCGAATCTCCGGCACCACCGGGAAAATCTCGCGCACCGGTTCGGAATGCATCCATGGGGTGAATTCCTGGATGCCAAAGTTGGGGATGGCCAGGTCGAGATGCAGGTTGGCGGCATGGCCAAACCAGCTGACATCCCCCGGGCCGTGCCAGGCGGAACGCACCCCGAGAAATTCTCCGAAAGCGGCAATTTTGCGTGTCATTGTGAACCCGCCGATGGTGGAGATGTGCACACGGATGAAGTCGATCAAGCCTTCGCGCATCAACGGGACATATTCGGATACATTCGAGAACAGTTCCCCCATTGCGATGGGGGTGGCGCACTGCTGCCGTACCTGGCGGAAGAAATCAATCTCCTCCGGGGCAAACAGGTCTTCGAGGAAAAACAGCCGGTAGGGTTCCAGTGCCTTGGCCAGCCACAACCCCTGCACGGCGGGAATGCGCTCATGTACGTCATGCAGCAATTCCACCTCTTCCCCTACCGTTTTGCGCAAGTAGTCGAACAACTGCGGAATCTGGCGCACATACGGGGTGGGTTCCCACGTGCGCGACTGGCGCAGATCGAGGGCGACGGGGCGGCCGTTCTCGCTGTGCGCGCCGTAGGTACTGTAGCCCTTCATCTCCATCTGCGCCCGCACATAGCGGAAGCCCTGTTCCATGTAGGCCTGCACATTGTCAGCCACTTTTTCGGGGCAATCACCGCTGGCATGCACATACACCGGTGCGGCTTCGCGCACCTTGCCGCCGATCAACTGGTAAACGGGCATGCTTGCGCGCTTGCCTTAGATGTCCCACAGCGCCTGGTCCAGCCCGCTGAGGGCGTTGTTGAGCACCGGCCCCTGGCGCCAATAGGAGGATACGTAAGCTGCCTGGTACAGGTCTTCGATCCGGTCAACATCGCGCCCGATGGCAAAGGGGCGCAGGTAGGCTTCAACGGCGGTCTTCACCGCGTAGGCGCGCTGGGTAAAGGTAGCGCAGCCGTAACCGACCAGGCCGGGTTCGCTGGTGGTCACCTTGACGATCACCATCCGCATCCCGTCTGGCGCGGTCAGAATACATTCGACATCTTTGATGGTAATGGGCATGGGGGAACCTCCTGGTCTGTTGTGGTGTATTGCAATGGTAGCATAAAACAGGGCGGTGGTCGGGCATGTTTTGACACTTTTTTTACGCTTCTGGCCGATAATATCATTATTCCCTATTTGATCATGTCGCAGGAGGCAGTGGATGAAAAAAATGATAGTGGTGTTGCTCCTATGTCTGCTTCTGGCAGGCAGCCTTGCGTGTACGTTGTTGGGGCCAAAGCAGGACCCTGTTCCAACTTTGTTGGGTGAAGTTTCCGTCAACCCCTCCGCGACATCTGAACCTGGTGCAACGGCGACCCATCTGGCGGAACCAACCCGCACCGCCCAGGTTGTGGCGGCTGCCACGGATGTGCCTGCCGTTTCTGAAACCGCGGTGCTGCCCACAGCCGCCCTTGCCGATGGTGATGTCCGTGTGCGTGAAGCGGATGCCATGCCGATGGTGTACATCTCTGCCGGCGAATTCCAGATGGGCAGTACCAAATATGACATTGAACGCCCGGTGCACACGGTTACCCTGGATGCATACTGGATGGACCGATACGAAGTCACCAACGCACGGTATGCCCTGTGCCAGGCGGAAGGTGCCTGCACGGAGCCCTTCTCCGTGAGGTCAGAAACCATCGGCGATTATTACGATAACCCGGCCTATGCTGACTACCCGGTGGTTAACATCGACTGGTACCAGGCCCAGGCTTACTGTGAATGGGCGGGAGGGCGCCTGCCGACTGAAGCGGAATGGGAAAAGGCGGCGCGCGGCAGCGCTGATCAACGACGTTATCCCTGGGGCGATGATGAACCCAATCCTGATGTATCCAACTATGATAACCATGTGGGCGATCTTACCGCAGTAGGCAGTTACCCGAAGGGTTCCAGCCCGTATGGCATTGAAGATCTGGCGGGGAATGCCAAGGAATGGACGGGAGATTGGTGGGCGGGTGATTATTACCAGAACAGCCCGGCAGAAAACCCCGCCGGGCCTGAGCATGGTGACCGTAAAGTGGTGCGGAACGGTTGCTATGGGCATCCTGCTGATTTTATCCGGGTGAGTTACCGCAACTATTTTCCGCCGCAAAATTCCGGTAACTACCTGGGTTTCCGGTGTGTGCTGCCGGTAAAACTACCTTGAGCCGTATCGTCTGGGATGGGTCACACAAGACAGGCGCGGCGTTTCCAGGCGAGGTAATCAGTATTAGGAGGATTGGACAAATCCTGGCAGCGGCATGATGGTGTTTGTGGGTGGCGGTTGGCTTGTACATGAGAACGATTCTGAATGACCTGCATCAGCCCACGAGAAAACCCCACGGGGCCGCTGGCGCCACCTGAAAACGCGTATTCTGTGCGCATTGCCCGCGGTGGTGGTAGCAGCAGTGACGTTAACAGAGTTCAGACTTTCTACAGGGGCTATCAATCCCTGGATGGGAGTCACCTCACAGGCATCCGCTGCGTGTATGAGCCGTAGTCGGCAAGTTATGCACTCGCAGCGTTCAGCGCTGCCTGCCACACATCCAGGAAGGGTACGCCCTGTTCTTTGGCAATGCGCTGCACTTCGTCAAATTCCGGGGCAGCGTACACGTTACCGCTGTTGAGGTGCTTGACCTTGACCGTGACCGCGCCGTATGGCGTCTGCACGGTTGTGAAACTGCGTTCGGCTTCGTAGCGGTAGATGGGATAGACGCGCAGCCCGAAGGTGGTGGATTCGCGCAGCATGATCTCCGCCAGGTGATGTTCATCCTGGCGTTTGGCGATGATCGAGAACTGCACCGCCGGGCGGTTTTTCTTCATCTGGATCGGGGTGGAAAAGACATCCAGCGCGCCGGCTGTGAATAGTTTTTCCATCAGAACCCCAAAGATTTGCGGATTCATGTCATCAATGTTGGTTTCCATCACCACCAGTTCCGCCGGAGCGGCTGGTTCGGTTTCGCCAATGATTAGGCGGAAGATGTTGGCCCACGGCAGCTGGCGCTTGCCGGCACCCACCCCGACCGCGCTGAGGTGCATGGCGGGGCGTTCAAAGGTCGCCAGGGCGGCCAGGATCGCGGCCCCGGTGGGGGTGACCAGTTCCTTTTGCGCGCTGGTGGGGCGCAAGGGGGCGCCGGCGCGGGTCAGCAGGTCCAGCGTGGCGGGGGCCGGAATTGGCAGGATGCCGTGCTGGGTATGCACCTGTCCCTCGCCGTAGGGCAGGCTGGAGGAATACAGACGTTCGATGCCGAGGTGGTCCAACCCGATCGCCGCGCCGATGATGTCGATGATCGAATCGAGTGCGCCGACCTCATGGAAGTGGACCTCATCCATCGTGGTGCCGTGCATTTTGGCCTCGCTCTCCGCCAGGGTGTGGAAGATTTGCAGGGCGGTGTGTTTCACCGCATCCTTCTGGCCGCTGGTTTCAATCATCTCCGCGATGGCGCGGTAGGAACGATGGCTGTGTTCGTGCCCATGTTCGTGATCGTGTTCGTGATTGTGTTCGTGGTCATGTTCATGATCATGAGCGTGTTCGTGACCATGTTCGTGATCATGCTCGTGCTCGTGTGCATGGCCATGGGGGTGGGGATGGCTATGTGCCTGTCCGCTATCGGGGTCAATTTCATTGGTTTCGCCGTGGACCGAGAAACTGCTGGCAAACAGCGCGCCCTGCTGGACTTTCTCCAGGTGCAGGTGATAGTGTTCGGGGAGGTTGAGCTTGGCCAGTTCCTCCTCCAGCACTGCCAATGGCAGGCCGGCATCCAACAATGCGCCCAGGAACATATCGCCGCTGATACCGGAAAAACAATCACAATAGGCTATTTTCATTGACCACCAATCTCCTCACTCAATTTACCCGAACGATAACCCTCGAGGTCGAGCAGGATGCTGCGGATACCGAGGGCTTTGAAGGCTGTTACAATGGATTCCCGTTCCCGTACCAGGCGTTCCACCTGTTCGGGCTGCACCTCGATCCGGGCGACCGGCGCCTGGTAACGCACACGCACATGGGTATACCCCGCGCGGCGCAGGTGTTCCTCGGCATGGGAGACGGTTTGCAGGTCTGCCAGGCGGATGGGCGTGCCGAAGGGGATGCGGGTGGCCAGGCAGGGGGAAGGCGGGCGGTCCCAGACCGGGATGCCCAGCAGGTGGCTGACCTGGCGGATCTCGTCCTTCGTATAGCCGAACTCCTGTAACGGGCTGCGCACACTGAGTTCACTGACCGCTTTGGCGCCGGGGCGATGGTCGTTCAGGTCGTCTGCGTTGGAGCCTTCGAGAAGGTATGGATACCCCTTCTCAGCGGCAAACTCCTTCAGCAAATGAAAACGCGCCAGCTTGCAAATGTAGCAGCGGTTGGCGGGATTGATGGTGAAATGTTCCGATTCCAGGTCGTTATGCTCCACCGTGCGGAACGGAAAACCGAAGTGCCCCGCCACGGTTGCGGCGGCACTGTCATCTTCCTCGATATGCACCGGGCTGTGGATCGTTACCGCGAGCATTTGATCGCCAAGCGCCAGCCAGGCCGCCACAGCCAGGAAGGCACTGTCGATCCCGCCGGAGAATGCCACCACCGCGCGCCGCATGGCACTTAACCCGTCCAGCAGGCGCGAAAAACGCTCTGCCTGAACAGGGGGCAGCTGGCGCAGGGTCTCATCCACCAGGCGGGTGCGGTCGGTCATGCGTGGATGCTCTGGTGGTTGATGATGCTGGCGAGATATCCCGCGCCGAAGCCGTTGTCGATGTTGACAACTGAAATCCCGCTGGAGCAGGAATTGAGCATCGAGAGCAGGGCGGCAATCCCGCCCAGGCTGGCGCCGTAGCCGATGCTGGTGGGCACGGCGATCACCGGTACATCCACCAATCCGCCGACCACGCTGGGCAGCGCACCGTCCATCCCGGCCACCACCACGATCACGGTTGCCTGCTGCAGCTCACGGGTGTAAGCCAGCAGGCGGTGCAGACCGGCCACGCCGACATCGTAAATGCGTTTGACATCGTTACCTGCCAGTTCAGCGGTCTGGGCGCATTCTTCGGCCACCGCGATATCGGATGTACCGGCGGAAAGCACCAGGATGCCCGGCAGGGGCGTTTCGGTGGAACGATTGATACGGTAAATGCGCGCGGTGGGATCATACAGCCCTTCGGCGGGAATATAATCCTTGATCTGTTCGTACGCCTCCTGCGCCAGGCGGGTGACCAGTACCTTCTCGGTGCTTTGGTTGAGCTGGTTGATGATGTGGATCAGGTGTTCAGGGCTTTTCCCCTGGCCAAAAACCACTTCGGGGAAGCCACAGCGAAGGCTGCGGTGGTGGTCCAGGCGTGCGAACCCGCCTACATCCTGGAACGGCAGCGCGCGGATGCGGCTGACGGCATCTGCCACCGAGAGTTCGCCCTGTTTGACTGCTTCGAATAAGGCTGTTACCTGTTTTTCATCCATGATCTGTTCCTGTATTTCGCCTGGTGCTGTAAGCCACAACAGTGTCAATCATACCCGGTTTTGGCAATTTTTGATATTAATAATTTATAAAATGGCAGGTTGGGCCAATGCCTGGCGGTTATTCAGCCTATTGTGGGTATCGGGCTGCTTGGTGATTTTAACAAAAAAAGATTAGAAAATGAGTGGATTGATTTTCTTTCATTGGTGCTATACTGTATTTAACAATTTTCGCATCTATCATACTTGGAATCCGATTCTCCCACGGCTTATCATTTTCAGAAATATCAATACGGTATTCCTAAAATACTGCGGCTGATTTCTCCATCCAGAATATGAGTACGTGGTTTCATCATTCACCAGGTTCGGGTATTTGACGTACTGATATTGCAGGATTGCGAGACCGAAGCATTGTGGAGGCTTTTGTGTGCCAACCATCAGGATCATTTTCTACAATGAATGGCCAGAACATCATACCAACGGCATGTCTGGAAATGCGAGGTATCCGGTGAAAACGATCAACAATACCATGAAAAAATTTATTGCTGCCCTGTTTGTTTTGATTGTTCTGCAAACTGTCCTCATTTCTCCGTGTTTTGCATCCAGTAACGGCATCGAATGGACCGAGGATGAACTTGCTTTTATCGAAGAGCATCCTGCCATACGGGTTGGGGTTGATCCAGGGTTTATTCCGTTTGAATTTATCGATGTGGATGACGAATACAAGGGGATTGCGGCAGACTATATTGCATTGATCACTGAGAAAAGCGGCATCCAGTTTGAGGTTGTCAAAGGTTTAACCTGGCCGGAGGCGTATGATCGCGCCCTTACTGGTGAGATCGATGTTCTGCCTGCCATATCGAAAACCGGGGAGCGGGAACAGCATTTCCTGTTTTCAGATCCATATTATTATTTCAAACGTGTGATTGTCACCCGTGATACTGACACCGAAATCACCGGCATTGATGACCTTAAAAAGAAAACGGTTGCGGTACAGCGTAACAGCTCACACCATAGTTATCTGCTATCATGCCCCGAAATTAACCTCAGCCTGTACGATTCTGTGGAAGCCGCACTGACGGCGGTGGCCAACGGTACGGAAAGGGCGTATGTCGGAAATCTGGCTACCTCCAATTATCTCATCCGTTCCATCGGATTGACCAACTTAAAATTCATCGCTTTTGAAGCCGAAAAGCAGCAGGCTTTGTATTTTGCCGTCCGCAAAGACTGGCCCGAATTGGTCAGCATCATTAATAAGTCCCTGGCAACCATTACATTGGAAGAGCAGATTGCAATTAATAACAAATGGATTGACCTGGATACAGAAACAGATTATGGCCCAATCATCCGGGTGGTGGGAATCATCGGCGCCGGTCTGGGCGCAATGATGGCGGCATCATTTTTTTGGATTGTCCGGTTGAAAAAGGAAATCAAGAAGCGCGAACAAATTCAACTTGACCTGGAAAATGCAAAGAGAACCGCGGACGAGGCCAATGAGTTCAAATCCAGTTTTATGGCGCGCATGTCCCACGAAATCCGAACCCCCCTGAATGCGATTACCGGCATGGCTTACCTGTTAAAACGGACCGATATTTCCCTCACACAGGGTATGTACATCGACCGGATTACCCAGGCATCTCACAATATGTTGAGCATCATCAACGATATCCTCGATTTTTCAAAAATCGAAGCTGGGAAAGTGGAATTGGAGATCGTCTCATTTAGCCTGGACCAGGTTATTCAGGATGTGGTCAATATCGTTTCGTACAAAATTGAGGAGCAAGAGATTGGTTTTCGGCTATCGAAAGATCCTCATGTGCCCAACTGGTTGCTGGGTGATCCCAAACGCATTGAACAAATTTTATTGAACATTTTAAACAACGCCGCCAAATTTACCACGGAAGGTGAAGTTTCCCTGGATGTAAGGTTGGTTGCCAAGGAAAACGATCTCTACCACATCTCGTTTACAGTGAAAGATACCGGGATTGGTATGACGGAAGACCAGGTAAAGAAGTTGTTCACCCCATTTATCCAGGGTGATAGCAGTATTAACCGCCGCTTTGGCGGTACAGGCCTGGGCCTTTCGATCGTCAAGAATCTGGTTGATATGATGAGCGGACAAATCCAGGTATACAGCACGCCAGGAGAAGGCTCCACTTTTATCATTCGCCTGTCGCTCAGTGTTGACAGGGAAAAAGAGGATATGTACGCGGGTGCCATATCGGCTTACCATTTCAGAGACCTGCGCACCCTGGTACTGGAAAAATCCGGTGCCAACATGAACCTGATTGAGAGTTACCTGGGCTCTTTTGGGATGCACTGTGAACTGACCAGTTCGCAGACCAGTGCGTTGAGCATGCTCGAAGCCGCCGATGGTAATTTCGCCAAGCCTTTCGACCTGTTCATCCTCGATTATGACACCCCTTCGGGGGGGGGATTTGCCTTCATTGATGCAATCCGCGGCAACAGGAAAATTGCAAAAGTGCCAAAGGTAATCATGTTGTTGCCGATGATGCGGGAGGATCTATTCGATAAACTCAACGAGCACAATATTGACATTGGCATTGGCAAACCCATCATCCCGTCCATTCTTTTTAATGGGATCCTGGATATCTTTAAATTGAAGGCGGTATCGGCATCTCAACTCACGGTAGGGAACGAGGCTATGCCGGTCCGGGTCAGCAAACCGCACCTGGTTTTACTTGCTGAAGATAACAAAACCAATCAATTAATTGCCAAAACGTTGCTTGAGCAGGTGGGGATTGAGTCAATGGTGGCTGGTGATGGGCAGGTTGCGGTTTCGCTTTACCAACAACATCGAGCCCGTATCGATTTGATCTTGATGGATTTGCATATGCCTGTGATGAATGGGTATGAAGCGGCGGAAGAAATCAGAAAGTTGTCGCCTGATGTGCCCATTGTCGCCATGACAGCTGATGTGGTTCTGGGGGTTCGGGAAAAATGTGCCCAATATGGAATTCAACATTACATCAGCAAACCATTTAACCCCGATCGATTCATTGAGACCATTAAAGATATCCTCGCGGTAAATGATGGGATTGATGCTGCGGATTTCAGTGTGTTGAATGAGCAGGCTGGCCTGGCGAATATGGGTGGAAACAAACAGGTATACCTGCAGGTATTGCATGAATATTTCAATGAAAACCAGGATGTTGCCGACAGACTGACACTCGCTGTCGAGCAAAAAAAGTATGAGGAAGCCGCACAAATTGTTCACAAAGTGAAAAGCAGCTCAGGAAGTATCGGCGCTGTATCTTTATATGATTCATCAATCACCCTCCAAAAGGCCTTAAAAGAATACAGAGAAAATGAAATACAGCCTTTGGCAGAGGAATTTACAGGGTTATTAAAAAAGTTACTTGAGGAAATCAAGCTTTTACAGGGATGAGCGGCATGCAGCATTCGGAGTCGGGTTGGTTTGAGGAGTTTTTACGATGGCAATGAAAATTCTGGTGGTGGATGATTCGGCGGCTGACCGAACAATCATTAAGGCGATGTTAAGTGATTATGAGGTTCTGGTTGCGTATGATGGCATGGAAGCCATGCGGCAGCTGGAAGCACATAACGATATTTCCCTCATGATTCTTGATCTGAATATGCCAAATATGAACGGGTTTGAGGTTTTGACAGCGCTTCAATCTAATGAGCGTTATAAAGGGCTGCGCACGATTATATTAACCAATTATGATGAACTGGAAAATGAAATCAAAGGCTTGCAGCTCGGGGCGGTGGATTACATCCGGAAACCAATCCATATGGAATCGCTCAAAGCCAGAATCGAAATTCATATTGAATTGCTAAGAATCCAGCATGCCCTGGAGCAAAAGCTCTTCGACCAGGGTGTGACATTCGATCTGATTTTCCAACAGGCGCCAATTGGGATCGCGATTGCCTGGAATTCCGAACCGATTTTGACTGGATGGAACAAGTATTTAACCACCAACCCGATGTTCGAGAAGATCACCGGGAGAAACAAACGAGAGCTGATTCGGGTTGGTTGGGCAAATATTACCCATCCGCTGGACCTCGAAGAGGATATGAAAAATTTTGTAAAGCTCCAGTCTGGTGAGATTAATGAATACGCAATGGAGAAGCGGCTGATTCGTCCGGATGGATCCATTGTCTGGGTGCAGATGGTGGTGGCATCACTGGTTTTGTCGGGTGGTCACCAATACAACCATATTTGCCTGATCCAGGACATTACTGAAAGAAAAGCTGTGGAACAGGCGTTGATCGAAAGTGAGCGAAGCAAATCCGTTCTCCTCTCACACCTGCCGGGGCTGGCATACCGATGTAAGTATGATCAGGATTGGACGATGCTGTATGTTTCTCCCGGTTGTGTTGGACTCACCGGGTACCAGCCTGAAAGTTTGGTGCTTAACAGAGACCTGGCGTTTAATGATTTGATCGCCCCGGAATATCGCGAACCTTTGTGGCAGGCCTGGGAGAGCATCCTGGCAAACCGCCAGTCCTTCAACTTTGAATACGAAATTATTACCGCAGAAGGCACACGAAAGTGGGTGCTGGAACTTGGTGAAGGTGTCTATAATGAACAGGGCGAAGTGGAAGCGTTGGAAGGGATCATCGTTGATATCACAGCCCGGAAGACGATTGAGAACACCTTAAAATACAACAGTGAGCATGATAGTTGGACCGGCCTGTACAACCAGGGATATCTGGAGCAACTCCTGAAAATGGATGCGCGGCAATATCCATCGCAAAACAGGGCTTTGATCAGTGTCAATTTAAGCCCGGTGCAAACACTCACCACCATGTATGGGTTTCATTACACCCAGGACCTGATCAAACAGATTGTTGATGTTCTCAGTGCACACTGTTCTGAATCGCGGCAACTGTTTCATGCTTATGAAAATCGGTTTCTGTTCTATTGGAAAGGGTACACAGATCGTGCTGAGCTGATGGCTTTGTGCGAGAGCATTGCCAACTCGTTGGATCGGCTGCTGTCCATTGAACGCATTGTTGGTGGGATCGGCGTGATGGAGATTGATTCCGGTTGCGAGCAAGATACTGATGTATTGCTAAAGAATGCCTTGATCGCCTCTGAAAGAGCGATCGGTATGGAAGACGGTGAGTATGGTATCTGTTTTTATGATGAAGCATTGGAGGAGGAAATCACCCGCGAACAGGAGATCATGCGTGAACTTGGAAAAATTGGGATACCTGGTGAAAAGAGTGGATTATATTTGAATTATCAGCCGATTCTGGACTTGACAACAAACCAGATTTGCGGATTTGAGGCATTGGCCCGGTTAAGCTGTGAGAAACTTGGCCCGGTATCACCCATTGAATTCATACCCATCGCAGAAAAAACAAAGCTGATTCTCCCCATCGGCAATATTGTGATTCACACAGCCCTGTCCTTTTTACGGAAGTTGGAGCAAGGCGGGCACAAAAATACCACTGTATCGATCAACCTTTCTGTGATTCAATTGCTGAACCACAGCTTCAGTGATTATCTGTTCAACGTGATTACCGAACTGGGTGTGAACCCCGCCAATATTGGGCTTGAAATTACCGAATCTGAATTCAGTTCCGATTATGATGAGTTGAATCGGATTTTGGGCGGATTGCGGAGCGCCGGACTTCACATTGCCATCGATGATTTTGGTACAGGGTATTCCTCCCTTGCCAGGGAACGTGATTTAAATGTGAATAGCTTGAAGATTGATAAATCATTCATCAATAAATTGGAATACTTGCAGCCCGAAGAAGCCATTACCGGGGATGTGATATCCATGGCGCATAAGTTGGGACATATCGTCGTTGCTGAGGGCGTGGAAACAGAAAGACAGAAACGCTATCTGGTGAACTGCGGATGCGACAAGATTCAGGGCTTTCTGATCAGTAAGGCGCTCGATGAAATTCGGGCTATAGAGTTTCTGAAAAAATACAACGCTTCCACCTGATCGTTGCGGTGATGCTACCACGGCGTTGGAGAAATGAGAGAGGGGTGACTTCAATTGCATCAATTGAGCTCCGCGTACTTTTCTTAATGACAAAACTCACAATTTAATATGATAACAAAATACTTAATATAAATAATATTAATATTGACAATTCACTCGCCCTGTAGTAAAACAAAAGCAAACAATAACGCATCTTTCGCCAGCATCGCAGTCGGTTCCCCCTTCTGCTTTTTTGTTGTGAGTGGCGCGTATTGAAAAAAATCGTTTGAGAAGGTACTGGATAGAAGATGGCAACAACCCGTGATCGTATTTTACAAACCCTGCTGGACAAACCCAAATCCACCATCAAAGACCTGGCGGATGCGGTGAGCATCAACGCCATATCGGTGCGGCATCACCTGGCAAGTTTACAGGCGGATGGGCTGGTGAATGCGGAGGAGGAACGGCATGGCGTGGGACGTCCGCGGCTGGTGTATTCTCTCACCACCAAAGGCACGGAAATTTTCCCATCCAACTATCTCCAACTAACCGATCGCCTGCTGAACCAGCTCAAAGACAGCCTGCCGGCATCGCAGCTGCGGGTGTTGTTTGAAAGCATGGCCGAGCGCCAGGCGGCGAGTGTGCTGCCGGATTTCGATACGATGCGGGACCCCGAAGAGCGGATTGCCTACCTGGCCCAAATTCTGGGCGGCGATGGGCATACCATCCGCTGGGAAAAACAGGAGGACGGCACCTACCTGCTCGAGGTCGCCAATTGCCCTTATATCCAGATCAGCAAGCAGCATCCTGAGATATGCATGTACGATCAGGAACTGTTCCGCAAGCTGCTTGGAATGAAAATTACCAAGACTGGCTCGATCTGCCACGGCGACCGCGCCTGCACCTATATTGTCAGGCCGTAACGTACTCCTGGAAAATACACCGCAGCGCGGTGTTGATCTCATCAAACACTTCGCCGCCCTGTTCCTGCAGGGCGGTTTTTTTCTTGCGGCTGGCGGTGATGCCCCACAGGTGCAGTTCCACGTCCACGCCCAGTGAGTGCAGCAGGTCTGCGGCAGCGCGCCCTCCCTTGAGGCCGCCGGGTGAATCTTCAAACACATGCAAAGTCATCTGTCGGGGGAGGAGAAAATCCGGCTGGCGCAGCGTTTTGCCTTCGCGCCAGTCGAGGAAGACGCCGGCCGCCCAATACAGGGCATCGCGTTCGTGGGGAGCATAATGCACGCTGACCGCGGCCAGGGCATGCACCGGTGAAGGTTTCAACAATTGGTCGGCATGCACCGCCACCTGTTCGGACAGCCAGACCAGCTTGCCGTAGGCGCTGAGGTGGATGCCATCAATTTCCACCAGGGCCTGCGCCTGTTCAGCTTCCGGTGAAAAGGCGGCATTGCTGCCGGCAGGCACGCCTTCCGGCGGCATGGATGGCCGGGCGGTGTAGATGCTGACCTTCCAGCCCTCCTGTTCGATCATGCGGCGCAGCATGGCGCGGTTTTCCGTGCTTAACGGGCTGTGGTCGTAGGTGCGCAGGTAATTGCCGCGCTGGAGCGAAGCCGGCTGCCGGTAGCGTTCCTGGTAGAGGACGCTCCCCAGGATATGCTGCTGGAAGATCGGCATGGTGGGAGAGGCTTCGAGGCTGCGTGTGCTGCACAGCAGCTGCGCCGCCAACGGGGCATGGCGCAGGTGCGGGAACGGGAATTGTTCCTCCGGCAATACCTGGTAAACATGCTCGGAAGGCACCCCGCTGCGCCCCTGCGTTACCGCGCCGATGCGGTCGAGCAAAGCGTGGAAATCCGGCTCGGGGGGGGCGGACGGGAGTGTGCGCAGGGCGGAGAGGGCTTCATCCAGCGTATGCCAGCGCGGCTGCTCGCTCAGCCAGTCGCAGCAGTGTTCAAACACGGCGCACAGGAACAGCGGCACCATATCCCATTCACTGGTGATGCCCAGGGCTTCGAAATGTTCAAAGACGGCTTCCTGCGGCTGCAGCGCTGCCAGGCCGGCCTGTTCCAGGAAGTAGGCAATCGTGTCGGTAAGGGCTTTTCGGTATCCGCCAGGGGTGATCAAAACGCCGTCAACATCAAACAGGATGTGGCGCGCGGGCAGGGAGGATTGGGGCATCAAGCTGGTCAAGCTGGTTACTTCCTTTCAGCGGTCGCGGCGGGTGAGGGTGAGGGCGAGTTCGCGCAGCACCTCGCTGTGTTGATTGGGCTGCGGGAAGGCAAGCGCCAGCGAATCGAGGGCCTGGCGCGTCAGGTCTTCCGCCAGGGTTTCGGTATGGTGTTGAGCGCCGGCATCCTTCAGCAATTGCGCGAGGCGCGGTACATCCGCCTCGGTGAATTCTTCCGCCCATGCCCGGTTGAATTCGGCGCTATTTTCCAGGCCGTACAGGATCGGGATGGTTTTTTTGCGCGAAGTCAGGTCAATTCCGACCGCTTTGCCGGTAACGGCAGGATCGCCCCAGATGCCAAGCCAGTCATCAACCACCTGGAAGGCAAGCCCGAGGGCGCGCCCATACTGCGCCAGGCTGGTGCGGCAGGCATCCTCCGCCGGGCTGAGCAAACCGCCCAGCGCGCAGCAGCAGGAAAGCAGGGCGGCTGTTTTTCCGTTGATCATCTGCCAGTATGCCTGGCCGCTGACATCCTGCCGGGTTTCAAAGGCCATATCGAGATACTGCCCCTGCACCAGTTCCTGGATGGTATGTTGCAGCAGGCGCAGGGCCTGCAGGGTGGTATCGGCGCTGTGGCCGTTCTCTTGCAGGCGCATCATGCAGGCATAGGCCATGGAGAACATCAGGTCGCCACTGTTAAGGGCCTGCGGCATGCCCCATTTTGCCCACACTGTTGGACGTCCGCGGCGGGTGTCGGAATTGTCTTCAATGTCATCATGGATCAGGGAGAAGTTATGCAGAAAACTGACCGAGGCAGCCGCCGGGAGTACCCGGCGCCATTCGTCACCGCAGGCTTCGGCACTGAGCAGTACCAGCAACGGGCGGATGCGCTTGCCCTGGGCGCGCGGTCCAGCGCCTTCGCCGACCCACCCCATGTGGTAGGCGAGCATTTCTCTCAACTCCGGGTAATCTGCCGGAACAATTTGTGAAAGGGCTGACTGCAAGTTTTCCTCGATCACCGGCAGGCGGTCTGCCATGTAGTTTTTCAGGTTCATCAGGTGCTCCTTGGGTCAGGATGGATTGGGTTCAATCACGCCGGGTCGGCGCAAGTCTGCCAGGGTGGGGGAGGCGGTGAGGAAGAGGGTGATCCGCAGGGTTTCGATGATGGTCTCGGCGGCCTGGCGGCAGGCTTCGGCTGATTCCACCGCGCCTTTCAGGAATGGTGTACTGAGTCCGGCGAGGTCGGCACCGAGGGCAAGACATTTGGCGGTATCCACTCCATCGCGGATTCCGCCGGATGCGATCAGCGGCAGGTCCGGGAAATTCCGGCGGATGTCAGGGATGCATTCGGCGGTGGGCAGTCCCCAGTTGGCAAAAGCGGCAGCAATGTACTGGCGTTCGGGGTAGCGCTGGCGGTACATTTCCACCAATGCCCACGAAGTTCCACCGGTACCGGCAACATCGATTGCCTGCACACCAGCCTCCACCAATTGCCGGGCGGTGTGGGCATCAATCCCACTGCCGACTTCCTTGGCAACCACAGGAACCGGCAAGCAGCGGCACAAAGCTTCGATGCGTGCCAGTAACCCGGCGAATTCGGTATCTCCCTCGGGCTGGACGGCCTCCTGCAGCGGGTTAAGGTGCAGGATCAATGCATCCGCGCCGCTGAGTTCCACCAACCTGCAGCAGTCATCCGGGGTCACCCCATGATTCAGCTGCACCGCACCCAGGTTGGCAAACAGAAGGATATCTGGCGCATCAGCGCGCACCTGGTAGGTGGAAGCCAGTTCAGGATGTTCCAGCAGGGTACGCATCGAACCCAGTCCCATGGCAATCCCAACGGATTGCGCGGTCTGTGCCAGGCGGCGGTTGATGGTTTCCGCCTCGACCGTTCCGCCGGTCATCGAAGAGATCAGCAGTGGTGCGGTGAGGGTTTTGCCGAGGAAGGTGCAGGCCAGGTTGATATGATGGAGATTGATCTCCGGCAGGGCAACGTGGCGGAAACGCCACTCATCCAGTCCATTGGATCGGCGCGACTGGACATCTTCTTTGAGCGTGATCTGGATGTGGTCTGATTTCCGCTGCGGGAGCATGCTGAACCTCCGGGGGAATGTGGTTTCAGTATACCAGCTTTGGCTGGATTGTGAGGAAGCACAACCGCACCGGGCAATGGACCTGGGTACCACCCTGCGCTTCTGCAAAGCAGGCACGGTTTCGCCTTTTTCGTGCTTTGCGATATAATAAAGCCTGAATTCATCCGCCCGTGAGATCAATATTGATCGGAATCATTATTGATCGGAATCGATATTGATCGGGCACGAAGGAAATTATGAGCCTGGAAACCAGCCACCCGCTGCATCATGACGATGAACAGCTTCCCCCTGCCCGCAGGCGCCGGCAGCGGCGGAGCCTGCAGCCGCAAGGCGCCAACAGTCGAATTGAATACTTTCAAGCCCTCAACCGGCAGGCTACCCCCTCATTGGAGTTCTTCGCCCTGGCGATGCTGGCAGCCGTGATGAGTGGCATCGCGTTGATCACAGACGCGCCGGCATTTTACATCCTTGCCGCACTGATGGCACCGTTCCTGGCGCCAATGGTGGGGTTGTCGTTTGCCACACTGCTGGGATCGTTGCGCTTTTTTGGCCAATCGCTGGCTGCAATGGCGTTGGGTTTGGTGTTTGTATTTGGCGGCGGTCTGGCTGCCGGATTTTTCGCGCGCGGTGAAGACCCCGCCTCGTATGTGCTCGCGCATCACCTGGCGTATGTCAGCGTGGCAGATTTGCTGTTGTTGAGTTTTGGCATGGTGGCAACCATGGTGCTGCTGACGCGGCGGCCGGAGCAAACTCCGCGCCTGGCAAGTGCCGCGTTGGCCTTTGAATTGCTGATTCCCGCAGCAGTAGCCGGTTTTGGCCTCTCCAGCGGAATCGAGGGAATGTTCCAGAGCGCGCTGGTGACCGTGCTGATCCACCTGGCATGGGGCACCCTGCTGGGAACCATCACCCTGGCGATCCTCGGCCTGCGGCCGAATACGATGCTCGGGTACACGATGAGCGGCATTTTGATCCTCGTCAGCCTGGGGGCGGCAGTGGTGATCAACGGTTCAGTGCAGCTGCCGCAAATGCCCCACCTGGAAGCAGCCGTGCTGCCGACGGTGCGCCCCACGGTGCAGATCACCCGCACCCCGCAGCCCTCCAATACCCCTACCATCACCCAAACGCCTACGATTACCAAAACCCAGGCGCCCAGTGCGACCTTCACCACGGCGCCAGCCACGGCAACGGATACACCCGAACCCAGTGCAACCCCCACCCTGGCGCCGACCCCGGAACCAGTGTTGGCGATCATTGATGCCAAAGAAGGCAACGGCGCGGTATTCCGCTCTGCTCCTTACCTCAGTGCGGAAGCGGTGGTTGATTACCCAACGCTGTTGAATGGGACGTACGTGAAGATGTACGAGGTGGTCGAAAACACCGATGGTCAATGGGCCCGTGTCCGCCTGCTTTCCAATGACGCGGTGGAAGGCTGGGTTTTACGCTCTTTGCTCAACGCTGAACGTTCCAACTAAATTTATCTCACCCAGGAGCTTTGTATGCCGATCAACTTTGGTACCGATGGATGGCGCGCCGTCATCTCAGAAACATTTACGTTCCATAACCTGCGCATGGTGTCCCAGGCGATTGCCGATACGTTGCGTTCGCCCAACTGGAATGCCCCCGACACACTTGAAAAAGCACCAGATTTGCACAAGGTAGTGGTCGGCTATGATTCCCGCTTTCTGTCGGATCGGTATGCGATCGAGGTGGCGCGGGTGCTGGCGGCGAATGGCTATACAGTTTACCTCAGTCAATCTGACGTGCCCACCCCGGCGATCTCTTACGCCGTTTACAACCTGAACGCGGTAGGCGGGGTGATGATCACTGCATCCCACAATGCCCCCCGCTATAATGGGGTCAAGCTCAAAGCCGCCTGCGGCGGTTCAGCTTCACCGGAGCAGTGCCACGAGGTGGAGATTTATTTGAATGACAATGAAGAACTGGCGCGTGGACCGAACCTGATGGATTATGACCGCGCGCGGGAAATGGGCCTGATCCAGCGCTTCAACCCCATGCCGGATTATTACCAGCATCTGCGGCGATTGATCGATTTTAATGTGATTGCCGAAAATCCCCAGCGGGTGGTGGTGGATTCGATGTACGGCTCAGGCCGCGGCGCGCTGAAGAGTATTTTGCAAGGTACTGGCTGCGAGGTGAATGAAATTCGCGGTGAGATGAATCCTGGCTTTGGCGGCTGCCACCCCGAACCGATCGGGCGTTACCTGGCTCCCCTGGCGGGGGCAATCGCCACCGGTTTGGGCACTATCGGCCTGGCGACTGACGGGGATGCTGACCGTACCGGCGCGATGGATGAGCGCGGCAATTTCGTCGATCCCCACAAGATCATGGCACTGGCGCTGCGCCACCTGGTGGAAAAGCGCGGAATGCGCGGCTCGGTGGTGCGTACGGTTTCGACCACGCGCATGATTGACCGCCTGGCGAAAAAATACGGCTTGCCCAATTTTGAGACCCCGGTGGGCTTTAACCACATTGCCGATTACATGCTGCATGATGATGTCTTGATCGGCGGCGAGGAATCGGGCGGCATCTCTTTTAAAGGCCATATTCCCGAAGGTGATGGCATCCTGATGGGCTTGCTGCTGCTGGAGGTGGTGGCTGCCAGCGGGAAAACATTGGGCGAATTGGTGGATGACCTGTTGCTCGATGTCGGACCTGCCTGTTATGAGCGCCGTGATATGCGCCTGGTACACCCGGTATCGAAATCTGAAATGGTGGATGACCTGAAAAACAACGCCCCGGCGGAAATTGGCGGGCAGGCTGTGACGGATGTGGTGACGATTGACGGCATCAAGTACGTGACTGCCGATGATTCCTGGCTGTTGATCCGTCCCTCCGGGACGGAGCCGGTGCTGCGGGTCTATGCCGAAGCCCGTACTCCCGAGATGGTGCAGGCGCTGCTTGCGTATGGTCAGCACATTGCGGATGGAATTTCATAGGATCGTTTTTTTACGAAGACAGGCCAGGAGCCGGACACAGCAACCGTGTCCGGCTCTTTTTTTTCATATTTCGATGATTGGATAAAAGGGATTTTGCAGATTCCCGATTGAATGAAAGAAAAAACCTGGGATCGGTGATCGTCCCAGGTTTTGATAAGTATGCAACTCAATCAGTATTTACCCTTTGCGCAGGCGGCGCACTACCACGATGATTGCGACCAGTACCAGGGCAGTGCCTGCCACCAAGTACAGACCGCCGTCGTCCATGAATCCGGTATCGGGTAGTTCCTCTTCCTCGGCCTCCTGTTCCGCTGCCTGTGCGGTGGCGGTCAGTTGGGCTGCGTTGAGTGTCGGTTGAACAAGTTCCTCGGTGGGTGTGACTTCAGCAGCCACCTGGGTCAGCAGGGCGGAAATGGTGGCTGTTTGGGCGATGGATTGTTCCTGATCTTCCGTCGGCTGGAGTTCTTCAGTGGGTTGTACCACCACCTGTTCCGTGGCTGTGGGCTCTACCGACTCTTTGGTGGGGGTAGGAACCACATCGGTAGGGGTGGCTTCGGCGGCTTCTCGGGTCTGGGCGGCATCCTTGGCAAACGCATCAGCGGTAGATGTGGCGGCCATGATCGTGGCTTCATTGCCCATCGATATCGCAAAGGCAGTCTGGGTCATCGCTTGCTGCCGCTGCGGCAGGTTGATGCTGGCGAAAATGATCATTCCGACAATGGCGATGATGAAAACCGCCGCCAGAACACCCAGGGCGATCATGAAAATGCGGTTGTTTTTACCGGAAGAGCGGCTGCTGTCGCCGCTGCCAGGCACATACGCTTCTTCGAGGGTGTCCTCTTCGGGTTCAGTGTCTCCCAATGAGGTTGTCTCACTGGTGGTTTCGTCATCATTATACAGATCGTAATTATCGAGTGACATGTTACTTCTCCTCATCAGGTTTTGCCGGGTTTTCATCCCGAATGGCCAACGGAATGGCCTCAAACACCTCAAACTTTATTCTATCACATCCAAATTTAAAAGAGGTACTACGATACGCTGCCCACTTTTCAGCAGCACGTCAGCAGCCATTGCCTTGATCCCACTGGGGAGCAGCACCGGTTCAGGTGGTATCTGCTCAATCTGTCCGATTTGGGGCAAATATGGCAGCGTGTTCACCCGCACCAGTTGGCCTTCCTGGTATTCGCGCGGGGGAGGGGGGGCGGGTAGCTCTTCTGCCGGCAGGTGGATATGGGCCTCGGGGCGGATTCCCAGTTCCCGGTTCCACGGCAGCGCCACGGCTGATATCCTTCGGCCCTGGTTGCTGCGCAGCAGGCGGAATGACTGGCTGTCCATCCCCACCGGTCCAAACCCGTTGATCAGCAGTACAGGAAATTCCATTTGCTGCACGGTTGGGATCAGGTGGGAGGACAGGCTGCCCAGGATCAAACCGCGAACCGGCAGGTTTTTAACACGCCGCAGAACTTCGATATCGTTGCAGCGTCCCGCCAGAACGATGGCATCCACGCAATCCGCTTTGAGCTGGTCGTTTTCCAGCAACTGGTTTTCCCGGTCAGCCACTGCCACGAGCTTGCCGCTGGCATGCTGGCCGTTGCCCCATACACCCTGCACCAATACGCCGCGCATTTGCAGGATCACCCCACGGTCCGGGATGATCTCGACCACATCGCCGTGGTAAGCGGCACGCATCTGGAATGGTCGCCGATTGACCTCCAGCAGCACCTGGGTGGGTGTGATTTCGCGGATCACTCCGCTGGCCGTCGCCCGTAATACACGATTTAAGGTTCCGCCGGTGGAAATGATTACATCGCCCGCTTCGACCGTTTCACCGACCTCGTGCTCGATCATCGACTGCATTTCGCGCCGGGTCAACCCGGTGATGATAGGACGCAGGTCGAGAACTTCTACATGAGGTGAGAGGGCGGCTTCAGCGATCACAACTTCGGGATTGACGGTCTGGCCGGTATGTACCCGCACCCTTCCGTCGATGGGCAGCATGCGCGCCCGTTGGAAACCTGTTAATCCGTTGATTGTCGTTTGTGATGCAATCATGATCCACTCGATTCTGTAGACTGCAACTTTTGTGCCACCTGTGCTGGCTGGGCGGGGATGCCAATTTCCCGCATCCAGCGCCGCAGTGTCTCCATGCGGGTTTGCGGTTCATCCGGCATGTCAATCGGGCGGCCGCGGCCATCAAAGACCAACCCGCACCAACCACCAACCACCCTGAACTGGTTCACCGCAGCCAACCGGTTGGGTGTTAACCAGGTGCGGTAGCTGGTATTCAACTCCAACTGTGCGGTTTCTCCGACAGCCAACGGAAGCACCTTGATTTCGCCTTTTTTGACATCAAATTGCACTTTTTCGCCGCTGTCGTACAACAGGCGGCCGTACAGGATTGTTTTGCCGGTTTTTTCTTCACTGACCGGGCACACCACGGTACCCAGCGTGGGCAGCATGGTATTGTCCAGGGCATTGACCGGTACCACCGGATCAATACCGGCGGCTGCGCCGATGGCAGCCAGCAGGTGGTTCTGGTCCAGGATCACGGTGCTCATTCCCACCGGTTGGATTCCATCCAGCAGCATCATCAGGCTGTGCTGCATACTGGGGGCGCCGCTGATGACTTTACCGGCAGCGGCAATCAACTCATAACTGGAGCCGACACGGTCGAACAATTTTCGCGTGCGCGCCAATGCCAGCTGGAGCAAAACGCGGGTGAAAGCCTGTTCGATCAGGAGTGATTCCTCATGGATTGGCAGGCTGTCAGGGAAAATTGTTTTTTGGTAGAGGGTATCCCGCACCATGGCCGCTGGAATGTCCGCTGGAATCCAGCGGAGAATTTCCTCCAGTGGAAGCAGGTTGAGGGTATTTTCAATGCCGTAGCCAACGCCGTATGGCAGCACGTTCAGGCGCAATTCACCTTGCAGGGCATCTGCCACCGTGGTATGGTCAGAACCTACATCCACACCCAATACCGGCAGGCGCGAGCGCGGGTTGGCAAGGCTCAGGTAGCGGAAAGTGCGCCCGAAGGTAAAAGCAGTGGGCAGCAAGGGCAGGTGGCTGCGTTCAGCGGCCTGCGCCAATCCGGCAACCTGTTGGGTACGGATGGAAGCCATGATCTCTGCCAGGGTGTATTGTGCTGGCGCGAGGTTTTCCTGTTCAATGCTGGGTCGGATATTCGCCACGGGAAACACCATGGTCAGGTCAATGAGCATTTTTTCCACGCGCTCAGCGATTTTTTGATTACCGGCATACACCACTACCGGCCGTTTCCCGGGTGGGATCAGCTGGCAGACAGACCGGATCAGGTCAGCGGTTTTGAGGACAGCGCGTGATGCGCCTTCCTCGGTACCGCCGGCCAGGAGAATGATTTCCGGGCGGTGTTTCAGTGCCAGGTCGAGGTGGCGTTCAACCGAACTGCGCTCAGAGAGGCTGATCTGGTCCACCAACTGCCCGCCCACCGATGCCGCCAGGTGACGGCAGGAGGTCAGTGAAACTTCCTCCAGCAGGCCGGCAGCCATGATCTTTGGCTGTGCTCCGGTGGATGTGGTCATCACCATTTTTTCCACACCTTCGCCACGCTGGTTGGCAGGGGTGATCAGGGTTTGATCCGCTTTCAGCAACACGCGGCCGGTGAGGTTCTCCAGGTTGCGTATGGCGCGCAGGCAGCCCTGCCATACATCAAAGATCGGGGCGTAAGGGGTGCTGGGCGCGCTGCCAACGGCAAGCACATGGTAACGATTATCGACATGATCCATCAGAAAGGCAGAGGTTTCACTGCTGCCAATGTCGATCACGAGGATGGAGGAGGGGATGTGTGCCATGCTTTTGTGCTTTCCGTGCTAGAACAGGTTCCAAAACGCAGTGCTGAGAAAATCAACTCGTTCAATTAATGTTAAAACCGATGCCATATAGACACCCGCAAACAAAGCACCCAGGGTCAGCGCAATGAAGACCATGCCAACGGAACGGGCTGCGCCCAGGACGCGCGTGGCGGTGGATTTTTTCTGTACGGGGTCTTTGGGTTGGAAAAACTGGAAGAACAACAAGGTGCTTATGGTGCCGAACAGGATATAGATGCCTTCCATCAGCGACCAGAAGCGGCTGCCGGGAGCGGCCTGCTGCAGGTCAAACAGGTTGATGATGGAGAACACCTGGCTCGAGATGGTACCCAACAGGGCGCCGCCAATGGTGACCGCGGCCGCCACACCGACCATGAACGCCAGGGGCAGGTTTGCCACCCGTGAAACACGGGGAAACAGGCGCATCAACAACAGGATACTGAGCAGCCAGGGTACGGCCAGCCACAGCATATCAGCGGGTGAGCTGGTGAGAAATGGCAGGATCAGTTTGGGCAGCACCACCTGGTAGATCACCAGCACGGCGACATAACCGGCTGTTACCCCGATGAATAAATAGGTGGCAGCCCGGAAAAAGGGATTGTCGCCGATCAGGTAACTCAATACCATCACCGACAGGAAAATACCGAGAATGATCCAGAATGCGCTCATGGTTTCACTGCCTTCCGTCGGGAGGATGGCGCGGATTTGCGCCGCCTGGTTTTACTTTTTCTGGTTTTTGTTGACTGCCGGGCTTGGGATGCTTTTGTGTCTGCCGTGGGCTGTGCTTTGGATGCTGACCCTGGCCTGGCGGCTGGCGCTCCGGCAGCCGGCTCACGGGGTGGAAATACCTGCAGGCCGATCTGGTACAGGATGCCGCCGATGATAATCGCGATCATCAGGTAGATCGCCCAGCGGTACGAGGTCCAGTACAGGATGGTATCGTTGATCTGATTGCTGAGGGTGGCATAGGCGGCGGCATCCAGCGCCCCGCCGATCAAGCCGTCAATTTGCCCGGCGTTGAGGTAAGGCCTCAACATCGGGCTGGTCTGCGCGCTGGCTACCATGAACAACTGGGTGGCTTCCGGCAGGTACGGCTGGGTTTGCTCAATCCACATGCGTGCGTCCTGGAAGTTATCGGTGATGACGATGATGGTGGCAAAATCGGCAATGGTCTCCACATCCTGGGTAAGGGGAGAATCCCACACGTATTGCCCGGACACACCCACATCCAGGCCATGAACCACACCCCGCATCCAGACCGAAAAATCACGTACAGCGGCGCCGCCGCCGGGGAGATAACCGAGGTTGATGCTTTGGGTATCCAGGTCGTAGGCCAGGTAGTAATCTTCGATCACCTCCCGCATGATGCCGCTGCCAATCAGGGTGCCTTCAGGGACAGTGCTGAAGGTCATAATGCGAACGTTATTTTCCATCAGCGTTTTCAGCACCAGTTCGGCATAGGCACGCAGTTCGCTGGCATATGCCGGCTGGGTATCAAACACGATCAAGACCGGCTTGCCAGGATTCGCAGCGAGGCCGTTTTGCAGCAATTGGAAAAATTGCACAACCTGTGTGGGGGGGTTGGGAATCAGACCGCTGGCGCTGGCAGGCGGCATGAACAGACCCAGGAGGATGATGGTTACCAGGATGGCACTCACCGCGATGCGCAGGATCATCTGTGGGTTGCGGCGACGTGCCTTCGGCTGGATATGGCCTTTTTGTTCCGCCGCCAAAATGCTCTCCATCACTTTCACGCGCTGTTGATCAACTTCAGACAGGCGCAGTTCTTTGGAATACACCGCGGGTGGATGGAATTGGAGCAAAGCAGGATCACCGTGGAGCAGGCCGCGCAAACCGCGCAATGGCCCCTGTTCCTCCAGTTCGCCCTGGGCTGCCGAAATGGCATTCATCTCAGACAACCACAGGGACAGTTCGCCTGCCTGGGGAATGGCAAAATCTATTTTGTTTTGTTGTGCAGGTTCCTGCGGTTCTTTTTCCTCTCCCGCACTGTCACCGGTCCATCTGAAATCATCATCTCCCCATATGGGAGTGCTTGCCTGTGTCTCTTCTGCTTCTTCAGCGGGTTCCTGCTCAAATTGAGAGAAGTCGATCTCGGAAAGGGCAGCGGTAAAGGCCTCGTGCGCTGCCTCATCATCGGTTTGATCTGTATAATCGAACTCTCCATCACCGAACGCAGGGAAGGCAGATTCATCTGCGGCAGGTGTTGCGATCTCGTCGCTGTCTTCCTCCAGCCAGGCAGGGAGTTCCGCAGTTCCTGTGCGCCTGGTGCTTTGCGGGGCCGGGACTGGTTCCTGCTCATCAAACAGGATATCATCCAGCCTGTCAGAGAAGTCGGTTGTTTCCGCTCCTGACGGTTGCTCTTCTCCCATTAACCATTCGACATCATCATCAGCCTGGGAGGACTCTTCCCCCAGTCTCTGCCAGCTGCCCAGTTCAATGGTCGGGGAGATGGTTTCATCATCCGTAAAAGCTGCGAAGTCGGGGAATTCATCGTCATCTTCGAGCAGGATACTGGATGCTTCGGCAGGCTGGGTGAACCATTCTTCCAATGAATCGCTCTGGACTTTCGTGGCAGGTTCGCTTTCGCCAGGTTCGAGGTCCTGATCCTGCACGGACAGGCCGAAGGCGAGGGTTTCATCATCGGTTGAAAGCCAGTCCGGCAGTTCGGCAGTCCCTTTGATTTGCGCCTGCTCCGGCTCTTCTACAGCCCCCGTTTCTTCCTCTTCGGACAACAGCCAAGCCGGCAATGCGGCGGTGCCGGTGAAAAGTGTTCGGTCTGCGTCTGACTGTGGTTGTTCTTCGGAGATGTCCGCGCTTTCCTCTTCAGCCAGCAGCCAATCTGGCAGCCCGGCAGTACCGGTGAATTGGGTTTGGTCTGTGTCTGATCGTGGTTGTCCTTCGCTGATGCCTGTTTCCTCGTCATCGGCTACCAACCAGTCTGGCAATGCATCATCTCCGAAACCATCGGTGAGCTCTGCTTCAGATTGGGCTTTTTCTTCTACAGCATCCGCTTCTTCCTCTTCAGCCAGGAGCCAATCCGGCAATCCGGCGGTACCGGTGAAGTCGGTGTGGTCCGGTTCTGTTTGAAGCTGTTCTTCGCTGATGTCTGTTTCCTCGTCATCGGCTAACAGCCATTCCGGCAACCCGGCAGTGCCTGTGAAAGCGGTGCGATCCAGTTCCGTTTGCAGTTGTTCTTCACCAACTTCGCTTTCTTCCGTATCAGTCAACAGCCATTCCGGCAACGCCGCATCGCCGATGACCTCGGCGGATTCCGCGTCAGTTTGGGCTTGTTCTTCTACGGCATCCGCTTCTTCGTCTTCAGCCAGGAGCCAATCTGGCAACCCGGCGGTACCGGTGAAGTCGGTGTGATCCGGTTCCGTTTGAAGCTGTTCTTCGCTGATGTCTGTATCCTCATCATCGGCTAACAGCCATTCCGGCAATGCCACATCGCCGATGATCTCGGCAGATTCCGCGTCAGTTTGGGCTTGTTCTTCTACGGCATCCGCTTCTTCGTCTTCAGCCAACAGCCAATCCGGCAATCCGGCGGTACCGGTGAAAAGCGTCTGATCCACATCTGCCTGTGGTTGTTCTTCGGAGATGTCTGCCTCTTCTTCTTCCTCCGCCAGGAGCCAGTCCGGCAATCCGGCGGTACCGGTGAAGTCGGCTGGTTCCGGTTCCAGGAGGGGGTGTTCTTCGACAGCATCACCTGTTTCTGCCTCATTCAGCAGCCATTCCGGCAGATCGCCAGGTTCCTCCAACGGACCGGGTTTGGTCTCCGGGATTCCTTTCCCTGCATCTTCATCGCCAACATTGGTGAAGGCTGTTTCACCAGTGATTTCAGATGCGGTGTCGGTTGTTTCCTGTGGATACGGCAGGGGTGTGGATGGTATGGTTTCATCACGGGCTGACTCAGCGCTTTGCGGTGTAACAGGTTTTTTCGCCTTGCGGGTTAGCCAGTTCCAGGTTTTTCGCTGGGGTTGGGGTTCTTCTGTTTCTTCTGGTTCCGAACTTTGCGAAATGGGTTCCTGATCGGGCAAGGGCGGTTCGGGTTTCCCTGATTTTTGTTGTGGGACAGCAGCGAACCAATCCGGCAGCTCTTCATCACCTTCGTCAAACTTGAATTCCTGCCAGGAAGTTTTATCAGATGGCTGATCCTGTTGCCCGGCATTCATCTCTGGTTGGGGCAGGTGCTCCGGCGCAGACGGGCGGTCATCTTCGATATTGTCATTTTCCAGAATGGCCGCAAACCATTCCGGGATTTCCGATTTCACTGCTGGCGGTTCGCTGGGTGCTGGTTGAGGCTCTTCCGCAGGCAGCACTGGTGCGTCTTCATGCAAGTCCAGTGATTCAATTTGCGGTTCTCCCGGTGCTTCCAGTGGTGTTTCATCCACGGAATCCAGCCAGGGGATGAGCACTTCCGCACTCGATAAGGTGGGGGTTTCATCTAAGCTTTCCGGTTCCTGTTCATTCAATGGCCTGGTAAACCATTCCGGCAGGTCAACATCTTCTTCCGGGGCAGGTTCCGGGGTTGATACAGGTTGAAGATCGACCCCTTCCAATTCACGCGTGAACCACTTCGGCAGGTCACCGGTGGAGCCCAATTGCCGCGAACCCAGCGGTTCATCCAGTTCTTCTTCAATATCACCGTTATCGTCTGCCTGGGGCAGGAGGATTTCCGGCAGTGTTTCTTCTCCTTCAGGTTCAGAAATGCCCAGTTCCTGCATCCAATCCGCTTCTTCGGCGGTGGATTGATCTTCATCATCCGGCAGTTCACTGAGCCAGTCTGAAATGGAGCCTTCGTCAAACGAGGTTTCTTGCGGTTCGATTGCCGGTGCGGAGGGCTCTGGAGCAGTTTCTTCAAACAGGTCGGCATCCAGCCAGTCGCTGATCTGGTTATCGAATTGTTCTTCATCCCCCTGATGTAATTCCCCGCTGTCAGAAGCACCTTCATCGCGCATCAACGAAGCAAGTATATCTTCCGCTTGCCCGTTTGGTTGTTGGCTGGATGCCGCCTGGCCGATGGTTCCCATCGGTGTCAGGCGTGCGCCGCAATGCACACAATTCTGGGCATCGTCCGGGTTGGGTTTTCCGCACATGGGGCAGCGAATTTCCGGCATCGTCATCACTCCCGATAGACCCGGCTCGTGCCGAGAATCTGGCGAACCGCTGCCAGGAGGGAACCCAGGGCAATGCCGATCAGGATACCACGCGTACCCGCCAGCGGCAGTTCGTTGAGAATGGAAATGATATCCTTCAGCCAGCCGTTGTCCGGCATGCTGTGGAGGATCCCGCTGCCAAGCAGGAGAAACAACAAGACACTGCTGATGAAGATGATCCCCATCAGGGATTGTTTTTGCTTAAAGAAACTGAAACCGACCAATAACAACACCACCGAGAGCAGGGCAAACAGGGAGGTTTCCACGGGAATCTGCACCGCGCTGACCGCATTCTGGTATTCGAGGCTGGCAGGAGTGAGCCACATGCCTGCCAGGAAAGTGACCGCGAACCCGCCCAGCACCAGGGCACTGTACAGGTCCACTTTTTTACCGCTGCGCGGACGGCGGCTTTTTTTGCGTGGGTCAATTTCCGGTTTGTCTGGTTGGGGTTCAGGTTTTTGGAAATTAAGTCCCAACCGCTGCCAGTGGTTGCGTAGCAGGTTAAAGATTCCCATTAAAACCCCGATACCAACCAGGATCACGGCCCATTCGAGCATACGGGCATGAACGTCCTGTAAACCCGTCTCAGGGAAAAAGATGGCAAACAACATCACGGCTGCTGAAGCGAGTGCAACCAGGACGGAAAAATGCAGTTTCATAACACCCCCACCAGTTTCAGCAATGAGCCAACGATTAGAAATGCCACCAGCCCCAACCGCAGCAGGTCCTGCACCTTCAGGCTGGCAGCCGATTCGCGCGCGCCGCGCTGGAGATATTCCGGGGCGGCAAACACTTCTTCACCGATCAATGGATCGTCGGCCATGGCATATAACAATGCCTGGGCGGATGGCTCACTGCTGCCGCCCATCAGGAAGGCGTTTTCACGCCGCCCGGCTTCCGCGATCAAGGCCACTTCCGGGCCCAATTGCCCGGCGATCACATTCACAGACACATGCTCATCATGGAGCAAGGGTAGGGTGCCGGCCGCGTAGGAATACGGGGTGGGTCCGGTCATCTGTGCCAACTGCGGACGATACAGGTCCGGCAGGTTGAGGTCTTTATATACATGCCGCAAGCGCCCCTGGAGCATGATGGAAACAGTCCCGTCGGATGTGGTCGAAAGCAGCGGACGGTCTGAGGCCGCACTGTTGCGCGCCAGGGCTTCCATCACTTCGATCCCTAGGATGGATGCGGCAGCTTGCTGGCTGGTGAGATCGGCGGTTCCGGCAGCCACGTGCATGCGCGTCCCACTCTCAATTGCCATGCCCTGCTGCACTTCAAAATGTTCCAGCGCCGGAATGTTGCGCACCTGGAAGCGCGGTGTTTTGGCTTTCTGCGTTTTCTTCTTCCTTTTAATACCGAATACGATCAGCAGGATGATGCTGATAACCAGGATCAGAAACCAGAAGGCATTCAAGATGTTCAATGATTTCGCTCCTTGCGCAAGCGGCTGGCGAATGCTGTACTGGATTCCTTGGATTCAAGCAACTCGGCCAGGGCATCCATTTCCTTGCTTTGTTCCGGGCTCAAAAAGGGCTGAGTAAGATGGAGTGCCTGGGAAAATAACAAAGTCAGCGCGGAACCATTTTCCAGCAATTCCGCTGCCAGTGTATGGAGCTTCCATCTGGATAGACGCTCCTCCCATTGATCCCAAAACAAATACTGGTTTGGCATTCTTAACCAGAGTATAGCATAGATTCCCGGCAAGTATAAATGCAGGGGATTCTGAATTTCAGGGAGTGCGCAGACCGGCAGTTTATTCGGGCTGGTCGTTCTCTTTGCTGTCCATCCCGCGTATGGCATTATTGAGGGCTTCATTCAGGCTGCGCATGGCTTTCACCACATGCGGGCGCGCCTTCTCGACTGCTTCCTTACCGGTTTCCTCCAGGTCTCTGAAGGCATCCCGGGCATCTTCAACAAAGTCGTTCAGTGCGGGATCGTGCCGGGCTCGGTCAATGGCACCGTCAATTTCGTCGGCAGCTTGCCGCAGGCCGTCTTTGATCTGGCTGACCACATCCTGCGTGCGGGGATCGTTCCAGCTGCCTTCAATCGCCCTGCCCAATGATTCGCCGAAGGCTTTGAATTGCTCCAGCACATCATCCCAACCCTGGGGATTGGATTCGGTTTCGGGGGTTTCCTGTTCGCTCATCGTTTTCTCCTGTGAATGGATGGACCTGGGCTGTATTGGATACAGGCCTCTTATCTGATTATACGTCAGGCGGTGATTTTCGTTGCAGCCTGTGCCATCGCGGTGGCGGCCACCCAGGCAGTGGACCAGCAATTCTGCAGGTTGTAACCGCCGGTCAGGCCATCCACATCCAATACCTCGCCGGCAAAAAACAAACCCGGATGGGATTTACTCTGGAACGTGCGCAGGTCGAGGGATTTCAGATCAACCCCACCGCAGGTAACATACTCTGCGCGGTGTGCGTCGCGCCCGGTGATGCGATAGGCGTCCTGCCGCAGCACACTGGCCAGGGCCTGGAGCCTCGCTTTTGACAGGTCTGCCCAACGCAGTTCCGCCGGTATGGCGGCGCGTTCGCACAGGCAGCGCCACAGGCGGGATGGCAGGGCTGGGAACGGGTTGTTTGCATGGATGGTTTTCGCCGCAGCTTCCTGCCGGGTGGTGTTCAGAATGGTGCGGGTGGTATCCGGGTTGTCCTGTTCCGGCAGCCAATCCACCTGCAACGGGTGGTGGTAGCCGGTTTGTTTCAAAACACGGGCGCCCCATGCCGAAAGGTTGATCGCTGCCGGGCCGCTGAATCCGCGGTGGGTGATGAGGAGTGTGCCGCGCTGCTCCGCGGATGTGCCTGGCAGGGAAAGGCGCACATCATCAACCGTGATCCCTGCCAACCCGGCGCAGCCAGGGTCATCCACCTGGAACGCGAACAGCGAGGGTACCGGAGCGATAATCGGAACCCCGAAATCCGTCAGCAGCTTGAGCGTCAGGCGGTTGCCGCCGGTGGCGAACAACACATGCCGCGCACCCAGCTGGTCACCATTGCTGATGGTGACCAGATAGTGTTGTACCGCGGGGTCATATGCCAGGGCTTCGGCACCGGCCTGGGTCCACACCCGGATGCCGGCAGCCTGGGCCCCGTTCTCAAGCACTTCGATCACACTGCGGGCGTCATCGCTCACCGGGAAATAGCAGCCGCTGGCATCGGCATAACAGCGCAGGCCGTGTGCATGGAACCAGGCGATGGTGTGCAAAGGGCCAAAGGTGTGGAAGGCGTTCAGCAGTGCTTTCCCACCGCGCGGATAATATTGCACCAGTTGCCGCGGGTCATGGCAGTTGTGGCTCAGATTGCAGCGACCGCCACCAGAGATCAGCACTTTTTGCAGCACGCGGTCGCTTTTTTCGAGGATGACAATCGCGGCATCCGGGACCAGTTCGGCAAACCGCAGTGCGCCAAAGAAGCCCGCCGGTCCACCGCCCACCACGATCAGATCAAAAGTTTTCATGCCGTTGAGTATATCATCGACACTTTGTGTCTGTCATACTTAAACATGCCATGTCTGCGGTTTTCCTTTGTGGTACACTGGTGAACAGCGAACAACCCCGAGGTGTATTGTTCTATGCCGAATAACTTCCTGTTTAATGTTCTGGCCCCGGTTTATGAACGGGTAATTTCTTCCCCCCAACCTGAAGCTCTGCGCGAGGCGCTGGCACTGCGTGCCGAACACCGCCTGCTGGATGCCGGCGGCGGTACCGGTCGGGTATCGTCTGTCCTGGGCCGGGATGTGGAAACCGTGGTGATTGCCGACCTTTCGTATGAAATGCTGCGGCAGGCGCATGCCAAGCGTGTCACCGAACAGGTGCAGACCTCGGCTGTTTCCCTGCCGTTTTCTGATGCTGCCTTCGACCGCATCATGGTGGTGGACGCGCTGCACCATTTCCCCCACCAGACGCAAGTGTTGTGCGAGTTGATGCGTGTGCTGAAGCCCGGCGGGCGGATGCTGATTGAAGAACCTGATATCGCCCATTGGGGCGTGAAACTGGTGGCGTTGATGGAAACCCTGGCGTTGATGGACAGCCATTTCCTGACGCCGATTGAGATTCAGCGCCAGGTGGCGTCCTGCGGGGCAACGACCGAAATTCGGATGCCGAACACCCACACGGCCTGGGTGGTGGTTGATAAAACATAGGTAGCAGAGATAACACCGGGAGGAATGGATGGATCAATTCACAATGTTTTTATCACAACTGGATGACCGGAACCGGGCACTCTTTGAAAGCCTGGCAACCCCCCTTCACATTCAGCAGTATCTCGATTCCATTCCTTACGTGGGAGAGGAACGTGACCGTACCCCCCTGGCGGTGATGCAGGACCGCCAATGCCATTGCCTGGATGGCGGCCTGTTGGCGGCACTGGCGTTGAAGCGGATCGGCCTGGGAGCGCGAATCATTGACCTGGTGCAGGAGCCCGGGCTGGATGATGATCATGTCCTGGCAATTTACCGGGTGAATGGCAAATACGGCGCGGTGGCGAAGTCGAATTTCACCGGGCTGCGCTACCGTGAGCCGGTATACCGCAGCCTGCGCGAACTGGCGATGTCATATTTTGAAGTGTTTTACAACATTGACGGCATTAAAACCCTGCGCGGTTACACCCGCCCACTGCACCTGGACGCATTTGACCGCTGGCACTGGCAGACGGAGGAATTCGGGGTGAGAAAGGTTGTCAAACGCCTGTACAGCGCGGCAATGATTCCGTTGATCACCGCGGAAGAAGCCGAACGCCTGGCAGTGGTAGACCCGCGTTCGTATGACGCCGGTATGCTGGGGGTGAACCTGGAGGGACTTTACAAACCGGGCAGCGGGGTGCATTAATCTGTAAGCTCCTGCGCAAAAAAGTTCTAATTGTGTTCTAACATGGGCATGGTACACTTACTGAACAGAACACGATGGAAGAAAACATGAACCCGGAATACACTGCCACCGCCCTTGCTCATCCTAACATTGCCTTCATTAAATACTGGGGCAATCGCAATGATGCCCTGCGGTTGGCTTTGAATGATTCACTTTCGATGAACCTGGCGGCACTGCATACCCGCACTACGGTGCGCTTTCTGCTGGACGGCAGCCAGGCATCAGATACACTGGTATTAAATGGTAGGGCAATTCAGGGGGATGCGCTGGTGCGAGTCAGCGGGTTCCTGAACCTTGTCCGTCAGCGAGCAGGGGTTGACTGGCCCGCCCACATCATCAGTGACAATAATTTCCCCACCGGCGCCGGGATTGCCTCCTCGGCGGCGGCGTTTGCCGCGTTGGCGTTGGCGGCATCTGCCGCGTTGGGATTGCATTTGACGGAGAAGGAACTTTCGATCCTCGCCCGGCGTGGGTCAGGTTCAGCCTGCCGCTCAATTCCTGCCGGATTTGTGGCGTGGCATGCGGGTGTGGAGGATGGAGATTCCTACGCCGAAACGATCGCCCCGCCTTCGCACTGGAACCTGGTGGATTGTGTGGCAGTGATCCAGTCGGCACACAAGCCGGTTGGCTCCACGGCCGGGCACACCCTGGCCGGAACCAGCCTGCTGCAGGCCGCGCGTGTGGCGGATGCGCCGCGCCGGGCTGCGCTCTGCCGACAGGCGATCCTGGATCGTGATTTTGAAGCGCTGGCGGTGGTAACAGAACTGGACAGCAACCTGATGCACGCGGTAATGCAGACCTCAACGCCGCCGCTGCTGTATTGGGAACCACAGTCGGTTGAAATAATGAAGAGTGTGATGCGCTGGCGCCAGGAAGGACTGCCGGTGTGTTACACACTGGATGCCGGGCCGAATGTGCATGTGTTAACGTTAAGTGATTCCGTGGATGAGGTTGAACAACGCCTGCGGGCTGTTGACGGTGTGGCGGAGGTACTGGTTTCCGCTCCCGGCGGCGCGGCGCGGCTGGAACCATCCCCGAAAGACCTGGAAATGAAAGGGTTCAATCAATGACTGGATTTTTGTTAACGGTAGTGGAACTGGTGATCATCCTGGGGGTGATGATCTTTGTGCATGAGTTGGGTCATTACCTGGCCGCGCTGTGGATGAAAATCCCGGTGGAGGAATTCGGGATTGGATACCCGCCAAAGGTGAAGACGCTCTTTACCTGGCGCGGGACGGAATTTACCCTGAACGCGATTCCCTTCGGTGGGTTTGTCCGTCCACGCGGTGAAGATGATCCCGGGGTGGAGGGCGGTATTGAACAGGCTCCAGCCTGGCGGCGGTTGATTGTGCTGGTATCCGGCGCGCTGATGAACCTGCTGATGGGGGTATTGATCTTCAGCCTGTTGTTTGTGCAAACCGGCGGCGCGGAGATTGCCGGTATCCTGGTGACGCAGGTCGATGAAAATTCACCGGCCGCCGCAGCCGGATTGCTGGCGGAAGATGTGATCCTTTCTGTCAACGGGGAGGAAATGCTGGACCTGGACCGGATTGTGGCGGTGATTGATGCCAACGGTGGTGAAGCGCTGGAACTGACGGTGGCGCGCGGTGAGGAAACGTTGTACCTGACTGCCATCCCCGCGGCTGCCGGGCCGAATGATGCCAACCTGGGCGTTGGCATTACCTATGCCGTGCGCCCGGTGGACTTGAATTATTTCCAGGCCCTGGGCTACGGGGTGCGCACCGTGGGTGATATGATCGAATTGACCTTCAAACTCCCCGCCATGCTGATTCGTGGTGAGATCAGCGCTGAAGAGGCGCGGGTATCCGGCCCGGTCGGGATCGGGCAGATGTTGGGACAGGCGCGCGAGGTGGATGTGGCGGAGCAGCAGAGCGGTACAGCTGCGGCATTTGCCGCCAACACCCTGTGGCTGGTGGGTGCAATCGCGGTCGGCCTGGGGTTTGCCAACCTGCTGCCCCTGCCGGCACTGGACGGCGGGCGCATCCTGTTCGTGCTGGTGGAGATGATCTTCCGCAAACGATTACCGGGCAATGTGGAGGCTACGGTGCATGCGGTGGGTTTTATCCTGCTGATCGCAGTTTCGGTCCTGATCACGGTCAACGACATCTTCAATCCGATTAACCTGCCCCTGCCGTAAACTGGTTGGGATAGGCGCATCGCCTGCTCCATGCTACAATCAAGCCGTGCATCATTGAGCGATGATCAGTGAATGACGTTGGATGAAGGCGGATGAGGTGGTGTTGTGGTGCGTGAACAGGAAATCGATGATGTGCTGGCGTGGTGTGAGAGTATATTAGGCCCGGTGGCGCTGCTTTCGGATCAGAGCCGGGAACACGCCGGTCTGCGGGCGGGCACGTATCACCTGCGCGGTTGTGATGGCCTGTATTACCTGAAAGTGCACCGCGACCGCTCCCATTGGGAACATGAAGTGCATGCCTATGAACGTTGGGCGCCTGTTCTGCACGGATTTGCCCCACGCTTGGAAGCTGTGCGCACAGATGAACCGTTGGCTTTGATCATCACTGAATTGCCAGGGACTGTGATGGAAGATGCTATTCTGTCACTGCCGCACCGTGTTCAGGCCTGGCATGATGCCGGGCAGGCGCTGGCGCAGCTGCATACCTGTGTGGCGGGGTCTTTCTTTGGCGGCTGCCGTCGTGATGGCAGCCCGCTCGATGCGCCAGTAACGGATGCGGTTTCTCACCTGCAAGGCGCTTTCGATGATTGGCTGACGCGCGGTCAGCGGCTGGGCTGCCTGGAAGAGCGTGAATTTACTTTTATTTCTGATGTGATCGAAATGCTGCCCGTGTTTGCCGGCGAGATTCCTGCGCCATGCCATTATGACTACTGCCCGCCCAACTGGCTGGTCGATGAGCAGGGCTGTTGGCGCGGTGTGATCGATTTTGAATTCTCGCGCTGGGATGTGCGTGCTGCCGATTTCAGCCGTTTCCCAGATTGGGATTGGATCGAGCATCCCGAACTGCTGGATGCGATGATTGCCGGTTACGGCTGCCGCCGTGACCATCGATTTGAGCAGCAGTTGTATGTATCGCTGGTGTTGTATGCACTGGCCGCGATTGTGTGGGGGATGGAGGTCGGTTACCGGGGCTTCGCTGCCGAAGGCCGCCACGCGTTGAGCGTACTGGCCGCAAGGGACGGGCATTATGGACCATGACCATGCCCGTCATCAGCAGCAGGAAATCCTCGACAGGGTTCTCAACAGGCTGCAACCTGATTCCGATGTGCTGGCACTTGCCCTGATTGGTTCGTTTGCCAGCGGGGAGCAGGACGCCTTTTCGGACATTGACCTGATGTGCTATCTGCGGGATGAAGAACGCCGCTGCCGTGAAACCCTGTACACGGACATCGCGGATCTGGCGCCGACCCTGTGGCATGCCTGGCTGTATGACCTGCACGCCCTGTATCTGTATGAGAATGGGGTGCGGCTGGATGTGGATTTCTGCAGGCCCTCGCAAACAGCGGAACTGCTGGCAATTCCTTCACAGGTGAAGGTGTTCCATGACCCCGATGGGGTGTTGGCAGCGCTGCCGCTGGCGGAAACTGCGACTCCTCCCGCAGAACACCCACGCTGGTTCCAGCCCGGGGAGCAGGCCCTGGTGGACTGGTTCTTCTGGATGTTCCGGCAGGTGGTTTGCTGGGCACAGCGCAGCGCGCAGGAGGGCTACAAGGCGTACGAAAAATTGTCCAATGCCATCGATTCCCTGGCACAGGTGCGGACGCGCCTGGTTGAAATGTACCTGTGGACGGTGGGAGTGAATGATTACCTGAAGCGGATCGATCCGGATTTTGTGCAGCGCCTCGCATGCACCTACCCCCGCTTTGATGCTGAGGAGGTGATCCGCTGCGCGTACCGGCTGCTGGATGAATATGAACGGATTGCCCCGGGATACTGCGAAAAATCTGGCGCAGCTTACCCGGTTGCAAAAGTTCGCGTGATACGCTCGTTGATGGACGATTATACCGGTAAAGCTGGCTGAGTCAAAGCCGTGGAAGGAATGCCTGTGATGATGCAACCCACCGGACGCCGTGAATCGATCCTGGTAACTGTGCTGGCAGAACACTATGGGCTTCATGTGGACGACCTGGAATTTCTGCCGCTGGGGGCGGACCTGGATTCCTCGGTGTATGCAGCAAGCAGCGTGGGCAAGCGTTACTTTGTCAAACTTCGCAGTCGTCGATTCACTCCTATCACCGTGCTTCTGCCGGCATGGATGGCAGAACATGGTATCACCCAGGTGATTGTGCCGTTGAAAACCAAGGGCGGTGCTGCCTGGGTGGAGGCCGATGGTTTGCGGGTGATCGTCTACCCTTTTCTGGAGGGCAGAGATGGTTTTAAAAGACCACTGGAAGCGGCCGATTGGCAGGCGTTGGGGCAGGTCCTGCGGCTCATCCATGAGCTTGCATTACCGGAGACCCTGCGGCAGGTCATGCGCCAGGAAACATTTGGACTGGAATGGTGTGCTGTTCTGCGGAATATCATGGCGGATAACGATGACCTGTCAACCGATGGCGCAATGCTGTTGAAACCCCTTTTGCACTCCCGCCAGGAAACCATCCACCGCCTGATCCACCATGCTGAAGTCCTGGCACAGCGCATTGAACCACAAGGACTGGCATTCGTCCCGTGCCATTCGGACATCCACCCCGGCAATGTCTTTTTCCCGTTCAGCGGCGGCCTGCGGGTGGTGGATTGGGATGAACCCATCCTTGCGCCGAGGGAGAGGGATTTAATGTACATCGGCAGCGGGATTGGACCCGCGATCCATCCCGCGGAAAAAGAAGAGGAATGGTTTTTTGCCGGTTACGGCAGGATTCCGCTCCATTCGGAAGTGCTGTGCTATTACCGCTACTATCGTATTGTGGAAGATATCGCCCTGTATTGCCAGCAGATTCTGTCAGATACTGCCAATATGGAGGAAAAAAACCTGGCAGTGCACTACCTGGCGTCCAATTTTAACCCGCGGGGGACAATTGAAAATGCGGATCGTGCTGTGCGCCAGGCGGGGATTCGTCTATAATGAACACGGCTGGCAGCAGTGAACTTGAGGCACCCAGAGCAAAAAGGAACAGACGAGTACCATGGACCACAGTATTGACAACGTGATTGCACACTACTCCTTTGCGGGAACGGTGATGGATGTTCATCCATTTGGCGCCGGGCATATCAACGATACCTACCGGTTGGTCATTGCCGATGCGGCAGGCGAAAAGCGATACCTGATCCTGCAGCGCATTAACCGCAACGTGTTCCACCAGCCGGTACAGGTGATGGAGAATATTGAGAAAATTACCCGCCATGTGCATGGCAAAGTGCTCGCAGCCGGCGGAGACCCGGAGCGTGAAGTATTGAACCTGGTTCCAACCACGACAGGTACTTCATTTTGTTTGGCTGCCGATGGCGAAGTGTGGCGGATGGTGAAATTCATCACCGGTGCACGTACCTATGAAACGGTGGAGAATCCACGCCACGTATACGAGGTGGGCAAAGCGCTGGGCAGGTTCCAGGCCCAGCTGGCTGATTTCGACGCGGGACAATTGTACGAAACCATCCCCGGCTTTCATCATACCCCGGGGCGTTTGTTAGCCTTCAAAGATATTGTGCAGCGTGATCCTGCCAATCGTGTCCGCCGGGTAAAGACGGAAATTGACTTTATCCTGGAACGTCAGCCGCAAACTGCCGTGGTGGTTGATCTGCTGCGGGAAGGAAAACTGCCCTGGCGTGTAACCCATAACGACACCAAGTTCAACAATGTGATGATCGATGATGCCACCGGCCAGGGTATCTGCCTGATTGACCTGGATACGGTCATGCCGGGTTCGGCATTGTATGATTTCGGTGATGCTGTGCGGACAACCACTGCGCTGTCGCTGGAAGATGAGCCGGACACCGATCGGGCAGGATTCTCTTTGCCGTATTTTGAAACCCTGGCTCACGGATACCTGGATGCGGCACGCGGGTTCTTAACCGCTGCCGAAATTGATCTGCTGGCATTTGCCGGTGTGCTGATCACCCTGGAGCAGGGGATCCGGTTCCTGGGAGATTACCTGGCAGGGGATACTTATTACAAAATCCATCGGCCCGAACACAACCTGGACCGCGCCCGGACCCAGATTCGGATGGTGCAGGAGATGGAAGGCCACATGCAGCAGATGGAGGCGATTGTTACAAAGTACCGGGAGGAAGCGGATGAATGCGAAAACGCCGATTAAAGCAGTAATCCTGGCGGCCGGGGACAAATCGATCCGGTCCGATGGTACACCGCTCCTGTTGGAAGACCTGGGCGGGAAAACCGTGCTGGCCCATGTGGCTGCCCATGTATGCCAGTTACTGCCGCCTGAAGATATTGCGGTGATTGTGGGCTACCGTCAGGAACAGGTCCGAAATCACCTGGGAAGCGCCTACACCTATATCACCCAGGAGGTGCAAAAAGGTACCGGGCATGCGGTGGGGCTGCTGGCACCATGGCTGACGGGGTTTCGGGGTGACCTGTTGATCCTGTACGGTGATACACCGTTGATCAGCCCGACCTCAATCCGGGGTATGATTAACCGCCATCGCCAGACACAGGCATGTTTTAGCCTGCTCACAGCGCACGCCAGGGAGGTTTTCCCATATGGGCGTATCATCCGTGACGCGGATGGACACATTGTGGACATTGTCGAAGAGGCGCAGCTTGCGGGTTATCACAAGGGAATTCGGGAATTCAACCTGGGGGCGTATGTGGTATCGGTGCCGGAAATATTCACCGTGTTAAGCACCATGTCGCCTGCATCTCCGGCCGGTGATTATCCATTCACTGATGCGATCCATGCTTTAATTCATGCCAACAAGCAAATTGAGAGTTATACCATCTATGACCAGGATGAGATCCGGGGTATCAACACCAGGGAAGACCTGGAACAGGCGAATTTCGTCATTCAGAAACGATATTTCCGCCGCCAGAACCTGGATGAAACCGGTGAAATTCAATTTGGTACCGGCGGGTGGCGCGCGGTGATAGGGGAGGGATTTACATTATTCAATGTGCGGCGCCTTTGCCAGGCCCTGGCGAACGAGATGATCCGCAACGGACGGGAACGGCAGGGTGTGATGATCGGATTTGACCGGCGGTTTTTGTCCAACCGTGCTGCGGAGGCTGGGGCTGAAATTTTCGCCGGTAACAATATCAAGACCTACCTGATGAAAGAGGATAGCCCAACACCGTTGATCGAATTTGCGGCAGACAGCTGCCATACAGCCTACGGGCTGGCTTTCACCGCCAGCCATAATGCCCCGGAATGGAACGGGTTGAAGGTGTTTTATGGCAACGGCGGTTTTTTGATGACCGAAGAGACCACCCTGGTTGAAAATGAAGCCAACCGGATGTCTGCGGCGGATTTTGTGCGCATTCCACTGGCCGCAGCACTCTCTGCGGGAATAGTGGAATACTGCGATTTCACTAATGCTTATGTCGATCGGATCGAATCATTCGTTGACCTGGAAGCCATCCGCGATGCCGGGATGCGGGTGATTGTCGACCCTATGTACGGTGTCGGGCACTTAACCCTGGGCATCATCCTCAATGACGCCAGGTGCCGGGTGACCTTCATCCACGAGCGGCACAATCCCCTGTTTGGGGGGCGTTCGCCGGCACCTGACCTGAATGCGCTGCGGATGCTGGTGGCGTATGTGCGTGATGAGCAGTATCACCTGGGGCTGGCCATGGATGGCGATGCGGACCGCGTGGCTGTGATCAATGAGAATGGCGAATATGTTCAGATCAACGATGTGTTACTGCTGCTGTACTGGTACCTGCACGAGGTGAAAGGGTACCGGGGTGGGGTGGTACGCAACCTGGCTACCACCCACCTGTTGGATCGGCTGGCAGAACAGTTCGGCGAAACCTGTATTGAAACCCCGGTGGGGTTCAAATGGATTGCCAATGCCATGCAAACCCACCGCGCCCTGCTGGGCGGGGAATCCAGTGGGGGGCTAACCATCCGTGGTCACATTCACGGCAAGGATGGTATCCTGGCCTCGATCTTGATCATTGAAATGATGGTCAAAACCGGCAAAACAATTTCCGCGTTACTGGAGGATGTGTGGGCATTGACCGGCCGCATGTACACGGTGGAAGAAAACCTGGTGGCCACTGCCGATATGCGGGTGATTGTGCCTGCGCGCGTGAAAAACCTGGTGGCAGAGGGAGACCTTCCGTATCCGGTAGTCGGTATTCGTGAAGACGATGGTACCAAATTGAACCTGGCAGACGGGTCGTGGGTGCTGCTGCGTTTTTCCGGTACCGAACCGGTTTTGCGTATTTTCGCGGAAGCACAAACCCCGGAAAAAGCGCAGGAACTGGTGACCTGGTTGAAACAATACGCACAATAGAACTTATAAGGAAGAACACCGCTATGAGAATTGCAACTTACAATCTCAGACACCATGCTGACCGGTGGCAAGAGCGCTTTCCGCTGGTGGTGGACACGCTTTTGGCAGCAGACGCAGACCTGGTTGGCTTGCAGGAAGTTTCGCTGCGGCTGGGGACACACAACCAGGCTGAGATCATTGTTGATGCCATGCACCAGAAACTGGGCCGGGAGTGTTACCAGGTGTATTTCGTGGAATGCCGCGGTACGCAGAAGGGGAATGAAGGTGTCGCGATAGTTTCCCGTGTTCCTGTGCTGGAAACAGAAACAATTGCGCTGCCAGGCATCTGGCGCGTGGCGATCCGGGTGACGGTGGAAATGGAAGGACGCCGGATGGGATTGATCGATACCCATCTGCATCATGAACCGATCTTTGAGGAAACCATCCGTTATCCCCAGGCACAGGCATTGCTGGCATGGGCGCAGCAATGCAACCATCCGCAAATCATTGTTGGTGATTTCAATGCCCGGCCCGATTCAACGACGATTGGCCTGATGAAATCACACTACCTTTCCGCCTACGAGCAACTCCATGGCCGTGAGCCGGGCCACACCTGGCCCACACCCCTGGTGGACGGGGTAAAACCGGAGGAAATGGGGATGATTGACTATATATTTTATCCCGGTGCGGATATTCAAGTGGTGGACTGTCAATTAATCGGCACAGATGCAGACCCGGCTGATGAACGCTTGTATCCATCCGACCATTTTGGGATTGCGGCGGAATTCGTGTGGCGGTAGCCTAGTCTGCGAGGTTGTCAATCACGTCAATCAGCAGCGTACCCCGCGCCTCATCTGCAATCAACCAGACCATTGCGGTAAATTCCTGCGCCTGCTCATCAACCTTTTTGAGTTGGTAGCGTACCTGCACTGGGGCGGGGTTGCGGTCATATTCCTGCAGGTAAGCGGTAATCAGGCTGATCGTTTCCACTTCGTCCCAATCACGGGCATAAATGTAATAAGGGTCAGTCCCCAACGCGGTACAGCATTCTTCCTGGTAACGGCGTGAGAGCATGTCCCAGCTGGTGTTGTAATTGCGTTCGGCCAGTAAAGCAAAATACTCCTGCACAAATACCTCTGGATTGGGATACGCTTCCGCCGGCCAGGGGGTGAACGTGGGCTGGAAGGCGGTCGCGGTCAGGTCGGGGGTATCAGTGGTGAGGGGGGCGAATAAAGATTGTGAGGTCGGGGTACCTTGATCCATTCCCAATGCGCCGGAAAATGCCGACGATACGGTTTCGGTACCACCTGCCTGTGCCATCATCGTTTGTGCGCCCTGGGTCAGCAGTTGATCGCGTTCGATGCCAGCCTGTTCCCGCGGTGTGGGCGCGCCAAACAAGTTGCGCAGCCCCAGGAAAATCATGATCAGGAAAAAGACCCCGGCCAGTGGGAAAAGAAAGCGGGTGTGAATGCGGGAAGGATCCCGGGGTGTCAACTTTAGCTGCGCGGGGGAGTACACCTGCTTGTGAAAATTCAGGGTATAGGCGGCATCCAGTGCGGCTGCGCCAGCGTTGCTGCTGATGACAACGGCATGCCTGACATGATGGCCAGTTTCATTCCAGTTTTGGGGCGCGCCGGTGGAGATTTGCAAGGCGTGCTCGCTGGTTTCACCGGGCGCGCAGTTAAACTGAATCTTGTTAATGATCAGCCAGCTCACCTGGGGAATCAGCCGTCCGGTCAGCGTACTTCCGCCAGCGTTGCGAATATGCAGCAGGATGGTGGGCTGCTGCAGCAGCGCGTGGTTCGGATTATAGGCGCCGAAATCCAGTTGTTTGGGATCAAACTCCAATACAGGCGAGATATACCCCATATGATTCTGCCAGGATGGCTGGCTGGAATTTTCATTCATGGGTTAATCATACCCTGTTCCACTGGTGTTGGGGCTGCCAACCAGAATGGCACGGCCGGAATATGCCTGCTGAAAACGGTCAACAGGAATGGCGGCATGTGTTTGCAATGCCAGGCCGCGACCGGAAGGATTGTGCAGGATCACAGAATTCGGCTGTCCCTGGAGGCGGCGAATGCCAGTGACAACCACCAGGTGCCCCCCACGGCGGGTGATGGGGCGGTCTGTGCCGATCTCGAACGAAACGGAGGCGATCACCAACCGCCCTTGCCGCATGGCATCCATGATTCCGTTGAGATCGGCCGCTTGCGGTACCGCCGGGATGCCGCAAATGACACAGAGTTGGGCAAGGGCAGCATGTTTCCAGCCGATTTCGCGGTGGTTCCCGCCAGTTTCCTCCACCAGGTAACCACCGAGTGCCAACCCCTCATCGATCCATTCCTGGATTGCGCGCACAGGGCCGCCGAAGGCTTCAATGCAGCTCTTGGCAGCGACAATACCGCAGGAGCGCAGCGCCCACCAGGCATATTGATCAGGGTCAATTGCGCCCGACAACTGCCACAAGGGATCCTCCCGCAAATCTCTGCCATGGTCGAGGTAGTCGCTGATATGTTCGCGGTCCATCACCTGTGAATAATAGGGAACACTGCCGGCAAAGTGGATTTCCGGGCTGGGTGGGTTAGGGCGTGGATGGAATGGAGATTGCATCGGATTCATTACGCAGTTTCCTCTTGCACTGCCAATCATACCTTAGCCGATCTTCTTTGACCAGCACGCTTGCCCTACAGGCGGATGACGAGTATAAATAAGCAGGAATTATCCGAATGTGAAGATGTTGGCGCTGATATCGCTGTCTTTGCTGGTGAAACCATCCAAAAGGAAATCCAACGGCCATGAAGATCAGTCAATCCCTGTATCGAAACGCGGAATGGATCCTGGCAATCCTGGTATTGTTGCTGGGCGTTTCTGTCGCCTTTCGCAGCCAGACTGCCATCATCCGGTTTTACTCCACCGATGACGCCTATTATTACTTTGTGCCGGCACGCAACGCGGTGCAGGGCAATGGAATCAGTTTTGATGGAATTGCACGCGGGAACGGATATCATCCATTATGGATGCTGATCTGCCTGCCGGTATTTACACTGAGCGGCATCAGTCCCTGGCTTCCGTTGCGGGTGCTGGTGGTCATTCACAGCCTGTTGCATGCCGCTGCGGGTTTGGTCTTGTTCCGCACGTTGCATCTGCACCTGTCACGGGTGGTCAGCCTGGTGCTGATGGCAGTCTGGCTGTTCAGCATTTCAATCTACAATGTTGCCGGTATGAACGGCCTGGAAAGTGGGCTTAACGCGTTTTGCCTGATCCTGCTGTTGTACGCGGTGGTTCGCTGGGAAAATGGTGTGCCAGTCCTGGGGCCGCGTTGGGGCATCTGGCTGCTGGGAGTATTTTCAGCCCTGGTTTTGTTGGCCCGTCTGGATAATATTTTCCTGGTAGGGCTGATGGGGTTGTGGGTGGTGTTGAAGGACAACCCGATTGACCGCCGTCTTTTGGCAGTGGATATCGCTGCGGCTGCGATCTCTGTGATGGGAAGTTATTTTGCTCGTTTTCGTTTTTCAGATTCGTTCTATAACATGATGGAAGCGATCAAATTCATGGTGGCATTGTCGGTGGTAATCCTGCCTGGTATGCTGGTGCTGTTGGGCGGTTCCCACTTGCAATGGGTGCGCGGCGGGAAATACGTGCCCACCTGGCTGCGGCTTGGGTTGGGGACGGTTGCCGGTTCACTGCTGGTTACGCTGATCACACTGCTGCGATTTGGCAACAGCGGCTATTCCCGTTTGCTATTCGCGTTACAATGGGCGGTATTTGCTTTGATGGCGTTGGGTTTCCGCCTGATTGTGCGCTGGCTGGGCCGCAAACAGCCAGCGGTGGTTGACCACTGGCGTCTGCTCCGCAAACAGGATTGGCCACACTGGCAGCAACTGATCGGGCGCAGCCTGGCATATTTTGCTCCATTGACTGGCACCCTGGCCGCATTCCTGGCATTCAATCATTTCTATTTCGGCGCAATGATGCCGATCAGCGGGAAGATCAAGGCGTGGTGGGGCACAATAGATACCATCTATGGCCAACGAGCGGGTAATTATCTGCGGTTTTTGGGGTTGCACCAGGGGGGGCCGTATGGTTTCCTCACCGATCCAATCCACCAGGCTACAAAATGGCTGGATGCAATCATTGACGCCCCATCCAATCTCTTCTTCTATCTGTGTTTTTCAGGCCTTGTAATTGCTTTCCTGTTGATGTGGTGGAAAAACAGGCATCTGCAATCCAATATCAACCGCTATGCCTGGATGCCGTTTGCACTTGCGGTGCTGTTCCATTCCAGCAATTACATGATGACCGGCTATGTTGGTTTTCGCGATTGGTATTGGCTGCCGGAAAGTTTATTGCTTCTGGTAACGGTTGGACTGGTCCTTGATATTGCCATCACCCGCCGGGTAGGAGACGAAATTGCGCAGCGGCGGGTGGCATGGATTGCTGCTTTGGTTGTCGTGGCGATCGTGATCCGGTTCGCATTCTGGCACTTTTCCTATTTCCCCTTTATCCAAACCCGCGTTCATACCACCATAGAAGATGTGACAGACCTGATGGCCGTAACCGAGCCTGGCAGCGTGATCGGGATGACGGGCAGTGGTGAGGTTGGCTATTTTTCACAGGACCGCGTGATTGTCAACCTCGATGGGTTGATCAATGGGGTGGCGTATTTTGAGCATCTTCAAAATGGGACCGTGTCTGTATATATGGATGAGGTCGGCGTTGATTATATACTGGGCAAACCATATATTCTGTATGAGAGCGATCCTTACAAGGGCAATTTTAATGAACGCCTGGCTGAAATTGTTCACATTGGAGAAAACATTCTGTACCGTTATATCCCGGACTGATGAGCGCTGGCAGTCTGAATATTGTATAATTAATCTAATAAAAATTGTTGATGCATTATTTCCGAAAATTTCCGGGAACCAATTCGACGGGTAGAACGTTTCTATGAAGAAGGATCGTTGTTGATTCTGTGTTGTCAATGTTTTTTTGCAGATTTTAAACCAGGGATGCTGCCGCTGGTGAAATGCGGCAGAGAGATTCCCACAGTGAGGTGGAAGATGAAGAGAACCTTTCAGATCATTTTTTTATCGGCGGTGGTCACATTGCTGGTGGTGGCCTGCAATTTCCCCGGGCAAAAAGGCAACGGCGGGGCTGCGGCCACACCGGACCTGATCAACACGGCTGCGGCATTAACCGTGCAGGCCGTGCAGACTGAGCTCGCCCAGGACCCCACGGAACTGGCCCAAAACACCCTGGTTCCCACCTGGACTTCGGAAGCCGCCTTCACGGCCACCCCGGGTGTGCCAACCAATACCCCGCTGCCTACCTGGACACCGTTCCCCACCCAGACACCCAAACCGGCGGCTACCAACACCCCCTATATCCCTTGCAACCAGATGAGTTTCGTGCGCGATTACACCGTCCCGGACGGCACCTGGATGCAGCCCAAGCAGCGCTTCACCAAGATCTGGGAAGTGAAGAACACCGGCACCTGCACCTGGGACGCGGCATATTCGATTGTTTTTGCCAATGAAGGCACCGCCATGGGGGCGCCGGTTTCGCAGCCGATCAGCGACGCGCCGGTGGAACCGGGCGAAGTGCTCAAGATCGCACTCGTATTCACCGCGCCCAACACGGATGATGATTATTCCGGCCGCTGGCGGCTGCAGAGCGGTTCGGGTGAGGAATTCGGCGCATTTACGGTGAAAATCACCGTGGATGGCAATCCGTGGCCTTTCCTGCTGGCAGATTATGCGTGCAGCGCGGAATGGCGCAGTAATGCCGGCATCCTGCCCTGCCCGGGCGATAAAGGCAGCAGCAATGGTTATGTGTATGCCACCAAGAAACCCGTGTTTGAAACCGGGTATGAGGATGATGAAAATACGATCGTGATGGCACCGCGTGCGATTGAAGATGGCGAAACCCGTGGAGAATTCTACATGATGCGCATGCCAACCGACCCGGCGTTTTTTGCCACGGTGATTGGCTGTATGGACCAGAAGCCCAACTGCGATGTGATCATGACCCTCAAATACCGCCTGGACGGTGATGCCACCGAACACACCATCGGGCAGTGGGATGAACGCTTTGATGGTTCGATCACGACCGTGAACATCGATCTTTCGGGTTACGCGCTGGAAGACAAGCTGGTGCACTGGATCTTCTACGTGGAAGCCGACGGCGCCGCGACAGATGATGTGGTGTTCTGGCTGAACCCGCGCGTGTACGTACCGTAATCAGCGGAACGAATTGTCAACAGGCTGCCCGTCAAACGGCAGCCTGTTATTGTGTCAGGCAGGAATTGATTCGTGGTATAATTGGCAATCGGAAAACCGAAGGAAGCCCCCGTAGCTCAATGGACAGAGTAACTGACTTCGAATCAGGTGGTTGCGTGTTCGAGTCACGCCGGGGGCGCCAGATGCCCGGGGTCCAGGCCGCAATCGCCTGGACTTTTTTTGTTGATCCATCCTCACGGTTTCTGATGCTACCACACCTTAAATTCCCGGCATGGGCGCGGCATGTTTTTTTTAATCTATGCTATAGTGGTAGCTATACCGAACCAATCGTGAGGAACAAGACCATGCCTGATGACCTGCAATTTGACTTTACTGAGGGGGAAACCCTCGATGAAACCCAAACCGAGCTGGAAACCGCGGCACCGGAACGTGAACGCTTGAACTTGCGCGAAGCACTGGGCCGCTTCCGCGATGGCTTTCGTGAACGGGTCGATGTCGCTGCCCTGCCGCGTGCCTTCTGGACGGTCAGTTCTGTCCTGGCGCTGCTGACCACATCGGTGCTCCTGGCGGTGCTGATCGGCGTGGCCGTCAACCTGTTCCCGTTGGTCAATCAGCTTAACCAGAACCTGGTTGGCAGCCTGTATAACAGCTTTGTGGACATGGACAATGCCCGCATCCAGACCACGATCCCGATCTCGGCTGAAGTGCCGGCGCAGTTTGATCTCCAACTGGATACCTACACCAGCGTGGTGCTGAGTGAAGATGTTTATATTGAAGGCGCCAGCGTGGACCTGCGTACGGGCGGGATGGTGATCACCGGCGCGCCCACCGATATCAAACTCCCCAAGGATACCGAATTGCCGGTTCACCTGGTGCTGACGGTGCCGGTGGATGAAATGATCCCGGTGGTGATGGATGTCGCGGTCGATATTCCCGTCAATGAAACCGATCTGCATCAGCCCTTCCAGAACCTGCAGAAAACCTTGCTGCCGTATTACATCTGGATGTGGTCCCTGCCGGACAACCTGGGGCAGGCACTTTCCGGGCAAAAGTAAACGCTTCTTAACCCCGGGGGCATCACTTCGGTGATACAATACCTTTTACGCGCCATGCCAGCCTGCTGGCTGGGCCGAATCCGGATCGAAACGAGGACAATGCATGGCTGACGCCTTTACTTCCTTCACACTGCCCAACGGGATGCGGGTGATGCTCAAGGAAATTCATACCGTGCCGCTGATCAGCCACTGGATGTGGTACCGGGTGGGTTCGCGGCATGAATTGCCCGGGCAGACTGGTATTTCACATTGGGTGGAACACATGCAGTTCAAGGGCACCGACCTGTTCCCTGCCGGCGTGCTCGATAAAGCCATCTCTCGCGACGGTGGTTTCTGGAACGCGATGACCTACCTCGATTGGACCGCCTACTACGAAACCCTCCCCGCCGAACATATCGAACTTGCCCTGCAACTGGAATCGGACCGCATGATCAATTCGCATTTTGACCTGGAAGAGGTGGAATCGGAACGTACTGTGATTATCTCGGAACTGGAAGGCGGCAAGAACAGCCCGGTACAGCGCCTTTCCGAGGCGGTGCAGGAAAAATGCTTCGATCTGCATCCCTACCGCAACGAGGTAATCGGCAGCGAACAGGACCTGCGCAGCATCCAGCGTGATGACCTGTACCAGTACTACCGGCGCCACTACAGCCCCAACAATGCTGTGCTGGCGATTGCCGGTGATTTTGACACCGCCGCCATGCGTACCCTGGTGGAACAATATTTCGCCGATATTCCTCCCTATACGTTTGAAGAACACACCCTCCCGGTGGAAGCACCGCTGCAAGGCGCACGGGAAGTGGACGTGCAGGGTCCTGGCGATACCGCCTACCTGCAAGTGGCGTATCGTGCACCGCGCGGCGCCGACCGCGATTTCTTTGCCCTGCTGCTGCTCGACAGCATCCTCAGCGGCCCCACCAGCCTGAACCTGTTCAGCGCCGGCATCACCAACAAGACCAGCCGCCTGTACCAGAGGCTCGTGCGCAGCCGCCAGGCAGTCAGTGTCTACGGCGGACTCTCAGCCACGCTCGATCCTTACCTCTATGATGTCCTCATCACGCTCCATCCGCAGAGTGATTTTGAAACCGTGCTGACTGCTTTCGACGAAGAGGTGAAACGATTGCAGGACGAATTTGTGCCGCAGGAAGAACTGGAGCGTGCCGTCAAACAGCAGCGCGCCATGCTTGCCTACGGCAATGAAAACATCACCAACCAGGCGTTCTGGATGGGTTTTGCCGAAATGTACGCCAGTTATGAAGACTGGTATGGCAACCTGATCGCGGTACTGGAATCCATCACCCCTGCCGACCTGCGCCGCGTTGCGCGGCAATATCTCGACCCTGAACAGCGCGTGGTGGGGCGCTACATCCCCGACCACAGCCAGGTAGCGCAAGCGGAGGACGACAGCGATGAATGATCTGTTGGAACAATACCGAAGTTTGCCCAGTTCTACCGATATTCACCGCAGTGCGCTCAGCAATGGGATCACGGTCTTGATGCGCCCCAACCGCAACAGCGCGGCGGTATCACTGGCGGGTTATCTCAGCGCCGGCAGCCTGTTTGATCCGATGGAGAAGCTGGGACTGGCGGATTTCACCGCCCAGGCCCTCAAATACGGCACAGCCAACTATACCTTCCAGCAAATCTATGACCTGTTGGAAAGCTGCGGCGCCAACCTGGGCTATTCCGCTTCGATCCATAACACCAATTTCAGCGGCCGTTGCCTTTCGGAAGATCTGCCGTTGCTGCTGGAATTGCTGCGCGAAAGCCTCACGCAGCCAACCTTTCCTGATGAAGAGGTTGGTATGCTCAAGGATCAGCTGTTGACCAGCCTGCAAATCCGCGCGCAGGATACGCGCGCCATGGCCGCCAATACTTTTGACCAGCTGCTGTACGGCTCGCATGTCTATGGCCTCCCAACCGAAGGTGAATTGGAAACAGTGCAGCAGATCACACCGCAGGACCTGCGCGATTTCCACAATGCGCATTACGGTCCGCGGGGGATGGTGATCGCCGTGACTGGCGATATCAACATCCCGGCCGTGCTGACCCTGCTGGAAACCACCCTGGGCGGGTGGCTCAATCCTGACCAGAGCGCGGAAGCACTGCTGGCGGTTCCCAGCGGTCCCCGTACGGGCGAGCGCAGGCATATCACCATCCCTGGCAAATACCAGACTGACCTGGTGATGGGCACGCTCGGTCCGGCACGCACCGCTGATGATTACCTGAAAGCGGTGTTGGGCAACAACATTCTCGGCCAGTTCGGGTTGATGGGGCGCATCGGCGATGTGGTGCGCGACCAGGCTGGCCTGGCGTATCATGCCAGCACCAGCCTGCATGCCACCAGCCTGTGCGGCGCGTGGGAAGTGCATGCCGGTGTCAATCCTGCCAACCTTGAACAGGCGATCGAACTGATCCGCAAAGAGTTGGATCGTTTTCGCACGATCCCGGTCTACCCGGAAGAACTGGCGGACAGCAAAGCCAACCTGATTGGCGGACTGCCGGTTTCATTGGAAAGCAATGCCGGGGTGGCGTACCTGTTGCTGCGGATTGAGCGTTTTGACCTGGGACTGGATTACCTGCATGATTTCATTCGCACGATGCAGTCGATCACGGCCGAACACATCCTTGCCGCCGCCCGCCGCTATCTTGATCTTGACCGCCTGGTGATTGCCAGTGCCGGGCCGCCGTTGGTAAAGAATTGATGAACCTGCGTACCGGTATTGACCTGGTGGAGATCAGCCGTTTCGGTGATCTGCGGGAGGATCTGCGCGCTCGTTTCATCGAACGCGTATTCACCGAGGCTGAAATCACCCTGTGCCATGGGCGTGACGAACGCCTGGCAGGGCGTTTCGCCGTCAAGGAAGCGGTTGCCAAAGCGCTTGGCTGTGGCATTGGCGCGGTCAGCTGGCAGGAGATCGAAATCCTGCGCGGTGAACAGGGTGAACCGCTCCTGATCCTGCACGGTAAGGCACAGGTGCTGGCGGAGGAACTTGGCCTGGTGGAGTGGTCGGTTAGCATAAGCCATACCCATCTGCATGCCGTCGGCCTGGCCGTGGGATTGGGGGAATAGCACACCGGATTGTGCATATTTGCATTTGATAAAATTTCTTTCAGCTGCAGCAATCTGCCTTATAATTTTTACAAACCATGGCAATCAAAAATCACAACAACCACAACCTCGAAAACAATCATCCCTACACCCGTTTTGAGAAGGATTCCCTCATCCTGCGTGATGAACTGGCGGTGGATCGCACTTTGCTTGCCAACGAGCGTACTTTGCTGGCGTATCTGCGTTCCGCGGTGTCACTGGGGATCGCAGGGGTGTCGATCATGCATTTTTCCAATCAATTCTGGTACCTGGTGTTTGGGATTGCGTGTTTGCCTGCTGCGGTCGCAGTGGCTGTGGTCGGCGTCATTCGGTACCGCCGCATGAATGCGGGGATCGGCTGTGTGCGCCATTTGCAGGATGAGGATGACCTCGACCTGATTGTGAACGACGACATCGATTGATTGCCTGCCTCGCAGGGATGGAGAATGCCCCGTTGCCTGGCAGGCCTGTACAGGCACTCACGCTGCTGCCATTTTGCTTCATTAAACAATAAACCGCCAGGGTTTGGGCGGTTCATTGTGGTCAAACGGGTTTGGGGACAGTCCGTTGTTTTTTGGAATTATTCGGTGGGGTTCACCACCACAAACGCGCTGGAGATGTAGAAGTTAAATTTATCGCCGTCCGCGTTGAACGGGTCCAGTTGGAACCCGTATTCGCCGGGTTCTTCCGGCGCGGTAAATACCAGGCGCAGGGTTAAATCTGTTCCTGCCAATGCGGGATGCAGGTCGTAACTTTCCTGCAGATTGAGCTCATTATCAGCATTGGTCACCCGCAGCGTATAGCCGGGACCCCAGTTGCAGGTGCCGGCATTTTTCACGCGCCACTGCTTGTCAATCACCTGCCCGGGTTCGGCTTCAAAGCCATCCTTATAATTTACATCATCAATGAACCCCATGATATCGGTGCAGTTCGCCTCGCTGGGCAGCGCGGTGGGGGTGGGCAGTGGGGTGGGGGTACGGGTGGGTACTGCTGTTGGCAGTACAAAACCCGGCGCTTTTTCGGTCGGCGCCACTGATCGTATCGGAGCCAGGCTGCATGCGCTGAGCACGCTCAGGCTGATGAGGACAAAGAGGCTGATCACAACGGGGAGGCGCAAAGGGCTTGTTTTCATAGGCTTATTTTAACAGAGCTTGAACAGGAGTGTTAATCAAAATCCGGTAGTATTCACTATCCAGTTGCAACAAATGCGCCAGTTTCTAGGGGCGTGAACTACAACTGGTGATTACCCTGGTCATACCACCTTTTCATTTTCAATGAACCTGTATTGCTCCCCCGGGTAATGCTCCCTGCGCCAGGTAATGCAGGCTTGTGCCAGAACTTCCGCATCCCGGTAGTAATCTGGTTCACCCCTGAGCTCCCGCTGCAGCTGCACCAGCGGTGCCAGCACCTGCCATGATTTCACCACCATCGGGTTGATCCAGCGCATGATCTCATCCAGCGGGATGAACCCGGATTGTGTCAGGAAGGCAATCTTGTCGATCTCGTTCAATACGATCTTGACCTGGTACTTCCCTTCCTCGTCCAACGCAGCCAGGGTTGCTTCGCCTTCGAAATCCTGCAGGTTCCGGTAAATCCACTTGCGCGCCATAATCTGTTCGCGCGCGTTCAGGTCCTGGAACAGGTTTTCCATCACCGCCAGGTAGCGGCTTTTATTGGCGGATTGGATTTCCTGGTGGGCTACAAACCCCGCGCTGAGGATCGCCGCCGCAGTTACAGCGGTGGAAAGTGATGCCACCATGGACCATAAATCCTGCTGCAGCCCCAAAAGGCGCAGCACCCCCCACACGGCAAACAGGAATATGAACCAGCCAGCCGATCCTGCGATCAGGATCAGGAAGAACACAATCATCGTCATTGGTTTTCGGATCTTCATGGCTTGATTGTATCGTAAAGTTTAAAAAGGATTAGCGAATTCGATCAGCACATGCAATGGTGTTCGCCCTCGGCCGGGCAGACCATTTTTCTGTTGGCCGTCTGGTGATTGCAAAAAAGTGGATGCGATGATACAACTAACGCGGGATGGAAAGGGTACCGTCCGAAACGGTCAGCACCGGCTGGCTGCCGCAAACCCCGTCTGTATCCCCGGCCGGAAAATCAAATGCGGCCAATCAACACATGAAGGAATCGAATGATGAAACTTTGGACAAAAATCAAACAAACCCCCAGGCTGGGCCTGATCATCCTCGCTTTTGTTGCTTTCATTGCCCTTGGGTTGCCGGATGGGCTACTCGGCACCGGCTGGCCTTCGATCCGCGCCGGGTTCGGCATTCCGCTGGATGCGGTTGGCATGCTGCTGACCTCCGCCGTGGCGGGGTACATGACCTCCAGTTTCCTGAGCGGTTTTCTGCTCGCACGGATCGGTGTGGGCCGGATGCTGGCTGCCAGCTGTTTCCTGACCGGGCTGGCGCTGCTCGGTTATACCCTGGTGCCGGTGTGGTGGATGATGGTTGCCCTGGGGGTGTTGGCCGGATTGGGGGCGGGGGCAATCGATGCCGGCCTCAACACCTATGTCGCATCCCATTTTGGTGAAGGGTTGATGCAGGGGCTGCATGCCAGCTGGGGGGTTGGTATCACCATGGGACCCATCATCATGACGCTTGGACTGACCTACCTCAATCAGTGGCGCTTTGGCTACCGCGTGGTGGGCATTTTCCAGATTCTCCTGGCGGCGGCGTTTGTGCTGACGCTTTCGATGTGGAACCAGAACCATGCCACAACCGAAGGTGAAACCGAAAAAAAGCTGACGGACTACAAAACGCCGATGGGCGAAACCCTGCGCCAGCCGCGGGTGTGGCTGAGCATGCTGTTGTTTGTATTGTATGTCGGTGCAGAAACTGCGTTGGGCACCTGGACCTACACCTTGCTGACCGAATCGCGTGGGGTTGATCCGACCCTGGCCGGTTTCTTTGCCGGCAGTTATTGGTTCACTTTCACCATCGGGCGCATTCTCGCCGGGTTGTTTGTGAGCAAAGCCGGCGTGAATAAATTGGTATTGTGGGGGCTGGCCGGGGCGCTGCTGGGTGTGGGGCTGTTGATCTGGAACCCCTCTGAACTGGCGAACGTGGCAGCAGTGGCGATCATCGGGGTGGCGATTGCCCCCATTTTCCCGGCGATGATGTCCGGCACGCGGACCCGCGTGGGCGACCATTTTGCCGCCAATACCATCGGGATGCAAATGGCATCGACCGGGTTCGGCCTGGCATTCATTCCCAGTATGATGGGTGTGCTGGCGCGGCGGTTTTCGCTCGAAATCATCCCGGTGATCCTGCTGGCGGTGTACGGCGCGCTGCTGTTGCTGTACCTGCTGGCCATGCGCCCCGCGGGGACAACAGCCGTATCGGGTCAAAACGAAGTACAATCATAGGTATCATCAATCTGTTATGGTTATGACGGGTGCCTGCGGCGCTGATTTTGCGCACTTGTGAATCCCTGGATGACCACACAGGGTTGACGAAATCCGGTATCGAAACGTATTCATTCCATTGTAAGGAGAACCTTATGAAAAAAATCAAGCACGAATCCACGGTTCGGCGAGTGAACGAACTGCTGGAGAAAATGAGCCTCGAAGAAAAAGTCGGGCAGCTGGCGCAGATCAGCGGGGCGAATTTCTTCTCGGACTATAACCCGGAAGAGATCATCCGCAAGGGTGGGGCTGGTTCGGTGCTGTGGCTGAACGACACCAAACGCTTCAATGAACTGCAAAAGGTCGCCATCGAAGAAAGCCCCTCCGGTATCCCGCTCCTGTTTGCGCTGGATGTGATCCACGGTTACCGCACCATCTTCCCGGTACCGCTGGCGATGGCAGCATCATGGGATCCGTCTGTCGCTGAACAGGCCCAGGCGGTTGCCGCTAAGGAAGCCCGTGCCGCTGGCCTGCACTGGACCTTTGGCCCGATGCTCGATATCGCCCGTGACGCGCGCTGGGGACGGATTGTGGAAGGTGCCGGCGAGGATCCCTGCCTCGGCGCAGCCATGGCGGCTGCCCAGGTGCGCGGCTTCCAGGGCGATGACATTTCTGATCCCGAACGGGTGGTGGCGTGTGCCAAGCACTTCGCCGGCTATGGCGCGGCGGATGGCGGGCGCGATTACGATCCGGTATTCCTTTCGGAAGCCCAATTGCGCAATGTTTATCTCCCGCCCTTCCAGGCGGCCGTTGATGCCGGGGTGGGCACCTTCATGAGTGCCTATATGGATTTGAATAATGTCCCCGCCAGCGCCAACCGCTGGCTGATGCGTGATGTGCTGCGCGGCGAGTGGGGCTTTGATGGTTTCATCGTCAGCGACGCGATGGCGGTCGGCAACCTGGTGATCCAGGGTTATGCCCGTGACAACCGTGAAGCCGCTCTGCGCGCCCTGGAGGCAGGCCTCAACATGGATATGGCTTCCGGCGCTTACCAGCACCTGGTGGAACTGGTGAAGGACGGATCGCTTTCCGAGGCGATGATCGATGAAATGGTACACCCGATACTGGCGATCAAGGTGCGCATGGGCCTGTTTGAACATCCCTACGTGGACGAATCGCTGCTCGAAACCGTGGTTGCCTTGCCGGAACACCGTGCGGTCTCGCGCATGGCGGCGCAGCGCTCGATGGTTCTGCTGCGCAATGAAGGCGGCCTGCTGCCGCTTCCCAAAACCCTGCAAAAGGTGGCTGTGATCGGTCCGGTGGCGGATTCGATGGAAGCCACCGAGGGCTCCTGGATGGTGTTCGGGCATCAGCCTGGCGCGGTGACCGTGCTGGAGGGCATCCGCACCAAACTGCCCCAGGCCGAGGTCAGTTACGCGCCCGGCCCGGAAATTTACCGCGAATTCCCATCCATGTTTGACGAAATGAGCCCGGAGGGAAAGAAACCAAAGCAAACCCCCGCAGAAGCGGAAGCTGCCTTCCAGGAAGCCGTGAAAACCGCGCAGGACGCCGATACCGTGATCATGGTGCTGGGTGAAAGTGCCAACATGGCCGGTGAATTTGCTTCGCGCGGTTCGCTGGATCTGCCCGGGCGGCAGGAGGAACTGCTGCAAGCAGTTTGCGCGCTGGGGAAACCGGTGGTGCTGGTGCTGCTCAATGGGCGTCCGCTCAGCATCAACTGGGCGGCGGAGCATGTCCCCGCGATCCTGGAAGCCTGGCAGCCGGGCACCGAGGGCGGACATGCCGTGGCTGATATCCTCTTCGGTGACGCCAACCCCGGCGGCAAGCTGCCGGCATGCTTCCCGCGCAGCGGCAGCCACGCTCCGCTGTATTACGCCCGTACCCTGACCCACCTGCCGGAAAACAACCCGCGTTACCGCTCGCGCTACTGGGACAGTCTCACCACCCCGCTCTACCCGTTCGGTTACGGCCTCAGCTATACCAGCTTCACGATCGACAACCTGGCACTTTCCGCTTCACAGGTCAAGGTGGGTGAATCTCTCACCGTTACTGCCGATGTCACCAATACGGGCAAGGTCGCCGGCGATGAAGTGGTGCAGCTGTATATCCACCAGCAGTGGGGCAGTGATTCCCGTCCAATGCGCGAGCTCAAGGGCTTTAAGCGCGTCACCCTGCAACCTGGCGAAAGTAAAACCGTGACCTTCACCCTCGGTCCGGATCAGCTGCGCTACTGGAGCACCACTGCCAGCGGCTGGGTGAAGGACGCCGCCCCGTTCGATGTGTGGGTTGGTGCGGATTCGACCGCAGATCTGCACGGGGAATTTGAGGTGGTGACTTAAAACAACGATCAGGCAGTGATTCGCATTAATCATTCGGGCTTCCCTGTTTTCGGGGGAAGCCCGATTTTTTCAACACGGCATACCAATCCATCCAGGTGAAATGCCCTTCCATTCGCAGCGGATTACCAATCTTCATCCACCTGTAAACAGAGCAACTGCCCTCTTGCATATTTATTGATTGGTGGTAACATTCCGAATGGTTTTTTCGATGAAGAAAACAGCACCAAAACGGTGTTCTTTTCTGGAAATTCAATGAAACAAACAGTGTGATAAGAGGCACTCAAATGGTTAAACGAACACTGAAACGTCAACTGACGTTGGTCCAGGTGATCATGCTGGGTACGGCAGGCACCCTGGGCTCTGGTATTTTCATTCTAACGGGTCATGCGGCAGAAGTGGCGGGTCCGGCTGCGGTACTGGCGGTCATCATCGCCGGGCTGCTCAGCTTCAGCATTGCCCTGAACTACAGCGAACTGGCCACCACCTACCCGGAAACGGGTGGCGCGATGACCTATGTCCGCGAAGCCTGGGGCAAGGGGTTGCTGGCTTTCCTGGTGGGCTCCATGGACAGCATTTCGAGCACCTTTTACTGCGCCCTTTCGGCAGTCGGGTTTGCTTATTCCTTAAGTATTTTTATACCCGGTTTACCAATTGTACCGGTTGCCATCGCCGCCATCCTGCTGTTCACAGCGCTAAACATCCTGGGGGTCACCAATATCGGCAACATTCAACTGGTCATGGGCGGGGTTTTGATATTCGCTTTTGTGATTTACATTTTTGGCGGATTCATCCTGCCCAACGGTTTTACCCTGAGTACCCTGATGCCGGATGGAAAGTTCTTTATCGGTGATAGTTTCTGGTCCAACCTGATCACGATCATGCGCACGGTCGCCCTGATCTATGCCCTGTATGTCGGGTTTGAGGTGATCGCGGATGATGCGGAAGAAGTGAAAAACCCCATCCGGAACATTCCCATTGCCATCATGGTCAGCCTGGTGGTCATTACGGTCGTCTATTCCACGGCAAGTGCGGTCGCCATGGGAACCATCCCATGGTATGACCTGGCAGGTTCGGAAACAGCGCTTTCTGATACTGTTGCCAAATTCCTGCCCGGATTCGGCGTGATGCTGATCGCCGCGGCGGGCATGGTCGGAGCACTTACCTCGGTGAATTCGTCCATGCTGAGTGCCACCCGTGAAACCTTCACCCTCAGCCGCGATGGGGCGTGGCCTGCTTTCCTGCAGCGCCTGAACCGTGCCCGGGTGCCGTTTATGGCCATTCTGCTGATCGGGGTGGTTTCCTCCATGATCACCGGCATCGGGCTGGTGAACTTCCTGAGCTATATCACCTCGGCGGGTTATTTGTTTGTCTTGTTCTGTTCCAACCTGTCGATGATTACCCTGCGGAAGAAATATCCCGATATTCACCGACCATTCAAGGCACCGTTGTTTCCGCTGACCCCGATTGTCGCATCATTCACCTGTCTCGTGGTGATCTTGTTTTCAGAGATCAACGCCATCCTGTTCATGGCAGGCGTACTGCTGCTGCTGATGTTATATTATTATGGCTGGATTGGTTTCCAGGCTTACCGGGAGGCGCACTCACGCAGCCTGGCTCCTGGACGCTGGCGTCTACTCGTCCCTTATTTCAACTCGCATGATATGAAAGGCATGATCAAAATTGGGACCGCACTGGCTGAAGCCGAAAAGGACTTGAACCTGTGCCTGCTGTTGGTCGCCAATAAAGGAGACCAACCTGCACAGGAAAGCGAGGAAGAACCGTTTGCGCTCCTGCGCCGGCAGCGCAAGATACTGATGAAAAAATTCATCCAATATGCTGTGGAACGCAACGTTCCCATGTATACCAAGATGATCGCTGCGGATTCGATGGCTGACGGCATCATCAATGAGATCAAAAATGACAACAACGTCAGGCTGCTGATGCTGATGGCACCGGAAGATCCGCATACGATTAAAGGATATAAGGCAACCGTGAAAAAGCTGATTGATGCGCATTTCGTCAACTTCAGTGTATTCCATGACCGCGGGATCCAACAACTGAAGCGCATTCTCGTCCCGGTCAGCGGCGGGTATCACATCCGGCTGGCGGTGCGGTTTGCGAATGACATTGCCAACCAGGAAGGCGCGGTTGTCGATTATGTTCGTATCGTCCCGCCCGGCGAGGACGAAGAAAAGAAAGAAGACCAGGTTGCCCACCTGCAGGAAGTGGTGATGACCGAGTTGAACCAGATACCTTCGAATGCCGCTTTGAGGACTATCGAAGCCACTGACATTGCCCAGTCAATCATTGATCTGACACATACGAATAGCTATGACCTGGTGATTATCGGGTCTTCGGAAGAATCACAGACACAGGGTTCTGTGTTTGGCTACAAGGTGGATACGATTGCCGCAAAGGCCGACTGTTCGGTACTGGTCATTTACCATTACGAAGTCCCGGCTGCGTCCTGGCTGCGGCGGCAGTTTAAACCCAGGTAATTGTGCTGAGCACAGCAAAGCGGTAGCGCTCAGACCCCTTGCGTTACCTGAATATCTTCAGAACAACCGTCGTTTTCGGCGGTTGTTTTTTTTCGTAAAGTTGGTAAGTATAGAATTGAATGTGTAACTTCACTGAATATCTGTCGTCGGAAGACCGGGTGTGTAGTTTATCAGTCAAACCTAAATTGTCACTCGGTGAGATATACTTTCCAGTCAAAATCACCTTTTTTTTCACCGCGCAGGTTGATGAATGTGTTGGCCAGTTCTTTTGCATGCTGATTATCAGAATTTGTGACCGCCCTGAGAATGGTGTGTAAGTCCTCTTCTTTCCACATCCGCCAATCCACTGCCGGGTACTGTTCTGCCGTCAGAATCAATCCAACGGCTTTTTCTATATTTTCGTGGCAATGCTCAGCAGCATAACTGGTAATACCCCGCACCGGAAAATCATCATTTGAATAGCGCAGAACAAGCTCTAAATCGGAGAATGTATCCTTTAGCCCAATTGGGATTTGTTTCATCCACCGGGAAAAACCTCTTAACTCCTGCGAAAAGTGGTTGAATTGTCCATCCTCACGGATACATCGGAATCGCCATTGCCAGAATTTCCATAAACGCTCCCAGATGCCGGTTTCCTGGGTCAAGTCGATGTTATCAATACCCATGCCAATATGAAAAACAACACTGCCACGAGTTTCATCATTGGCATGGGTGAAAAAAGATTCCAGTAGATGATCATCAGAATCAATCTCAATCCATTTCCAGATATACATGAGAAAAATGTGGTCCCCCGTCCTGACGCTCAGACTATCGCCAATGGCTTTCTTTTCGGACAATGATTCAAGATATCCAAGACTTGCCTGGTAATACGGTAGCAATGTTTTAAAACTGGTTTTCACAGGATTGCGGAAAGTAACATAACCTGCCCAGGTCGCTTGCCAGGTTTCAGAGTCTGATTTGGGGAATAATTGATCGGCAATTTGTTGGAACCATGCATCATCAAACTGAATGATTGGCGGTAGGAACTGCCCGAATATGAGGTTCACATAGAAATTTGAGAGTTTGAATTGGTCCTCAAGCAAGTTCTTAATCTGATTTATATATGGTAAATATGTTTCAACCCCACTATGATCAAAATGCAGATAAACCCATAATTGAAGCAATGACTTCAGGCTGATTGTGTATGAATTACCTGCGCTGGTTGAATATATATCGACTTCGTCGTTCAAGGTCATTGGGTCAATTTGGCTGTCAGCTATTATGGTTGACAGAATTTCAAACAACAAATCAACGCATGTTTCACCCAAGACGATAGAATCAATCTCCAATTGCTTGGATACGGTATCTGCAACTGTAAAGAAGGTAGATCTTTTTTCTTGCGCATGATCATTCCGTACAACAGCAAGCAATGCCTCTGAAAAAGCTTCCGACAGAACAGAGTTTTTGCTATTTCTTGAATATTCTTCATATCCTCGCAAAAAGCCGTTAAGAATATAGGGGTTAATGTCCATTCCTGCGATCGCGCCAAAAATGGCTTCATATCTTGTTGGATTGTTTTCAACAGAATTCCGAATGACTTCAAAGAATCCTTCCAGCCCTTCATTCTTTTGTGAAAGCTCAATAATCAAGGCAACTGAATCTCCATCAGATAAAGCTTCCCATGCTTCTTGTGATACCGGTGATTCATCGGCGGGATTTATCCATTCTGTGATAACAGGAATTTTCCCATAAGTCTCATCCAAAGAAGGTTGGTAATCCGGTTTCAACATCTCTGCAATTGCCTGTGTTTCACCTTCCAAGCGGTCAATGACTGGCACAAGATACCTTCTCCGTTCATTTTCCAATCTTTGTAGATACTTCTCATCATCGCCTTCAGGTTCTTTATCAACAATGTAATCCACTATTGCGGCGAATTCATTCTCTGGTATATTCCTGTATTGTTTTCGCCACACACGCCAAAAGTGCATTTCAAGCAATCCGTTTTCAACATAATCTGGGGTTTCACATACTTGCGCCAAAAGAGAAGGAAACATATTCCCATGATCTTCAAGAGTAACCAGTGTCAAATATTGATAAACAGGATTTTCATCTAAAAAATTTCGTAACAATTCCTGCATATAATCTGGATTACTCAAACAACAATGCTTCATCGCAATCACAAGATAATCAAGAACTATTTCTAAGTAGTCTTTTCGATGACTATCGCTGACCACTCGCCTGTCATACAAAATTTTGTGGATTAAACTCTGTTCTTTTCCTACCGGGTATGCAGAAAGTGTTAAGTCATAGGAAGTTTTAAATAGCTTCTGTAAAACATTTACAGAAGCGCAAGGAACTTTGCATATGATTCGTTCCATCCGGTTTTCTTCCTGTAAGGTTTTTTCCACCCAATAGTTATCAATAAAATTAACTGGCTCTCGAATATAAATATCATCCTCTGATATAGTTTTCCTTATCACCAGTCGAGGAACCATTACGTTGATTGCCAATTGTAAAGCCTCCTCATAACGATCATTTTGGAGATACTTATCAAGCAAGTCCGCAACAGGATAGACTAATAATTCATCAAATGCTACAGGTCCTTTGTGAAACCAACCACAAATGGAATCGCATGCAGTCACAACATCCTCAATATTGAGAGTTACTATGATTTCCATCAATTTGCTGTATACACGGAAATTATTAGTCTCTATATTTTGAACCAAATCCAGAATTACATCCGGATATTGAGTGGCAAATCGTATCAGATAATCGCCTTCCCACCACCAGGGGGATTGATAACTGTTATTTTCCAGTTCAATCATTGGTGGAGCATCATAAAAGAAACCTATATTATGGAAAGGTTGAATCCATGCGGAATTTTCAAAATTTTCAAAGAAATACTTTCTTTCAATTTCATTATCCATAAATTGAATTACTATTTCCGCAAGGTTTATTGTAGGCCGTACAAAATCTCGTAATCCTTCGTATACCGATGCTCGAACATAGAAATCTAGCTTTTTATCCGCAAGAACATTTGTAATAAATCTTTCTTGTAAATCAGTCCTTTTTTCGCATATCAACCACGTAAGCCACGTTAAAAGGTTTCTCGGTATTGGATGGTTATTCAATACTGACTTAATTTTTGTTAGATCAATTATTTCCTGACTTAGTAGCTTATAAGCGGCAAAGAAATACAGAAGATCGGTATGCCTGAAAGTAATCCTTCCCCACTTCTCATGATGTAACAAACCTCTGCTTAGTAATCTACCATATTTGGCAACATTTAAAAAATTGTACTCAATCGATCGATTTTCAGTATTTAATAATTCTATTGCCAAATTGAGTCCTTTATCCAGACTTTCCCTTCCCTCCCGTGTTTTTATGGAATCGACATATTTGTTCCAAAGTGATGCTCTAGATCTAACATTATTTAGATTAGTTTCACCATCTTTCACAATAGATGCAAGTAGACTTAGGTCCAATAAATTTTGAGCTACTTGTAATAAAGATTCGTTAGGTTCTTTAATTCCCAATATATTAAGGTATTCTAGTGCCTCATTAGGTGATAATCTTTGCACGATGTACTCGTGAAATAGAAGGTTACCAATTTTTTTTCTTCATCTGCGTCAATTTTACGAATAACACCAATAGAGATAATGTTCTCAGTGCTTGAAAAATCCTTCAACAGTTCAATGATTGAATCAAACACACTTGGCTTACGATTAACTATGTCGTCAAGTTGATCCACAATGAAATAACAAGGACCATCTTCCGCCAACATCTTAAATTCTTGAGTAAATGAACCTTCCAAACCTAACTTTTCAGAAATAAATTCATCAGGTGTCCTGTTGTCAGCTAAGTCATTCGCATCAATGTAAATTACAGGAGTAGGAGTAATATCCAATGCAAAGCTCTTCGCCAGTTCAATAACTAAACTTGTTTTTCCAGTTCCGCCTTCACCGGTAATAAAAATTCCTTTTTGCTCCGCCCCCCACAAATGCATTACTTCTGAGATTTTACTAGTGATATCAACATTACCAATAATATCTAATGACGGAGTTTTGAGTTGCCAAAGTAAATTGCTTGTATACTGACGAATTTTTTTATATAGTGGCCGATTTTTGAGTTTTATTCTATCCAGTTTAACAAAATTTATAATTACTTTTTGGTACAAGAGCTTAAGACCTTGCCAAAGAAATTTCAAAATTTCGAGAATTCCAGATAACTCCATAGAAATTTTTCTCCCTACATCACATCCATCTTTGTGCGGTACTGCAGGGCTTCCGCCAGGTGTTGGGTTTCGATCGGGCCGCTGTCGGCCAGGTCGGCGATGGTGCGGGCGAGTTTGAGCACGCGGTGGTAGGCACGCGCGGTCAGGTTCATCTGGCTCATCGCGGCACGCATCAGGCGTTCGCCTTCCGGTTTTAACGGGCAGAATGCGCCCACGTCCGCCGGGCGCATGTCGGCGTTGGCATGCACATCTGAGTCTTTGAAGCGGTCGTTCTGGATCTGGCGGGCGTGTTCCACCCGGGCGCGGATCTCGGCGGAGCTTTCGGCGGGGCGTTCGTCGCTGAGCTGTTCGTATTCCACCCGCCGCACGTGGATCTGGATGTCGATGCGGTCCAGCAACGGGCCGGAGATGCGCTTCTGGTAGCGGGTGATGATGGACGGCGAGCAGGTGCAGTGCCGTACGGCATCGCCGTAATAGCCGCACGGGCAGGCGTGTGGTTTGGAATCACAAAAATTTCTCCTGGTAGATCTGGAACTTCTGGGCATGGCTCATTGAACCTGTATGTAATCGTAACAACTGGGTATCTCTTGCCGTTTATTTCTTGTGGAACGACCTCAATACCTTTGACCAACGCAAGAATGGCATTGCGTTTCTCTTCAAAAGTCGCATTTTCAATCCGGCTGGATAACGCTTTGAGCCGTTCTGCAACGCCTTCAAGCTCATGCTCCAATGAACGGGAGCGCAGCCGTTCTGCTTGCAGCCGGCTGATGTATTCGTTAAGTACTTTCTGGCTTTGGCGGTTTTCAGCCATTACCTGATCCAATGATTTTGTGTCCACTTCTTCGCTTTGGGCTGCAATTCGCAGCAGATTTAGTTCCTGGCGTTTCAATTCGGCTAACCGCTGCTCGGCCTCAGCCAATCGTTCAGCGATTGTCTCGTTGAACGGCTTGTGGTCAGTCCGAAGCTGGCTTAAGGCGATATCCGGCTGAAGGCAAAATTGTTTTACATCCTGCCAGACAAATTCCTCAATCCCGTCTGAACGAAGATAGACATTCCCGCACCGCTCCTGAATTTTCAGCCGTTTCCAGAGGCGGTGCCCATTGCAGGCATAATAACCGCGTTCTGGTGCAGGAGATGGTTTGAATTTCGGTTGGTATGATGAACGACAGTGATAACCGCAGAACGCCAGTCCACAAATCCCACATCGAATCAGGCCGCGCAGCAGGTATTGATGCCTGGCATTTCGCGGGTAAGCGATCCTAAAACTGGCAAGGACTTCCGCTGCCTGGGCAAATAATTCCTCTGAGATAATTACCGGTGCGTAACCGTCAATCAATTCACGCCGGCCTTTTTTGCTGCGCTTGCCATATTGCCAATGACCGGTATAGGATCGGTTTTTCAAGATACGCAATACCTGACCTTGCCGCCAAACGTCCAGGGTACTTTCCGGCCCTCGTTTGCCTTTGCGCACCCGCCGCCCATCTTTGGCGTAGTGAGTGGGGACGCTCAAAGCATTGAGCCGTTCTGCAATTTGGTAGCTGCTCATGTGTTCTTCCACACACCACTGGAAGATGGAGCGAATGACTGTCGCCTCGGTCTCGTTGACTTCCAACATCTTTGTAACTGGATTTAACTCGTAGCCGTAGGCAATAATCCCCCCTGAATACTTGCCGGCGGCAATTGACCGCAGCAGCCCATCCTGTGTTCGGGCAATGATTTGCTTGCGTTCATTGGATGCCACCGCGCCCAGGATCATCACAACCAGGTCATCATGCTTAAGCTGCTGGTGGTGTTCTGCTTCCCAGCAGTCCGCACCCCGGTCAGTGAGCGCTCGCAGATAGACCAGCGTTTCAATCAGGTCCCGTCCCAGGCGGTCCAGACTAAAAACATACACACGCGAAATGTCGCCCATCTCACTTGCTTTAAGCGACTGTTGGAAGCCCTCACGATCTTCCCCCCGCAGGCTCCCCGATTCGGCATTCTGCCAGATATGTTCTGATTTGATTTCAAAGCCCTGGCTGGATGCGAATGCCAGGATATTCTCAATCTGTTTTTCCGGGCTGGTCCCATCCAGTTGTTTCGTCGTTGAAACCCGAATGATTGCTCCCGCCTGCTTCATTGTTTTCGCCCTCCGTGTGATGATCTTGTGTTACCAATAAACCGTTGTTCATCCAGGGCGAAAATGCCTGTTTCAGAAACGGTTGCAAATTCGCCGGCGCTGCATACCGCCGGACAATAATCATACCGTTTTGTATGTCTTTCGATTGAAATTGATTCGATTGAACAGGAGTGTCGTCGGTTATTGCTGGCATGGCTGCCCTTAAGCGAATGGCCGGGCACCGATTTGTCATTCATTGTGCGAATGACAAGCGTGTGACCGACTGGTGAGCTTAATAACCGACTTAGTTGAAAAAATTGGTGTTCTACTGGCTGCTTGCGCGTGCCGATTGTTGATTTAATTATAGCACAATCAACATGTACAACGTGCGGAGCGTAAGCAGGTGGGATCATCATCAGCTTTGATTTGCCTTGAAAAATTACTGCTCATCCGGGGCATCACTAATGTTTATATCGTTCATGTCCAGGAGTGGGAAGCCGGCGTCGAGAAAGACTTGCAGGATGACCGCCTGCCCTTGTTGGCTATCCTCGTCCAATCCCAATTCATCAATCTTCCTGGCGGCATCCATACCGGCCAGTTTGAACCGCTGGATATTTTCAGGGGTGTCAAAGCGAAAGCCAACGCCGATGGGGTAAGCAATCCTGGGAAAACCCGTTATTTGGGACGCCAGTTTATCGGGATTCAGGTCAGGATCAACCCGTTTGCGGAGCATATCAGCCAGCATCCACATAATCTGATCTTCATCCGTGATACCCCGCTCCATCAGGAGCGGAATCAGTTCTCGAAATGCAGAGATCACATGCGCCTGGATTTCAGGGGGGAATTGCCTGGCAGCCTGAATAAGATCGTTGATTTTTTCGTCAAGTTCAGCAGGCATGGGGCGGGGGATACCGAGTACATCGTAAATCTCATAACCCAGCTTTTCAGCTATTTTGGCTAGATTTTGTCCTTTGGGGGCGTACTTGCCACGTAGCCAATCAGACAAGGATGCTTGCGACACATCTAAATAAGACGCAAACTCAGCGATTGTTTTGCGTTTCCCCTCAGAGCGTTGCCAGTCAAGAAACCTCATATTTAACCACTCTGATAAGTCCATTTTGTCTCCTTGCATAAAAAGACACATCCTAATTCGTTCTTGCAATCCCCTATTGCACTTACATAATAACAGAAAACTTGTAAAAAATCAATAGATTAATTGAAGATTAGAGTTTTTAGGAAACGAAGGGTCGGTATTGATTTTAATTGCATTTATTGTATAATCAAAGAAATCTTGTGAAAACAAATAAAACCGAGAAGCGGATGTCCACACCAAAAACACCTGAAAACAACTTCCTGAGTATGCAAGTCCCATCTCCTTACCGCGAGGAGTTGGCTGCTATCACGCAAGAGGATTTACGTTCCCGGCCAAACACAATTTTGTTGCTCATTCACCAGGAATATTTGCGCCGTCACCCCGACGGCTTACCAGTGGAAACAGGATCAACTTCGATGCAGGTCGAATCCGATCTGCATCGGGGCTGATCCCGCCTCGTACCTCTCCTTTGTGATTGCTGCCGGCGCTCACCCCTTCGCCGGCAGCGAGGGAGAGGGGGCAATTATCTTCACCAAATCATTCTTAGCACGCCCAATTTAGAAACTTCAAATTCACAAAGGAGAAGTTATCAGCATGGCAAAAAGCCAAATTTCACCACGCCAGGAGTGGAATCAATAATGACCGAACAGGTGAACGAAAGCCTGTTCAGACGGCTTTCTGATCCGTTCCCATACGAGAACGTATCCTGGGTGGTGGTTGAAACTGCACCAGGCGGGCAGAAAGTCTTTGTTATCCCTCATGTAGTTGCTCACCATTACAAGGCACGCCTTGACGCCGCTGCTCCGGGATGGACCGCTGATTACGAGGTCATTGATCCAGATGACCCATACATTCGCTGCACCCTGACAATTGAGGGTATAAAGCGCGATGGTATTGGAGATGTTTGGGCCTCCGACGATTCCTTTGCTGGTAAACAAGATCGGGCTTTTATCCGAGCCTGCCAGGGATTTGGCCTGGGCAAGTACCTGCAATTTATCAGCGGGGTTTGGGTGGACTACGACAAAGAAGCCCACAAAATCACACCGCCGTATCTGCCCGTCTGGGCACTACCCGGCGGCTGCGGTTATCCAGCAAACGTTCCCGGCAAACGACAACCGCCGCAACTCCCCAAAACCACCCCTGACAAGAATTTGCGGAAACCCGCAAATTTTCAGCAGCCTCAATCCGCTACAATACAAAATTCCGCAAACTCCAGGGCTAATACTTCTGCCCCTGTTTCTCCATCAAGGCAATCTCCGCAGCCTGGAAAGGCTCAATCTACTCAGCCAACCCCACCGGCTGCCGAAAAGCAGCCCGACGATGCCATTGCCAATGCGCAGGCGCTGAAAGCCTGGGGCGATCTGGCGCTGAAAGCGCATCTGGCCGGCATAGCCAACATCGAGTCCGTGCGCCCTCCAATCCGGGTGGGCGAGTTGCGTAAACGATATGCTGCGCTCAAAAAGCAATTGGATCAAATCCAAAATGGAGGGCAGACTGCATGAGTAGAACGGCGATTTACGAAGAAATCCTGGCAACGATGCCAGAAGGAATTGAATACGATGTTCTGACGGTCCTGCGCGATCACGTCGGCTCCGAAAACGCGATCACGCTGCAAGCCCTGACCTGCCAGGTATTCGGTAACTGTACCTCCACCACTGAACGCCAAACCCGCGAGGCAATTGAACGATTGCGCCGCAAAGGGGTGGCGGTGCTTTCTGAATCAGGCAAATCAGGCCGCTGGCTGGCAAAAGACCAGGCCGAGAAGGACGCCTGCGTTGCCGAGATGGAAGGCCGATCCCGCAACCTGATTCAAGTCATCAATGCCCTGCGCTCTGCGCCTGTTCCAGTTCCCGCAAAAATCAAAGCACCGTTGCAGCAAATCCGGCTATGGGAGGAGTAACAATGGATATTCAAGAAGTTATCGCCAGTTCCGATCTTTTATCCATTGTCAGTTCCACCGGTGCAGTCCTGCAAGACAAAGGCCGGGGACGCTGGCGCTGCCAATGCCCGCTCCACAATGGGCATGATTCGACTGGCTTTTCGATTGTAGAAGGCAACGACGGCAAGCTGCACTGGACCTGTTTTTCGGGTGACTGCGGCAGCGGGGATGTGATTGATTTTGTGATGAAATGGCGAGATCTGGATTTTGTGGAAGCTTGCAAATACCTGGCCGGCGAAGTGGAATCAGATCCGGCAGAAGTCCGCCGGCTGGCCGAAGAACGAAAACAAAAAGCCGAGCAGGAATACCAGGCCGCCAAAGTACGTCTGGAAAAAGCCATTGCTGACCTTGAACGGGCGAAAGCCTGGGAAATCTATCACCAGAATCTTATTGATGAGCCTGACAAACGCTTGCTCTGGCAGTTACGGGGCGTTCCGGATGCCTGGCAAGATATTTGGCGACTGGGGTACACCAGCGACTTTACTGTTTGGGAGCCGGGAGAAGATCAAACCTGGCAGCCGGCATGGACGACACCAACCCTGTCAATTCCTGTCTTTCAACCTGGCTGGAAAATTAGCACGATTCGCCACCGGCTTTTGAACCCCCGTGATCCTGGGGATAAATACCGCCCTGACCGGGCTAACCTGCGATCCCATCCGTTTGTATGCAATCCTGCAACCAGTGTCAAAGGCCCAGTGCTGGTCGTTGAGGGCGAGATCAAGGCTATGGCGGCGTACATCGCCATTGATGATCCTAACCTGCACGTTATTGGTATCCCTGGTAAGAAGCATTTTCTAAACTACGCCTATTTGTTTGAAGATGCTGACCCGGTTTATATCCTGCCTGATCCCGATGGGGAGGAAGCTGCAATCCGGCTGGCACAGCAGATTGGCGTGGAGCGCTGCCGGATGATCCAACTTGGGATGAAGGTGGATGACGCAATCCTCGCCGGTTTGTTGAATCGCACCAGTCTGCGCCGCCTGATCCAATATGCGCCGAAAGTGCCGGCTCTGTAAGAACGAAAGGAGAGATTTAATGTTGCAAGCAAGTAAACACTATTCCGTTTCAATATTCCCTTTGGAAGCCAACCTGGACCGGAGTCTTCCGGATAAGACACTCCTGACGCTTATGGCTATGGGTGTCTTTACCGAGAAAAACGGGCATTGTTGTGTAACTCGCACTGCTTTGGCCGATATGCTCAAGGTTCGTAAACTGTCTTGTGCTGAGATTGCCAATCACATCAAGACGCTCGTTGAGCGTGGTTATGTATCAATCGTGGAATGTCCTGAGCCAGAAAACGACAACGCTTTATGTCTGTACCGATTAGAAGGAATGGACTGCGATCCAAATCAGCCCATTTTCGGCAGGGATTAGGACTTGTAATTTATGCCTCTTACAAAAGCGCCTATTCCAATAATGGCCTTTGAAGATCAACGGATGAATTACGCTGCGTTGCGTGTATTGGGAATCCTGTGTAGTTATGCCGATAAGGATGGCTACTGTTATCCATCACAGGCGACGATAGCAAAGCGATTAAACGTATCACGTCCAGCGGTAAATCGCCAAATTCAAGTTTTGGAGAAATTGGGATATGTCGAAGTAGAAAGACGTAGTGGTAAAAGCGGCGGCGAAACAAGCTGCCTTTACCGCATTATTACCCCGAACACCGAGCTTGAATATTGTACTGAAGATGCCGAATCCCAATGGCTACCAGAAACAGACCGTCTTGATGTTACACCCCCTGTAACATCTGATGTTACACCCCCTGTAACATCTGATGTTACACCCCCTGTAACATCTGATGTTACCCCCCCTGTAACATCTGATGTTACACCCCCTGTAACACCTGATGTTACACAAAGAGTTAATTTAACATACCAATTTAATTCAGAAAGAGAAGAAGAAGAAAGAGAAGAAGTTAACTTACCACGCGCGCGCGAAGAACTTGCTGCTGCTGACTTTTCTGATGATCTTCCTGACGATCCTTTTGGCGACTCTCTTTGGGCTACTCCCCCGGAAGCTCCTGAAACCCCGGAGGAAGTAAACTGCCAGGCCATTTTGCCTGGCAATAAACCTGACCAGGCGCAATACCCTGAAACGTTAGCCGAGGCGCGCAATCACCCTGACATCCAAATTTACAGGCGCGTGACAGGCGTTCTCCCCCTTCCGGGTGATTACAAGGCCGTCGTAGATGCCGTTCAATTTTTGCGAGAGTCCTGTCCAACAGACGATTTGCTGGTTGAGTATCTTACCCCGCACTGGCAGAAGTGGAAGTCATCTAAACGCAAAGATGGCAAACCATACAATCCCAACAAACCTGCCTGGCTGACCGATTGGGCGGTAGTTGGGGCCAATCCCAACCTGATAAGCCAGGAAAGCGTCGAGGATGGACGTTATTACAGCTACACAGTCACTAACAACCCAACCCCTGCCCAACGTGCGCAGGCAGATTATCTTGTTTATTAGGAGGTGAAAATCTTGTCAAAACGTGTCCAAAACTCTGATCGTGCTGCATCGGCATCCACACTTGTATCTGTGCCGCAGGACGCATCGCGACTTTCTGTAAAGCTTGTCGAAAAACTTCGCCAGGATAGGGGACAGGGCATCCAATTTGGTATTACCCGCCTGGATGAAGTCATGAATCCCCTGCGTCCTGGTGAATTGATCAGCGTCTATGGGCTGCCCGGCCATCACAAAAGCAGCATCATGAACTGGTTGTCCACCCGCGCCCTGGCAATGATTGGCCCTGAAGCAGACGAAGTTGTTGTCCGCGCCACTTGGGAACAATCCATCGAGGAAGATACGCTGGCGTGGCTGGCACGCGACAGCAATATTCCCATGACCAAAATGGTGCGCGGCAAACTCAACGAGGCCGAATGGCAGCTTATCCTGGAATCGTCGGTGCGCCGTGCGGTCAGTCCTCTATGGCTGATCGGCCATTCACAGATCCAATCCGGGGAACGCCGCCAGGCCCGCCCGCGCATGACACTGACTGATGTTGCCCTGGCATTGGAATATATCTGCGAGGACGCCACCTCACGCAAGCTGAAAGTCAAGTTGGTGGTACTGGACTACTTGCAACGTATTCGCCCCGATCCCCAGGACGGCGGGGATCGGCGGGAGCAGGTCATGGAAATGGTTAACCGGGCAAAGGACTGCGCCTTGTCGTTTGGCTGCCCGGTGCTGCTTGGCGTCCAGGCTCGCCGTGAAGTTGCTGAACGCCAACGGAAAATGCCCACTGAACAGGATGCGCAGGAAACCTCGAATGTTGAACAAACCTCCGACAAAGTAATCACCCTCTGGTATCCCCACAAAACTGAAACACCCGGATCAGTGGTAACAACGACCCGATTTACGCCGCGCGGGGAAGATGGGAGCGGTGGGCAGCCGGTTGCAGAAAATTGGACTGTATCACCAGACCTTTTGCTGGTCGGCATCCCCAAACAAAAACTTGGGCCAACAATCGACTCCGTCCCGGTTACCGTTGACCCAGCTCGCGGCCTTTTCAGAAACGCCGTGCATTCATCTGAGACGGGAGCCGCCAATGGCCGAAGCTCTCGTTAACGCAGCCTACAAGTACGGCAACCGGGTCCACACGCCCATTGGAGAAGGCGACATTGTGGCTTTTGATCCAGGCCAAAAGGCATACCTGATTTGCTTTGGCCGGCAGGATTTCACGCCGGAAGCCTGGAAAACGCTTAGTATTCATGGCGGCCCGTGTGTCTTTCGTTATTTTTGTGAAACCGACCTTCAACTTGTAGAGAAAAACACGGCCAACACGAATAAACCCGAAAAACCCAACAGGAAGGAGAGGAAAAATGCCTGATAAAAAACAACACATCACCAGAACGACAAAGGACGTTCTGGCCTACATCATCCAATACAAAACCCGAACAGGTGGCGCCTCACCCAGTATCCGTGAAATTGGAGATGCCTGTAACCTGCAATCCACCAGCGCCGTGCATTATCACCTGGAGCGCCTTCAAGATGCTGGCCTGATTGATCGTGACCCTCACCTGGCCCGGAACATCCGGGTCGTCGGTGAAACCTGGTCATGCCCATCATCGCAGGCGGCTAATGCTTAATCTGATGACTTCCATTCCCGAAAAAAAAGACGGGTTCTCCGATCTGGCCCTGGCGGTCATTACCCAGGCCGTCAGGGATTTGAGAAACCCGTCCACCTGTCATTCGGCGCTGACCTGGTTTTTGTCGGATGACTACCTGATGTACACAGAACCTTTGGGAATCAATGCTGATTTGTTGATGCTGAAAGTTATGCAGCAGCAGCTTCAGGAATGGAAGAATAAGAAGAAATGGAAACGTATGGCTAAAACATTCAAACTTGTTCGGCATCACGACATTAGCGGCGTTTCTGGAACAGGAATCGTTGCTGAAGGCGTAACCTTTGACAGCGGACAGACTGTAATCTGTTGGACCCGCCCACCGCACACCCTGTCTGTGTACCCATCCCCGGAAGCCGTTCTCGATGTACACGGTCACGATGGCTGCACCCGGATTGAGTGGGACGAGACGAAGGCATGACGATCCCCACCTGGTTTGCGATTTTTCGGGCACTGGAAGCCCTGGATGCGGCGATTATCGCCGGCCACTGGACTAATTCTGCTGCGGCCCGATTGGATATTTACGAACATAAACACGCCTCAGCGCAGGAAGTACAGATGGCGTTGTCCACCTTCCGCTACAAGTACGAGCGATATCCAAAAGGCGATTTTATTTGGAGGAACACTTGGGAACAACAATTGCAGTCGTGAATCAAAAGGGTGGCGTCGCAAAGACCACCACCTCGGTCACACTGGCTCACGGGCTGGCGCTGCGAGGCTACGGCGTCCTGCTGATTGACCTGGATTCACAAGGTAACGTAGGCGACTGCCTGGGCTTGCCGGCTGGCAATGATTTGTTCTCCCTGCTAACACCGGGCAGCGAGATCAAATTGGCTAACGGCGTCACCCCATCAGGCCGGCAAGGGCTGGACGTTATTCGCTCCGACAAGCGCACCTCGAATCTCAAAATTATGCTGTCGGCAATGGATATGAGGGAATACACGCTAGACGATCTGCTCAAAGATCACGATTACGACGTGGTGCTGCTGGATGCTGCCCCGTCGGTGGATGTGCTGATGACGGCGGCAATTGTGGCAGCGGATTACCTGCTTGTCCCAACCAGGCTGGATCAGCTATCGGTGAAGGGCATCCGTGATTTATTGACCTCCCTGGAATCGCTGCGGCGATACACCACCTGCGAATTGGGGGCGATCCTGCCGGCGTTTTATGACCGCACCACGAATGAATCGCTGCTGCAACTTCGCCACCTGGTTGGCAACTTTGGCGAATTGGTCTGGCCGCCCATACCGCAGGATACTGTTTGCCGGGAAGCCTCCCGGCATGGCAAAACCTTGTGGGAGTACGCTCCCCATACCCGTGCAATTGCCGGCTACCCGGACGGCAAGAACGCCGCGATTGGCGGGTACAAACAGGTTTTGGATCGTTTGGAAAAACAACTCATTCTTGAAAGGAGAAAAAAGAAAAATGCCAAGTAATACTGTTCAAGTGACCATCGAGGGCCTTTCTGCCCTTCTGCAACACGCCTTTCGGCCTACGCCGGCGGGCTTTGAAAAAATGTCCCCGGAGGACCAGGCCGAGCTTTGTGCGTATCGAATGCCCGAAGCCAACGAACTGTATGTGCCGGGTATCAACATCCAACGCTGCCTGGTCAATGCCGCGACCTTCAGCAAGGGTAAAGGGCGCAGTAGCCTCCAAAAGATCGTGGCAGCCTGCGTCTTTGTCACGCCTGAATACTGCGGCCTGGGAACAACGGAATACACCGTTGACTCGCGTTCAGTCGTCAACCCGGTAACGAAGGGCCGGATCATTCGCCACCGTCCCCGCCTGGATAGCTGGCAGACTACATTCACGCTCCAATACGACCCCACCCTGCTGACTGCGGCTCAACTGCGGCAGGTTGTGGACGATGCCGGCTCCCGCGTCGGTCTGGGTGATTTTCGCCCGGAAAAGAAGGGCATGTTTGGCCGGTTCCAGGTAACGCACTGGGTTGAAACCCGATAGCTTGTAATCTGCGCCAGTCCGGGGCGCGGCGAGGCTGATTGAGGATTATCAATCAATCAGGGCAGGGATAAGCACCTTACAAACCGAATAGCGAATTTGCGAGTGTGTGAACGGCAGGCGGGATGATTTCAAGTCATCCCACCCTGACGGAGAACGCCTTTTGGGTGTCAGTGCCAAAGGGCTTTCTGGTCAGGGTGAGGTTTGGCACGGTGGGGCGGGGTGGGGTTTGGCAAGGTGAGTCAAGGTCAGGCCGGGTAAAGCGCGGCAAGGCAAGGCAAGGATACCACTCCCTGACGGAGAGTGCCTTTTGGAGCATGAGTGCCAAAGGGCTTTCTGGTCAGGGTGGGGCATGGCGTGGCTTGGTTAGGCGAGGTACGGCAATGCAAGGCAAGGAACCACTCCCTGACGGAGAACGCCTTTTGGAGCAAAAGCGTCAAAGGGCTTTCTGGTCAGGGCGAGGTATGGATGGGCGTGGCTGGGTCAGGCACGGCATGGCACGGCAAAGCTTGGCAAGGCAAGACAAGGCAAGGATACCACTCCCTGACGGAGAGCGCCTTTTGGAGCATGAGTGCCAAAGGGCCTTCTGGTCAGGGTTGGGCATGGCTGCGCGTGGCAAGGCCTGGCATGGCTTGGCATGGCAATGCGATGCAAGGCAAGGATACCACTCCCTGACGGAGAGCGCCTTTTGGAGCAAAAGCGTCAAAGGGCTTTCTGGTCAGGGTGAGGCGCGGCCAGGTGAGGCCGGGTGCGGCAAGGCACGGCTAGGCATGGCAAGGCAAGGAACCACTCCCTGACGGAGAACGCCTTTTGGAGCAAAAGCGTCAAAGGGCTTTCTGGTCAGGGCGAGGTTAGGGCCAGGTAGGGCAAGGCGAGGCAAGGCTGGGCAAGGCAAGGCAGGGAATACCACTCCCTGACGGAGAGTGCCTTTTGAAGCATGAGCGTCAAAGGGCCTTCTGGTCAGGGTGCGGCACGGCATGGTGAGGCATGGCACTGCGAGGTAGTGCAATGCAAGGCATGGAAAACTGAATATCAAAACAAACAAAACAGGAAAGGAGTCAAAAGTGAATGTGTCCAGCGAAAAAAGACACTGAGGCAGGACTGGTAGATTTCTCGGCCACAGTTGGAGCCGACGCTGCCGTAACATCGCTGCTCACCAGTGCGGGACGCCGGCAAGCCGAGGCCCGCCTGAGCAAACCGGAGCGGGCGCGCAAAGTGCGGGAGCGCCGCCGGCAGAAGGAGCGGTTGACTGGCCGGATCGGGCTTGACTTGCCAGTGGACATGAAAGACCGTCTGGTAAGGCTGGCTGAACGCGAGAGCGTCCCTATCAGCCAATTAGTCGCCTTTCTGTTAGCCGCTCCACTCCATGAATTTGAACATGCTCAAAATCCTCTCTGGGGGTACACGCGCCCGTCACGGTGTGCCAAATTTGAGAACACGATTGATGTGGAAAAGCGGATTAGAGAGCAAAAGTAGGCCGCCCTACTCGTAAGAACGTAGGACGGCCTACTAGGGCGGCCTAATAGGACGGCCTACGATTGTCGGATTTTCAAAAGCATAGGGCGACCTATAAGCCAACAGGAAGCCCTAAGAGACCATCTTTTTTGGAAAGGAGTATCAAGAATGGCACGAAACAATTCTTGTCAGCATGTGGTCGATATTACCGGGGACATCCATTTTGGACTTGTCTCTGTCGCAGGAAAGACACTTCCTTTTCTGCGACTGTTTGGATTCGTCAAACCTACCGCCGGCTCCTCCGGTGTTGAGGGGATGCGGATTGTCGCTTACGGCCCCTGGGCTGAATTGATTTACGCGCATGTGCGAAAGGGTTCACGCCTTTTCATCATTTCGCATGTCCAGCGCCGGATGGTTGTCGATAAAGAACTGATTGAGTTTGTGGTGGAAGAATGCCAGTTTTTACGCAACATTGACTGGGCTGCCGGCGAAGCCAAGCGCCTTGAACTGGTGGAACGGGGCGAACTGCGCCCATCTTACAAAGAGCATGATGATCATGTTAGCGGCATTGATGAGGAAACCGAGGTATAAAGATGCCCATCCCTAAGTCGTACTATCTGATCGCGTCCCTGGTGGTTATTGTCATTATCCTGGGCGTGATCGGTTGGCTGGCATCCCCGGTTGACGAAGCCGGGCGGCCAATGCTGCTCCTGCCGGATGTGAAGCGGGTTGAAGATTATCGCCGGCAGGCCCGCACCTGGGCCAATGACCTGCGCTTGCTGGATGGGCAGCTTGTCACTTTGCTGGCCGGCACAGGCGATTTACTTTCGCAGTCTCGTGACGGGCAGAACGCTTTTGAGGATAGCCTGGCGATAGCGAAAGATGCTGATGTCACCGAAGCGCCGCCGGCATTGGCAGGGCTGCGTTCAATGATTGTCAATACATCACTGGCCTATCTGGAAGCATCCCGCAGCGTCTTGCTGTGGATCAGCGCGCCAAAACAAGAAAACTACGATCAGGCCGTTCTACTCGTTCAGACTGCCCGTGAGCAGTTGTACGAGTTGGAGGCGTCGTCATGGATCAAATAAACACCGCAACATTACGCGCCCTGGCAAGAGCAGAGCGCGAGAGAAGGGAGCGTTACGCAAAGCAAATGGACGAAGCGAAGAAGGTATTGATTGAGTTTATCAAAAAGATCGGTGAGGAACACAAAATCCCGGTCCGACAATCGGTTGAAACAGAACTGACCCTGGTGGAAGTAGCCCGGTTTGCCACCCAAATGGCTGACCAGGCCATCCGTCAATTGAATCACGCCCTTAAGCAAAATGAGCCATCCCAGGCTCAGAATGAAATTACCCGCTTGCAGCGGGAGATCCAACGCTTGCAAACAGAACTAACCGCCGCAAGACTCCATACCCCGACAACCCCGGAGGCAATTCCACCGGAGCAATCCAGGGCCAGAGCGCCCACCCTCACAATCGCCTCCGATAACTCACCCGCAGCAGATGAGCCTGTTCCCGATCCACTCCCGGATGGATCGCTGGAAGAACGACTCCTGCACCTGGCAGGATCGGCCCGCACGATTCGGCTGCCAGGACTGATTGACATCTGCGCTGAAAAACTAAACCTGCCTCGTCCAGAAATTGAAGCCGGGATTCAATCCCTGGTAACTCGCAAACACCTGGTTGTGATTAAGCCGATGCCCTCTTTTATCCCAAAATCAGGGGTCCCCATTTCTCCAGCATTTTCGCTGACGCCCCAGGGCGTGAGTGCTTACAACTTGAAATCCAGTTCGCCGGCGATTCCTGTGGGCGAATGGCTGGCAAATTCGGGTCAATTGTGGCTGGAAGAAGCTCCGCTGCTGGCGCACTTTGTGGAAGAAGTGTTACCGCGTTATGGGTACACCTTCAACCGCTACCTGCCTGAAAATGCCATTCTGGACCAGGATGGCGCCGGGCAGCACTTGTTTGTGGCCCATGCGCTGCTTTACCATAACGGGGAGCCAGTATTGATCATGTATGCCGGTGATCGGTATGTCAAGGGCGGAGTGGACCAATACTATGATGATTTTTATCAGGCAACAAATGGCAGGATGCACTTTGTTTGCTTGTACCCCAAAACAACCCGGCAGCTTGTCAGCGATCTAAACTTTCGGGCATCCCGAAATTCGTCCTCGACTGTTACGCCCCGGATCACAAATCTTGACGATGTGCTGGTCTATGAGCAGCGGTTGCAGGCTGGGGAAATCAAGGCTGATGAAAATTCGATCTGGTTCTCTACCTTGAGAAAGGAGCATAATCGGTAATGACAACAAAACCCGAATCAGCAGCAGGACAAATCATCCCCTGGCGGTCAATGAAACCGGCAGAAAAAGACCGCGCTATTTTGGAGTTTGTCGGAATGCAAGGGGTAGCCACTTCTGCACAAGGGCAACAGTGGTTCGGCCTTCGATACGAGAAACCCATCCGAGACCGCATGACTAAAATGTCCAACGGCAATAATCCTTTGTTAACGCATCGGAATTTGCCGCGCCCCTGGGCGTCGAGGTATCGGGTGTATTCGGCCTTTCTAACGGATGCCGGGGCTGCGGTACTAAACGAAATGAATGGCACAACGATCCTGGCCCCAAGCCAGGCTACCCAGGAAAAGAATTTCGTGCATGGATTAGGTATCGTTGATATTGCCATAGCCTTGAAGCGAATGGGGCTTTCGTGCGACATGGAACGCCGGATGGATATTCCTGATGATGACGATGGTGGGTTTATTCGGCCTGACATACTTTGCCATCTGGATGGTTCGCATATGCTGATAGAGTTTGAACAAACCAGAAGCGAGCAGAATTTGTCAGAACGTTTGCTTGGTCGGCTGCGCCGGTGGCAGGAAATCTTTACCAGTCCAGTAATGAGAGATGTACTGCCAGACGTTATTGTTCTCTTTGCTATGAAAGAAAGCGAAGATAGATACACAACTTCAACATGGTCAAAAGTCTTGTACGAATTGAGTCAGGAGCTAGGCGGCTCACCGGCTTTTTCGGTCTGGTCTATGTCTATTGCCGATTTCTTGAACAATCCGACGCTGGATTTGCGTCGGTATAAACGCCTGATACCATCTCTCTATCCCGACTCGGATGCCCTGGCCGATGAACGCGAGCGTTTCTTTCATGCCCAGGCAGTCAGCGTGCCGACGTTGCCCGGATTACAAAAGGCGTGGCAGGCTGCTAGATCGTATCACCTCGACTATCGAGGCCGGTTAACCGAAATGCAATTGACAACATCAGTTCGCAAGGCATTCCTGGATTGCTGCGACGACTTGTTCTCAATGGTAATTTCTGGCCCAGAATCAAGCAGGTGGAACAACGGTGGAGTCCCCTGGATTGGTATTGGCGTTTTGCGCTGCTGGTTTGAGCAGCCATCCATGTCGGACTTCAGATTACGCCTGATCAACGCTTTAGAGAGCTTAAAATCCAGTTACGGGCGTGGCCTTTATTCTGCTGCTGATACTTTGGAACGGATGGTAGTATGGGGAACCATCCTGCGCCAGTTTGGTTTTGGGCGCGGCGGCCCGTTGGCATTTTACGCGCAAGTTGGTACTAGCGAAAAAGATCAAGACAGGCGCAGCGGGTTGATACCGGTGTTTACTATCTCGTCCCCCTGGCCGGGTATTCGTGAGGATCAGGATGCCGCCAATGTGACAGTTCAGGCATTGACCTGGTTGGTGCAGACGCTAATGGATTATCCCGTCGAACTCGGATTGACCAAAGAAAACAAAAAGGCACTGTCTTCGGTTACGCTAAACAGTCCCAACCATGCCGGCGATATTGCCTTTCAGGATATAAATAGCGATCCCCCCGTAGAAGAACCCTAAAATCGAGATACTTTAGGGTGTGAAAAAATGGCAATCGGACCCCTGTTCTTCGCTAAAACCTCCAAAAACGAGGTCAAAAGATACTCTTATTTTCGATTCGGTGTACTTTTGATGGTTCGCCAAGACCATTCGCGTAACTGTCCCTGTTTTTGGGGTAAAAAAGGGGGGTAAAAACCCCAAAAACAGGCGTTTTAAGGCTTAAAAATGGCCGTTTTCGGTGAAGTTAAACTATATTTCTATACCACCCCTTTGCTTGCTGCTCCTGCAAACTGCAACCTGAAAGAAAACCTGTGTGCTTTGCTCGCTGGCTTGCCTGTTGCAAGCAATCAAGCGCATGACAACTGTTTGCCTGTAGCCTATGGGCTGTGGTCTCCCGAAGATAGCAAACGGGAAAGGAGCCGGCTTGCAAGCGGTGAGCGAGTGCGCTGGTGGGTGGGGGAGCAGCGCACGGGGTGCTGAGGGCAGTAAGGTGAAAACTGGGCTGCCTGGGTGCGGCAGGGCTTGACATAGTGTGTAATATGGTGTAATATGATGTATATGAACACAACGAATGGTGGCTGGAACAAAGCAGACAAAGCGGAAGTGGAAGCCGGCGCACAGTGGGCAGTTTGCCCGGTGTGCGGCGACCTGAACGAACTGGACGCTGCGTTCTGGGCGGCGGTTGCGCTGGCCGGCTGCGAGGAAGCGCTGGTGCGGTGCGGCTCATGTGGAGCGGTGTACTCGGTCGAGATTACTGGAATACCGGGAACGCCGGAAGCGGAGCCGGCAAGCATGTGCGAGCAGCTTGCAAGCGAGAACCTTAACATCGAAAATAACGAGAATGACTGAGACTGAAGGGGACCTGCGGCTGCGGATTGCGAAACTGAAGGGATACCGGTGGTACGACAACGGCCAGCGGCCCATCGCGCTTGAAACATACCGGGCATATCCGGTATACTGGGATGGACTGGGAGCGCAGCCCGAACCTTCTGAATACTGTGATCTGAAACGCCTGCCGGCATGGACGCGAGATGAGACTGCTGCATGGAGTCTGGTTGAAGAAATGCGCCAGGCGGGAATCGTCTGTGAGGTGTTGGCAATCCCCGAAGAACGAAAATCAAAAAATGGAGCCTACGAGATCAAGCTGTACAACGCTGATCTGTTTATCCACGAAGTGGGTGAAACGGCTCCACTGACAATCTGCCGTGGCTGGCTGGCCTGGCAGGAACGTATTCACCACGAAACCAGGGATAACCTGGTGAGTGAACTGAGAGAATAGAGTGAGAGAATAGAAAGGAGAGAGAATTATGATGGACAAAATTTTCGAGATAAGTATTACGGTGCTGGGTATTTTGATTCTGGTCGGCGCGCTAACGGCTTTGGTTAGTGCAGTGATTTTTGTCGTCGAAATCATCCGTATCTGGCGCGCGCCTGGCGGCAAGGGATTTATAACAAAGTTGGCAACAACGACGCCGAGCGGTGGCGACATGAGCCAAATCTGGGCAGAGCAGCGCCGGCAGGCGTTGGCGCAGGATCAGCAGTTCCAGCAGGAAGTATCGTATCGCGGCCTGTATTTTATAACGGGCCACGCCGGCACAGGCAGCGAGGGCAATAGCGGCCCTGACTTAAGCGGTCCCGACATGGGCGGCGGATTCTGTGGCGGTGGCTTCGATCAGGGGTTTTAGCCCTGGTCAAAGGAGTAGGTAGGTAAAATGACCTGTCCTGCAACCGAAACCGAGATGAGCATCGTGAACGCGATCAAGGAATACCTGGAAATGGTTGGCTGCATTGCCGTGCGGATCAACGCTGGTGCGATTGTGGTTCCTGGAGAAGGCAAAAGTCGCCGGTTGTACCGGGGCGCGCCGGCAGGGACATCGGATATCCTGGGCTGCCTGCCCGGAGGCCGTTTTTTCGCCCTCGAAGCCAAGCGGCCAGGGATGAAGCCAACGAATAAACAGAAAGCTTTTTTGGAATCGGTGCGGGCAGCCGGCGGCATCGCGGGTGTTGCATGTTCGATTGAGGAAGCGGCTGAAGTATTGGGCCTGCCAGGTGTGCAATAAGGCGCAAGCAAATGTATAATGACACCATCGGGTGTTATCCCGAAATCGTGTAAGCAAGGATATCGAAATGGCAAAGAAACATCGCACACAAATATTGCTGGAAGAAGAGCAGTTTCAACTTCTATCCAGGATTGCAGAACTGGAAGGCCGGAGCATGTCAGATATTGCCCGGCGGGTGATGGACGCCGGCTTTGCGGTCTTGCGGGATGACCTTGAATCGGCTGTGAAGCGGGTAAGGATCATCAACGAAGGTCGCGCCGCGTACAACACGGGCAGCGAGAGCAAGGAACAATCGTAAAAAATGGCAGCGATCAAACTGGTTGGACGCGTAAGCAAAATCATCTATCACAATCCCGCAAACGGGTTTGCGGTGATCGTGCTTGATTTAAGCGAGCCAGCCAGCAACCCGGAAACGGGCATCCTGCAAACCTCAGTCAAAGTCCAGGGTTTGTTCCCAACACTGGCCGAAGGGCTGGACCTGGAAGTAACGGGTGACTACGGCGTCACGAAATATGGCCGGCAGTTCAAAGCGGAGACGATTACCCAGATCATGCCGGTTGACCTGGAAGGGATTGAACGGTATCTGGCATCGGGGCTGGTGAATGGCATTGGCCCGACGCTGGCGAAAGCGATTGTCGAGACGTTTGGCGAAAAAACGCTGGATGTACTGGACAATACCCCTGAACGGCTGAAGGAAGTACACGGCATTGGCGAGGTAAAGTCTGCGCTGATTGCCGCCTCGTGGCAAGAGCAGCAGCACGCCCAGGAAATTATGGGCATGTTGTCTTGCATTGAAATCACCCTGAACACGGCCCTGAAGATACTGAAAAAGTACGGTGCTGCGGGAGCGGTGGAGATCGTGCGAACCAACCCCTATCAGCTTGCGTATGATATTGAGGGAATCGGGTTCAAAAAGGCCGATGCGCTGGCCCGGAAAATGGGCCTGGCGTATGACGACCCCAACCGCTTGCAGGCGGCGGTATTGTTCGCCCTGACCGAAGCCGCAGAGAAAGAAGGGCATGTATTCCTGCCCAAAGGCATCCTGATCGAGCGAGTGCTTGATCTGACCGGCCTCGAATCGGAGAGGGGAAGCGGGAGCGGGAATGGACGTCTGGTGGAAGCCGCGATTATTGCCCTGCAATCAGACCAGGAAAGCCGGGTACGGGTAAAAGAAGACTCATTGGACGACGTTGAATCAGTCATCTACCTGCGGTGGCTGTGGCGGGCTGAGGAAGGGGCGGTGGATCACCTGGTGCGGCTGCTGACTGAACCCACCTGGACGGTAAACCTGCCGGCGTTTGATATCGAAGCCGATGCAGAATTGGCAGAACTAAACGATGATCAACGGGAAGCCATTAGCATCGCCCTGCGTTGTCCGGTAAGCATCCTGACCGGCGGCCCAGGTACAGGTAAAAGTTTCACCATGAAAGCGCTGATCAGCGAACTGGAAAAACGGAAGAAATCGTATGTCCTGTGCGCCCCGACTGGACGGGCAGCGAAGCGGCTGGCCGAGTCCACTGGCCGGGAAGCAAAAACGATTCACCGCACGATTGGTTACATTCCTGGCGAGTCGAGCGATGATGAAGACGATGATGGATTTCTGGAAGCCTACCTGGATGAGCGGGAAAAGCGTGAGATTGACACCGCCGACTTTGTGATCGTTGACGAAGCCTCGATGGTGGACATCAGCCTGGCGAATCGGCTCCTGAAAGCAGCCCCGAATGGCGCGCACCTGCTGCTGGTGGGTGACGTGGATCAACTGCCGCCGGTAGGAGCCGGCAACTTCCTGCGGGATGCGATAGATTCGGGAGCGATCCCGGTCACACGCCTGACCCAGATATACCGGCAGGCAGCCGGCTCGAATATTATCGTCAACGCCCATGCAGTCAACCAGGGCAGAACACCAACGGCGGTGAACGGCGATTACTTTGTTCTGAAAGCCGAAAACGGTGAAGATGCAGCGGCCCAGGTCGTGGATCTGGTCGTCAAAAGACTGCCGGCCTACGGCCTGAAACCATCAGACGTTCAAGTTCTAAGCCCGATGCGCCGAGGGCCGGCAGGCGTGAGAGCATTGAACGAAGCCCTGCAAGCCGCGCTGAACCCGGAAAACCTGTTCAAACCGGAAGTCCGGCTGGCCGGCGGTCTGTTTCGGTTAGGGGATCGGGTCATGCAGACGAAAAACGACTATGACCGGGGTGTGTTCAACGGTGACGTGGGCCAGATTGTGGATATCAACCTGGCTGGTAGGGAACTGATCGTGGACGTGGAAGGAAAAGGGATCGTGTACCCTTTTCAGGAAGCGGACAACCTGGTGCTGGCGTATGCGAGTACGGTGCATAAGGCCCAGGGGAGCGAATACCCCTGCGTGGTGATGGTGATGCTGACCGAGCAGTATGTTATGTTGCAGCGGAATCTGCTGTACACCGGGATCACCCGCGCCAAAAAGCTGTTCGTGATGATCAGCAGCGCCAAAGCGGTGCAGCTGGCGGTCCACAACAACAAGGTTGCGAAGCGGTACACTGGGCTGGCGGTGAAACTGGCCGGCAAAATTGAATTGGTGCCGGCGTAAGCATCAAGAAAACAGAAGGAGTAATAAAACAAAATTATGACGACTACGGAATTGAATAATGCGAAAACAAATCCGGGCAAGCTGACCTTTGGCCGAGCAGTCAAAGCGGTGCTGCTGTTCCCGTTCAAGGTACTGTGGTTTGCGTTGAAGGTTGCGCTGGTGCTGGTGCTGGCCGGCGTAGTGACAACGGTGGGCTACGGCGTGTACCGCAGCGGGCAGCCGATGGTGGTCCCCGAAGCGCAAGGGATGACCTATCGGGAGTTCTTGAAAGAGCGGATGGGTGCGATGAAGGCATTGGATGATGCTCGTCTTGCAAATGGCGAGGAACGACGGGTTTGCCTGAATACTGATGTTTTTTTCACGCTGCCAGCGCTTTTTTTCTACGCCGCCCCCCAACACATACTGGCCGTGTTGTACCCGAACACAAATTTTGCCCGTGCCGTAGAAGGCGGCAATCATTATTATTATCGTGATGTTCCGACGGCCAGTGAACCGAAGTGGCGTAATGTCCTGCCGCTGTACTGGGAAGCCGTTGAACGGCAATCCTGGACGTTCCTGGTGATCCGGGGAGCCAAGTCATATAACTGCCCCATGCCCCCGGTGACCTACCCGGAGACAATCTCCACCACACCGTAATTGCTTGTTAATCTCCTTTTGTTTTACACACATGGGAGCCGGTTGAAAAACCGGCTTTTGTGTTTTTAAGACACAAACTGGGCCTTGCAATCTTCGGGTATATGTGTATAATGGTGCTATATTACACACTATTACACACCATCATCTGACTGAAAGGAGGCTCGCAACCACATGCAAAACAAAACATGCTATAATAAATTTGCAAGTACAACTGAAAAAGGCCATACCAATTTTGCCTCCGGCGGTACGTATTATGCCGGAAAGCATCCAATCGGCTGAACAATCGAGTCTGCGTAAGGATAAAAAGCGCAGCGATTGTTCGGCTTTTTGTTTTAACCCCCAAATGGGGCATTGTTTTCCAAAACCAAGATTGACCATGAAAAGGAGAAAAAATAAAACCATGAAAAATAACCTGAAAAGCACGTTGGCGATTGTTGTCCTGTTTGCTGCGATTGCGATCTTTATCTTCACCGGAGCCGCCGGCTGGCTGGTGAACACGATTGCAGGTCGGACGGCTGCTGCGGAAACCCCGGCGGTTGATCCGGCTGCGGCTGCTGCCGAAGTGGGCATGGAAGCACTGGGTAACGTTGACTACGAAGCCGGCGTGGATACCTGGCTGGAAAATTTGTGTGCAGTCAGCACGGCAGATGGCTGCGAAATGTTCACGGATATGTCTGCTGATAAAGTGGCCGAAAACATGGAAACCTACAAAACCGATCAGACCTGCACGGCGACTGCCCTGAAAGTTGTCTCGGTGGAAGAAAATTCGCAGATTTGGATTGTGGAATACAGTGCGTCGGGCTGGAAGGAAGTGGCCTCCGAACTGGCTGCGGTTGCGGTTGAACGCGGTGAAGACGGCGTATGGAAATTTGACATGATTCTGCCCGTTCCCCAGGATGCCCTGGTGGAAATGCTGACGCCGACCCCGGCCCCGCAAAAGTAAAAATGACCAGGGAACGCCGCCGACAATCCTGGCGTGGCAGATCGGAGAGACGATCAATCTGTACCCTGAGCGGCCTCCGCTCTTTGTTTGAGAGAAAGGAATTGCAATGAAACTCACAAAAATTACCAAACTGCTGATCGCAATCACCCTGGTATTGAGCCAGGTGATTGCCTTTACCCCGCCGGCATACGCGCAGGAAGGCACACAAGACCCCTGGGCGAATGTCTTTGATGCAGAGGGCAACCTGCTGCCAACTGTCGTGGATCTGGGTGAGGTCGAACTGGACCCTTCCCCGGCGTGGTGGCCGCAGGCCGGCGTCCTTGACCTGATTGGCTTCCATCCAACGTATCACCAGTACGTCACCGCCAACGGGGATGTGGTGGTCGTTCCCTCGGCCAGCACACTGTTTCTGATGACCTTGAATCCTGAAGCCTCTGGTCTGGTAAATGCTGAAGGCTACATTGGCAATGGCGTCGGCTCACTAATGATCAACATGATGCTGGCAACGCAGGGCGGGCAAAGCATCCTGGATCGGATGGGCGAGTTTGGTTACACGGACCCCAATTTGTTTGCGGATGCCGTAATCAGCGGCGAGGTGAATATCTGGTCGTTTGGTGGAACCGATATTCTCAATATGATGCGGGAGCTTCTCCAGGTCAGCGGTGAAGATTTCATGTTCGCCACCACCTACCTGCTCTACATCCAGGGAACGTGTGCCAATTCACCCACCGGCTGCCCGGCGAACCTGTGCGAGATTGCTCCGGTGGCCTGTCAGGACGATGATGGTGATGGACAGATTGACCCAATCCCGTCCTGCCCGAATGCGACGATTACCCCCGGCAGCGTATCATATTCAGCGCAGAAGTTGGAGCCAAACAACCCGATCCCTGTGGGCCAGGACCCTGGCCGGCGCGGTGTGGACATTGCCTTCCATGTTGAGATTGGCCCGACGGTGTACGAGTATTACGTCATGATCCCGGTGCTGGAAGATGTTGAGGAATGTTACGTTCCTGACGGCGGTTATGGCGGCACGTTGAACTGCAAGACTGACGACGCTCTGCCGGCGAACAATGGATACTGGCGCACCACGCAGGAAATTGTGGACTTTGAGTGCGAGCAGCACATCCTGGCCTATCCTGAACCCATCATTGGCGCAACGGCAATGGCGGCACTATCCGAGGGCAGCGAGGAATGGATTACAGGCAACCTGGCGTCCTATTATTACGAGGCCGATGTCTATCAGAACTCATACTCGTTGTTCCCGACCTACGGACTTGTTCAGGTCGGCTGCGATGCGAACAATGTTTGCACAGGTGATGGGTCTGCGCTGCGGGTTCCCTTCCGCGACCCTGGCCTGTATCGTGTGAATTTGAGTGTCCAGACTGGCGGTACACCTGTTACGACCGGGCGCACCATCACCGGTACAGGCACGGACTTTCAGATTTACTTGATCTCGGCTCGCGAGATCATGCCTTAGAAAAACAGAAAAAGAGGTGCGGAATGAAAATCAAAACTTTGTTACTCATTGGGCTACTGCTGGTAGTGGCTGCGTTGTCGCCTCTTACGGCGCAAGCGGCAGCTACTGAGCCAGCAGAAGCAGGGCAGGCTAATGGCTGCCCGCCGTCCGAAGTCAGGTTTGGCCCTTATTACGCCAATCCAGCAGTTTATTTTCTTGAACAATACCCTGACAAGCCGCTTGTTGCGGGGCAGGATGATGGGGTGGGCGTGTCGGGCGTGATTTCAATCCACGTTGGCGGCGTAACCGTCAAGTCATACACCGCCGAAGATGTGTACGCAGAAGCGGCGGGCTGCTACTGTGACCACGAATCCTGCGTTGATGAGCCAGCCGGCAACGGTGGGGCTGAATGCTTTGACGAAAATCATATGGGCGGGCATTGGTACACCGCCGGCCAGCTTATCGGGCATAACTGTACGGCGAAATACACGGACTACACTGACCGGGTTACGAGTGTCGGTGTATGGGCGCGCATGACGCCCGAAAGCCAGGAATGGATCAAAGAAGGTCTATCTGTGCGATACCCCGAAGCGAATGTGCGCCAACTCTCATACGATGTTATGCCTTACAGCACCCTGACATCGTTTGACTGTAATGGGGCCTACGGGACAACTTGCAGCCTGTACTACAACGTGAACGGCTTGCAAATCTTTGACCCAGGCCAGTACCGGATCACCTACACCATCACGACAATGGGCACTCCGGCGACCTTGCCGCGCACGTTGATTGGCACCGCCGTAATTGCCGTTCCCCCCAGCGAACAGTCCTGGTTTGGGCCAGCGCTCCGAGATTATTTTGAAGTGTATGTGTTGAGCTTGTCTGGTCGTTAGTTGATTTACAGGGGCGGGGCGCGGGTGCGCCATTGACGCAGGTTCGAGTCCTGGCCGCCCTATTCCGAACATTAAAAGCCAAATAGTCATTTATCCCTCCCCTGTCCGTGCCGCGCCTTTGGCGTTAGGCGCAGAGAGTGGTCGTACAGGTGGTACTGTATATCCAACCCTATTGACGGCAGGGAGGGGATTTTGAAGTGTGAATAGCTGATTGGCGATTTGGAACATCTCACAAAAGCCGGAAGGCCGAGCATCAGGTAAATTACCAGGACTCCACGTTAGGAGTTGCTTGCTGATGGTGACACCAGCTTACGGGATCGCAACCTGGACACGCAAAGGGAAACTTCCGCGAGATTGTCCGCTATGTCGCAGTCAGTTATTTATCGGCCCAAGCCACCCGGTCTTTTATGACAGAGGGGGCCGTCGGCTGATAGAAAAAAGTGCCGGTTGGCGAACCAGTCAGGCCCATGCGCAGGGCTGACTTGGGACGCCATTCTGGATGTCGGCGTGGGAGAGACACGCTAGGCTGATCAGGTAACGCGGTCGAAGGCCGTCCACTTCCTGTGCGGTTACGGTGCAGGAAGCAAACAGACGCCCCTTTAGGGCGAGACGGAAGCCAGGATGATCCTGGACATTCAGAACAAGGAGGCCAGCCCTTGAAAAATAGCTGGCGGTTGGCGGTAAAGACGGCCCTTGACATGGGCCTAAAGCCTCAAATAAACCGCACAAAGGGAGACTCCTATCCAGAATGAGCCAACGGTTGCATCGGTCAGGATGCGATAACCGGAGCAGAGATAGGGCGTATGAAGTCCCCATACCGGCTGATAACCAGGCCGGGCAAGGAGCAGCGTTGAAAAGGTCCTGATGCAAAACGTGAAAGCAAGACACACGAAGCATAAAACAACGCGCCGGATAGTGTAACCGGCAAGCACAGCACCAGCGGAGGTAACTCTTGTCCTGGTCGCCATCGGACGCCGGATTGACAAAAGGCGTGACAGGTTGCCGAGAGAGGCAAGGCGTATAGCACCGGCCAAACCGGGTGCCGGCGGGTGGATAAGACACCATGCAGACGCTTTGCTGGAAACAGGCGTGACTTTGGCGGTTTCAGAGAAAACCGCCCGCTTGGGAGCGCCAGGCGGGAGCAAGCCACCTCACCTTGCTTGAAGGATCGTTTCCTTTCGCTCCCCCAGGAGGCGACTCCATCTGGAAGGGCTAACTTCTGAAATAGGGCAGATTCCAGGCCAAACGTCAGCGGTCCCAGGTTGAAATCCTGGCAAGGCGTGACTGATCGGAGAGACGATCGCTAATCCTCAAATTGAAAGGAGAAAATCAAATTCAAATGACTAAACGAGTGAAAAGGAATATCTGTCCCAAGTGTGGGAAGCAGGGTGGAATGCAGGTGCGCAGCCTAACAAGTGAATATAACGGCGGTCGTCGGCAAAAGCGGTATCGGATTGTATGTGAGTGCGCCCCGCGTGGTTTGATTGGCGTTCTATCGGCCACCAAGCGGGACGCCTGGCGGTATTGGCGGGTAAAGGCAAGTCCGTCAGGACGCGATTTGTCACTGGATAATCGCCGGCAAATCGCATGACTCCGCGCGCCTACCAGCTTGTGATTATCGGGCTGCTATCAGCCCTGGTTACACAAATCGCCCTGCTTTATGTCCCGGCAGACCGGCTCTACGATGTCCCCCGACCGGCGGGAGTGGTGTATGCGCAGGTCATTTCAGTCCAGGTCAGCAGCACTCCGCCTCCTAATCCGCAGCCGTCGCCAACACCTTCCCTTACGCCCACGCCGGCGGTAGAAAACCTGCCGACGCCCATACCAACCATGCAACCTGAATCCACGCCCACCCCGGCGATGGATCTGCTGGCGCAATGCCGGCGCATAGATGCGTTGAGTGAATATGATCGCGTCCGCGCCTTATCCGAATTGACCTGGCAGCCAGATTACCAGGGAGCGGTAGTGATCCCATCCTGCAACCTGATTGCCGGCAACGAACCGAAGGCGGTCGTGCTGCACTATACCGGCGGGAGTCTATCAGGAGCGACAAACCGATTCCAGTCACCTGACGAAGCCTCGGCGCACTACGTTGTGGACCGGGATGGAACGGTGTATCAGCTGGTCCCGGAGCGGTACGGCGCATACCACGTCAACTGTTACAGTAAACGCAGCTTTTGTCTGGAAACCTGCCCGATCTGCGAGGATGAAGAAGGCCGGTTTGTGGAGCCGTATGTGCAAAGCATCGGGATAGAGATTGTGAACTGGGGGCCGGTGGACGAGAATGCTGAATTTGCCGGCCCATTGTACGAGGACTACCAGATGGCCTTTGGGCATCGGTACTGGGAAGAATACACCCCGGAGCAGATAGCGGCGGTCAAAGCGCTGGTCGAGGACATCTGTGCCCGGTGGGGCATCCCGCTGGATGCGGAGCATGTGATTGGTCATTCGCTGATCAATCGAAAAACCGATCCAGGGCCGGCGCTGAACCTGTTTTGGAATCGGTACGGAGTGCCGGCGCGTGAAGCGATCTGGCCGCAGCCGTAGCAAGATTTTTTGAGAAAACTAGTAGTTTGTTTTGAAAGAAGGAAAGAAATATGAAAACTTTGAAAACACGGTTATTTGGACTACTCATCATTGCGCTGCTGCTGGCCGGCTGCACTGGCTGGCAGGTGCGAACAGAGACGCCAACCCCTGTACCAGAGGGGACGGAAGTGGTCATAAAGCATGGCGAGCCATACAAATTTGATGGCTTGCCATACGGATTTGATGTCAAACTCACGCTGGAATCCAGCCTTGATTGCGCCTCCGAGAAAACCGAAGTCATGCTTACATTGTTTACTTCGAACAAATCAGGAATGATAATGTCAGGCACCTCGGTATGTGTCGTGCCTGGGTCGGTAGTGACCATACCTGAGTATTCGATCAAGGTGCTTGCTATTGACGAAACGGAAAGCACGCTGACGCTGGAAATCGCCAACCAGGGAACAGACAGGTGATCAAGCGATTGAGGGCAGCAGTCCACACAGTTTTCGAAAGCGCCAATCTTGGTCTGTTGGGTGCATTTGGTCTTGTGTTGATTGTGATCTCAATCCTCGGTTACACCAGCAGAACGCATCACCGTCCGTCTTTTGTCATGCTAGGAGCCATTGGTATTCTTATACCGATCCTGATACTCGACTTTGTGGTAAACAGAAAAAAGGAATTGAAGAGAGGAGAAAAAGTGAAACCTGAATTTGAGTCTGATAAGCCTACGCGCCGAAAAGCGACCATCATCCTCACCATCATCGTTTTCTTGGCCTTTATGTGCGCATCCGTAACCGCCTTTATTCTCATTTGGAACGTAGTGACCTCTCTCATGGCCGGCGCAAGCCCGGCGGGGTTGTGGGGTCTGTCTTTGCTGGCAGAGGTGGTGTCGTGAGCGGCGGGGGTGGTCAATCAGGCGACAAGCTGATTATTGCCGTTGTGCTTGTCCTGATACTGATTGGCTGCTGCATTTGTGGTGCGGCGGTATGGATCAGCACCGGTCACTTGACATTCGAGGACATCAGCAGCCTGCTTGGAATGGCCGTCGTGGGCTTTCTGCTCCTGCTTATGTTTGGGCTGGCATTTATCAACCCCAAATGGCTGCTTTAGGAACGGATTATGTTAGTTGGTGAGAAAATCAAACGCATTCGCCAACAGGCGGGTTTGAGCCAGGCGCAGATAGCCCAATTCCTGGGCATTGATCCGGGTGTCGTGGCTGAATACGAAAACGGGCAGCGCCCGATTCCGGTGCATCACCTGGAACGATTTGGCAGCCTGTTTGGACTGCGCCTGGCCGACCTGGTGCTGGTGGATGATACCAGTGAGGAATCGTGGGATTTGAAGCCGCGAAGCAGGATTGCACTCCCGACTGGCATTGACGGGGGTGATCTGTCCGGCATTGCCGATGTCGGCAGGATTGCACTAAACCTGGATGAGATGGCGGGGTTGGATCGAAAGCTAAAAACTAAAGCACCAGCACCCACTCAAGGTACAAAACATGCTATAATTAATTCGTAAGTACAACTGAAAAAAGCCACCAATAAGCCGGCGAGTGCCGGCGCAGCAAGACCTATTTAGAACACCAATCGGCCATACATTCGCAGTCGTTATGGATTAAGACGGCTAATGTATGGCCGTTTTTCGTTTTAACCTCCCGGAAAGGAGCCGGGCAAGCCCTAATGGAAGAATTATCAACCCTGACCAATGTTCTTGTAGATGCGCTGATCTACCTTGCCAACGGCGGGCTGCTGCTGGTTTACCTGCTGGCGAGCAACCTGCCGGCGATAGTAAGCCTGGCATCAGCAGGCTTTGTCTTTCTGGTCATGGACAGTGAAGTGCAGCGTCGGGCTGGCTTTCGGCCACAGCGCGGCGGCCCGATGGGGCAGCCTGGCTTGCCGGAACGTCGGAGCGTGCTGGCGCAGGCAATGGACAACGAAGGTTCAGCCGGAGCGCAGCCGCGCACAGCGCAGATTCTGACCGGGATTGTCTTTGCCCTGTGGATGATCGCCCAAACCGGGATGGCAGCGCCGGTTCCCTGGATTGGAGCGGCCATGTGGCTGGTGGGCGTCATTGTCCTGCTGGTCATGCCGAATCATCAACGGTTCAATCAGCTTTGGTTTGTGAAAACCGGCCTGGCGGTGTACGCCCTGCTGGTGATTGGCAGCCGAATCTACCTGGCGTATGCCACGCAGCTATCCCCGGAACAGTGGGCCGGCATCATTGGCACCGCAGAAAGCGCAGCTGCGATTATTGCCAACACCAAAGGCAACGTTACCACGATCATCCTGTGGGCGTTGTGGCTGGTAGCCCCTCTGGGGTACTTCTCGCTGCTGGTGCAGCAGTTATTTGTCAACCCGATGAACCTGGTCAGCCCGCTGGCCGGCGCGCAGGATGTCCTGAAGCGGATTCGAGAACGTGTGTAACTGAACTTTTACAACCGCCCTTGTGGATGATGGTAAGGCAGGTTCGACTCCTGCCGGGGCATTTTATATCTGACCTGAATCTCCCCTAACAGCGCATCGGATCGGACCTGAACTGATACGAGTAGCAACAGGAGTTCGGCAGATACATAAAGTTGGAATGCCTGGTTTCTGCAAAGAACACCGGGCGAAATAAGCAAGAAAACAATTTTTTCAATCCTCAACAAGTGATCGAAGGGAAAGGCGGCCAGAAGCGCAAGCGCCCGGAGGTCAAAACAAATCACAAGGAGAAAAAATGTACGACCTGCACCTTATTAACTCTGTTCTGTTTGTTGGCCCAATCCCCGAATGGGCCGGCCAGGTTGCCATCGCTCTGGTGGTGGCACTGGTGGCACTCGTGATCACCCTGACAGTTGTAATGGCGACCACGGCTGCGAGGATTGCTGGCAGCTTCCGTAAAACCGGCAAGCTCCCGGAATCGCTTATGAAATTCGCTGAGGCTCGTCAGCCTCTGCGGGAACATAAGCACATCCATTACTCGGTGGCGGCCACCGAGCAGATGGAGAGGGAACAACAGGCCGCCGCTACCGGACCAATTCCTCTGGATGAGGCCGGGTACGATTTCTACGGGATTGACAGCGGCATGAACTAGCCGCAATCAATCCACCTCCCAAAAACTACGTCACCCCCATGCGGGGTGGCGCAGGGGGGCGGCTCACGACCTGAATACCTCCTCACAGGAAAGTGGACCTTCCCCCTGCGCTACCCGGCGCGAAAGAAATAAGGAGTTTTGAACCAATGGTAATTGCAGCACTCAAAGACATTCGAATACCCTGGCTGACTGAAAAGACTGGAAAGAAGTCAAATCAGTCGTTGATTCCGGATGACCTGCAACTGATGGACAACGGGATCGCCTTCAACGAAGCCAACGACACACTGGATTATCTCTGGTACGCCGTCGAAGAAAAGGATAACGGGCGGGTGTATCGCGGTTTTCGGGTGGTGCGGCTGCTGGAACTGAAATTCATCCCTCTGGATGCCCGCGCTGATGCCGGCCTTTTACAGAAGATGAAATCCGTTCTGCGCTCATTGTACGGAGCAAAGGTATCGTTTGTGTACCTGACTGCCGGCATCTTCACCGATCCTGCGGTGGGCATCATCCAATGCTACGGTGTCTCGGTATTTGCAAAAGACCTGGAAGAAGCTGCCAAACTTTCGGCGAACGCCCTGAGCGCATTGAAATCAGCCATGACCGGTGCGTTCCGGCAGATGAAATTATCCCCCCTGACTCCTGAAACCGGCCAGTGGATTTTTGGCGCAATGGCTGACATGAAACACGCCCTGGTTGTCGTAGGGCAGCCAGATCCGCGCGAGAACGCCAAAGGCGGCAGCCAGGCATTATTCAACAATCCCCTGACCACTGGAAACAGCGCTGCGCAGCAGTACAGCTTGCAGCAGAACGAAATCCTGTTTCGCGGCATGAGTACGCTGAAAGAGGACTTTCTATTCCTGGTAATGACTTCCCCGATTGCCCTGTCCGACATCAGCGAAATGCTGATCGGCCTGGCCGAGAGTACCAGCACCTGGGCCTCCTGGCAGAATGGTGTGCGGGGAGCCTCGTTTGGGATCAGCCTGCCGGCGATATTGAGCGGCGCACTGATGCAGTCCTCGGCGCAGGGCTTTGGGGAGAGCGAAGGCACATCGCATACAGACGGCACAGCACACTCGACTGGCGTGGCCCATACGGAAGGCGAGGCGCATACTGAGGGGTCTGCGTACACCGTAGGCCGTACTCACTCGGTTGGCGAGTCCACAACTGTCACCAGCGGCGTAGCCACTTCTGAAATTCATTCCGTTTCAGAAGGCGAGGCCCATTCTGAAAGCAGCGGGGTTTCGGACGGTACCATGTCCTCCAGCGGCACCAGCGGGAGCCATACACAGTCCAGCGGTCAGTCAGATAACGTTGGCGTTGGTGTGAATGCCGGCGCTAACCTGGGTGTGAATGCAGTCGCCCAGGGCGGCGTCAGTGTTGGCGGCAGCGGTAGTTACTCACACGGCTGGACCGAGGGTGTGGCTGATTCATCTGGCTGGATGCAGTCATCGGGATCATCCCATACCGAAAGCAGCGGGGTTTCGGACACCACGTCCCGGTCTGAAACGCACGCCACCGGCACCACCCGTTCAAATTCGGTGTCGCACGGCACCAGTGAAACCTGGGGAACGTCTGAAGCTGCCACCAGCAGCCAATCGGACACCACCAGCAAATCGGATACGACCAGTGAATCGGATACGGTATCCTCGTCCGATGGCACAACGAAGGGTTCCTCCGTCAGCCAGATGGTTGGTCGGGGAGCCTCATCGGGACTGGCCGTTGGTGTTGCGCCGTCTTTCTCGCTGAACCAATCCTATCAATGGCAGTTTGATCCGGCCATCCTGGTGACCCAAATCCTGCGTGTCCAACAGCGGCTGCTGGAAGGTGCGAGCAAGGAAGGCGCGTTCTACGCTGACGCCTACGCTTTTACCCGCACCCCGCAGGGCAAACAGGCCATGATGGGCCTGATCCCGGAAGCGTTTCACGGCACCGAGGATGTTGTCACTGGCGTCCAAACCCGTGACCTGACGGAAGCAGAAGAACGGTACATCCTCAATCACGCCGGCGCATTTTCACCATCCAGCCGGGTTGAGACGATCCCAGAAGTAATGAGTGGCTACATGGACTCGACCCTGCTGACGCTCTTGCAGGTGTCGGCCTACACCGCACCGGGCATGTTTGAAATGGGCACAGCCGTAACGGTGCAGGAAAGCACTCCCGATTTTGCGTTTTACCCGAACATGTCGGGTGAAGTCGTGCTGGCAAAACAGTGGGCCAGCGAACTGGCTGAGATTACCCCCATGCCCTTGCGTCTTTCGCTTGAACGGCACTTTCATACTGTATTTTGCGGCGATACCGGTTTTGGAAAAAGCGTCAGTGCGGAGCGATTGGCATATGAAACCACGCTCAAATGGCACTACCGCACGATCATCCTGGACTTTGGTCAGGGTTGGCGGCGGGCGATGAACTGGGCCGGCCTGGAAGGGCGGGTGGATGTGCGCCAGGTATTTCCTGGGGCGCAGCGTCCGCTGCGTTGGAACATCTTGCAAGTGCCGAAGCGCATGGACCCTGGCCGCTACCGCTCAATGGTGGCTGAACTGCTGGCAAACGCCGGGCGCATGGGACCCCGGCAGTTGGGCTTTTTACGGCGGGCGATCACCGAAGTGTATCAGGACTGCGGCGTTGTCTCCTGCCCAAACAAGCCAGGCTTTCAGGTGATCCAGAACCAGGCCGAAATTGATGCAATTCAAACCCGGCGGGCAGAATACAACCATCCCCCGGCGTCCATCACCGTTGGAACATTGCTCACGGGTCTGGAACCGATTGACCTGCAAGCCCTGTATGTGGAGCGCAGCAAGAAGGCCAGCTTTGCCGAAGTTGTGCGCCGGCTGCGGAAGGCACAGGACGCCCTGGGCAAGAACGATCAAACCTCCCGCACCAGCCTGGAAGGGCTGCTGCTGCGGGTTGAAACCTTTGAAGAAGGCGAAATGGCCCGGCAGTACGGCCCTGGACCGGACAGCCTGCCGATTGAGGATTTGGGACTGCTTGGCCCGGCTGATGATCCCTGGGGCATGGTCGTGATTGAAGGCGGCGCTGAAATGAGCGACGAGTTTGCCAAAAGCGCCATCTTGAGCCTGCTGGCGAGCGTCCTCTATTTTGATGCCGTATCCCGCCGGCGGGAAAGCCTGACCGGGTTGAAATTCCCCCCAATGCAGATTTTCTTTGAGGAAGCGAACAAAATCCTGGCCGGCGTATCGTCTGGCGGTGCAGCCTCTGATCAGCCCAATTCAACCGGTGGAAGCGTCAGTGAAATCTTCCAAACCATGTGGCGGGACGGGCGCAAATACCGCATCTTCCTGCACCTGATGGCGCAAACCATCAGCGAACTGCCGGAGGGAATCGTATCCTCCTGCAACAACATCTTTGTCGTGCAAACCAAGAATGCCAAAGACCGGGATATGGTCATGGCGCATATTGGCCGGAGCGAGAAGGGCTTTGTGAACACGGAATATAAGCGGTATCTGGCGCGTATTCCAATCAAGATGGCGGTGGTCAAACTCGGCTACTCCGATGATGTCACCCAACTGGAACCCATGCTGGTCAATCCCCTGTATGTCCCCGGCAGCGAGCCGGACGACAGCGAGATTGTTCGCCGCCTGGGAGCGAAGTAACAAGCAGAAAAGAAGAAAAGGACATGATTCAATCACTCATCTTACTTCCTGTATTCATCGCCCTGCTGCCGGCCTTTATAGGCGTCTGGGTGGCAGCGGTCCTGCTCAACCGGCGCGGAAAGAAAAAGTGGGTTTTGGGACTGGGCATTGTTGGCGGTATTCTGGGGCTGGTTATCCTGTTCCTGGGACTGCTGGCCCTGCTGCCCGTCCTGCCGGCGGTCGAGCCAGAAATGTTCCCGACACCGAATTTTGACTTGATCCCAACAATATAAGATGACAGGCGAAAGCAGCCCTGTTATTTGCCGCAGAAACGCCGTTCAGGGGTTTTGCCAATCCCTGAAATGCGGCGTTTCGCGCGGCTTGCCTGCGATTCAAGGAGGCAACTGGCATCCATCATGAGTGTGATATTGGCGCGATCAGGCGCATTGAGCGCAAACAACGTTATTCAGCCAGTTAGAAAAAGCTGGCAAACAAAACCAATCTTCAGAATCAGAAAAGGAGTTTGAAAAAATATGGAAAAGAAACGATCCCCGATTGTCCCGATTGTCCTGGCCGTAGCGATTGGCCTGCTGACGATCCTGCTGCTGAACGGCGTCATTCGCCCGACCCCGATGGTGGTGGCAAAAGTCGCCATTGCGCCTGGCACAGTGTTGAACGCCGAACTGTTGGAAGTCCGCACCGTGCCGGCTGGCGGGCGGCCTGCTGATTCGTTCAAAACGGTGGAAGAAGTGATTGGTCAGTCATTGGCCGTGCAGCGCGCGGCAGGCGATGCCATTACCGCTTCCACCCTGGGCGACAATGCCCAGGCTGGCATCCCGGCGCAGCTTGAACCGGGTCATGTGGCGATTGCCGTCAACGTGGACCTGTCCAGCGGCGTCGCTGGATTGCTGCGTCCTGGTCAGACTGTGACGATCATTGGCCTGTTGACCCCGGATGTTGTCGGCAGCCAGTCGGGACTGTCCAGTGTCATCCCCGCAGCCTCGGTACTTGTTCCCGACCCATCAGCAGACCCGAACAGCCTGCTGACTCCCACCCCGACCGCAACCCCCATCCCCCTGATGGGGCCGGTAGGCCGTATCTCGATCAGCGGGCTGCGTGTTCTGATGGTCCCGCAGTCATTCCAGTACCAGGAAATTCCTGCCGGCGCAAGCCAGGAAGAAATGTTTGCCAGTTCAGCCGCCACCAGCAAGGACAGCGGCGTGATTGTGCTGGACGTGCCGACGACCCCGATGGAAGTCGCACCGGGTGTGTTCGTGAACCCGGCGACCTTGATTGCTGCGCTCGACCAGTTCGGCGTAGTGTATCTGGCGCTTGAACCGAGCGGCGGGCTGGTGGTTGCCGAAGAAGATATTCTGACGCTCAACCTGGCGAGCCTGTACAAGTCCATCAATGGGAACAACCAGGCGTCTATGGCTGCCACCCCGACTATTGTGTACCGGCCAACGGCGACACCCGAACCGGTCGAACCCACCGCCACCCCTGAACCCACCCTGCTGCCGACCCTGGCGCCCAAGCCCTAATTGAATTGAAGGAAATGCTGCCATGTTGAATCAGGAAGCAAAAGTTTTGACCATGCTGGCCGGCACGGGTGCAGAGACCGTGTTCTACCAGATGATGCCGGCGTTTCAATCGGATACCCGTTTCAGTGTATCGTCGGTTGTCACCGGCTGGTCTGATTTCGAGAAGAATCTGGAACAGTTGAAGCCGAATCTGCTGGTCGTGCAGGGTGACATTGCGCCCAATCCTGATACGCTGATTGCAGCCCTGGCCCGGATGCAGGTCTGGAATGGTGTGGCGCTGGTTGTCTTGCAAGCAGCGCACCGCGAGTTTCGGGGTGCGTTTGAGAAGGTCAGTGTGGTGCGCGGCGTGTTTGTCCTCCCGGTGAACTGGGGCGAAGTGGTCCAGGGCGGCTATGCTGCCGTGTCCACTGAACGGGCGCGCGGAGCGGCACAGGCTCCTCTGCAAAGTGCAATGGGGTTTCGGGCGGCGACATCGGTGACCGGAACCCGCGTCGTGGCGTTCCTGTCTGGCTCAGGCGGCGCAGGTCGTTCAACCCTGGCCGAGAACATCGCCTATGAACTGGCCGTGCGCCTGAACGTCCGCACCCTGCTGATGTCACTGGGCCTGCCGCCCTCAGCGGCAATGAACCTGGGATTGAAATACACCCCCAATGCTGGCGAGTTTTTTGCTCGTCCAGGGGACGGTTTTGCCAGTGCGATCCAGACGAAGGAAGGTCTGGATGTCATCGTCGCGCCTGAAAACTCGGTGGAATACGCCCGTGCTGCCGAAACTTCATCTTCAGCAGGGGGGAAAGCCGAGGCTAACTCGATCTACTCACTGGTGATGGCAAGCTGGACGCGCAGTTATGCCGGCGTCATGCTGGACCTGCCGTGCAGCGAAGGAATCTGGACGATGCACCCCTTGATGGCGGCCAACACTGCGATCATTGTCTCCCGGCCCACCCTGGCTGACCTGGCAGCAACCCGGCACCTGCTGGTGCTGCTGATGGAACGGATGCGCAACGAACACCGCATCCCGCAAGAATCAATCTTTATGGTGCTGAACCAGGCCAGTGACCGGTCGCGAATCACGCCAAGCCAGTTTTACCAAGAACTGGTGCAAAGCTATGGATGGGCGCCGCCGGTCCTGGCGGTGATTCCGTATGACCAGAACATCCCGAACACACAGGATGATCGCGTCCCGGTGGTTGGGAAGGTGGATGGCTTTACGAAAGGCATCCGCACCATCATCAACGGCCTGTTCCCTGGTGTGGGCGGGGGCGTTGAATCTGACCAGCCGCGCAAGAAAGGTCTGCTGGGTGGCTTGTTGGGAGGTCGAGGTTAATCACTATGGATAGCATTGTTCAGATCGTCCCCATCAGCGGCTACACAGCCGTGTTTGAAAATGTAGATGAAACCGAATACCATCCTACGGATGCAGCCGGCAACCCCATCGAGGGCGGCAAGGTTGTTACGGACATCCTGGCTGAAACGGATGCCAATCTGACAATTCTGCCGGTGCTATGTTTCGCCCTGGTAAAGAGCGAACTTCCACGCACCGGCGGGGAAATGTATCGCATGGTCGGGGTCTTTCTTGACCCCGACTATGGGTATCTCGAATTATGCGAGCGGATGGATAACGAAACAATTTATGCAGGCCGGCTCCTGGGGTATCTCCCTCCTGATCCACAAACGCACCCTGCGCTGATGAACAATTACCGTTGGATCACCGCCTCGCGAATTGACGGGCGGTATGTTGAAGAAACGGCCTGGCAACAGGTTTTAGAAGAAAAAGAAAGGAATAAAAATGCCCTCTAATAATCAACCCTTCTGTGTTGTTGATATTCATCTTTTGGAAAATGCCGAACTTTTGGACATGCAGGAAGATGAGCAAATGATGGCTGGTCTGCAAGCGATGGGAGCAGTCAGTGAACTGCGCTTTTTGCAGTTGCTAACCGGCAAAAAAGTAGTCCTGCCGGCAGACTGGCGGGCCGATTTGTTCATGAAATCGGCGGTGATTAGTCGCGCTGGCGAACCGCTGCCGGAAGAATACGCTCAAGCGGCGAAAGAGATTGCGGAAAACCCGGCAGAGCCAATGGACGATTTTTTTGACTTTGCAGATCAAATCACGGCGCACTTTACGATCAGCACCATCCAGTTTTCGCGTCGGGATGCCGAAAAATTTGTAACTTTATGGAGCCTTCGCCCTCCGGAGTCGGCGGCTGAAGTGGATATTGAGTTTTTGATGACCTGCAAGTACGCTGCCCTGGCCTGGGCGTTGAACATGCCATTCAAGACAAACAATATCCTGTTCTATGAAGTAGTCCAGCAGGCTGATGCAGAGGCTTATGCCTGGGTCGAACTGGTGCATGACACGGTTGAGGGGTAAAAATAATGAGCCTCTTAAGCGTGTTTGACGACAAACAGACCTCGCAGCAAGCCGTCAGCGGCGACCTGCGGGTTGAAGTCTCCACCGAAGTCATTGATGTCATCAATCGGGAGTTCCCGCCGGCCCTGCTGCAACGGCCAAACGAAATGGAGCGGCAGCGGGTCGCGGAGCGTATTGCCTCGCTGGTGACGCAAGCCCTGCGCCGGCGCAGCGCCAATCCCGGTCAGGGGTTTGAAGCTGAACTGGCCGGTGAACTGGCCCGCCGGCTGATGGGATTGGGCTTTCTCGACCTGCTGCTTCCACCGTCCCGGAACGATCTCTCGGAGATCACCGTGTATTCCTCCGGGCTGGTGCAGGTCATGCGGAAGGGCGAAGTCCGGTGGGAGACGATTCCCATGCGGCCCCAAGCGGAAGAAGTTGAGCGTGTGCTGGACCGGCTGCTCGGCCCGCAGAACAAATCGCTGAACGAAACCAACCCATCCGTGAACGCCAAGCTCCCGCGCACCGAGGACAATCCTGGCGGTGGGCGCGTGAAGGCCCTGCACCGGGTGATTACGCCCCCAGGGCGCAATCACTCCATCAACATCCGGTTGTACGAACAAAAGCCGGTGCTTCCTGAATGGCTGATTGAACGCCAGGCGTTAAGCGCCGACATGATGAACACCCTGCGCCGGGGGATGGCATCGGGGCAGCGGATACTGATCACCGGCGGCACCCGCACGGGAAAGACCACCCTGCTGTCGGCCATCTGCAACTTTCTCCCTCCCGCCTGGCGTGTCTTGAAGATTGAAGATCCAGAAGAAATCTGGATTGCCCGTGAGACCGTGCAAACGATTGAAGCCCGCCCCCGTGCCGTCGGCACCGAAGTCCAGCCTTACACCCTGGCCGATGGTGTGGATGATGCCATGCGTATGTCGCCGGACTACCTGATCATTGGTGAGGTTCGGGATGGCCGGGCAGCGCAGGCATTGTTCCGGGCCATGATGACCGGTCACTCCGGGGCTTGCACCTTCCATGCCGACAGTCCGCGTGAAGCGGCCAGCCGGCTGGCAACAATCATGGGTGCTGATGCCGGGGTGCGCAAAGCGGACGCCAATCAGATGGTGGCCGATTCGGTGGATATGCTGGTGCAGATCGGCATCCGGCATGAAAAGCGGTGTGTGACCACCATTGCACAAATCGCCCGTGAACTGCGGGGTGGGGATGTCTGGTTTGATCCCCTCTGGCAGTATGACGAAACCAGCCAACCCGGCGCGCCGCGCTGGGAAAAACTGGCCGAACTGGAATAAGGAAGGAGTTAAGGCATGACGGTATATCTCATTGGAATCCTGGCAGCCGCATTGATCTGGCTGCTGTTTGGCCCCAAAATGGGCGGCATGAAAAAGGGCAAGGCAACCGAAGCCCTGTCTGACGCCTACTCGCTTGAACAAACTCGCAAGCTCAGCGAGATGAACCCTGACTCGCTGGAATACAAACTGGCCGCATCGGGTGTGAACTGGCGTCCAGCGACGTTCAAATGGGGGCGTATCCTGCTCGGTCTTGGCGGCGCACTGGTCGTCTGGACAGTGCTGCCCGGTGTGCCGGCGCTGGCGATTGGCGGTCTGTTGTTCTATGCGCCGATGGCCTGGCTGACAGATAAGGTCAAGGGGCGGGGGCGTGAAATTGACAAAGAACTGCCCATAGCCATTGGCCGTATCTCGGCTGGCCTGCTGGCCGGCGGTTCAATGGCTGATGTGCTGGATGAAGTTGCCGTCTCGATGGGATTGCAGGGCAAAAGCCCACTGTCGGGCGAACTGCACCTGACGGCGGCAGAACTGCGGAGCAAGGAACGCAGCGAGGCATTTCAAAACCTGGCGCAGCGATCTCCATCGCTGTCATTGTCGAATCTGGCCTATCTGCTGGAAGGGTATCTGGAATCGGGCGGCAGCAAAAACAACCAGGTCTTGATTGAATCGGCAACCCGTGTGCAGCAAATCCTGGTCGCCCGCAACCGCACGAAAGCCAAAGCCGGCGACGCCATGCTGTCAGCCAAAGTGATTCCGGGTGTGCTGGCGGTAGTGCTGATCTATCTGGCACAGGACCCGATGGTGAAACAAAGCCTGATGGTAATTCCTGTGCAGATTGTACTGGGCCTGACGATTGGCGCGATGGTGATGGGCTACTTCATCATGCGCTCGATGGTCATGGAAGCCGCGTAATATACAGTAAGAAAGGAGATTTAGAAGATGAGTGGATTGATTATTGTTGTTGGTGTCCTGGCGGCGATCCTGATTCTGGTCGTCACGATGGAGTATGTTCCCACCATGCGCCGGGGCAAGGCAGCGCAGGCGCTTGCCGAAAGCAGCGTCCAAACCGATGATAGCATCACCGGGCTGCGGCGGGCATTGATTCCAATGGAAAAACCGGTGCAGAAATACGCCGGCCCAAAGATGTTGAAGAAAGCCTGGTACGATCTCTACTGGGCGCAGATGCTGGATAAATATATTGGCTGGACGGCGCTCCAATTCGTGACCGTGCGTGTGTTCGCGGCAATGGTTGGAGCGGTAGTCGGCCTGGTCGTGTTTGGCAATCCGATTTTCATGGCAGCGGTGGCCTTCATGGGCTGGCAGTATCCAGCAATGGGTCTGGGTGGAATTGCCCGGCGCGCCCGCCGGCAGTTCCAGTCACAGTTGCCGGAGTACATCAACCTGGTTGCAGCGCAAATGTCAGCGGGTATCTCGATGGAGGAAGCCCTGCGGCGCACCTCCCGCTCGGCCAGCCTGCCGGCAAAGTGGATGCGGCGGGTGATCCAAATGGCACAGGGGCGCACCCTGGTCGGGCAGATTGTCCGGGAGTCCGAAGAATCGCAATTACCCGAACTGATCAGCATGGGCGTCCAGTTGGGCTTTATCCAACGCGGCGCGGGGCAGCAGCTTTTGCTGGCGCAGTTGTCCACCCAAATTGCAGCCGACTATATCGGGCAAACCGAAATGCGGGCCGAGAAAATTGGCGGCGAACTGGTGATCCCGATGGTGTTGTTCTACTTCCTGCCCTTTATGGTCAGCCTGATGATGGTTATTGCCTGGCCGATTGTCGTGGGGATGCTGTAAAAATATGAGCCAGACTGAAGATCGTTTTCGTGGATTCTGCCCGGCTTGCGAAGCCGAGTCCGACCTGACCCGGCATATCGGGGATGCCGATCTTACCGTTGACGGCCAAACCGTTACGGTGAAGGTTGAATACCTGATATGCCTGAAATGCGGCGAGACGTTTGACGATCCGCAGGCCGAAGACCCATTGATTGCTCTTTACCGGGAAATTGGGCAGCAGCGAGAAGCCCAAAAGCCGAAAGTGAAATCGTCCATTGGCGACTATCTGGGCCTGATGTTCTTTGCGTTTGCGACTGTGTTGGCCGGGATTGCCGCCTGGGAACATTCGACGCTCCTGGCCTGGCTCTCGGTGCTGCATAATGGACTGCTGGCGGTAATCTACACCATGCGCCGTCCGGCGGTAAAAGTTGATCAGAAAGGGCTGCTCCTGGGACTTCTGGCGGCAGCCCTGCCAATGGCTTCATACCCGGATGCGATTCCAACCTGGTTGCTTATTCCTGGGCTGGCCGGCTACGCGCTCACCATGTTGTCTCTGCTAGCCCTGGGAAAGTCGTTTGGAATTGCGCCGGCAGACCGGGGGCTGGTAAAGCACGGGCCGTATAAGCTGGTGCGCCATCCGATGTATCTGGGCGAACTGGTTTACCGGTGCATCCTGGTCGGCTCGCACCTGACGCTGGCGAATACTGCGCTGCTGGTGGCGCTGGTCATTGTTCAGGTGGCCCGGATTAAACGGGAAGAACGGATCATTGGCGGCTATGAAGACTACATGCAGGAAACCCGCTGGCGGCTGCTGCCGGGGATATGGTAGGAGGGAAGCAAAATGAATAACCGAATGATGGCGAATCAATTTTTACTGCTGGCCCTGGTGCTGGCATTGACAATCGTACAACCTCTGCCGCTGAAAGCCTTTTTGGTAATTGTTCTGGCCGTGATCGCGGTGCTGTTCAACCTGCGGGGCATGGAAATCTCTGGCCTGGCGCTGGCTGCCGGCAGCCTGGGCATTCTGTTGAGCTTCTATGAGCCGAAGTTTATTGTGTTGGTGATCTATGTACTGGTGATCATCGGCGGCGGGTTTAGTCTGCTGGGCATACCTGACAAAAAGCGTGAAAATTAAGTGTGAAAGTATTAACGCGTAAAGGCGAGCCTGTTATATAATAAGTATTCGGAGTTATAGTTTGAAGCGAAAGCAAGAAACGGGTCAAAATGGCTTCTGGTGATTTACTCAAACGACTATTTGCAAGCTACCGGAGAGGCGACTCAAAGGAGTTCAATAATGCTGCCCTGGAACTGATTGCGGAGGAAGAACAACGGAACCATCATGTTCTGGCTCGTGACCTGCAAAAAATCCTGGAGAATGGGAATGGGCGTCCAACCAGTTCAGTTCGCCGGTTTGACCTGGAACAGATTCCACAAGACCGGGAGCGCGGCACGACGCTTTTGGAAATCCGATCACCGCAGCGATTTCTGAATGAATTGATCATCAGTCCTGAATTGCATGAACAGATTGATGTTGTCTTGAACGAATACCGGGCGCTTCAGATATTACAGGCCAATAATCTCAGGGCAAGGCAGAAATTACTATTGGCCGGCCCGCCTGGATGCGGCAAGACGCTTTGTGCCGAGGTCATTGCCTCTGAATTAGGCTTACCGCTTATCTACACCCGCTTTGATGCTGTAATATCTTCGTACCTGGGCGAAACGGCAGCCAACCTGCGAAAAGTATTTGAGTATGCTCAACGAGGAACCTGGGTTGTGTTCTTCGATGAGTTTGATGCCATTGGAAAATCGCGTGAGGACGTTGAGGATCACGGCGAGTTAAAGCGGGTCGTCAATACCTTCTTGCAACTGCTGGATAATTTCGAATCGGATAGCATTTTCATTGCAGCCACGAACCATGAACGCCTGCTGGATCGGGCACTGTGGCGGCGATTTGACGACATCTTATTCTTTGACAAACCGACTGCGGATCAAATCAGAAAACTGATTGATATAAAATTGAGCAGCGTCCGGCACATGGACTTGAATATCGATTCCTTTGTCGATCGGATGGTTGGCTGGTCCCATGCTGATGTTGAAAGAGTATGTTTTGAAGCGATAAAGATTGGTCTGTTACTTCGCCAAACTATTGTTACTGATGAAATATTCACGCTGGCCTATGAGCGTCAGCGCAGAAGATTGGAAATCGTGCAAAAAACAACCCAGTAAGGAAGGGGGCTATGTAGTAAATGCTTCCATTGTTTGAGGAGAGGGCGCGGGATCACCTGCGAATAAAGCGGACGGAGATTGAGCGGCCACGGCACAAATCAGGCGGCGGACCTCCCCCGAAGAAAAACAATATTGATCACGGGCGAGGGCTTGGTGACAAAATTGAAGTCGTCATCCGGTCATTCACTGATTCGCTTGCAGTTCAACCGCCTGAATTTAACCCGGCGTTTATTTTCAAGATCAAAATTGACAAGGGTGACGTATCGGATGATGACTGGCGCAAAAGCAACCTGGTCGTTTTGAGTGAAGAACCAGACGGCGCGGTTGTTTTATTTTCTCCTGATCAGCTTGCCGAGTTTAGAAACAGGGTAGCTACTTATGGCGGGACGATCCCAGAAGGGCAGAAAAACCCAAGCTACGCGTGGATCGCATCCCTGGCTGAAGAAATGGAACTTTGGGGGCGAGAAAACCGTATCGGGCGCAAACTGCGAAATACTGAAATAGATCCAAACACTGATTATTATCTCGATGTAGAGTTGTGGGTGTATGGACTGGAAGATGATAAACGGAGGCGAATAGACTCGCTTGAACAGTTTGTTAATAATCACGGGGGTAGGATCACTGACCGCTACGTTGGAGACAACCTGTTCCTTGCGCGGGTAAAGGTAACTGGTGCGGTGCTTGATCAAATGCTTGAAATCGGAGATATTCGCGAAATTGATTTACCCCCTGAACCAGCAATTGGAATACCCGAATATTACAATAGCCAAATTGATAATTTTCCTAACCCGTTGGATAGGCCGGCCGACGACTCTCCTGGAATATGTGTTATTGACAGCGGTGTGGCTACCGGCCATCCATTTTTGGAAAACGCCATAGGAGAGGTGGTACCGTTCCCGCGTTCATTGGGGTCGGCACTGGATCAAAGCGGACATGGCACTATGGTGGCTGGCATTTCGCTTTTTGGCGATGTGAAAGCCTGTATCGATTCTTTGGACTTTACCCCCCAGGTTTTTATTTATGGGGCGAGAGTTACCAACGCACAAGATAGATTTGACGACGAAAACCTAATCGTCACCCAGATGAAGGAAGCTATTCAGTACTTCAAGGAGACATACGATTGTCGGGTTTTCAACATCTCGCTTGCTGATCCTGATTTAGTATATGCAGACGGAAAACCTTCCCAATGGGCAAGCGTTTTGGATAATCTGGCTCATGAATATGATATCGTAATTGTCATTTCGGCAGGTAATATCCCAGTCACCACCTTTAGAGGACCAGATGCCGAAACAATTCGCGCTAATTATCCTGCTTATTTATTGGATAATGCGTCGAGAATTTTGGAACCGTCAACAGCAGTCAATGCCTTGACGGTTGGATCATTGTCGCAATATACCGCATCTGTTCATGCTGGCCGGCAGCCTGGCGATCTGATTGAACCACTGGGAGAATTGAACATGCCGTCGCCATTTACCCGCAGCGGCCCCGGTGTCAATGGAGCCATAAAGCCCGATGTTGTGGAGTATGGTGGGAGTTCTACCTGGTACGCGATGCAACGGCGATTTATGGATTTTGATGCCGGCGTGGATATTGTGTCCATGAATTGGGATTATCGGCAGCGGCTATTTGCCGCAAGGAGCGGTACGAGTTTCAGCGCGCCAAAAATTGCTCATTTGGCAGCGTTGATTCTAAAGAAATATCCTGGTCTCTCGGCTAACCTGGTACGCGCCTTGATTGCCAATTCTGCAAAAATACCTGACATTGCTCAGGAACGGATTGCAAATGATGATATTCGCAGAATATATGGACACGGGTTGCCGGACCAAAACAGGGCTTTATACTCAACAGATAATCGTGTGTTGCTGATGGGAGAGGATGAGATTCCAAACAATGGGATGCACGTTTATGAGATCCCGATCCCGGACGAGTTTCGCACCACACGCGGGGAACGAGTAATCACAATCTGCTTGGCTTATGATCCCCCTGTAAGGCATACCCGTAAAGACTATACTGGAATCAATCTGGAATTTAGGTTGATCCGGGGGAAAACAACCAATGAAATCTATGAATGGTACAGCGATCAGCGAGCAAAGGAAACTCAGCATATTGAGGGACCTTATGAATGCAGCCTGTACCCTTCACTGAAAAATCGTGGCGGGGGTACGCTCCACAGGGCAGAATTTCGGGTCAAACAAAATGGCTCCCTGGAAAGGTATCCTGGTGAATATTTTCATCTGGTCATTCAATCCAAAAAGGGGTGGGTAGATGATTTATATCCGCCTCAACGATATGCGGTAACGGTGACACTTGAACACCTGAGCATCCAATTAGACATTTACAACTTCCTGCAAAACCACATCCGGCAGGATGTCCGTCAACGTCCACAAGCGAGGGTAAGAGCATAACACACTCACCAAAGAGAATATGCTATAATTAATTCGTAAGCACAACTGAAAAAAGCCACCAATAAGCCGGCGAGCGCCGGCGCAGCAAGACCTATTTAGAACACCAATCGGCCATACATTCGCAGTCGTTATAGATTAAGACGGCTAATGTATGGCCGTTTTTCGTTTTAACCACCTGACAGGAGAAGCAAGCGCAATGAAAATATTGAAAAACAAGAAAATTCTCATCGGAGTAGTCATCGCCCTGCTTGTGTTGGGCGTTGAAACCGTCCTGGCTGCATACACTGGCCCGGTAGGACGCTCATCCTCGGTAACGTATTGGGAGCGGAAGAACTGCCACTACCAGGCCGTGTACAACCCGCCGGGGCCGGAATACTACAGCTGCACCCTGGACTTGTACTATACGCCCAGCGATACCTGCCCTGGCAACGTGGAACCGTTTTTCAACCCGACGGCCTGCGCTGGCTGGCCGGGCGACTGCACGGGCTTAAGCTGCGACATCAACGGCACCGAAACCATTGAGGACTGCAACCCAGGGGATGAAGCCTGCACCATGCGGGAAGAGGGCGTTGATTATGACCCGGCCACTGTATCCGGCGCAGCCGGCTGCACCCTGACCGGGAACAACGGCTGGTGTCGAAATGGCGCAACGGTATCTTTATCTGCAAGTGAACCGGTTGCCGGCTATCGAATCACCTGGCTGGAAGGCAATCAAGGCGCAGGCGATTTCAGTCTGTGCGATCCAGCGGACGCATCCAGTGTGAACTGCACCTGGCCGGCAGGGGACGGCAACCGCAGCCTGTCCTTTTGGGCACACAGCACCTTTGGCGACACCAGCGAAATGGGGTCTGTCAACCTCAAAGTGGATGGGACGAACCCAACGGCTGGCCTGGTCATCGGTGCTACCCCCAATGCAGCGGGCTGGTACAACACCAATGTGCCCCTGTCCACGACAGGGACCGATGCCACCTCCGGGGTGGCTGGCTGGTATGTGCAGGTCAATGGCGGCGCATGGCAGCCAAGTCCATATACCCTCAGCGTGGATGGCCTGTACACTGTGCGCGGCGTTGTCCAGGATAATGCCGGCAATCAAACAGCGACAGCAAACAGCACTGTCAACCGGGATGCAACCGCACCCACCTTTACGGTTGTTCCTGATCGCGCCCCCGAATACGGCGACTGGTATTTTGGGCCGGTTACAGTCAGCGTCAATGGATCGGATAACCTCTCCGGCTACACCCACAGCACTTATATTCTTTACGATGAATCGGGCGTCCCGACAACCGGTACGATGCCCGTTACGATTTCAGCAGAAGGGCAGAACGATCTCAACCTGACCGCCTTTGACCTGGCCGGCAACCACAGCGGTGGCAGCTATCCATACCGAATTGACATCGGCGTACCAACAGCCGGCACAATTATCAACGGCACGATGGGCCTGAACAACTGGTACATCAGCCCGGTGGATTTGAGCGTAACGGGTAACGACGCCGGCTCCGGGGTTTGCTCCGTTTCTCTCAACCTGGACAATACCGGCTGGCAGCCGGCACCCCTGAACGATTATGCCGGGCAGGGGAACCACGCATTCACCGGACAGTCGCAGGACTGTGTTGGGCAGTTATCAACGGTTACAGCAGCCGAAGCGTTCAAGGTGGATACGGTCTATCCGAGCCTGGACGCCACCTTCCCGGTCTCTGACGGTGAAAACGGATGGCACATTACGCCATTTACCGTAAGTGTCACTGGTACGGATGCCACCTCTGGATTGGCTCTTGTTCAGGCCCGGTACGCGGGCGGCTCGTGGCAGGACAATGAACTGCTGGTGAATCGCGAAGGGCTGGTGGACGTGGAATTTCGCAGCCAGGACAACGCTGGCAACACCACAACTAGCCCGGAGCAGTTTTCGGTTGATTTGACAAACCCGACGCTGACCATGAACCGCACCGGAACGGCTGGACTAGCCGGCTGGTATATCTCACCTGTCACCGTGACGACCAATGGCAGCGACACCATTTCTGGTCTGCAAAGCGTCCAGATGCGGCAGAATGGCGGCGCATGGGAGACTACCAATTCGCTGCTCCTGTCAGCCGATGGAACGTACACCGTAGATGCGCTGGTCGAAGATAACGCTGGCCGGCAAACCCAGGGTCAGGAAACCGTCAATGTGGACGCTACGGCTCCCTCCCTGACCACCATGTATAACGGCCCGGACGGGCTGAACAACTGGTATGTCAATCCCGTTGAGGTCAGTATCTACGGTATGGATGACACCTCCGGCGTTATGCTGGCACAGGTACAGGCAAATGGCAATGGCTGGTGGAGCAACGGTCTCACCCTGGATGCAGAGGGCGTCAATACGCTTGATTTTCGCGTCCAGGACAACGCCGGGAATCTGACCACCGCAAACAGCCAGGTCAGCATGGACCTGACAAATCCCACCCTGACGATTACAGCGGCAGGCACAATGGGAACAAATGGCTGGTACACCAGTGCAGCCGCATTGACTGCCGCCGGTGCAGATGCCATTTCTGGCTTGATGAACATTCAAATCCGCGAAGGTGCAGCCGGCTGGCAGGTGCGGGATGAAATCACCGTAACCGCAGATGGAACGCACCCGTTTGAATTCATGGCAACCGATAACGCAGGCCGGGAAACCCTGATCCAGCGTGAGGTCAAAGTGGACCAGACTGCCCCGACCCTGGCGCCGACTGCGGCAGGGACGCTGGGCCTCAATGGGTGGTACACCAGCGCCGTCACACTGAAAGCCAATGCTGCCGATGCCACCTCCGGGATTGCATCGGTCATGCCGGCGGCAGACGTAACCGTCAGCGAGGATGCTCATTACACCGCCAATTGGACGGCACGAGACAATGCCGGAAACGAAGCCAGCGCAGCCCTGGCAGTCAAGATTGACCGGACGCCTCCGGCGGTAGCTTTTGACCCGCTTAGCGGATTTGTTGTGGGCAGCGTAACGCTGACTGGCAATGCTGCCGATGTGACCTCCGGGCTGATGAAGGTCGAAGTCTCCACCAATCTTGGCCTGTCCTGGACAGAAGTGACCGTCAATCCGGCTGATGGAAGCTGGTCAATGCCCTGGGACACGCTGCTGCTCCCTGGTGGGCAAATGCTGGTGCTGGCGCGGGCCACTGATCAGGCCGGCAACGTGAACACGGTTAATTTGAGCGCCACCATTGCCAACCGCAGACCGTCAATCGAACTGACGGACCGTTGGTATGTCTGGGAAAGCGGTGAAATGCGTATAGATGTTGGTGATGTGGATTATGAAAATGTCACCGTCAAAATTTGCGACGATCAAAACCGCTGGCCCTGCGTGGTGTACTCGTATGAATCTGGCGAAGCACCGGAATACGTCACCTGGAATCGTAAATTTGGAGACATAGTAGCTCCGATTGGTGAGTACCCGGTTGAAGCCACTGTCACTGACATCCTGGGGCGCAGCGACACAGCCACAGGCGTGATTGTTATCCCGCCGCCTCTGCCGACGGCTACCCCGACGGTAACACTGACCCCGACTGCCACCCCTACGACCACAGGGACACCGCAGCCGAAACCGACCCAGGAGCCGACCCAAATGGCGACTCCCACCGCAACAGTAGTTATTCCCGTCGTTGCCCCACCTGCTGCGCCGATTGAGGAAATCCCGCTGCCGCAGATGATCAACTACGGCCCATACCTGGTGCTGATCGGGCTTTGTTTTGCTTTAGGTACATCTGTCAGTCGTGACCGCCGCCCGCGTGAGTGGCAGCGGCTGGCTGAACAGTTATCCAAAATCACACTGATTCAATCTCAAAAAGGAAAAGGAGAATAACAAAAAATGTCTGATTTGATTTCGCTGGTTACTTTAGTGGCCGTTCTGTCCCTGGGCCTGATCCTCTGGTTCTACAACAGCCGGCAGGCCGATGCTCTGCGGGGCATGGCCCGAACAACCGAGAATATGTACATGATTCAACTGAAAGCCCGGCGTGACGAGCGCAAGAAACAGCCGATGACCCTTTCGCCGCTGCAATGGTTGGCAGCGCAGGCCGGCAGCGGGACGATTTTGAGTGAAGTGATTGGTACCTCGCACAATCCCGCCTGGATCAACCTGCGCGCCGGGGGCGGTGTCCGGTTGGTGGTATCACCGCTGGACCCGGAAGAGATGAAACGTGCGCTTAAAGCAGAAGAAACAAAATCCCGCCTGAATGCAGCCTTTGAACCGCTCCTGGGTGACAAATCCCGTACCGTCACGGTGACAGAACGCTCGCTGCAAAACGAAGAATGGTTTGACCTGGAAGCTGCTGAGGTAGGCGGAAACCTGGGTGTCAATTGGGGCGAAGTGTCCCGGCTTTGGTTCTATGTGATTGCTCCCAAAACGAAGTAAGAGCCAATGACAACTACGGCGATTGTCCACGACGTTTTGATTGCAATCTTCCTGCTGGCTTGCGCCTGGCTGGATGTCAAAACGCGTAAAGTCCCCAACGTCCTGACATTGACAGTTTTGGTTTATGGCATGATTTCAGCCAGCATCCGGGGCAACTGGCCGGCTGCGCTGCTGGTCGTTTTGTTCGTGATACTGTCTGATTTGCGTCAATCAATCGCCTCCCCGGTATCGCTGCTGGCACTTGCCATCGCCGGCATCGTATCCTGGCAAAAGCTAGGATTGGGGCTGGATGCGATACTGGTCCAAATTATGATGTTTGTTATCTGGCAAATGTGGCTCCACCGACTGACTGGGGGAGCAGATGCCAAAATTCTGCTGGCGCTTACGCTCCTGTATGGGAGCGGGATATTCCTGGCTGCAACCCTGGCCGGCGGCGTGTTCGGCCTGGTTGCACTCCTGTTCAAAAAGCGCACCCTGCCCTATGTCCTGCCAATCGCAGCCGGGGCAATCGTGTTCATGGCGCTCAAACTAACTCAACTTGTTTAGGAAAGGGAAAAATGCTAAAACTTGCTCTACTGTTCTCAATGTTTGTGCAAATGCTCAATCCACTGTCTGCCGGTGCAAACTGGCCGGTGGCGCACCCCGACGACTTCTTTGGCCGGCCTGGTGCAAACCTGGTTGTTCCAGCTCCTGGCTTTCTGGAAAACGATGAACTTCCATTCCTTGTGTCCATCTCGATCTCTGACACCCCCGACAACGGCAAGCTGGACTTCCCATCATCGGCGTCCGACGGCAGTTTTATCTACACCCCTGATACCGGATTCACCGGGATTGACAGCTTTACTTACCGCCTGGTGTGGGAAGGCGGCTCATCCTCGGCGGTAGTTACGCTGCATATTCTGGACGGCTCCGCAGCTACTGATGACAAATATCGTGTGTACCAGAATACAACCCTGGACGTACCTGCTCCAGGTGTTCTAGCAAACGACTACCCGGACGATCCCCTGCGTGCCGCCATGTTAGTCAACGGTACCACTCACGGCAACCTGAATCTGCGTCAGGATGGCAGTTTTCGCTATGTTCCTGAGCCGGGATACCTGGGGCCGGATGAGTTTACCTATGTATTCGTCATTGGCTCAGAGGAGCCGTCAGCCGAAGCGACTGTTACCCTGAATATCGTTGAACGGCCAACCGCCCGTTTCAAGGCGACTGAAATGACGGTGAATGAGTATGTTGGCGAAATTACCGTAGATTTGCTGCTGACATCGCAGCACAACGGCGGCGTAGCGCAGATTTACTTCATGCCTCAAAGTGCCAATTGCTATCGTGCCAATCCTGATTTGGACTGCACCTCGCAATCCGTGACGATTGAACCCGACCAGCAATCGGTTGAGTTCACCATCACGATTTACGATGATCCAACGCCCGAATTGGAGCTTGAAGAAGTCGTTTTGGGTTTCAGTATTACCGATGACGATCCCGATTTTATCGAGACTGAACCCCTGTATATGCACCTGTATATCTACGATAACGACAACCACCGTCCGATTGCCGTAGATGATGCCTTCACAATGCAGATGAATCAAAGCCTGACTATCGCCCCTCCGGGCGGCGTCCTGGTCAATGATTACGATCTGGACTCCGGTCTGATCACCATGACAGCAGCCCTTGAAACCGGCCCGGCGCATGGTGAATTGACCCTGTATCCTGATGGTACTTTTACCTATACCCCTGCGCCTGGCTTTGCCGGCGTGGACACATTTACCTATACGGCATCGGATGGCTTTGCAAACTCATACCCGGCTGATGTGGTGATCACAGTCGAGCCATTGCGGATTTACTTGCCGATTATCGTCAAGACCGCATCTGGCCGCTGATCCAAATGACTGAAAACGAAAGGAGGTGAAAACCATGTTATCCAAGTCCAATTTCCTGCGTGACAATCGCGGCATCGAATCCACCGAAGTCGCCCTGATCATCGCTGCGGTTGTGCTGGTCGCCTACGGCGCGTATGTGCTGCTGGGCAACAAGATCAACATTGCCGTGACCGACGTGGCCGATAAGGTCTAGTCAGTCAAATCGCGGCAGCGAGAGAGTAATCAACGGCCACCCGCTTCGGCGGGTGGCCTATGGCGAACATAAACCCCAATAAAGGGGATAGAACCGAAAGAAAGCAAGAAAGGAAGGCAAAGATGGCATTTATCCAAGACGAGGCAGCTTTGGAAGCCGTCCAGTTGTACTTTGTCGGTGCTGGCGGTCTGGCCTTCCTCACCTACAAAATGTACGATGTCCTGGTCGCGGATACCGTTCGCGATATCGCAACAAGGCTCTAAAAGCCGATCAAGCCGGGTGGGATGCAAAAGTCCCGACTGGTGGAAAGGAAAGAAAAAATGCTCAAAAACAAATTCATTCGGGACCTGTCTGCAATGGAAACCCTGGAAGCGGTCATCACCGTTCCGATTGTCGTGACACTCATGCTGGCGATTGTGAACCTGGGGATGCTGGTGTACGGCCAGCAAGCAGTCCAGGCAGCGGCACGACACGGGGCGCGCATGGGCAGCGTGGCGCAGGGCGGCAGCGGCGCGTCCTATGCGTTTTCATACGCAAGCCAGGCGATCAGCGATGCCGCCCTGGTGGAAAACCCCAGTGTCACCATCCTCTCCCCTGGTGGTCCTGCCGGCAGCCTGCTCAATGTGCGTGTCGAGGGCGAAATTCCCAACTTTATGGCAGGATTCGTCCCTGGGTTGCCCAACCCATTTGTGGTCAGTGCGGATTCGGTGTTCCGGCAGGAAGGGTGGTAGGGAAATGATGCACACCTCACTGATGCGAGATAAGCGCGCCTACTCCATGACCTTTTGGGCGGTGTATATCGGTGCAGTCATTGTCCCTCTGATTGCCCTGGCAACCGGATTGGGCCGGATTTTCTTCACCCGTGCGCAGCTTGCAGCGGCGGCTGATTCGGCTGCGCTGGCTGCGGCGGTGGAGATTGACCGGGAAGCGTACATGGAAACCGGTGAAGTCATCCTCACAGACCAGGCGTATGTCTGGGCGCGGCAGATGGTGGTGCAAAACTCCACCTGGTTGACCAGCAAAGGCATTTATCCGTATGTTGCCAGCATTGGCGTTTCGGGAAACACGGTTGAGGTCACGGTTGGCGTTCATATCTCACCCTGGATTCTGCCTGGCGGCTCGCTTGTGGTAACAGTTAGCGAAACCGGCAGGGCTGAAGTCAGGGCGATTCGGCAGTAGGGCATCACCTTGCGCTTATGCAGGTGATCTCTGGCTGCGAAAGAAATCACACATGAAAACCAAACGTGCTATAATTAAATCACAACCGAATAACCCACTAAGAAATTCAATTTTACCGACCTGTGAAAGCGGGCGGTCCAACTAAGCCGGATAAGTGCCTCTCAAAAAAGCGAGAGGTATTTGTCCGGCTTTTTCGCTTAAGGCGACTTAGGCCAAGAAAGGAGAACAACTGGTATGCTCAATAAAGTGATTTTTGAAGGTATCGTAACAAACACCTGGAAGTACGGCAGCGATACATTCGTGCGCCTGGCTTCCTATCGTGACCCTGCGCTTCCTCCCCGGAAGCAGGATGAAATGCACGATGCACCGGATTACGTCAATGCTCGTTTTACCAACGGTGCTCAATTAATGCCTGATTTTCCGCGTGGAACGCAGCTGCGCATTGAGGGCTTTCTTCAATCCCGTGAGTACACCGAGACGCTGGCCGAGTTTATGCGAAAGGCGAACAAAAGTACGAAAGAGATTGGCGTCGAATTGACCGGGTCTGATGCCCGGCAGATTTCGATTGGGCGCAACACAGTGGAAATTGTCGTGACCAGTCACGTCATTATCCCCCCGGCGCAGCCAGCCAAACCCGCCTACTCGCAGACTGTTCGCAAGCCGGCCCTGGCCGCAAAGCCTGCTCCGGTTGCCACTGAGAAACCCGCCGAGAAACCAGTGGTTGTTGAAGCCGCTGCTGATGAAGCCCAGCCAAAAGCCGAAAAACCCGCCCGTAAGACCAAAGCGCCGGCGGCAGAAGCGCAGCCGGCCAGCGCAGCCTGATGCAATCACCATGTTCCTGCAAAAAGCGGGGACATGATTAACAAACCAATACTGACAAGTAGCACGAACCGGGAAACCGGGTAACGAATAGAAAAGCCGCCCGGAGCGCACGAAGCACCGGGTTTAGACGGAGAAGTACAGGAGGAAACACACTCACCCTTTTGTGTAAACAAAAGGTGAGTGTGCCTGGCTTCTCCGTTTTTTTGTTGGCTTCAGCACCTTTACAAACAGCCCCAACCGTATCACGACCCTTGTTTGGCAAAAGCCGAATAGGGGCGGTGGCCGTCGTTTCTAACCACGAAACGGGTCGAGAGAAGCGCTGAAAAGTAGTGGCGGTTGACCAGGCTCATATTTGATAAAGGAGAAACAAAAACTACAAGTCTCCGGCCTGCAAGAGCGCCAGAGTGCATTCTTGCAGGCCGGCATAGGACTGCGCCTTACCTTGTGGTAGGGCATAGTCCTATGCTGCCTGCCCTGTGCGGAGGTTGCATATTTGTTTGGCCTGCCCTGACTCCTGAAAAGGACCAGGGCGAATATAGAAAACAATCATCAACATTCCCTCGCGAGCATAGTCAGACGCCAGGGTGAGGAATTGCAGCGCCAATAAGCAAAAAGGCTGCCAGATGAGAACGGGTTTGCAGTTTCCCGTCAAAAAACTGCTGGCTGCCATATGGACTGGATCACCGCTGCCGGGTATTCCCCGCCTGCGCCCCATGTCCCGCAGTCAAATCCCCCCAATTTCGCGCGACTCCGCGAAATTGATGGGACAGTCGCAAACTCATAGGAGTTTGATCACACGACTGTTCACTCCCGCCTGGTGCGGGTGAGGTGGCCGCTGGCCCGTTGTACCAAAAACAGAAAACCGACGTATGTTTGAACCGGGGCGCATTGTCGCCCTCCCGCCCGATGCGGGTGAGGTAGGCCGTTGGCCTGTCGTACCGAGAGCAGAAAACCGACCCAAAATGTCCCCCGTCCCCGGCGGTAAACCGGGCGCGGTACCCAGCGCAAAGGGTACTACCTGCCAGTATAAGGAGCGAACTGGATGAGGTCTGGCCGTACCAAGATCAACAAACGGCCAATCGGGTCCACAGTTTTGTGGACCCTCACCCCTGGATTTTCCCAGGGCGGCGCTGAACTGTACATAAAAGTACGGGATCAGCAGAGCGGTGCCATCAAAGATGCCGCATCCCCGTATCCGTGCGGACCAACGGATTGAGGTTTGGCAGTACCAAGAAAAGAAAACTGCCTCAAAAAACATAGGAGGAAGGATGAAAGAAATAATCAGATTTATAAAAAAATATTGGTTCCCAATGGCCGTATTTCTTCTGATGGCTGCCATCACGATAGATCAAGTGTCGTGGTGTCGTGGCAATTACGGCATGTCATTTGGTAACGGCGTGATGTTCAGCGTCTTGACCATCGTATTTACCTGGGCAGCGATGCCCTACAAGGAGAAGGAGATAAAACGATGATTCAGTCAGCCGAGGCAAGGTTGAATTTAATCTTCCTGGTCTGTGTCGCCGGGGTTTTTGTTTGCATCATCTTGGATGATTATTACAACAAGATCAAGAACCCCAGCCGAGCAAAAATCGCCAACAATTGGAGTCTGATACTGGCCGGCTGCATGGCTGGCGCGCTATTAGGCGCGTGGGGTGATTTAGATCCCGTCGCAACCCGGATGGTCGAGATCGGAGCGATTGTTGGCTTGCCAATTTTGACCGTTTTCGTCTTTTGGTTGTTCAAATATCTTGGCGTTTCTGATCTCCGCTCCCGGCTCCAGGCCGCAGCCAGGCAGATTGCAGAAAACCAGGCGCACGCTCCTACATCAAAGTGGGTAGCGTTGCGAAAACTTCTCTTGCAAGAGCGGCGTGACCGCTCCCTCCCCGACTCTCCCATTGTGGGCTGGAAACGGGGTGAATTTGCCGAAGTCTTGATGGCTAAGAACTCGGCAGAGATAAAAGAAGAATGGGGAGATGTGGGTTATTACCTGGCTCAATCATTCTCATTCTTTTGGGCGTTTTATGCCCTGATTACCCCTCGGTTAATTATCCAGGCTGCTGCCGACAAGTTTGAGCAGCGTGCGGAGAAAGGCCGAAAAATCTAACCAATCATCCCCATCGCTTGTTTATCTGGCACATGCTGCCGGTAATCAAGCGGTGGGGACAACCGCAGCCAGCGTAAAGGCGCCCACGCAGTTCAAGCCTGCGGCCTGCACATGAAAGGCCACGCGAAAACAAGTCCCGCTGATGCTTTTTAGCAGAAGCGGATCGTTTAGCGTGGCTTTTTTTATTTAGTCGGATGCCCTAAAACGGGCCAACTTAGAGACCAATTCAAAAAAATCACAAGGAGAAGGAAAGGAGGATAAAGAAAATGGCAACCATCCTGGGGATCGGGATTGGTGCGATGGTGTTGGCATACAACGCCGTACTGCTTGTTCACGCCATGCGCAACCGCTGGCTGGATAAGCGTTTTCGGCAGTACGTTGGACGGTAATCATGCCGACAACCACAACTGCCGAACAACAACAGGCCGAGCGCACAGAACGAGCGCGCGAAGCCCTGGAAAGTAATGCATTTTGCATCGTCAACAAAGCCCCCGGCCTCTGGCTGGTGCAGAACGGCGACAAGCAGCCCTACGATGTCCGCAAGGACGCCGCAGGCCGCTGGTCGTGTACCTGCCCGGACTACCAGGGTCATAGGGGCATTATCCGGTGCAAGCACATCGAGGCCATCCGGCTTACGGTGGCCGACCAACAAGCTCAAATTCAAAAGGAGGTAAGCATGGATAATGGCAATAATTCTGATTTATGCGGTGGGTGGGTGAAGCTGTATCACCCTGCCGGCGGTGGCGTCCAGGTGACGCTGCCCGTTCCCCCTGTCTTTTTGGGGCCTTCCCAGGCGCAAGCCATGTTCACCAATGTCTCGGCGCTGATTGACGCCGGGTTCATGGTGAATCTCCCTGGCCTGGAAGAAGGCGAAAAGCGCGAAACCGTGACCCATATCGTCCGCCGGCGCAAGGCTGAGGACGGTGGCGGTTCTGTTCCGGTCATGGATATTTATGCGGGGGGTAACTTCCGTATTCTGTCCGTGTATCTGGATGGCGACAAGCCTGATCTGGTCAACGAGTTCATTGACTTGTTCGGCCCGCTGAGCCGTTTCAAGGTGTATCCGAGCAATGCTCCCCTGGAGCGCGGCAAGGATGCCGAAACAGACCGGGAGTACGTCACCCCTGTTTCGGATCGTGGGGTTCAGCTTGTCTATAAGACAAACCCCAAGTATGACGAAGCCGAAGCTGCTGCTGCCGCCGCCGAGAAAAAGACCTACAAGGTCCCGAAGCGCATTTTCGTGCGCTTTGAACGCGGCACTGCGCCGGCCAACGGCAACGGACACACCAACGGCAACGGCCATCCGGCTCCTGCTGCCGCCCCAACGATGACGGCTGATCAAGCCCTGGCATCCCTGGGGTTCCTCCCTGACAAGTACGGGGATGGGACTTCGCTTGGTGGTGGCGACGACGAAGCAAAAACTGCCGCCGAAAAGAAAGCCTTTGAGCGCTACTTCAGCGCCGAAGGCAAGGTGCCGGCCAGCAAACAGGATTTGCGGGATTGGGTTGCGGCCCATCCTGCGTAGCGTAAATCAACCACTCCGCTTTTAAGCGTTCATCCCCAGGCCAAAGAGGAACACTCTGCGGCCTGGGAAAGCTGGAACGTTGAAAAAGCGGCTCAATTGCAAACCCAATTTTGATTGAAGTAAAGGAGAAAAAATATGTTTCAAAAAGTAACAGTCATCGGTCATCTTGGTCGCGATCCTGAAATGCGGTATACAAATTCCGGGCAGGCGGTCACCAACTTCTCAATTGCCACCACCCGCACCTATCCGGGTGCAGACGGCTCGCAGAAGAAGGAAACTACCTGGTTCAAAGTCAGTGTGTGGGGCAAGATGGCTGAAGCCTGCAACCAGTACTTGCACAAAGGGAGCAAGGTGCTGGTTGAGGGCCGGCTGGTGATCGATCCCGCCACCGGCGGTCCCAAAGTGTTTAAGCGCAACGACGGCAGCGCCGGCGCGTCCTTTGAGATCACCGCTGCCGAGGTGAAATTCCTCGACAGCCGGGGTGATCGCAACGACGCCGATGATGGCGCTCCTGCCGAACCGCATTCCCCCGCCGTCACCGACGACGAAGATATTCCCTTCTAGGCCAAAGCCGGGCAACCCGGCGATAGGCCAAACCGAACTCATCCCCCGCAGGCAGCATACTGCTTCACCTGCGGGGGGCTCTTAGAAGGAGGAAAACAATGGGAAGTAACGGCTTTTACTTTCTCGATCCCCGGCTGACTGCTGAGGATTACGAGAAAATGGCCGCCGAAACCGCCGGACGTAACAGTGAAATGCTGGATCGCAACGGCGGCGACCTGGATGACTGTTTTGTGTCGGCAGCATGCCACGACCTGAGTATTCAGGTCTATCACATGCTGGCGGCGCTGGTTCGCGCCGGCGGCAAGCACCCGTTCACGGTGCTGAAAACGCTGGCCGGCGAACCGGTGAAGGCAAAGACAGTCAATACCCGCTACGGGCTGGCCTGGATGCTCCTGGACCAGGACGACCAGTGCGCCGGCTTTGCCCCGTACAAGCCCGCTCGCGCCACAACCCTGGCAAAGAGGGGGTACATGGAAGTCGAAGAAGAACGCCCCGCTGCCGTGCGCATCATTGCCTGCGGCACGGGAATGGCGGGATTGGCCGGGGCGTACCCCGTGTATGTCCCCGATACTCGTGAATCACGAAAAGAAGGAGGAAACAATGACTGATCGAGGGCGATATATTAGCTCCAAGCTGGTCTATCGCGGAAAAAGCCAAATAACAAAAGCATATGGTATCCCGCTGCAAAGCGGGTTTTATGGTCCAGATGACACTCTGGAAATCCAGCCCTGTGACAAAGAGGGCAAGCGGCTCACCGGGCCGGCGACGATGAAAGTCCTCGCCGCCACCATCGGCGATCCGGTTGCCGATGCGCCCGAAAAGCAGCCTGAAAAGCGGTATTTGAGCGCCACGCTGATCTACCGCATGGAGCAGCCTTATGACGGGGATAGTCCCCGTTACGGGTGCTGCATCCCAATGGTTAACGGTGTGCGATCATCATCAGATATGGTTGATATCTGGCCCTGCGACGAAAACGGAGGTATTCACCCCGGTTTCAACGTGTCGCCGGTGCCTGTCTCTGCGTCCGTAATCCTGGAGCCGTTCAGAACCGCACCTGGTTACGGGGATGATGATGAATATGAATGGCCTGTGTGCGATGTCTGCGGCCAGCCTGTGGACCCCGATGAAGCCCATTGGGGCCACGAGAAAAACTGCGCGCATGAACTACTTGGGGTTTGTTTTTGCAACCTCAAATATCATCCTGCCTGCTGCCCGGATTGCAAGAAGAAACAGGACACAGATAAGGATGATGAAAGCGGGGTGCAAGCATGACCGCAATGGCCGCAACCACCACCATGATGACCCAGCCCAAGAAGGGCTGGAAATCTCGATCAAACGAAACAGACTGGCAGGAGCAGGCTGAACAGAAGCGCAAGGCGCTGATGCAGTCCATCACGGACGCCATTGCTGCGCTGGCTGCTGAAACCGATGAAGTCCGGGCGAGTGAAACGCTGGCTCGTTACTTCAAAACGGTCAGTCAGTTTCACCGATACAGCCTGCACAACCAGATTCTCATCTGGCTCCAAAAGCCGGAAGCGACCCTGGTCGCCGGCTACCGGACCTGGCAGCAGAAATTCAATCGGTGTGTAAAGAAAGGGGAAAAGGGTATCGCTATCCTGGCCCCTCGGATTTACAAGCCGAAAGAAGATGAAGACTCCAAAGAAGGTGGTGAACGGACTTACGAAGGAGGCACGGTCCTCCTGAGTACCCTTTCGAGCGAAGAAGGCGATCAGCCGGCTCCCCGCCGGCGCATCTACTTTACGACGGTGTACGTCTTTGATGTATCCCAAACCGAGGGTGATCCTTTACCGGATGAACCCGAATGGCGGGAACGATCCAAAGACCTTGACTTTGAGCAGCGCCTTACGGCGTTTGCAGCAAGCCGGGGTATCACCGTTGAAATCGTGGATGACGATGAGATGAACGGCGCTGAAGGCCGTTCCTTTGGCGGGAAGATCCAACTACTGCCCCAATCGGGCAGCCATACATTCGTGCATGAACTGGCGCACGAACTGTATGAACATTGCAAGGCTGAGGTACGGGAGCAAACCACCCGGCAGCAGCGGGAGATCGAAGCCGATACGGCAGCACATGTTGTCTGCCAACACTTCGGCATCCCCTCCTCCAGCGCCAATTACCTGGCGCTCTGGCAGGCCGGGAAAGAGGATATCCTGGGCTGCATGGAGCGGGTCCGGGGAGTGGCTATCGAATTGATTGAAGCCATCGAAGGTTCGCACCAGCAAGAGGAGGTGCCGGCGTGATAACAACTCTACGCCCTCTTTTTGACTACGAAGAAAGTAACTCAAACACGTTGAGCAACCTGGCTGCTTACCTGTGCTGCCTGTACCCTCACTGCCGCGTGTCCGTCAAAGATACCCCGATTAGCGGCCTCTCTGACGAAAACCAGGACCGGTTTGCGTCATGGGAAGCCGTGATCGCATCTGGTCAATCGTACATGACCGGCAAAAGCATGACCCGTCAAGCATATCTGCGAAAGTACACCTCCCGGATTAGCTCGAAGTGGCAGCAGGACGCCTATATCTGGGCGCTCCAAAACCCCGGCAAGACCCTGGTGGTGGAAATCAAAGACAGCCTGCGGGATGAGATCTGGTGGATTGGAAAGCGTGGCGAGTGTGTCCACTTTCTATTGCCCCACCATGATCACGGCGGCGAGAAAGCGTGGGTATCCCGCAATGGGAAATCCCGTGTTCTCGTCAACGTTGATTGAGTCAACTGAACAAGCTCCCTGCCCTTTACCGGGCGGGGAGCTTTACAAATTCAAATTTCAACTTCAAAGAAGGAGGAAAACAGATGGGCATCAAGTTTGCCAAAGACCCCCTGCTTGCCGCCCTTAAAACGGCGGCGGCATTCGCCGGCAAGTTTATGGTCGAAAAAGAGGGGTTGCCCCTTGAGCAGATGACGCTTATGCGCCTGATGTTCAACGGGGCCAGCCTCATCATTGAGGCAACGAACCTGGAAATGGGTATCCATATGGAAATCCCGGCTCCTGGAAGCAGCGAAACCCGCTCCTACCAGCTGCCGGCCAAAACACTGCTTGACGCCGTGAGCGCCAGCGGTGATGAGATCGAGCTTGTCCACGAAAAAGCTGGACTGGGCGTCAAAACCCAAACCGGTAAATCCACAATCAAGAACGTTGGGGGGGAACTGATCCCCCTGATTGACTGCGGCGCAGCCGCGACAACCACGACTCACTTTACCTGCGCTGAAATGGCAAAGGCGATTAACATGGTCGCTTTTGCTGCGGCAAAGGAAGATGAGGCGCGTCCGTATCTATCTGGAGTCCGCATCATGCCCGAACATGGTGGCAGCGTATCTTTTGTGGCTGCCGACGGTGTTCGGATGGCGGTGTACACAACCCGAACAACAACGCCAGAGGCGTTCTCAACGGCGTTCACGCTTCCGATTGCATCTGTACCGGCCATTGCCAACTGCCTGGCAATCCAGCATGGCAACGTGGCCCTTACTGTTATCAGCAACCGGGCGATCTTCCATTGGAACTGGGATGAAAACGAAAACAACTTTAACGGGTATGTTTTCGCGCTGCGCCAGGCCGATAACTTCCCGGACTGGCATGCGCTCGTCCCCCGCACCTGCAAAACGAAACTTACGTTTGATGGTGCGCTGGCAGCGGCATTGAAAACCGCCCGTGTCATCGCCCGCGAATCGGATGAACTTCCAAAAGTGACTCTGAAGATCAACGACTTGAAAGCAGTCGTTGAGTCGGAAGTGGCCGAAGTGGGGGCAACCTCAACCGAAGTCACACCGATCAGTGTCGAGGGAATGAACGGGGTGGAAGTGTCGTTCAATGTCAATCTCGTTCCCCTTGCACAGATTGGTGCATCGGGGACCGTGATTGTTGGCCTGAACCCTCCACAGGAGGGCGCACCGGGTCCGATAATCTGGAAACTGCCGTCTGTTGAGGGATGGCAATACCTGCTCATGCCCCTTCGCAGCTTTTAGGAGGCAAGCATGTCAGAAGCAACCGAACACAAGCGCATGTTGCCGGTCCTTAAACTGGCCGGCAAATTGGACATCGCCTCGAACCCTGAACCCGCCGCAATCTACGAGCGAGGATCAGGGGGCTTCCAAATCTGGTGTACGCTCAACAACCACCCGCAAGGGTGGGAAGGGCTGCTCATGTCCGCAGGGGCTTTCTCAAAGCCCTGCGAATATGTTGCCTCAGTGTCCTGGGGATGGGAAGGTGACAAAATCACCCACCTGCGCCTTTGCACAGAAGCGTATGCCTGCCGGGATAGGGACACGAACAAAGGCGTGTACACCGCGCCGGCGTCCTACCGGAACCGCCCGCTGGATGTGTTCTGGGCAAAGGAACAAACCTTTGCCCTGTTCCAACAGGCCGGCGTCCCCATGCCTGAAATCCGGGTCGTGGAGCAGGAATGATTGATACCGTTAGACTGCGGCCAGTGATGCAGATTGCCCGCCGGCTGGATGTTTACAACAATCCAGGCAGCCAGGCTTGCTACATTCCTGGTCAAAGCGGTTTTCAAATTGCTGCCACCCCGGACGATCATCCGGCAGGGTGGGATCGGGTGAAAATCACCGCACCGACCACTGGACAGTGCCGGCCCTATACGTTGGTCGCTGTTGTTGAGTTTGAGATGCGTGATGACGAAATCACACACCTGCTCCTAACAACGGCAGCGGAAGCCTTGCGCGAACTGGATCAAAGATACCTGATTCAGCGAGATGCAGGCGCTTACGTCAACCGCCCGGCTGACCTGCTCTGGGCGCGGCAGAAAGTGACGTGGTTGTTCCACGTTGCCGGCGTCCCCATGCCGGCGATCAAGATCAAATAACCGGGCCAACAAGGCGGGTTGCAAAGCCCGCCTTGTGGCTCATCAATAAGAAGGAGGATACAAGATGTCTGAAATTGATAGCCATAAAATTATTCTCGAGGACGGCACGGAAATCTCCGTGTACGCCCTCACGCATGGCTCAAACTTCCAGCCTGAACACCTGGCCGGGATTTTGGCGAATGTGTACAACCAATACGGGATGGGAGACTTCAACCTGCGCCTGGCGAAAGCGCTGCTGGAACACCACCGCACCTTGCAGCAAAGCGTGGTGCGGGCTTTCGTTGCGGTCATGGTCAATATCTCAAAGTTGTGTGCGGCGATGCCGTGCCCAACCGACCCCCGCAACGAGAACGCCATCAAGTTCTGCTCCCGCCTGGAACGGCTGATCGAGGAAGAAGAAATCTACTTCCCGATGATCTAAAAAAGGAGCGGGGGATGAACTTCAAATCTGTTCTCGAATATCTGCTTGCTGAAACCGGCGGTGTTGATGCCAATGATTCCCCAGCAGATAAGGTCGTTGAACCCGATCCCCCACGTCCTGCACCTGTCAGTGAATATCGTCCCGCCCGGTTATCCGGGCGGTGTCGCACTGGCTCCGACCAGTCGGGGCGTGTAATTCATGCGGTATTCTCCGACGGTCATTGGGGCGACTGGCTCAATCCTGCGCTTTGCGGGAAGCGACCAGGCCGGCTCTCGGTGGGCTGGATTGAAACAGATGAAGGGCTGGATGCAGTAACCTGCCCGGCCTGTCGTAAAAAACTAAAACAAGGAGGTAATAACAATGCCTAACCCAGAAGTGGATTTTGGCTATAACTGGACCATGAACGGACGCCCCGGAAAACCAAGTTGGCGGGTCTCCTGGGACCCGGAGGTTGGAATGCTTTACGCATACCAGCCGGCGCTGGTGCCCAACGAACCGAACAAACTGGTATTCCTTGCCGAAGTTCGCGTCCGGCAGGAAGTGGACCGTCTGATGGGGGACTGGAGCAATCCAGATAACCCCAAGCACGGAAATCTGTGGCATCTTCGGATGAACATCGTCGGTGCCGCAGAATGGCCGGCGAAGATCCAAATCAAAGTTCGCCGGCAGAACGAGAAACAGAGATGGGAAGAAATTCCCGTTTCTTATAGCCTGTACTGCGGCGACCACACGGACACCGAGTGCATTGCCATCGGAAACCTGGCCGCCAGTTGGATCATTGACCGGGACACCGCCCAGGACAACCGGATTGTAGAAGTCCGATATAACCTTGTGGATTCAACGCAAGGTCATTATCGGGCTGCTCCCAGTCGGTTGGGGAATGGCACACGCTCGCGCATGACTTACGAGATCCGCGTCCGTACATTCGGTGATACGCGTGAATGGGACGAAATTCCCGTCACGCGCAGCATCGAATACAGCGAATATGAGGAACACCCCCTGGAACGGACCTTGTTGGAAGCCCAACGCATTTTGCATCTACCCCCTGAAAAAGCGGGGATTTTGCACAATGCGCCAAACCCCATCGAGGTGCGGGTGAATGAATCAGGCAACCCGCAGGGACATTATGTTCGCAAGGATGATTGACCAATGAAGAAGCGGTTCATCCTGCGAATCCCAAACATCTTTTCATTCGACCAGCAGATTCGGTGGGGACTTAAACCCCTGCTGATTGTGCTGGCCTGGGTGGAGAAACCCTGGTGGCCGCCCTACCGCTCGCAAGCGGAATGGGACGACCACGCTTACGGAGTCCGCCGGCAGCGCCGGGGAATCTTCATTGGCCGGCTTTACGTCGGCATCGAAGGTGTCCCGGTTGCCAGCCGGGTTATCCGTCTGGCATCCTAGAAAAAACAGACAGTCCCCTGCGAAAGTAGGGGCTGTCCTGCAAGCCCACAAGCAAGTGTTTGCGGGCTTACCGGACAGAAGAAGTCCACGCTGCGGGGTAGAGCAGCGGCAAGCTCACCAGGTTCATACCCTGGAAGGCGTTGGTTCGAGTCCAACCCCCGCTACCTGAAGCCGGTCATCCGATTGGATGCCGGTTTTCAAATTAAGTCGGACGCCCGTTAGGGCTGATCCAGAAACCAATCTTCGATTCTTTCACATCTTTCACAAGGAGAAAAAACGATGAACACCAATACAACCCTTATTCGCGGTATTCGCCGGGAAGAGAAGCGCGCAAAGCGCGCAAAGGGAGCCGAGCGCGATTTCAGCCTCGCCAACGAACGCGAGGAATTGAAACGTGCTGAGATGGAGCGCCGCCAGGCACGGCGCAAGGAGAAGGAATGGTTGCTGTCAGAAACCTGCTTCTAGAAGAAGATGTCGTTTTTGTTTCAGGGTTTGAATACCATGTCAAACTCTGGGATGAAACGGCATTTTCAACCGTTACGCGGGAAAAGGTCTGCTCGTGCGGCGAGCCGAAATGTGCCCATATCGCAGCAGTTACCAAATACCTGCGTTCAGGTGGCCGGCGTCCCCCTGATCCCGTGTTCTTATGCCCCATCTGCGGCGGTAAAACCGTCGTGGATAAGAACTGGCTGGACCGGGATGATGCGGGACGGAAACGCTATGGTTGGCGCTGCGAGAATGGTGGCCTGCGCCACTTTCTCGATGCGAAGGCCGAGCGGATCAAAAAACGCCTGGCCGAGAATCCCTGGCTCTTCCCCCCGGTCTATGACGAAACCGGCAAGTGCGTCTATGAAGGCGTGCGTCGGGATGAAGTCGTCACCGCTGAGGAATGCGGGAAGATCAGCTTGAAGGTTTTCCAGGAAACTGGCTATGACCCGACGGCATAAACAGAAGTAGAGAAAACGGACGTTCTCAAAAAAAGGAGCGTCCGCTGTTTCTAAAAATGAAAGGAGGAAACAAATGAATACAGTGTGCATCCAGCCTGGGTTGCTGGATGACAAAACCTACAAGATCATAAAACCCAAATCAATGCTCTCCCTGCGGGAGCAGCCGGCGTTCCGGGTTGCCGCTACCCCGGATGCCTGTACCCTGGCTGAGTTATTGTCGGTGATTGTGGGCGGTGAGAAACAGTTTGAGATCGCTCAACGTCTGCTGGAACGGTTTAGCACCATCCAACAGTTAGCGCAAGCGCATCCAAACGAAATCTCCGCGATCACGGGGAAGAAAACCGCGCTGCGGCTGAAAGCGGCCCTCGCTTTAGCGCGCAAGCTGATGGAGCCGACAGGCGAGGAGTTACCGGTTATCAACAGCCCATCCAGTGCCTACATGGTCTTGCGTCCGGTGCTGGAAGGTCTGGACCATGAGCGTCTGGTCGTCATAGTGCTGAACACCCGGAAACAGGTAATGGAGACGCCGGTAATCTATGTCGGATCGGTAAACTCCGCAAATGTCCGAATTGCAGAGGTCTTGCGCCCCTGTATTCGGCTTAACGCGCCCTCAATGATCCTGGCGCACAACCATCCATCGGGCGATCCAACCGCCAGCCCGGAAGATGTCAATCTGACGCGCTGCTTGAACGAAGCAGCCCGAAAGATGGATGTTGACCTGCTGGATCATGTGATTGTCGGCAGCCCTGGTCGCTACATGAGTTTAAAAGAACGCGGCTTGGGATTCAACTAATCAAAACCAAAGCAGGGGGTGTAAAAGCCCCCTGCGCTATTTTATATAAGGAGGATACAGTGATACATCTTGTTCTTGAAACACAGGATTTTAGTCTTGTTTGCGCGGAAATCTGGATTTGCCCGGCCTGCGCGCAAAAGTCAGGTCTTATTACGTTAACGCGTAACGCAACCTGCCCGGAGTGCGGCGCGGGAAAACCGGAAAGCAAGCTGCCGGTGACGGTGGCCTTCCGGTGGCTGAACAAACTGCAAGGGCTGCTCCAACGGGCCGAAATGGACGAACTGATGGATGAGTTCGCGAACTGCAAAGATCAGTTTGCGACTCCCCGGCGTGAAGCCCTTTATGCGCTCCTGAGCAATCCGGGAGCGTTTGAGCAGTACGCGGATAAACTGGCACCCCTGATGCCGGTTGTCGCGCAGGTGCTGGTCGAGGGCGCGGTTGAGTACATGATGTACGGGTACTCAACCGAATATGTCGCCGTCCGGCGGCTGATCCCGCAAATACAAACGGCAATGGGAAAGTATGCCCCCGAAGGCCGGCTGACCTGGTTGGGGCAGCAGTTGTGCGATTTGGGGAATGCGCTGAAACTGGAAGCCGGCATCCCGCTGGCAAGTATCGCCATCCCAGAAGAATCAAATGCCTAAATACTGGATGCGTTCTCGCCCCGGATGGGAGGCCGTGCCGAAAGGTTACGCGGCCTTCTATTCGGGTTATATGTTTTACGACGAACAGGTGAGCGCCGGCTTTACCCTCTCGGTTTTCGGTTGGGTGCAGTATTCCCAACCGCTGACCTTTGAGGAGTGCTGGAAGTATGACCTGCTCCCCGATGATCCCATCGAATACGCGCACTACACGTTCTGGCTGTTTGGTGAGCGGAACACCGAAGAAGCTGCGTATTACGAGAAGGATTACATTGATGCGGTCAAGGCCAATCAGATCACATTAGAAGACGCACCTGAAGAAATCCAGGTTGCGCTGGAAATTCTGTTAAAGAAGGAGGAAAACAAAAAATGAACGACGCATATTACGAAAATCTTTTTCTCGCCGCCGAGTTTGAAATGGCGGCGTCCGTGAAAGCCTTTGAGGAAAAGGTAGCTGCAACCGGGCGCGATCTCAATGCCCCGCTAGTTTCTTTGTCCTGGGAATCGTTGTCAGAACAGGTGATGATGTTCCTCGCCAAAGAGGGCCTCAATCCACTGGATGTTCCGAATGAAGAATTGGAATACCTATTGGAAAAAATCGAATGTGCGCTTGAATGCGCGACTGATAACGACTTGTGGGAAACAGCGATTCGAGCAGCGATCGAAGATAAAATTCCTGAACTGCTGGAAAAGTACGGACCCCAGCGCGAGTCACCGGAGTTCCCGGATGGCGAGTTCCCGAATGGGAGCCGCTACACCGAGACCTCCGACAAAACCGCCGAAATCCTGGAACACCGCCGGGACTGCAAATGCCCGGCATGTTCGGCTGACGCCTACCTGGAAGCCGGGTACGAGGACCGGGTGAACGGCGGTGGCGGTGGGGATGACTGCATTGGCGGCCCCTACGAGGACCGGGAGTGCAATCTCTTTGGTCCCGATGGTGGCGACGACTTTGCGGACATCTATGAAAATTCGTCCGGCGCGATTGATGATCAGCCAGACGAGCCGTGCGATGACTGCGGCGACGACATCTAATAAACCTTTTTAGAGACGTACAGGAGGGCCTAATAAGCCCTCCTGTTGTTTCAGAAAGCGAGGCTTATGCGAAAAAATAAACGCAAATCGCTGATGGATTATGAGTCCGAGAGGCGGCGCTTTGTTGCCAGGTTTGAGCGGTACGGCAGAAGGCCACCCATTCCCCACGAGCCTGACGCCAGCCTTGTAACCTTGCTCCTGTCGCGTGTCCGGGATGTTGAAACAGGGGCGTTTATCTCACACCATCTCTGGCTTGTTGAGGATAAAAACCTGAAAGCGGTATCACCCTTGAAACCTGGGGATCGGATTGAGTTCGACGCACTGGTGCGGCGTTACCGAAAGGGATACCGGGGGGAAAAGTCGTATATCTTTGGCCGGCCACCAGACTTTGACTACGGGCTTGTTCACCCATCCAAAATTACTGTCTGCCGCTGAAAGCGCAGCAGTTGTCAGAACATTGAATCCGCACCGCTAACCGCGAGGTTGGCGGTGTCAATTTGTTGTTCTGGCAAAAACAGAACCCAAAGTGCAGGCTGCGTAAAGCGCACAGGCAGTTCGTGACTGCGCCCTGCCACTTAAAAATCACATGCGGAAACGCCATTTATTGATGCCTGAGAAGGGTCAATAACAAAGGCTGACCGTGCGTGATTTTTGAATCCAGTTGGCTACCCTGCGAAAGCAGGGCCAACGTAGAAACCAATCGAAATTCATAGAAGGAGGAAACATGCAAACGATGGAGAAATACCAGAAGAATCCCGCCCTGGTGATTTTAGATCGCCAGGTGGGAAAAATCGCGGATGAGCAGCTTTGGGCGATTTTCGCCCATATCCAGTATGCTGCTGCCCGCCGTGTATCCGCTGCCCTGGGCTATCTGCCGTTCACCTGGCCGCTGACGCCGGTGGATATGCAGCTAAATACCCAGGTAGCGTCAGATGTTTATGCGCTGCTGGCAAAAGCCGGCATCCCGGCTGGCCGCAGCCAGCCAGACGAAACCCGCCTGGCTGAATATCTGCGGGCAATCAACATTCTGCTCACCGAGGTCTATTTCGTTGATGAAAAACACCTCCAATATGCCCTGTTCTGCCTGAAAAACTATATGCGGATTGGTCCGCGATGGCTAAAACAGGCAGCAGGCATCGTTGAAGCCGAGGTTGAAGTCGAGGTGACGGCATGACGCTCACCAGCCTGGTTTCTTACCCCAATCGGGGTGAGGGCGGGCGCTCCGATTTTCGGGGCAACTGCTCACCCCGGCTGGTGCAAGACTTGATTGAACACTACAAGCCCCGTCTGTTCTATGACCCGGCCATCGGGTCTGGAACGAGCCGGGATGTAGCGCAATCCATGAAAGTCCCTGGCTTTTTCAGCGACCTGGCGCAAGGGTACAACGTGCTTGAAAGTGAACCGCCATACTCCGGGTTTGATATGGCCTTCTGGCACCCGCCGTACTGGGACATTATCAAGTATTCTGGCCCAGGCGGTCAGTGGGGGGGAGCCGGCAATCCTGGCGACCTCTCACTCATCCAGGATTACGGCGAGTTCCTCAAGGCGTTGAATGAGGCAACCTTTCGTATCTACGAAACCCTAAAGCGCGGCGGGCGACTGGCCGTGCTGGTTGGTGACGTGAGAAGGAAAGGGACGCTTTATCCGATCCAGCGCGACATGCGCTGGTACGGGACACCTGATGCCTTCATCGTAAAGGCCCAGCACAACATGGTATCCAATAATCGGACGTACAGCGGTGGGAATTTTGTGGCGATTGTCACCGAATACCTGATCGTGACCAAAAAGGCTGATGCCTGGATTGTTCCGCTGCGCGTGACCGAGCCAAAGCAAATGGACACCCGCCGTTGGGCTGGCGCGACCTGGCAAAGCCTGGTGTACGCCGGCCTGGAAAACTTGGGCGGCGAAGCGGACCTGCCGGCGCTCTATGAGTGCTTGCAGGAACACAAACGGGTCCAGCAATCCAGCGCCAACGGCGTGGATTGGCAGGCGATTGTGCGTCGGGAATTACAGACCCGCCCGCACTTTCGCAATATTGAACGTGGCCGGTGGTGCCTGGTGCAGCCGGCGTAAAAAAGAAAGGAGAAACATGGAACTCGAAAAGGTTATCCAAAGCCTGGAAGCTGGAAACTTCCAGGTGGTGCCAATCAGTAACTGCGGTTGCCGCTTTGATTGGCATATCGAGGAGGGTGACTTGGTGGATGGCTTCGAGGAGGACGACTGCTATGAGGGCTTCGCCCTCATGGTGGACGAAACCCTTGTCGCTGAGCACACGCGATACAGCCCTCTGATGCTTTATGTGAACGGGATGTCCGAAACTAACATCCCCGCAGAAATCCAGAAGGCAATGCGCTCTCCTGCCCTCCAGCGATGGGAAACGGGCAATCCGGTGGTGCACGAAGAACGCCGGCGGGAAGCTCTGATCGCCTTCCTGATGAAAGGCGAGTATGAGCTTGACCGCGACGACGAGCGGTATTTTGCCAACGAATACACCGTGATCTTGCGGGAACTGCCCGATGGTGCGTCCGTCCCTGTCACCCGCGAGGAAGCCAAAGCATGGGCTGATGACTTCCTGTATCGCGGCGACTCCTCGGCCCAAGCCTTTGTGGGCTTTCGGCTGGAAACCAATCAATAAAAAAGGAGAAAACAATGCCTAATTTGATTAAGTGCGAAACGAATCCCGTCCTCGACCCGTACCACAAGGCTGCGGGTCAAGCGTCTTTCACCATTCTGAGTATCTTTCAGAACGGTGATTACCAGGTTGACCAGGAGTACGACGACGGGGTTGCTCCGGTTGATGAAGCCAATGGGCTGACGCTCACCTATGCCCTGTTCGAGCGCCCGGACGAAAAAGCTGCCCGTGCCTACCTGGAAAGCCAGGAGGCGGTTGCCCTGGTCGAGCGAATCCACGCCGGTCATGGGAAAACCCTGTACTACAACAACGTCGTCGGCACACTGACCGAGGACGCTGAGGCTGCCATCCAGGAACTTCTGGATGCACTGGCGGCCCTGCCGGAAAGCAAGGTGGCCCTTTGGACCGCTGGCGACTGGGTGGGTAACACGAACGACGAGGAAATCGGTATCGGCGCTTTGACTACTGACGCGGAGATAGCGGCCCTGGTTGAAAAGCTGGACACCGATGCCCGTGCTGAAAACATCATTCTCGCCGGGACCGAGGAATACTTGGTCGAGCGGCGGCGTTTGGCGCGTCAGAACCTGGCGGGTGCTGACCTGCGCAGCGTTAACCTGGTCGGTGCCAGCTTGTCCGGTGCTGACCTGTCAAGCTGCGACCTGCGCGGTGTAAATCTGACCGGTGCCGATCTGTCTGGCACGAACTTAACCGAGGCCAGACTGTCCGGGGCCATCCTGTGCGGGGCCAACCTGGAGAATGCCGACCTGTCTGATGCAGATCTTGAGAATGCCGACCTGACCGGGGCCAATCTGGAGAATGCCCTAATCTCCGGGGCAAAGGTGACTGGTACACTCCTGGCCGACGACTAAACGCTGGCGAACACTGTCTTATCCAATCCCTCGCAGGTGGCCTGTCTGCCTGTGAGGGATTTATTTCAAATCACAAGGAGGATACATGAACGATAAACTTTTGATCTTTGACATCGAAACCGCGCCTGACCTGGGTGCGGTGGCTGCGCTGCCGGAACCGAAAGCGCCGGGAAATCTGAAAGACCCCGAAAAAGTCGCTGCGGCGATTGCCGAGAAGAAGGCCGAGCAGCTTGCAAACGCTGCCCTGGACCCTGATACGGCAAACATCACCGCAATTGGCCTGGCGGTTGTGGATGTTCGCGACCCCTCGTTGGATGCAGACAACATCTGCGCCTATCTGGTGGGTGACGAAGAAACCCCAACCGAGGCTACCCTGCTGACGAAGTTCTGGCACACGATGGTGCAAACTGGCGGTTACGCTGCCGGCTACAACATCATCGGCTTTGACCTGCCGATGCTCCAGCGCCGGAGCTTTGCCCTCGCAGTCAAACCTGGTCTGTTGGGGCTGCCGGCAATCTCGCCGGCGAAGTATCGAACACAACCCATCCTCGACCTGATGGGCGTTCTCTATAACTGGGATCGCTCGCGGGGTTTGAAGTGGGTCTGCAAGCGGTACGGCATCCCCAATCCGCTGCCTGATCTGGATGGCAGCATGGTGGGCGAAATGGATCGGGCGATGCTCCGCAAATACGTCGCCAACGATGTCAACCTGACCATCCAGCTTTACCGCCGGATGCAGGGCGTGTATTTCTAAAATAAAAGGAGGAAAGAAACATGTTTTACCTTGAATATCAATATCGTTTCGCTAGCAACGATAAGTTGCGAGCGACAATTGGTTTTCTCACCGAAGGCGGAATCACGTTTGAGGAAGCAGACCGCCGGTTGAAGGCAGTCTGGCCCAACGGCCAGTTCAATACTCAATGGACTGATATTCCCGTGCTGGACATCAGCGACGGGTATCAGCACGAGTTTGTCGGTTTCTCGGATCAGCCGGCATTGCAGAATACGGACTTGCCACTGACCCTGCGTGATTTTGTCGAACAGGCAGAACGGGCTGCGGTTCTCACAGGCCGCCGGTATCAGTTCGATCTTTCGATGGAGAATGGGTCGGACGAAATCCTGAACTCGTTACCGTCAAAGATCACCCTCCGGCTTACAGGGGCCGAGATCGAATGGGTGCTGGAACAGATGGCACTTGTAGAAAAAAGCGTGGACGAAGAAACCGGGAGCCTGGTCGTCCGGGAAATCGTTGTTCGGCCACCTGCCGAACAGATCCATGCCCTGTTCCCCAGTCTCCCGAATGACGTGTTCGCCCAGCTTGTTATCGAAGCTGGGTACGCATACATTCGAGCGCACCCCTTTGCTTCTTGCGCTGCCGACGGGGAGACGATCTCCGTCACCAGCGAAGAACTACGGCAGGCGCTGACGAAAGGGGACGACCTCCCCGCTCCTGTGTCGGTTGATGCGGCTTTCGTCGACTTGTTGTTCCCAACGGCAAGCGAAATCATCGAATATGCCCAAAAGTATGTTGGCGATAAACCCTGGCCGGAGGATGATTGGGTGCAAGGCAGCCGCTTTGCCCTGAACATCTGGCTGCGGGATGGACAGAAACGGATTACGTTTTACACGCTGGAAGCCAACGATGAAATTGACACAAGTAAGGGTGTCGGTTTTGTTGTGCCGTAACCCGTAGCGCCACCAAACACAAACCAAATTGCTACACCCTGCCGGCTGGCGGGGTGTAGCGCCATAAATAAAAGGAGAAAAAAGATGGCAAAACCATTAACTGTCCAGCGCCTCCGCGAAATCATCGAATCCTTGAAAGAAGAACTCAAGGAAATTGATGACACAATTGAATACGCCCAGTTGGGCGAGGTGGCGTTGGGGCTGTACGCCGACCTTTCGATTGCATCTTCCTCTCTGGGGAAGGCCATTGAGGTGCTGGAATTTCAGTTGGGGGAACTGGAAGACGGCGGCAGTCTCGATGAAGAGAATATCGTTTAAGGGCTACTATGAAAAAGTCACTCTTTGTTATTCTATTCAATATCCGAACACAAACAGGGCGTAGCGACATATTCCTCTACCACGGCGCGCACATCGATAGTTCGGCGGCCATGAACGCCGCTAGAGAACATATTGCGTCGCTGGGATGGGAAATGAAGAACCAGGTTAGCGCACAGGAATTGAAGCACGACGAACTAATAGTTGCGGCCTGGTTTGAACGTCCAGGAGGACTATACACTTGCGTCTTTCAATTGCCGGCGCAAAAAGGCGGCTGGTGTAATGGGGCATACTTCGCCACCATTACGGCAAGCTCGCCGGAAAATGCTAAGGTCGAAGCGCGAAAAGCGTTTAGACTGCCCCCAAACGTGAGGGCAAATTTCTTAGCGGTTGAACGGGTCGCGGACGCTATTGTCCACGAAGTCTGTCCCAGGGAGATTATTGTGTAAGTTTCAACCCCAATTTCATTCCCCGCCTGCTCATAACAGGCGGGGAATATCTCATCAGGGCAATAAACAAAAGGCACAAACAACCAGGTTTGTGTTTTTTGTTTGCTGCTCTGTGAAAGCCGAGCGCAAAGAAATTAAGTTGGATGCCTTGCGGAAGCGGGGCCAAAGTAGAAACCAATTCAATCAAACTCATAACAAGGAGGAACAATGAAACGCTTTTATGCGGCCACCGTGCGCCTGCTGGTGGAAATTGAAGAAGGCGATCCTGCCGCTGCACGAAAAGCGGCCAACGATTTTGTTACGGCTTGCCTGACGGGAAACGAAATGACCACCTGCCAGAATGCCGTCAATACCACCAACACCATCCAAGTCAAGATTGACATCTTGACGCCAAATTCCAAAAAGGAGGAAAAATGATCTATATCTCGAAAGACTGGATGGGCCAGGTATCCATCACCGGCCACTCTGCTGCCAAAGGCCGGCAGCTTGTTGAAATGGCTGCTGCTAGCTATGCTTTTCTCGTTCAGCGGGGGGAGCGGATCAGCAGCATGGTGCTTGCAGAACGAATTGCAAAGCATCACACAGGGAAGAAAAATGCCGCGTTCAGGGCAACGATCAACGCCCTGAGCATCTACAAATGGGTCGAAAATCCCCCATTCACCTGCCAGGTGTGTGGGTGGCACATTACCGTATCGCCGGCATTGAAAGTGGGCGAGTATGCCCTGTGCGATGAGTGCGCACAGGAAAACCTGCGCACCATCGGGGCAATGGTCCCTGACTTCCCCCAAACCATTGAAGCCCTGGCTGCGCGGGATGGGGTGCAGCGCCGAGAAATCGAATAATCTCAATCAGAATCAGAAGGAGGAAACATACATGAGCAATCCCAGCTATGAAATGTCGAGCTACACGCGGAATGAGCTTAAGGGGATTCGCCGGATGATGGAACTCGGTTTTAACCTGGTTTTATTTTACGGGAACAACCCATTCCACCTGCCAGAATCGCACGAGATCGGCAAGACTACCAGGTATCCCGGCCATGATTTTGCTATGACCACTCAAAACGGCGAAATCATCGGGTATCTGGATTACGCCAATGCTGGCAACGGCCAATACCGATACTCGCCGGCACAAGATAAAAAGCTGCCGAAAGTCATCGAAGATTATCGCGCTCCGAAGGAAGTGGAGGTGGTGCTGGACCAAGCGACGCGCGTCGCCACCATCACAACAGGCGATACGATCATCACGTTCACGGGCGTGAACGTTTTCGACCGTCTCGACCATATCCTGGACGAGATTAACGGCGAATTATATCGCCTGAATACGGGATACTGGGCCTGGCGCATCGAGATGATCCCCGACCCCGAAGCGGCGTCAAAACCTTTCAGTAATGGGGTCCCGGTTGTTATGAACGGACAGGTCCGGTTAGCTGTGACCGGTTATGCTTACGAGGATAACTCGTTCCTTCACTATCTCGGTGTAGTGGGGCATAAAACTGGTATCGAGTCCCTGCGAGCAACGATGGTGCAGGGGAAGCCCTTTTACATGGAGGTGAACGGCAGCCCGGTATCGTTTTATCCGCTGCCAAAGTACGAACAGGTGTGGCAACCCATGCCGGAGTATTCCTCGCACCATAGCGCGTTTATCGCTCACCAGGCATTGCCAGGGAAATGGACGCCGGACGACAACACCATCAGCTTGCTCGTGTTTCGCGGGACTGATGGCGCTGAAAATCCGGCAGCCGAAATCAAGCGGCAGTTTATCTCCCGCTTGAATGAAGCACTGGAAATTCCCATTGTTCCCGAATGGGCCGATGCTCTTTGGGAGGCAGCCAAACTCACCCGGTTTGTTCGCAAGCTGACCGTCGGTGGTGACTGCATCGCCGGCATACTCATCAACCTGAACGCTGACTGGAATCACCTGGTTGAAACGCTGCTGGAAGAAGGAAAGATCGTAGTAGCGTAACCAAACACAACAAGCAAAAACAATTCACCCCGAAGGGGGCGCACAATCCCCTGACGGGGGAGAACTGCGCCTCCTTCTGTTATCACAAAGGAGGCAACAACATGAGAATACCCGCGATTGAGAAGGCGGGTTTTTACCCGACACATGATGCGGTGGTGGAAGTCATCAAGACCTACATCCAACCGCAACTGGCAGAAGCCGGCCAATCCCGCTTGCTGGACCCCTGCTGCGGTGAAGGCCGGGCTGCGTCCATCCTGGGCGCTGCCCTGAATTGCCAAACCTGGGGAGCCGAACTGTCCTACACCCGCGCTGCACAAGCGGCAAAGGTAATGGACAAGGTTCAACAAACGGCCTGGGAAGCCTGCACTTTGGCTGAGGAATCGGTCAATATGCTGTTTCTCAACCCGCCGTATGACTTTGACCGGGTGGAGCATCAGGGGCGACTTGAGCAGTCCTTTCTCAAATCCAGCTATGGAAAGCTGGTGCGCGGTGGGCTGCTTGTGTACATTGTCCCGCAGAAGGTATGTGCGCTGGCTGATGTGGCTAAAATCCTGGCCGGCTACTTCGAAAACTTTACCATTGGGCGGTACGCTGACTCTGCTTATGGGCAGGTCGTTATCCTGGCTGTTCGCAGCCAGTCGTATCATGTTCCGATGGCCGAGGACATCGAGAAGATCCGCGCCTGGGCAACCGCTGAACTGCCCGTGTTGGAGCCGGCTGCGGAGCCGATCTACACCCTGACACCGGCCCCTGTACGCGGCGCTGCTGGACGGGCGATTATCTTCAAACGGTACGACTGGACCGATGAGGAAGTCTGTCTGGCGGCTCTGGAAAAAGGTGTAACGCAAACAACGGCGTGGAAAGACCTGCTCAATCCCCGCCGCGCTGAAGGCCAGCTCTTACGCCCCGTGATGCCTTTGAAAAAAGGCCATATCGCTATGCTGATGGCAAGCGGTATGATGGGCGTGGTCCGGTTGAAAGACCAACAGGGCAAAACCTTGCTGGTCAAAGGTCGGGTGGTGAAAGTCCAGGAAGTCGTTGCCGGCGACCACGACGATGAGGGCGATGACGAAGATGGTGCCGACACTGAAATCATCCGTGACCGCTTTGTAACCACCGTCGCAACGGTGCAGCAGAGTGGAATCAAGGTCATCAGTGATGTGCAAGGGCTGACAGAGTTCATGGGCGAACACGGCGAATCCATCGCCGCCCATGTGCTGGATACGTATCGCCCGCTTTACAACATGGACCCGACAGACGCCGAAAACGCCATCCTCGACACCCTGGGCAAAAGCCGCAAGCCGCTGCCTGGGCAGTCCGAACCGGGATTACTGACCACCCAGCGTCATGCTGCGGTCGCAATGGCCCGCTCCGTTCGTGTGAATGGGGTGGGGAATGTGCAGGGTGAGATGGGGGTGGGAAAAGCAAGCTGGAATGGTGCCCGTGTGTACACCCCTGACGGATACAAACTGATGGGTGAAATCCGGGTCGGTGATTATGTGATTGGCGCTGATGGCAACCCGACGGTTGTCCTGGGAGTTTATCCGCAGGGGCGCAAAGCCCTGTACCGGGTTAAATTCTCCGATGGAAGCTCAACTGTTGTAACCAAAGAACACCTTTGGGAAATCAACTCCCCCTTGCGCAAATGGAAGGGGCGGCCCGCATCGGTAAAGACAACAAGCGACATTCGCAGTCACCTAACCCACACAAACGGAAACCGCCAATGCTTTATTCCAATGATCGAACCGGTTCAATTCGCTGAAAAGCCAATTGGCTTGATTGATCCCTACCTGCTTGGTGTAATCCTCGGAGATGGTGGCCTGTCAGCCGGAGTCGTTCATGTGTCACTTCCTGACAAGGAGATAGAAGATCAAGTCCGAGGGCTGCTGCCCGAAGGCGTGTCCTTGAAGCAAAGAGGTATACGCTGCTACGACTTCGCGGTTATCTCAGGTCGCAACGGGAAACCAAACCCTGTGTTGGACGCGTTGCGAAGCTTAAACCTGGTCGGATGCCACTCTTACGATAAGCATATCCCCGCACAATACCTTTACAACTCGGTGAACGTTCGCGTTGCCTTGTTGCAGGGTTTGCTTGACACGGATGGATATGCAAACAAGACTGTGATCGAGTATACAACGACTTCAAAGGCTTTGGCTGATGGAATGGTTGAACTGGTGCAGTCTTTGGGTGGTATCGCGCGGGTGAAGGAAAAGTACCCAAAATTCACCTACAAGGGCGAAACCCGGCAAGGCCGGCTCGCGTATCGGATCACGATTACCCTGCCGCCTGAAATCGTTCCGTTTCGGCTTACCCGCAAACTGGAAAAATACAATGCTCCGGTCAAGTACCTGCCAAGCCGCTCCGTAACGAGCGTCGAATATATTGGCAAGGGCGAAGCGACCTGTATTTATGTGGAAGATGAACGCCATCTGTATGCTACGGATGCCTTCATTCTGACACATAATACCACGCTCGCAGCCGGCGTCACCGCGCTGCTCAATGCGTTCCCTGCAATCATCATCTGCCCGCCGCACCTGGTTCCCAAATGGATTCGAGAAATCGAAGAAACCATCCCTGGGGCGAAGGCGGTGGAACTGCGCCGGATCGGGCGCAATGCAGACGACCCTGGCGACATCAACGATGTCAGGGCTTTCTTTGACGCCGTTGAAGAAGGTCGCCTGGGCGAGAAGCCCGTTGCCGTTGTCGCTAACACCAGTGCCAAAATGGGACCAGGCTGGAAGCCGGCAGTCGCCACCCGCACCATTCGCGAAAAGCGGTACGGTAAATGGGTGACAAAAACCGTCCTGTGCTGCCCAAAATGCGGTCATCCTGTAATGGATGATCACGGAGCGGCAATCACGGTGGACGGCAAGCTGCCCAAGCGCCGCCTGTTCTGCCAGGGGCAAATACCTGGGTGGGAAGTGGATGGCGAAGGCCGCACCCGGCGAAATGCAGAAGGCAACGCGATCTGGGGAAAGCGCACCTGCGCCAATCCCTTATTCGTGTTCGACCAGTCCCGCCGCTGGTCCATCGCTGAGTACATCTCGAAGCACTGCAAGGGGAAGTTCAAACTTCTCATTGCAGATGAGGTGCATCAGTTTAAGGGCCAGTCATCGGATCGGGGAATCGCCTTCCATCAGTTGGTCACGGCCTGCAAGTGGACGCTGACCCTGACCGGCACGTTCTTTGGCGGTAAAAGCACCAGCATCTTCTGGCTGCTCTATCGCCTGAACGCAGGTGTCCGTCGGGACTTTAGTTTTAACGAAGAAACCCGATGGGCAAAACTGTACGGTGTGCTGGAAAGCAAAGTCAAACGCCGTGATGATGATGGTGAGGACGGCATCTTCACCGGCAACCGTCGTCGGCATAGTAAGGCAAAGGAGCAGCCTGGTATTTCGCCGGCGATTATCAATCGCTTGCTGGATACGACGGTGTTCTTGAGCCTGAAAGACCTGGGCATCCAACTTCCTGGCTACCAGGAAGAAGTGATCACCCTGGACATGCCGGACACACAGGGCCATCAATACTACGGCATGGACCGGTTCTTGAAGCAGCAGGCAATGGACGATAACCGTTACCTGTCTGTCTGGCTTCAGTGGAGCCTGGCCCGCCCGAACTCCGGTTTTCGTGATGAAGCCGTCATCGTTGAGGGCATTGATGACGAAGGCAAGAAAACAGGGTTGAAAACGAACCTTATGGACCTGCCTGCCGTCGTTGACCCTGACACCGAGGGCTTGCCAAAAGAAACCTGGCTGGCAAACTACTGCCTGGCAGAACGCCAGCAGGGGCGCAAGGTACTGGTGTACCTGCGCCAGACAGGAACCCGCGACATCCAGGATCGCGTTCAGGCTGTGCTTGAAAAGGCCGGCCTGCGGGTCACAGTGCTGCACGGCAGCGTTGATCCCCGCAAGCGCGAGGAATGGATTGCCAAGCGCACCCCGGCAACGGACGTGCTGATTTGCAACCCAAAGCTGGTGGAAACCGGTCTCGACCTGATTGCCTATTCAACGGTGATCTTTTACGAGATCGAGTATTCCCTGTACACGCTCTGGCAGGCGGTACGCAGGGTGTGGCGTTTGGGCCAAACCCAGGCGGTTAAAGCCTTGTTCAGCGTGTACGAGGGTGCGATGGAGTCGGTTGCCCTGGCGCTGATGGGTCGAAAGATGAAAGCCGCTCAACTCCTTTACGGAGATGAGGTCGGCGGCGCAATCGTCCCTGAAAGCGAGGGCGACTTCCTGACCCAACTGGCGCGTGAAGTGCTGGCCGGCAGTAAGCTGCCTGACCTGGCTACTCTGTTCGCAGAGGATACACAGGTCAGCCACAATCCACTTGGCAGCATGACTACGCCGAGCGTTGTGATGACTATCCCCCTGGAAACCTGGGAGGACTGGTTGCAGCAGCGCGGTGTCGCGGTCGTCCGCAAGAAGCGGCGCACGGCTACGCCGGCGGTTCTGCCTGGTCAGGCGAGCCTGTTCTAGCTAGATAGAAGGAGAAAGTCAAAAGCCCTGGTGTAATGCCAGGGCTTTTTGATTTAAGCAGCAAACCCGATGGGATGAGGGGGGCATCCAATCGGGTCGCTGAATTTAATTATAGCATAATTGGAATCGGTTGAGGAGGGGATTAGTTCATCAATGTGCGAATGGATGATTCTTCCTGGCCCTGCTCAATCAAATAGCACTCGATCACAGTGTTGATTGGTGTATCGCCAAATAGTGATAACTGCTGGTAGCGTCTGATCCCGACTTTACGGTGGTACTCGGTCATTGCCTCAAATACCTTTTTCTTGTACTGGGTATCCAGATTGCCAAGTAGCTGCTCACCCTTGCTTTCAAGAACGTAAACGATTTCAAGTCTGCCATCAGGTGTTTTCTTGGCTGCCACAAAATCGGGATGAATAGCATATTTTCGCCATCCCTGAATAGAGTACCAACTGCGGCTAACTTTATTCCTGAACCACCAGAGAATCCGTTCCTGCCTGTCCAATATATCACCCACGCTGCGTTCCAACGAGTTCATTGATGAAACTTCAACATCATCAAACAGGTAATACTTGTAAGCATTTGGCTCCCGGCTGATCACGATTTCATCTGTTTGTGGCACAGAATATCCGGTGATTGGATCATCGGATACGGCAAGAACAAGCTCCTGGCTCCTAATCAACCCAATAAAGACAGATTCTTCCTGTCTCCGTTTTTCTTCTAGCAAGAACTGGGCAAGAAGTGAAGCAGCAATGCCAAAGTTACGTTCAACGACATCCTGGGAGAAATTTTGGGTCAATATTGCCAGATGATTGACCGCCAGGTGATGAGCTAAAAAAGGATTCTCAACAACATCAGAATACAACCTGGTTAGATAACCAATATTCAAGCCGCTGTCAGTCACAACGCCGGCTGATTCATTTCGGACAACAACTTCGCTATGTTCACCTAATGACATGACATAGGCCGTCCGCTCGTGAGACTGCTGGCTAAAGGAACCTCCAATTTGATCGATCTGCTGACCCGTTGGAGTGACGGCAGAAAAATCAAGGCGGGATTTGATGTCAATATCATAAGAGAATCTGCGTCCAATGCCGCCCTCAACCACCATCACCCATACAGGCAGGAACAGACTCTGCGGATATTGCAGCGCATAGGATTCTTTGATCTTAACTGTTTTAGTAGCATTTACCCCGGTATCTTTCACCTGTACTGCTGTGACCAAATCTTCCAGTCCTTCAACCTGGAATCCCTGGGCCACGCGCTGAACCATGATTTGAGTTCCGCCCCTGGAATAAAAAACGTAACTTTCATCAAGTTCTCGCACTCCGGTTTTTTTGACGTAAGGCTGGCGCAGGATACGCCCGATAAGCTGCGTAACGCCGGTATCCGAATTGACATTGGGAATGATCCCTAAAACATAAGCAAAGGGACAATCCCATCCTTCTCGCAGGGCTTCTTTGGTGATGATGTATCTAACCGGGCAGTCCTCTGATAGCAGGTCAACGTCCTCAATATCATTCTGCGCACTGGTCTTGATAGCGATCTCGCTTGGGTTGATATTACGGCTAATCAGGTATTCTTTAACATCCAGGCTGTGAACACGCCCTCTGCCACGCTGATCGCGTCCGGTGGCCTCGCATTGTATCAGGGCAATTGGGCGAATGTAAATTCCGGTTTGCCTCCGATAAAGGACCGCCTTTTCTTCCAGGCCGTCTCTGAATTGGCATATCTCACCAACCATTGATTGCCAGTCAGCCTCTTGCTGAGAAGCCGGCGGGAAGATGTGCATATCTAACTTAACCATTTCTTCAGCTTTCAATTCAAGCCCAGAAACGGAAATCAAGATATTCATTTCGTGTCTCGGTGTTGCACTCAACCCAAGTACCATTTCAGGATTGAGGCTGTCAATGGTATGCCGGGCCATATCTGAGAACACTTTATGGATTTCATCAATGATGATAAATGGCTGCGATACCCTGATTGCATTGCCCAGGCTCGTTTTAACCAGCGTGAATGCCGATCCTGCCGGCGCAATTGTATCCAGGTTTGGATATTGATCTAAAAGGGCTTGATGCAAGTCAAAGCGGTTATCAGCCGGGAAGAAACTCTCGTAGCCGCCAGCATCTTGAAAGACTTTTAACGCCTCTTTTGCATTTGACCGGCTGATAGACTGGATCATCACGAACAGAATAACCAGGTTCTCGGAAATGTCTTGTGCAGTAAGGCGCTGTCCCTTTTCAAGGATCAGGGTTCGATTGCCGCTGCATTGATCAAGAAGCTGGCGTAAGTGATTACGCTTGTCTCGTAACTGCTGAACGGTTTGAGAATAAATCGTTTCGGACGGCACAACCCAGACAACCAAACCAGTGCGTCGCCTCGCGAATAACGTTTGGTACGCACGGATCGCTTCAACCGCCAGAAGAGTTTTACCGCCGCCGGTAGGAATTTTCAGAACGGCACGAGGGTACTTTTGCCCAAGCCCATTGGAGCAATGATCAATATAGGGTCGGCCAACCTCATTAAACGTTTGCTCAACCCAGTTCATGCCCATCAAACTTTTCTTGGCCTCAACAGGTAGAGGTAAGTTTTCCAAGTTCGCCAAGACTGAAAGCAAAGCGTCTTTCTTTGCCCTGGATACATTAAAAAAATGCTCAAATTCGGAAGCAACACGCTGCTGGTATTTTTTCAAATACATCATTGGCGTTACTCCCTGCCAAACAAGCCATAAGGAATATTGACAAAATCAATCTGTTGAGACTGAAGATAATCCTCGTCCAAAAAACAGGCAGGTGCATATACGATTTTGCGTTTTCCCCTACCGTGTTCGTTTAGGATATTGGCGACATCCAGATTTAATGCCATGCGAATAAGTTTGTCGTAATCTTGGTCATAGAGAATGTAAATGTTAGTACCGGCATCCGCACCGGCGAAATAAAGACCATTGTCAAGATGCTCTATTTCTTGACTGCTTGTGTGGCCGGTGCAAAGGTGATAGATGTATCGCCCCAAATCCCTGATATTCGGAAGATTCCCAGATAATAAGCTGTCAGCGTCCATCGGAACGCCAACTCTGAAATACTGAAAACCCGCCTCGAACTTGAATTTGTCAATGGCGCGTACAATTCGCTCGCGAGTAACATCCTTGCAGACATTCTTATCAGGCTCATTGTGCGTTGATTCTGTCATTTGAACAAGGATGAAATGCCGTTTTCCACGTCCTTCAGCAGCTAGGGATAAAACTGCGTGAGCCGTAGTTCCTGACCCCGCAAAGCTGTCCAGAACCCAATCGCCCTCTCTGGAACATAGAACAACAAAGTCCTTAATTAGCTGAATGGGTTTGGGATTTTGGAATGCTTTTTCCCCTAACAATGAGCGCAGCTCGTTAGTGCCATTTCCGCTGCTATATTCGGGTTTGTAAAAAATGGTTTTGGGTTTTCTGGATGGTAACTCTCCCAGGGACGGACGCTGCTTTTTATAAATAGTGTATCCTTCATCAGTCTTTACCAGAATGATGTTGTGTGGTTCAGATAATATTTTCATTCTTTCCCAGCGCCAGGACATATATTGTCCATCACTGACTGGTAATAAAAAGTGTAGTCCTAATCCTTCATAATGTTGTTTTAGTTCGTCAAGGTAACGATCATCAAAGGTTTTAGATCCGCGATCATATAACCTGGAATACTCATCGTCGCTAATAACACTAATCCTCCCATCGGGGGCGATCAGGATTGGGAAAAATAAATTGGGCCTTTTTTCACGCGGACCATTAACTCCTGATGACTTTAGATTGGCACCTTTTTTGTAGAAACCAAGCTCATCTTCTTCCCAGTCATCAAGGCCCTCATCATCAATGTCAAATTCATAAAACACACTTGCCGGTTTATTCTTTGCAAAAACGAGCGTATATTCATGTGTGCCGGCGAAGGCAAACTCATCCTGATTCCCTTTTAGATTCATGATAGTCGGGAGCAGGGCGATAAAATTTTCTTCACCAAAAACTTCGTTCATCAATTCCCGAAGTAGGCTTACTTCAGCATCATCAATACTAATGAAAATCACACCGTTATCTGCAAGTAGGTCGCGAAGAAGCTTCAATCTTGGAGTCATCATACAAGCCCACTTATCGTGGCGTGTTAGATCATCCTTGCCGACTTCCTTGCCAAGCCAGTCTTGGATCAACGGGCTATTAACGTTGTCGTTGTAAATCCACCCTTCATTTCCAGTATTGTAAGGAGGATCAATAACGATAGCCCTGATCCGACCAGAAAATCTTGGCAGCAGGGCTTTGAGAGCCAATAGATTATCACCTTCAATAATCATATCGCCCTGCGACAGGTCTGGGCGAAAATCAAGATCAGGAACACTATCCAAAGCATGGTAAGGCACTGACAAATGATGATTCCAAATAATTGCTTTTCCCTTAAATTGCAGCGTTGGCATGACTAAAAAACTCCTGTATTCTCGCTGTAAATAAATCATTTACCTTGTCAGGTTATTATAAACTTGACCGGCGAATTAACCTACAGATTTGCCATCCAAATTGTAGCCGAGTTGGATAGTTAGATATTACCGGCAATTACCTGGTGTTCATCCTCAACCAGCTTTAGGAATTGAGCAAGGTGATCTTCGCGGACAACATCAATTGTGAATTGTCGGTGTGACAGTTTCGAATTAACGCGTGGATCAGGCTGCATGTAATGAAACGAAAGTTGAACATGGTCAGTCTTATCTATCGAAATAGTCTTATCTGGACTGACACGAGCATCATAAAGGTCGCCGGCCAAAATGATTACGGGGTAATATATCCCGATCCATTTTTCGTATGAAGCATCAGCCCAGCGAAATAGTGTAGCCTTGATTGCTGACATCACCGCTGAATATATCGTTGCCGAATGTGCCGCTTTATCTTGATTCTTGAGCGGCTCATAGAATGTTCTGGCTTGTCTTTCAAATTGAAAGTAATGATGAGAGGAAAGGAGATCCGAATCAGGAATTAATGCAGATTCCTGGTCGTAAGAGGTGAATAATGGCGTACCCTTTATGCGGGAATATATCAGGCTCCCAAGCCGGCTATGTTCATATTTTTCGTCTGTTGTAAAAAATACCCAGGGCTTTTCGCTTTTCTTGCACTCGGCAATCAGGTACACGCCCATTGTCCAATTTTGTGATTGGGTGGACCATTGCCGGTATGCCTGAATATCAATTTCACGGCTTTTTTGTTCTTCTTGATCCCAGAAGGATGGGTTGTGAACCACACTCCATCCATTTGCTTGCATAATGCTGGCAGCAGTTATCTCGGTGGGATAGCCGGTTTTTTGGATATCCTCAATGATGGTTTCTTCAATGGTTTTTTTATCACTCATTTTTACCTGCAAACCGTATCTGGTATCCAAACTTTGACGATCAGAAGTTCATTTTTGTGATTAAAATGCACACGGGCAGGGGTTCATCGCCGCGATCAGCTGGAAATTGGCCGGGAAGGTCAGCGACCCCTGCGCGCGGCTGATGGTGACGATCTTGTCCTCCATCGGCTGGCGCATCACCTCCAGGGTACGGGCGGCGAACTCGGGGAATTCATCCAGGAAGAGTACCCCGCGGTGCGCCAGGGAAATTTCCCCCGGGCGCGGCCAGTTGCCGCCGCCCACCAGCCCGGCATGGCTGATGGTGTGGTGCGGCGCGCGGAACGGGCGCTGGCGGATGAGCGGTTCATCCGGGGGCAGCTGGTCGGCGATGGAATAAATGCGGGTGACTTCGAGAATCTCATCGAAGCTCATCGAGGGCAAAACCGAGGGGATGGCGCGTGCCATCAGGGTTTTGCCAGCGCCAGGGGAGCCGACCATCAACAGGTTGTGGAAGCCGGCTGCCGCAACTTCGAGCGCACGCTTTACGTGCTCCTGCCCCTTGATGTCTTTGAAATCGGTGTTGAACTCCCGGTCAGCTTTGATCTCGATCGCGTGGGTGTAGGGGGGAATCTCGCCGCGCCCGGTGAGCATCTCGCCCAATTGGCGCAGTGACTGTGCCGGGATAACCTCGATATCGGGGATCAGGGCGGCTTCGGGGGCATCCACCGCGGGGACGACCACGCGCTTGTAGCCGCTTTCACGCGCCAGGGCGGCCATCGCCACCACGCCGGCCACATGCCGCAGGGAACCATCCAGCGAGAGTTCGCCGATCACCATCGCGTCATCCAGCCCGCCGGGCGGGAGCTGGTGGTTGGCTTCGAGGATGCCAAGCGCGATCGGGAGGTCGTACACCGCGCCTTCCTTGCGCACCGATGCCGGCGCCAGGTTGACGGTGGTGGAAAAGCGCGGGTTGGAAAAGCCCGAGTTGCGGATCGCCATCCACACCCGTTCGCGGCTTTCTTGCACCGCGGCGTCAGGCAGCCCGACAATGGTGGTATGCGCCTGGGCGGTTCCCAGGTCCACTTCCACCTCGACCACCACGCCATCCAACCCAACCACCGCGCACGATGCGATTTTTGCCAGCATGTTCACTCCTTTGTTTGCGGTTAACCCTACGGGTTAAGTGTAGGAAAGGATGGGAAAATTGTCAATTACCGGATGGGGATTAGTCGGCCAATCCGCGCAGGCGTTAGCGCTTTTCCAATTCTGCCTCATGCATAATGGCCAGTTTCAACACGGTTTCGACAACGTCAAAGTGTTCGTAATTGATCAGCTCTTTCTGTGCCAGGTTGCTGAAGTAACTGAACATGCCATTTTCCTTGCTATAGCGGATCCAACCAATCGTTTCGTACAACAGGGGCTGTCCGTCGTCGGACCAATGGCAGCGTTCCACATCGGCCCGGCTGGCTTCGACAAATTGCCGGCCCATCGTGGTGCAATACCAGATGCCATTCACCCGCTGGTAAATGATCAGGATGCTGGTTTCTTTTCCGGCAAATGCGCCGGCTGCATCTACCGGGAGGGTTGCCGATGCCACCACGCCCGGGATGCGCCAGGAATGCTCCCTGAAAAACACCGAACCATAATCAAATTGCCGGGTGGGTGGCATGGCGCCGGGGTGCGCATCCACCTCACGGATCACTTCAGCGGCAAGATCCTTCATCGTGGTAATCATTTGTTCGTACATCATACCCTCCTGTGGTACTTCCAAAGTCTATCATTCCCTTGCGCGCGCTGCCGCCCGGTCAGGCGATCTTCCAGTCAAAAGCATCCGGCAGGGTGGAAATTTGTGGCAGCCACTCCCGGTACGCCTCCAGTTGGAACGCGGGATGTCCCAGCAGGTAATGATTGCCGCCAGCTTTCCCGTCCACCTCCCATTCGATCAGGAACAATTGTTGCTCACCGTGCGAAACCGGAAGGCGCGCCAGGAGGATGTTGCGGTTGCCAGGGCAGTGGAATTCGCCCTGCGCCAGGATTTCACCGCCGGACGCTTTGCGCACCCGGTAGGTGCCGTGTGCGTCCCGCAGGCTGTCGTTGCCGGCCACCAGGGCACAGTACCAGTTTTCGGGTTCATCCAACATCAGGCACACCGGCTGCTGCACGCGCCGGATGTAGTGGTAGGCCAGTTTCTTGTGGAAGTAATAATCCACCACCGCATCCGAGAATTGCGGCCAGCCGTCGATCATGTTCCACCAGATCACGCCGGTGCGGCGCCACTTTTTCAGGCGTGTCATTTCGATGAAGAATTTCTTGGCTTCTGCCTGGGAAATTTGCGAGGCCAGGATGAAATCATCGAGGGTATCCGGGATGCTGCCGAACATTTCGCGAATCTGTTTTGCCATCAGTGCCACCCGGTAGGCGAAAGGCCCCTGCGGGCCAATGGCATCTGTGCAGTGGGCGATCCACTGCGGGTTGTCCTGCCACGGCCACAATGCGCTGGCATCCAGGAACTGTTCCAGTGATTCGCGCGCCGGGCAGCCGTGATAACCGATCTCGCTGACAAAATGGGCGGTGTGGCGGGTATAGAAGGGGCTTTTGTAGTAGTCCCGCGGACCCCACAGGTGTTGTTCAGGCATACGATTTTCGTCGCGGCTGGAAATCACCTCAGGAGCATAATACGGTGAACTGGGCAGGAACGGGCGGTGTGGGTCGTGGGCGAAAACCACCTGCGGCAGCACCTCGCGCGTGATGCGGTTCATGGCGGGATCCATCCCGTGGGCGAACATCCCCTGGTCGACCTCGTTATCGCCGCTCCACAGGATCAGCGATGGGTGATTGCGCAGCTTTTTCACCACGGCGGTGGCTTCTTCGTGGATCGTTGACAGGAATTCCGCCTCCTGCGGGTGGAAGGCGCAGGCCATGGAGAAATCCTGCCATACCATGATGCCGGCACGGTCGCACAGGTCAAAGAAGGCATGGTCTTCGTAGACATTCCCTCCCCAGCAGCGGATGATGTTGCACCCCGCATCGCGGTAAAGGTTGATGATGGTTTCATAGCGGTCTGCGTCGCGGCTGTGGAAGGCATCCGCCGGCACATGGTTGCTGCCTTTACACAGGATGGGTTCACCGTTGATCCTGAACAGGAATTCGCCGGGTTCGTTGATGGTGGTGGTTTCGGTGCGCACCAGTTCAACGGTGCGGATGCCAAACGTCTCCTCGCGCCGGGCAAGCACACTAACCCCGTCCCGCACTTCGATGGCGACCTGGTACAGGTTGGCCGCACCGTATCCCAGCGGGAACCACAAACATGGCTCGGTAACATCGAATTCAAATTTCCCCTGGGCGAAGCGCACCATGGTTTCGGCGTCAAAGCTGGATGCCCCGCAGCTGCCGTGGATGGCCAGGCGCAGCGGCCGGGTCATACTGATGGGCGCGTCAATCGAATAGTGGATGCCCAGCCGGGCCTGCCGGGGATCCGCGCTGCGGGTGTACAGGTACAGCTCGCGCATCTCACACGCATCTGAAACCACCAGGGAAACCCCGCGCCAGAGGCCGGCTGAAAGCAGGCGCGGCATGATGTCCCAGCCGTAACTGTGAGGCGCTTTGCGCACCCACAGTTGTTCGTAATTGGTGGGTAGCGCCACCGATGAAGCCGGGATTGGTTTCGCGGCGGCTCCGCGTACAGCAGAGTGGAGGCAGATGGCGAGTTGATTGTCCTCCCCCGGTCGGATGTCCGCGGTCACGTCAAAGCGGTGTTCGATGAACATGTTGGCGGAAGTGCCGATCCTGGTGCCGTTCAGCCAGTATTCGGCCAGGCAATCGACGCCGGCAAACACCAGTTCCATGCGCCTTTCGGTGAACTCGGATGGGCAGAGAAAAACGGTCTGGTACCACCATTCATCTCCTTCCAGTGCTTGCGCCAGGCGGATGTTCTCGCCGCGGAACAGGTCATCGCTATTGTCCGCGGCAGGCAGACCGGGGAAGGCTCCTGCCCGCAGCAGGTCCAGTTCCACATTTCCCGGCACTTTTGCTGCGGTCGGCTGTATGCCGGATGCGGCCAGCTGATCCGGGTGGCAGAGCGGAGGCGTATTGGCGGGTATGCGGTAGAGCTGCCAGGTGCCGTTCAAGGATAAAGACTGCATGGATCACCTCCGTAAAAAAGGAATCCAACACACGATTAGTGATCCTGGATTCCTTCCATTGTTTTGAGTCAGCTGCTGTGCCCACAAAATTCGCAGGTATTGCGGCCGCCTTTCAGCGGTGCACCGCAGGCCGGGCAGTGGCTAGTGGTATGTTCGTGCTCGTCCGGCAAGGGTTCATCTGCCCAAGCCGATGCGGTTCGGGTGGGGGTCGGGATGCTTTCCAGATCCAGTTCATCACCCGAGGACCAACGGGCTGCCTCACGCGGGTCGTTGGGGAGTCGATCATCGAGTTTATCCAAAACGCTCTTCACCGTTTGATGGACCTGTTCCGGTGCGGTTTGTATCATTTTCTTCCCTTTGCGGGCCACCAGCAAAAGGATCAATATCACCACGCCCGGGATGACGATGCAGATGACGAAGAAGGCCAGCAGGATGATGATAATGGGAATGCCGATAGGTTCCATGTGTTTTCTCCTAGTGTGAAACAATCACCTTCCATTTTAACCTATTTTCATCACCTTTGATTTGGGTTATGATGGAAACAACGATATGAACAGAGTGAAAGAGGAAACCATGCCGAACGTGATCCATTTTGAAATTCATGCCACCGAACCGAAAATCCTGGTGGATTTTTATACCAACCTGTTTGGCTGGAAGATCAGCCAATGGGAAGGCCCGATGGAATATTACCTGGTGGATAGCGGAGAAGCCGCCCTGGGCGGGGCTATCCAGCGGCGCCCGGAAGGCACGCCGCCGGGAGATCATCCGGTGAATGCTTTTGTGTGCACGGTTGAAGTCGAGGATCTGGAGGCGATGCTGGGAAAAAGCACTGCGCTCGGTGCCAGTATTCAGCTTCCGAAAATGCCGGTGCCCGGCATCGGTTGGATGGCGTACATCAAGGACCCGGACGGTAACCTGCTGGGGATGATGCAGACGGATGCGCAGGCTGCCTGACGGTTTTTATTTACAGACCAATTCATTTTTCCAGCGCTGATCCTGTTTGGCAAAACCCTGTTTTGGGTATAATCACATACATCCGGCTTCAGCCGGGGTGATGTGATTGCTGAACACAGAAGGAGGCACTGGTTGAAACTGAGCTATACCACGCTGGCATGCCCGGATTGGAATTTGCAGACCATCTGCCGGATGGCGGTCAATTACGGCTACGACGGGATCGATTTCCGCGGTTACCTGGAGGAGATCGACATCACGCGCCTGCCGCTGTTCCACGGTCAGGATGCGCCGCGCATGATCCGGGAGCATGGGCTGTTGGTCAGCGGCGTCAGCAGCAGTATTAAAATCTGTGATGCCGATTCGCGCACAGCCGCCCTGGAGGAGGCGCGCCGCACCATTGATGTGTGCCACAACCTGCAGGCCAGGCATGTGCGGATTTTTGGCGGTGGTGATTCTGCCCATTTGAGTAAAGCACAGCTGGCAGAAACCGGGCGGGAGACGATGGCTGCCATCCTAGCGCTGGACGGCGCGCAGGAACTCTCGTGGAATTTTGAAACCCACGACGCGTGGGTGGCGGCGTCCGACTGCCGCCTGCTGCTGGACGCGATTCCCTTCCCTTCCTTTAATCTGCTGTGGGACCTGGGGAATAATTTCATGTTCACGGCCGAAACCGCCGAAGATTTGTGGGCGCAGGCTGGCAAACGGCTGGCGTATACCCACATCAAAGATGCCAAGCGTGTCACCGGAGGCGGTGACGCGAACAGCTGGCAGTATGTGCTGCCCGGCGAGGGCGAACTGCCGCTGGCAGAGGCGGTTCACAGTCTGCAGGCCGCGGGGTTCGCAGGCTGGTATGTGCTGGAACATGAAAAACGCTGGCATCCGAACCTCGACTCACCAGAGTTAGTGATCCCGGCATATGCGCGGTGGATGCGGGAGTTGGAAAAGCGGTAATCCTTTCCCTGTTCAGGGTGGTGGTCTGCCGTTAAAATCAATCCATTCTGCTGTGAAGGAAGCGATTGGAATGGACAAGAAAACCCTGAACCGCGGTTACGCGGCGGCGCTGGCCAGCGCATTGATCCTGGCGTGGACCGGGATATTCATCAGTTATCTCACCCGTACTTACCGCATCCCCTCGCTGGTGCTGGCGTATTGGCGGGAATTGTTCGTGGTGCTGGTATTGCTGGTGGCATTGGGCATCTTCCGCCTTGCACCGCTGCGGGTGAACCGGAAACAGCTGGGCTTTCTGGCCTGGTATGGCCTGGCACTGGCGGTGTTTAACAGCCTGTGGACGCTGGCGGTAGCCTTCAGCGGTGCGGCGGTGGCAACGGTGCTGGTGTATTCTTCGGGGGCGTTCACCGCCCTGTTGGGCTGGCTCCTGTTCCGGGAACGGCTCGATTGGGTGAAAGGTTTGGCTGTGATCCTGTGCCTGGGCGGCTGCCTGCTGGTCTCCGGCGCGGCTGATCCGGCAGCCTGGGCGGTGAATGGTATGGGGATCATCACCGGCATTCTCAGCGGTTTGCTGTACGCCGTATACAGCCTGATGGGGCGCGCAGCCGCGGAACAACACATCAACCCCTGGACGACGATTCTGTATACCTTCGGGTTTGCCTCCTGCATTCTGCTGGCGGTGAACCTGCTGCCGCTGGACTTCATCCCCGGGTCGGCGCAATCGGCGGGTGAGATGCTGTGGCTGGACACGCAATGGCAGGGATGGGGAATCCTCTTCCTGCTGGCTGCCGGGCCAACGGTGCTCGGGTTTGGAGTCTACAACGTCAGCCTGGGCTACCTGCCTTCGAGTGTGGCCAATCTGATCGTCACCCTCGAACCAGTGTTCACATCAGCGATCGCCTTTTTGCTGCTGGGCGAAACCATGGATGGGGTGCAAATCTCTGGTAGTTTCCTGATTCTGGGTGGTGTATTGTTGATGCGGGGGCAGGCGCGCTGGTTGGAAAGACATTCACAGCCAGCGGAAGCAAACGTTCCTGCTGCTGTTGATTGATCATGAACGTCAGTTGTTTTGCATTAAATCGCAGCCTATTTCAGCTGTATCTCCTTACAGTTTTGTAAGCCTGCCTGCTGTCCTGTGGAGTATAATGGTGTTAATACGCATGTCTGGACAGGTTACCTGATGTGTGCAAAAGATCCTTCATGAAGCAAACGGAGCTGTTGTGTGACAGAAGCGTTTTGTATTTTCCTGGTTCACCCGGATTGTGATTATCTTCACGCCTGTCAAAAGGGGCTCGAAAATACGCCAGTTGTGGTGTCGGTTTTTAGCACAGACGAAGCAGCTTACGAGGCGGCAGCAACGCAGCAGCCGCACTGGATTATCACCCGGGCACTGACTGCAACCCGGACGCCGCCTGAGATGGCCGCGATGGTGCAAGCTGCTTTGTGCCCGCAGGAACCGTCCTGGAACAAACATGCGGCCGGGCTATTGGATGAGGCTGAAAAGCTGGCCCGTTTGGGAAGTTGGAGCGTGGATATTGCCAGTGGGAAAACAGAGTGGTCGGTTGGATTGTTCCTGCTGAGTGGAATGCAGCCCGGGTGGATTGAACCTTCGATTGAGAGCGCATTGGCATTGGTTCACCCGGCGGACCGGGATCGATACGCGCAAACGATCCAGCACAGCATCGATACCGCCCAGCCGTTTCAGCTTGAAATGAGAGCACTGAAGCCTTCTGGGGAAATTATTTGGGTCAGCTCCAGAGGAAAGGTAACCACAGATGAGAACCACCAGCCCGTTCGCATAGACGGTATTGTTCAGGATATTTCCGAGCGGAAAACGCATGATATTCACCTGACAGAAGCGGTCAACTTTGCCACCTCCATCCTCGAACAACTACCAGGAATCTTTGTCTTGTTTGATGAGCAGGGGCGTATCCAGCGTTGGAATCAGAACCTGTTGCACGCCACGCAGTATCGTGAAAACGAATTGTACCAGAAACCTGTTACCGATTTTTTCCCACCTACAGACGCCGTTGTGATAGCGAATGAGATCGAGCGCGTTTTTGCGGGTGAGGTGCGCGAAGTTTCCACCGCGATTTACACCCGGGAAGGCACAGCCATCCCGTACCAGATCAACGCCGCCCGTTATGAGTCCCGTGATGGCCCGACAGCGATTGCGATCGGGTTTGACCGCTCCGAGGCAGCAAATGCCGAGGAATCCCTGCAGCGTCAACTGACGGAATTGTTGATCCTGCAAAAGATATCGGACCTTGCCCTGCATTTGAATGACGAGGATGAATTGATCGCCAGGGCTACCCAATTGCTGAGTGATAATATCTACATGGATCATTGCGGAATCATCATCCGTGATGACGCAAGTGGTTTCTATCGTGTCCACTCATCCTACAGTGGGCTGCGGCAGGACGCCCTGCACCTTGAGTTTTCGGCTGACAAAGGCATCGTCGGGCGCTGCATTAAGCATCGGCAGCAGTTGCGCATTGATGATGTCACCTGCTGCCCGGATTACATCTCCGGCTCCCAGGTGGGGATGCGTTCAGAATTGTGTGCGCCGATGATTGTCGGCGATGATGTGATCGGTGTGATCAATGCGGAAAGCAAAGAACTGGCTGCTTTTTCTGCGGGGGATGAGCGACTGATTGGCACCGCCGCTACATTATTGGGGGTGGCCATCCAAAAAACACGCCTCTACAAACGCGAACGGCAGCGTTGGCTGGAGGCTGATGTGCAGCACCAGGTCAGCCGTGCGTTAACCATGTCGCTGGATTTGCGAGAAATGTTGGAAAACCTTTTGATCGGGCTGGAACGGGTGATCCCGTATGATTCGGCGGCGGTCTTTTTCGTTGATGGTGATGTATTGCGGATTGTCTGGGGACGGGGATTCCCCGAACCGGAAAAAGTGATTGGCCTGGAAAGCTCCGTCAACGATCTATTGTTCCAGCATATCAAGGGAACCCGGGCAGCGCTGATTGTCGATGATGTCCGGCAGGACGCGCGCTTTCTGGACTATGGCGACCTTTCGTATGTGCGGGGATGGATGGGGGTTCCGCTGATGGACCAGGGGACGGTGTTTGGCTATTTCACCCTCGATAGAACCGTACCCAATGCTTTTACCCCCGAACAAGCCGCCCTGGCTTCCACGTTTGCCAACCATGCGGCTTCGGCGATCATGAAGGCGCGCCTGTTCAGTCAGACACAGAAGCGGTTGTCGCAGTTGCAGGCTCTGCATGAGATCGACCAGATGATCACGACCAGCTTCGATTTACACGCAACGATGGCATCATTTCTCATGCAGGTCTCCAGGCAACTGGGTGTTGACGCGGCAGATATCCTGCGGCTGAACAAGAAAACGCAGGAGTTGGATTTTGTCATTTCCAATGGCTTTAATACCAACGCACTGCAACACACCCACCTGCCGTTGAACCTGGGCTATGCCGGGAAGGCCGCCCTGACCGGTGTAATGATTCACATCCCTGACCTTTCCGATACCCAAAATGAGTTTTCCCGTTCTCCGGCATTCGCGGATGAAAACTTTATCACCTATTACGCCGTTCCCCTGGTTGCCAGGGGAGAAGTCAAGGGGGTGTTGGAAGTTTTCCACCGCTCCCCACTGGCCGTGAACACGGATTGGCACGAATTCCTCCATATCCTTGCCACCCAGGCAGCGATCGCAATTGACAACCTGGACCTGTTTGAGAATTTACAGAACATCAACCTGGAATTGACCTTGGCGTATGATGCCACCCTCGAAGGCTGGGCCAAAGCGCTTGAAATGCGCGACCAGGAAACGGAAGGTCATTCGATGCGCGTGACAGAATTAACCCTGCAACTGGCGCGCGCGATGGAAATTTCCACCGAGGAATTGGTCCACATTCGCCGCGGCGCCATGCTGCATGACATCGGCAAAATGGGGATTCCCGATTCGATCCTGTTGAAGCCCGGCGCGCTCAATGAACGGGAATGGGAGATCATGCGGATGCACCCGGCGCTGGCCTACCAGGCCCTCTCAAAAATCCCGTTCCTGCAGCCTGCACTTGATATTCCCTACTGCCACCACGAAAAGTGGGACGGGAGTGGGTATCCACAGGGATTGGCCGGTGAAGCAATCCCGCTGCCAGCGCGGATTTTTGCCGTGGTCGATGTCTATGACGCGCTTTCGTCCGAGCGTCCCTACCGCCCACCCTGGGACAGGGAACGCGTACTCCAGTATATCAGGAATCAGAGCGGCATTCACTTTGACCCCCACATTGTTGCGGTTTTCCTTGATTTTTTGGAAACCAACCCTGGATTCGGGAAGTAAGCAACGGACACCGGATTGCATTCTGCATGGCGCAGGTTCTCATTGGCATCCTGCACCTGATGTCTGCCATTGCTGAGAGCAGGAAAGACTGTATGCTGGTAGCCGGCAGTAAATGTGCGGCAGGGTTGGGGTTTCGTACACCGCTTGCCCAGTAAAAATCCAGCAGTTTTTTGCCAAAAACTGATAGAATCAGATTCAGGAACACCGTGGATAACCAATCTGGTTTTCACCCACCAAAGATGAAGGACAGGCGATGGCAAAATCCCCTTCAACAGCACAATTAAGAATCAACCGCATCTTGCGGAATTACTTGAATACACATGGCACGATGGACGGTGTCATCGGTGAATTGGAAGCGCATCTGCAGCAAAGCGCGGAGAACAAGCAAAGATTATTGACCAGCCTGGAATCTGATCCTGCGCTGCGGGAGGCTGTCATTACGGCGGTCTCTGAAACACCGGCATTGCAGCAGGAATTGATCACCCAATTTGCGGGGAATCCAGGCGGGATGGGCCTCCTGCTGCAGGAACTGCAAACGAACGAGGATTTTCAACATCGTGTACTGGAGATGCTGACCGATCTTGAGATTCTTCAGGGAGCATACCATTCCCTGGTGCGGGAGCATCCCGAACAATTACGACGTTTGCTGGTGATGCTGGAGAAGGAACCGGCTTTGATGGCAGCGGTCCTTTCCTTCTTAAAACGAAAAGGTTTCACGGCGGTGAAATTGGAAGCCGTGAAGCAATGGCTCAGCGCTGATGAGGAACACCTGGCGGACCTGCTCCGGTATCTGCAAAAAAATGAAGCATTCCAGGAAGGTTTGCGTGAATTCATGATGCGGAAGCCGAGTTTTGCGCCCTGGATTGTAGAATGGATCACCGCAGAGGAAAGCAATCTGAAAAAATTCCTGCAAGCCGTGCGCAACGATCCTGATCAGCATCGCGCTTTGTTCAACGCGCTGGGAAGTTCACCGGAATTCCGCGAGGCCTTCCGGCGTGAATTGTGGCAGGAAGGCAGCAGCATACAGGAATTTTTTGCGACAATGGCAGAGGATGAATCTCTGCGCACAGCCTTCGTCCGCGAGGCAAGCCAGCGGGAACCGTACCGGTCCATTTTGCAGGTCATGCGCAGCCAGGAAACCGTCAACCACCTGTCGTACATACTGCCCACCGTGACGCTTTCTTTCCCCCGCTCGGGTAGCAACTTTTTCCAGACTGTCCTGCAGGGTTCCAGCGGTCTGACCTGCATTTCACTGTACCATCCCAATTATCCTTCCAACGGGGTGTTCAATTTGAAATCGCACGCGCTCACGCCGGACAACCTGCGCCGGGAATTCGCCGACATGGTTCCCTATGCGGTGGAGTACCCGGAAAAAATGATCTTGATTCAGCGTGATCCGCGTGATGTGATGATCTCTTTCTACCATTTTGCCTGCGCCAATCATCAGCAGGAATTTACCCAGGACGAATTTCTGGGTCTGAATTATTATTTTGCTGCCAATCAACCCGGCAAACGCGGGGTGAAGAATGTGTTGTATCTGCCAGGCCCGGAATCCTGCACGGTACTGGAAGCTTTTCAATTATTCACCGCTTCGCACTTTGGCGGCAACGAGGATTCGGTACGCTGTGTGCTGGCCTACGAAGCCATGGTACAAAGCCCGCAGGAGACCTTCCAGCGCGCGTTCGAATTTCTTGGATTGGACTGCAAGTTGGACCCGGTATTCCTGAATTTTAAAGTTTCACAGTATTCGGATGAAAACCGCCAGCGAGGGATGGCTGGTGGCTGGCGGGAAACGCAAACCCGGCAGCAATATGCGCTGTTGATCGACCGGGTGAATGCCCACCTTTCCAATGAAATCGAAGCGCTGGGATATTCGTTGGACTGACCCCTCTTGCTTGTGGTATACTGCCAGCGGTGGCGATGGAGTTCGCCCTGAAATGCTGAATCAGCTGATGACTCCTGCAAAAGAGATGACTTTTGCAGGAGTTTTTTGACGGCAGCCGTAGTTGCCGGTGGAGGTGTTCTTGAAAGCGATGTTGATGATTGGCCTCGGTGGGTTTCTTGGTGCCAACCTGCGCTATTTTGTGTGTGATTGGGCGGTACGCCGCTGGGGGACACAATTCCCGCACGGCACGCTGATTGTCAATCTGGTTGGCAGTTTTGTGATCGGTCTGGTGCTGGTGCTGCTGGCAGAAAAGTTTTCGCTCGAGCCGTATTGGAAACACCTGCTGGTAACCGGGTTCCTGGGAGCATTCACCACATTTTCCAGTTACATGAATGAAGCCGTCGGCTTGATGCTGGCAGGCAACCTGGGACAGGGTTTGTTTTACCTGTTGGGCAGCGTCGGGTTGGGTCTGATCGCAGTGCTGTTGGGCGGGATCGTCGGGGGCCTGTTCCTGGGGCGGGTGCCGGTTGCCAACGTTTCGTGAGAGGATGTGTTGGCGTATTGCCATTATTACACAATAAAAAACCGCCGGGGATGCGCCCAGGCGGTTTGGGTTTGGTTTCTGTTGCTGTTTACAACACCGGGTTGGGATAGAACTCTCCGCCGCGGCATTGCTTGAGGTACTGCATGCCGCGTACCTGGCCGACCATTTCCAGTTCACCGCGGTAGACGGGGTCATGCCAGCCTTCGATATCAATCGCGCCGGTGAAGCCGCCCTTGCGCAGGATCGAGATCACATCGGTCCAGTTGGTATCGCCAAAGCCGGGGGTGCGGTGGTAGGCGAATTGCCGGGCGCCTTCAATGCCATAGCGGCGAACCAGGTCCCAGTCGATGCTGGCATCTTTGCCGTGCAGGTGGAAGACCTTGTGGACCCAGTCGCGCAGTTGAGGAAGGGGATCGATCAACTGGCACATCTGGTGGCAGGGTTCCCATTCCAGTCCGAGGTTTTCGGCAGGGAGGGCATCGAACATCAGTTCCCAGGCAATCGGGTTGAAAGCAATGTTCCACGAGCCGTCGCGCCAGTTACCACCCATCGGGCAGTTCTCAAAGGCGATGCGCACCTGCTTGCCGGCCGCCTGGTCCACCAGGGGGCCAAACACCTCAGTGAAGCGCGGAATATTCTCTTCCACGGTCTTGCCGGGAACGCGGCCGGTGAAACCAGCGACGATATCGGTTTTGAACAGGGCGGCGGCGTCTATCAGGCGTGCCCAGTCGGCACGGGCACGGGCGGCTTTTTCGTCTGATTGAAGTGGGTTGCCGTAAAGGCCCAGGGCACCGATGATGATATCACGTCCGCCGATGGCGGAAAATACATCATCCGCCAGTTTGGGCAGGTCGACATCATCAGGAATGGTTTCCCAGAAATTGATCTGGAAGCTCTCAAAGCCGTAATCGGCAATCTGGCGGATGTAGTCGCCCAGCCGGGCATGTCCGCCGATCAGGGTGCCGATGCGAATGGTGGTGACAGGATTGGTCATGGATCATTACTCCTTTGTTCTTTCAAAATGGTACATACAGTATGTATTATAGGAGGATGCCGCAGGAGTACAAGGCCGTTGAAGGTGATATCTGTAACCTTCCATTAAGCCGCTTGACCATGATTCTGCTATTGCCAGCCATTTGGGGCAGTGCTACACTTAACCCTGCACAATCCGTGCATCACCAATGCCGGAGCGTATCATTGGAATGGAGGCAACACACATGACACAAAATATTGTATTGATTGGCGCGGGTTCCGCGCAATTCGGTTACGGCACCATGGGCGATATTTTCCAGAGTAAGGTTCTGGAAGGCTCCCACATCACTCTGCTGGATATCAACCCGACCGCGCTGGCAGTGGTCGAAAAAACCGGGCAGGAGTTCATCAAGGAGCACAATCTGCCGTTCACCCTATCAGCCACCACAGACCGCAAAGAAGCGCTGCAGGGGGCGGATTTCATTGTGATCTCGATTGAAATCGGCAACCGCTTTGACCTGTGGGAACAGGATTGGCGCATTCCGCAGCAATACGGCATCCGCCAGGTGTACGGCGAAAATGGCGGCCCCGGCGGGCTGTTCCACTCGCTGCGCATCATTCCACCCATCCTGGAGATTTGCGAAGACATCATGCAAATCTGCCCCAACGCAACCGTGTTCAATTTCAGCAACCCGATGAGCCGGATTTGCACCACGGTAACCCGCAAATTCCCGGATTTGAAATTCATTGGCATGTGCCATGAAATTGCTTCCCTGCGCCTGTTCCTGCCGTTCATCCTCGGCCTCCCTTACGAGGAACTGGATGTGCGCGCCGCCGGCCTGAACCATTTCAGCGTGCTGCTGGAGGTCAAGGAAAAAGCCACCGGCAAAGACCTGTACCCGGCAGTGCGTGAAAAAGCACCCAAACTGTTTGAAGCCCTCCCCAGTTGGCGGGGCGTGATGAAAATGTACAAGGAAACCGGCGTATGGCCGACCAAACCCGAAGATTATGTCGGGATCGAAACCGAAGCCTGGCCTGAGCGGCACCTGTTCAAGGTGATCCTGGAACAGTTCGGCTACCTGCCGATAACGACAGACAGCCATTTCGGCGAATATATCCAATGGGCGTATGACACCGTTGACCACAAAGGCATCCTGGATTTCTACAACAACTACAAGGGCCACCTGGCGCATGTGGAGCCCAAGATCGAATTGAAAATGTCCGAGCGGATTGTATTGATTATCGAAGGGATCCTGACCGATTCGGGCTACGAGGAACCGGCAGTGAATGTGCGCAACAACGGGCTGATCCCGGCCCTGCCGGACTTTATCTCGGTGGAAGTGCCCGCGATTGTCGATAAGGACGGTGTGCACGGCATCCGCATGGAGAATTATCCCAAGGGCATTGCCGGCCTGCTTTCCAACCAGGTGGCGGTGCATGACATGACCGCCGAAGCTGTGCTGACTGGCTCGAAGCAGGCGGTGCTCCAGGCGCTGCTGGTGGACCCGATTGTGGATGTCTACCAGCCGGTCGAAGAAATGCTCGATACCATTCTCGATTACCAGAAGAAATGGTTGGGCTATATTCACTGATCGATGGAATGAAAACAGGCGGGGTCGTTGAGGACCCCGCCTGCGGAATCTCATGCAATATCAATACACACAGGATCAGAACTGGGAAGACTATTCCGCCGGGCGCGTGCTGCACAATTTTCCCGGTCATCCGGCGTTCCCGGTGCGGTTGGCCAGCGAGTTGTTCCAGCAGGCGTACGCAGTATGGCAGACTGCCGGCGGGGTTGGGCGATGCAGACTGTTTGACCCATGTTGCGGCGGGGCGTATCACCTGGCGGTGCTGGGTTTGCTGCACAGCGATGCCATCGGAGAGATCATTGCCGCTGACGTCGACTCCCGGGCACTGGAACTGGCACAGCTGAACCTGCGCCTGTTGAGTATCGAGGGTTTGGCCGCGCGCACGGCAGAAATTGCGCAGATGGCGGGGGATTATGGCAAGGCTTCTCACCAGGAAGCCCTGGAGAGCGCGCACCGCATCCGTGCGGCAAGGCAGGCGGTGGTGCCTGTTACCCTGTTCCAGGCGGATGCCCTGGCAAACAGCGCTTCGCATGATCCTGATCTGTTGATGGCCGACATCGTGTTCAGCGATGTGCCGTATGGTATACGCAGCGCGTGGATCGGCGGGACAGAAGTGCATTCACCCTTGGAACGGTTCTTGGAAAACCTGGTGCCAATACTGACGCCCCGCAGTGTGGTGATCATTGCGGCTGATAAGGCGCAGAAAATTCAACATGGGGCATATCAGCGACTGAAACGTTGGTCAATTGGAAAGCGACAGGCCATGCTTTTGCGCATCCAGTGAGGGTAAACCGTGTTAAAATGTGAGAATGTTCTCATCATCAGGGGTGAGAATCGGGAGCTTCACGGAGGGCTGGGCCATGCACGAGTACACCGGAATGACGATCGACCGCTACCAGGTACTGGAACGCCGCGGCACTGGCGGAATGGCGGTGGTTTACCATGGGTATGATACCCGCCTGGAACGAGACGTTGCCATCAAGCTGATCCGCACCGAGAACATTGCCCAATCCGAGTATGAGAATATGCTGATGCGTTTTGAGCGTGAAGCCAAGGCGCAGGCACGTTTCAGCCATCCCAACATCGTGCCGATCTATGACTACGGCAAAATTGATGGTGTGCCATACCTGGTGATGGATTTTATCGAAGGCGGTACACTGAAGGAATTGGTGGGGAAACCGATGGCTCTTGATCGCGTGGTGGCGCTGACTCTGCCGGTCGCGGACGCACTCGATTATGCCCATCAACAGCATGTGATTCACCGGGACGTCAAGCCCAGCAATATCCTGATGAAATCCCCGCTGCGTCCGATGCTGACGGATTTTGGGATTGCCAAGATCCTCGAAACAGATCTGACCACCCTCACCGGCAGCGGGGTGGGGGTGGGCACGCCCGAATACATGGCACCGGAACAATGGAAGGGCAAGGTCTATCCGCAAACGGATATGTACGCCCTCGCGGTGGTGGTGTATGAAATGCTGACCGGTACACGTCCGTACCATGCCGATACCCCTGCCGCGGTGGCCATTCAGCAGGCCACCGACCCGCTGCCGAAACCCACCCGCCAGCGGTTGGACCTGCCGAAAAGCGCGGATGATTTCCTCCTGCGGGCACTGGCGTATAACCCCACCGAGCGTTTTGCCACCATGGAGGAATTTAAGGCCGGATTGTACAACCTGCTGCCCTCCAGCGTGGCAAGTGTGTATGTCGTCAAGGACTCATCCGCCCGTCAGGAGGATCAGGCCCGGAATGCACAAAATGATCCTGATTTCACCGATCTTTCCCATAACAGTGAAGCGGTGGATATTCAGCCTTCCCATGCCTTGCCCGCATACGTGCAGAAACCTGCCAACAGGAAGAAAGCCTGGCTGGTTGTCCTGCCGGTGCTGCTGCTCGTGATCCTGGCGGGTGCCTTGCTACTGCAGGGCAAACCGTTCCTGGCGGCTTTCGCCGGGCGTACGTCCACCGCTACCATCACCGCGACAGCCACATCGGCACCGGCCACACCGACTGTTGCCAGTGCTACACCGGCCCCAATGCCAACCCGTACCGATGCTCCAACGGCAACTGCCACGATCCCATCCATGCTGGTGCGTGAACAGGATGGAATGGAAATGGTTTATATTTCTGCCGGTGAATTCAACATGGGCTACGCCGGCGGAGAAGAGGATGAATCCTACGTCCACCCGGTATACCTTGATGCTTACTGGATTGACCGTTTTGAGGTGACCAATGCCCAATATCAGGCGTGTGTGTCAGCGGGCGAGTGCAGTCTGCCCAACAGGAACCGTTCGTATTTGCGAACCGATTATTACCTTTCCCTGTCGTATGCGGATTACCCGGTGATCCACATTAACTGGCACCAGGCGGCCGCGTACTGTGCCTGGGCCGGCGGGCGGCTGCCGACCGAGGCGGAATGGGAAAAAGCAGCGCGCGGCATCAGCGACCGGATCTACCCATGGGGAGATGAAGCCCCGGCCTGCACCCTGGCCAACAAGGGCGGATGTGTGGGGGACACCTCGCAGGTCGGCAGTTTTCCTGACGGTGCCAGCCCTTACGGCGTCATGGATATGGCAGGCAATGTGTGGGAATGGGTGGCTGATTGGTACGGTGCGGATGCTTATTCGCAGAGCATGGGTGAAAACCCACCGGGTCCTGCGGTGGGTACGCTGCGGGTAATCCGCGGGGGTTCGTGGGGGGATGGCGCGGATCAGATGCGCGTTTCGGACCGCAGCTGGTCAGACCCTGACAGCCGCTGGGGCGGGAGCGGGGTGCGCTGCGTGGTGCCGATTCCGTAAATATGGCAGCACTGGCCGCCTGTGGGGCAGGCCGGGATGTCGGAAAACCACTCCATTCCCGTCCGCGGGTTCTATGCTACAATCAGGGGGTATGGCCATGATCCTCAAAGAACTGTACCGCCACCGCAAATACATTTTCGAAAATGCCCTCAGCGATTTCCGCTATCGCTATGCCGGTACGGCATTGGGTGTTTTCTGGAATATTGTTAACCCGCTGCTGGAAACGCTGATCTACGTCATTATCTTCCAACAGCTGCTGGGTATGCGCGCGCCGGGTAAAGGCGACAGCTATGCCCTGTTCCTGATTGCCGGTCTGTTTCCATGGCTGGCATTCAGCGGGTTGATCAACCAGGGGGGCAAGGCTTACCTGCGCAATGCCAACAAACTGCGGGTGATCAACCTGCCACCGGTGGTGTTCGTTGCCACGGAATACTGCGCATCCTTTATCCAATTGATGATCTATTTTGGGTTGATGCTGATCATTTACCCGGTTTTCGGCGGCATCCTGCCCGGACTGGCCTGGCTATTCCTGCCTGTGGCAGGAGCATTGCTGCTGTTGTTGGGATTCATGATCACCCTGATCATTGCCAACCTGCAGGTGCTGTTTGAGGATGTGGGGGAGTTGGTGCATCACTTCATTCACCTGTGGCGCTGGACGATGCCGGTGATGTACACACTGGATGTGTTTCCCGAAAGCTGGCAATTCTGGATGAAACTCAACCCACCGTACCTTTTCATTGATATGGTGCGTGGGATTATTCTCAATAATGCCTTGCCGCCGGCGCTGGATTGGTTGATCATGCTGGGGTGGCTGGTGGTGCTGGGGCTGGCGGCAGCGGTCATTCACCGCAGACTGTCGCCGGAAATCAGGGATTATCTGTAAGATGGAAAAACCGGTACTGCGTGTCAACAACCTCGGTAAGCGTTTCAAGCTCTATCATCAATCCCAGGACCGCCTGGTGGAATGGTTGACTTTGGGTGCAAAACGCAAGCATACCGATTTCTGGGCGGTGCGCAACATCCAGTTCGAACTGCAGCGCGGCGATTTCCTGGGCATTCTGGGGCATAACGGCGCCGGGAAGAGCACCCTGCTCAAGATGCTATCCGGTGTACTCACGCCATCGGAAGGCTCTTTTGAGGTCAATGGCCGGATGCTGTCATTGCTGGAACTGGGTACCGGCACCAACGAATCCCTCACCGGGCGGGAAAATACCACCAACCGCGCCAAAATTTTCGGATTCTCCCAGCAGGAAGTGGATGACCACATCAGCGAGATCAAGGAATTCTCCGAATTGGGCGAATTCTTTGAATACCCGGTCAGCACCTATTCTTCGGGAATGCGTGCGCGCCTGAATTTTTCCACCTTTGCCTTCCTGGATTGTGACATCCTGGTCCTTGACGAAGTGCTGGCGGTGGGGGACATTTTTTTCAAGCAAAAATGTTACCAGCGGATGGATGAATTGCTGAAAAATGACACCACCATCATCCTGGTGACGCATTCGGTGCAGTATGTGAACAGTTTCTGCAACAAAGCGCTGGTGATCGACAGCGGTGAACAGGTGTACATGGGGGAAAAGGAGGAAGGTGTGCGCATGTATGGCCGTTTGCGCCACAAGCAGCTGCGCACACTGGATACCACCACCCAAAAGAAGCCCGAACTGGCAGACCACAAAGAGAAGGTGCAGGAAAAGCTGGCAGATGATAACTGGCAGGGCAAGGAAATGGAATGGCCCCCGCTGGAGCAGTTCCCGGAAATCCTGCCCATCCGCCGCCGCAACCTGGTGCTGGAGCAGTTTCTGCTGCAAAATGAAGAAGGCGTGATGACCACGGTGATCAACCAGGGGGAAATGGTGACGCTGTATTATACCTTCCGTGTGGTGAATGAACCGGTGGAAGGCAAGATCGCTGCCGGGGTGATGATCTTTGATAACCTGAACCGGGTGGTGCACGGCCGCGACAATTACCAGGCAAACCCGCATATGCATTTACCGGAGCGGTTGGAGCCGGGATCGTTTGTACGATTCAAGCAAAAGGTGAAAATGGACATCAAAGAAGGGATGTACATTGCCAGGCTGCGCGCCTTGCAGGTGAAGGAAGATGAAGGATTGCGGGAAACCATTTTTCCGTCAGAGCAGGTGATGTCGTTTGAAGTGATCCTGCCGCAGAAAAATGCCCTGTTCACCCGATTTGAGGGAATGGCCGACCTGGCGGGCAGTTCCGTGGTGCAATGGAAGCACGGGGACGATGGTGACCATTAACCCTTGTGCTTTGCTTTCGCACATGCCATAATTAGGTCAGAAGGGGGATTACGATGAACCAGTACTCATGCAACAGCCATAAAATCCTGATGCAGTTGACTCGTGATTGCAAGGAAAATTATATATGACCCATTCACAGGAACCCAACCCAACGGTAGATGCGATTGATCTTGAACGGTACCGGTTATTTTTCGAGCAATCACCGGACGGTGTGTTTGTGGCCAATACCGATGGCCATTACACCCAGGTCAATCCAGCTGCCTGCCGTCTCACCGGGTATACCGCTGCCGAATTGTGCGGGATGCGGGTGATAGATGTATTACACCCGGCTGACCATGCACGTGCCATGGCGCATTTTATGCGCTGCATGTCGCAGGGAATTGCTGTTGACGACATCCATTTTGTCCGTAAAAACGGCGAGGTGGGCATCTGGACAGTGAAAGCGGTCAAAATCAATGAGCAGCTGCTGGTTGGCTTCGCGCATGATATCACTGAAAAAGAGCGAATGGAGCAGGCGCTGCTGGAAAGTGAACGGCGCCTGTCATTTGCACTCGATGCTGTCAATGATGGCGTTTGGGATTGGAACCTGGTTACCAACGAAGCGTATTTCTCGCCTGAATACTACCGCATGTTGGGGTATGCTCCTGATGAATTCGAAGGTTCATACAAGATGTGGCGGCAATTGGTCCATCCGCATGACCTGCCGCTGGTCGAGCCGGTGATTGCACAGGCAGTTGAGAACAAAAGCCAGTTTGATTTCGAATTCCGTATGAAAAAGAAATCCGGTGAATGGCTGTGGATCCGTGCGCGCGGGAGGGTGATGGGGTTCGATGAAACCGGCAAGCCCATTCGTATGGTGGGTACCCATACCGATATCTCGCTGGAAAAAGCTGTGGAGGAGGCGCTGCAGGCCAGCCAGGAGAGGCTGTTGCGCGCGGAGCGGGTGGCGAAATCAGGCAACTGGGAATTCCACATGAAAAGCGGGATGTTGAACGCTTCGGATGGGGCGGTTGCCATTTACGGCCTGACCAATCCGGTGATGCCGATCAAGGAGGTGCAACAGTTCCCCCTGCCGGAGTACCGCGCAATGCTGGATGAAGCGCTGCGCGGGTTGGTTCAGGGAAAGAAACCATATGATGTGCAGTTCAAAATTCACAACCCGATCACCAGGCAGGTGGTGGATATCCATTCGATTGCTGAATATGATCCCGTTGAGGAAATTGTTTTCGGTGTGATCCAGGATATCACGGAAACCCGCAAAGCCCAGGAAGCACTGGAACGGATCGAGTGGATGCTGCAGCAGGGAAGTGAGTATGCTGACGCCATTGGTGGGTTGGACCTGTTGCCTGCGTATGGGGATCTGACGGCCCTGAACAGGGATGGTATCATTCTCAGCCATGTTGGCAAGCAGGTGCTTGAAGCGATCAGCGGTGATTACCTGGATCTGCTGCAAACTTCCTCTGCAATTTATGAATTGAATGGGGATTATGCCCTGGGTATCTTTTCTTCCGGCTGGTGCCAGTACATGGATCGCGCTTCCCGCCGGTTGTGTGGTGAGTGTTCCAATCAGGAGGCATTAACCAGTGGAGCGTGGCTGTGCCATGAATCCTGCTGGAAGGACACTTCACTGGCTGCCATGCAAAGCAGGCAGCCAGTGGACATTGAGTGCACCGGGGGGATTCACCTGTACGCGATCCCGATCTGGGTCAATGGTGAGGTTGCTGGAGCGATTAATTTCGGGTACGGCGATCCGCCGCGTGATACAGACAAACTGGCAGAATTGGCGCAGTTGTACCGGGTGGATGCCGCGCACCTGGCTCGTCTGGCTGAACGGTATGAAAGCCGCCCACCCTTTATCATTGATCTGGCGAAGAAACGGCTGGCAGTGAGTGCCCAATTGATTGGCGCGCTGGTGGAACGCAGCCTGGCAGAAGAAGCCCTGCTGGCATTGAACTCTGCTTTGGAGCAGCGCGTCAGTGAACGCACTGCGGCGCTGCAGGCTTCCACCGAGGAAATGGAGGCTTTTATCTATTCCGTATCGCATGACCTGCGTGCGCCTTTGCGTGCTGTGGATGGTTACAGTGGGATGCTGGTGGAAACCTATCAAAACCACCTGGACGAAACGGCTTTACGCTACCTGCAAACGGTGCGTGCCAATGCCCACCGGATGGATTTGTTGATCACCGAATTGCTGGCGTTGTCGCGGATTACCCGAACCGAAATGAAAACCACCCTGGTCAATATGGAAGAACTGGTTCAACGGGAGATGGCTGAAGTATTTGCGCAGGACCTGCGCGGCGAGTGCGCGTTGACAGTGGATTCCTTGCCGCAGGTCAGGGGGGATGCCGTGTTGCTGCGGCAGGTTTGGCATAACCTGATCGACAATGCGATCAAATACACCCGTCAACGGGAAAACCCGTGTATTCGTATTCAGGGCTGGAAGGAACCGGGGCGGGTGGTATATTCCGTCGCGGATAACGGCATCGGTTTTGATGCGGCGTATGTCCAGAAGTTGTTTGGTGTGTTTCAGCGGCTGCATACCCAGGCGGAAATTGAGGGTACTGGCATCGGTCTGGCGATTGTGGAGCGTATCATCAAGCGCCACGGGGGCGGTGTGTGGGCCGAAGGCAAGGAAGGGGAAGGGGCAACCTTTTTCTTCGCCCTGCCCGATGCGGCATAACTTTCATCGTACAGGATTACTGTCACAACCATAAAAATACGAACCGCATTGCGCGGTTCGTATTTGCTGAATTAACTGTCCGATGGGTTGTGATTCTTTGCGATCTAATCAACTTTGGCTTTGTATTTCAAGCCCAGCATGGCCTTGAGGAAGTTGCCGATATTGACGGAATCACCGCTGAGCAGGTTCTGGGCATGGAACAGGTTGGCCGCGCTGCGGATAATGAAAGCCACCAGCCCAACCAGCAATGCCATCGCGGTGAGAATCTGCCACCACGGCACACTGATGATTGCCAGGCGCGCGGGCATTACCACCGGTGCGGTAAATGGGATCAGGCTGAGGACGGTGGCGATGATCCCGTTCGGTTCCATCGTGATCGATGAGATCAGCATCATCGGCAGGATCAGGGGGAAGATGACGATGATCGTCACCTGTCCGGCTTCTTTTGAAGAAGCCGTCAGCGCCCCCAGGCTGGCCATCAGGCTGCCGTACACGGCATAACCGAGGACGAAAAAAACCACCAACCACACCAACAGCATCGGCGGCAGGCTCAGGCTTTCAGGCAGGACCCCCGCCCGTTCCGAATAGCCCATCAGCAGCAACCCGGTACCGCTCCATACCACGGTTTGGAGCAGCCCGGCCAGTCCAAGGCCCATCATCTTGCCGATCAGCAGCTGCGCGGGGTGCAGGCTGGTGATCAGAATCTCGGTCATGCGGTTGCTCTTTTCGGTGGATACGCTGTTGAGCATCATGGTCGAGGAGCCCATCAGGATCATGTAAAACAGGAAGATGACCACGTACGGGATCCAGAAAGCTGTCATGGCATCGGCGGAACTGACTTCCTCTTCAACCGCGCTTTCGCCGGTTGCCCCGGGGGCAGAAACCTGCCGGACCACCAGGTTGAGGGGGTACTCGATGCGGGATGCCTGCCCGGCATCATTACCCAGCAGGTTTGCCTTGAGCGCAAACTGGATGCGGTTGCTCTCTTCCAGGCTGCCAAACGGGTTGGCATCGCGCCGCACATATTCAATCGCACCGCTGGTCAGCCAATCTTCGGCGATGATGTAATAGCCGGTGATGGTATCCTGCTCCAGGGCGGCCAGCGCGTCAGCTTCATCAGGGTAAGCGATCAGCCAATCATCCATACCTTCCGGCAGCTGCTGGATGATCCCGGAATGGTCAATGTAGCCCTCCACGCCGGTCTCAAACTGCGGGACGAAGATGGAGGCAATCAGTTCGTTGATGGCATTGCCGGACATGGAGTTGGAGATGAAGAACACGGCCGCTCCACCCACCGCCACCAGAACCAGCCCGACGATGAAGGAAACGCGTGTGACGGTTGTGATAAATTCGTGCGAGAATACCCGCCAGATGTTGCGCAGTGCGGTCATGCGGCCCTCCTTTGCTTCAACAGGTCGCTGTATTTGATCTTGCGGCTGAAACTGAGCATGCCCTGTTTCATGGCGCGCGTGGCAAGCCACACGGCGAGCGCGATCATCCCCGCCAGCAGCACGATCGAAAGTGCCACCTGCCATCCGGGAACCTGGGTAAAGGTCATCCGCACTGGCATCACAAAGAAGGCGGTGAATGGGAACAGGCTCATGATCGTACTCATCGGGCCGTCCGGGTCGAAGATGACCGAGGTGATCACGATGAATGGCAGCGACATTACCAGGCCGAAGAACCAGGTCAGCTGGCCGGCTTCACGGGCATCCGTTGCCATCACACCTGCCATCAGCATCAGGCAGGCCATCATGATTAACGTTTCCAGGAAGAGGACAATTGCAATCACCTGCACGCCCCAATTGATGGAGACCTGGGTGAGGGCATAGGCGGGCAGGAACAGCAGCACCGCGCCGCCGCATAATCCCCATACCAGCAGCATGGTAAGGGCGACGCCAAGGTTGCCGATCGTTTTGCCAACCATCAGCTCTGTCGGGGTGACGGCGGTGATCAGGATTTCCATCATGCGGTTTTCTTTTTCCGTCACCATTGCCTGTAAAATGTAGCTGCCGCCGACCTGGATCAGGATGAAGAGCAGGAAGGCGATCACCAGCGGAAGCACCAGGTTCCACCATTGGTCCAGGTTGAGCTGTTGGGTGCTTTCCAGCGCGCGCACAGTGATGTTGCTGCCCTGTTCGAAGCGTGTTCGCACTGTTTCGGGGTAGGCCTGCAGCAGGTTGTGGCGCATCAGGTCTTCAAAATCGCCGATCACCATGTCATAGGACAGGTCCGGGGTGAAATATTCCACCATACCGCTTTGCTGGTAATTTTCGGCGATGACAAAATAGCCCTGGATGGCCCCATCCAGCAGCGCCTGACGGGCAACGGCGGGGTCGGTGTAGGCGATGAATTCCATGCTTTCGCCGAACAGCCCATCCGGTTCCGGCAGCACCGGGCTGGCGAGGACACCGCTGTGGTCGACATAACCAACGGGGGTACGGTCGGTGCCTATGAACATGGCCAGCACGGAGATCCCGCTGCTGAGGATGATCATGATCGGGATGGAAAATATGCCGATCCAGAAGCCTTTGCGGCGCACCTGGGTCACATATTCATAACGGATGATTTCCAGTATCTTTTTCATATCATCCTTCCATGGTTACGCCGTTGACCGGTGCCTGGCCCTTGACGGTCTGGATAAAAATCTCATCCAGGGTGGGCATGGCGAGTTCAAAGCGGCGGATACTGCGCCCCTGGCTGATCAGGTTTTGCAGGATGTTGTCAGGACTGGCGCCGTCTTCCAGTTCCAGCAGGAATCCATGGTTGCGGGGCTGCACAGAACGCACCCCGGCGAAGGTTTCCGTCACCGGCTGGTCAAGGTCAACATACACTTCCTGGCGGGCGAATTGTTGCTGGATGCCTCGCAGGCTGCCGTACAGCATCACCTTGCCCTGGTTGATCAGCAGCATACGATCGCATAATTCTTCCACCTGGTGCATCTGGTGGGTGCACATGATCACGGTCCGTCCCGCCTCGCGCTGTTCTGCCAGCAGGTCCTTCACCATCTGGGTGTTGACCGGGTCGAGTGCGCTGAAGGGTTCATCGATGATGATCAGGTCCGGCTCATGGATCAGGGTCACAATCAGCTGCGCTTTTTGCTGCATGCCTTTGGACAGGGTTTTGACCTTTTTCTTGCGGTGGGCGTCGAGGTCAAAGCGTTTGAAGTAGTCATCCATGCGGGTCTGGGCGGTATGCTTGTCGAGGCCTTTCAGGCGCGCCAGGTACATCACACAGCGTTCAAGGGTGATGTCCTGGTACAGGCCGCGTTCCTCTGGCAGGTAACCGATCCGGTCGCGGGTTTCAGGCTTGATCGGGCTGCCAAAAATGCGCACGCTACCGCCATCAGCCTGGTAAATATCCAGCATGATGCGGATGGAAGTGGTCTTGCCGGCGCCGTTCGGGCCCAGCAGGCCGAAAATCTCTCCGCCGTTCACGGTGAAACTGACATCATCCACGGCGCGCTGGCTGCCGAATGACTTGGAAATATGGTCAACGTCTACGAAATGCATGTTCTCTCCTTGCCTTGCACATTAACACGAATGCTCCAATACTATCTACGCGCGGAACAGATGGAAGTTGCAGGGAATGCCCGGCTTCCGTTTGCGCGATTCATCTTTCTACCGAACTGTCATTCCCATTATAATGGATGAATGGTGTGTTTTCAGATTGGAGGAATGGAATGAGACCGATGGCATTGAGTGGAAACGATGTTTGGCTGGGGGAAATGGGGCTGGGAATTGTCAAATACGGCAGTGCCATCCCGGACTCGGCAGCATTTGATCTGCTGGACCGTTTTCTCGATGCCGGCGGAAACCTGGTGGATACTGCCAATATGTATGCCCACTGGCTCACCGGAGGCGCAAATGAAGGCGGCGGGGAAAGCGAAGCCTGCCTGGGACGCTGGATGGCGCAGCGTGGAAACCGCGCCAGGATTTTCATTTCCACCAAGGTCGGGCAGGCTTATCCGGGCGTCCCGGCCGGGCTGCGCGCCCAAACGATCATCACTGAATGTGAGAAGAGCCTGCAGCGCCTGGGAACCGATGTGATTGACCTGTACTTCTCCCATGCCGATGACCGGGCCACCCCGCAGGAAGAAACCATGGAAGCCTACCACCGGCTGGTGCAGACGGGCAAGGTGCGTTTCATCGGTGCCAGCAACCTGCGCGCGTGGCGTATCGCCGCCGCGGAACAGATAGCCAAGGCCCACAGCTGGACGCCGTATGCGTGCGTCCAGCAGAAGTTTACCTACCTGCAGCCCGGAGAGGGCCTGGATGAGGACTTCCTGTTCACGGCCGATACTGGCCTGTTTGATTACACGCGCAGTGCCGGGTTGACCCTGATGGCATATTCGCCACTGCTGGGAGGTGCCTACACACGCGAAGACAAACACATGCCTTCCCGCTACGATACCCCCCGCAACCGGTTGCGCATGGAACGCCTGCGCGCGGTGCAGGCACAGTGCGGCAAAACCCTCAACCAGATCGTTTACCGCTGGCTGCTGCAGCAGGAACCGGCGATCCTACCGCTGACTTCGCCCAGTAATCGGCAGCAGATGTCGGAGAACCTGGGCGCGCTGGATTTTGCGCTGACGGCGGAGCAAATGCGCCTGCTCAACCAGCTTGATTAACGCGGGGAGACACCGCAAACCAATGAAACCCTCCACCTACCCTGTTAAACTGACCACTGCGCGCCTCTGCCTGCGCCAGTTCGACCGCAACGACCTGCCCGTCCTGTTGTCCATTTTCCAGGAGCCTGGTCTTCTTGATTATTTTCCGCCGACAGCCCCACCGGACGAGGCGCGGGTGGCGCGGTTGATCCAGCGCCAGCTGGAACACTGGGCTGAGCACGGCTACGGCTGGTGGGGGGTAACGCTGAAGGATACACCCGCTCTGCTGGGTTGGTGCGGTTTGCAATACCTGCCGGAAACCGGTGAAACCGAAGTCGGCTACGGGTTGGCGCATGCCGCCTGGGGCCGCGGTTACGCCAGCGAAGCTGCGCGCGCCGCGGTGGATGCCGGATTTGCGCACCTGCCGCTGACGGAAATCATCGGCCTGACCCACCCGGACAACATCGCCTCGCAGCGCGTGCTGCAAAAGGCGGGGATGGGATTTGTGGGGGAATTTGAATATTTCGGAATAGTTTGCCGCAAATATTCCCGGACCGTGCAAGCAAAAGGAGAATGATGAAACTGGTAATCATATTTGGCCCGCCGGCGGTGGGGAAAATGACGGTGGGGTACGAATTGTCGCAGCGCACCGGGCTGAAACTGTTCCATAATCACATGACGATCGACCCGCTGCTGAATATCTTTGAGTGGGGGCAGCCGGCTTTCCACCGCCTGGTGGCAGAGTTCCGCCGCCGCATCTTTGAAGAAGTTGCCCGCAGTGAACTGCCGGGGCTGATCTTTACCTATGTGTGGGCGCTGGATCACGAAAGTGATAAAGCCGATATCGACAGCATCTGCGACATCTTCCGCGCACGCGGGGCGGAAATTTACTTTGTGGAATTGCAGGCCGGCCTGGATGCGCGCCTGGAACGCAACCAGAGCGATTTCCGCCTGGCGCAAAAACCCTCCAAGCGCGATATCGAGCGTTCCCGCGGCAATATCCTCGGCTGGGAGGGCAAGTACAAAATGAACACCGATGCCGAGAGCGACTTTTTCTATCCTGCCAATTACCTCAAGCTGGAAAATACCGACCTCAGCGCTGCCGAAGCCGCGCGCCGCATCATACAGGAATTTGGATTTGAAGTACAGGGGGAGGGGTGAGATGCCTTGCAGCGGGTATGGCGCTGTGTCATAATGGGGGTATGATGGCGAAGCCGGAAGGATGTTGAGTTTGCTGCTGCTCATTCCAATTGCTGTTTTCCTGATCCTGCTGTTCCTGTGCGCCCAATGGAAGGGCGGCTGGCGTGTGGCGCTGCTGCCGGCCAGCCTGGCAATGGGTGTGGTTGTATTCGCACTGACGGAAACCCTCAGCCTGTTGAATGCGGTGACTCCCTTCGGAATGGGCGCGGTCTGGGGTGTGGTGCTGGCAGTGCTGCTGGTTATTGTGGTCCGTTTCCGCGCCCGTTGGAAACCGGTACCGCTCAACCTGCGCCTGGCTGCGTTCAGCCGGATGGAGCAGGTACTGCTGGCGGGGGTGGTTGCGCTGGTGCTGGTGAATGCCGCTGCCGCGATCCAGGCGCCGCCCAACAACTGGGACGCGATGGTCTACCACCTGCCGCGGGTGATGCACTGGCTTGCCAACCGCAATGTTAATTTCTATGCCACCCACATCAACCGCCAGTTGTTCCTCAACCCGGGGATGGAGTACCTGCTGCTGCAGGTGATCGGCCTCGGCGGCGGGGACCGCTGGGTGAATTTCACCGGTATTGTGGTGTGGCTGGGGGGAGCGCTGATGGCCTCGCTGCTGGCGCGGGAGATCGGCGCGGAACGCCGCGCGCAATGGCTGGCGGCAGGGATTTGCCTGCTGATCCCGACCTCGATCCTGCAGGCGGGCACCCCCAAGAATGACCTGCTGCTGGGGTACTGGGTGCTGGCGGCGTTCACGGCAGCTTTCCAGTTCCAAAAACAACCCACCCGAGTGAGTGCACTGCAACTGGGCGCGGCCATCGGCTTGGCAGTTTTGGCCAAGACCACCGCGCTGGTATTCCTGGCACCGCTGGTGGTGTGGTTCATCGTGTGGGGATTGCGCGCGCTGAAAAACAAGCTGTGGCGGTACGGTCTGCTGATCTCGTTGGTGGTGGTGCTGTTGGCAGCACCCCACATGCTTCGTTCTTCCGCATTGTACGGTTCGCCCTTGGGGCCGAAAGAAGAGACCGCGCAATATTCCAACGCGGTGATTGGCATGCGGGTGCTGGTTTCCAATACGCTGCGCAACCTGGCACTGCACCTGCGGGGGCCGCAGGGCTGGAATGATTTCCTGCTGCGCGGATTGGATCGGCTGCATACCTGGATGGGTATCAGCCTCTCGGACCCGCGCACCACCTGGACGGGCTACACCTTTGACCTGCCGCCGCTGCGCATCAATGAGGATGACACTGGCGCGCCGCTGCACCTGGTGTTATCGATGCTGGTGCTGGCACTGCTGGCGTTGCGCTGGAAGCAGGGGGGGGCAGACACCAAGACAGCCGGATTACTCGCGCTGCTGATCCTGGCGGCCTTCCTGCTGTTCAGTGTGTACCTGCGCTGGCAGCTGTGGCAGGTGCGGCTGATGATCTCACTGATGATGTCAGCTTCGGTCGTGATCGGGTGGGCATTGGCGCAGGTCAAAGTCCGCTGGCTGGCCCCGGTTGTGATGGCGCTGATGATTTTGATGGGTGGGGTGTGCCTGTGGCAAAACCCCACCAAGCCGCTGCCGGGATTGTATGATTTTAACATTGTCAATCTGAAGCGTAGCCTGGTGATGGTGTATGACCTTTCCATCCAGCCGGATATGATGGCAGTGGTTGAAACGCTTGATCGCGACCTGCACTGCAACCAGGTGGGTTTGATCCTTGATAACAGCGATTGGGAATACCCGTTGTGGGCGCTGCTGGGTAAAACCACGCGGCTGGAGCATGTGCTGGTGGAGAATGCTTCCGCCCGGCTGGCGGAGGCGGCTTTCACCCCGTGCGCGGTGCTGGTGATGACAGAGGATCGCCCGGTGCGGGTGGAATTGCCTTCGGGTGGTGTGTATACCCCTTATCTTGAACTGCCGCAACTAACCCTGTATGTGCCATAAGTGCTTTACCGCCCTATTGAACCAACCATGCAAAAGGAACTCAAATGACAGAACAAGCATTTACCTTCCATCCGCTGACTCCCGAACGTTGGGATGATTTTACGACATTGTTTGATGCCCCCGGTGAACAGCACACTTGCTGGTGCATGGCATGGCGCATGCGTAGTACAGACTACAATGCGCTGGATGCTGATGGACGCAAGATGGCGATGCAGGCCCTGGTGGACAGAGGCACGCCAGTAGGGGTGCTGGCCTACCAGGATGGGCAGGCTGTGGGGTGGTGTTCGGTCGCGCCGCGGGAGAGTTACATCCGCCTGGCACGCTCAAAGACTTTTCCACCCATTGACGCGCAGCCGGTTTGGACGGTGATCTGCTTTTTCATCAACAAACAGGCACGGGACCAAAAACTGGCCCTGCCATTGCTGCAGGCGGCAGTGGCGTTTGCTGTTTCACAGGGGGCAACGATCATCGAAGGTTACCCAGTGGAAAGTGTTTATGATGATAAAGGGAAACTTAAGCGCGATTATTTTGCCTACATGGGAACGCTGCGTGTATTCCAGGATGCCGGCTTCATCGAGGTTGCCGTGACGGAAAAAGGCCGCAAGGTGATGCGGTATACGGCACGTTGATCAAAGCATACTGTGGGTGGTAATGAACATGCAACGCCAGCATTATTACAAGACCACCGATATCGCCCGTGCGGTGGGGTGCCATCCCAATACCGTCCGGCGCTTTGAGGCTTCCGGCTTTATCGCCAGCGTGCCGCGCAACCCGCGCAACGGCTACCGCCGCTATAGTGAGGTGCATTTGCGGCAGATGCAGCTCGCACGGTTGGCACTGCAATACCCGTATCCTGGCGGAAAGGCGGTGGTGTTGGCGTGTGTATACCATTGTGCCGCGGGTAGGCTGGGAGACGCACTGCAAAGTGCATACCAGTATCGCTCCAATATCCGGGCAGAGATTGTGCAGGCACAGGCGGCGGTGGATTTTGTCGAGCGTTGGAGCAGCGGGACACCGCTGGAACGGATCAGCAAAACCCTCAATACCAGCGCGGCTGCCAGGCTGCTGGGGTTGTCGTCTGATACCCTGCGCAACTGGGAACGCAATGGTTTACTGCGGGTACCGCGTAACCCGGCCAACGGCTACCGCCAGTACGGGCGTGCAGAAGTGGGTCGCCTGCGGGTGATCCGCATGCTGCGCGAAGCCGGCTATTCGATGATGGCGATCCTGCGCCTGCTCAACCACCTGGATATCGGGGGAGGTGAAATCACGCAAGGGCAGGAGATTGCGCGTGTCCTCGATACCCCATCCGGTGAGGAAGATTTCCTCAGTATTGCTGATCAATGGCTGACCACGCTGCATGCCCAGGAAGAACGTGCCCAGCAAATGATCCTGCAACTGGAAGCGACGCTGGCGGAAGCCACCTCATAACCCTCCCTTTGAAAACCAGGGTTTGCAAATAAAAACCAGCGGGATGTGGCGTAAAACTGCCCAACCCTCCCTCCATCCTCCAGGGTTTTATGATAGAGATAAGTCGAAAATTTTTATGGAGGAATAATGATGGAACCTGTGATCCAGGTGGAGGCGCTGGCCAAAACCTACCGTGTACCGCAGCGTGAAGCCGGCCTGAAAGCTTCGCTGCGCAGTTTGTTTGCCCCTGTCTACCAGGCAGTGGAGGCGGTTCACCCGATCGATTTCACCATCGACAGCGGTGAAATGGTCGGGTTTATCGGGCCGAATGGTGCCGGAAAAACCACCACGCTGAAAATGCTGTCCGGGCTGCTCTATCCCACCAGCGGCACCGCCCGTGTGGCGGGATATATTCCCTGGGAACGCGATCCAGCCTACCTGGCCCGCATCAGTATGGTGATGGGGAACCGCAGCCAGATGATCTGGGATATCCCGCCGATGGATAGTTTCCGGGTGTTGTCTGAGATCTACCGTGTACCGCCTGCAGATTTTCGCCGCAATATTGATGAATTGATCGGCCTGCTCGATATGGGCGATCTGCTCAAGAAACCGGTGCGCAATCTATCACTGGGGGAACGGATGAAGTGCGAGCTGGCCGCGGGTCTGCTGTACCATCCGACCCTGTTGTTCCTGGATGAACCCACCCTGGGGCTGGATGTTTCCATGCAGCGGCGTTTCAGGCAGTTCCTGAAATCCTATAACCAGCGCCACGAAGTGACCGTGATTTTAACCAGCCATTACATGGCGGATGTATCCGAGCTTTGCCCGCGGGTGATTTTGATCCATCATGGACGAAAATTGTATGACGGTGCCTTGCATACGCTTTCGGAAACGCTGGCGCCCTATAAGCTGATCAAAGTGGCAGTCAACGCGCAATCCGAGGAGGGCGGCTGGCTCGCTTCGCTTCGGCAGCATGCGGAAGTGATTGAGACTGAAAATGGCAAGGTCACCCTGCGTGTTCCGCGAGCGGATACACCGGCGATGGCGGCCTATGTGCTGGAAAACCTGCCAGTGATGGATCTTTCGGTGGAAAATCCGCCTCTCGAAGCAGTGGTGGATATGATCTACCAGGAGGGGGCGGTATGAACAATCATCGCGGCGGTTGGGCGCTGGTCAAAGCCAACTGGGCTTCGTGGATTGAGCAGCGTGGATTTTTCTGGCTGCTGGCATTCGGATGGGCAGTGCCATTGATGGTCTATCTGTTCGTCTGGCGTGCGGCAGCGGCGGATGGCGATGTGGGCGGGCTCAGCCAGGACACCTTGATGATGTATTTTCTCGCCCTGATTCTTGTCAACCAGTTGACGTATTCGCAGACCAACTGGACGGTAGGGGATGTGATCCGGTATGGCGGCATCAGCCAATGGTTCCTGCGGCCGATCCCGCCCATTTACAACACACTCACTTCCGAAGCAGCCGGCAAGGTGGTTTACATGTTGTTTGCCATTCCGCTGGTGTTGTTCCTCGGACTGCTGCTGCGCCCGGCGGCGGTACTGCAATGGCAGGACCTCGCGTTGGCCATCCCGGCGCTGCTGCTGGCATGGGCGCTGCGCTTCTTCTGGGGTTACTGGATTGCCTGCCTGGCATTCTGGGCATCCACGGCGGAATCGCTCCTGCTGCTGCAGGACACCTTTGTTTTTGTGCTTGGCGGACAGGTTTCTCCGATTCCGCTGCTGCCGCAGGGCCTGCAGGTGGCAGCACGCTTACTGCCGTTCCGTTATATGCTCGGTTTTCCGGTGGAGGTGGTATTGGGGATGGTCAACGGCAGCCGGTTGGCTGTGGATTTTGCGATCCAGCTGGCATGGACCGTTGCCGCGGTTTTGATGTATCGTTTTGTGTGGGCGCGCGGCGCCCGTCAGTATACAGCAGTGGGAGGGTGATAAGATGCGTGCTTTGCAATTGGTTGGACGTTTTATCGGGGCATCGGCGCAGCAGTCGATGGCCTACCGCAGTAACTTTCTGATCCGGGTGCTGGTGTCGGTGCTCAGCCTGGTTTCCGGCCTGGCAGGTATCTGGGTGTTGTATGGCCAGATTGATTCGCTGCATGGGTGGGACATGCCATCAGCACTGGCATTGTTCGGGGTGTACCTGTTGCTGACCGCCCTGCGCGACCTGGTGATCAGTCCCAGCCTGGAATCCATTTCTGGCATGGATGGTGAGGTGTGGCAGGGCACCTTTGATTACACCATCCTCAAACCGGTGAACAAACAGTTCCTGATTTCCCTGCGCAAATGGAATATTTTCGCCATACTGGATGTGGTGCTGGCGCTGGGCGTGCTGGCTGCGGCGGTACACCTGTTGGGATGGCAGCTCAGCCTGGGGTCCATTCTGGGTTTTGTGGTGACACTTGGGGCAGGTTTATTGGTTTACTATTCCCTGCAACTGGCTTTCGCCGCGCTGGTGCTGTACAAGCCAACCTTCCTGTTCACCTGGGTGTTCCACGGTTTCTTTCAACTTGCCCGGTACCCGGTACAGATCTATCCGGATTGGCTGCGGATCATGTTAAGCTGGATCATCCCGGTGGCATTGATGACCACGATCCCGGCCCAGGTGCTGCGAGGGGAAATTGGTTGGGGAATGGTGCTGCTGGCCGCGGCAATTTCTGTGCTGGTCTTCGCAGGGGCCTCATTGCTGTTCCATTTTGGCATGCGGAATTACAGCAGCGCTTCCAGTTAGCGCTATGACACCGTAAATCTTTTATCAGAACGCGGTTTGCGTCCTTGTGCGCACCTGATTAACTTTGTATAATTATATTCAGATATTTCTAATAAAATAGGCACAAAAAGGAGACGTATCATGACAAAAATTATCGATCTTGAGGGTGTGGGACCGGTGTATGCTGAAAAGTTGATCGGCGCTGGCGTGAAAACGGTGGAAGCGCTGCTGAAGGCAGGCGCAACCCCCAAAGGCCGTGAAGCACTGGCAGAAAAAGCCGGTGTGACCAAAGACCAGGTGCTGGAATGGACCAACTACGCCGACCTGTATCGCATCAAGGGTGTGGGTGAAGAATATTCGCAGCTGCTGGAAGCCGCCGGGGTCGATACTGTTCCCGAATTGGCCCAACGTAAGGCTGAGAACCTGCATGCCAAAATGGTGGAGATCAACACCGCCAAAAAATTGGTGCGTCAACTGCCCAACCTGCAGATGGTTGAGAGCTGGGTGGCGCAGGCAAAAGCCCTGCCCCGCGCAATTGAGTATTAATCTTTCAAGCCACAGTTCACAGCCTGGGAGTTACTTGCTCCCAGGCTGTTTTTGTGTCTCCACATCCCGGCCGTAGTAATCACCAAATTCCTGCAGGATGCTTTGCAGCCAGAGCAATATGTTGTCATCCGGCGCAAAACGCTGCCGCCAGCCTTCCTGCGCCAGCAGGTCATCGATGCGCACAGAAACAGCCTGTCTCAAGGTAAAAAGCTCCCTGCCGGTTAAAAAACGGTGGTGTAAATTAGCCGGGTAATTATAGCCATACGGGAGTAGCTGCATCTTCCCGTGTGGAATTATTTTCAAAATGGTACCGGTCAGGATGACCTGGTGCAGCAGGTAGCGCACAAAGTCGCTTTCCCGGATATAAGGCTGAAACACAGGCTGTGGGTATAGTGCGCGGAAATCCCGCTCCCATTGCCGCAGCAGACCGGCTTCGGGGCGGACGCACAGCAGACCGGCATTGAAGTACGGATACATCGGGAGCTGATCGACCACCGATGTGAATGGCCAGGCGATATCAGGGGTGATACCCATGCGAACATAGATTTCGTGCCAAAGCGGGGTCAGGGGTTCTCCCCAGGGCGAACCGACATTGCGGATGTCTGTCGGGCGGTACCCCAACTGGATGCCGTCTGGCAGGTCAAACGCGGCGGGCTCATTCACCACCAGGCCGTCGCGGTCAATCCACACCAGTATGTCGGTTTTCCCCTCCGCTTTGGCCTCCGCCGCGGCGGAGGCTATGGGTTTGCTGGCATAGGGGAAGGCGTACAGGGTCGGGTCATCCGGCAGTGAAAAAAGCGACACGTCCAGCGACAGCAGTGCGTCCAATGTTTTCCCTTGCAGCGGGCGGTCAACCGGATGGAAGATCCAGATCGGTGCATTGGCGTAGCGCCCAGTGAATTGGCGGATGCTGCGTGCCATGGCAAGCGCCTGCACTTCCAGCGGGTGCGCGGCGAAAAAGGTGAAGATTAGGGATTGCTGCGGCATGTGTTACCTCCTGCTCAACAAACGTGCTGATGGATACCACGGCTTATCGTTGTGGGAGCGGGACGTCATCACTGATGGCGTCGGGTATGTCTGTTTCCAGGTTGCGAATGCGGGGGACGCTGGCTGCGATCAGGCTTTCGATCCACAGGAACAGGCAGCACAGGATGAAGATCAAACCGATCCCGCGCCCGGGTCCGCTGCCCAACCAGGTTCCGAGGAATGTGTTTGCCAGAACACCATTTTGCGCCATCATCGGTTCAAACACCCGGTCCGCAAGCGGACCTGAGATTAAAAAGGCGATTGGTGTCATCGAACTGGCGATCATTGAGCGGATGGCGAACACCCGTCCCTGCAGGTTGGCAGGAATTTTTACCTGCCACACGGCCTGGCTGAGGGCGGCGGCGAAAGGGATGAAGACCAGCATCACCACCCGGCCCAGGGAAATCACGAAGGTGTTAGCCCGCAGTCCGCTGATCAACAGGCCGGTAGCGGCAAGCGCGATGAAACCGATCAGCGCCGGCACTTTTTTTACTTTTGACCCGCCCCATACGCTCATCAACAGGCTGCCAACCAGCAAGGCGGCGGATGCGGCCATCTGCACAATTCCCAGGTCGGTGGAAGTACCGTAGGAGAGCACCAATGGGCCGGAGAGGACCCCGGACAGGCTCAGGAAAAAGTTGACACTGGCGAAGTAGATCAGCATGGCAAACAAGCCGGGCATTGTGCGGATGACATTCCAGCCGTGGGCGGCATCTGCCAGCAGAGAGGGCTTTGCTGATCCGCCGCTTTCTTCCCGTTTGGGTTGGGGGATTTTCACCAGCAGCAGCGCGCCAACCGCGAAGAAATAGGTTGCGAAATCAATCAGCATCACGCCTTTCAACTGAATCAGGGCGTAGAGAACAGCGGCCAGTATCGGCGTGAGGATGCCAGTGATCGCCTGTCCCATCTGCATGATCCCGCTGGCACGCGCCAGTTGCTGCTTGGGCACCAACATGGTGATGGAGGAAGAATAGGCGGGTTCCTGGAATGCCCCGAAAACGGAACTCATCCCGGCCAGGAGATAAATATGCCAGATTTCCAGTTTGCCAAAGAATAACAGCGCAGCCATCATGGCTGTCATCAGGGCAGCGCCTGTGTCGGCGAGGATCATGATCCGGCGGCGATTCATTCGGTCCGCAATGGCCCCACCCACGGGCAGAAGCAGTAATCCAGGCAGCGTGGAAAACAACGCCGTCAGGGCGAAAGGCGTTGCCTGCCCGGTTTTTTCATAGATCCACACCCCCAAGCCAAAATTGGTAAGACCTGACCCGAGCATGGAAATGAACTGCCCGCCCCAGATGATCCAGAATGTGCGCATGTTCTTTGGCCCGGCGCCGCCGGCCATAGCCTGTTGTTCTTCCATTTCAAACTTCCTTCCACTATGCCCGATGGCAGGCAACAGTAACCACACAGACCTTCCTGCTTGCCTGCCTCCAGGCGGCAGCGCGTTTGCTTTCGTTTTCCTTGCTACCAGTATACCAATTTTTAATCCTGTTCGATCATCTTTTCTTAAATAACATCCCCGGGACGCTGCATATGCCCCGGGGATGGAAACCAGTTTAAGAAAATGTTATGCGGCAGCCACTGCCGCGGAAAGGAATTCGCCCAGGTCGCCGCGCAGCTTGCGGAGCGAGGGAATGTGGACGTACATCATGTGCCCGGCTTCGTAATAGGCCATCTGGATGTTGTCCTGCAGGCCCGCCGGAATGCCGAGATGATTGAAGGTATACTCCGTGGCAAAATAGGGGGTGGCGAGGTCATAAAAACCGTTGGCGACGAAGATTTTCATATAGGGATTGGTGACCATCGCTTCCCGCAGGGTTTCCGCCATGTTGACGTACTGGTTCTGCCAGCGGTCATACTTCCAGGTCTGGTACAGGGAGGCAAGGATCTCATACGGCAGGTCGCTTTCGTAGCCGAGTTCGCGGCGTACGTAATCCTTGAGGGTGGCGGAGTAAGCCCCCGTGGTGGCGCTCAGGCTGGGGTCGCGTTCGGGGTATTCACCGGCAGCATCGCGGTCATAACCGGTGTAACGGCTGTCGATGCGCCCCACGGTGAGACCTTCATCGCGGCGCAGTTCTTTGCAGAAGCGGTGGATGTTGATGCGCAGGTCAGTGCGGTCGATGTAGTCCGCACTCAGGCCGGTATAAGCCGCCAGGCGTGAGATGATCGTTTCCCGTTCCTCCGGGGCTATCGCCGCGCCTTTCATCAGCGCCAGGTTGTAATCCACCGCGGCAAAGCGCTCAACCTCTGCCAGCAGTTCCAGCAAGGGGCGGGTTTGCTGTTCACCAGGCAACTTTTTATGGTAATGCGCGGTGGCGGTATAGGTGGGCAGGAACAGCAGGTAAGGCAGGTCGTTGCCGGCGTTGAAGCGCGCAGTGACAAAATTCAGGATGGCGGACACCAGCATGATCCCATTCAGGTACAGGCCGTGGCGTTCCTGCAGGTAACCGGAAAGCCCCGCGGCGCGGGTGGTGCCGTACGATTCGCCGATCAGGAATTTGGGAGAACCCCAGCGGTTGTTGCGGGTGGTGTAAAGGTGGATGAAATCGCCGACCGATTCCACATCAGTCTTGTCGGTATGGAATTGGTCTGGTTTTTCACCGGGCACTGCACGGCTGAAACCGGTGCTGACAGGGTCGATGAACACGAGGTCGGTCTGGTCCAGCAGGGTGTATTCGTTGTCCACCAGCTGGTTGGGTGGGGGAAGCATCATGCCTTCATCATCGAGCAGGACGCGCTTGGGCCCCAGCAGGCCGAGGTGCATCCAGACCGATGAGGAACCTGGGCCACCATTAAAGGAAAAGGTTAAGGGGCGCCGCGCGGCAGGCTGGTCGGTTTTGAGGGTATAGGCGATGTAAAACACCGACGCCTTGGGCTTTTCACCCTTGTCGACATCCTCCGCTTTCAGCAGCATGGTGCCGGCAGTCACGGTGTAGTCCAGGGTGATGCCGTCAATCGTAATGCTGTGCTCGGTGACCGAGGTTTTTTCCTCGGGGACCGGCTTGGTTTCGTCTTCTTTCTTCTGATTCTCTTCTGGCATAGGGTACCTCCTGATTTTGGCTGTGATAGTTCAGGGTATTGTAGCAGAAAAGACGGAGGCAGGGGAAAAAGAAAACCGGCTCCACGGGTGAAAGGGAACCGGTATCTTTGAAGGAGCTTTTTCAGGCAGAATGTTCCACCCGCCAGTAGATGTCGTGATCGCGCTGCATCAGGCCGAATTCAATCAGGTAGCGGCGCAGCGAGGCCACGTCTTCATTGAAATCCACCAGCATTTTGTTCACATCCCATTCAGTGTAGCGTTCACCCGGTGAAAAAACCTTGACGATCTCTTCCAGGATGATCTGTTTCTTCTTTTGCTGGGAGGGAATCTGGATCAGGCGGCCGTGGCGGAAGAAGGCCCTCACCACCTTCTGGCGGTAGGCATCCACCTCGACATTGGCCTTCAAGCCGGGCTGGGGCACCTGCACTATTTCCGCAATGGTTTTCTGCAATTTTTCCTCGACCAACTGGTAGACCTGGTAGTACTGGTCCTTGCGTGAAGTCAGCAAACCGGCTTCGGCTAACAGGGCCAGGTGGTGAGAAACTGTCGCCGGGGTCAGGCTGAGGATCGCGGCCAGTTCTTCGGTATGGCGCGGTTTGGTCTTGACCAGGTTGAGGATCAGGAGCCGCACCGGGTGACCCAGCGCCTTGAACATCTGGGCACGGACCTCGAGGTTTTCGCGGTAATCTATGTTGTCATTCAAGGTAGTCATCGTAGACCTCCTTTCCGGTGGCGCGTTGGGCGCAGGTGTTGAGGATGCTGCGGGCATGGATGATCGTGCTGCGCTTCACCTGTTCGCGGATCACTGCCTGGGCATCACCCAGGGCGCGGTTGAGTTCAATGTCCTTGTCGCTTTGCTCAATGATCGTGCGCGTGACAAAATCAAAACCATCCATGATCTGATCCAACGGCGCTTTGTCCGGGTCAGCGAAAATGGCATTGAAACCGCTGGCGTGTTTGCGTTTTATCATTTTCGTTTTCTTCCTTTCAATTCGATACATAACTAATCAAATAATACAACGAGATGATAGATTTGTCAAATTAAAAACCGAACCATCCGCAACGGGATGGTTCGGTGGCCGATCGTAGATGCCAGGGTGTTGACTTTGAGGCCATTTTCCGGGCGCTTACCTGGAGCACAATGGCAGAACAGACGGCTTCAACGATCTGGCAAAGGTGTGTGATTAACTGCTGGCGCTGTTATATTGCCGCAATCCCTGGTGCCACAGGCGATCCATCAGGTACCAGAAGCCAGCCAGCACGCCGCCAGCCAACAGCCAGGCCGTCCAGCGGCTTTCTCCTGCCAGAATTTGAGTGGGCAGGGTTGCCATCAGGCCGTAGGGGAGGAGGATGTACAAAATGAATTTCCAGACGCCTTTGAACATCACACCCGGCACGCGGTAGGAGAATTCCACCATCGCGTTTTCCAGGTTGCTGAAGACCGTCAGCTTGACCAACCAGAAGGCGGGAATGCGCATCAGGACCATCAGGCAGTACATCAATACATACATGAGAAGTAGCATCCCGATGTAACCGAGGATCCATAATGGGTTCAATGGCAGTTGCAATTGTGCCGCACCCCACATCACCATGCCAATGCCAGGAATGCTGAGAATGATCGAACCCAGGTCCATGCTTTCCGTGCTGATCAGGAAGAGGGGATTCACCGGTTTAACCAGGTACAGGTCCAATTGCCCATTGCGGATGAATTCCGGCAGGTTGAGCACACCAAAAAAGTAGGTTCCCATGTAGAAGGCATCCAGGATGGTGAATGTGCCGACAAAGATTGCCATATGCCCGCGCTGCCAGCCGCCGATGCTTTCCACCTGGCTGAAGATGGCATTAAAGGTTAGCAACTGGATCAGGAACAGGGAGCCATCGACAAAGGCTGCTGTCCAGAAACTGAAACGGTACATCATCTGCCGTGAGATGCGGCTGGTCAAAACCACTTTCAATACTTGCCAATACTGTTTCATCAGATACCCACCCCTTCATAAAAACGGTGCGCGCTGCGCAGCCAGTACCGGGCAGCAAGCACAAACACGAGGGTCCATCCCGCCAGTACCAGGCAGGCCCGCAGCGGGGGTTGGTTTTCGGCACCCAGCAGGAAATTCACCGGGTAGTAAATTACATAATAAAAGGGTGTGATGCGCAGCACCCGCTCAAACCAGTCAGGCAGCAATTGCAAGGGGATCAGCGCGCCGGAGAAAAATTCCACCAGGTTGGATTTAAAGATCAATAGGCCGGTGATTTCGGTAAATTTCAGGCTGGCCAGCGATACGGCATGGTTGAATGCCATCATGAAGACACCGCCCAGTGGTACCAGGATCAACAGCCAGACCAGGTCGGCATTGACCGGGATCACCATGTAGCGCCAGAATGCCAGCGCCCAGACCAGGATCGTCACCAGGCTGAGCAGCAGCTGGTGTGTCCAGGCACCGAGCCAGAGGCCAAAAAAGTGGCCCGTGATGGAAAAGGGATGCACCAGGTATTTGCTGAAGGTGCCGGCACGGACTTCACTCGCCAACTGCCAGGCGTGGTCATCCTTGTGCTGCAACTGGGCCAGCTGCGTGGAGAACACGGCGTATGTGATCATCATCGGCAGGGTATAGTCGCCGATCCGGTCTTTGGCGGAAAAGACCGCGCTCCACAACAAAAAGGTCAGGATCACGCGCGCACCGGCAAAGACAATGTTCAACCAGGCATCCGCCCGGTAGATCAGCAGGCCTTTCCAGGTGATGGCGGCAATACCGCCAACTTTTTTTACGGTATTCATTCCGTTTCCCCTTCCATGGAATATATGGTTTCCACCAGTTCATCCAGCTCCTTTTCCTCCACCCGCATGTCTGCCAGGTCACATGCTGTCAGGGCGCTGTGAAGGAAACGCTGGGTTTCGGATTTGGGTACCTGGTAAACGGCGTGGTAGGCATCCATTTCCAGCGGCTGTGCGGAGAATGTGGGTGACCACTGTGTAGGCTGGTTGAAGCGCAAATGGATATTGACGCTTTCCTTATACTGTTCCAACAAGCGCTCCAGTTGCCCATCATAAATTTTCCGACCCTGGCGAATCACGATCACCCGTTCACACAGGCTGTGGATGTCTTTCATGTAGTGGCTGGTGAGTAGGATGGTGACTTTCTTTTCACGGTTCACCTGGCGCAGCAGATCGCGAATCTGGCGCTGGGCAATCGCATCCAGCCCGATGGTCGGTTCGTCGAGGAACAATACACTTGGATCGTGAAGCAGGGAGGCAATGATCTCCATTTTCATGCGTTCGCCGAGTGAAAGCTGCCGCACGGGCACTTTCAGGAATGGGACCACTTCAAATAATTCGGTCAGCCAATGGACATTCTTTAGAAATGACCCTTCCTCTATCTGGTAAATTGCCTGGTTGAGGCGGAAGGTTTCGCCTGCCGGCAGGTCCCACCACAACTGGGATTTCTGACCCATGACCAGGGCGAAACGGCGTTTGTACTCATTCCCGGCATGGGCGGGGTCATACCCGAGTACCACGGCACCGCCACTGGTGGGTTTGACAATCCCGGTCAGCATTTTAATCAGGGTGGTTTTTCCAGCACCGTTGGGGCCAATCAACCCGACGATATCGTGGTTGTCAATCGTGAAGCTGAAATCGTCAACTGCGCGACGGGATTGCATCTGCCGCGTAAACAGGCTGCGCAGGCTGCCGCGCAAGCCTTCTTCTTTTTCGAAAAATGTGTAATCCTTGCAAAGGTTGTTAACTTTGATAATGGACTGCATGATGATTGTATTCCTTAAAACGTCGAAATCAAACAATGGACGGCCGCGCACAGTCCAGTGTGGGTGCATCCTGATCAAAAAAACGGCTTGCCAGCCGTTAAATGGTTAAAAAATCACAGGTTGTCCAGGCTGTGGTAACGGCAAAGAAAAGGAATAACCGCACGCTTTTAACGTGCTTCCCTTTCCGTACAAATGTCAGTCAATCACCAGAGCCAAACAACCCTCCATGAATAATGTGTTTGATTCACTGAATCAAACCAGATACAGTGTACCTGCAAGACTTTATCCTGTCAAGGCGGGTGGTTGCAGGTGGCAGGGTTTTAACATTTTCGAACCCAATGATCACATTCACCGCGATTTGGCCATCATTGCCCCACCCCGGGCCCCTCCCCTCTGGGTAAGAACTCCCTCCCCCAAAGAACCGTGTGAAATGGTCATGGGCGAAAAAGTGGACACAGAACATGTCGTGATCAAGTAAACTAGAAAGAGGAGATCAGACATGAGAGACAAGAAATATCGAGAATATCCACAGGAATTCAAAATCGAAGCGCTGGAGTT
>JABUFD010000004.1 GCA_013314735.1 Anaerolineae bacterium
TTTGGAAAAATGTCTACCGCTGTGCGCCAGGCTAACGAAAAACCAGAGCCCGACGGACTCTGGTTTGACTTTAGTAGCGGGGAGTGGATTCGAACCACTGACCTCCGGGTTATGAGCCCGACGAGCTACCGCTGCTCCACCCCGCATCAGGAACTGTATTCTACCATGACAACCACAGGCTGTCAAATGCCAGTTTATCGGAAAATTCATGCCACTTTTACCACCGGCAGCAAGCAAAATCCTCCGGTGTGAGGTCGATTCAATTGTATAATTATTGCCTGAGAGAGTAGCCATCCCCCGGCGGGGCGGATTCCACGGTTAATCCATGCACCGCTGACAGGCGTGATACCACGAGAACAGGAGATAACCATGGAGAAAACACAGGTACGCAGGGCAATTGATGACGGCAAAACAGTGCTGGGAATCGAATTTGGGTCGACCCGCATCAAGGCGGTCCTCATTGGTGAAGACCACACCCCGCTGGCTTCGGGTAGTTATGAATGGGAAAACAGCCTCGAGAACGGCATCTGGACCTACAGGATTGAGGAAATCTGGTCCGGCCTGCAAGCGAGCTACCATGCACTCTCCCAGGATGTACAGGACAAATACGATGCAACCTTGCGTAACCTTCGCGCCATCGGCTTCAGTGGGATGATGCATGGTTACATGGCGTTTGACAAAGCTGGCAACCTGCTGGTGCCCTTCCGTACCTGGCGTAACAATATTACCGGGCAGGCCGTGGAACAATTGACCGATCTGTTCCAGTTTAACATCCCCCAGCGATGGAGCATCGCCCACCTTTACCAGGCGATTCTCAACCATGAGCCGCATGTATCGCACATCGCCACCCTGACCACCCTCGCCGGGTATGTGCACTGGCGACTGACCGGCGAAAAAGTGATGGGCATAGGCGAAGCTTCCGGCATGTTTCCGATCGACAGCACGATCAATGATTTCGACCAGCACATGCTGAAACTGGTCAACCATAAACTGGCAGAGGCGCAGATGCCATTCACAGCCGAAGCGATCCTGCCGAGAGTACTCACTGCCGGTGAACCCGCCGGCACCCTGAGCAACGCCGGTGCAAAATTGATCGATCCCTCCGGCACTCTCCAGCCGGGCATCCCACTCTGCCCACCGGAAGGCGACGCCGGTACCGGCATGGTGGCGACCAATAGCGTGGCGCAGCGCACGGGCAATGTCTCCGCCGGAACCTCCGTGTTTGCAATGATTGTCCTCGAGAAAGCCCTCTCAAAAGTCTATCCCGAAATTGACATGGTTACCACTCCCTCAGGCAGGCCGGTGGCCATGGTGCACAGCAATAACTGCACCTCTGACCTCAACGCCTGGGTTGACCTGTTCGAGGAGTTTGCCCGCCTGTTGGAGGTGGAATTACCACAAAGCCGCCTGTTTGAGCTGCTGTTCCAATCCGCACTGCAGGCGAATGCCGACGGCGGAGGGCTGCTGGCGTACCCTTATGTTTCCGGTGAACATATCACCCACTTTGAGGAAGGCCGCCCCTTGTTTGTGCGTACACCAGGGAGCCAATTTACCCTCGCCAATTTCATGCGTACCCACCTTTTCGCCGCATTGGGAGCACTTAAGATCGGCCTGGATATCCTGTTTGACCAGGAGCAAGTGCGCATTGACCAGATTCTGGGACACGGCGGTTTCTTCAAGACAAAGGGGGTGGGCCAGCGCATGATGGCTGCCGCGATGAACGTACCGGTGTCCGTGATGGAAACTGCCGGTGAAGGCGGTGCCTGGGGGATTGCCCTGCTGGCAGCCTACCTTGTGAACAAATCCGGGGGAGAACCGCTGGAAAGCTACCTGGCTGACAGGGTCTTTGCTGGTCAACAGGGCACCACCCTTGCACCTGTGACGGAGGATGTGACAGGATTCAATACCTTCATGGAACGCTATCGTAAGGGCCTGGGAATCGAACACGCGGCAGTCAACTATTTGCATTAAAGATTGAAATTCAACATCCCGGCGAGCGAGAGAAAAGCGTTTGCTGGGATTCGTTGCTCATGATGCCAGAAAGGGTTCCGAAAATCGAACCCTTTCAAATTATCGATGGCATTATTCTGCTGTTCTCGAATGGCTCCTGTGGAAGCGGCAAATCAACCATGTCTGGATCACTGGTATAACATCGAAGAGAATTTCCTACACTGCCAACTCGATCATTAGTTCCTCAACCCCGCCGTCCATCCACCGCGCCAGGCGGGGAACCCGCATCGATGCTGCCTGACCACCGCTCCAGATGATCTGCTGGATTTCATGTTCGACCTGGTAAATCGCCAGGCGCCTAGCAAGATCGGGTACCCGGGTACAGAGTGGTGACGCTCGAAAGAGGGATTGTAGAAACGTTCGGAAGTCTATCGTGGAATCCGGTGGGTACAGGCACCAATGGATCAAATGGCATAATTCAAAGTCAGCTTCACCATACTGTGAACACTCCCAATCGATCACCCCAGAGAACTTGCCTTGATGGAGCAAAATATTTTTGGGATGAAAATCGTTGTGCAGAAGCCTGGGTCCGCTCTGAAAATCCAACGCGTCCATCGATGCCCGCAGATAACGGAACACCGCTTCGAACACAACGTCATGATCCGGGCTCAAAGGGATCGTTTCAGATTCCTGTTGGAGGATGTCCCAATAATGCTGGTGTCCCTCCCGCCAGCTGCCAGGAAAGTCTGGCAGGGCCGGAACGTAAAGGCCAATATCATACTTCCTCCCCTCCAATTGGTGCAAACGGTCCAGAAATTCCGCTGTATTCACACCGAGTTCTCTTTGCTGCCCTTTGGTGGTGGTTTGATAGAGGTTGACAAAGTCATCACCCGCCAACAAGTTCAGCAGAATATAGTAGATCGGCCCATTTTCCCGCATAATAGTACCGGTGTGAATGACTCTTGGTACAAAGGCGAGTGCAGCGACACGTTTGAATTTCCCCAGTTCATGCGTCATCGGGTTTTGCGACACTCGTAACAGGAATTCCTGGTTGATCAGGAAAATTTTCTTTCCAAAACTCCCGGTAACCATCTGGAGATCTTCAACCTCGATCTGATGCCGAACACAGATCTGTTGCACGTCCTTCATTTGCATTTCACTATCCATTTCAATCATCCTGATTATTCTTTCTGTTCTATGTGTACTCAGCAGTTCAAGCGGGTTTCTTCAGCATTTCCCACACATTGGTCCATCAATCCATATCTGCATCCGGATTGAGAAAGGCATCCAGAGAATAAGGGTAGGCAAGAAGATCTCCATCATAGACCACCGGAGGTTCATCCGGCACTAACGGCGGTGGTTGGAATTGTTCCAATACTGCCCCGGTCAAGGCATGCCGCAATTGTTCGAGCGTAAGCACATCTGGCCAGGTCAGGTATAAATCCCAGCCAAAGTCAACAGCGGCTTTGTCACCTGGGTGATCGTACCAGAACTCACGGTATTGGGATTGAAAGCGCCCCAGGTCGAGTGATTCCAGCAGCCCACCCGCCGCCCAGCACACCTGCCGGTTCAACCCGCGCGCGGCAGAGATATAACCGAACAGGATATTCCCTGGCGCGGAGTAGTCCACCCAGCGTGCCAACCCTTTTCCACCCAGCACAACTGCCCCCCGATTGATACTCTCCATTTTTCGCTTGATGTCAAAGCGCTTGAATGCCCCGAAGAATTTCAGGTGCGTGGCGTACAGGCGCGTCTTCATTGCCAGTACACCACTGAGCGGGTTGGGTGTCTCCAACGCGAACCCGGCATCATACCGCTGGAAGAAATCGAGGGCATGGTTGCATGCCAGCACCAGGTAAGGGGTCATGTCAAAGGGCTTCATCATACCTGCTCCTGTTCCGCCTACGCAATGTCCAACCGTTGATAAAACTGGCGTGGTGATAGTTCAGCGAAATGTCCCACCATGGCCAGGTACCGCCGCACATCCACGCACAGATGACAGGCCCCGGCATAACCCTCCGCATCCGCGGAATAACCGAATCGGTCAGCCGCAAACCGAAGCAGGCCATACGGCCCCTCGTTGACCAGAATCGTGATTAATGGAGGGAACGACTCCGATCCTGACTGCAATCGCAGATCGTAAAGGGCATGCCAGCCGCCCAGCGAAAGCCCACCGCAAAAACCCGGTATAAAGTTACCGTACAGATCCATATGCGAGTGGGCGGAATGCAGCAGTTCCCAACGGCAGGTTTGACCGGCAAAGGCCTCAGCGGGTTGTTTACGTGCCCAACGGCCCAGGCGGTACGGCGCGCGTCCCATCGGGATCAGCCCATAACGCTGCCACAGCAACGCGCCCAGGGCATTGTCACCGATGACCGCCGCATAACGGTCCAGCTTTACCGGGCGATCATCACCGAACTGGCGGATAAAATCGAGCCATTGCGTCTGGTAGACGAACACCCGGTCCGAACCGAATCCGCTGATGGCAGCATTGATCGCGGTAAATGTACGCGTTGGCGGGATGTATTCGAGGTGGAATGGGCTGACACTGATCAGCACATATGCCATACCGGCATCCCTCAATTGGCGGAACTGCTCCGTTGCATTTGCCTCATTCAGGGCCCATCCGCCGTTGGTTTCGCAATAGCATGGAATCCCGCGTGCAGCTGCCGAACGGGCAGCATACAGCAGCAGTGGAAAATTCAGGAAGGGCTCTCCTCCCGTAAGATGCACCTGAACGCCATTCTCCAATGTCAGCAGTTGGTCAAGGGCACAATCCACTGCCTCCTCACTCATCCACTCCTGCCAATCTGATGAGCAGTTGTAAACGCAGTGCGCGCAGCGGCTCTGGCAGCGGTACGAGAGGATCAATCCGATGTCGGTTGGATGTAATGGAAGCGATGGTTTCATCGGCTATGCGAAAGGTCTCTCCGCAATCAACAAATGGCGTTCGCTGATACATTCAAAGCGACCATTCCGCCGGATATGCGCATCCAGTGCGCGCAATGGTCCTTCATACGCTTCCACACTGAACCCTGGAATTTGCCACGAGATGACCTGCAGGTAATATACCACCGCGCCAATATCATAAAAACAACCTGGGGTTCCGACACTTTCCGCCTGCCGCACACGGAAACCCGCCTGCCGCAGATCATCGGCCATGTTGAGGATCGAGAACGCCTCCCCTGAATATTCCGGCAGTATCCCAGGTGACAGGAACTCGTTCAAACCAATGGCATTATTACCGCCGACCTGCTGTGTCAGGAATATGCCGCCCGGCAGCAAAACCCGGAACAATTCCGCTGGTGTGTAACTGCCGTGACGGTTGATCACCAGGTCAAAGGTTCCGTCATCGAAAGGCAGGCTGCCGTCCTCCCCCCTTTGCACCACCTGGATCCCCATGCGGTTAAGGCGCGCTTCCGCAATCGGAATATTGGGTTCCCAGTTTTCCGTCGCCCAGGTCAGCGGCGGGTGCTCCGGTAACTCAGCCAGGAACTCACCCCCGCCAGTATCCATATCCAGCATTGCCGTGGCATGGTGAGTCGCCTGCGCCACCAATTCGCGGTAATTCCATGATGGCGGGGTTTCTTCGTAGCGCCCTTCCAGCCAGGAAAAATCCCATCCCGCAAAGTGCGCCTGCTGTGCCTCAAACACCAAAACATCAAACGGTTTCATCCTCATACACCTTCAAATGCCGGATGGTACATGAAATGTCCTTCCACCCCCTCCAATGCACCACTGGAGAGTTCCTGGCCCATAAAATGATCGCCTGCCTGGTACACGGAAGCGATCTGAAATTGATCTGCAGGAACAAAACCGAAACGCGGGTAAAACCAGGTATGCCCTAATACAAAAACATGGGCTTCCCCCATCTCTCGCAGGGTATACAGTGATGTCGAAAGCAGGATTGACCCCACCCCCTTACTCTGGTAATCCGGCAAAACAGCCATTGGCGCCAGGGCAACTGAAGGAATCCGCTCCCCTTCACATTCGATCCAGCCGCGGCTGTAGGCAATATGCCCTACCACTTGCTCACCATCGCAGGCAACCATCGACAACAGTAAAGCCCCGGCTTCGCGCAAATCGTCCACCAGCTGCGCCTCTTCTGGATGCCCAAAAGCGACCTGATTGATCTGGCGGATCACACCGGCATCTTCGGGGCTTTCTTTTCGAATTTCCATCCATCTCTCCAATCTGCCATGCGATCAACCTGCCGCTTCCCACAGGATTCCAGGGAAGGCACCTGCGGCATGGACGCAGATGCCACTCAATTATATAATAGCCTTATCCGAACTCAAAGATTCCATCACCAATCTGGAGGGAGCCATGAAATTAACACAACTTCCTGAACCGATCCGCCGCGGCATCCGCACAGGCATTCGGAAGAAATTCAGCGGTACCATCATGCTGATATTGGCCATTTTCTTACCGGCCGGCACACTGCGCTATCCGGCCGGGTGGCTCTTGTTGGGTTTGTTCCTCCTCAATATTGCGTATGAACTCCTGGTGCTGCTACCATCGAATCCGTCTCTGTTCGCGGCCCGGTCCAGTATGCAACAAGGCACCTTGAAATGGGATGCGATCCTGACCGCCCTGACGGTGATCGTTTTCTACCTGGGCGCAGTCATCGTGGCTGGTTTTGACTTTCGAAACCATTGGTCACCGGAATTTCCACTGTGGCTGGTCCTGTTCGGTACAGCAATCTGGCTGGTTGGTTCGGCCATCACCTACTGGGCCATGCACGCCAACACCCATTTTGAAGCCACAGTTCGTATCCAGAGCGACCGCAACCACCAGGTGATCGACAGCGGACCGTATAAAATTGTCCGCCACCCCGGGTATGTCGGCGCTCTCCTCACATACACCATCACACCCCTCATCCTCAGTTCCACCTGGGCCATCATCCCGTCAGCCCTGTCCTTGATCGGTTTTGTCGTACGCACAGCCCTCGAAGACCAATTTCTGCAGCAGGAATTGCCGGGATACCAGGAATATACCCGAAAAACTCGATATCGCCTGTTTCCAGGTATCTGGTAAGGGAACCATATCCTCATTTCCCGTTATTTCACAACTGGCTGCGAAGGAAAACGGATGACTGTTATAATAGGAAGACACCCCGGATTCCATGGGGGAACTCTGTCCCCCCGGTATCCAGGCGGGACTGCCGCAGGAGGCAAACGCATTGACAGATATTTTTAACCAATTTCACATGAACGGTCAGACAGCCGTGGTTACCGGTGGCTGTGGATTGCTGGGACGTGGTTTCACCCGCACTCTGGCCGAGGCTGGCGCGGATGTGGTGGTGGCAGATCTCAACGAAACCGCGGCCCAGGCCTATGCAGCGGAACTTCGGTCGGCTGGCTATTCAGCCCTCGGGGTTGGTGTGAATGTGACCGACAAAACCAGTGTTGAATCGATGGTACAGGCCACCTTGAATGTTTTCGGGCGGCTGGATGTTCTGGTATGTTCTGCTGCACTGGACCCCAAGTTTGATGATAGCCAGAAAGAACAGCACGGCAACACCTTTGAAGACTACCCCTTGCAGATGTGGAATGATGCCGTGAACGTAAACCTTACCGGATTGTTCCTGTGCGCCCAGGCGGCGGTGAAGCCAATGATCGTACAGAATCACGGCGTGATTATCAATATTTGCTCCACTTACGGTCTGGCTGGACCGGACCAACGCATTTATGAACGCGAAGGACAACCCCCGCGGTATAAGCCAGTGTATTATTCTGTTACCAAAGCAGGGGTGCTGGGCCTGACACGCTACCTGGCAACCTATTATGCCGGGAAAAATATCCGCGCCAATGCCCTTACCCCGGGCGGTGTATATAATGACCACGATGACGAATTCACCCGGCGCTACTCCTATCGCACAGTAATGGGGCGCATGGCCGATAAGGACGAAATGAACGGGGCATTACTGTTCCTCGCCTCGGACGCCTCCAGTTACATGACAGGCGCCAATGTGGTCGTTGATGGCGGGTGGACAGCATGGTAGACCGGCCCGAAGTATTGGCAGTGATCCCGGCACGCGGCGGCTCGAAAGGCCTGTTGCGCAAGAATGTGTATGATTTTGCGGGATTCCCATTGATTTCCTACAGCATCGCTGCCGCACGGCAATCCACATCCGTCACCCGCACCATCGTCACCACAGACGATGGGGAAATTGCCGCGGTCGCAAAAGAATACGGGGCGGAAGTGCCTTTTCTGCGTCCGGCAGAACTGGCGCAGGACACCACACTCGACCTGCCTGTGTTCCAGCACGCCCTGCGCTGGCTCGCTGAACATGAAAATTACATTCCTGACCTCGTGATCCAGCTGCGGCCCACCTCGCCCATCCGGCCAATTCACCTGGTCGATACCGCCGTCCAGATGATGCAGACGCACCCGGAAGCAGAATCCCTGCGCGGGGTAGTCCCAGCCGGGCAAAACCCGTTCAAAATGTGGTTGATTGACCCTGAGAGCGGCCTGATGCAGCCCCTAAAAGAGGTTCCGGGCATGGATGAGCCCTACAACACCGCCCGGCAACTCCTGCCACAAGCCTACTGGCAGACCGGGCACATCGATGTCATCCGCCCGCATGTCATCCTGGCAAAGAACCAGATGAGTGGATCACCGATCCTTCCATTGAAAATCGACCCGCGTTATACCGTCGATATTGATAATTTGGAAACACTGCTGAAAGCGGAGGAGTTGGTATGGAGCGGTACGTTGGAAATGGTGCATCCACGCCAACCACGCCGGCCTCTGCCCCCAAAGGTTGACCTGGTCGTGCTGGATTTCGACGGCACAATGACAGATGACCGGGTATGGGTGCGCGAAGATGGCTTTGAAATGGTCGCAGCCCACCGCGGAGACGGGCTTGGCATCAGTGCCTTGCGTAAAAATGGTATCCGTGTGATTGTTGTTTCAAAGGAACGCAACCCGGTGGTGTCTGCCCGTTGCCGTAAACTCAACCTGCCGGTGATCCAGGGCGTCGATGACAAGGCTGCCTTGCTGGCAAACTACTTTGAAGAACATGAAATTAACCCGCAGCACACCATCTACATGGGCAACGACATCAATGATGTTCCGTGTTTCCCACTTGTGGCGTATGCGGTGGTAGTGGCAGATGCCGAACCCCCCGCCCGTCGTAATGCCGACCGTGTGCTGACGCGCAGCGGCGGCCATGGTGCCGTGCGTGAGTTATGTGAGATCATTCTTCGGCACCTGAACCTTCCTGACCTGAGTTAATGAGGAGTAAGTATGTCAAACCATATTGAAATCAACGGCAAAAAAATCGGGCATGATTTCCCGGCTTATATCATCGGAGAGATCGGCATCAACCACAATGGCGACCTCGATATTGCCAGGCGGTTGATCGCTGCCGCCCATGATGCTGGCATGGACGCGGTCAAATTTCAGAAGCGCACCCCCCTGCTGTGCGTCCCTGAAGAACAAAAGAACCAGATGCGCGAGACCCCGTGGGGGTACATTACCTACCTCGATTACCGCTACAAGGTTGAGTTTGACAAGGAACAATACCTCGAAATTGACCGCTACTGCCGCGAACTGGGCATCACCTGGTTTGCCTCGGTATGGGATGTGGAAGCGGTTGATTTCATGGAGGACCTCAACACCTGTGCCTACAAGGTTGCTTCTGCATCGTTGACCGATCACGCACTCCTCACAAAAATTCGCGCCACTGGAAAACCGGTGATCCTCTCCACCGGCATGTCAACCATGGAAGAGATTCGCGCAGCGGTACAGGCTATCGGGCAGGAAAACCTGGTGATTTTGCACACCACATCCTCCTACCCATGTCCACCGGAGGAGTTAAACCTGCGCATGATCCCCAATCTGCGTGCAGAATTCACCGCGCCCATCGGTTATTCCGGCCACGAAGTTGGCCTGGTGCCTTCGGCGGTGGCGGTTGCCATGGGTGCCTGCGTGGTGGAACGCCATATCACCCTCGACCGTGCCCTGTGGGGCAGTGACCAGGCCGCTTCGGTGGAACCGCAGGGTGTGCGTACCCTGGTCAAATACATCCGCGTTACCGAGCAAGCCCTCGGGGATGGCATTAAGCATGTGTATGACAGCGAACTGCCCTCACTGCACAAACTGCGCCGTATTTAAGCATGGCTGATCCGTTGGAATCGCTCCCGTTGCTGACGCGCGTAAAGAGCGGCCTGCGCTGGCGTGCGGTTCGCTTTCTCAATAACCAGGCATTGCGCAAAATGGCGCGCCAGGTAGCCCATGCTGCCCCGGCAGCGAACGGTCAGCCGGTCGCCTTTTTCAACGCCTCCACCCGCCTGGGATCGATGAGCCTGAACGCAGCATATTCATTGCTGGTATCCTGGTCGCTGCGGATGGAAGGCATTCCCGCAGTGCATTTTGTTTGCCGCTCCGGGATGACCCGCTGCATTCACGGCACTGATAAAAGTCACCCGGAACATAAACCACCCTGTGCGGAATGCATCGCCCAGTCCCGGGCCAATTTCACCGCTGCAGAAAGCGATTTCTTTGACTATACCCCTGACGCAGATTTCGACCGCCACCTGGCCACTCTCAGCCTACCGGAGATGGAAAACCTTGAATTGGATGGCATTCCATTGGGCCCTATCTGCCGCTCTTCGTTGCGCTGGGTAATGCGCCGTTACCACCTGCAAGATACCCCTGCCACCCACCAATTGTTCCGGGAATACTTGCGTTCTGGTTGGAATGTCGCGCGAAAGTTCGCGGATTTTCTGAATGAGCACGATCCCCGCGCGCTGGTGATCTTTAACGGGATTGTCTATCCCGAAGCGATCGCCCGTTTCCTCGCCCAACGCCGCGGCATCCGGGTGGTATCGCATGAGGTCAATATGCAGCCCTTCAGTGCCTACTTTACCGAAGGTGAAGCTACCTTCCGCTCCACCTGCCTGCCTCAGGATTTTCATCTCACCCCGATGGAGAACGAACGTTTCGACCAGTATTTCAGTAAGCGTACCCGGGGTCAATTCAAAATGGCCGGCGTTGCCTTCTGGAAAGACATCCAGGATCTCGATAGTGATTTCGTTCGGCAACTGGATCAGTTCCGCCAGGTGGTGCCGGTATTCACCAATGTGATCTTTGACACTTCGCAGGAACATGCCAATGTCCTGTTTGAAAACATGTTCGTCTGGCTTGATTCCGTTTTGGAAACCGCCCGGCAACATCCGGATACGGTCTTTGTCCTGCGTGCCCATCCTGATGAAGCCCGGCCCGGCAAAGCCAGTGAAGAAAGCGTGGCGGATTGGGCTTCAGCCAGTGGTTTCATTAATCTTCCCAATACGATCTTCATCCCACCAGATCAGCCCCTTAACTCCTACGAACTGATAAGCCGTGCGAAATTCACCATGATCTATACTTCCACCATCGGGATGGAATCCAGCCTGTTGGGCACACCGGTGCTGTGTGCCGGAAAGGCATACTACAACCAGTATGCGCCGGCGGCATATGTACCACAAACACGGGCACAGTACGAGACTCATCTGGCTGAATTTCTCGCTGCGCCGGCGCCATTGCCAGTACCCGAAGAGCACCGGGTCAATGCCCGCAACTTTTTGTACTCCCAGTTGTATTTAAGCTCGCTATCTTTTGAAGCTTTCCTGGAGGAAGACGGCGCCTGGCCCGGGTATGTTAAGCTGAAGGATTTCCCTGTCGAAACCCTCCTATCCAGATCCTCCGTCCCCTTGCGGGTGATCCGCAACGGTATCCTCGACGGCACCCCTTTCCTCCTGCCGCGCGAATCAGTCATGTAATAATAGTAAACGACCGCTTGGCAGCGGTCGTTCGATACTTATAGGATCAGGTCAGTTCCTGGTTAATCATCATTCTGTCGTTTTTTCCCCAGGCCGCCCAGGAACATCTGTTGAAAGGCATCTCCCGCTTTCGGCATTGGAATGTCCGTGCTATCCATAAACCGGTTCTGTTCACGGTTTGCCTGCCATAGAGCTCGATGATCCGAAGCGCTCTTGATATATGACGATATGTCTGCCTTTCGACCTGCCGCAAGCATTTCACGCAGGTCTTGCAGCTCGGTGATCATTTCATCCAGCATTCGCCCGCTGATCTCCGCCGTCAACAGCACATCAAGGCCGGGCTGCCGTTCCTCAAAAATACCCAACGCGGGGAAACTGGCACGAGCAAAATCCGCTCCCGCCAAACCACGGGCTTCCTCCCAACCCGGTTGCCCAACAGTCAGGTTGACTAGGGCAGCGCTCAACAGGCGCGGCAGCAGGTGGGTCTTGGCCAACGCAACCTGTAATTCCACGGCATCCATGAATAATGGCGTTGCGCCTAACACCTTGGCCAGGGCAGCCGCAATCGCTTCACCATCAGCATGTGCAGCACTGGGGCTTGCGATACCGACATTGCTCTGCTGAAACAGGTCCTCATGCGCCGCCTGGCTGTTGAAGCGGGTTTCCATCAGGTACTGCGCGTTCATCCCGGGCACAAAGTTGACCACGGCACATTCTTTGGGAATATACTGCTCGGCCCATTTTCCCGACATGATCGGGATGGCGGATGTGTCGATCAGGGTCGCCTTTGGCCGTAGCACCTCGCCGATGATCTGGTAATGTTCTTCAACCACGTCAGCCGGCTGGTCAATGATCACAATATCAGCTTTGGCGGCAGCGGTCAGGCCGTCATGGGCAGGTTCAATCAAACCGGCTTTCCGTGCCTCACGCATCACACCCAGGTCAAAATCAAATCCGATACGGTGAAATGATTTCTTTTCCCGGTCGAGTGCCTTCGCAATCGAATAACCAACCTGGTTTAAGCCGTCAAATAAAATCGTTATCGCCATTCTTTAACCTCCTAACAACAGGGATGTCCAACCCCGCAAAACCGGTCCCAGGATCGCACCCAGGATGTCAATTCCAATCATCGGCAGGACGAATACCACCACCAGCAGGATGATGGATCCGTACGGACGAATACTTGCCAGGAAATCCTGCCCATTGGGCGGCAGCAGGAAATCCAACACCTTTTCCCCGTCAAGCGGGAAAATCGGAAGCATATTGAATACCATCAAACTGAGGTTGATGATGATGAAATAATACAGGAAACCCTCGATGGTGGGAAAAATGCTGCCTGCTGAAAGCACCAGGCCCTGCGCCGGATTCCATACAAGGAGGAAGACGAGAGAGCCAGCCAACGCCAGCAGCAGATTGGAAAGTGGTCCAGCCAATGACACCCACATCATCGCAGAGCGTGAATGGCGCCGCAATGCGTAGGGATTTACCGGTACCGGTTTGGCCCAGCCAAACCCGGCAATGATCAACATCAGCGCACCTATGGGATCGATATGCGAAACCGGGTTGAGGGTCAGGCGTCCGTTCATTTTGGGGGTTTGGTCGCCAAAACGATTGGCGGTCCAGGCATGGGCAAATTCATGGATGGTAAATGCAATTACAAGCGTGATGATCCTTGTAAATATGCTGGCAATATTCAAGTTAAACATAGGTCGTTCCGTTCAATGACATATACTTTCAATAGTATTATTATACTGTTTACTCTACCCCCCGTTTGATAGAACGGTATTAACATTCACAAGGATGAAACGACACTGAACTGATGAACACCGAATGGCTGGGTGTGGTTGAAGCTATTGACGGGCTGTTGATCTTCACGGCCGCCCTGCTGCCGTTCTTGTGGATTCGCGGCACGGTCAGCCGGGAATTGTTGGAGCTGTTTCACCGCCTGACTGGAGATGCCCACCGGTCGCATACCATCCATTTCATCCTTATTTTCCCGGGGGTTTTCCTCCACGAACTCAGCCATTGGCTGGTACTGCGGCTACTCGGCGTGCGCTGTTCGCTCCACCTGGGGATTGAAATGCAGGCCGATTTTGTGGTGTATGGGCATGTCGATTACTACGAAAGCGACGTCGGACCGGTGAAACATTTCCTTTCGGGCATCGCGCCGTTAATCACAGGAATGCTGTTGATCAGCCTGCTGGCTGTGCAGTGGATGGGCATTCCCGGACCTGGAGAACTGGCACGGCAGGAGGCTGTGATTTCCTTGCAGAGCGTTTCTGACACCCTGCGAACCTGGCAATTCTGGCTGGCATTTTACTTAATATTTGCCATCACCTCAGAAATGGTTCCCTCACCCAGCGATCGCAAATATTGGCTGCCATTGGGATTGCTCCTGGTGGGCATTCTTTCCGTGGCTGTGATCACCCGCACCAGCGGATGGCTCTTTGCCAACTTGTTTCCTTACATCAATAACTGGCTAAAATTAATGGGGGTCGTGTTTGTCATCGGGATGGTCCCGCAGCTGATGTTCTGGCTGCCATTCCAATTGCTGAAGGCTTTTCGCAGGCGAAATGGATGATTCTCCCATGTTATAATTCCCGTGCGAAACCAGATTGGCACGAGGTTCCCTGATTGATGATCCTGAATGCTGTGCTTTGTCAGCGCAAAACCCTTTCACTCCTGATCGTGATGTTCATCCTGATTTCCGGCTGCCAGGTGAATCCTGAAACCGGGCTCAGACCTGTTGTCACTGCAACGCCAAAACAAATGACAGGGTCTACAGCCACCATGGCCGCCGCTGAATCGACCCAGTCGAACCCGGTGGAAACGGATAGTCCAACGTTAATAGGCAACCAGGATAATGCTAACCAACAACAGGACCCTGACGCCGCAACAGAACCTACCCCGCGGCCAATCATCACCCGAGAGGTGCCCGAAGATTTTAACTGGAAGCAACTCCCCATTTTACCGGAAATCAGTACCAACGCTTTCGAGATTTACCAATATGGACAGGCATTAGGCCGTGATCCTGCCCACGTTTCTGTCATCGGTGACTGCCAGGCGATTCCCTTTGTTTTTTTGGGGAAATACGGTCTCAAGCAATATACCCTCGAACCGGCAGACCTGCACCTGGAAAAGATGATCGCCTATTACCGCGATTCGTTCGCACGCGAAGGCAATGCCGTCCGGGGCGGGTTTACCGCTGCCGCGGTGCTATCTTCCGTGCGTGCCGACCCCGACCAATGCGCTGCCGGTGAAACCCCGTTGGATTGCGAATGGCGCGAATACAATCCATCCGTCGCGTTCATCAACCTGGAAACCTGGCGCGAAGAAGGCACTGTGGACCGCTACGAACTTTATCTGGAGAAAATTGTTGAATACACCATTGAGCGCGGTACGCTCCCGATCCTGATCATGAAAGCCGATAAGGCTGAAGCAGAAACCCATGTCATCAATCCTGCCATGGCACGCGTAGCATACCGCTATGATATTCCCATCATCAATTTCTGGCAGGCAGCGCAGTACCTTGACAACCTGGGGATAGACCCTGACCGGGATGGCTTCCACCTCAGTGAAGCCGGTTATGACCGCAAACAAATCCTCGCCCTGCGCACCCTGTACCAGGTTTGGTCACAAACCCGGTCTGAAAGCGCTGAATCAATCGACGCAGACGGTGACAGTGAACCAACACTCACCCCGACCGTTGCCGCCCCCACACCCCGACCGCTGCCGCAATTTGACTTCCAATGCGCCGGCAGTTGCATTGTTTACGACCTGTGGGCAACCACCAATACCGGCATTCAATCCCAGGGGATCATGGAGCTGGACACCGAATCCCGCCAACAACATCTTGCCTCAGAACCCGGTTTCAGCCTTCAGGATCTTGCCCCATCACAGGAATGGTTCCTTATCAACCACAATACCAACCTGTATCTGGTGGAACGCAGTACCGGACAGAGCCAAATGCTGCTCGAAAACTTATTCACAGACGGCGGAACATCTGCGTACTTTTCGCTGGATGAAACTGGCGTGATCGCCATCACTCATCGGGAAACTGGCGTTGCCATTATCCGTTATGACCTTGCCACAGGAGACATCACCCCACTGTATGAAGCAGAACCCGCTCCAATCCGGTTGGTGGTATACCGCCCCACCGATGCGGTGGTATGGGAAAGCGGTCAATGCCCTGCCGATAATTACTGCCAGACAGCGGCTTACTGGCGGACTGACCTGGTGAATGGCATTACGCAGGAAATCACAGGCAAAGAAAAAATCATTTTCTCATCGGATGGCCTGCACACTGCTTTCCGGGACCCAATGCATGCGGATGAATTCAACTACTATCACAACCCGATCCTGTTATACGAAGAAACCCAGGCCGGGTTGATTTCACGCCGCCTGTTCGCCTTCCCGCATCCCGGCGGATTCCGTGTTCATCCTGAGGTCACAGATTACGTTTTTTCCCCCGACGGCAGCCGATTGTTCGTATTGTATGATGAATACAGTGACTACTTCGAAAAATCACTGGCCCTTCATTTTTACCTGGAGGACCTGCAAAACCGGGTGGTTTACGAATATGGCGAAACCGAAGGCGCTTACGGCAGCCTTAAACCACAGGCAGTCTGGTCACCAGATGGCAGTGAGGTGTTCCTGCTACTGGTCAATACCGCCAATGACCGCGATTACACACTGGAGTTCTTCCGCAAAGATATCAATGACCGTTTTTCGCCGCTGGCAGCCGTGGGTGATCCCCTCCCACTGGATGGTTACGCAGTGTTTCACCGGGCTTTCTGGGTCAAGGATAATCAATGAAACAACGAAGGAAAACAATTAGAATAGTCCTTACCCTGGCATTGGCATTGTTTGGTTTGGGTGGGTTGTTATGGAGTTTCCTTCCGCCGAAAGCAGGCACGACAGAAACCATGCTCCAATTGGTGCGTGTACCGTTGGAAGATGCGACTATGGATGGGATCAATGGGGTTCTGATGACCCCGTACCGGATTGTGGTTGAATCTCCATTAATTCTCAAAAAAGGGGGCAGGTCCGATTTACGTTTTTCACTTCGCAAGGAAGAGTCAGCCCTGCAACTGCCGGTAAACGATCAGGACATATACCTGACCCACAATGTGATGGTGGAACTGCGCCCGGAATTATCACCGATCGAGGTGACTCCGCCCGGTTCGGTTTCCACCGCCCTGCTGCCAGGACAGGAGGTGGGCATGACCTGGACACTCCGCTCGACACAATCACAAGGGGTTGATGGCAGCCTGTGGTGTTACCTCATTTTTTATCCCCTCGATGATCAGGCCACAATCCAGCAGACTGCCTTCATGATCAAACCGCTATCCTACATTACCACCACCTTCTTCGGCCTGGATACCCGTTGGGCAGCAGTGATCGCTGCCGCCAGTTTAACAGGCAGCCTATTACTGGCAATCACATTTCGCAGCAAGCCTGGAATCCCAGCCCGCTCATTAAAGGAGAAACGTAATGAATGAACAGGAGTTAAAAAAACAAAGCCAGCGCATTCTGGCCAGACTTTTTCTGCAAGTGGCAGGATTCACCGTCGGGATCATACTGCTGGCCGTGCTGGCTGGAATGTGGATTGGCCAAATAACGGGCCAATCTTCCACGCTGAATTGGCTGCCCCTGCTGGTGTGCCTGCCGATCAACCTGTGGGTCACATCGCGCCTTAGCAAGAAAGCGGTCCAGCGGATCGCCCGGCTGCGCTACCCTGAAACGGATACCCCTGAGGAGGAATCCGAGCATGAATAACCTGCGGCAGATTCTTGCCAGCATCCCGGTTGCTGTTACAGCCAGCCAGCCGTTGCCGCCCGACCTTGAAATTCACGGCGCTACACTGGACAGCCGCCAGGTGCGTCCCGGCGACCTGTTTGTGGCCACCCAGGGCATCAGCCTGGATAGCCACCGCTTTATTCCCGCTGCAGTGGAAAATGGTGCTGTTGCCGTGATTGGCACCCATCCCATTGACCATACCTTACCGGTTCCGTACCTGGTAACCCCCGACAGCCGCCTGGCGCTGGCGCACATCGCTGCCGCGCTGTATGATTTTCCCGCCCGTTCCCTGTGTATGATCGGCGTGACCGGTACCGACGGTAAAACCAGCACCGCCACACTCCTGTATCACATCCTCACCACAGCCGGGCTGCCCACGGGATTGATCACCACGGTCAGCGCCGTTATCGGGGAGGAAATCCTCGATACCGGTTTCCATGTCACCACCCCCGAAGCAATCGATGTACAGCGTTACCTGGCACGAATGCGCGATGCCGGGATGACGCATGTGGTCCTCGAAACCACCTCCCACGGGCTGGCCCAACACCGCGTTTCTGCCTGTGAATTCGATCTGGCTGTGGTTACCAACATCACCCACGAACACCTTGATTACCATGGAAGCTACCAGGCCTACCTGGATGCCAAAAGTATGTTGTTTTCCCAGTTGGCGGGTACACGGGAAAAAGCAGGCGGCAACATCCGATTGGCGGTGCTGAACCGTGACGACAGCTCATACCCACACCTGCGGCAGGTCAGTACCGGGCGGCTGATCAGTTATTCACTCTCTGACCCATCGGCGGAATGTACTGCCGTCGGTCTGCAGGCAGACCCGGATGGGATGCGCTTCAACATCTGCCACCAGGGCATGGAAACTCCCATCACCACGCCGTTAGTCGGCCGTTTCAACGCAGCCAACATTCTGGCGGCATTTTCCGCCGCGATCGCTGGCGTGGGGGTTGCCCCGAATACTGCGGCAGAAGGAATTGCCCGTATGCATGGGGTACCCGGCCGCATGGAGCGGATTGACCTGAACCAGGATTTCACAGCCATTGTGGATTTTGCCCACACGCCCAACGCACTAAAAGTGGCCCTGGAAACGCTCAATCAGCTGAAACCAGCCGGCAGCCGCCTTTGGGCGGTATTTGGATCTGCCGGCCTGCGTGACCGCGAAAAACGCCGCATGATGGCGGAAGTATCCGTTCAACTGGCTGACCGCACCATCCTCACCGCCGAAGATCCCCGTACAGAATCGCTCGATGATATCCTCAGGATGATGGCGCGTGCTGCCGAAAGTATGGGCGGCATCGAAGGTGAAACCTTCTGGCAGATTCCCGACCGCGGCGCCGCAATCCAGTTTGCGGTGGATCAGGCCCAGCCAGGCGACCTGGTGTGCGCCTTCGGCAAAGGTCATGAGCAGTCGATGTGTTTCATCACAACCGAATATCCCTGGGACGACCGTACTGCCATGCGTGCTGCATTGGCTCGGCGGCTGGGCATTAGCGGCTATCCGATGCCATACCTGCCCACACAGGATGCTGGTAAGTACCAGCTACCCCACTAGCGCACTGCGAGGAAAGCCAGCACCTGCTCCTGTAATTCTTTTCGCGCCTTGCGAAAGGCGGCCAGGATTTCATCCTCACTGCCTGTGGCTGCCGCTGGATCGTCAATCGGCCAATGGTAGCGTTCCACCACGCCAGGCCACACGCTGGGGCAGTTCTTTTCCGCATTGTCGCACACAGTAATCAGGATGTGCAGGTGCTCCTTGCCGAGGAATTCCTCCACCCCTTTACTTCGATTCTGACCCAGGTCATAACCGATTTCTGCCATCACTTTGACGGTGTAGGGGTTAATACCCCTGGGTTCCAGCCCTGCGCTGAATGCCTTATACTGATCGCCACCCATCCGATTCAGAAACGCTTCAGCCATCTGGCTGCGCGCGGAATTGCCTGTACAGAGAAACAAAACTTTTCGTAACATTGAAGCCTCCATGAATACTGAAGATCATTATACGAAAAAATAATCCATACCGCCGAAACCTTTACTGAATGTTAACACCACCGCCAAAGCGGCCCCGGTCCAACTCTCGTTGTCATCCCTGGAAAAAAAAACAGGACGGGGTTCATCCCGTCCTGTCCGTCGTGTTGAATCAGACTAATTCCGGTTGCTGAAATTCCGGCCGCCGCGGTTATCGCGGTTTCCACCGCGGTCACGGTTGTCGCGGCCGCCACGACTATCACGGCCACCGCCGGATTTTTTGTTGGGTTTGTCCTTTTCCTGAGCTTCTTCCACGCTCCAGCCTTCCAGCACAGCCACGCGGCTCAGGCGGATTTTGTTGTCGGGGTCGATGTTCGTGACCATCACGGTCAGTTCATCACCCACCCGGCAGACATCTTCCACGCTGTTCACACGGGTGCTGTCGAGTTGGGAAATGTGAACCATCCCGTCCATCCCAGGCAAAATCTGGACGAACGCGCCGAAGTCGGTGGTGCGTACTACTTTGCCGGTGTAGATGTGCCCAACCTCGGGGGTTTCGGTCATCATCTCGATCCGTTCACGGGCAGCCATTTCATCCTTGCCGTTGGTGGCAGCAATGAACACGGTACCATCTTCTTCAATGTCGATGGTGGTGTTGGTCTCTTCCTGCAACGCGCGGATATTCTTGCCACCAGGACCGATCAGAGCGCCGATCTTATCGACCGGAATCTTCACGGTGGTGATACGCGGGGCAAATTCCTTTAATTCAGGATTCGGCGCGGGAATCGTTTCCAGCATCTTCGCCAGGATGTGTGCACGGGCTTCCTTTGCCTGATCCAGCGCTTCTGACATGATCTCTGCCGTCAGGCCTTTGATCTTGATGTCCATCTGCAAGGCAGTAATCCCTTTTTCGGTGCCGGTTACTTTGAAATCCATATCACCAAGGTGATCTTCAATGCCCTGGATATCGGTCAGCACTTTGTAGGCATCGCCTTCCTTGATCAGGCCCATCGCCACGCCGGAAACCGGGGCTTTGATCGGCACACCGGCATCCATCAACGCCAGGGTGGAACCGCATACCGAAGCCATTGAGCTGGAGCCATTGGAGGACATGATCTCTGATACTACACGCATGGTATAGGGGAAATCATCCTGCGAAGGGATTACAGGCACCAGGGCACGCTCCGCCAGGGCACCATGGCCGATTTCACGGCGGGAAGACCCACGCAATGGCTTGGCCTCACCGGTGGAGAACGGCGGGAAATTGTAATGGTGCATATAGCGTTTGCTTTCGGTCGGCCCCAGGTTATCGACTTCCTGCGCGTCACGGGGTGTGCCCAATGTTGCCAGGGTGAACGCCTGGGTTTCGCCGCGGGTGAAAATACCCGAGCCATGGGCGCGCGGGCTTGCGCCGACTTCGCACCAGATCGGGCGAACCTGTGTAACAGTCCGGCCGTCGGGGCGAATACCCTGGTTGATGATCCGGTCACGGACGACTTTGGTCATCACTTTTTCATATGCTTCGCCAAAATCCTTCTTCTGGCTTGCCGCGTCTTCGGCTTCGCTGTCGACAAATTCTGCCATGACTGTTTGCTGGAGTTCATCCAGCACTTTGGCAACTTCGGCTTTCAACAAGCCTTTGTCAAAGGCGGCGGCAATTTCTGACGCCGCACGCGCATACACACGGTCCACCAGTGCTTCATCGAGCGCATGCAGTTCAATTTCCGCTTTTGGCTTGCCAATTTCAGCCCGCATTTGTTCCTGAACATCGATCAAAGGCATCATCGCTTCATGTCCAAAGGACAATGCGCGGACCATGATGTCTTCAGGCACTTCATTCGCGCCGCATTCCACCATCAAGATGGCATCACGGGTACCGGCAATACGCAGGTCGAGGTCTGAATATTCAATTTCTTCATAGGAAGGGTTCACAATGAATTCCCCGTCAATCAGGCCAATGCGGACAGCAGCCACAGGCCCGCCCCAGGGGATATCAGAAATATGCAGGGCGGCGGATGAAGCATTGACAACCAGGATATCCAGCGGATTTTCGTTGTCAGAAGACAGCGACATGTTAATGATCTGAATATCGTTACGCATATTCTTGTCGAATAACGGGCGCAACGGGCGGTCCGTCAACCGTGCCGTTAGAATCGCATCACTGCTGGGACGTCCTTCACGGCGGAAGAATGAGCCGGGGATACGACCACCGGCATACATGCGCTCTTCATACTCCACCGTCATCGGGAAGAAATCCAATCCTTCCCGCGGCGCGCCCATTGTGGCCGCGCAAAAAATCATCGAGTCACCCAATCGAACGGTGACTGCGCCATTGGCCTGGCCGGCAAGTTTTCCTGTTTCAAACGTGAAAACTTTGCCGCCAACAACGGCCTGAAATTGTTTACCTTGTTTTTCCATTTTTAGTCCTTTATGCTAATTCCCGCCTCTGGTCAGGGACTGAAAGCCGTGGAGAAGGTTCGCTTCTCATCATCTTTCAATTCCTGACGCGCGGGTAAAAAATTTTGTTTACATGACCGATATGATTAAATCATTGATTGCGCAGTTCCCCTGACTGACGCAAGAACTTGCTGCTGACTATGGAGCGGGGCAGATGGCAGATACCAGTCTGCCCCGCGTCATTTTCCGATTACTTGCGACGCAGACCCAACTGGTCAGAAATCGTTACGTAGCGGCTGTGATCTTTCTTGCGAAGATACGCCAATAAGCGGCGGCGGCGGCCCACCAGTTTGAGCAAACCGCGGCGCGATGATTCATCGTGACGGTGTTCTCGCAGGTGGTTCGTCAGATCGTTGATTCGTTTTGTTAAAAGTGCAATTTGAACTTCGGGTGACCCCGTGTCACCCTCGTGTGCTTTGTACACACCAATGATTTCGTCTTTTTCGGTTTTTGTTAATGACATGACATTTGCTCCTGTTTGATTTGTTTAGCAAGTCTCCGGGCTCGAAGTTTTCACCGCAAGCGGGACAAGTCGGCTTGGATTATACCAGATGCTGAGCTGAAATGGAAGGTCTATGTAAAAAAGCACATCCTTGCTGTAAGCAGGCAAAACGGAACAGGCGCTCTCACTCAACCTGTCCCGTCCTGCTTTGCAACGTTGTGAAAGGAATTTGCGACCTTGAATATCCAATTATTTACCGATGTAGACTTCGACCTTCTCCCCCCCACCTTCATCTACGTGCACTGTCAACGGCACATCCGAATCCTGGATCGCCTTTAAAAGTGCGTCTACATCATTGACCCCGAATTTTCCCAAACCATCCAGCTCAAATTTTCCCATCCGCATACCCAATCGCAGCAGGAACATCGGCAAAGGCAAACTGATGGCAATGCGACGCGGCCATTCATCCTCGCCGGTATTTACCCGCACATGCAACCACATCGAGTTGCTGGTTGCCAGCGCAAGCGTTGTGATGATGATGCCCAACAGGAGCGGTATCCAGGACAGCCAGAACCCCCAACCCAGACCGGCCTGCTCATACCCATTGTACATACCAAACGCGCCCAACAAAGTGATAATCACACCGGATATCATCACCCACACCCAGACCCATTTGAATCTTCGAAATTGCGCCGGAACCGCATGATCCGGTTGGGTGTTGGGAGGAATTTCAGACTCAGGTGCACTGTCCTTATCATTCTCCGTTTCCGGGGCAGGTTCTTCCGCAAATTCCTCTGCAAATTCCACCTGCTCCAGCAAACGGTCAGCATCTTCAATACTCAATTCACCTTCAGCCAACTGGCGCAAAATGGTTTGGCGTTTCTCTTCATTCATGGGTTGCATCCTTTTCTCTCCAGGTGTTTCAGCCTTTTAAGGCCGCCAATAATTTCTCGGCCTCATCTACTGTGAGACTGCCGTCTTTCAGCATTTCGAGGATCAACATCCGCTCCTCATGTGGAACATCCCTGGCGGCCGGGGCTTTGGGGGCTCGTTCAGGGCGCACAGGGGTAACCGGGGTAACAGGAGGAACCGGTGGAATTTCGATGTCTTTCAGAAAATCCAAAGCCGGCAACTCAATCCCCAGATCCAGATTGCGCAGTTCTTCCTTCACCTGCTCAAGCGCTTCGATGGCTTCAATATGTGCCCTCTTTTGCACTTTCATCTCTGCCAGGCGTTCCGCATGCATGGCACGGTTCATGGCGCGCTCTTCAATTCTGCGGGCAATCTCTTCCTGCCGCTCTGCAATACGGCGGCTGGCATCCTGCATGCGGCCTTCCATTTTCCGCAGCTTTTGCTCCACTTTCGACATTGCCTTTTGGACACGCCGCCCGTAGACATCCATTCCATCCGCATCATCACCGAATGGGTTGAAATCAAAATTAAAGTTGAAGCCCGATTCCAGATTCCCTGCGTCGTCGACATCCAGATCTTCGGTTTGGGGAATGATGAAATGCTCATCCGAAACGACGATATCACCGCTCGCTGATAATTTAATCTCTGCGCCGCCTTCACCCAGTTTTCCCTGGTAAGAACCGCCGCCATAATTTTCTGTCTGCCCCTGCATGGTGAGAACGATATCCCATCCACCGAAGCTGGCGTCCAGGTTGGCGCTTGGGTTCTTCGGCAGGAACAAGGTTATATCGCCTTTGGATCGGATCGAAAGCGGTTCGATCACCTCCGGATGGTAATGCAGGATCACACTGCCTGAAGCGGCCACCGTTGCCTGTTTTTTAATCATCATCAGGGTGGCATCTGCGCGGACAGCTGTGGCATCCACGGTGCCATCCACATTACAAATATACAATTCACCGCTCACCCGTTCCAGGTTGAGATTGCCCTGCACATTCTTGATCTGGCAGCTGCCGCCCACCCGTGACAGCGTCAATACCTTCACATCCTGTATGCTCAAATTCCCACCCACACGCTGCACATACAAATCATCACATAGCATATTTTTTATGACGGCGTTTCCGCCTACTTTTTCAACCCGTGTCACAACCGAGTGCGGTACTGAAATGGTACAATTATTGTAGGTGGTGACGCGCAACGCATCGTCATCAACCTGGACCTTTAAATCGCGCGGGTTACTTTGCACTCGCAAGTCCACCCCATCGTAGCCATCCAGGAAGAGATTCCCTGATACTTTCAGGATCAATAATTCTTTGCCTTCAGTTTTGATAAAATGTGTATCCATCAAAAGCCTCCTATCTTTTCGCCTTCTGCCTTTCGCTTCTTCCAATTTCATCATACCATAACTTTTAGAAATGTCAATACTTAATTTAATTATATTGATTATTTCTTACAGATTATAAACTTATTGAGCTTGTTTGATAAATAATTTATTAATAATTTCTGGTGTGGCTTGAATTAAATTCTCCAAATCTGCCTTTCCCTGGCATTTTCTTCAAACCGAGTTTTACTTTTACTTCTGCGCTCCCCATCTGTGTCTCAGCTACACCTCACAATGATTCAAAGGGAGTTTTCAAAGTTCTGTATAACTGGCCTGCTCTCCGGTGCCTTGTGCCCAAAAAAAAATCGAACCGTCACCTTGACGATCCGATCATGAAATCCAACAGACTCCAGGAACATCTGCCTTTTTTCGATTTGCCTGCGTCCTTCCCTTGTGGAACGTTCACGGAAGGCGTTTGGCTTGTTCCCAATAGACATCCATCTCGGCCAGAGTCATTTCATTCAACGAACGACCTTGTGCGCGGGCATTTTGCTCGATATAAGCAAAACGGCGCGCAAATTTCTGGTTGGTACCGCGCAATTCGCTCTCCGCGTCGAGGTCCATCCAACGAGCCAGATTCACTAGGGCAAACAATAAATCCCCGATTTCACCGGCTCGCTCCTCAGGATTGCCCGCCTGGCGGATCTCATTCACCTCTTCTTCCACCTTTTCGAGCACACCTTCAATACTGTCCCAATCGAAGCCAACAGCAGCGGCACGCCCCTGGTAAGTTTGCGCCTGCAGCAGTGCGGACATCGAACCAGGAACCCCATCCAAAATCCCTTTGACCTGGTGTTCGCCATTTTCACGGCGCTCATTCTCTTTGATGTCCTGCCAGTTACGCAGCACCTGGCCGACATCACCATTGACGTCCACCGTGGAGAACACATGCGGATGGCGCCGCACCATTTTGTTGGCAATGGCAGCAACGATATCATGCATCGCAAATTCACCGCGTTCGCTGGCAATTTGCGCGTGCAAGTAGATTTGCAGTAATACATCCCCCAATTCTTCTTTAACCCCCTGCATATCACCGCGGTCGAGTGCATCCAGCATTTCATACGATTCTTCCAGCAGGAACGGCCGCAGACTCTGATGGGTTTGTTCCCGGTCCCACGGGCAGCCATCAGGTGCGCGCAGGGTGGCAACCACTTCCTGAAATGCTTCTGATGAACCCATTGCATCCAGCACAGGAAGGTAAATACCTTCCACGTTTTTTGCTGCACTGAGTTCGGTCAGGCTGTGTTCCTCCCATTTCACCTTCCCGCGCAATTTCAAGCCGATGGAAAAATCGGCCGGATACGTGGTGCGCAAAACATTTAGTATCGCGGTCAGGTCATCCTGCGCACATACAACTATTAATGCAGGTGCATCACAGGAAAACGGGGGAAGATGCTGGTTTGTGACCAGGTGGCTGGAAACAATGCTGAGTTTCTCCTCCAGCATATCATCAGGGCAACTGGCAATCAGGGCTGCAACGGCAGCAGGTTTGGTCATCGTTCACTCCTGAATATGAAAAATACCTCAGCTGTCAACAGGTGGAATGTAAAATTCCAATCCCTTCTGTTGACCGCTGAGGTGAGGGAATACCATTCCGCCAGGCAATGAAACCGGCCGGCGGAACAGGAATTCGCCTGACATTCGAATGTTAACGCTTGGTGTAGGTAGGCGCCTTGCGGGCACGTTTGAGACCTGGCTTCTTGCGTTCTTTCACGCGCGGGTCCCGTGTCAGGTGACCACCGCGGCGAAGCATGGAAATCCATTCCGGATTCATCTTTACCAGTGCGCGCGCAAGTCCCAGTTCAACGGCGCCAGTTTGACCGGTAACGCCGCCGCCCTGAACCTTCACGGAGACATCAAAGCCATTGTTGTCCTGTTCCACGGAACTCCACACCGACAGGATCTCTTCGAGATCACCGCCGCGCGGAAAATATTCTTCCACCGGTTTGTCATTGACCAGGAACAAGCCGCTCCCGTTCATCACGCGAACACGAGCCGTGCTGCTCTTTCGCCGACCAATACCTTCGAAATAACGAACTGCCATTGTTCACTGCTCCTTTACGCAACGGGTTTCGGAGACTGAGCCTCATGCTGATGCTCGGCCCCGGCATAAACACGTAGCTTCTTCAATAATGAACGGCCGTACTTGTTGTGCGGCAGCATGCCCCACACAGCCCGTTCGATCACACGTTCCGGATGCTTTTCAAGCATCTGCTGCAACGTCGCTGATTTAATCCCGCCGGGATACCCTGTATGATGATGATACATCTTGTCTTCAAGACGTTTCTGGGTGAAGGATAATTTCTCCACATTAATCACCACAACATGGTCACCAAGGTCCACGCCCGGAGTAAAAGTCGGTTTATGCTTACCCATCAGATAAGCCGCGATCTGCGTCGCCAACCGGCCCAAGCTCTGCCCAGAGGCGTCAACTAACAGCCACTCGGACGCAGGCATTTCACTGCCCTTTGGGTAATAAGTTTTTTGAACCATTACCTACCTCACTCTTCAAAATTTCTAGATTTTTCCTGTTCAACAATACCATCATTCTTCGCTCTGATGGGAATATCCGGGTCCCAGGGGGATTCATAGTCCACCTCGGTCAAAACCAGGCCATTCGCTGGTGCAAGCCCGCCAGGGAGTTTCCCTGCCAACCGCACACCGGCGTCAAATGCGGACATATCCAGCCTGCCGGTGCCCACCTGGATTCCCAGGTAAACGATCCGCCGAGCCATGTGATACAGAAACGCATTGGCCGTGATATGGAATTCGAGGGAATTTTGCCCGGTTTGCAGCCATTCCGCCCGGTAGATTTTCCGGTGGGTGGCGCCGCCTTTGCGGGGTGGGGAACCAAAGGCAGCACAATCCAGGTATCCGGTCAATTTGTGACCGGCAGCCTGGAGCAATTCCAGACTGGGCCATTGATCCAGGCGCCAACCATACCGTTCACGGAGCGGATCTGGTAGTGGATCCACAAACACGTGGTATTGGTAACTTCGGCGCCGCGCATCATACCGCGGATGGAAAGCAGTCGTCGTCCTGCGGACAGATCGGACAGCTGCATCGCCTGGCAAATGGGCATTCAGCGCCTGCGCCAATTCGGCATCGGTGTGGCGCCATTCAAAGTCGAAGGCTATCACCTGCCCGCTGGCATGTACGCCGGTATCCGTCCGTCCGGCAGCCAGGATGGCATCACCACGCCAACCAATATGGCGCAGTGCGTCTTCCACCACTGCCTGAACTGTCCGGGTACCGGTTCCCTGGCGCTGAAAACCCAGGAAATCAGTCCCATCATAAGCCAAAATAACTTGGTAACGTTCCATGTTTTTTCCGGTTTTTTACCAACCGGAAGGGAGAGTATTCCCTGACGGGAATTATTCCTCCACCAGTTCCAGAATGACCATCTCTGCCGCATCGCCCTGGCGCATCCCCAGTTTCATCATCCGGGTATAACCGCCATTGCGTTCTTTGTAGCGGGGAGAGATGTCATCAAACAACTTCTTCACCGTTTCGGGATGTCCACCCAAACGGGTTGCGACCGTACGCCGCGCGTTTACTTTTTCAATATCGGTTCCGTCAATGCTATTACGGGCGATAGTGATCAGCTTTTCAGCTTCGGCACGTACCGCTTCAGCTTTGGCGCGGGTGGTGCTGATCCGCTCATGCTCGTAGAGCTGAACGATCAACGTGCGCCGCAACGCTTTGCGATTGTCGGAACTTCGGTTTAATTTCTTTCCAGCAACTTGATGCCGCATTGGTATTACTCCGTCTCTTGCTCTCCGTCACTCGGCAGGTAGCCTTTTTCCTGCATCTTCTGCGACAATTCTTGTAAACTTTTCTCGCCAAAATTGCGAATCGACATCACAGCATCTTCACCCTTTTCGAGCAGGTCCATTACATCACCCACAGTGGTGATACCGGTGCGTTTCAACGAATTGAAAACACGTACCGAAAGATCCAGGTTCTCGATTGGGGTTTCCACCGCTTCACTGGAGAGGAGCGAGGTGCTCTCGACCTCAACCACCGGCAAAGACAGGCTTTCTTCGCTGATACCGGCAATAAAGCGCAGGTGTTCAACAATAATTTGTGATGCTGTGCTCAGGGCTTCCTCAGGATTGATGGTGCCGTCCGTCCAGATTTCCAGGATCAGGCGATCATAGTTCGTGCTCTGTCCCACACGGGCGGAACCAACAGACCAGTTCACGCGTTTGACCGGGCTGAAAATTGCGTCCACCGGTAGATCGCCAATCGGAAGGCGTCCACTGCGTTCATTCGCCGGTGAATAACCACGGCCGCTTTCCACGGTGAAATCAATCTCCAAATCGGTCGGTTGATCCACGGTGAACAGGTATAAATCCGGGTTCTCAATCTCAATTTCCGGTGGAAGCTGAATATCGGCCGCTGTTACTTCCCCCTCTCCATGAATTTCCAGATGCATGTGTGCCACATCGACATCATACAGTTTCATCCGCAGTTTTTTCACCTGCAGGATAACCTGGATGACATCTTCGCGCACGCCAGGGATATCGCTGAACTCATGAAGAACATCAGTGATGCGAATCGCGGTGACTGCTGCACCATCCAAGGAGGAAAGGAGGACCCGACGCAAAGCATTGCCAAGCGTCGTACCATACCCCTGTTCCAGGGGACTGATCACAAACTTGCCATAGTTGCGGGCTTCTGCTTCACGCTCAACTTTTGGTGTAACCATATTACTTAAGGCTGTCACGGTTTTTCCCTTCCTGTCAGACTGATCTGTTTAGCGTGAGTAGTATTCAACGATCAACTGTTCGTTGAGGTTGCCGTCAATTTCGGCACGTTCCGGCACGCGTAAGATTTGTCCTGACAAATGATCCAAATCACGTTTAATCCAGGCAGCACAGGTGCGCTGCGCGGCTTCTTCAATCATAATCTTGAAGTATTCATTCTTCCGGGATTCCGGATGAACACTGATGACGTCATTTGTCTTGAGCATCATGGATGGGACGTCGGTACGAGTGCCGTTCACCAGGAAATGACCGTGGGTCACCAATTGCCGGGCAGCGGTGCGGCTGGGCGCATAACCCATGCGGTACACCACATTATCCAGGCGGGATTCCAACGTTTGCAGTAATGTCAGACCGGTCATACCCGGGCGTTTCCGGGCAACATCAAAATAGCGGCGGAATTGTTTTTCCAATACGCCGTACACACGACGCGCCTTCTGTTTGGCACGCAGCTGACGGGAGTAGTCAGAATCGCGGCCAGTCTGGCGCATGCGGCCATGTTCCCCGGGAGCGTACGCGCGGCGTTCCAGAGCGCATTTGGTGGTGTAGCAGCGCTCACCCTTGAGGAACAGTTTTTCACCTTCTCGTCGGCATAGTTTACATGCCGGACCTGTATATCTTGCCATAGTTTAATTACACCTCTATCAATTACACACGTCGCTTTTTGGGCGGGCGGCATCCATTGTGCGGAACAGGGGTAATGTCCGAAATCGAGCGAACCTTAATTCCCATCGCCTGTACGGCGCGGATAGCAGATTCACGACCCGGTCCCGGCCCCTTGATGATAATATCCACTTCCTGGATCCCCATTGCCTGGGCGTCTTTCATCGCCTGTTCAGCAGCCAACCGCGCCGCAAAGGGCGTGCTTTTGCGGGAGCCTTTGAAACCAGCGGATCCCGCGCTGCCCCAACATACCGCGTTTCCCTGCATATCGGTCACGGTAATGATGGTATTATTGAACGATGCGAAGACATGCACCTGGGCAGAGGAGATGGAGCGCTTCACCTTTCGGGTAGCTGTGCGACGCGTTGAGCGTACATTTTGTGCCATAATTCCTCTTTAATTTCCTATCACTTGTTTACTTGTCATATCCATTCAGTAACCCTGCCTGCCAGGTTGGGTAATCCACACAAGGCGGATTACTTCTTGGCGGCACCACGGCGGCGGCCACGGCCAGCCACAGTTTTCTTGGGGCCTTTCGCGGAACGCGCATTGGTCTTGGTGCGCTGCCCACGGGCAGGCAGATTGCGGCGATGGCGCATGCCGCGGTAACTTCCGATTTCCACCAGGCGTTTGATGTTCATCTGCACCTCACGGCGCAAATCGCCTTCCACGGTGAAACTCGAAGAAATGTAATCACGCAGCGCGTTTTCATCAGTTTCGGTCAAATCGTCGGTGCGCGTATCCGGATTGATCCCCGTGCTGCCCAAAATTTCCCTGGCGCGGGTGGGGCCAATGCCGTAAATATACGTCAACGCGACTTCAATACGTTTGTTTCGTGGTAAATCTACACCCTCAATACGTGCCATAGATCTTTATCCCTGTCGCTGTTTATGTTTTTTATTTTCGCAGATCACACGCAGAACGCCACGGCGTTTCACAATTTTGCACTTGGCGCAGCGCTTGCGAATGGACGGTGAAACTTTCATTTTCAATCATCTCCTGTCATATAGAGAGAATAACAATACATGCCCAAAGTTGCAATCATATCACATCTTCCCGCAGGTGTCCAGTAATTTCCACCGGGCTATGCCCATCCCCCAACAGGGTCAGGATCATCGGGCCATCTTCAGTCACTGCCACGCTATGTTCAAAATGCGCGGTCAGAGAACCGTCAATGGAAGCCACAGTCCACTGGTCATCCAGGGTGTAGGTATGGGGAGTACCCACCAACACCATCGGTTCCAATGCGATTGTCATTCCTGGCCGCAGCAACAAGCCACGCCCCGGAATGCCGTAATTGGGAACCTGTGGGCCTTCATGCATTGAACGCCCCACGCCATGTCCCGTGTAGATGCGCGTTACGTGGAAGCCGCTGCTTTCCACCACGCGTTGAATCGCCGCAGATACATCTCCGGTGCGGTTGCCAGGCCGCATTTGGGAAATGCCAGCATACAGAGCTTGTTCAGTAACATCCAGGAGCTTTTCCGCTTCGGCTGAGATTTCTCCCACGCCGATGGTGAAGGCGGAATCACCCACAAAGCCCTGCCATACTGTTCCGCAGTCTACCGAAACAATGTCGCCGCTCCGAAGTTTTCGCTGTTTCCCTGGAATACCATGCACCAATTCTTCATTGATGCAAACGGTAATGGAGGAAGGATAGGGAGGCAAGCCCCCCGGAGCATAATTTTTAAAGGGCGAATATACCTTATACTTTTGATGGACTGCATCCACCGCCGATTCCAGATCGGCAGTGGATGCACCAGGACGAATGGCCGCCTTCGCCGCCGCCAGCGCTTCAGCGTTGATCCGCCCAGCGGTACGCATCAGCTCCAGCTCGGAAGCATTTTTCAGACTGACCTGTCGTCCCAATGAAACCATCATCATTCTAAAACCTCATTCACTGTGCGCGGCCACGCACCAGCGAGAGCATTTCCTTCGACACCGCTGCAATGTCTTGCGTGCCATCGAGTTCCGCGAGCAGTCCCTGCTGGCGATAATATTCAATCAACGGCGCGGTGTTTTTCATATAAACATCGATCCGGTTCTTCACCGTTTCGGGTTTGTCATCATCACGCTGGTACAGTTCGGCACCATCGTGGTCACATTTTCCGGCAACTTTCGGCGGTTTGGAAACCATATGATAGGGCGTGCTGCACACCGGGCAGGTCCAGCGTCCGCTCAGGCGTTCCACCAGTACTTCGGCGGGAACAGCAATATACGGAACACAAAGCAATTTGCCAGAAATTTCACGCAGCATCTCACCCAACGCGGCAGCCTGATCCGGCGTGCGTGGATAACCATCCAGCAGCGCGCCCTGGGCACGGCAGTCATCACGGTCCAGGCGATCTTTGACCATAGCGTTGGTTACATCATCCGGCACCAGTTCGCCTTTGCTCATGTAGCCTTTGGCCAGCAAACCCAGTTCGGTTTCATTCTTCAGGTTTTCCCGGAAGATATCACCGGTGGATACGTGCACCAGGTTCATTTCCTTTGAAAGGATTTCCGCCTGGGTACCTTTTCCTGCACCGGGAGGGCCTAACAGTACGATAAAATTTGCCATCTAATGCCTGCCTTTCCGTAGTTCCAGATGCCTTTAGCGTCCGATCAGGTTGTCGTCATACCCATGCAGTTTCAATTCGGTTTCAATGATGTTGAAGGTATCGCGCACGGTACCTACCACAATCAGCAACCCGGAAGAAGAAACCAGCAGCATGGCCTGGTTGCCGATCGCAGGGATCAACGAAAGGACATTGGGCAAAATCGCCACGATGCCAAGGAAAACCGCACCCGGAAGGGTGATACGGTCCTGCACCTTGCTCAGGTACTTCTGGGTGGGGGCACCACGAGAAATACCGGGAATTTGCGCGCCTTGTTTTTTCAAGCTGTCGCCATAGTTTTGTTGTTCAAACAACACATGGGTGTAGAAGAAGGTGAACGCCACCACCATCAGGAAGTAGAGCACAATGTACCATGTATTCCCACCACCGAAGGTGTTATAGATACCCTGCGCGAAATTCCGCACCCATTCAGCCTTGGCGCTCATAAAATAACTGGCAACCACTGCCGGGAACGAAAGCAACGTCTGGGCAAAAATCAGCGGAATCATACCCGCCATGTTCACTTTCAGCGGAACCGAGCTGCGTACAGGCATGGACATGCGAGTGCCAACACGGCGGCCAGGGAACAGAACCGGTACCTTGCGCTGGCCTTCCTGCACAAACACAATCGCGAAGATGGTAATCGCCAGCAGGGCGATCACGATCAGCAGCAGCCACCACCAGCCGTCAGAGGCCAGCAGTGCGCCAAGGTTGACCGGAATGCGGGAGACCACACCCGAAAGGATGATCAGGGACAGGCCCTGGTTGGGAATTCCATATTCCGAGATCAATTGTCCCATCCAGATACCAAACATGGTACCGGCGATCATGCTGCCGATGGAGGCCACCGAAGCCAGGCCGAAACCAGAGCTGGTCAGCACAGATGCACCGCCTGCCATGGTGCTGAAAATGTTAATTTGCCCGATGGCAGAAAGCAGCGCCATGGGAATGGTCAGGATCACAGTCCATTTTTCCATCCACTTCTGGCCTTCACGTGGGTTGTCTTTGAATTTGCGCTCCAGCGCCGGAATGATCGGCATCAACAGCTGGAGGATAATCTGCGCGGTAATGTACGGGTAAACACCCATTGCCAGCACAGAGAAATTCGACACAGCGCCACCCGAAAGCAGATCCAGCAGACCGACGAGATTACCACCCGCTCCGCCCTGGTTCACCAGCGATTGGAAAACGGTGCGGTCAATCCCCGGCACAGGCACGTTGGCGGCAAAGCGGTACACGATCAGTAATGCCAGTGTTATCAATAACTTGTCGCGAATATCCTTCGATTTGAACAGGAATCGCCATGCTGAGTTCTTCATGCTTAGGGGTCCCTCCGTAACCTTTCCGGGCTTCAGGCGATCAGCTCAACAGAGCCGCCAGCCGCCTCGATTTTTTCTTTGGCAGAATTGGAAACGCGGTGCGCTTTCACTTTGAGCGGTACCGCAACTTCGCCCGATCCCAGGATTACCACAGGATTGTTGGGTTTGCCAAGCATATTCTTTTCAACCATCGATTCCGGCGTTACTTCGTCATTGGCTTCAAAGCAGCGAGCCAGGTCATCGAGATTGAACTCATTGTATTCCACACGGTTGGGCGGGGTGAAACCTTCACCACGCTTGAACGGAAGACGGCGGTAGAAGGGCAGGTTTCCACCCTGGTGATACAGCCGTCCACCCCAACCCTGGCGGGATTTTTGGCCCTTGGTACCACGGCCGGCGGTTTTACCCTGTCCGGCTGCTGTGCCGCAGCCAACGCGCTTTTTGTTTTTCTTGGCGCCTTCGTTGGGTTTGAGATCTTCCAATTTCATCGTTTACTCCTCAACCACCACCAGGTGATTAACCAGGCTGAGCATACCACGCAGAACGTCGGTATCTTCCTGTTCAACCGTCTGGTTCACTTTTCGCAGACCAAGCGCACGAACGGTGTTCTTATGCCGCTTGGAATAACCAATCGGGGACTTTACCAATGTGATCTTCACAGTTTTTGCCATCATATTCTCACTTTCCGCGAGTCCAGAAGGGTTTAACCGATTCCACGGGTTTCCCACGTCGATCCGCTTCCACTTCTGGTTCTTTGAGCGTTGAGAGTGCATCAAATGTTGCGCGGACCACGTTCAGTGTGTTGGCACTGCCCAACGATTTGGTCAGGATATCATGCACACCGGCTGCTTCGAGCACAGCACGCACCCCACCCGCGGCGATCACGCCGGTACCGGGAGTGGCCGGCTTCAACATCACGCGCGCGCCGGAGACTTTTCCTTCCACGGGGTGCGCAATGGTGGTGCCCATCAGCGGATACTGTTTCATACTGCGGCGTGCTTTTTCGGTTGCCTTGCGCATCGCGTCAGGTACGGCATTCGCTTTTCCGAGGCCCATTCCCACTTTGCCCTGGTTATCACCTGTGACCACCAGCACACGGAACTGGAAGCGGCGTCCGCCTTTGACCACTTTCGCAACGCGGGCGATTTCCACCACACGCTCATCGAACTCGACTTCTTGATATTCGCGTTCCATATTTTTGATCGAACCTTTCTTCTACGTCCTTAGAATTCCAGACCGGCTTTGCGTGCGCCATCTGCCAATTCTTTCACACGACCGATGTACTTGAACCCACCGCGGTCGAAAACGACCTTGGTAATGTTCTTTTCGATCGCGCGCCGACCGACCAGTTCACCAACCAGACGGGCGGTCTCAGACTTGGTTTTGTCGTCCAAATTGCCGCGCAATTCTTTGTCCAGACTCGACGCCGCCACCAGGGTATGACCGGCTTCATCGTCGATCACCTGGGCATAGATTTCTTCGCTGGAGCGAAATACAGCCAGACGGGGCACATCAGCTGTGCCGACCAGCCAGCGGCGGATTCGCTTGTGGCGTCGTAAACGTGCATCTTTCTTACTTAATTTGGCCATCTTTACCTACCACCTTATGCTGTCTTGCCAGACTTGCCAGGCAGAATGCGGACATATTCGCCCTGGTAGCGCAGACCCTTGCCCTTGTAAACATTCGGAGGGCGGATCCCACGGATATCAGAAGCAACCTGTCCAACGCTTTGCTTGTCAATACCGTTCACATGAACATAGCAGCTCAATGCGTCTGAACCACTCGCGCGCGGAACCTTTGAATCGATTTCAAAGCTGATTCCGGCCGGGGGCTCAACCGTGATTGGATGGGAATATCCCACATGCAGTACTAGGTTGTTCCCGCTCATTTCAGCGCGGTAACCAACGCCACGCACCTCAATCACGCGCTTAAAGCCCTCACTGACACCAGTCACCATGTTTTGCAGCAGCGCGCGGGTTGTCCCGTGCAGGGCACGGATTGTCTTCGCGTCTGAGCTGCGGGTGACGGTAATTGTGTTGCCTTCCTGTTTGATGTCAATGTCAGGGGAGAATGTGGCAGAAAGTTCACCCTTGGGGCCCTTCACACTCACAAAGCTGCCATCGATTTTTACATCGACTTTTGCTGGCACGACAACAGGCATTTTACCGATACGAGACATAGTAATTACCTCCTTGCACCAAGTGCCTTACCAAACCTTGCACAGGATCTCGCCGCCAAGATTGGCTTTGCGAGCCTGCTGACCGGTCATCAGGCCTTTTGGTGTCGACAGAATTGCTATACCCATGCCGCTTAACACCCAGGGGATGTCTTGCTTGCTGGTATAGATCCGCCGGCCAGGTCGGCTGACGCGTTCCAAACCACTGATCACAGAGGTTCGTTCACGGCGTTCGCCAACGTATTTCAACGCCATACGCAGTACGGGTTGGTTGGGACGATCACCATCCACAACTTCATAGTTTTCAATAAATCCTTCTTCTTTCAAGATCTTCGCAATGCCTGCTTTGATCTTGGATGAAGGCATCGACACAGACGTATGCCCTGCCATCAGCGCATTACGGGTTCGTGTCAACATATCAGAAATCGGATCATTTACGCTCATCTTACCTCCACTCATCCTACCAGGATGATTTGGTCACACCAGGAATTTCGCCCTTGAGCGCTCGCTCGCGGAAGCAAATACGGCACATTCCAAAGCGTCGCATATACCCACGAGGGCGGCCGCAGATTTTGCAGCGGTTGCGTACGCGCACATCAAATTTTCGGCGTTCTTCCCGATAAGGCATGCATTTTTTTGCCATAGAATTACTCCTCGTCTTTCATGAAAGGCATACCGAGCAGGTTCAACAGGGCATACGCGGATTCGTCATTCTCCGCCGAAGTAACCACTGTGATTTCCATGCCGCGTACCTTGTCAATTCGATCGTACACAATTTCGGGGAAGATCAACTGCTCGCGCAAGCCCAGGGTGTAGTTACCGCGCCCGTCGAAGGATTCGCCGGAGATACCGCGGAAGTCACGTACGCGGGGCAGCGCAACATTGATCAAACGATCCAGGAAAGACCACATTTTATAACCCCGCAGGGTCACCTTGGCACCAATTTCACGGCCTTCGCGGAGTTTGAAGTTCGCGATGGATTTCTTGGCTTTGGTGATGATCGGCTTCTGACCGGTGATGATGGTCAGGTCGTTCACTGCGCCTTCAAGGGCTTTGGGATTGTCCAGGGCTTCGCCCAGGCCGATATTGACAACAACCTTCTGCACACGCGGCGCAGCATTGATGTTCTCAATTCCCAGCTCTTTCAACAACGCGGGTCGTACTTCCTCGATGTATTTTGTTTCCAATACATTCTTCATCTAACCACGCTCCACTTTCACTCAAACAGGGCGTCACATTTTTTGCAGCGGCGCTTGGCAGAACCATCTTCGGCACGCACAATGCCCACGCGGGTGGGTTTGTGGCACTTGGGGCACACCAGCATCACGTTGGACACGGCCAACGGCGCTTCAAATTTGACAATCCCCGGATTGATGTTACGGCCCTGTGCCTGAACCTGGCGCTGATGCTTGGTAGCAATATTGACGCCCTGAACAACCACACGTCGTTCGCTGGGGATTACGCGGATCACTTCGCCGCGTTTGCCTTTGTCATCTCGGCGGCCGGTTACAACTTCAACCGTATCGCCTTTTTTAATTTTCATTTTGTTCATCATGGCTGTATTTGCCTCCTCACAGTACTTCGGGGGCCAACGAGACAATTCTCATGAAGCCCTTTTCACGCAATTCGCGCGCGACCGGACCGAAGATGCGAGTGCCCTTGGGGTTTTCGGTATCGCCATCCAGGATCACAACTGCGTTGTCATCGAAGCGGATGGAGGAACCGTCTTCGCGCTGCCATTCTTTCGAACAGCGAACGACTACCGCGCGGACAATATCACTCTTCTTCACAGAACCCTGCGGCGAAGCAGATTTCACCGTGCCCAGGACAATATCGCCCACATGGGCGTACCGCCGCCTGGAGCCGCCGGTGATATGGAACACCATGAATTCACGCGCGCCAGTATTGTCAGCGACTTTGGTTCGAGTTTCTTTTTGAATCATCGCCAATCCTCACTTTACTGTTCTTCGCGCTGAAGAATCGCTTCCACCACCCAGCGTTTCTCGCGGGAAAGCGGGCGGCTCTCAACAATTCGCACCTGATCGCCTTCGCTGCAGCCCAGTTCGTCATGGGCTTTCACCTTATGCGATGCGTGCACAACTTTTTTGTACACCGGATGACGGTAGGTGCGGTGAATATCCACCACGACCGTTTTCGTCATCTTATTGGAGGTTACCACACCCACCAATCGTCGTCGATTATTCATTATTCACCTTCCTTTGCGTGCTCACGTTCCGCCAGGATCGTCAGCATACGCGCCACATCACGCCGGGCAGCCTTAAAACGGGAGGTATCGGTCAACTGACCCATCACGTACTGAAAACGCAGGTTCATCAGTTCCTGCTGGGTATCATTCAGCCGCTTTTCGATCTGTTCATTGCTCATTGCACGAATTTCACTGGCTTTCATGTTTATTCTCCTGCTAGATCTTCGCGCGCAACAATCTTGGTCCGAATACCAAACTTGTAAGCCGCCTGCTGCAAACATTCTTTCGCAACATCTTCCGGTAACCCGCCGACTTCATACATAATCCGTCCGGGTTTGACCACAGCCACCCAGTATTCCACATTGCCTTTCCCTTTACCCATACGGGTTTCAGCAGCACGGTGGGTATAGGGTTTGTCAGGGAAGATGCGGATCCACACTTTGCCGCGGCGCTTCATCACGCGCACCAGGGCACGGCGTCCAGCTTCGATCTGCCGGGCCGAAATCCAGGCGGGTTCCATGGCCATCAACCCATATTCTCCAAAATGCACCTCAGCTCCGCGCTGCGCCTTGCCACGCATGCGTCCACGCATTTGCTTTCGGTATTTCACACGTTTTGGCATTAACATAAACTACCTCACTTGTCGAGTAAACTCGATCTAACACCACGGAATCCGCGGTTCTTACTCACTGACGTAAACGCCCTCGGTCGATTCCGCTTCTTCCTGCACTTCTGCAAGCACTTCACCGCGGTAGATCCACACCTTGATCCCGATCTGGCCGTAGGTGGTCCAGGCTTCGGTTTTGGCAAAGTCAATATCCGCACGCAGGGTTTGCAGCGGAACCTGGCCTTCACGCAGCCATACGGTGCGGGCCATATCAGCGCCGCCCAGGCGTCCTGCGGTCATTACTTTGATACCCAGGGCCCCCTGCCGCATCGATTGCTGCATGGCGCGCTTCATGGCGCGGCGGTAGGAAACACGGCGCTCGATTTGCTCGGCAATGTTGCGTGCCACCAGGTAGGCATCGAGGTCTGGTGATTTGATCTCTTTGATATCGAGGTCAACTTTTTCACCGGTGAGGGTTTCCAGCTCTTTGCGGACCACTTTGATGGTTTCGCCTTTGCGGCCGATCATCACACCCGGGCGTGCGGTATGCACTGTTACCTTGATCTTGCCAGGATAGCGTTCGATATCCACAGCCGAAATACCGGGGTTGCCTTTGGCGGGATCGTCCGCGAACAAAGCAGGAATCCGCTCACGAATGGCGATATCCTGGTGGAGCTTGTCCACATAGTTGTTGCCTTCTGCAAACCAACGCCCAGACCAGGGTCGATTTACACCAAGACGGAATCCGATAGGATGAACTTTTCTGCCCATATTATCTCCTAATGCTCCTCTTACTCACGTTCACGCAGTACGAGCGTGATGTGCGAATTGCGACGCAGAATCGGCTTGAAACGGCCGCGGGCACCAAAACGTCGCCATTTGCGAGTCGGGGCTTCATCTGCAAAAATTTGATAGACAAACAGATCCTCTCGGTTCAGGCCGAAGTTTTCCTCAGCGTTCGCAATCGCCGAAGCCAACAGCTTCTTGATATGCGGCGCTGCACCCTGCGGCATGAAGGTCAGCATATTCATGGCATCCTGCGCCATCTTTCCCCGCACCTGGTCACAAACCAGGCGGGTTTTCTGGGCGGGAACACCGCAATGACTTAATTTTGCTCGTACATCAGTAGCCACAATTACCTCCGGGAGGATTTTTCAGCGACATGACCGCGGAAGAAGCGAGTCGGAGCGAATTCACCCAGACGATGGCCAACCATATTCTCGGTCACATAGATCGGAACATGGCGTTTGCCATTGTGTACCGCAATTGTGTGTCCCACCATCTGGGGGAAGATCACACTCGCGCGGCTCCAGGTTTTCACGAACTTTTTCTCGCCTTTCGCGTTCATCTCTTCAATTCTTTTCAACAGCTTGGGATCAACGAACGGTCCCTTTTTTAATGATCGCGACATCGTATCACAACCCTTTCACAATTGCTTCGCTTATTTGCGGCGCCGGACGATAAATTTGTCCGACGTCTTATTCCGGCGGGTCTTGTAACCCAGGGTGGGTTTGCCCCACGGGGTTTTCGGACTCGACATACCGATCGGCTGGCGGCCTTCGCCACCACCATGCGGGTGGTCGCGCGGGCTCATTGCTGAACCGCGGACTGCCGGGCGAATGCCCATGTGTCGCTTGCGTCCAGCTTTGCCCAACTTAATGTTGGCATTCTCAAGGTTGCCAACCTGGCCGATGGTTGCGTAGCAGGTGCGCCGCACCAGGCGGATTTCGCCGGAAGGAAGGCGAACCTGGGCATACTCACCCTCTTTGGCAAGAAGCTGCGCAGCTGCGCCAGCGGATCGGGCCATCTGGCCGCCCTTGCCTTCTTTTAATTCAATGTTGTGGATCATGGTTCCGACGGGAATGCTGGCTATAGGCAGCGCATTTCCAGGGCGGATGTCGGCTTCTGCGCCAGACACAACCACATCACCGACCTTGAGACCAAGCGGAGCAACAATGTAGGCTTTTTCGCCATCTGCATAATGCAGCAAAGCCAGGCGGGCGGTGCGCAGCGGATCATACTCAATCGCTGCCACTTTCGCGGGGATACCATGCTTCTGGCGCTTGAAATCAACCACGCGGATGCGTTGGCGGTGTCCGCCGCCCTGATGGCGAACGGTCACACGGCCATAGGCATTGCGGCCGGCGAATTTCTTGCGGTGAATGGTCAGCGAGCGTTCGGGTTTGGTTTTGGTGATCTCATCAAACGTATGGCCCGACATGCCGCGGCGACCGGGAGTAGTGGGTTTGTACACTTTCACTGCCATGATTATTCTACTCCTTCAAAGAATGGAATCCGATCATCAGGCGCCAGGGTAACAACCGCTTTTTTGTAGGGGGCCTGGCGCAAGCGCCATTGGCGGGTACGCATATTGCGGCTGCGTTTTCCGGCAACGTTGATGATATTGACACGCATCACTTCGACATCAAATAACAGCTCGACGGCATCTTTGATCTGCGAACGGGTCGCTTCAGAGGCCACTTCGAACACGTATTGATTCAACTGATACGCCTGGTAGTTGCTCTTTTCAGTCACCAACGGTCGGCGGAGAATATCATAAATTGAACTCATCGCTATTCCTCCTGACCAAGGTGAAACTGAATATTTTCCAGCGCTGCCACAGGCATGACGATGGCGTCATACTGCAGCAAGTCGCGGATGTTTAAGTAACCGACGGACAGGGTTTTCACCTTCGGCAAGTTGTGGGCAGCGCGTTGAATATCCAGATAGGTTTCCTTGTCTGGAATCAACACCAGGGCGCTGCTCTCGCCGACCAGGGCAGTGAGGGCTTTCGCCATCAGCCTGGTCTTGGCTTCTGAGAGTTTCATCTCATCCACCAGGAAAATCGCCTTTTCGCCTGCTTTGGCAGAAAGTGCCGACCGCAACGCGGCCTGGCGCATTTTGCGCGGCATTTTCTGAGTGTACTTGCGGGGGTGCGGGGTGTTGATCTTACCACCGCCCACCCACTGCGCGGCACGGGTGGAACCTTGTCGAGCACGGCCGGTGCCCTTCTGGCGGTACGGCTTGCGTCCACCGCCAGAAACCTCACCGCGGACCTTGGTCTGGTGAGTTCCCAACCGAGCATTGGCCATCTGACGCAAAAAAGCCTGATGCATCAGATCAACACGTACAGGGGCTTCAAAGATGTCAGCGGAAACTTCCACTGAATCCACTTTTTTGCCTTCCATGTTATAGACATCCAACTTCATGGTAAATGCTCCTAATATCTAAGCGACCCAGCCGATCAGGCTTTGCGCGCTTCCTTGATCAAAACCAAACCGCCGCGTGAGCCGGGAACAGAACCACGCACACCGATCAGGTTACGCTCAGGATCAACAAAAGCAACCTGCAAGTTCGCAGCAGTCACACGAACATTACCAGAATGTCCGGGGGCACGAACACCCTTATACACACGACCGGGCGTGGTACCCGAACCGTGTGAACCAGGCGCGCGCTCGCGGTCCGACTGACCATGCGTGCGGGGGCCGCCGGCAAAATTAAAGCGTTTCACAGCACCCGTGAAACCCTTGCCTTTGCTGGTGCCGGTTACATCCACATGGTCACCAATGCCGAAAATATCGACATTTACGACATCCCCTTCGCTGACCCCGGTTTCCTTGGCGCGGAATTCACGCAGAAAACGGAGTGGCGGCAGGTTGTTTTTGGAAAGATGACCAAGTTCACCTTTGGTCAAACGTTTCGGCTTTACCTCATCGTACCCCAGCTGCACAGCAGAATAACCATCTTTGTCTGCTGAGCGGACCTGGGTAACGTAACAAGGCCCAGCTTCGATCAGCGTGATGGGCACAGCCGCACCTGCTTCGTCGAAAATCTGGGTCATGCCGATTTTCTTACCAATGAGCCCTTTAAACATTTCAATTGTCTCCTTTGCAGAAATAAAATGTTGACGAGACTGCCGACCAGGGCCTGGTCGCATCATCTCCAGGCAGTGCAGTCAACTGGCAGATTGGGAACCCATTCCTTTACAGGCCCCTTTCAGCCACTCTTGCATTGCCAATTCTACAAATTGTTAAATTTGCGTTTTGAAACTTATCCAAAACCTGATTATTATACACCAGGTAATCGGATAATTCAAGGATGTGATCCTTTTTCTACCAATTTTTAATGTAACCTTGCTGATCCGGATTTCTCCGGGCCGACTTGTGGCATGGCATACCGCCGCCGCTTGCCGGGTGTTAATTCATCTTGATTTCCACGTCCACACCGGCGGGCAGGCTCAGGCGCATCAGCATATCGATGGTCTTTGGTGCCGGATCGAGAACATCGATCAGCCGGTTGTGGGTACGAATCTCAAAATGCTCATGGGAATCTTTGTCGATGAAAGAGGAGCGGCGAACTGTAAAGCGCTCAATCTTGGTGGGCAGCGGTACGGGGCCAACCACCTGGGCACCGCTGCGTTCTGCGGTTTCAACAATCCGCCGGGCGGATTGGTCCAGAACGCGATGATCATAAGCCTTCAAACGGATACGAATTTTTTGTTTTGCCATGTTTCACCTATTTGATTTGATTTTTCAATTAGTTAATGAACTTTTTGATCTGTTCCTGCGGTGCGGGTGCGTAATGGTCGAATTCCATTGTAAATGCACCTCTACCCTGGGTCACGGAGCGCAGTTCGGTTGCATACCCAAACATCTCCGATAACGGCACCAAACAATGCACGGTCTGGGAATTACCGCGCAAGTTTAACCCGGTCACTTCAGCCCGGCGCATGCCCAACTGACCGAGAACATCACCCGTGTATTCTTCGGGCATCACCACATCCATTTTCATGATCGGTTCCAGCAGTGTGGGATTCCCCTGTTGGAAAGCCTGGCGGAAACCAAACGTTGCTGCGGCACGGAAGGCCATATCACTGGAGTCCACTTCGTGGAAGGAACCGCCAGTTAATGTCACTTTGATATCCACCACGGGATAACCACCCAACACACCGCTCTCTGCTGCAGATATGACCCCGGCTTTGATCGAGGGGATGTACTCTTTGGGAATATCGCCACCGCGAATGGTATCGACAAACTGGATGCCACTTCCAGGCTCACCAGGTTCCATATCAAAGATCACATGTGCATATTGCCCATGGCCACCGGTTTGCTTCACATACCGATACGCCACGTTTCTCACGGCACTGGTGATTGCTTCGCGGTATGATACGCGCGGTCGCCCCACATTGGCATGCACATTAAATTCGCGCAGCATGCGGTCGACAATCACATCAAGGTGTAGTTCTCCCATGCCTGAAATGATGGTCTGTCCGGTTTGTTCATCGGTATACACACGAAAAGTCGGATCTTCTTCCGAAAGCTTTTGCAGTGCGATTGACATTTTATCCTGATCAGCAAGGGTCTTGGGCTCAATCGCAACCATGATCACCGGTTCCGGGAAACTGATGTTTTCCAGCAAAAGAGGATGACTGGGGGGGCAAATGGAGTCGCCTGTGAAGCTGAATTTCAAGCCTAACACACCGGCGATGTCACCAGCTCGCACTTCCTCAATATCTTCACGCCGGTCTGCGTACATGCGGATCAACCGCCCCAGCCGTTCTTTTTTATCTTTGGCTGGATTGTACACATTTTCACCGGCCTTGAATACGCCGGAATACACCCGCATATAAGCCAGTCGTCCGACATAAGGATCGGTGACAATCTTGAATACCAACCCACTGGCTGGTTCATCATCATTCGGTCCGCGTGTTTCTTCGGCACCGGTTTTCGGATTTTCGCCGCGTACGGCAGGCACCTCGAGCGGCGAGGGCAGGTAGTCAATCACGGCATCCAGCACTGGCTGAATGCCTTTGTTGCGCAGGGCGGTACCGCAGAACACCGGGGTGATGGCGCCAGCGATGACACCACGCCGCAAACCCGCCTTCAATTGTTCAATCGAAAGCTCTTCGCCTTCCAGGAATAGTTCCAGCAGATGGTCGTCCTGTTCGGCAATTTTTTCCACCATGTGCACCCGCATGAACTCCATTTCATCGACCAGTTCAGATGGGACATCCGCTGTACGGTATTCGGTTCCCTCCTGGTCAACATCCCAATACAAGGCTGTGCGCGTCAGCAGGTCAACAACACCGGTAAAAGCAGCTTCTCTGCCGATGGGCAGTTGCATCGCCACCGGGTTGGCCCCCAGGCGTTCTTCAATGGATGAAATGGTGAACTCATAGGAAGCCCCCACGCGGTCCATTTTGTTGGCAAAACAGATTCGGGGGACGTTATAACGGTCTGCCTGGCGCCACACGGTTTCACTTTGAGGCTCAACACCCTGGGTGGCGTCAAACACCACCACCCCGCCATCGAGCACTCGCAAAGACCGCTGGACTTCCGCAGTAAAATCAATATGACCAGGAGTATCAATGAGGTTAATCTTGTAATCTTTCCACTCGCAGCTGACTGCGGCAGAAACAATTGTGATTCCACGTTCCCGTTCCTGAGCCATCCAGTCGGTGACAGTCGTGCCATCATCAACAGAACCGATCCGATAGGTCTTTCCGGTATAGAATAGAACGCGCTCGGTGGTGGTGGTTTTCCCAGCATCGATATGCGCGATGATTCCTATATTGCGGAATCGGTCAAGCGGAACTTCACGGGTCATTGTTAATCCTAATCTAAATTGATAAAGTGCAGGGTTTCGTGGTCTTCAGCGGTGGGGCTTAGACGCGGAAATGCGAGAAAGCCCGGTTTGCTTCTGCCATTTTGTGGGCTTCTTCGCGTCGCCGCACAGAAGCGCCCTGGTTTTCAGAGGCATCCATTAACTCACCTGCAAATTTTTCAGCAAAGGATCGACCACTGCGAGAGCGGGACGCAGAAATGATCCAGCGCATCGCCAATGTTTCCCGGCGATCGGAGGGGACTTCCATGGGAACCTGGTAGGTGGAACCGCCGATACGGCGTGGGCGGACTTCCATCATCGGGCCAACGTTCTTCATTGCCTGGTCAAGCACTTCCATCGGGTTTTTCCCGCTTTTGGCCTGGATGATTTCAAAAGCATCATAGACGGCGGTGGTGGCAACGCTTTTCTTGCCGCGGGTCATGATGCGGTTGATGAACATGGAAACGAGTTCGCTTTGGTAGCGGACATCGGGTTCAACTGCACGTCGTTCTGGTTTGGTACGTCGCATTGAATTCTAACTCCTCTTCAATTTATTTCGGCCGCTTGGTGCCGTATTTGGAACGCTGTTGTTTGCGGCCATCCACACCGGTGGTATCCAGCGAACCGCGCACAATGTGATAGCGCACACCAGGCAGGTCTTTCACACGACCACCGCGGACAAGCACCACAGAGTGTTCCTGTAAACGGTGACCTTCGCCCGGGATATAGGTAGTCACTTCCATCCCGTTCGACAAACGCACACGAGCGATCTTTCGCAGGGCCGAGTTCGGTTTCTTGGGGGTGGTGGTACGAACGACAGTACACACACCGCGTTTCTGGGGCGCGCCGGTGGGCTGCTTTGTTCGCTTTTGCTTGTGAGAGTTCCACGTATATTGCAATGCCGGGGATTTGCTCTTTGCTCGTTTGGACTTTCGTCCTTTGCGAACCAATTGGTTAATTGTTGGCACTTTTTGCCTCCATCCTTGTGTTTTTCGACTTGTTTTCTTTGTTTCTTCATCAGAGAAGCCAGTGTTTCACTACCGGCTTCTCTGTTTTCTACAATGCTTCTTATGGATAAAAATTACGCAACGGCAGAAGAGTATACCATAAGGTCATAGACGGGTCAAGATTGGCCGCCACTCCGATCCTGATTACTCATGCTCCGTCAGGCCCAGCATGCCGGTGGGAAGGACGGGGGGTTTCACCCGTTCTTCATCTTTTCCAAATCGGACCACTTCGCCATTTTCCATCACACCCTCCACTGCCAGGCCAAGGCTCTGCAGTTCTTTGACAAGCACGCGGAACGATGCCGGCAGGCCAGGTTCTTCGATCGGTTCATCCTTGACGATGGCTTCGTACGTGGCAACACGTCCGACCACATCGTCCGATTTCACCGTCAGGATTTCCTGCAGGGTGTAAGCAGCGCCGTAGGCTTCCAACGCCCATACTTCCATTTCACCGAAGCGCTGACCGCCAAATTGCGCCTTGCCGCCCAACGGTTGCTGTGTCACCAGCGAGTATGGGCCGGTGGAACGGGCATGTACTTTGTCTTCCACCAGGTGATGCAGTTTGAGCATGGTCATCACGCCAATGGTCACCGCGTTATCGAACAGATCGCCGGTTTTGCCATCGCGCAGCAATTGTTTGCCCAACGTCGGCAACGGATGACCAGATTGGGTCATGAAACTTTCTGCCATTTCGGTAATCGCCTCATCAGCCGCGTTCGACACATCGACCTCATTGGAAACCAGCCACAGGCGCAGGGCTGTATTGATGGTATAAGTATCCTGTTCTTCGGTGAAGGAAGCACGCTCCTTCATATCATACACAGCCTCAGGATCAAAACCCTTTTCCTTCAGCCAACGCTTGAGAGTTTGGACACGGGCGTAATTGTTATCAACCTTCATCTGGTAGAAATCTACGTCCTCGTCCTTCATCCACTGTTCCAGGAACAACAAGCGCACTTCATCATCATCCTCGATCATTTCGGGATCATGTTCGATGCCGTTCACCCAGGTCCATGCCATTTCAGCAGTTTCGGTCCAGGCACGATCCATCAGCCACGCGCGGCCCAGTTCGGCTTCAATCTGTAATTCGCTGGCGCCGTCAAACACGGGGGTAACTGCGCGGAATCCCAACTGACGGGCAGCCCATCCAAGATGGGTTTCCAACACCTGGCCAATGTTCATACGGCCGGGTACCCCCAGGGGATTCAAAATGATGTCAACCGGGGTGCCATCTTCCAGGAACGGCATATCTTCCACCGGCACCACGCGGGAAACCACACCCTTGTTCCCATGGCGTCCGGCCATCTTATCACCAGCAGTGATCTTACGGCGCTGCGCCACAGACACACGTACCATCGTATCAACACCGGCTGACAAATCGGAGTTTTCCTCGCGCGTGAACACTTTCACATCCACAACTTTCCCCCGCTCGCCGTGCGGCATGCGGAGTGAGGTGTCTTTGACATCGCGTGACTTTTCGCCGAAAATGGCGCGCAACAGGCGTTCTTCAGGAGTCAGTTCTTTTTCACCTTTGGGGGTGATTTTCCCCACCAGGATATCATTTGGGCCAACCTCTGCGCCAATGCGGATCACACCGGTTTCATCGAGGTCTTTAATCGCATCTTCACCCACGTTCGGAATGTCGCGTGTGATTTCTTCCGGACCCAATTTGGTGTCACGGGCTTCGACCTCATACTTTTCAATATGAACGGAGGTAAAACGATCATCTTGCACCAACCGTTCCGAGATCAGGATTGCATCTTCGAAGTTGCCGCCTTCCCAGGAAACAAAGGCCACTACCACATTTTGGCCCAGTGCAAGGTTACCGTCAACAGTAGAGGAAGAATCTGCCAGGATATCGCCTTTGCGAACCTGTTGACCCTTGGTCACCACCGGGCGCTGGTCAATACAGGTGGATTGGTTGGAGCGCTGGTATTTGCGCAGAGAGTAGGTATCGATGGTCCCCTGGCTGGAGCGGACAGTTACTTGTTTCCCTGTGACAGAAATCACTTCACCATCGTGCGCGGCGGTAACAATCTGCCCTGAATCGGATGCTGCGATATTTTCCATGCCGGTTGATACCAGCGGAATCTCGGGGATCAGCAACGGCACGGATTGGGCCTGCATGTTCGAGCCCATCAGGGCACGGTTGGCGTCGTCATGCTCAAGGAATGGGATCAAAGAAGCACTGATGCCTACCACCTGGTTGGGCGCTACATCCATGAAGTTCACATTCGCCACGTTTGACATGGTGAACTCACCCTGGGAGCGAACCGATACCCGCTCCGGCATAAATTCGCCCCGATTGTTCAGTGGCGTGGTTGCCAACGCGATGACAAATTTGTCTTCCTTGTCGGCGGAAAGATACACAATTTCTTCGGTGACAAATGCCCGCACGAAGACATTGAATGGTTCCAATTTCTTCAACTGGTCAAACTGGTCTGTGCTGACTGTTTCCCCCTGGGGAACGATCACTTTCTCTGTCTGCGGATCAACCACATCTTCCATCACCAGGTGGCCAATGATGGTTTCATCATTACTGGCAAGCGCATGTTTCACCCGTCGATAGGGAGTTTCAATGAAACCGTATTCATTTACACGGGCAAAATTGGCCAGACGGCCGATCAAACCAATGTTTGGGCCTTCCGGTGTTTCGATCGGGCAAATCCGTCCATAATGCGAGTTGTGCACATCACGCACATCCAATCCTGCGCGCTCACGATGCAGCCCACCAGGGCCGAGGGCAGAAAGGGTACGTTTATTGCGTAATTCAGATAACGGGTTGGTCTGGTCCATGAACTGTGATAACTGGCTCGAGCCGAAGAACTCGCGCAGTGCTGCTACCACCGGGCGAATATTCACCAGGCTGACCGGCGAAACCGCATCCTGGTCATGGATCGACATGCGCTCCTTGATCACCCGCTCCATCCGACGCATACCAATACGCAACTTGTTCTGGATCAGTTCCCCCACCGTCTTCACACGCCGGTTGCCAAGATGATCAATATCATCCGGCCGCTCAATGCCGTTATTGATCGCGATCATACGACGCACCACTGCGACAATGTCGTAGCGGGTGATCATTCGATTATTCATCGGGACCTTGTCATCCAGGTCCAGTTTCTGATTCAGTTTGTAGCGGCCAACCCGTTCCAGGTCATAATGACGCTGGTCGAATAACTGTTCCTGCATGAACTCACGGGCATTATCGAGGGTGACAGGGTCACCAGGGCGCATGCGCCGGAAGAATTCCAACAGGGCTTGTTCTGCGATGGTGGATTTCTCAAGATTCCATTCCGGTTCCTGGTTCATGGTGGACGCAATGTACTTGCGTTCAAGATCGGTATCCACATCTTCGAACAAGGAGTAAAGTTCTTCATCAGTACCGGTTTGAATTGGCGAATTGGGAAGACCATCAGAAATGGCGGCCAATGCGCGCAGGAAAATCGTGATCGGCACGGTGCGGCGGCGGTTATACTTCAAAATGATGTAGTCGTTCTTACGGGTTTCAAATTCCATCCAAGCGCCGCGGTCTGGAATCAATTTGGCCATCGCCAGGCGGTGGCCGCTGGTCCGGTCTACATCGGCTTCGAAATAGACGCCCGGGGAGCGGATTAATTGCGAAACCACCACGCGCTCTGTTCCATTAATAATGAAGGTGCCCTGGTTGGTCATTTCGGGGAAGTCGCCCAGGAAAATATCCATTTTATTGGGTTCAGCAATTTCCGAACCTGCCAGGAGTACAGAAACATACAGCGGCACCGAATAGGTTAAGTCACGTTCAACACATTCCTCAACCGTGTATTTTGGCTCGCCGAAGTGATACCGCAGATCCCACTCACGGGCTTCTGCTGAATTTCCAGGAAAATACAATTTCATTCCCTGGTTGTAAGATTCGATGGGGGAAACCTCATCAAACAGGTCTGCAAGTCCTTCCCGCTTCAAACGCTTGAAAGATTCAATTTGAACCTCAATCAGGTTCGGAAGTTGGAAAGTTCGCTCAATACTCGAATACGATTTTGTCGGCAAGACAGAAGCCATGGACCACTCCTGAAGGAACATCAGACTACCAGATTCATTAAATAAACACAATACGCAAATGATAATTATAGCAAACGAACATTACCAGGTCAAGCATATGGATGCTTTTCACTGGCACTTTGGAGAGAGTTTTGTTCGGTGAGTCAATCCAATGGAATAATTTCTCCTTTGATGGTTCCATCACCGAGTTCTAGCATACCAAATGATAAAGGCCCTCCTTGCCGAACCGGGACATTCACAGAACCCGGATTGAATAACAGCACCCCGTTGCGGGCTTCGTTTAGGGCACGGTGGGTGTGGCCAAAGACGATTACATCAGCGCCATCCCCGACTGCCATTAGCCAGGGCAAAAACCAGTTCAGGTCATATTTACGAAACATCATCCGCACCTTGTTCAACAGGTATCCCCAGAACTCGGCGTGTCCATGAGTCAACGCAATCTGAATCCCATGGACTGCAATCCACTTGACCATGGACAAATGCGGCAGAAACCAGATATCACGATTTCCTTTGACTGGAATCACCAGAGCTATTTCTTCAAGCTCCCGAATCACCTCCGGCAGAATGATATCACCCGCGTGCAATATATAGTCGGGCTTCGCTTCCCGCAATGCAGGAAGCAGACCAGGATGCAGCATCCGACGCCGGTCGGGCACATGGGTATCCGCCACAACAGCAATCCGAATGTTTGCCTGCAAAGGAATCAATCCAGTCCACCCTTATGAGAGTAATAAACAGTTCTCCTCGTATCCTGCATGAAACAGAGCAGAGGAGAACTGTTAAGCATCAATTTATGAAACCGATTCTCCGGTATTCAGAGACGCACAGGATTATTCCGCCAGAGAAGGCAGATCATAACCCATTTGCCGCAGAATTTTCTTCAAATCAATCAGGGATTTTCGGCCAAAACCATCGATGGAGAGCAAAGCATCTTCACCCTGGGCAAACTTTTCAAGCACGTCACCCACAGTAACGACATCGGCTTTAAGTAATGCATCTTTGGCTCGGGCTGTCAGTTCCAAATCGGCCAAGGCACGATTGGGGCTGGTTTTATCTTCAGTCCGTTGGCGTTTTTCATCCAGATACTGTTCGCGCGCCTGCAAACGCTTGTAGAAGCGATCCACCTGGCCTTCGACATCGAGAATGCGCTGGAGCTGCCCGGTATAAAACGGATGGCAGTTGGAGCAGACCTCGGTGCGGATCTCTTGTTGGGTGGAACCCGTTTTCCAGGTAGCACCACAAGAAGCGCAAACCACAGTGGCTTCCGCGAAATATTTCGGTTGTACTGCTTTTTTCATCTTTCGAAACCCTTTCCTTTAGGCATCCACTGCCTGCGCCACAGAGGGTTCAACGTTAACACGCTTCTGCCCACCCGGGAGTGTTTCAAACACAACAACACCTTCCGCAGTTGCGTACAGGGTATCGTCTTTACCGACTTTGACATTGCGTCCGGCCCGGATTTTGGTACCGCGCTGCCGCACCAGGATGTTACCTGAAAGCACAGCCTCGCCGCCAAAACGCTTTACGCCCAGGCGCTGTGAACGACTATCACGACCATTGCGGCTTGAGCCGCCACCTTTTTTATGTGCCATTGTTTCCTACTCCCTCACAATCGAATCAATCTGTAAACGGGTATACTGCTGGCGGTGGCCGGTTTTGGTACGAATGCGTTCCTTGGGACGATAATGGAACACAATCACCTTCTCGCCCTTCACCTGCCCCAGCACAGTCGCTTTCACGACCGAACCTTTCACCACAGGGGTGCCAACTTCCACACCATTCTCGCCTGACACCAGCAAAACCTGGTCAAGCTGGATGGAATCGCCCACCTCATACGGGAGCTTGTCGACTTCGATCGTGGCGCCTTCCACGGCTTTGTACTGCTTGCCGCCACTTTCAACGATTGCATACTTCATGTTATACACCTCTCCAATCTTCACTTCACCACATCGCCTCGCGTTGATCCGCCAGTGTGCGGGTAAGTTGGGGAAAATAAAATATTTTACTGGCCGCCAAATGATCAAAAACGATCCTACAGACAGCGCACTAGATTATACATTGCGGGCCTGACATTTGTCAAGCCATAGTTTTCGATGGTTAATCTACTTCCAAATCTTGTTTCAGCACATCGATCAACGCCTGCAGCTGGTACAGACGGGATTCCTTGATCGCCACAATCAGGTCAGAGACTTCCTGTGTGGCATGTTCCACCTGTTCCGTTCTCGTGTTGATTTGATCCAGAACACGCTCCAAATCCCTCCGCCGCTCCTCATCTTTTAGAATATAGGCAGCCCAGCGTTTCTGCTCTGATCCCTGGAACTCTTCCCAATCCTGGTGCATATGTTCGGAAGAAAGACGTTGTAATTCAGTGACTTCGTGGATCCGCCGCTCCAGGCGTTCATTGACATCATCGAAACTTTCCGCCGATTTTTCAAGGCTCTGACTCATCACGGACAGTTCTGCTATCCGTTGCTCATAGATGGAAAATTTACTGGCAAACAGCTCAAATTTCTCACGGATCTCTTTCCACTCATGTTCCTGGTCTACCAACCGCAGTGTCTGTTTTTCAATGAATGCAGTCACTTCCTGCTGGCGTTGGGTCTCACCATTCCTCAAGTCGCCCAGCCGCCCATCATACTTACGCACACTTTCTGCCAGCAGTTCCAGTTTACCCCGTTGTTCATCCTGCCGTTTGCGAAGTTGTTCGCCTTCAGCCTGCAGATCAAGAATGCGTTTGGCATCCTGTCGGCGGTTCTCTTCGAGCATTTTGATAGTCCGCTGGCGCGTTTCATCTTCCCGCCCGACTGCTTCCACACTCTTCTCAATCGAGGCAATCATCCGTCCCAGGCGATGGTCCTCTTCATCCTGTTTCGTGAGTGTTGCCTGTATTTCAGGTAAGACAGCCAGGCTCTTTTTAAGGTCACCGATGGCAATATTGACTTTCGCCACTTCTGCTGCGGCATGCTTTTCCACCAACTCAATCTCGCGCACGAGCTTTTTCTCCACATCCTGGGTGTTCCGGGTCATCTCCACCTGGAGATTCTTTATTTGCAGCTCAAGCTGATCAAACCGATCCAACTGGGCTTTCAACAGGCTGATTTCGGTTTCCATTTCATTCTGCCGCTGGGTAAGTTTGGGAACCTCCCGCTGATATGCCTGCAGTTGTTCCTGTAATGCGGCAATGGCATCCTTGTCACGCCTGCGTTCACTATCCAACCAATCCAGTTGTTTGATGATTTGTTCCATGTCCATTGTTCTACCTCATTTAACCCGGCAAATATTGAAATTGTGCCAGGAAGTTTGTCAAAAGCCCGAAGAATTGTGACGGGAAAATACCGACAATTAATAATACTATCACACCCAAACCCAGAAGCAATAATTCGAACCATGCCGTAGGGAGAGGTTCACCTGCCATCTCTTTCTTTTTCAAAAAAGCAGAGAACAATCGCAATCCGCCAACCAGGAACCCGATCTGCCCAACCAGCAGCCACAACCCGCTGTTGAGAGATCCGTTTACCGCCAATGTTTCCACCAGGAACATCCGTGTTGAAAACCCCGCCAACAGCGGCAGGCCACCCACAGAAAAATATGCAGACAGAATCCCTATTGCTGCCGCAGGCGACCGGTGCAGTAATCCTTTCAATGCATCAAAATGGAATGATGTCCCGTGATGGCTCAGAACCGCAGCCGCCGCACCCCATACCGCAAAACCGATCAAGCGCCCAAAAAACAATAGGATCAATCCAATCGAATGAACACCTCCGGAAACACTGAGGGCAAGAAAGGCAAAGCCGTTCTCAAATAGCACCGCAAAACCAAACAACCGTCCCAGGTCATCTTGAAAAGCCGACCAGACCCCGCTGAATACTATTAAGACCAATCCGCTGAAACTCAGCGCATTGGAAAGCATCCCGGAACTGCCCAACCAGGCGTAATTTCTAAGAAAATGCTGAAAGATTAGAAAGAAGGCAGAAGGCATCAGGCTTAACAGGAAAAAAACCCGTACCGGGCGTACCTGGCTGGCGATTTTCGGAACCCAAACAACAAAAGGGAATGCGGCCAACAACAATGAGAAACCAATCGCAAACAATACAAGCGTGTAAGAGAACATTTGAGCGTCCAACGGATTGGCCTCGACACCGTCTGCGGCCCAACCCGCCAACAACAGAAACGGCAGGCTGAGTGTCATGAATATCAGGTAATACACCTCAGCCCTTCCCTGCCGATCCGGCAACCGGATCAACAACGGCAGACTGATCAGAACCGCCATGATCACAAACAATGCAGCGAACAAGAACGGCTGCACAGCCACGGCTCCTATCAGCAAGGCTGCCATTGACACGCCATACCCCGCAAAAGAGGGAATTGGGTCAAATAGAAGACCGATCAGCAACCAGAAAGCGCAGATCAGGTTCAGGAACAGAACAGCCGCTCTATCGGTGTTCTCCAACGCCAATGTTCTGCCCAGCAGGACCATTTCAGACGTTAGTTTGACTGGAATACCGCCCCAAAAATACGTCCGGTCAACTTCTATTGCCATGGCGCTGAGTGCCAGAAGCAGGCAGACTGCAATACCAATGGTCATTGAGATTCTGGCAAAACGGTGCAGGCTTACCAGCACAAGGCCCAGCCCAAGCGGTACAAACACCCACAGGAAAGCGCTGGTCATGCTGACATCTCCTCCTCTGGCAAAAAATGCATCCACCATGCGCCAATCAGCGCAATGCCGAGGGTAAGACTTCCCAACAGCCCTGTAACGAGTACGGAATCAGATAATGCTGCATAGATAATTTCGAATCCGGAGATGATGCTTAACAGACCCACCACACTGCGAATCCGCCGCGTAGACAGGGCAATTTGGAGCAGTCCCATACCGGCCAGCAGCAAGCCCTGGAAAAGCACCTCATTACCAACCGGCAGCCAATCCGCGGCCCCAGGTGCGAAAGAAAAAACCAACAACCAGACCACTAATGCGGAAAGAAATCGAAACAACAATCCAGCGGTACCAGCACGATACGAAAACAGCAATTCGTTCCGGGGTTGCGACGCGCCAAGAATGGCGCAGGACATCCAACCCACCACCAGTTTAACTGCCGCAAGGCCGATGGACCATTGCAATGAAATCAAAGCAAATACAGCCAAGTATTGTAGTGCCAGGCAGGCAATGAACAGTCGCCAGTTCTCTGTCAGGAGCATTGCCAGTGATGCACCGATTAACAGAAGAAAAGCCAGGTTGGTCCAATTCAAGCCGTTCACGGTGTTCCTCCCATTCGCAGCAGTGTGAGGATTAACACCATCAGGATCAAAGCCCACAAAATTGCACCTTCCCCTTCGAGGATACGGGAGATGCCATCAACGACCGATTGCATCACGACATACAGCGTTTGCATTGCCATATATCCCCAGTCCGCTGACCGCTCACGGCGCCGCACACCAGAAGCGGTTGGACCGGGTGAAAAAATTGCTGGCACCCACCGGTTGACCAGATAAGCCACTCCCAGCGCTGCCACCACCGCAACCACTGACGCCCACCAGGTTCCTGTGTTTATCGTTACCGTTAGAAAGGAAGCGCCGGTAAACCATTGAACGCCCACCAGCAGGAGAAATCCGAACGGGTATAAGACTTTCATCCATAACTCAACAGCATCAGATGGTTCGTCTGGACGGAAAGCATGCTTAAGGTAACCAAGCAGCAGCCAGATGAACACAAACAAAAACCCGATATCCAGCGCGTTAAATGGCAACACCAGCAGGCCTTCCCACCCCTGACTGCCAGGGGTGAAGGGTAAGCCGCTCAATCCCACAAAACCGGGCAGCATCAACCACCATTGCCCCGGTAAGCGGTAAGAATGTAACGATTGAAACGTACCAAACAATAGCAGGACAGTACTCCAGATCAAAGCGGCTTCGCCTTCACCGCGAACGATGCTAACTGTTGCCATCCCAGCCAACGCCGTCACCCAAAATGACCGCCCGGTCAATTCAGATGAGGCAAAGAAATACCGGATGACACCATACACCGATGCTGCCAGGGCAAGTATGGAAAGTATCACAGCCCACCCGGCAGGCATGACCAGTCCATCAAGCCGTGTAAGTAACGCCAGGCTGGAAGCTGGAACGACAAAACGCAGCAGAGTGCCGGCTTCGCGGCGCAGCGGAATTTCCCGGCTGAAAGGTACCAAAACAGGAAAAACCCCCAACCGCAAGCCGGCAGCCAGAAGAAACAGCAGTCCATTCCCGGCTTCAATCGAGGAGAAGTCCATCCCGCTCCCAACTGTGAATTGGCTCGATAAAAACGCCCAATACATCACAAACGTTCCGGCCAACCTGGCTGCGAAGGCCATGATTGCCTGGCGGTTCAGCAACTCCTCCCCGGACAGGCGAAGGTGAAAAACAATTTCGATCACATCCAGAAGTGTCCAGGAAAGGATCAGGCTCAATGGGTTCTGTGAAAGGATCGGGAACATCGCCAGAATTCCGAGCATCAGGTCCAGCGCCCATTCTGTCGACCGCTGGGACGAGGTGATTCGAACCGGAGCCGTCAACATGATTGCCATTAAGATGCTTGCGCAACAAAATAAAAAATGCCAGGCAGTGGCATCATATCCAAAGATGAGGTCATAGGATGTACCGCCAGTACCAAGCCATCCACGGATCACCAGGGCGGGAACTGAAACCCAACGATAAACCAGGATCGTGATCCAACTCAACAAACTTCCGGCCAAAGCAACGACCCACGCCATTCCCATTGATGGACGCCATTTGTTAATCGCAAGAATTCCCAGGATGGAGAAAAATGGGAACAGGAACGGAAGCAGGTTGAGGATCAACGCGGGCAGCATGCTTCGATTTTAACCGATTATTAAATGATATGATGAGGTGTCAGGTGAACATCTGCCGTGAATGGTGAACGTGCGATAAAACTTCCCATCCCGCGCCGCCCTTTCCATCGACCCTGATCAACAATCAACTGTCCGCGCAAATAAACCTGATGCGGAAAACCACGAAGCTGCCAGCCTTCATACAGGTTGGTGTCGGTACGGTGTTGGGCAACAGAAGCCCCATATACCAATTCTTTGGAAGGATCCCAGATCACGAGATCCGCATCAGTCCCTGGCAGCAGGCTGCCTTTCTGCGGGTACATCCCGAACAATTTCGCCGGATTGGTACTGGTCAATGCCACAAACTGCTGAGGTGTCAATCGTCCTGTTTGCACACCAAAGCTCCACAAAATGGGCATACGGTCTCCCACCCCAGGCAGGCCGTTGGGTATTTTCGTGAAATCGCCCACGCCTAATTCTTTTCCAGGAATGCTGATCCATTCACCTTCGTACAGGATCGGCTGCGCTCCATTAAAGAAGAAGGGACAATGGTCGGTACCGATGGTTTGAAGCACACCATCTTCCAAACCCTGCCATAGGGCTTCCTGGTCTTTATGGGTACGCAATGGCGGTGAACATACCCACTTGGCGCCGTCTTGCCGCAGCAATTCCTCCTCAGTGAAGAACAGATAGGGAGGGCAGGTTTCCCCAAAAACCGGCAGTCCTTTCTCCCGTGCCAGGCGTAGTTGTTCCACCTCACCCACAGAATTCATATGCACAAGATACAACGGAGATTCAGCCATCGCTGCCAGAGCGATTCCGCGCCATGAAGATTCTGCGGCAGCCCATGCTGGACGGGTACGGGCATGCCAGATCGGCGCCGTATGCCCGGCAGCCAATGCCTCGCGAACCAGCACCTCAATCACATCTCCATTCTCCGCGTGCAACATGGGCAGAATGCCGTATTCGCGGCATATGCGCATTACCTGGAAGATCTCTCCATCCTGGAGCCGCAGGCGTCCGTTATAGGCTGTAAACATCTTCACCGAGGGAATTCCCCACGCGGTTAACTGTGGAATCTGTTCCGCAACATGCGGTGTGAAATGAGTTAAATTCATGTGAAAACTGTAATCCACCGCAGCCAGTGCCAGCGCCTTCTGCTGCCAGGCTGCCAGGTTGACTGCCAGATCGTCGCTATCCTGGGAAATAAAGTCCAACACAGTGGTCGTACCACCGAATGCCGCCGCTTTATGGCCGGTATAATGGTCGTCGGATGACATTGTGCCAAACATCGGTAAAGCCAGGTGAGTATGCACATCCACTCCTCCCGGCAGCAAATACATACCACTCGCATCAACAACTTCACAGCCCGACTCCTCCATCAGAGAGCCGATGGCCGCAATTTTGCCGCCGTCAATCAACACATCTGCCGGGAATACTTCGATATCGGTTACCAGCGTTCCATTCGTGATCAGGGTTTTCATCGTTTCCATCCTCACAATGTCATCCATTTAATTTGATTGTACCAATTTTGGTATGCTCAAGTTGCTGCCAATCACCCTTCACTTAAATGGAAAGATTCGGGACGCCGTTCCGAATCTTTCTTATCTTGAGGAGGAGAGTATTGAGAAAAATTTACTGTTTGTTGGTATCTATAGTGTATAGTGCGGGCTGGCAGCCTGCTTGACACTGGCACTACTGTTACCCTACAGCCATATAACGATTCTCTTACACCCATGTTGGCGTCAATCAAATGAATCAACCAACCACTCCGTGCCTGTTTCCTTGATAATCCCCGTAAAAAATTGGAGTTGCTGCTCGAGGGATAACGAAAACTCCGGCTGCCCGGCATACCGCCCCCCAGAGACTGCACGCTCACGCAGGGTCCGCCACAGGATTGTCCGCTCTTCATCACGGATGACCAGGTCATTTAAAGTGGTGGCGGAAAGCAATCTCGCGCCAGTTGTATACAAAAACGTCAGCCGTTTCCAGCCGCCGGCAAGCACAGGGTGCGGAAGACTTTCCAACGGGCCCAATGTGATCTTGTAATACTCCTCGTGTGCGTGCGGATGGTCGGGTTGATCACGGAACAAATCCACGCGCCGAACCAATTCATGTCCCCGCATTGCGGCGGCAAATTGAATCCGCCAACGCTGCTCTTCCCCAAACGCCCCGGTCTGGTAAAAGGCAAGATGATCGACATCAATCAGTTTTGGCGCACTGCGCAGGGGTATTCGGTACCAACCCAGCAGCCGGGCGATATCGAGGTCGTGTGGATTGGGCATCACCCCCACCAGGATCAAATCGGTACTGACTGGTAAACCCATGCCAACCTCCCTTGTTGCTGACAGCATCAACCCAGCAAACCGGCCCCTGCTGCCAGTTCCTGCATTTCCTGTGTAATGGTCTGGCGCCGGTACATTTGCAGTATTTCGGTCATTTCATCGATCAGGCGTTCCGAATTCTGTCCCGCTTCTTCCATCAGTGAATACCGGGCGGCATGTTCACTTGCTGCTGAGTTTAACAGGCACTGATATACAGCCATCGTCGCCAGTTGCGATAGCACACGTGTGTAAATACCAACTGGATTCGTTTCTATGATCGGCGGGGGGAACATCTCCTCCTCACGCCCGTTCACGTCAAACCCGAGGACAGGTGGGATGATGCGGGTGATGGTCGGTGTATAAAATCCAGGTCCTCGATAGCGGTTGTACACCACATCAACGGTATCAATTTGATAACCCTCATACATCGCCAGCCAGCGGGATGTCAGGGCATGTGCCATCCGGTAATCGGGCAGGCTGGTGGTGGAAAGCCCCTTTGCCCAGCCGATTGAAAAACCAGCCTTATGCATCATGCGATAGAGTCGGCTGCCCAACACCCACATTTCCACGGCTGGTTTTTCGGAGGATTCAATATGATCCAATGTTTGTCCTGCATATCGTAGCAGCACAGAATTAAATCCGCCGCACAAACCCCGCTCACTTCCGATGATCAAAATGATTCCCTTGTGGGTGAGAGGCGCCAGATCGCCCTCGAAACGTGCAGGAGGTTGTTTGCCCCGCAGCATATTTCCCGGCAAATCAGTGATCAACATCGCCAGAATCTCACGGTAGTGATCCTCAAATGCCTGTACACTCGCTTGTTTGCGCACGGCCGACTGCCAGCTGCCAAGAGAAATCGTCCGCAGCGCCCCCAGGATGGGGCGCACAGAAGAAATATTGTTCAGCCGGGCAGCCACCCGTTCAAAATCTTCAGCCATGGCCTAGAATGTCTCAATCCTTTCCACCGTCCACATGAAGACGATCGCCCCGCCAACGCCTGCCACCACGGGGGTTGCCCCCAGTGAAAAATTGCCGCTGCCTTCTTTCTGGGTTACAGCCACGTCAATCCGGCAATTTTCCCCAATCAACGACAGCACTCGATCTACCTCGTTTTCATTGACAATGATGAACATGGTTAACTGTGATTGCCGCAAAACACCGCCTTCGGTTTCGGTAAATGTAGCGGTGAAACCGGCATTGATCAAGGCATTTAATACATACTCCGCTTCTTCGCGCGGCACAATCGCCATCATCATTTTCTTCGCCATTTCGCATCATCCTTTCTTTTCGCATCACGCACCAGGAAAATCCTGCTCACGCAACCGGCTTCTTCCGCAGCCAGTAAGCGTGGAATTCCTGAAGGACAGCAATCATATCAGACTTCAGGTTGTCTGTCATCTCCCCGGTCTGGTTAATCTCAATTTCTATCGCAGGGGCATGGTGATCGACAAACTCATGCATTGCAGCTTCATAGGAAGGAATGTCATCCAGGGCGACATCATTCAATGACCCATTGACTGCAGCAAACAACGACACAATTTGCATCCCAAGGCTCAACGGCTGATGTAAATTCTGCATCAGAATCGCCTGGAGGCGCTGACCGGTTTCGATCTGACGCCGGGTTTCAGGATCCACATCTGTGCCAAACCGTGCGAAACGGGCCACTTCCTCGAACTGCGCCAAACGCAACCGCAAGTCTCCGGAGAGAGTGCGCATCACCCGCGTCTGCGCAGCACCGCCCACACGAGAAACGGATTTGCCCACATCCACCGCTGGTTTGATTCCCCGGTTGAATTGGTCCGCGTCGAGGACAATCTGCCCATCGGTGATCGAGATCAGATTGGTCGGAATGTATGCAGAAATATTACCCCGCTGCGTGGTAACAATTGGCAGGGCGGTGATGGAAGCACCATTCTTGACCTTGCACGCGCGTTCCAGCAGGCGGGAATGCAGGTAAAAGATATCGCCCGGATACGCCTCGCGCCCCGGCGGCCGGCGCAGCAGCAGGCTCAATTCGCGGTAGGCATCTGCATGCTTGCTGAGATCGTCATAAACGATCAACACATCACGTCCCATTTTCAGCATATATTCGGCTATGGTACATCCCGCGTAAGGCGCAAGATAACGCAGCGCGGGTGGATCATCCGGGCTGGCGACAACCACCGTGGTGTATTTCATCGCCCCTTCGGCCTGTAGGGTTTCGATCACAGAAAGGGTAGTTGATTTTTTCTGGCCAATGGCAACATAGACACAATTCACGTCCTCATCGCGCTGCGCGAGAATTGCATCCACCGCCACGGCAGTCTTCCCTGTCTGACGGTCTCCTACTATCAACTCCCGCTGCCCCTTTCCAATTGGCAGCAATGCATCAATGATTTTGATCCCGGTTTGCAGGGATTCATGCACCGGCTCACGTTGAACAATCCCCGGTGGGTTTCGCTCCAGCACCCAAAAATCTGAAGCAGTAACCTGTCCACCGCCATCCAGCGGATCCCCTAATGGCGTAACAACCCGACCGATTAAGCGCGGTCCAACCGGAATCCGAAGGCGTTCGCCGGTGCTTGTTGCCAGGTCACCCCCGCTGATCCCTTCATCGGCGCCCAGCAGAATCACATCGAGATGGTTGTGATCCAGGTTGAGCACCAGTCCCCGCACTCCAGTGCTGAATTCCACCAGGCCGTCAGTGCGCACATGCGGTAAACCGCTCAAGGTGGCAACGCCATTCCCGATATGTTGAACCGTCCCTACATCCTTGAATTTTACATTGGAGCTGACATTGTCAAGGTCTGTGGTGACAACGCCGGTTAATCCGCCAAGGCGCGCCTGCGGCCGCTTCTTTTTGCGTTCTTCGCGCAGGTTATGGCTGAGTTCATCATAGGTTTGCACCTCTGCCTTGTGAAAAGTTTCATCACTGGCAGCAACCCGCAGCTGCTCAATGCGTTTCTGCATTTTTTTTGTCAGTTCAGATGTGCTCATGGATTTATCCTTTGGTGTTTCTGTCACGCAGCCACTTCCTTCGGCATCCAATCATCCAAGGTTTCCCGGACTTCATCACGGAGGTCATTCAACCGGGAAGCGATCGAATTTTCCACGATCATATCGCCAATGCGAATCCGTGTTCCCATGATTAATGAAGGGTCTATCTCAATTTCCACGCTGACGTTGCGGTTTGCCAATGCGCTGAAGGTGCGAACCAGCAGGCGCTGTTGTTCCGGTGAAAGTTCATGGGCGGTGGCAACATACACGGTCGGTTTGCGTTCCCCCAACGACTCCCGCAAAGTTTGCACCTGGCGAATGTTCCCCCGCCCCAGGTTCCACAACGTATCATTGATCTCCCTGACAAAAATCTCGTTCAGCTCCATCGGGGCCGCTTTCGATATCACCCGCCCGCCGACTTCTATGATCGCATCGAGCACTTTCTGATGGTATTCATCCATCGCCTGGGTCTGCAATGCGATTGCCTCAGTACTTGCTTCGTTGAGAATTTGTTCTGCCTCCTCGCGAGCGCGTGCGAGCATGCGTTCATGGTTCAGGGCAATCTGGTCTTCAGCCTTGTTGATGATCTCTGCAACCATCTCGTCGGCCTGTTCCAGTTGTGCTGCCAACGAAGCACGCAACTTCTCGGCTTCCTGTTTTTGGGCAGTTAGCTCCTCAATTAATTGCCGCTTTTCAGCTGCACGCTTTTCTACTGCGGCTACAACTTTTTTGAAAAGGAGTGCCCACAGTAAAAAAGCAAGGATCAGGAAATTGACGATTTCAAAGACGATTGTTGGGATACTAATATCCAGCATCGTTTTACCGCCTTTCGTTGGTTCAGCTGAAGAAACGGTTCAGTAGTGGGTTCGCAAAAATTAAGATCAGCACCACAAGGAGAACATAAATTGCCGTCGATTCCAACAATGCCATCGAAATGATCAGCGTGGTCCTCAGGTCACCAGCCGCTTCTGGCTGACGGGCAATGCCTTCCAATGCCTTTTGCGCCGCTTTGCCTTCTGATAAGGCAGGCACCGCAGTACCCAGCACAATCGATGCACCGCTGACAATGATGGTTACAACGGTGATTAAAACTTCAGGGGACATGTCCATGATCTAAATACCTCCAAAAAAATGCAAAATTAAGCTGCCGAATGGGCAGCATCATCAACTGATTCATCTTGTTCACCCTCATCAACGGTTGCGACACCGGCCGCAACATACACCGAAGCGAGGACGGTAAAAATGTAAGCCTGTATCAAACCGGTGATGGCGCCGTATGCCGCCAGGATCGAAGGCGCAATCAAAGGCACCAGCATCAACAATATCGCTACAATCAAATCCACACTGATCACGTTGCCAAATAAACGCAGTGTCAATGACAGCGTCCGGGTAAGCTGCCCGATGATCTCGAATGGAAGCAAGAAGATCGGGTCGGCCAACTCGCGAAAGTACCGTCCAACACCTTTCTTGCGGATGCCCCAATAGTACACCGAGAAAAATACCACCAACGCCAGCGCAGCGGGTGTGTTCAGGTCACGGGTCGGATTGGTTACACCTGGGATCAAACTGAGAACATTCGATGCCGCGATAAAAAGGAAGAATGTACCCAGGAATGGCAGATAGGACATCGCGCTGATACCCATCACATCACTCAGCTGATCGTGGAGGAAATCCACCACCATCTCCAGGGCAACCGGTGCTTTCTTCCCCAGGTACCAGGCAATCAAAGCCAGGATGGCCATGATGATCCAGGTGGATGTTACTGTATCCGTCACCGGGATTCCGAACAGGTAAAACATCACATGCGGTGTTACCGCGTCCACTGCGCCTCCCTTCTTCCACCATCGCGGTCCAACCAGCCAGGTCGCTTCAGGGCGACCCCGATTACCCCGCCAAAGTAGATCAACAAGAATAATAACAATCCAACCGCCAGCCGCAGTAACCCTTGCTGTACCAGGTGCCACAGGAAAAAGCCAATCAATGCCATCCGCAGCCCATACGATACCACGACCCGCACCTGTGACCAGCCCGGGACCTGGGGGGAAAGATGTCGCACAGTCCATATTTGGGACAAGACGCACAACCCGCCGACAACTGCTGCCAGGAATACATCAATTACCATTGGTCCTCTTCATTCTCCTCAAACACATCATCGGCTTCATCATCCTCAATATATTCGATATAGTTGTGTTTCCGTGGTTTCTCTTTCAACCGTTGAATCGCTTTTGCCAGGTTGTAGTACCCGGAACCGATCCCCAACAGCAGCAGGCCAATGGTGAAGATATGAACAGTCCCCAGGAAGCGATCAAGAAAATGTCCGATCAACACACCACCGAAAATCGGGAGAGCCAATTCCCATCCGAGGGAGATTGCGGCAAACGATTCCCGCCAAAGCCGGCTGAGATGCTGTTGCTCATCACGGTTATTCTGTTCATTCATCACAAGCTCTATTTCACGGTTCATAGCCCATGCCTGTCATTAATTGGCGGGCAAGCCTGTCGTAAACGGTATCTTCGGTCAGCTGCACTTCCCGCAGCAGATCCTCTGTCTCTGAACGAATCCCGCCAGTAAAGAGATACACTTGTTTGTCCTGGATTCTAAGGATTCCTCCGAACAAATCAAGCTGGTGCCAGCCATCCTGGTCCTCCCAACGCAACAAACCATCAACCGTTTCAGCAATTAAATTGGTATGCCCGGGGAGCAACCCGATCTCGCCATCTGTCAACTGAGCGGTAATCCCGATTACTCCTTTGCCATCCACCAGGGTTTCACTGGGCGTCCAAACCCGCAGGCCCAATCCATCAGGCATCAGACACCTCAGCCTGTACTCTTAATTGCTCGGCATGTGCGAGAACATCATCAATGGTTCCTGTCATGTAAAACGCTTGCTCAGGAATGTCATCATGGTGGCCATCCAGAATTTCTTTAAACCCTCTCAGTGTTTCATGCAGAGGAACAAACCGCCCTGGGTTACCGGTAAACGATTCGGAAACAAAGAATGGCTGCGTTAAAAAACGCTGGAGTCGCCGGGCACGATTCACGGCAATTTTGTCATCATCGCTTAATTCTTCCATCCCCAGAATGGCGATCACATCCTGCAATTCCTCATAACGGGACAGTAAAGCACGCACCCGGTTGGCTATGGTGTAATGCTCCATGCCGACAGAGACCGGGGTCATCAGACTGCTTGAACTGGTCAGGGGATCAATTGCCGGGTAAAAACCCATGCTGGCCTGGCGGCGGGAGAGAACGGTGGAAGCATCGAGATGGCCGAATGTCGCTACTACAGCCGGATCGGTGATATCATCCGCCGGAACGTACACCGCCTGAATCGAGGTTACGCTGCCATAACTGGTGGTAGCGATACGCTCCTGGAGTTCACCCATCTCGCTTTCCAGGGTAGGCTGGTAGCCTACCGCGCTGGGAAGCCGCCCCAATAAGGCGGAAACTTCTGCACCCGCCTGAATATAACGGAAGATGTTATCGATGAACAACAACACCGGGCGCCGTTCATGGTCACGGAAATATTCTGCCATTGTCAGTGCCGTCAGCGCCACACGCAACCGCGCACCCGGCGGCTCGTTCATCTGGCCGAAAACCAGCACGGTATTATCAATCACACCGCTTTCCTGCATCGAAAGCCACAGGTCATTGCCTTCACGGCTGCGTTCTCCAACCCCCGCAAACAAAACAATCCCTTCATGTTCCGCGATGGTGTCACGCATCAACTCGATCATTAACATCGTCTTCCCCACCCCGGCACCGCCAAACAGGCCGATTTTTCCGCCCTGCGGGTAGGGGGTCAGCAGGTCAATCGCCTTGATCCCGGTGATAAAGGGTTCCGATGCCACCCGTTGTGCGCTCAGCGGCGGGGAATCAACGTGGATCACTCCAAAACGGTCTGCATCCGGCGCCGGCAAGCCATCGATCGGCTTGCCCAGCACATTGAACATTCGCCCCAGGGTGGACCTGCCCACCGGGACTGTAATCGGTGCACCTGTGTCTGACACCTCCATGCCGCGCGCAAGACCTGCCGTGCTTTGCATCGAGATGGTACGAACGGTTTGGGCATTGATATGTTCCTGCACCTCCAGCACAACCAGTCCGCCATCACGGAGGGCAATATGCAATGCGTTATGAATCGCAGGCAGGTCTCCAGTGGAAAATTCCACATCCACCACCACCCCTACCACGCGCACAATGAACCCAATTTTCGACACCAATTGCTCCTTGTCTGAATTTTCGCCGATGCCAATCCCCTGCCGAATGTCAGCGTAGTATTATTTTAACATGAAATTCACCCCCCACCGGAGGATGGTAAAAATTAATTTACGGGCTGCCGGGTAATGCCCTCAAAAAATTTGTGAACCTTCTCTGCAAACCGCATCGCGATCGTGAATTGGCGTGGTTCGAGGTAATCCAGGTACAGAAGCTCCCCACTGGCCTGACCATCCTGAACAGTCAGGATGCCGATACTGGGCTGGCGGTTTTTATAAATTGGCAGGCTGGCGCTGCCCGGGTTGAAAAGCAGCCGCCCATTCTGCCGCCGATTGAGAGCTGCGTGAATGTGCCCAAACACGATCACATCTGCTTCCTGCGGCGACAGGCGTTGAACACGCTCCTCAAAATAGGCAAACGAAGTGGGACCTGCCAGCAGGCTTATAGTGCGATCACGAACATAACTGAGAAGGGACCCCTGTCCGTGCATCATGGCAATCCGAACCCCTTCGATCTCGAGCAAAACCTGGTGTGGAAAATGGCATCCCAGTAACAAATCTGCGTTCCCCTGCACCACATGCACCGGGGCTACCGCTGCCAGCTGGTCAATCACACCTGGAGTGGATACATCACCAGCATGCAGGATCAAATTTACCGCTTGCGCCTTGAATAGAGGGATAACCTGCGGATGCAGCTGTAGGACACGGTCTTTGACATGGGTATCAGCCAGTACACCAATTTTCATGGTGTGATTCTACCATGCGCGGTTGACATGCCGCTCCACCTTGCCATCCTGTTGCCGGTCAGTCACCTGCCGATCACGGTTCACCCAGGTACACATCGAGGCCTTTCCGCAGGGCATTGAGAGAAAACACCTCCCGCTGGTAGGCCAGGGCAAACAGGCGACCCAGTTCATCGACCTGGCCTCGCTCAGCCATCAGGAGAAGATCCTGGTCGCTTAACCCTTTTTCTCTCAACACGGCGCGCAGCCCTTCTGCATCAACCACTCCCTGGAACGCCATCCGCGTGATGAAATACTCAACCTCATCAGGCGGTAACGTCATCAGGTCATCCAGAATACCCCACAGCATTGCGGTATCATCATCGGTGAGAGCGAATTCCTCCTGTAAACTCACCGCCTGTCCGCTGTCTTTTACGACAAATGCCAGGAGATTGCTTCGCTCCGCACCGCTTTCTGCCTCCATGACAATGATTTCGTAGTAACCGGGCAACACCACCAGGCCGTCAATCTCCCATGCCGGTCCAGAGGACAACGGTTCTTCCATGATCAACACACCATCTCGATAGATGTACCAGTGATACCCATTTGCGGCCGATGATTGAAGGCTGTGGCTCAAGCCGCTGCCGGTCATCGCGATGCCAATCCACTGGCCTCCAGCGGGGTCAACCAGAAGCATGCCAGGTTGACTCTGATATGCCACATTATTATTACGGTCAATTGCCTGAATCACCCACCACCACTGACCTTTGGCCAAAACAGGAAGCGGTTCCGTGGTGAGATGACCCGCCAGCACCGTTTGCTTTACCAAGGATAGTGCTTTGCAACCTTTTTCAGACCAGCCGATTTGACTCGGGCTTTCACGGCAGAACAGAAGCCGATAACTGGTGGAATCAGCCGGCAGGTCGCCAAACACCGACCAGGTGATTCCGCCGGCATCCACGGCTGCCAACCCGGCAACATCAACCGACGGTTCGATAGAATAAGCTGTGCGATAGATATCAGTACCACCCTCCAGGCGATGGATTTTCCCAGCACCATCTTCCACACGAACAAACCACTGGATACGGTTTTGGCTGGCATCCTCCAATACACCCGCATCCAACAGATACCCGGGGATTTCCCACTGGTACACCCAATATCCCTCACGGCTGCGCCCAACCCGGCTCATTTCTTCTTTCGCGGCAAGCGTTTGGGTGCCAAATTTGGCTGATGCAACCGCATCCAGCCACACATGGTCAATCTCCTGCTTGCTTTCACGCAGCAGAAGCGTAACCAGGACCGAGGGTTGTTCAGCCGGGGCTGCACCGACCAACAGGTTCACTGGAGAAGGTTCCAGCACAAGCACATCACCTGAAGCCAATATGTTACATCCGACACACAATAAAACTACAGCGCAGAAAATGTGAAACTGGTTGACAAATTTTTGAATCATCGGGCGCACCTTTTATGATTGCCGTGAAGTTTCCCCTAATTATACAATTCAGTTCCACAGAGGTACATGCCATCCTACAGCAGTATCCTGCCGGACATGATAAATCGAGCCTGAAGCATGTAGGATTCGCACCCTGAATGCGGTACAATTCTTAAATAAATCGTTCACCAAAAATACGTTCATGACCACCCTTACTATTCGTTAATATTCATTTTTAATGCCAGGAGATTAACATGGAACAATTGATTGCAAAAATCAAAGCGATCCAGGCAGAAGTAACCGCTATTGAACATGCGGCGGCACTGCTGGGATGGGATCAGGTGACATACATGCCCAGCGGTGGGGCCGAAGACCGGGGAAATTCGTTGGCGGCCCTCTCCAACATCGCCCACACAAAATTAACCGCGCCTGAGATCGGCGAAATGCTGGCGGAACTGGAGCCTCACATTGCCGAATTGAATCCTGAATCGGATGACGTACGCTGGTTCAAAGTGACCAAACGCAATTATGAAAAACAAACCCGGCTGCCGGCAGAATTTGTGATGCGCTTCGCGCGCGAAACCACCATCGCGCAAATGAAATGGCAGGAAGCCCGTGAGAAGTCGGACTTCTCCATTTTCCAACCCAACCTGGAGAGCCTGGTGGAAATGGCAAAAGAAGCCGCTGGCTTCTTCGCACCATATGACCACCCCTATGATGCCCTGCTGGACATGTATGAACCGGGCATGAAAACCGCTGACGTCAAAGCCATCTTCAATGACCTGCGGCCGCGTCAGGTGGAATTGATCAAGGCCATCATGGATTCACCCCAGGTGGATGACAGTTTCCTGTTCCAGCAGTTTCCAAAGCAGGCGCAGTGGGACTTTGGCATGGAAGTGCTGAATGCGTTCGGATATGATTTCAACCGCGGACGCCAGGACTATACTATCCATCCGTTCACTACATCATTCGGGGTCAATGATGTGCGTATCACCACTCGAATCCTGGAAAACAACCTGGTTTCGGGGATGATGAGTACGATGCACGAAGGCGGTCACGGTCTCTATGAACTGGGTCTGGATCCCGCCCATGCCTACGATGCCCTGGGCAGCTCCGCATCCCTGGCAATCCACGAATCGCAGTCTCGCATGTTTGAAAACCTGATCGGCCGCTCAATGCCTTTCTGGAAACATTTTTATCCCCGCCTGCAAAGCTATTTCCCCTCCCAGTTGGGAAATGTCGGTCTTGAACAATTTTACCGGGCGGTCAATAAAGTACAGCCTTCCTTAATCCGCGTTGAAGCAGATGAGGCAACCTATAACCTGCATATCATGCTGCGGTTGGAAGTGGAGATGGGATTGATTGAAGGAAAGATCGCCGTCGCACACCTGCCGGAATTCTGGAACAGCAAGATGGAAGAATACCTGGGAGTTGTCCCGCCTGATGATGCCCAGGGCGTGCTTCAGGATGTACACTGGTCCAATGGCCTGTTCGGTTACTTCTCCACTTATGCATTGGGCAACCTGGTCTCCGCCCAATTGTGGGAAGTGATGAATCGCGACATGCCCAACCTGTACGAGGATATTGAAAAAGGCAAATTCTATGACCTGCTGACCTGGCTTCGAACCAATATCCACAATCACGGCAGCCGCTATGAACCGCAGGAATTGATCGAACGGGTAACAGGCTCCCGTATAACGCCGGAACCCTATGTAAAATACCTGACTGATAAATACAGCGCCATCTACAAATTCTAAGCCTGCCTCACAAAAGCGGTGTGCTGGTCGCCAGTACACCGCTTTTATGTCACGGGTATCCCCCCATGGGGGAACGTATACACAGAATGGCAATTCTGTACTATCATAAGAGTAATCGCTCACCTAATCCCGGAGGCTGCTGTGAACCAGATCATTCCCACCCCCAGTTTGAAACGCCTTCCCATGTACTACCGCGAGTTGATCCGTGCGATTGACAGTGGTATCCGCTACATGAACTCAAGTCAATTGGGGAAAGTTCTTGGCATTCCATCCACCCAGGTTCGCAAAGACCTCAGTTATGTGGCAGATCAGGGACGCCCCGGGGTGGGATATAACACCAGAAGCCTGGCAGATACGCTGGAGAACTTCCTCGGCTTGCCCCAGCCAAAAAATGCTGTGCTGGCCGGCGTGGGGAACCTGGCAAATGCACTGATCCTGTTCCCGGGTTTCCGCCATTATGGCATCCATATCCTGTACCTGTTTGACAATGACCCTGGCAAAATCGGGCAGGAACTGGCAGGCAGGCCGATTTATGATATCCACGATATGGCTGAGATCATCCATGAACAGCATATCCCGATCGGCATCATCAGCACCCCATCTGCCGCAGCCCAGCAGGTAGCCGATACAATGATCGAAGGGGGTGTCAAATCCATCTGGAATTTCGCTCCCATCACGGTGCATGCGACCAGGAATGTATTTGTCCTTAATCAGGACCTGACCGTTGAGATGGCCATTCTCTCCTTCAGCACCCTGCACTCGGATGAGTAACGATACCCGGAGGTAAAATGAAAATTTTCCTCACCGGCGCAACCGGTTTCCTTGGCCGGTCCGTTTTGGCTCTGCTACGGGAGCATGGGCATGACGTGCATTGTTGGGTTCGTCCCAGCAGGGATCTGTCCTTGATCCAGGAGCTTGATGCCCATTGGACAGCCGGCAGTCTGCTGGATACCCCTGCGATAAAGGAAGCCATGCGCGGAGCGGATGCACTGATCCACAATGCTGGGGTGTATTCATTCTGGGAACCTCAACCCGCTGTGTATGAAGAAACCAACATCAACGGCACTTTCAGCGTTTTTTCGGCGGCAGCCGAGGTTGGACTAAAACACACGCTTCTGGTCAGTTCGGCGGTCATCTATGGCAATGCACGTCCGCAGCCGTTTACCGAGTCCACCCCGCCCGGTGATATCCGCTTCAGCCGTTATGCCGACAGCAAGTATTTTGGTGAGTTGTTCGCCCGAAAAATTGCCCGTGAACGGTCCCTGCCACTCACCATCATTCAACCCGGCGCGATCATTGGACCCGGCGATTCCAAAGCCAGCGGTGCGTATGTTGCCAATGTAGTGGATCGGAATTTGCCTGTCCTGGGTCTATTGAACTCCATCATTACCTTTGTCCATGTCAACGACGTCGCCTGGGCGATTGTCAGTGCGGTGGAAAATGCCAGGACGAAAGGTGAAACCTATCTTGTCGGAAGCCAGCCAATCAGTGTTGCCCAATACCTTACAAAAATCAGTGACGTTTCCGGCATCCCGCTGCCGAAGATCACCTTGCCGGATACACTGATCCTGACCCTTGCCCACCTGCTGACATTTTGGGCTGACCGCCGCGCGAGCGAGCCGAAATGGGGGCTGTCACTTGATCAGGCACGCACCTTTCGGGCAGGTTTTCAATTCGATGGCTCCAAAGCAGAACGCGATTTGGGTTTACACTATACCCCCATCGACCAGGCAATCGAGGAAACGGTTCATTGGTATTTGCTGCACAAGGCCAGTGAATTGTCCGATTAGCTGATTGAGAGTCGCCCCTGGCGGTGGTACAATTTTTTCATTCACCAAGCATACAGGAGACGGGCTGAATGTTATTGGGCATTGACCTCGGTACTTCATCACTAAAAACGATCCTGATGGATGCGGATGGACACATCTGCGCCCAGGCAGCCGCGGACTATCCCATCCACACCCCACATCCGGGATGGGCGGAGCAGTCCCCCGAAGACTGGGTACAGGCGGCCATAGAAACCACCCGCCATATCGTTGCGCTGGTGCCAAGTGCCAAAACCAGCATTCAGGGCATTGCATTTTCCGGCCAAATGCACGGCCTGGTTGTGGTGGGAAAGGATGCACAACCGCTGCGGCCGGCAATCATCTGGGCGGACCAGCGCAGCAGCGAGCAGGTTGACGAAGTGCACACCGCGATTGGGCGGGAACAACTGGGGAACCTTACCGGCAACCCGCTTGCTGCTGGTTTCATGCTCCCCTCATGGCTGTGGCTGCGCCAGCATGAACCAGCAATCACCAACATCGCTGCCTGGCTTCTGCTGCCCAAGGACTATCTGCGCCTTGTGCTCTGCGGAGAAATCGGCACAGAACCTTCCGATGCCTCCTCCACCGGGTTGTTTGACCCATTCCACAGCTCCTGGCAGCAGGTGCTGTGCGCAGCATTGCACATCCCCGCCGATAAGTTGCCTCCGCTGTTTGCTTCTGCAGCCGTAGCCGGTGCCTTGCGCCCGGTAATCGCGGATCAAATGGGCATTCCGGCAGGTATTCCGGTTGTCTTCGGCGCCAGCGACCAGGCGGCACAGGCACTGGCCAACGGTGTGATCGGGCCGGAAACCGGATCTACCACCATCGGTACTGGCGGGCAGTTGTTCCTGCCCATGCGCCATCCCCGCCATGATCCCGCCTTACGGTTGCACTGCTTTTGCCACGCGGTCCCCCACACCTGGCACCTTGAATCCGCAATTCTCAGCGCAGGCCTATCCCTGCGCTGGCTGAAGGAAAGCCTCCTGGAAAACCATCACAGTTACCAGCTTCTGGCGGATACTGCGGCGGACGTTGCCCCCGGCGCAGAAGGTCTTCTCTTCCTGCCGGACCTGGCAGGGAACCGCACCCCTCATATGAACCCGCATAGCCGCGGCGCATTGATCGGACTGACGCTGCGCCACACACCGGCCCATTTGGCGCGTGCGGTGATGGAAGGTGTGGTGATGGAAATGCGCCAGGGTCTGGACATTATGACTTCCCTGCAAGGCAATCCACTGCGTATGGTTGCGTCCGGCGGCGGAACCCGCCACCCGCTCTGGCTTCAGCTCCAGGCGGATATCTACAACCGCCCAATCTTTCGCAGCCAGGTCCATGAAGCCGCCGCAGTCGGCGCCGCCATGCTGGCAGGTATCGGGACCAAACTGTACCAATCCGTTGATGAGGCAGTCAACCGGGTTGTTCATTGGGAACAACAACCCACATTGCCGGATCAAGGACGGGTACAATCTTACCAGGCGCTCTACCTGCGTTTCTGCCAGGTATATCCAGCCATCCAACATTTGAACCAATAAGGAAATCATTTGATGAACCAGGAAAGTATTGCTTTTTTAATTCGCGCGAAACGCGCCACCTACGCTGCCGGGATGCCGCCTTCCACCCCGTCACGACCACGTTCGAAAGACTTGCAGTACCGGGAAGGTTCTTACCTTTATATTGACACCTATCTGGGCGACATCGATTTCATTGGTGAAGAAGCAGTGTGGCTGGAGGGGCAGGCGATCTGGGGAATGAATTATTACGGATGGATGTTGACGGAATCCATCCCGGACGGGTTCTCCGCCTGCCTGAAAGGGGCGCTGCTGGAACTCCCTCAGCACGCTCCCTTCCGCGGGCCTGAGATCTATCATTCAGAAAATTTTATTTACCGCTGCCAATGGGAAGGCCGGCCTGAACGCTTCCACGGCGAAGAATGTATCTCCATCGAAGGCGAAGTGATCTATCGGCTGGCTTTCCACGGCGGATCGATTCTGTCTTTTACCGGGTAGATCACAAACCCGGGTCCATTCATCAAGGAGTTCCAATGAAAACAGCCATCACACGGCGAGAAGTCCTTAAACTGACACTGCTGACGGCATCTGCCCTGCCTTTGGCAACCTGCAATGCCAATCTCGGCCAATCAGAGAAGGCAGAGGTGGCAGACTTGCACAGGCAAGCGGCTCAATGCCAGTCATCTGTGACCGCCAAATACACCTATCCCATGCAGCCTCCTGAGGGATACCCCACCGAAAGCGCCATCGATCCTTACCGATTTGAACCGGATGGCACCACCTTTGCGGAACGTAAACAGGAATTTATCGATTTCCTCTTACAAACCCCTTCCCCTGAAGGCGGAAAGTCCCCCTTTGTCGAGGTATTGCGGCTTGCCAACGGATTGGAACCCAATCATAAAGCGCTCCATGACGCCCTTGACCAGATTGACCAGCGATTGGATACCGCCGATTTTGGAATGCAAGTGCTGCTGTGGCTCCTGTTCAAATTCGAAGACAACCCGTTGCTGCACCCGGACATGACCGAGCGCATCCGGCAGACCGTATTTAACTTCAAATACTGGCCGGAAGAACCCGGCGTAGACGATATGTGTACCTGGACTGAGAACCACCAGATACTGTTCGCTACCGCCGCCTACCTGTTCGGTCAGCGTTACCCGGATGCCGTTTTCACCAACAGCTGCCAGACGGGACGTGAGAAAATGGAACGCAACCGGTCCCGCATCATGCGCTGGTTGGAGCTGCGCTACCAGACTGGTTTCAGTGAATGGCTCTCCAACGTGTACTATGTCGAGGACCTGGCGCCGTTGTTCTCGTTGATCGAATTTGCGGAAGATGAGGAGATCATCGCCCGTGCCAGCATGGTCACCGACCTGATGCTGCTTGACCTGGCACTCAATACTTTCCATGGTATTTTTGCCAGCAGCCATGGGCGGTCCTATGAACGACACAAAAAGGAATCGGCCGGCGAATCCACCAGCGGCCTGGCAAAAGTATGCTTTGGTATGGGCAGCTACCGTAACAGCCTGTGTATGGTGCCATTCGTCCTCAGCACACGCTACACATTTCCACCGGTGATCGAAGCCATCGGCCAGGATATCTCCCGCCCAGCGATGTTAAACCGCCAGCGCACCGGCATCTTGATCGATGAGGCCGGACAGTTGGGCTTGAAGCTGGATAATTTTGAGGACGCAATGCGTTTTCTCAGCCTGGAAGCTTACCTGCATCCCAAAACAGCCCCCATCAACCTGGCATTGTTTGATGCCTATCAATGGTGGGACAACAGCTTTCTCAGCCCAATGAAGGATTTCCGTGGGTTGCTGAACGGACTGAAAAAAACCGGGACATTACCCCTGGTGTTGGGTCCGTTTGAATGGGATGCCTGCCGCAACACCCGTGAAGCGGCGGATATTACCACATACCGCACCCCCGACATCATGCTATCCAGCGCGGAGGAATACCGGGTAGGCTATGGCGGAGACCAGCAGTCGATCTGGCAGGCCATCATCGGTGAAAATGCGACCACCTTCACCACCCACCCCGGCCCGTTCAAGAATGGCACTCCGGATTACTGGACCGGTTCCGGCATCCTACCGCATGTGCGGCAGGTGGAAAATGTACTGCTGTGTATTTACCATATCCATAAAAAACCCACGCTGTATGCGCCCACCCGGTACGAATTTACCCATGCCTGGCTGCCGCAGACAGCTTTTGATGAATTTCGCCAGGAAGGCAGGTGGTGCTTTGCCCGTAAAGCGCGCGGATATCTTGCCCTGTATTCAGCACAACCCACGCGTTGGCAGGATGACAATGACCTGATTGCGGATGGCCGGAAAAATGTATGGATTGTCGAAATGGGCAGCGAAATCCAGAATGGCAGCTTTGCTGACTTCACCCAGCAAATCCTGGAGGCGGTGGTCAATGTCAACGGCCTCTCCGTGGAATACCATTCACCCAGCCAGGGCAAACTGTCGTTGCGCTGGAAAGGCAAGCTGTACCAGAATGATGAACTGGTTCCCATGCAACGCCACCCACGTTACAGCAATCCCTATCTGGAGGTGGAGTATCCGGCCAGGGAGATAAAGGTCGACAAAGAGACCCTGGGACTGCGGTTGAATTTCTCAGAAAACCAGCGTTCATTCACTGGTTGATATCACTGGACCTGCGACACTTGGTCTATCAATATGAGGCAGTTAACAGATACAGCACACCGCCGATTTTACAAAAAATCGGCGGTGTGTTTTGGGTTGATCTGGTTGTTTAGAGAATACCCTGCAACTTCAGGGTTTCCTCGTAGCCGTGGTCACGAATATCCTTCATCACAGCTTCCTGGCCTTTGCGCACCATTGGCAGTTGCGTACCATCATCGATTGCCATCCGCAGCAGTACCCGTGCCGCGGATACACAGGCCTGCTTCAGTTCATTGAATTTAACCTTGTCCAATGTATCCGCCGTGGTGTGGATCCATGCAGTTGGTATGTCCGGGCGCGAGGTGACGGCCATCAACGTGGAAAGGCCCTTGAGTGCAAACGGGAAATGATCCGAATGCGGCACATACGTTTTATCATTGACAGTAATCCCAATCTCATCCCCTGGCAGTGACTTGAGAAATGCCGCGTATTCGGGTGCTTCCTGCGTCATCAGGACCAGTGGCGCAGCCATGCCGACAATATCCGCGTTAAACACGGCCCGGATGCTGTCCAGCAGTTCCGGGTGGGCATCAGCATAATGGAAAGAACCGTACAAACCCAGTTCCTCACCGGAGAAAAGGACAAATCTCAGGCCAGTCTTCAATTGACCTGCAAGGGGTGCCAGCACACGCGCGCATTCCAGTGCCAGGATACTGCCAGATGCATTATCATAAGCACCCTGTGCAATATCATGCCCATCATAATGCCCGCCGACAATGATCCATCCCGCATCCGGATCAGTCCCCGGAATTTCACCCACAATGTCACGTGCGGTCATTTTCTCATTGGTGGAAGTGGTTGAAACCTGTGCGGTAAGGGTCAGTCCGGCTTTTAATTGCCGCAGCAAGTACATTCCAGTTTCATACGAAACCCCCACCGCCGGCATTTTCAGCGGCATTTCTCCCAGGCTGACCGAGCCGGCAGGCTTCATGCTGCCGGGCGTCCCATTGTAGATCACCAATCCCACCGCGCCAGCCTGCTGGCATAACGCGTACTTGATGGAGCGGTGCGGTCCCTGGGTATTGGTCAGGATCACCTTTCCGGCAATCGCACTGCCCAATGCCTCAATCCCTTCCTTGGTGCCGTCCCCGATATCGAATAATTCGGCGGCAGCCACCCCGGCGGGTGAACACGCCATTTCCCAGGCGTCCAGTTTCTCCTGGCGGTTATTGAACGCAACCACCAGGCTGGCTTCACCGCGGTGCCATCCCAGCATCGTAAACGGCTCCGCATGTACATTTTGCAATCCAAAAGATTCCATCTGGGATAGAAAGTAATCACCAGCTCGCTGCTCATCCTCACTGCAGGCAAACCTGCCATTGCAGTAGTCACAGGCATAACTCATCATGCGTTCCACTGCATCCGAAGCCCATACCTCGCCGATAATTTGGCGGTCCAATTGTGCCAGATTCATCTGATACCTCCATTCGAAAGCGACAATGGTAAGAATTATACACACCATCCATCAATCCAACACATCAGAACCTGCACCAATTCGGATGCGGCTTTCTTTTTTTTCGATTATGCTACAATCAAAATATGGCGGTACCTCAATTCTCCATCACCCCATTCGAACTGATTCTTTCAGCTGTACCGGTAGCGGTGTTATTCATCGTCATCCTGGTTTATATCATCTCCGCCTACTGGCGTGAGGATGCCCGTACAAGGGTGAAGGAATTTAGCAGCAACCTCCGTGAAACGCAAACAAATCTCAAACTGGCGGAACAGCGACTGCGAAAATTTGCCCAGGTGAGGGGAGAAATTCCGTTTGTCGACGCCTACGACCATACCAACCGCACGCTGGAACAATGCGTGGTGGCACTCAAAAGTCAATACCAGGGTTACAGCGAAGTACAACAGGAAATCGCTGACCAGATGGTTAACATTCCCCGCAACATGATCATGGCGCCTTACTTGTGGTTCGAAACACGGCGCAAGCAGCAGCGTTTCCAACGCGAACTCTCCCACCTTAAACACCTGTCACAGGAGTTGGAATCCGCCCTGCGGGAGTTGGAAAATGTGGGCAGAACGACAGCAACAGCCGCCCGTAGTGCGTATCAGCAATTGTTGGAACTGGGAAATATCCTGCAAACCCTGGCTCAGCGGCAGATTCACGGTGAAACATTCACCCGCGTTCGCCAACGGTATGCTTTTATCTATGATGAACTTAACCATCTCCCACCTCATTTTTTACAGCCATCGGCTGAACCGTCAGAAACCAATTTCCAGAATCACGCGGAAGTGGTGAAGGTGGCCGGAATGTTGGATCGGCATTCCGCTGAGTTGTCAGCACTACTGCACAGCGCCCAGAATTGGGAAGCCCAACATAACCTGATCCACGAGCAGCTTCATCAACTGACCGAACGGCAGCATGAGATTGCGGCACGTCTGGGGCAAATCCCGGTCGGAGTCGATTCCACCCCGCTCCTTCAGACACTCAATGAGTGCCGGGGGTTGATTCGCAATGTCCGTGAACGCGCACGGCGAACGGAGGCCGATGAACTGCGTTACCTGTTGCGGGAGACCCGCCAGATTGAACGCATTTTCAGCGGCCTGATCGATGAGATCAACCAGTTGGTCCGCATGTTCGACGGATATCAGCAGCTTCGCAGCCAATTGGACGGCGAATGGCAGCAGCTGAAAACAATTGCTTACCGGTTGTCGCAGAACCCTTTTTTGCCTGTGCAACTAGATCAAACTGCCACCGCGTTGAATACCATCCACAAGGAAATCAACGATTTGCCGGAGCTCAACCGCCCGATGACACCGGACGAATTGCGCCGCAGCTTTCATCAAACGCAGACTTTGCTGCAAAACAGCCAGAAATACACGCCGGAATTGGAAGTATTACAAAACAACCATGCCGATTTACTGGTGTTGTTGAAACGTTTGAAAACCGCAGAAATCGAACAGTGGTCTGACCAGATGACTGCCATACACCAGACAACTGTAGTATTCCACCCGGATAATTATCACCGCATCTCCGCATTAAAAGACCTTGATATTGCCGAGGAAATTCAAGGAATCAAAATCAAGGCGGGTTTGCTGCCTACTCTGAACAGCAGTGTGCGCGAAAGCCAGGTGACACAACTGCTGGGACAGGCGGGCGAATTGGATGCGCAGCGAAAGTTATTGGATGACGCCTGTCAGAGCCGTTTACAGCAGTACCGCATTTTGAAAGGAATTGACCAAAAACTGCGTGAAAAAGTGGCTGATATGGAACAAGCCATTGAGCGACTTGATTCCCTGATGCTGGACGATACCAGCCTGCAACAGAAAGCGGCACGGTCTGTCAGGGTGTATGACAAGAAACGGGAATCACTCCTGCGATTACTGAATTCTCCTGGTGAAGGAATGTTGGAAAACAAAGCACGCGAGTTGGATACCCTCGACCAGCAGATTGCCAAAGATGTGCGCGTCTGGTTTGAGGATTTGTCGCGCCGCCAGCACGAAGAAGAGGACAGCCTGGCGCAGTCGCTGGGCTTTATCCGGAGCATGGTCGTATTGAATGAACCGATTCTGACCCAGGCTGAAGAGAAGCTTCAACAAAACAAAAAAGGAAAGCTTTCCATTGAGTATAGCGAAGGACTCTCCTTGTTGGAACAGGTGGACCAACTGGCAGCCATAGCAGATACCCACCACGCCACCCAGACATTGGTGGGTGATATGCAGCTGTTGGGAACTGAAGTAAAACAGGTTCACGAAACCCTGGAAACATCCCTTTATCGGTGTGTCCAGAAGATCGAAGGAACCGCCCGTTGGATTGATCCCAGCGGTTGGAACCAGCGCGCGCTATCTTTTGACCGCTTGCGGAAAGAAATCAATGCCATTCAACAGGAGACACAACAACTGGCACAAAATGGCGAATCTTTTGATCGGTTTTCCCACCAGGCAAACAGTATGGTTCAGCGCCTGTCGGAAGCAGAAAAACGCCTCGATCAGATCATCAACGAAGCAGAACAGGAACGCAAGTTGGTCGAAGAAGCCGAAAAAGCTGTGGATGATACCATTCAGCTTTGGCGAAAACTGGCAGACAACGCAAACAGTGACCGCAACCTGCGCTACAGCGTGCAGGAGGTGTTGCAGCAATACCAGCAGCAATACACCCAGGAACGCAAGAAATTCGAGCGTGGCAACCTCCCGCTGGAAGGTTACCTGCGCTCATTGAAGCAAATCAACCGCCGTCTGAATGCGGAATCGGTGTCATCGGATGATGGAAAACGGGTTGATATCACAGGCCGTACTTTCAGTCGATGATAACAGGTTTCACCTTTGTAGAATATTTGCTACAATAAAAAAGTTTTTGAAACCTGAGGTTGCCATTGGCAATTCCGACATCGAAGCCATACCATGAAAAGCGAGGGAAGAGATAATATGGCCAAACATCTGAAGCTGCGCATCCCGGCTCGCATTAACATCCTGGGAAATCCGGCAGATGCAAATGAAGGCGATTTTGCCACAATATCGGCGGCAGTCAATCTGCATGCCTATGCTGAGATCACTCCCCATGACAGTATATCGTTATCTCTGTGCCCGGCGATGGAAGGATCAATGCCTGCACAGTGTGAGGTCTTTCCTTGCTCCAGCAGCCGCTTTGATTACCATGGCGACCTTTCATTAATCAAAGCAGGGATCAAAGTTCTCCATGATTACAGCCCAGAATTCCGGGCAAAATACCAGCAACAGGGATTTCATGCGAATTTCTGGACTGAAGTCCCACGGCAATCCGGGCTGGGCGGTTCCTCGCTGTTTATCCTGTTGCTGTTGGGCGGTCTGCGCGCTTATTATGAACTTGATCCCTTCCGCCATAACGATTACGTTCTGGCAGAACTGACCCAGCGTGCAGAATCAGCCGAGTTGGGAATCGCCTGCGGCTTTGCGGATCGGCTGGTACCCTTGTTTGGCGGTATTGCGTACATTGATTTCCGCGGGAAATTATTGCCTACACCAGTGGATGAATCCCCGTATGCCACGTACGAACGGCTGGATGAGTGGGTGGAAAGCTTGCCTTTGGTGCTGGGGTCAACCGGCGTCCAGCATGATTCCGGTGATGTCCACGGCCACATGCGGCCCAGGTACATAGAACAACACCTCGAATACCTGCGCTGCGGCGGTAACATGCCCCCCATGGTACAGTGGATGAGCAATGCCTGGGAAACCGCATGGCGTGGAAAAATTGCCCTGTTGAAACAGGATTGGCGTCAATTTGGCGCGTTGATGAGCCGTAACCACCAGCTGGTCAACGAGATGATGCAGTATTGCGGTTTTCCAGATGGCGCTGGCTGGGCCAACAATTGCCTGATCAATGCAGGTCGGGAATTTGCTCTCGGCGCCAAGCTGACCGGGGCTGGGGGCGGGGGTTCCGTGTTCGCATTAACCCTACCTGGTGAACAGCAACGCTTGATTGATGCATGGCACCAGACCGCCACCGTTTGCTGCCTGGAACATGCCCTGATCCAGCCCATCGAAATCGCCCATCACGGATTGCAGATTACGGAGGTCGTTTAATGCCAGAGTCATCCATCAGGCAAGCCGTCATCCTGGCAGCCGGCAAAGGATCACGCCTGATGCCGTTCACCGCGCATTGTTCCAAGGGAATGGCACCGATTATGGGCAAACCCATTGCCGCGCGCGTGGCAGACCAGTTCCTGCCCTTCGGCATCCATGAATTAATCCTTGTGATCCATCCTGAAGACCAACAGATTCGCCCGTATTTTGAAGAATACGGCCGCACCCATGCCTGTCAATTCACCTTTGTCATCCAGACCGAGCAGAAAGGCATGGCACATGCGCTGCTCCAGGCGGCACCCCATCTTCACAGCGATTTTTTCCTTTCAGCCTGCGACAATCTGGTGCGGCTGGAGGTCGTTCCTGCGATGATGGAGGCGTTAACCGATGGGGTATCCTCCGTCTTGCTGCTCAAACAGGTCACTCGTGATCAGGTCAGCAGCACCGGTATCGTCGAATTTGACGGGGAGCGGATCATCCGCATCCATGAAAAGCCCTCACCGGAGGAAGCCACCTCAAACATCTCCTCCCTGCCGATGTATCTGTTACGTCAGGAGATCCGCGAGTTCCTTCCGCTGGTACAGGCATCAAACCGCGGTGAGTATGAAGTTCAGGACGCCATGGAAATGATGCTGTCCCACGGTGACATGCGCGGGGTGATGACGGATTGGCGGCTGACCCTGACCAATATCGATGACCTGTTCCAGATCAACCTCCATTACCTGGAAACCGAGCAGCCTGCGTGGCTGTCACCTTCTGCGCGTGTTCATCCAAGCGCCGTATTGATACCACCTTACTTTATCAGCGATGGCGTTCTTATTGCAGAAAATGCGCACCTTGGTCCCTGTATCTACCTGGGTGAGGGCACCCACATCGGAGAAGGAGCTTCTCTGCAGCATGCAGTAGTGTTACAGCAAGCACATGTCCCACCCCGTGCTTCCATTTCGCACCAGCTTTATTACTGATCTCGACCATTGCGTATTCGCGAAAACAATCGCAGCCTTCGGTAACCTGTTTGAATCTAAACAGCCGCCGGATACTGATTCAGCATCCGGCGGTTAATTTGTTCTAGCGAGGCAAGGTTACGAATGAGATTGCGGCAGGTAACGGGCCAACTTCTGCGCCAGGTTACTGAGCGGCATGGTTTGCAGGACAACCTTGCCAGGACCGCTGAGGGTTGCCAGGAACAGGCCTTCTCCGCTGAAAAGGATGTTACCCAATCCCTTTACTGTTTCGATGTTGTACTGCACAGTCGCTTCAAAAGCAGCGATGTGACCCGGATCAATCTTGAGCGTCTGGCCAGGCTTGAGGGTATACTGCACGGTTTCACCGGGGATTTCCAACCAGGCTTTCCCGGGGCCGGTGATCTGCTGCAGGATGAAGCCTTCACCGCCGAACAGACCCGCACCCAGTTTCTTGCGGAAATGCATTTTCATCTCCACCCCATCCTGCGCGCACATAAAGGCGTCTTTCTGGGCAATCCAGGTTTCACCGGGCTTCAGGTCCAATTCGACCACCTTGCCTGGTGCTTCCGGTGTCATCACGATCCAGGCGCCATCGACCTGGCTGGTGTAGGTGGTAAGGAACAGGGATTCACCGGCCAGTGAGCGGCCCAGGCCTTTCATCAAACCGCCGCGGGTATTGGTGGACATTTCGATCCCCTGTGTCATCCAGGCCATCCCGCCGGATTCTGTGAACAGCGATTCGCCTTTGTTCAGAAACACCGTCAGCATTTGCATCACGGTACCGTCAATTTTTGATTGCATATTACCTCCAAAGAATTGTTTGAAAAATTATACTAATATTAGTATACGAGAATTTGAGGGAATTGTTTCAGGAGAATGCCAGGGAACCTGATCCAATTCGTGGTTTAATCAACCCATGTTGATTGAACTGATCTCGTCTTTCCCTCCTGAAAAAGGTGTGTACATTCTGTCTTTCTCAATCGATGAACCTGTGGATGTTCGAATTGGCAGTTTGGGGATTCATCAGTTGCCATGGGGGTTGTACCATTACTGTGGCAGTGCGCGGGGCAGCGGCGGCCTGCGTGCGCGCCTGCAACACCACCTGGCTTCCAGGGCACACCCGCACTGGCACCTCGACTACCTGCGGGAATGGATGCGACCATTGGGATGCCTTTTTGTGGTCACCGAGGACAACCTGGAATGCAGTTGTGCCACACTGCTGAACTGCCTGGCTGACTCATCGGTTCCCATCCCGCGTTTCGGCGCATCCGATTGCCAGCATGGGTGTCCTGCCCATCTGATTCAAAACTCATCCCTCACACCCGGTACAATCAGGGATGTTGTACGCAACGGCATCAAAAATGGAATACGGTATAATTGGGAAAACTCCGCAACCCCTGAGGTGAAATGAAAAAATTACTCCGAAGCTACCTGTACCTGATTGCCATAACCCTGTTGCTGATCGCACTGGATCAGTATACGAAGTTCCTTGTGACATCGAATCTGGCGCTCGGAGAATCGTACTGCCTGATCGACAGCCTGTGCCCAACCTTTCAGATTGTCCATTGGTACAATACAGGGGTGGCATTTGGATTGTTCCAGGGGAATTCGGCCTTCTTTGTAGTGGTCAACAGTATTGTTGTTGTTGCGATCCTGATCTTCTATTCCGCCATCCCGCAACGGGATTGGTTATTGAAACTGGCACTGATCTTTGAAACCGGAGGCGCGATTGGCAATTTAATTGACCGTATCCGCCTTGGTCATGTGACCGATTTTTTCGCGGTGGGCAGCTTCCCGGTGTTCAATATCGCCGATGCCTGCATCAACATCGGTGTGGCATTGATGTTGTTAAGTGTTTTCCTGGAAGACCGCAAACGAAGGCTTGGTACCCCCGTTGCTGCAGAGGATGCCGCAGCGTCGTTGGATGAAGAAAGTGTAGACCTGGCAGCCGGGATAGATGAACCACAACATGAAGTCCTCGCTGCGGATGAGGCTTGCGATTAATGCCTGTGAATGCACCTGAGACGAAAACCGTTTCATTCAACTACAGTGGACCTGGCAAGGAACGTCTGGATAAAGTTCTTGTGGATCGTTTTCCAGAGCAGTCCCGTTCCCGCTTGCAGGCGTGGATCGAGGAAGGATTGGTGCTGGTCAACGGCAATGTCCCAGGCAAAACGGGTATCAAACTGGAAACCGGTGATCTCGTCCAGGTTACAATCCCCCCCATCCGGGAAAGCAAAATTACCCCGGAGGATATCCAACTGGAGATCATCTTTGAGAATCGCGATCTGATGCTGGTGAATAAGCCAGCCGGCATGGTGGTACATCCTGCCGCAGGGCACAGTAGCGGTACATTGGTACATGCCGCCCTGGCGCATGCCCCAGAAATGGAAGGGGTTGGCGGGGAACACCGTCCCGGGGTTGTGCACCGGCTTGATAAGGGCACCTCCGGGTTGATCCTGTTGGCAAAGAACGACTATGCGCATCGCTGGCTGCAGGAGCAATTCAGCAAGCGCAAGGTCAACAAATTTTATCTCACACTGGTGGATGGTCACCCACCCACCCCTACCGGGCGTATTGATGCTCCCATCGGACGGGACCCCAACCATCGGAAAAAGATGGCCATTACCGCACCGGGGAAAGGCCGTAAGGCCCTTTCCGAGTACCTGCTGCTGGAATCCTTCCCGCATCACAGCCTGCTGCAGGTGCAAATCTTTACCGGCCGCACCCACCAGATTCGCCTCCACACCCGTTTCATCGGCTGCCCGGTGGTTGGCGATACCGTGTATGGCCATCATCATCCATCATTAGCCATTTCACGCCCTTTCCTGCATGCCGCGCGCCTTGAAATCATCCTCCCCGGCGAAAGCGAACCTCGTTGTTTTACTGCACCGCTGCCTGTTGACCTGGAACAAGTGCTGGACGAACTGCGCCGATAATCACAGGCATAAGCCGGAATCAACCTCCCGATCATTCATGAATGAGAATCGTGAGGAATGCTTTCGACTCCCAGGGAAAATGGGGCAGATATATATGGAGGAATCCTCTTCTCCTGTCGTCCATCATCCTTTCAAGCTGCAACGCGGTAGAATCAAAAATCTACATCGTCCCAGCCAGCCAATCACATTTGTCATTCCGTTATAATTAGGATGATTTTGGGACACAACCTTATAGGAAAGAAACCATGCAAACCATCGACTACCGCTCTGATACAGTAACCCACCCCACCCCGGCCATGCTCGAAGCCATGCACCGTGCCCCGCTCGGTGACGATGTATACGGCGAAGATCCAACGGTTAATCAATTACAGCGGGTATCCGCCCGTCTGTTGGGCAAGGATGCTGCTCTGTTTGTTCCCTCCGGCACCATGGGCAACCTGGCCTCGGTGCTGGCGCACTGCGGACGGGGGGACGAAGTCATCATGGGAACCAGAGGCCACACCTTCCTGTATGAAGCCGGCGGCATCGCTGCGCTGGGCGGTATCCATCCGCACACCATTCCCAACCAATCGGACGGCACACTGGCACTGGAAGATATTGAGAATGCGATCCGCAGTGAAGATGTCCATTACCCGCCCAGCCGCCTGCTGATCATTGAGAATACACAGAACGCGTGCGGCGGATATGCAATCCCAGTTGATTACACCCGCGCAACAGCCGACCTGGCCCATCGGCACGGCCTTAAACTGCACATCGACGGAGCACGAATTTTCAACGCTGCCATTAAACTGGGTGTCGACGTCCAGGAGTTGTCAAAACCTGCCGACTCTGTTACCTTTTGCCTCAGCAAATCACTTTGCTGCCCGGTAGGGGCAATCATTGGCGGCGATGCTGATTTCATTGAACGCACACGCCGGATGCGCAAGATGTTGGGCGGCGGGATGCGGCAGGCCGGGGTTCTGGCAGCAGCCGGGCTGGTCGCGCTGGAAACAATGATTGACCGCCTGGCGGAGGACCACACCCGTGCCCAACACCTGGCAGCAGGTTTGGCGGAAATCCCGGCGATCCACCTGTATCCGGGCACCCCCCAGACAAATATGGTCTATTTCCGCCTCGCGTCAGATGCCCGTATGGGAACTACAGAACTGGTCAAGGTTTTTGGGTCTGAGGGAATTCGTATCGGCGGCCACGGTGATGAATTCCGCCTGGTGACGCATTACTGGATTGATGATGCCGCTGTGGAAAAAACACTGGTACTTTTTAAGAAGTACCTCTCGTAAAAATTACATCATTTCCAGCTTGTCAACCGCTGTCCCTTGTGCTATACTCTGAACGGCAAATCAATAAACCGACTCGAAAGGAGGCTCGTGTGATGGAAGCAAAAGTTGAATACACAATCACCAACGTTCTGAAAACGCGCCTCGTGGAGGGAGCCTGACCGCATTTTGCGGCTGTATATCAAGCTGATATCCCCCTGCCCGGCTCGTTGGGCAGGGGTTTTTCTTTCCATCCCCCTGCATCCCGGATCAAGAATACCGGGAAGGAATGCATCCTTCCCGCAGCGGAAAATATTGTTTGGATTGGAAGAAAAGAACACACATCATGAGTAACAAAAATTACAGCTATCAAGATCAGAAACAAAGAGAAAATCAGAAGAATACCAACAAGCAAAACAAAGCAAAACAATACCGGCGCAACCTGCAAAGCCGCGCGCGCCAAAAAGACTGGCAGCAGATGGACGATACTGCCTGGGAAGATAAACCCGCCGATGCTTTCGAACGCATCATGGCACGCGATGAAAATGACCGCAGGCGCCGTGTGGAAAATAGCGCCCAGGCAGAGCGCCAGTTGAACCTGGGGCTATCGCATGCCACCGATGGCAGCCACGGCGTGGTGATGGAAGTCAGCACCGGCCTGTGCCGTGTGTGGCTCAACCAGGACGAAGTGCTGTGCGCGGTGCGCGGTTCATTAACCGCACAGGAAACCGGTTTTACCAATGCCATCGCGGTCGGCGACCATGTACTGGTCGACCTCCAACCAGATGGTAGTGGTATGATCGAAGCGGTTCTACCGCGCAAAAGTGTACTCACCCGGCCTGCCAGTGGGAGTTCACGCCAGCAGGCACTGGTCGCTAATGCTGATAAACTGTTGATTGTGGCGGCATGGCGCAATCCGCACATCTGGCCGGAAATGATTGACCGCTACCTGATCGTGGCGGAACGCAATCACTTGCCTGCCGTATTGTGCATCAACAAAATCGACCTTGCGGAATCGCAGCAGGATTTATCGGCCTTTGCCAGCATCTACCGTGATTTGCAGTTGGATGTCGTTCTCACCAGCACCACCAGCGGGGTCGGCATCGATTGGCTGCGGGAGAATCTGCGGGGGAAACTGACCGTTCTTACGGGCCTCTCCGGAGTGGGCAAATCTTCCCTGCTCTCCCAGGTACAGCCCGGTCTTCAATTGAAGGCCAAAACAGTCAGCGAAGCGAGTGGTGAGGGACGGCATACCACCACCCAGAGTAACCTGTACCACCTGCAAATGGGGGGAGCCGTAGTGGATACACCCGGCATCCGGGAATTCGGTCTGGCAGGTATCCGTCCTGCCGAATTGGCCGGGTACTTCCCTGAATTTCAATGGCAGGCAGATGGCTGCCGATTCAATGACTGCCGCCATCTCGAAGAGCCAGATTGCAGCGTACGCAGGGCAGTGGAAAATGGTTTCATCGCCGAAACACGTTACCAAAGCTACCGGAAAATCCTGGCCGAAATGTAATCCTCCCCACAGAGGTCACGCTGTCAACGGAATAAAAACCCGTCCCGGGCAAGTTGTCCGGGACGGGTCACTCTCCATCATGAATGCGCAGGGCATTATCCGCCCAGGTAGGCTTCTTTGACCTGCGGATTGGTCAACAGTTCCTGCCCTGTGCCTTCCAACACAATTTTGCCGGTTTCGAGCACATACGCCCGATCCGCGATCGACAACGCCATTTGCGCGTTTTGTTCAACCAACAGCACTGTAGTCCCCTTACTATTGATCTCCTGGATAATTTCGAATACCTGTTCCACCAGGATCGGCGCCAGGCCCATCGAAGGTTCATCCATCAACAACAATCTGGGGCGCGTCATCAGGGCACGTGCCATGGCGAGCATTTGCTGCTCACCGCCAGACAAAGTCCCCCCCAATTGTTTTTGGCGTTCACGCAGGCGTGGGAACATCTCAAAGGCATGCTGCACATCCGCCTCAATATGATCCCGATCATTAAACACGTACGCACCCATTTCCAGGTTCTCACGGACGGTCATTCTCGCGAAAATTTTACGTCCTTCTGGTACCTGCACAATCCCCATTTTTACTACATCCTGAGGGGGTGTGTTGGTGATTTCTTTTCCGCCAAAAAACAGCTGTCCGGGTTGCGGTGTTAACAAACCCGAAACCGAATTCAAGGTGGTTGATTTTCCTGCTCCATTCGTTCCGATCAACGCAACAATTTCGCCTTCATTCAGGTGAAAACTGATCCCCTTCAGGGCATGGATCGCCCCGTAATATACATGCAGGTCTTTCACCTCGAGCATCTGGTTCGTTTTCATCTTTACTCGTCCTTCCCTCGGCTGAATTTTTCCTGCAATGCAGCAGCACCCGGTCCAAGATATGCTTCAATCACCTTCTGATTGGACTGTATCTCCGTCGGGGTACCTTCCGCGATCTTCATCCCATAATCCAGCACGGAAATATATTCCGATATACCCATCACCATGCGCATATCATGCTCAATCAACAGAATCGTAATTCCCAGGTTGTCACGCAGGCTGCGGATGAATTCAATCATCTCATCCGTTTCCTGCGGGTTCATTCCAGCGGTCGGTTCATCGAGCAGCAGCAGCTTAGGATTGCTGGCCAGGGCACGGGCAATTTCCAGGCGGCGCTGCGCGCCGTATGGCAGGTTGCTGGCCAGATTATCACCCAGGCCCTCAAGCCCGATGAATTTTAACAGGTCATGTGCCTTTGCCAGCGATTCTGCTTCCTCGCGCCTGTAGCGGCGGGTATGCAGGATCGCGTCCAGCCAATGGTTGGTGTAGCGGCAATGAGATCCAACCAGGATATTTTCGATCGCTGTCATCTGACTGAACAGCCGAATGTTCTGGTACGTACGTGAGATGCCCAGATGCGCGATCCTGTCGGTGGTTTTTCCTTTGATTGATTTGCCGTAAAACAGCACCTCGCCTTCTTCGGGGGTGTAAAAACCAGAAATGCAGTTGAAAAAGGTGGTCTTTCCAGCACCGTTTGGCCCGATGATGGCATAAATGGTCTTTTCACGGATGGACAGATCGACAGATGAAACCGCCACCAAACCACCAAAACGTTTGGTTACAGATTGTGCTTCAATCACAACCGGAGGATGATTGGTTAGGGTCAGTTTGGTCATGCAGACACCTCCTCTGAAGATGCTTCGTCATTATCCGGATCATACTTGGAAAGATGCTGTTTCTCCAATTTCGGGCGCCGCGTCGGCCACAGACCCTCCGGCCGGACGATCATCATCACCACCAACAACACGCCGAAGACCAGCAAACGGTAGTCGGTAAGGTCACGCAGCAATTCCGGAATGCCTTTTAGCACAAATGACCCGAGGATGACACCGGGCAGGCTGCCCATGCCGCCAACAATCACCAGGCAGAGGACATTGATCGAAACCATCAGCACATGGTCTTCCGGGCCGGTAAACTGGTTGCGGGAAGCAAAAATGGCGCCGCCAATCCCCGCGAATGCCGCGCCCAATGCCAAGGCAAGGATTTTGTACTGGTACGTATTCACCCCGGTCGCACGGGATACGGTCTGGTCACCCTGCACCGAAAGCCAGGCGCGCCCGGTGCGGGAGTATTGCAAACGGTAAGCAATGAACACCCCCACCAGTACACCCACCAGAATCAGGTGCATAAAATTGACATCAGAATTAAACTTCAAACCGAAAATTGCCGGTTGGGCGATCGCCCGTAACCCTTTGGGTCCACCTGTGAACCAGGTCAGTGAGTCGCTTTTGATCAGGATGCGGATAATCTCGCCGAATCCGAGGGTTACAATCGCCAGGTAGTCGCCACGCAGATTCAGGATCGGCAGTCCCAGCAGAATGCCGGTCAGCGCCGCGACAAGGATGGAAGCCAGCAACGCTGGCCAGAAGCCCAGTTGGATGCCCAGCGGTTCCGGCGAAGAAAGCAGGCCCATGGCATATGCGCCTATGGCGAAAAACGCCACATAACCCAGTACCAATTGGCCGGAAAGCCCGACAATAATATTCATCCCCAAGCCAAGCAGGATGTACAATCCCACGGTTCCCATCACATAGTTCCAGTACGACCCCCACACAAACGGCATCAGGAACAACAGTAACAGGGCGCCAACCATGAAAAACAATTTGCTGTAGCGGCCTGCCACCACCTGCTGTACGCGTGGAGCCTGCCAGGCAGAACGAATTTTCTCCTGGCTGTTTGCCATCCACCGGGCGCGCCATTCTGCCCGTGCCGCCCCTTTGTTAAAAGCACCGCCCAGGATTGCTCCTGCTGCAAAGATGATGACTGTGATCAAAATTGCTGGCAGCAAGCCAATGCCGAACAGGTAGGTTTCCATCACATCAGGCGATACCATGACCAGGTAATTGCGAAGGTCCGTTCCGTTCAGGTGAATACTGCCCAATACTGCCAGCGGAACAGCCAGAATCACACCACCGATCAACCCGGCAGCAGCACTGCTCGTCAGCACATTTTTCCAATCATCATTGGGAAGCCCCCTCTTTGAGGAGGCCATCAAACCGCCAAAAAAGCCAAACAAGGCGATAACAAACCCATACGTTACCGGTGTTGGGCGGTAACTATCACCGATGATATTGGCCAACACCACCGTAAAGGCAGTCAGAGACAGGAACACCATCACCACACCCAGGGTGATCCCGGTGTTGAGACCCTTCTGGAGAGCTGTAACATTTTTCTTCATTAGACCTTCTCCTCGGACAAACGTTCACCCAGTAAACCGGAGGGGCGGAAGATCAGTACCAGGATCAGGATGGTAAAAGCGATCACATCCTTCAACTGAAAATCTATGCCCAGCATCGCTGGGCCCAACGATTCCAGGATACCAAGGGTCATTCCACCCAGCATAGCGCCGGGAATATTGCCAATCCCCCCCATGACAGCAGCGGTGAAGGCTTTCATACCAGGGATATATCCTACATAATGATTTAACAAACCGTTGTGAACCCCCCACATCACCCCGGCAGCACCGGCGAGAATACCACTGATGATGAACGTGCGGCTGATAACCGCATCCACATTGATACCCATCAGTGCTGCGGCACCTTTGTCTTCAGCAACCGCGCGCATCGAACGCCCCAACTTGGTCTTTTGCACCAGCAAATACAGGCCGAGCATCAACAGGATCGACAGAACAAAAGAAAAGATTCCGGTGTAAGGAACCAGCACATTGTTCCCTGCAATCGGAATCTCCAGGCCCAGACCCCGGTCAAGCAGCGTGGGGTTCAGGTAGGTTCGCCGCTGCGGGCCGAAAAGAAGCATGGCGGCATTTTGAAGGAATATCGAAGCGCCAATCGCGCTGATCAGCGGCACCAGGCGTGGCGCCTTGCGCAGCGGTCGATAAGCAATTTTTTCAAGGAAATAACCTGCCAGGGCAGAAACCAGCATGCCCACCAGAAAAGCCACAAGGATCGAGAGCACAGGAAAAGCATTCAACAGCACCTGCTCAGGATTTTCCGGGCCAGGTGAAGGGATAAAGGCCAGCAATTCAAATACAAAATACCCGGCAAAGGATCCCAACATCATCACTTCGCCGTGTGCAAAATTTATCATTAACAAAATACCATACACCAGCGTATACCCAATTGCAATCAGGGCGTACATCCCCCCAATGATCAAACCCGTAATTGCAAATCGTGCCCATGTGTCTGGCCCATACAGGCGTTGGATCAGAATGACATCCACCAACCGCCACACCAATAAAGCCAGCACAAGAATCCCTAAAATCATTCGGACCCATTTGCTGGCATTAAGGTCGGATGGGACAAGCTTTTTCAAAGTTTCCATGTGACCTTCTCACTTTCCTGCTTTACACCGATATTCTGCATTGCCAAATGGTCGAAGGCATCTTTGGCAGGTAGATCAACAATAAAGAATCAAGCGTTTACCGCTCCTTCAGCGGTAATTATAACAACAGAAATTGGTGGGGAGAGTAACTCTCCCCACCATTCACATCAATTCGGCAAAGAGATTACTTTGTGAAGGGAATCCAGGTGGATCCACCTGCACCATCACTGACAACTTCGTAAAACGAAGGGCCAGAGGCATTGCATTCGCCAGTCGCATCGCACACCACTGCGCCGGTGAGACCATTGTAATTGGTGCCACGGACGGCCGCAACCATTGCGCTGCGTGGAATATAGAGGGTGTCACCATCAACAAAGGCAACGCTCATCGCTGCATTCATCAGGGTGTAAGCTGTATCGTAAGCACTCCAGGTGAAGGCGCTCAACTCACCCGCTGCCAGGCCGAACTTGGTCTGGTATGCGGTATCAAAGGCGGTCTTCTCATCCGAATCTGGGGGAACCAGGGAAGCAGCAATGGAACCAATGCCGTTTGCACCGGTTTTCTGGGTGAATTCCACACCAAAAGTGCCATCGCAGCCGAAGAGGGTCACGCCGGTCAGACCAGCCTGCGCCCATTGGTTCGCCATCACAATCGCTTCCGCGGCATATCCACCGTAGTACACTGCCTCAGGACCGGCAGCCGCAATCGCGGCCAGAGTGGCGGAATAATCGGCTTCACCGGGGGTAACGGCTTCGTAGGCAACCACTTCACCGCCCATCGATTCAAAATTCGCCTGCACTTCGTCAGCAAGGCCCTGACCGTAGGCAGAACCGTCATGCACCAGGGCAAGCTTGCTGACACCCAGGTCGTTCTTCAACATTTCTGCCGCAAATTTTGCCTGTACCGCATCGGTGAAGGCCAGACGGTTGAAGACGGTGGAACCCATCTGGGTCAGCGGAGGATTGGTGGCGGAAGGTGACATCATCGGGAAACCGGCGTCTTCGTAAATCGGCATCGCCGCTTCAGATTCACCCGAGAAAATATGGCCAGCAATGGCAACCATGGTTTCATCGGTGACGAACTTGCTGGCAACCGCGGCGCCCTGTTCAGGTGAGCCGCCGGTGTCCTCGGCGATCAGTTCGAAATTAAAACCCTCAAGGCCGCCGGCTGCGTTGACTTCGTCAATCGCAACCATGGCACCCTGGGAGATGTCCTTGCCAAACATGGCATAGTCACCCAGCATCGGACCGGCCATACCGATTTTAACAGTTTCGCCTTTTTCAATCACAGCACAGCCAAGGGGATCAGATTCACACGCTTCAGGAACCTTTGAACCGCAGGCTGCCAGTGCAGTGGCGAGCATCACAATTACCAATAAAACAGAGAGCTTCTTCATTTGTACTTTCTCCTCAAACAATAAGATGTACCAACAATATTTAGACCAGATGGTCTGTAAACACTTTTCTCCTTGTCCTCATCATGAAACTTCTCCGAATTCAAGCGAGGACTGTTTCGATCAAACTGACATTTTTTGTTTTAGAGAATTTCCTCCTTTGTGTCTGAATGTGACGAACTTTGCCGTTGGGTTTTCCATTCCTAACAAAAACCGCCCTCCTGTCTGGTTGGCGGTCGTTTGGGCTTTTCCTTGTCCTGCTTTACTGGGCCTTTACTTCTCCTGCCAAACCAGCATTTTTCGCTGTGACAATCAGAGCGAATACCAGAATGTAGTAAAGCATAAGCCAGGGCATAGGGGACATGATGATCTATCGTATTTGGTTTTGGAAATTTTTTGGGAGAGTTGGGTGGAATGGAGGTGCATCACACCTTCATATGATTTTGCTTATTATACATGACAGGAAACCATTGTCAATAGATGACGCGGATTATTTCGCCGCATTTCACCTTATACGTGTATTTATACGTTTTAAAACATATTGCAGAGCAGAAGAGGTAGTTGCTCATTATGTTTCTCAACACAAATTCATAGGGATTTGCTTTGTCCATAAAAACAGGTGACATCTTCCCGTCATCTCTACTCCAATTTCACTACGCGGTAATGAACAGGTATAATAAATGCATGGAACAGGCAAATTCAGGAGGTTTTATGGAAAACGTGATGACACTCGAACAGATTCAGGAAGCAGCTTCCGCGATCCGCAGCCACATATCCCACCAACCAGAAATCGCCATGATCCTGGGGTCGGGTCTGGGGTCGCTGGCAGATATGGTGGAAAACCCGGTGCTGATCCCTTACGGCAGTATCCCCCATTTTCCGCAATCCACCGTCCAGGGACATTCAGGCCAGTTTGTAGTCGGAACACTGAATGGCAGACAGGTGATGATCATGCAGGGCAGAGTCCATTTTTATGAAGGGTACAGCCCGAACGAAATCACATTTCCCATCCGCGTCATGAAACTCCTCGGCATTGAGACCCTGGTTGTGACCAATGCTGCGGGTGGCATCAACCGCGCATTCAATGCCGGTGAATTGATGTTGATTGATGACCACATCAACTTCCTTGGAATGGCTGGCTTTCACCCCCTGCGCGGCAGGAATGAAGAGGAACTCGGTCCCCGTTTTCCTGATATGAGCCAGGCCTACGATCGCCAATTAAAAGAACTCACACGGGCGAAAGCGCGCCAGTTGGGGATACCACTCCACGAAGGCATCTATTGCTGCCTGTCTGGTCCTACCTTTGAAACCCCTGCTGAACTTCGCTTTCTGCAAGCCATGGGCGCTGATGCGGTTGGCATGTCCACCGCACCGGAAGTAACTGTAGCCCGTCATATGAATATGCGGGTATTGGGCATCTCCAGCATCACCAACATCACCTCCCTCGATGGCGAGCACAAGGCTTCCCACGAAGAGGTGATGGCGTATGGCAAGCAAGTTGCAATTCACCTGAAAGAACTATTGCTGCATCTGGTACCGGAACTGTAAGGTTATTCGGAAAAACCGGCGATGAATGAAATTCTCAAACTGTTGAATGAATTCTTCCGTTTGCTTGAACGGTATGAAATCTGGGCCTATGTGATCCTGGGGGTGATCGCATTCTTTTTCATTCAACGGCTGATGAACGCCATGGATGCCATGAAGTTGGCCACGTTCAAGTTGGAAAAAGATGTGGCTACCCGGCGTTTCCAGGCGAATGTGGCGGGATTGGTCATACTTTTCCTGGTGGGTGGTTTCATCTTCACATCTGTAACCTTCATTGCCCCGGCTGTACCATGGGATGGCAGCCTCTCCACCCCCACCATTGACCTGCTGGTAACTCCCACCACAACCATGGCACCCACAGAAGATGTGGTATTGTTCCCCGGAGAGACCACCCCCACGCCCGTCTTCGGCAGCGATGGCTGCGTGGCCGGGGTGTTTGAATGGACCTACCCACTGGAGGGTGATGGCATCTCGGGCGTGATCGAGCCACGCGGCACGGTGAATTTTGCCACCCTGGGCTTTTATAAGTATGAGTACGCCCCTGCCGGTAGCGATGATTGGCAAACAATTTCGGCTGGGAACCAGTTAATCGAAGACCAGCTATTAGGCGGTGCCTGGAACACTGAAACCGTCACACCCGGCCTGTACCAGCTTCGGCTGATCGCCACCGATAACCAGAATAATTATTTACCGCCATGCACCATCAACGTGCAAATCAACCCGTAACCCATTGGAGCCCGCAATGCCAAAAATTGAGATCATGCCATGTACCCCCCAGGAAGCTGCCAGCCTGTATTCAATGAACCATGCTTATTTTACCGATTTCACCTGGCAGATGGATCGCAAAATTGAACCTCTCGCAGTGGGTACCCGTTTTCACCAGGTGCGTCTTCCCCGGCAAATGATTGTGGAACCGCCACTCACGGCAGAGGAGAGATTGACGCAGAACCTGCAAGCCGATACGGCATTGGTCGCCTCCCATGACCAGGAAACGGTTGGGTATGTTGTATTGCAAAAAATGCACAACGCCAAAGCCGTACGTGTGATTGACTTTGTCGTGCGCCAAAAAATGCGGCGAAAGGGTATTGGTACTGCTTTGCTGCTGGCCGCACAGGATTGGAGCCTGCACGAGGGCTGCCAGCGCATACTCGTCGAAGTGCAATCCAAGAACTATCCCGCCATCCAACTCGTCACCCGCCTTGGGTATGAGTACTGTGGTTTCCATGAGTATCACTTTGCCAACCATGATATCGTGGTTTTTTTCTCGACCTACCTCAAATAATTCACCCCATGATCACCGCCATTATCACCATCAATGATATCATCACGGCCGGGATCGCCATCACGGCATTCTCCCTGCTGCTGTACGCGCTGGCGTTTAATTTGCGCAACCGTGTCGCACGCAGTTTCAGCCTGCTGATGCTGATGGTGGTGGTCATCTATAGCGCTGAAGCAATCGCCAGCAACGCGCAGGACATCGAGTTGATGGAACTGCTGATGTCGGTTGAATGGCTTGGGATCATCTGGCTGCCAGCCACCTATACCCGTTTCAGCAAGAGCCTGTTATCGACAACCGGTCTGTCAGTGCGGCGGGGCGTATACTGGTATTCCTTTTTCTTTTCGGTTGCATTCACCGGTTTGTTGTTGAGCGGGAACCTGGTCGGCGACCTGGTTCAGGCCAACATACCAGCCCCCCATCTGCGCCCAACCACATGGAGCCTGGTATTCACCCTGTATTACGGTTTCACCATAGCCCTCAGTCTCTACAATGTCTACCGTGCCCATCAACGCACGCGCACTACCACCATGCGCCGGCGTATGGTCTACCTCTTTTTCGGCTGTGCAGCCCCGGCAGTAGGTGCATTCCCGTACCTGCTTTATGGCTCTGAGGTGGCCCAGGGGATACCGCTGGTCTTCTGGCTGGTCGCGCTGATGCTGAATCTCACGACCGGCGCGTTCATCGTCATCATGGCCTATTCAGTGGCTTTTTTTGGTGTCAGCCTGCCAGACCGGGTGGTGAAAAGCCGCCTGATGCGCTGGCTACTGCGCGGGCCGATCACCGGCGTATTCACCCTCGGCGTGGTAACTATCGTCCGCCGCCTGGGTGAACTATACGGCGGCACCCCATACAGTGCCTATGTACCCATTAGCATGGTGGTTTCCATTCTTTTATTGGAATACCTGGTTACCTTGTTTGGAAACCGCATCCAACATGTGCTATTTTACGGCCCCAATAACACAGACCTGGAAGAATTGCAGGCCGTTCAGGAACGCCTGGTAACTGAAAGCGATTTGCAGCAATTCCTGGAAATGACTCTGGGAGCCATCCGTGAATTAACCCGGGCAGATTCCGCCTTTATCGCGGCTGTCGATGGCCTCGACCTGAAACGGATTGCCAGTTCTGGTGAAATCCGGTTGGCAGTACAGGAAGCAGAAACGAAAAGGCGCTTTGATTTTTTCCCGGAATTTAAGGATTTCTTCCATGGTCATCAATCCGAGGGATTGTTTTCTGAAGAATACTATTCATTGATCCCATTATATACAGCCGGCAATGCCGGTTCGTTATCGGTAAATGGAAATCTTCAGGCAAGTGGACAACGGGAGTTAATCGGTATGGTCGGGTTGGAACAAGTGGCCATTGATGACCTTGAAGAAGACCAGGATGAAAGCCTTTCTTTCTTGCTGGAGAGGATCACAATTGCGCTTCAAGACCGCCGCGCCCTTACCACCATATTCGCCGCGCTGCGCAACCTCAGCACAGAAATGGATTCAATTCAACGGATTCGTGCCAATGCCCGTTTCACCCCTGAGAGCTTGATCGACTCGATCGGTGGAGACGAAACCGGGGACCATGATCAAGGTGAGATGGCCCGTTGGGTCAAAGAAGCACTGACCCATTATTGGGGAGGGCCAAAGCTGAGTGAGAATCCGCTGACACAATTGCACATTGTACAGGCAGCCAAAACTGCTGCTGACAGCAGCAATGCCAATGCCCTGCGCACAGTGCTGCGTGGTGCAATTGAGAAAATGAAACCTCAGGGACAACAACGCTATACCAACGACTGGTTGCTCTTTAATATATTGGATATGAAATACCTCAACGGGAAAAAAGTGCGAGAGATTGCCGCACAACTCTCCATTTCGGAGGCTGATTTCTACCGCAAACAACGGGTGGCGGTGGATGAACTGACTCGTTTAATTCTGAAACAAGAGGCCGCCTCCATTACTCCGACCGATTTGGATGCGGGATCAGGCATTTTGAGGTAACCTCGCCAAATATTCGTCAGGAAATGTATGCATGATTCAGGAATTGTTGGGTATAATAGGTGAAATTTCCCAGTTTTTTCAGTTTTCTTTCTGTTTACAGGTAGTCGCACATCAATCCCAAAATGTTAAAAAAAGCAATTTGCATCTGTAAACAGGCTCAATTCAGTTGAGCAATTCCCTTTTTAATTTTCAGCAGAATCAAACGCCGTAATGATGACACTTATTGTTGGTAACGCCGGGGAGGCAAATAATGGTTGAGAAGAAGGAAGTTAATGGACAGGCTCATCAAAGCCCACCGAAGATCGATGAAGGCTGGTGGGATTCGGTGATGAGTGATTCAACCCTGAATGAGGTGGGCCCGGAGCCAGCCATGCGCGCCGAAATGGAGTATGACCTGAACCTATCAAATGTCGATTGGGATTATGTACAGGAACTGCTGGAAACGGATGCGATCGTCGCACTGACGGTATATGGCTATAACCGCGGTGGCTTGCTGGTGGAAGGGGAGAATATTCAAGGGTTTGTTCCTGTTTCCCACCTTACCCGCATGTCAGCTGTTCAGGATGATTCTTCCCGTTATGAGCTGCTGGTGGAATACATGCATGAAACCTTGATGCTGAAAGTGATCGAATGCACCCCACAGCAAAAACGGATTGTGTTTTCAGAACGTGCCGCCCTGGCAGGCGAAGGGAAACGCAACGACCTTTTCGCCTCTCTCAAACCGGGTGATTTGGCCTCAGGAAAAGTGACCAATATTACCGCGTTTGGGGTGTTCGTTGACCTCGGCGGTGTCGAGGGATTGATCCATATTTCTGAACTTTCCTGGGGGCGGGTGCAGCAGGCGACCAATCATGTCCGCATTGGTGATACAATTCGGGTTAAGGTATTGCAAATGAACGAAAGGAACGGAAGGATCGCCCTCAGCCTAAAACAACTTCAGCCCAATCCCTGGGCATCCATCCACCAAAAGTACCATATCGGAGACCACACACGCGCAACGATTACTTCTGTCACTCATTTCGGCGCTTTCGCCCGGCTGCAGGAAGGAATTGAGGGTCTGATCCATGTTTCCTCATTCGGCCAGGAACAGCACAAAATGCAAAATTCATTGGCGCCGGGAGATTCCGTAACGGTAAAAATATTGCATATCGATAGTGAACGCCACCGCCTGGGATTGGGCCTGGTGCAGATGGAATGAGCAGTAGTACCCGAACCAAGAAGGCAATAGAAGACCAACGCGGATTAAAACCGCTTGACACACAAGATAAGGATAATTTTTTCACCCATTACAGTGCGGATGTGGGGGGACTCTTCCTGACTACATTGGCTGTGGTTTCATTCCTGGGGCTTTCGAACCTTGCACAGGGAACAGTAGTGGATCAATGGACTGGCCTTTTAAGGCAGATCTTCGGCATTGGCGCATGGTTCGCAGCATTTGGTATCCTGTTAATCGGGTTGGAGTTCCTTCTGCGCACAGTCAATCCGCACAGAACAGTCAAAATCATGAACGTGATCCAACTCGAAGCAATGATTCTGTTCCTGCTCCCGCTGCTGTCACTGCTCAATGGACACAGGCTGGAAGATGCTGTTGAAGGAATGTTCGGCGGCATGGTTGGCTGGGGACTGGCCGAACTGATTGGCTTTCTGCTGCCGCCAATCCTTTCCGGGCTGCTCCTGATCGGGTTGGTGATTTTCTTTTTCCTTAGTGGTAGCGGATTGCTGAAAGCATTGGTATCCATGCTGGATCGTTGGAGTAAGAACCTGTTGCGGGAAAGCGTTTTCATTGGCGAAAATGATTGGGAAACCGAACCGGCTGCAACCGGGCAGCACCCTGGCATCCAGGAAGTAGCTTTACCCACTGATGATAGAGATATTCCCCTTCTCGGAACGATTACAGCCAAAGGTGACCCCAACCGTCCCAGCAACCTGCCACCGATGGATTTATTGCTGCCAGAAACCTCTTTCGAAAACGATGAGGAACACATCCGCCAGACGGCAGTGTTAATTGAAAAAACCCTGGAAGAATTCCAGATTCCAGCCCGGGTGGTGGGCTACCGGGTGGGACCCACAGTGACCCAGTACGCGATCGAACCTGGCTACACCGAAGCCGAAAGACCTGATGGCAGTATCCAGCGAAAAAAAGTTCGCATCTCGCAGATATCCGGCCTCAGCCGTGACCTGGCGCGCGCCTTATCCGCTGAACGCCTGCGCATTGAAGCGCCAGTGCCCGGTCACTCGTTTGTGGGAATTGAAGTTGCCAATCCGAAATCAACCACGGTGCGCCTGCGTGCATTGCTGGAATCAAAAGTCTTTAAAAAAGTGATTGGAAAACCGCTGGCATTGACCCTGGGGCGTGATGTTTCCGGTGAAACCGTGATTGCCGACCTGTCTTCAATGCCCCACCTGTTGATTGCGGGCACCACTGGCTCAGGCAAATCGGTGTGTCTCGAAGCCATCACCGCCTGCCTGATCATGAACAACAGCCCTGCTGATCTGCGCCTGGCCATGCTGGATCCCAAAATGGTGGAATTGGTACGCTTTAACGGGCTGCCGCACATGCTGGGCAGTGTGGAAACCGACCTCGACCGTATGCTGACGGTTCTGCGCTGGGCACTGGTGGAAATGGAAAACCGTTATCGCGTATTGGAATCAGCCCATACCCGTGACCTCGATGCGTATAACAAGAAGCTTAAACGCCAGGGCAAACCGGGTTTGCCGCGGATTGTGATCATGATTGATGAACTGGCGGACCTGATGATGATCGCCCCGGAACAAACCGAACACAGCCTCACCCGCCTGGCGCAGAAAGCGCGCGCCACCGGCATCCACCTGGTGGTTGCCACCCAGCGTCCCAGCACCGATGTGGTAACAGGCATGATCAAAGCCAATTTCCCCGCCCGGATTGCATTCCAGGTGGCCACCGGCATCGATTCACGCGTAATCATTGATACCCAGGGCGCGGAAGAATTGCTGGGAAACGGGGACATGCTCTTCGTCGACCCATCTGTACGGGCCCCGGTACGCGCCCAGGGCGTACTGATCTCTGACAATGAGATTGAACGTATCCTGCGCTACTGGCAAAATGAATTTGCGGATGAAGAAGAGGCACCTGATGAAGAAGCCCCTTGGGAACCGATGATAGAAAATGCATCGGATGAAATCGACGCATTATTCGATGAAGCCGTGGAAACGGTGCTGAAAACCGGGCGCGCCAATGCTTCGTGGTTGCAGCGGTCCCTGCGCATTGGATACCCCCGCGCTGCTTCATTACTGGACCAGATGGAAGCCGAAGGAATCATCGGTCCTTCCCGCGGGGGCGGACGTGACCGGGAAATCCTGGTTGAATCCATCCGCGGTGAAGATGAAGCCCACGGTCGCATGCAGGATGACCATACCCGCATTGATGAGGATTTGGAATGACCAAAAGTAAAGTTCTCGCGTCAGAATCACCGACCTTCACTGACCGCCTCCGCAAAATTTTTCAGAAATCGTTGGAAGCCATCGCATCATTGTTATTAAAGACAGGGCTGACCCCCAACGCGATTACGATCATTGGCTGCCTCGGCACATTGATCGCTTCGGTCTTGATCGCCCGTGGACATCTCACCTGGGGCGGCCTGGTGGCCCTTTTCTGGGTGGTTTTTGATGCCTTCGATGGGACGATGGCGCGTTTGAGCGGAAAGGTAAGCCAGTTCGGCGCTTTCCTCGACAGCAGCCTCGACCGCTATGCCGAATTGTTCCTGCTGGGCGGCTTGTTGGTGCACTTCATGGCAAATGATCAAACCATCGCCGCCCTGCTGACATTTACTGCCGCCGGCGGGTCATTGATGGTATCGTACACCCGCGCCCGCGCGCAGTCATTGGGATACGAAGCCAAAATTGGTTTCCTGAGCCGGGTCGAGCGCTTCATTGTCCTCATTCCTTCCCTGCTGTTCCACATCCCGCTCGTAGCTGTCGCCATACTGGCCGTTTTCACCAACCTGACCGCAGTACAACGCATGCTGCATGTGTACCGCGCCAGCCGTGGTGAGTGATAACTTTATGAGGTGATCGATGAGTATCGATAGCGTTGGCATCCACCTGGGTCCATTGCACCTGCGCTTTTATGGCTTACTGATCATGACTGGCGTTGTGCTGGCGATGATCCTCACCCTCAAGCGTACCCGCATCCGCCGCCTGAACCCGTACCTGGTATGGGATATGGTGCCGTGGCTGGTCATTGCCGGCATCATTGGGGCGCGCTTATGGCATATCTTCACCCCGCCCCAGTCGATGATTGAAGCTGGCATCACCACCCGTTTCTACCTCACTCACCCATTGGACGCGCTGGCGATCTGGAACGGCGGCCTGGGCCTGCCCGGGGCAGTAATTGGCGGCGTACTCGCCCTGGTGATCTTTTGCCGCCGCAATCGGCAATCCTTCTGGGATTGGGCGGATACCATCGCTCCTGGCATACCCCTGGCACAGGCTGTTGGCCGTTGGGGAAACTTCATCAACCAGGAATTGTATGGGAAACCCAGCAGCCTGCCCTGGGCGATCCAAATCGCCCCCCATAACCGCATCCCCGGCTTCAAAGACATTGGCACCTATCACCCATTATTCCTGTATGAATGCCTTTGGAATTTGTTCATTGCTGTAATGCTGGTATTGTTGGATCGATACAGGCATACCTGGTTGCGCAAAGGCGATTTACTATTGGTGTATCTGGCAGGATATGCCTTCGGGCGTTTCTGGTTGGAATTTCTACGCCTGGACCCCTCCCCCGTTGCAGGCATCAATATTAATCAAGGGATCATGGCTGTCACCTTTCTTGCGGCAGGACTGACCCTCGGAATCAAACATCTGAAACCGCCACTGGCAAAGGAATAAGGGTTCCTGCAGGTCGAGCTGCGAATGTCCTGATCATCAGGATGAGAATTTCCCCTATAATCAGTTGGAGCGAAAATGGTTCGCCAATTAATGTTCGAGATGCACTATGAATCTGATCGAAGCAGACGCATTAAGCAAAACATTTGATGATTTCCTGGCCGTCGACCGGGTCAGCTTTCAGGTAGGTAATGGCCGGGTGATGGTCCTCCTGGGGCCGAATGGCGCCGGGAAAACCACTACCATCCGCATGCTTACCAGTATCCTTGTACCATCTTCTGGCTCCGCGCGGATTGCCGGCCATGATGTTGTCCAGCATCCCGAACGGGTGCGTGCTGCTGTTGGTGTGCTGACAGAACACCATGGGCTGTACAAGCGGATGAATGCAGACGAGTACCTCGACTTCTTCGGCGAGTTGTATGGGCTGCGGCCAACAGAGTACCGCCAGCGGCGCGATCAATTGTTGGAGCAATTTGGACTGGCCCCTGTCCGTCGGCAGCGCCTGGGGGAGTATTCCAAAGGGATGCGCCAAAAACTGGCACTTTCACGGGCATTGATCCACGAACCCAGCGTGCTCCTGCTGGATGAACCCACCTCCGCCATGGATCCCGCCAGCGCCCGTATGGTGCGTGATGCCATCCACAGCCTGCGCAGTCGCAATCGCGCGATTATCCTCTGCACCCACAACCTGGCAGAGGCGGAGGAACTGGCAGACCAGATCGTGATCCTGCGCCGCGGTCGCATCATCTTTAACGAAACAACAGAAGGCTTAAAACGCAAACTGGTGGGCGTCCCGGAATACCGCATCCTTTTCGAAGAATCGGTATCGGAACGCAGCCTGCCGGCTGGTGACGGAATCCGCGTTCACAGCCAAACCGCCTACCAGGCAGTGGTCGAAATCTCACAACCGCAAACCAACGCCGCTGAATATTTACGGAGATTGGTAAATTCCGGATACGCGGTGAGGGAGTTTGCTCAGATCGAACAAAGCCTGGAACAGGCCTACCTGGATGCCATTCGTGAATCACCGGAAAATGCAGAGGGAAGCCTGACATGAACCTGAAAACAGCATCCAACCATATCCGCCGTGAACTGCATCCGGCATGGGTTGTTACCCGGCGCGAAGTTCGCGACCAATTCCGCGATTGGCGGGTGATCATCCCCATCGTTGTTTTGACCGCTTTTTTCCCATACCTGATGAACTTCACGGTATCCCAGATATTGGATTTCGTTGCCCAATATGGCGGCGAAATCATCGGCGAGCGCATGATCCCGTTCCTGTTGATGATCGTCGGCTTTTTCCCGATCTCCGTTTCGTTGGTGATCTCCCTGGATACATTTGTTGGTGAAAAGGAACGCGGTTCGATTGAGCCACTACTCGATACCCCGCTCAAAAATTGGCAACTATACCTGGGTAAGTTGCTTTCTTCCACCGTTCCTCCCTTGTTGGGCAGTTACCTGGGGATGGGTGTGTACCTGGCGGGTTTGGCCTTGCGTGGAATTACACTGCCGGAGCCAGCCGTGATCCTGATCATCTTCACCCTCACCACCGTTCAGGCACTGATGATGGTCAGCGGCGCGGTGGTGGTTTCGGTACAGGCAACCTCGGTACGGGCAGCCAACCTGTTGGCCAGCTTCATCATCATCCCCTCCGCCCTGCTGATCCAGGTGGAAAGCGTCTTGATGTTCTGGGGTCGATCCGTCCAGATCCTGTGGTGGTTTGTCCTGGGCCTGGTGATCCTATCGTTTTTGCTGATCCGGGCCGGATTGTCACACTTCCAGCGCGAAAAGTTGTTGGGCCGGGAAATTGACGTCTTGAACTTCAAGTGGATTTTGCGAACCTTCTGGCAGGCATTGACAGGAAAAGCCAGGAATCCATCAGAATGGTTTCGAATCAGCGTCCGTCCGGCGCTGCGCGAAATGCGGACCGCGGTTTGGTGTGTTTCAGCCCTGGGAATGGTCGCATTGATCGTAGGATGGAACCTGGTGAAAAAACTGGATTTTGCCATTCCCATTGACAGTGTTCAGGGGCTGAACCAGAACCTGCAAAGCATGCTGGACCTGGCTTTCTTCAGCGGAGCTTCAATCGTGATGATCTGGCTGCAGAACCTGCGCGCCGTGCTGTTGACCGGGGTGCTGGGATTCCTTACTTTTGGCGTGGCAGGCACCCTGCCGCTCTTTGCTACAATGACACTGGTAGGTTACCTGGTGCATTTGCTCAATCTGGGCGGCATACCCATGCTGTACCTTCTCATGATGCTACTGCCGCATGGCCTATTTGAAATACCCGGGTTGGTGATTGGAACCGGCGCCATCGTGCATGCCGCTGCGAAAATCATTACCCCGTCCAATGAGCAGACCATCGGTGAAGTGTGGCTGCAAGCTCTCGCATTCTGGCTCAAGATCATCCTTGGGGTGTGCCTTCCGCTGTTGCTGATCGCCGCTGTCGTGGAAGCATGGATCACACCGCGCTTGTTGTTGTGGTTGTTTTAACGCTCACTTCGGTCTACAATTTTTTTAGGCCTTTCGATTTGTTAAATTTGTTAATAGAATACGGTACAATAGGAAAATAACCCTTGTGGGAGACCAAAATTATGGCAACCTTACAATTCCTGGGCACCTCCAATTCCACCCCTGACTTAGAACATGGCAATACCCACATGCTGCTTTCCATTGATCAGCATAATATACTGATTGATTGCCCGGGAGATATCATCCAACGCATTCTGAAGATGCACCTTTCGATGGATCACATCACCGAATTGATCCTGACCCATTTTCACCCAGACCACGTAGGCGGCGTTTCCTTACTGCTGATGGATATGTGGCTGATGCACCGCACCCGTCCACTAACCATCATCGCCAACCGGCACACACTGAACGGTCTCCAAAACTTGATGGATGCTTCTGGCTGGCATTCCTGGCCGAATTTCTACCCGGTAAATTTCGTTGCCATTGAGGAAGATATTGACATCCATACGCCCATCTATGAATCCCCCTCCGTAAAAATCACCACCACCTTCGTGAATCATTTTTTGCCAACTAACGCCTTGCGGTTCGATTTTGTGAAATGCGGCAAAGCGATCGCCTATTCATCGGACACAGAACCCTGCCAGCAATTCATTGACCTGGCACAGGGTGCCAACATCGTGATCCACGAAGCAACCGGGGCAAGCATGGGACACTCTTCAGCTGTAGATGCTGCCCGTGTGGCAACAAAAGCCAATGCCGATGAACTGGTCTTGATTCATTATGAAAAACGCGGTGAGGAATTGTGGGAGATGGTGCGCGAAGCCCAGCAACAATTTGCCGGACCGGTATACCTCGCCTATGACTACCAAAAAATCGAGATCACCTGCAAAGGGAAAACCGGATTCCTGGTCGAGCGCTGATCGGCCTCTCCTCAAGGCGCAAGTATTTGTACCTGGTCCAGGGCTGCAGCCGTTCCGTCACTCTCACCCAGGCGGATGCGCAGGCCGTTTATGACCCCGCGCCATTCCGGCCAGGCAGCCATGTTGAATCGGTAGCGGTGGTACTCCCCATCGGAAATCAACGGAAACGAAAAGGATTTGCGGTCATCATAGAATCGTTCCTGGTCGGTCACAATATAGAGTGTGCCGGTGTCACCAGCATCGATACGTAAAGTGATTTCCAGAATTGTGTAGATGCTGGCATTCACCCCCAGGTTCACCGGTGATGCAATGATTGGGAAATTGCCAACTGTTTCCAATTGCCAAGCCCCTTCATCCACACCACGGTTCTGTACCTGCTGGATCAAGCGCCAGCCATGGTTTTCATCCGAAAACTCCCAGGTGAAAGCAGGTAGCAGAATCGACCATGCAGCACTATCACAGTCGTAACCAGTTGCATTTCCCAGCACCCGGCAGGATTGCTGCCGCAAATCGCACAATACAACACCATCAACATCGCCCGATCGGGTGGATGTAGGCAGCACCCCAAGCATCCATAGGCCATCAGCAGAAAAACGAAATCCCGCTACCGGCTGACATTCTCGGTTGGGAAGGCGCAGTAAGGGCGTGATCTGCCCATTGCGGAGATTTGCCATCCGCCATTCACAGGTGGCGCCATCCTTACGCCAGGCAACCACCCCATCACCGTCAGGCACCCATTGTGGCGATTCACCATAAAATCCGGCACCAATCACTTCCAGCGAGGTGCGGCCAAAATCCGAGAGGAGAACCTGCCCTCCCTGCACGACAGCCAGCCGGCTGGAATCCGGCGCCCATGCCGGATGGGTACTGTTGGCAAAGGTCAACGCCGCAAACGAGCCGTCAAGAAAGACCACCCACACACCCTGGTCGGTCCAATACGCCAGGCGGCTGCCATCGGGCGATATTCGCCCACCATATACATCACTGGTTTCAAATTCAGTCAACCAATCGACCGCGCCAGATGAAAGCCGCACCAGGTAGAGATTCTCAATCCCGGCTGTATCTGGCAGTTGCAGCAGCACACCATCCAATGCCGGAACGTACTGCGCCTCACTTACCACCCCGCTCCAATCGAATAACAGGCGAATTTCCTGTGTAACCTGGTCCAGCCAGTAGATACCGGCATCCTGCAAACCAAAACGCTGTACCACCAGTGATTTCTGGCTGCCAGACACGCCAATCACTTCATAATTCCGGTCTTGTTTCCACGATGCAGGAATGGGGTACCGCAGAAAATTTTCCACCGAGCAGCCTTGTTCCACTGCTCCTGATGTATACGCCTGTGTTTCAATATTATTGGGAGAAGCCAGGTAATAAAACGGTTCACTCAGCGGACGGAAAATATTGCTGGCGAGGTCATACTGCTGGTATTGAATTTGCTTGCCAGCGATCATACAGCGAGCTACAATCCCATTGACAGCCCCGATCGGGGTGGGCAACAGCCAGGGTTCTACAGGTGGCGTTCCGGTTTGGGTGGGCACTGGAATTTCAACCAATGGCGCGGGCGGGGTGGGCGTCAACACCTGCGTTGGGGTGGGACTGGGCGTGAGGGGAATGACTGTGGGCGGGAGAAATGGGTACGTTTCCTCAGGCAATTCGTTGGGGCTTTCCAGCAAAACGTCGGTTGTCGGGGTAAATTCCGCATCCGGTTGTGTCTGCTTCAGGCCCTCCATGGCGTTGATCCGATCAACAAGCAATATCCCGAGCATCACAAAGATCAGCAGGACGAACACCCGGCCCCAACGATCCCGATCGCGCCTTCTACGGTTCATAACCCATTAATGCAATTGCTTCCAGGCTGGGGCCGAACCCGGGATGATAGACAAGGCTCTGACGAAAATCATCCAAAGCCCCCTGGGTATCTCCCAGCGCCAGCTTTGCCTGGCCGCGCCAATACCAGCTTTCCTCGATGTAAGGCTGGCTACTGGAATCAATGGTCTGGGTTGCCAGGTTAATCACATCCTGGTAACGCCCGGTGTAGAAGTAGGCATAATAAGGACCAGTCTGGTACCACATCATCCGCCAGGGCCGCCTTTCGGGGTCCAAAGTGGCATAGATTTCAAACGCTTTGTCAAAGGCGGCGGAAGCCGGACCATAATCAAATAATAACCGCAGACTGTTGCCGTAATTAAACCAGGCGAAGAACAGGTCTTCCCCGCTCAGCATATCAATCTCTTCCAGTGCTTTATCACGCGCCCGTTCCGAAGCCCAGGTGGGATCGAGGTAATCCCCCAGCAAAGCGTACACCTCTTCGCGCGCGTCAGGCGGGTACACGACCATGAAAATGTAATTGAAGGCACGCCATTGGGTGATCAGATCCTCATAGCTGATCGGCAGGAACAGTTCATACTCCGGCGGTGACAGGTAGGAATCATGTGAAATAAATGCCTGCTGTGATTCATCATATCCAACCAGCAGGTTGTAATGGCCCATCCATATAATCCGGGAGCTGCCCGGGGTCTGTGGCATATATAGCCCCTTTTCAATTACCACCGGGTATCCTGCAGCGATTAACCGTTTCAGAACATCAAGATCACCACCCTCACGCACTGCCACACCGAGCGTGGTCATGTTTTCCACGTAATTGGCCATCTCATATGGTTTCACATTGCGGTCAAGCTCTTCGGGTTTCAGGTAAGCGCCGACTTCTTCACGGGTGACATTCCACCCCCAATAAGATAATGCCATTGTCAGGTTTGCCGGTGCACAATAATTCCAGGTGCCATGCTGATGAGTGTAAGTAACCCCCTCCAACACCACGCTTTGCGGTAAGGCCGTCGGTTGTACGGTTGGTTCAGCGCTGGGCTGTGCTGTGGCGGTTGGCAGATCAGGTGCGGGTGTGGCAGTGCTGGTGGCAGTCACAGCCATGGTGGGGGTGGCAGTGTATGCACTGCTGCTTTCCTGGGGTATGAAGACCTCTTCCTCCGGCGGTTTAATCCAATAAAACACATCCGCGTACCATTCCGTCAGCTTCCAGTACACACGGCTGCGGAAACTGCTGTTGAGGAAGAACAATCCCAATACCACCACAAAAGCAACTGCCACCCACCAGCCTTTGATGCGAATCGTTTTCTTCATGGGCATGATTATAACCTACCAGTCAAGGAACACCCAATCGCCGGGTTGCGCCCAGGTGTACAGCCAATGCGCGTCTGCCAGGCTGAGATTGACACAGCCGTGGGAATTTGGCCACCCGAAGGCATCATGCCAGTACGCGCCATGCAGTGCCCACGATCCCTGGTAATACAGGATCCAGGGCACATCTTCCAGGTAATAATTTCCAATGGTAGCGGGATCAGGCGACAACAAACCATGTTTCTCGGTCGTATGATAAATGGTATAAGTACCGGGACCTGTCCACCCACGTTCGCGGCCGGTGGATACCAGCGTGGCAAAGATCATCCGCCCCTCGTCAAAAACAGTCAGCGTTTGTTGAGTGAGGTCGACTTCGATCCATCGCCCATCGGCTGCATTGCGGTTCTCTGGCATATCAGAAGACACAAAAGCAAAATCCTGGTCTCGGACCCATTCTTCATCGCCAATCATGAACCAGCGCGCACCGAGTGTATCTTCGGCGACCTCATGAACCACGAACAGGCTGTAACGCCTGTGCCAATGCATAGTTTTCCTCCCGCCGGCTTCGATGTCGGCGCTGCCATAACTGAATGCGTCAGCGACCATCCAACCAAAACCTGAGGCTGGCATCTCAATGAGAATGATCCCGCCGAAGCGTGACGGCGTTACCGGTTGCACAAACTGGCTGGAAATCCATCCCCCCTCTTCCACTTCGTACACTACCACACCATTCAGAGTTTCGGAGCGTGTATAACTGATATAGACCTCATCTCCCGGCAAAGTACGCCGACGGGCGCCAGACACAGCCGCATCATAGCCGGTCTGGTACAGGACTGCTGGATAGTCTGTCACCAGCGCGTATCCGCTGCTCTCGCCCTGGTCAATGGCTGGCTCAACCTCCTGATACCATACCCACGCAGGCACTGCAGAAGTTGTAGTCTCAGTCGGCAATGGCTTTGGCGTCAATGTCACTGGGACAGGCGTGACTGTCGCCGTAGCATCAGGGATGGTGGACGACATAGTAGAGGTTGTTATGGTACTTTCACCGTTGCCGGGGCTGGCAGTCGATGCCAAAATTACGCTGCCATCGCGGCAGCTGCTAAAGGCACCACCCAGCAGCGCCAGGAGACTAACGAGAACCGGAAACGATCTGACTTTCAGCATTGCTCACATCTGAGGCCGTGATGACCCGGCTGAATCGCACCAGCGTGCCCTGGTAGGCAATTCCGCTGCTATAGACAACCCAGCCTTCAAAATTGAATGGGAGCACCCCGCTGGCAGGAATCCATTCACCATTGTATTTGCGGGCGATATGCACATGCGTACCGGTGGACGAGCCCCCTTCGCAGGAAGGATGTCCGATCGCTGAACCTTTGGTCACAACATCACCTTGATTCACCCGGTTTTCTGTGGCAATGTGAAGATAAAAAATCACCCACCCGGTACGTTCATCACCATCACCATCCAGGTCCAGCACCACCTGGCCGGTTTCCGTGCGTGCAATCACACCATCCGCCACCGCGGTCACCCAATCGGTGGAGCGGCCGCAGCCCTTCACGCCAGGCGGAGCAAAATCGACAGCAGCCCATGGTTCACCCTCTCCCCAGCCCGTGTGCGGGCCGCCAGTATATGACCAGGGCACCTGCGTTTCGAAGGGGAACGGCAATTCCAGGTTCACCAGGCTTCCCGGAATATGCTCCAGGTTTTCCTGCCAGGGATCACCAAAATAGTCGGTGTAGGTTTTCCGAAGCCCCTGGTCTGACACCGCAACCCGGTAGGCCTCATAGGGCAGTACGCGGGAAAAGTACACATGCAAAGCAGCCGTAGCGGCATTTTGCCAGGGATCGAAATATTCCAGGCGTCCATCAACAGCATGGCGGAAGGAAAGCAGGCTGCCTTGCCGCCAGCCGTAATAGGCCTGGTTCAGGGTCAGCGCTGCCGTGTTCAATTGCAGCAGTAAACGCGTGCGCGATGGCGTATCAAAGCCCAGCACATCTCCTTTTGAAAAATCCGGCGGATTCGGATTGCTGAGTGCGCCGGTCTGGTATTCAAGCAAAGCAAGGAAAACACGAGGGTCAATTGAAAAATTTTTCGTAGCTTCATCCACGATTTCGCCCCCGCGCAGGTTTCTACCGCTGGTGAAGTCACGGTAATCCTTCAACCATCCCCCTGTTTGATCAACAAAGGCAACCGCGTCAAATTCGACCGCCTCAGGCCCGTTCACAAAAAAGGCATCCGGCAGAATCTGGTACGAGCTGCCCCACAGCGGTTGATAATAAATCGGGATTTGCATCGGCAGTCCCATCGGCAGTGTAGTGACAACCGGAGGCAGGATGGGATTGGCTTCACGAATCTCTGCTTCGGTAGTGTTAAAATGCGCTGCCAGGGCAGGCAAGGTATCGCCGGACTGGGCGAAATACTCCACCAATTCACCGGCGGCATACTGCGGACGTTCAGGCGGCAGTGTCACCGCTGGCAGCGGCGATGGTTCCACGGTTTCAGCAAGCTCTTCAACGGATTCCACAACCGGCGTTGCGGCAGTATCGATGCCAGCCGGAAGACAGGCGGACAGCACCATCACTGCCAGCAGAAGGATGATCGCTTGAATTTTCCAATGTGAGGCATTTTTCTTCACGGAACAACCACCTATTTTCTAACTGCATCCATTATACAGGAAGAATGTTCCACAGGATGCAGGGAGGAAATCCGCTCAGAATATTCTAAACCAAGTGTCGGATACCCGTCAGCTACGGTGCACTTTGGAACGGCAATCGTCAGTCAGATCCGTCGCTGGTATCCATCGCGCAGCGAAAACCGCCATTATACTTGGAGTTTGCCGGCGCAGCCAGGCCGCGGTTGGTGATGCGAAGCAGCTTGCCTTCGTAATTAAAGGCGCCGCCCCGAACCACCACGTAAGCACCCTGGTCAGGTCCTTGCGGATTCTCTCCGGGTGAAAACTCATAATAATCGCCCTGGTACCAGTCGTTGACCCACTCCCACACGTTCCCTGCCATGCCCATTACACCATAAAAGCTGGCGCTGCCCGGGAAAGCATCCACCGGCTTGGTATCCCCGCCGCAGCTGCCACCCAATTGGAAATAATTGGCCAGCGAGCAATCCAGCCGGTTGCCCCATGGAAACTTTGCATCCTCCACCACCGATGTTGCCGCCTTTTCCCATTCAGCTTCTGTCGGCAAACGACGCCCTGCCCATTTGCAATACTGGCTTGCCTGGTACCATGACACATTGATCACGGGATAATCGTCATAATCCGGGTTGCCGAAATAAAAGCCGCGTGTGAATGACGTACTCACAAACGGATCAGAACACACCGAAGCCTCCACACATTTCATATACATCCCATTGCTGACCTCGGTCTGATCGATCCAATAGGCGTCCAGGTAGACCTCATGCTGCGGCTTTTCATCATTTTCAGCATCGAGATCAAGCGGATTACCGCCCATCATGAAGCTGCCAGCCGGGATTAACACCTGGGTCATCCCATCTGCCAGCGAAACCTGCGTTACCTCATTAAAGCCGTCGGCTTGCGCTGGCTCATCAACCACCGGTGTGATCAAGGCTTCCAGTGTTGGCGTGGCTGGCATCACCTCATCATTGTCCTGGTCAGTTGCCGGCTGCGGGGTGTTTTCCATCACCGCCAAATCGGGCGTGGTGGTAACCATCACAGTCTGCATTTGCAGTGCCTGGGCTGTCGCCATACTGCCCTGCCACTGTTTCAAATTCTCGCTGAGGGAGAAGAAGATGAAAAGTGCAATGAACAGTAACGACATAAAAATGGCACCCGCCCATACCCACAACGGAAGCGCGCGCACACGGGCCTTAAAAGCCATCCATTCCCATTTGCTGATGCGGTTGGATTTGCGCGAAAACGAGCGTGAACTGCGGCTGTTGCTTTTTTCCCGGAATTTCAGGGTGCTGGTCAGTTGTTCCAATTCATAGGCAAAGATCGCCATGCTGTCAAATCGTTTTTTATAGTCTTTTCGCAGGGTGCGTTCGATGAAGATCTCGATCTCCACCGGCAAGTCGGGGATGATTTTGCGCGGTGGCAGATGAGCTTCGGAGATATGCTTGAACATGATTTCCGGGGCAGTATCTGCCTTATACGGCAATTGCCCGGTAACCATTACGTAGAATATGATCCCCAGCGCGTACATGTCTGTCTGGGGAACGGTATCGCCAACCCATTGCTCCGGAGCCATATAATCCGGGGTGCCTACCATGCCGCTGCCTGTCAGGTCAGCCGAAGCCTCCTCCCGCAACATTTTCATCAACCCGAAATCCGACAACATCGGGTCTCCCGACTCGGTGATCAGGATATTGGCGGGTTTCACGTCGCGGTGTACCACCCCGTTCTCATGGGCATAAGCCAGCGCCCTGGCAATTGGAATTAGCAGTTGGGCTGCTTCATACCAGTCCCAAACCTTGCCACGGGCTATATCATCCTGCAACGTTCCCCCGCTAAGGTAAGGCATCACCAGGTAAGGTACACCATGCAGGCTGCCAAAATCCAGCAGAGGTACAATATTCGGATGCAGTAATTTACCCAAAATGCGAATCTCACGCCGGAAACGCTTGAGAAAAATTTCGGAGTACTGCTTGCCGCCAAGTACCAGTTTAATGGCGACGTCACGTCCCAGGCGGCGGTCAATTCCGCGGTATACCGCAGCCATACCGCCCTGGGCAATTTTATCCGTAATGCGGTATCCCCCAAAAATTTTCCCGACCAACGGATCTTTGGCGTTCATTGCGCACGCTCCTCAATCATCGTCAGCAACGCGCGATATGCTTCTGCCACCTTGCTGGAAGGGGCGGTATCCGTGATGCTCAATTGCCGCAGTGGCGCTTCTGCAGCACGGATCGTCTGTCCGACCTGCACCGGCAGCAACGGTAAACCAGCCCGTTCCCATTCAGCCAGCACCTCTGTATGATGCTTGAGGCGCGGATTGAAGAAAGTGGGAAGAATACCCAGGAGTTTCAATTCGGGGTTTAATTCCTGCTGTGCCTGATGGATCAGGTCCATCATCGGCTGCAAGGCGCGCGCGCCCAGGTATTCCGGTCGGGTTGGAATCATCACCCATTCTGCCGCGGTAAGCGCATTCACGGTTAACAGGTTTAATGAAGGCGGACAATCAATCAAACAATAATCCGCCGGCATACTGCCCTGCAGGGCATGGATCGCCCGTTTGAGAATGTTCTCGCGACCCATTTTCCCCACCATCACCAGTTCGGCCTGCGTCAGGCGGGTGTCTGCCGGGGCGAGGTACAGATTCGGGATCACTTCCCACAGCACCCTGGCAAGCAATTTCTGCCCCATCATCACTTCCGACATACCGGTTTCACCCATCTCGACCCCGCAAGCGACGGTCAGGCTGGCCTGGGGATCCAAATCGATCATGAGCACCCGTCTTCCGCGCTGTGAAAGTAGTGTGCCCAACGCATGCACGGTGGTTGTTTTACCAACACCGCCTTTTTGAGATGCGATAGTGATCACGCGCATGCAAAAAACCTCATAAAATACCTTCGTGAAAAAATCACCCTTAGTGTACCATCATTTGCCAACCGGATTATGGCAAATCACACCGGGATTGCTGCATGAATTGCGCCAGATGATGGGAAGATAATCCCCGGCAATCAGCAGCTTGTTTGCCGGGGAGAAACACAGTCTGTGATTGATGAAACTACTCCTGGTTGATCTCCCGCGCACGTTCCGCCATCTGCGCCCGTAAGTTCTGTGCATCACGTGGATACGCCCAATAAAAAAGGCTGAACAACAGACCGCACAGGATCCATGGCACCGGGATGGTCCAAACCATGGCCTGCGTCAGGCCGATCGAATCAGCCAGCCTGCCAGCAAACAGAGCAACAAGAGCTGCAAAACCACTTTCGATAAAGGTCGTCATGGCAAATGCGGTGGAACGTAATTCCGGTGGAACGGCACCCTGCATCATTGGTTCCTTGGCGCCCTTGCCCGGCCAGGAGATGAGCAGTGCGGTTACCAGGCACAAAGCCATAAAAGCACCCAAAGGCCAGTCCTGGGTTTTGGTGAGCATGATCCATGTCAGGGGAATCCCGCTGAAGACAGATACCTGCCCGACAATCACACGCCCGTATTTCGGGTTCTTCTCTTCCGCCCAGTCCCCAAGGAATCCGCCGATGATATTACTGGCCGCAGTTCCGATCACGATCGTGGCGAACACCAACGAGGCAGTGGTTTCATCCAGGCCGCGGATATTGACCAAAAAGGTGATGAAATACAGCCCCATCACCACCCATGGCATGGAACCGGATAGCCCCTGCAGGATGGCCACCCATACCGTGGGGATGCGCAATACAGTGAAGATATCCTTGAATTTTACGCCGTATTTTGCTGCATCTGCTTCGGTAATTTTCCCCTGCAATTCAGGTTCAGCAGCCCCGCGCACAGGTTCATCCACAAACAACCAGACAACCAGACCGGTAACAAAGCTGGAGAGCCCCAATGCAATGAAACCCCAGCGCCAAAGGGTGGGTGTTGCCAGGAAACCCAACGAAACCGTGCCAATAATAATCCCAAGCACACCGGTAGCCTCAAGGATCCCCAGGGCTTTTCCGCGCTTTTTGGGTGGAAACAGGTCAGACATCAGAGAAAACGTTGCCGGCATTAAACAGCCCAATCCCAAACCGGAAATTGCCCGGATCACCAACAGTTGCCCGAAGTTCTGGGTCAGCCCGCAAATCGCAGTCCATATTCCCCAGATGCCGGTACCCCAGATGATGACCTTTTTTCGTGAAAGTTTGTCCGCCGCATATCCCCAAAACGGAGCACTTAATGCTTGCAGCAAGCTGCGGATGGTGCCGATTAATCCCAAATTGGAGTATGACAATCCCCAGATTTGCTGCAGGGTGGGAAACAACACTGACATGGATTGCCCTTCGCCCTGGTCAATAAAATAACCAAAGGCCAGCGCGAACAGGGTTTTGCCATTCTTCCGAAATACATGGTTCTCAGTCTTCTCAGGTGACGCCACTTTCAATGCTCCTTGATCTTGCCCGGTGAATGGGGTTTTCAATTTTGTTCATTCTACCACGGACACCGCCGAATGAAATGAAAAGAAACGCCAGCAATCCGTTGCCCGGGGTAGAATATCCATAGTGCCGGTTTTCACCCGGTGCACAGGAGATGCACAATGCCAGCCATTCTCGAACCACTTTTCCAGATTCACCCGGAGGACTCCGTTGCCATTACGTTGGTCGACCTGTACCCGGGCATGCAGGTCAGCCATGCGGGAAAAACCTATACCATTCAGGCTCACATTCCAACCGGCCACAAACTGGCGCTACATGATATACCCGCTGGTGAAACGGTCGTTCGCTACGGTTATGGCATAGGAACGGCACTCACACCAATCAGCGCCGGGGATTGGGTGCACACCCACAATCTTGTGATCCAGAACTTTGAGCGCGATTTCGCAGTCAAAGGCGTGCGGCCTGCAGAAAAAAACCAGCGCAAGGGAGATCAAGCCTTCTTTGATGGATACTTACGGCCGGACGGCCGTGTGGGTACCCGCAATTACGTGGCGATCCTCTCCACCGTCAATTGTGTCAACCCGGTGGTGCGGCACATCCAGCGTTCCGTCATCAATGATGTGCTGCAGCGCTATCCCAACGTGGATGGTGTACTCGCCATCACCCATGACTCTGGCTGCTCCATTCCTACCGATGGGCTGGATCATGAGAACCTGCGGCGGGTGCTGTCGAACATTGCCGCGCATCCCAATCTTGGCGGCTGCCTGGCAATCGGGCTGGGGTGCGAGGTGAACCAGATGGAAGAAACCTTCACCAGCAAAGGCGTTCCATTCCTTTCAGTCCAGGCGGAGGGCGGTACGCCGGCTACGGTAAAAACAGCTTGCCAGATACTGGAAGCGCTGCTGGAAACCGCCAACAACAATCAACGAACACCACAGCCGCTTGCCAGCTTGCGGATTGCGCTGCAATGCGGTGGGAGCGATGCTTTTTCAGGCATCACCGGCAATCCCCTGCTGGGGGAAGTGTCAGACCGGATTTGCGCTGAAAATGGCAGTGTAGTGATTGCAGAAACCACCGAAATTTTCGGCGCGGAACACCTGCTGCTGCAGCGTGCTGAAAACCCCCGGGTCGCCGAGAAACTGCGCGCCATCCTCTCCTGGTGGCAGGATTACTCCAAACGGTTGGGGGTCACAGTCGATAATAACCCCTCTCCCGGCAACAAAGCCGGTGGGCTGACGACAATCTTCGAAAAATCACTCGGCGCCATCAGCAAATGCGGTACCACTCCGCTGCGGGATGTGCTGGAATATGGCGAAATCTCGCATGCCAGCGGTGTGGGATTTATGGACTCACCAGGCAATGATGCCGTATCACTCACCGGGCAGTTGGCGGCAGGCTGCAACTTGGTTCTATTTACCACCGGCCGCGGTACCACCTACGCCCCGGGATTGGCGCCCTGCCTGAAGGTCGCAACCACAAGCGCCATATTTGAACACATGCGCACCGACATGGATATTAACGCGGGAAATCTGCTAGAGGGACAAAGCCTACGGGAAGCAGGCGATGCCCTCCTCGCAACGATCATTGCCACAGCATCCGGCCAAATGACCAAAAGTGAAACCTTCGCAGATGCCCAGGTGGAACTGGTCCCGTGGCGGCGCGGCGCAATCGTTTAATCATCTCCGTTCAGAGGCTGTGTCAGGTGATGCAGGGCAGCCACGGTTGCCTCCATATCTGCCACACTGACCACAATGCTGATACTGACCTCGGATGAACCATGTGCTATTGCCAGCACATTCACCTGGGCCTCAGCCATGGCTCCAAACATTTTCCCCGCCACGCCCAGGCGTTGGCGCATCCCCGGGCACACAGCTGTAACAATCACCACTTCCTCGGTGGCCCACACCCGGTCGATGTTGCGGTCCATGATTTCCTGGCGCATTTCGTGTTCCAGCACCTTTAACACCTGCCGGGTATACTCCATCGGCACCGCGAAGGTAATCGATTGCTCTGATGAAGCCTCTGTAATCAGCGGAACCGTTGCCCCGGTGTTGGCCACCGTGCTGAAGATGCGCGCAGCCACCCCTGGCACACCCAGCATTCCGCGCCCTTCCAGCGTTACCAGTTGTACACCACGGATGGCGGTTACCGCCTTGATGATCCCCTCACCCGGGAGTGCCTCATGGTCAGCCGTCAGGCAGGTACCGGGATGCGATGGGTTGAAGGTGTTCAGTACCCGCAGTTGAATATCTGCCTCAATCACCGGGCGGATGGTTTTGGGGTGAAGCACCTTGGCGCCAAAATACGCCAGTTCCGCCACCTCGCGGTAAGAAAGTGAAGTGATCGTACGCGCATCCCGCGCCAGGCGCGGATCGGCCGTCATCACCCCATCCACATCGGTCCAGATCCACACTTCTCCCGCTTCCAGTGCCACACCCAACAAAGCGGCGGAATAGTCACTCCCGCCGCGTCCCAAAGTAGTGGTAACACCGTCGGCGGTCGCGCCGATGAATCCGGTTACCACCGGCAATATCTGCCCGGCGAACAGCGGCCCAAGCATCTGCCGGGTTTGCAGAACCGAGAGCGACATATCCGGCACAGCGGCCTGGTAGTGATCATTGGTGATGATCAATTGGGTCGCATCAACAGCAGCCGCCGGGATACCCGCGTCCGTCAGGGCGGCAGCCAGCACCCGCACCGCCAGCCGTTCTCCCAGCGCTGCCACGGCATCCAGCGCGCGCGGCGTCGCTTCTCCCAGGACCAGGATGGCATGCCCAAGGTTGACAAACTCCTCGATCAAAGCATTGATCTCCAGCCAGGCCGCACTGCGCCGTTGGCTATCCTGCACCAGCTGGTCCACAGCTTCTCGATGGCGGCGGATCAACATCTGCCAGGTTTCATTCAAGGTCGTATCCACCCCCCGGGCAGCATCCACCGCACTGGCCAGCAGGGCACTGGTGACGCCGGCAAACGCCGAACTGACAATCACTACCTCGCGCCACTCCTTCACAGCAGAAGAGGCAATCCCAATCACCTGCCGGATCGCCTCAATACTCCCCACTGAAGTACCACCAAATTTCATGATCAATGTTGATTGTTTCATTTTCCACCGCCCAGCCGTTTCATCCAACCGCCGCTTTCAGCGCCTGGTCAATATCCGCAATGATGTCCCCGACATCTTCAATCCCCACCGCGTAACGCACCAGGTTATCCACCACTCCCAATGCTTTCCGCTCCTCCGGCGCCACGTTGGCGTACGACATCAAGGCCGGTTGGGTTGCCAACGATTCCACCGCCCCCAATGAAGGTGTCAGGTATGGGATTTTTAACTGGTCAAGGAAGGTAGAAGTCGCGGTGAAGTCGCCTTTCACCGTAAAACTGACCACCCCGCCGAATCCGGACATCTGCCGCTGCGCGGTGGCATGATCCTGGTGGTCGGGGCAGCCCGGATACCATACCTGTTCCACAGCAGGATGGCCGCGGAGGAAATCTGCCAGACGTTGCCCGTTGCGGTTTTGTTGGCCCACACGCAAACCAAGCGTCTTGATCCCGCGCAGCAGCAGAAAAGCGCTTTGCGGATCAAGGATCGGTCCCATCGTGAATACCATATCGCGGATACGTGAAATCAGTGCTGTGGAACCGGCGGCTATCCCTGCCAGCAAGTCATTGTGACCACCCAGGTACTTGGTGGCGGAATGCAGCACAAGATCCACCCCCCATTCTGTCGGGCGCAGGTTGACCGGGGTGGCAAAAGTGGCATCCAGCATGGTAATCGCGCCACACACCCGTGCGGCAGCACACCATTGCGCCAGGTCAAGCACCCGCAGGTAGGGGTTGGTCGGCGTTTCTGAGAAGAATACCCGTGTGGCAGGTGTCACCGCCCTGCGCAGGGCATCAAAATCGTTGATCGGCACCACACTGGCGGTCACCCCAAACCGTGCCAGGATCGTCAACACAAATTCACGTGTGCGCCGGTAGCAGTCATCCGTCAGAATGACATGATCCCCCTGTTTCAGGAAAGTGAGCAGAGCGGTAGAAATGGCCGCCATTCCGGACGAAAACGCGACAGCATCTTCGGTGCCCTCCAATGCAGCCATGCGCTCCTCCACAACCCTAACCGTGGGATTTCCATAACGGCCGTATTCAACCCGGCCGCCGGTATCGCCAGCAGCACGCGCTTCCATAAAAGACACAATATCCGCTGTATTTTCAAACGCAAAATTGGAACTTTGAACAATTGGATCAACCACACTATGGTAGGCTCTCTGGCGCTGTTCACCAGCATGTACTGATGCGCTTAAGCGGTTATTCCTCTGGCCTGAAACCTGATCCATACCTCACACTCCTTGGTTTAAAAAACAAAGGGCAGATTCCGAAACGGCCTGCCCTGCTGGAAACCCATTGATTAATGCGAAAAAGCTACACTTGTCCTCGTCTACTTTTGCCAGGCCGTCAACAACTTCACCCCATGCGACCGCATGGGGCAGGGCATCAACATCGTGATGGCTGGTGAGACCGGACAACCTGGATTGGAGCTTTGCATGGCCTTCAGTTTACATTGGTTACAGCAGAGCGTCAAGGGAAATGAAAGCCCTGAAAACGCATGTTCGCTGCCAGGTAAATTGAATTCCATATCATCAAATCAATGTTAGAATTGCAGAATCACACAAGGAAACTCATCATTAAAGGTACATGAACCCATGAAAAATATCGCAGTTTTGGGTCCCGGCCAGGTGGGGCAGGCATTACTGTTGCAGTTGTTGGAACATCTGGCGAAAGATGATACCATCCAGCTGACTGCCGTGGCCGACAGCACCGGATTATTGCTCGACATGAACGGCCTGGCTCCTTCCCTCATCCGACAGGTGATCACGACCAAATCACAACACCTGCCGTTACACACCATGGAAGGCTGTGCCTGCCTCGATTTACTGCCGCAGTGTTTTGGCAACGATACGGTGTTGGTGGATACCTCTGCAGCAGAGACAACGATTGACATCCTGCTCGCTGGATTGGATGCCGGATGCGCGGTGGCAATGGCAAACAAAAAAAACCTGACCCAGGCCTGGGAACGCAGCGCCCCATTTTTCAACAATCAACGGGTGCGTTTTGAGTCCACGGTTTGTGCTGCTGTGCCTGTGATGAGTGCGATCTCGCGCCTGGTGAAAGCCAATGACACTGTACAGGAAATTCAGGGCTCACTCAGTGGGACTTTGGGTTTCATATGTGCTCAATTTGACATGGAGATTCCCTATAGCGAAGCTGTGCTCAGCGCACACCAGTTGGGCTTCACCGAACCCGACCCACGCGATGACCTGGGGGGGATCGATGTCGGCCGCAAAGCACTGATCCTCGCACGCGCCAACGGCTGGCCGCTGGAAATGAAAGACATTCGCATCGAACCGATGTACTCTGACGACCTGGCGCGCCTTTCACCCCCTGAGTTCCTGGAGCAATGCAACAATATGGATGAAATCTTCACAATGCGGCAGGAACAAGCCCGGGCGGAAGGCAAAGTGCTGCGCTATATTGCCCACGTGAATCCGCACGGCGGGGAAGCCCGACTGATTGCCGTACCTGCGCAAAGCGAATTTGGCAGCCTGCGGGGCAGCGGTAACCGGGTGGTGATTCACAGCCGTCATCATCGTGAGAATCCACTGGTCATCAGTGGTTCGGGCGCAGGCGCCGCCCTGACAGCATCGGGCGTGCTGGCTGACATTCGTGAATTGATCAATTTGTAGGATTGTAGCCATGAAGAAAATTCCTGTCGGCATCCTTGGCGCTACCGGCGTGGTCGGACAGCGATTCGCGCAATTGCTGGATAATCATCCCTGGTTTGAAGTGACTGTGCTCACCGGTTCAGAACGAAATGCTGGAAAGCCATATGGCGAAACCTGCAACTGGCGCATCCCCGGCGACCCACCAGCGGCAATGAGCAGCCTGCCAGTATTGCCCACCACAGCGGATCTGCCGGTAAAACTGGTTTTTTCAGCCCTTCCTTCCCCAATCGCACGGGAGTGGGAACCGCGCCTGGCCCAGGCTGGTTTGGCGGTGTGTTCCAATGCTGCTGCGTTCCGCAATGAGCCGGATGTACCACTCATCATCCCCGAGGTCAATGCCGAACACATTGACCTGATCCCCCAACAGCAGGAACGCCTTGGGTGGAAAGGATTCATCGTAACCAGCCCCAACTGCACCACCACCACGGCAGTCATGCCCCTCAAGCCGCTGCATGACGCTTACCACATCGAACAGGTGTTCATCACCAGTTTGCAGGCGTTTTCCGGCGCCGGATATCCGGGCCTGTCCGCCCTGGATATCCAGGACAATGTGATTCCCTACATCGCCGGCGAAGAGGAGAAGATGGAACTGGAAACCCGCATCCTCTTGAGCAAATATGATCCTATGCGGCAGCTGCCGGATGAAACCATACAGGTCAGTGCCCAGGCCAACCGCGTACCGGTGATCGATGGCCATACGGTGTGCCTTTCAGTCAAATTCCGGGAAAAACCAGACATTGCCGCCATCAGCGGTTTATTGACAGGGTACCGCGGTGCGGAGATCGTGCGCCAACTGCCCAGTGCCCCTGTGCATCCGATCATCGTTCGCGACGAAATCGACCGCCCCCAACCACGCCGTGACCGCGATACCGATCACGGTATGGCTGCCACTGTCGGACGCATCCGACCCTGCCCGATCCTCGACCTGCGGTTTGTCAGCGTTATCCATAATGCCATCCGCGGCGCCGCCGGCGGTGCAATTCTAAATGCAGAACTGCTTGCTGCCAGAGGCTACCTGGAATGACGGGGCGAGCCTGGCAAATCTATGGGACCGCATCGGTGCAGGATATCCTCGGTGACCATGTCGTATTCCGCAATCTCCAACCGATGGATGCTTCCCTGCCAGGCCTACCCATGCTGCGCGATGATCTGGGCATTGCACCCGGCGATACACCCCGCAAGACAACTCTCGACTATGCGAAGGTGATTCACCGTATCCTGCTAGCAGCCCGTCCAGGCGGCTTGAAGCAGATAGTCTACATTGGCGATACCCTTTTCAACGACGGGAGTGCGTTTCGCAACCTGGTCGCGGTTACTGGTTGGGATGCCACCGCGCTGATCACGGCAGAGAACACCGCCAAACCCGCGACCCTGACCTGGCACCCCACCCCGGGCAGCATCCAGCGACTGTTCACAGCCAACCGGTGGGGATTGGTGTCTGAGTTTCAACGCATCCTCGCACATCAGGGCTTCGCTATCGACGAAACGACCGCGGTGGTGGTTGACCTCGATAAAACCCTCCTTGGCGCGCGCGGCCGCAATGACCGGGTGATCGATGCCGCCCGCCTGCAGGCAGCCTATGCCACTGCGGAAGAAACCTTGCCTGACTTCGACCCGGCAAAATTCGGCACCATATACAACATCCTCAACCAGCCAGCCTGGCATCCCATCACCGCGGATAACCAGGACTTTCTAGTATATATTTGCCTGCTGGTATATGGCGGCTTCCCGCCGCTGGATGTACTCCTGCGGGAAAAAGAGAACCGCCGCATCGATACCTTTTCATCGTTCGAAACCTACATCGATCCACACCTCGATCACCTTCCGCCGCGCCTGCGTACGATGCACGCAGAGTTCCAGAAATGCCTCGTTGCCGGTGATCCCACGCCATTTAAACGTTTCCGGCAGAATGAATACCACAATACCATTCATGCCATGCAATCCGGTCTTTCGGTCACGAACCCGGATCGACTGCTGGCAGATTCCATCACAATCACAGCCGAGGTCAAGGCATTTGTCGATGCCTGCCTGGCACAGGGTGCATTGTTATTTGCCATCTCCGACAAACCCGACGAAGCCTCCCTGCCCACTGCGGAAGAAGCTGCCCGGGGTTCCCTGCCGCTGCACAGGACCAAAGCTGTGGTGGTGGGTCGGGCAATCTGACAGGTTTCAACGATACCTACGGTCGATCTCTTCCTTTACGATTGCCACCCAGCGATTGACCCGATCCTGTTGATGATTCACCGTCGTCACGTCTTTGAGAATGAATTCCAGGTGGCATTCGCCGGCAATATCCAGGGTTTCGCGGGTGTAGGCGCGTATCTCATCTTCCGGCAGGACCTCCCGTGCCATCACTGCCGGGTTGGGTTTCAGGCAATACACATAATCACGCCCCAGATAGTGCGCCATGGCTTCGCGGTCTGACCACGGTGAAACTGACAGCCGCCGCAAATTGGGAATTTCCCGCAAATAGTCCCAGCGCTTGTCAACCGGTTCACAGCAACCATAGTAACTCAAGCCAAAACGATCGATTAACGGACGCTGATATGGAAGGATGAATTTGGCGAACATGCGTGGTGAAACCCCCACGGTTTCCTGGCTTTCACTGAACCCCCACAGATCGCTCAGGCGCACCCTGCCGTCAAAATCGGATTGCGGCAAATGATCGGTCAGGCCCAATCCACCGCTGCCGCAGTAGGCAATATCCCAATTGGGGAACAACAGATTTTCGCGCTCCAGTTCATCCAGGAAGTACAGGGTGCCCTCACTCAACCGCTGCATCATGGCCTGCAGAAACGCCGGGCGGTCAATCATGTCAAACATCATCTCTTCCAATCCCCGCAAGTAGATCAGGGTCTGGGTCAGACCATTCGTCCAAAACCAGGATTCTTTGCGCTGCACCGGCAGAATATCCCCCAGAACATCATCCGCCAGTTCCAACAACAATTCAGAAGCGTGGAAATCAACCTTCATGGTCGGTGCGCACATCAACGACAGGTCTTCTTCACGATTGATCGGCGCATCCCACTTGTAGGAGCCGTGTTCCAGGTCACCGATCTGCACCTGACGCGCGCCCCAATTTAATTCCTGATGAAAAAAGCCGATATTAAAAGTTTGTTCCAGGCATTGATCCGAATCCATCCGGGCAATGAACAGGTTTTGCCGCAGGGCGTTCTCAAATCCGCGTGCGGTTTTGCTGCTGCAAACCAGGGCTTCGGTGGGGAGGATCTCACGCCAGGAGGTTTCCGGGAAGCAAATCACCAACGGCTTCACCCATTCCAGGTTGTTCTTGCTGCGCTGTAACTGGCGCTTCCCACTCTCACGCGGATGAAAAGCATATTCAGCATACTCGCTTGCCAGGTCACGCAAAATGCGCGTTTCTTCAGGTGACACTATTATTTCTGCAGGATCCACCAACGCTGTATCACGCAGCACCTTATGGTCATAGGGAAGAAAATCATCCAAGTTCGGCTTCCTTTCTACGCTGGCGGGCAAAGAAATCGCCCATCAATTGGGTAACACAAGGGGTTAAAATTCTCTGGGGTATACCTTAACAACAGGGGAGTACATTTCTGAACGGGCCAAACCGGCAACAAAAAGGCGTCTCCATCCACGGATAGAAACGCCTGGGGAGACTGGGCATACCGAACTAATGTCCACAGGAGGCGCAGGACCCTCCCTCACAGCCAGAGCAGCTGCTGCCACTCCCACCGGTCACACCATGGGCGCAGAACATCGAGATTTTCTTCTCGGTTTCACCGCTTTTGCATGCCGGGCATTCCGGCAAAATTTCTGACTGGGAGAAACTCACCCGTTTCTCAAATTCATAACCACATTTATCACAACGATATTCATAGATTGGCATCTATACACCTCCAACATCGGTTTCATAAAACACTATATCACAATTGGAAAGGGTGTCAAGCACTCCTGCCAGAAGAATAGCTGATGGAGTCGATGGTATTAAGCAAGTCCACACTGAACATCACCCTGCAACAGATCCTGGCGGGTTCCGACCATCGCATTGTCAAAGTATGCAATTGACGCATTCCACATCTTAATAATTTGACATCGAACATTTGTTCGTGTACAATAAAGACAAATTAGCACATTTGTTTTTTGCCAAATGTGTTTCACAGGAAATCTACCTGTTGAACAAAAGAGAAAGGATTCTCCATGCCAAGAACAAGCAATGCCATGGATCGCAGGCTGAAAAAGATCATCCAATTTCTGATCGAATACCAGGAAAAAAATGGGTATCCGCCCACCATCCGGGAAATCGGCCGTGAGATTAATGTTAACTCCACCTCACAGGTGACCTATTACCTCAACAAACTGGAAGAAGACAGTCTGATTGACCGCAGCGGGCACCTCTCGCGCAGCATCCGCGTTAATCCAGCAGGATATGAACTGATCGGTTTTAACCCGGATGAAGACATCGTTGTCGAGAAACACGAAAACCTGCTGGACAGGGTTGCCAGTGCAGTGGAAAACCTGTGGAAAATTCCGGTTTATGGTGTGATTGTTGCCAGCGAACCCCTGCCCATGCCCGACGATCCGACTTTTGCCCCGGACACCACCATCGATGTCGCCCGATCCCTGTTTGGAATCAACGAAAAACCCGGCAACCTGTTCGCCCTTGAGGTTTCGGGGGATTCCATGATCGACGCCATGATCAACGACGGCGACACGGTCATCTTCAAACGCCAGGAAACCGTCAATAACGGGGAAATGGCAGCCATCTGGATCGACGATGATAATACCACCACTCTCAAGTATTTCTACCGGGAGGATGACTATTACCGTCTCAAACCTGCCAACCCCACCATGCAGGATATCATCATCCCCAAACGCAAAAATGTACGCATCATGGGGAAAGTGGTGGCAGTAGTACGCCAGGTACAATCCGCAGCCTGAATCATCCGCTGCCAACGGGCAGCCAATCAAGTTTCACCACAGGCATCCGATACCAATCCAACCGGATGCCTGTTTTTTTGTGAAAACAAAAACCCCCGGTGATTTTTTACAAATCCCGGGGGCTTCTTTTTTTGGATAGGTTACCAGATTACGCCAGTTCGACTTCGGCGCCAGCGGCGGCCAGTTTGGATTTCGCGTCTTCAGCAACTTCCTTGGAAACGCCGGTGAGGACCTTGGCGCCGGCTTCTTCAGCCATGTTCTTGGCTTCCACCAGGCCGAGGCTGGTCAGTTGGCGGATGACCTTGATGACGTCGATCTTCTTGGGGCCGGGGCCTTTGAGAACAACATCGAACTCGGTCTTCTCTTCCACTTCTTCCACAGGACCAGCGGCCACAGCGGCCACAGCGGCTACGGGAGCGGCAGCGGAAACGCCCCATTTTTCCTCGAGGGCTTTCACCAGGTCGGCAGCTTCCAGAACGGTCAGCGTGCTCAGTTCTTCAACCAATTTTGCAATATCAGCCATTGTAATTCTCCTAAAAAATAAAATGTACCTTGGGTGGGTTATAAACCCGGATTTGTTGTTTTTTGTTTGGCGGAAACATCCGCCTTTCGGTGGCTGCCCAATGGGCAGTCAAACTTGTTCCGCTTATTTCTCGGAATAAGCTTTCAGCACACGGGCAACCTGGCTGGCAGGTTCGTTGATGGTACGAACGAGCTTGCTGGCGGGTGCCAGGATGGTGCCCAGCAACTGGGCGCGCATCACCGGTAACGGGGGCAGGGTTGCCAACGATTTCACATCGGCTGCGGTCAGTTCATTCTTGTTCAGGTAACCGCCCTTGAATTCGAGCTTACCGTCGTTCTCTTTGACCAGGTCTGCCAGGACTTTGGCGAGGGCGGCAGGATCGTTGAAAGCATAACCGACCAGGTTGGTACCCGTCAGTCGCTCATCAACAGAGTAACCCTGATTGTTCATCGCAATCCGCAAGAGAGTGTTCTTGCAGACATGCGCTTCAGCGCCCACCTCACGCACCTGGCGATGGAGACCTTCCAACTTCTTGTTGGTCAGACCGGTGTAGTTCAACATGAACACCGCGTGACTCTTCTCGAGCCAGGATTCATATTGCGCCACGATTGCTTGTTTTTCTTTATTTGTGAATGCCAAGCTGAATTTCCTCCTTTCCTGAGAGATGTACTTTTCGCTTGTCGCGTTAATCAAGCCGGAATAGGTTCCGGCAAAATCAAAAGGTTCTTACCGGGATGACAGCCGGTAAGAACCCAGGGGTTTCTTTTCGAACCAAAGGGCACAATTGTCCCTCGAATTCGCGTTCAGTTCTTCACCTCGGCTGGATTTTAAGGCGTTCGCGCAGGAACGTCCCCGGCTGTCTTCGGTTGTATACAGTTGTTAAGCGAGGAGTATTATACTCGAAAAAAATGATTTAGTCCATAATCTGCGAAAGCTGCAGATCAACACGCACCGCGGGGCTCATGGTGGAGGTTACGGTAACACGTTTGATATAGTTGCCTTTGGCGCCGGAAGGACGGGCCTTCTTGACCGCGGACATCAACGCAGACATATTCTCGTATAACGCCTGGAGATCAAAAGAGACCTTTCCAATCGGAACATGCAGGTTGGCGGTTTTATCCAGGCGGAATTCCACACGGCCAGCTTTGGCTTCCATCACCGCAGTTGCAATCTGGTCTGGCCCTACCACCGTACCCGCCTTCGGGTTCGGCATCAAGCCGCGCGGACCAAGAATGCGGCCCAGTCGTCCAACAATCCCCATGGTCTGGGGCATGGCGATCGCCACATCGAAATCAGTCCACCCGCCCTGGATTTTTTCGATCCAGGAATCATCGTCCGCAACATAATCGGCGCCGGCATCCCGTGCAGCCTGGGCGGCATCACCCTGGGCAAAAACCAATACACGCACGGTCTTTCCGAGGCCGTTCGGCAGCACAACAGTATCGCGAACCTGCTGGTCGGCCTGGCGCGGATCAAGACCCATGCGGAGGTGAACTTCCACGGTCGAGTCAAAGGTGGTGCTGGAGATTTGCTTTATGAGTTCAAGCGCTTCACGCGGTTCATAAAATTTACCCGCTTCAATTTTGCCTTGCGCTTCAAGATATTTCTTACCATGTTTTGCCATTATTTTTTCTCCTTGTGGTTCCAACGGGCACTGCTGCCCTCCCACGATCCATTGAACAGTTTAGTCTTTGATCCGAATGCCCATCTGGCGAGCGGTACCGGCGATCTGGCGCATGGCCATTTCAATGTCGTACGCATTCAGGTCTTTCATTTTCGCTTCAGCAATCTCACGCAATTGGTCGCTGGTGATGGTCGCGACAATTTCCCGGTTGGGAACGGCGGAACCACGGTCGAGTCCGGCAGCTTTTTTGAGCAATTCCGAAGCGGGCGGTGACTTCAATACGAAGGTGTAGGAACCATCGGTATAGACCGTAATTTCGGCAGGGATCACCTGCCCCATCATCGACTGGGTGCGTCCGTTGTAGTCCTTGCAGAATGCCATGATGTTGATGCCATGGCCTGCCAGGGCAGGGCCAACCGGGGGCGCAGGATTCGCCTTACCGGCGGGCAATTGTAACTTTACGATTGCTTTAAATTTCTTTGCCATTTTTTTCTCCTTGGTGGTAATGACGGGTGGATCACACCCTCCCACAAAAATTCAGCTCCTTGCAGGCGCGCACCAAGTGTCTGCCGGCGGGGAACCGTTGAAACACGAATTTATGCTTTTTCCACCTGCAGGAAATCCAGTTCCACAGGTGTTTCACGGCCGAAGAAGTTCACCATCACGCGAACCTTGGCGCGTTCCATATCGATTGCATCCACAGTGCCACGGAAATCGTTGAAGGGGCCATCCACAATCCGCACGCGCTCACCTTCCTTGAAGGTAACCTTGATGTGTGGAGCTTCCGCTTCCATTCGGCGTAAAATTTGCGATACTTCTTCCGGCCGTAGCGGGGTGGGGTCATTACCCATACCCACAAAACCGGTCACACCGGGGGTGTTGCGTACCACATACCATGATTCTTCAGTCAGAATCATATTCACCAGGATATAACCCGGGAAAACATGGCGTTCGATCACACGTCGTTTGCCGTCTTTGACTTCGATCTCTTCCTGGGTGGGGATGACCACATCAAAAATACGGTCTTTCATTCCCATGGTTTCAATGCGTTGTTCCAGGTTATGGCGAACCTTGTTCTCATAGCCGGAATAGCAATGAATGACATACCACTCAGGATTGTCATTGGCTTTGACGGGTAAGATTGGATTCCCGTCATCATCCAGGGGAATATCATCCTTGTACTGCTCTTTCATCGCTGACCTTTCCGTAATATATGCCTTATGCCAGGATCAGAGCAAGGAGCTTGGAAAACACAAAGTCAAACAGGCCAAGCACCACACTCATCGCAGCCATCACCAGCAAGACCACCTTGGTCATCTGGAAGGCTTCCCTGGGGGTGGGCCATACCACTTTGCGCAGTTCGCCCATGGTTTCACGCCACCACTTGGCAATCCCTTTGGCCTTGCGTTTGGTTTTGGGTTTGTCTTGCGCCTTCGCTTTTTCGGGTGCTTTCGCTTTGGTTAGTTCTTTCTTATCAGCCACAGGCGATCCTCCAGCAACGGTTTATCTTACTATTATACCTGAATTGAGTTCAGGAACTGTCATCAATAAGGTAGAAAACGCCGCCTTATGGGCGGCGTCCCCATTTTTTGATACAGGCGAGCCAAGAATCGAACTCGGAACCTCCTGTTTTGGAGACAGGCGCTCTGCCTAATTGAGCTACTCGCCTACTGTACACGGTCGGGTTCTTCAGGAGAACCCGACCGTTGTTCAAAACTTATCTGGTTTCCCGATGCATTGTATGGGTCTTGCAGCGAGAACAATATTTTTGCATTTCGATTCGACCAGGGTCATTGCGGCGGTTCTTTTCCGTGGTGTAATTTCGTTCTTTACACTCGGTGCAAGCCAGGGTGATGACTGGGCGAATACCTTTTTTCTTAGCCATAATTCCTCGATTCGCAGCCTAGTCGTCTGAAGGCCGCATCTTCCTATGCTTTCGTCAGGTTACGCGATGATCTCGATGATGTTGCCAGCGCCCACGGTCAGGCCGCCTTCGCGGATGGCGAAAGTGGAGCCTTTTTCCAGGGCCACCGGAACGATCAGTTCCACGGTCATATCGATGTTATCGCCGGGCATCACCATTTCCACACCTTCAGGCAGGTTGATTTCGCCGGTCACATCCATGGTGCGGATGAAGAACTGCGGACGATATCCGGGGAAGAACGGTTTGTGGCGGCCACCTTCATCGCGGGTCAAAACGTACACCTGGGCGGTGAATTTGGTGTGCGGGGTGATCGATTTCGGTTTGGCAATCACCATACCGCGTTCGACCTGGTCGCGGGTGATACCGCGCAGCAGCAGGCCCACATTGTCGCCAGCCTGGCCTTCATCCAGCAGCTTGTGGAACATTTCCACACCGGTGCAGGTGGAGGACATGGTTTCTTCGCGGAGGCCTACGATCTCAACCGGATCACCAACATGGACGGTACCGCGATCAATACGACCGGTCACAACAGTGCCGCGGCCTTTGATCGAGAATACATCTTCCACAGACATCATGAAGGGTTTGTCAACTTCGCGTTCCGGAGCCGGAATGTAGTTATCAACCGCATCCAGCAGTTCCTTGATGCAGGCATATTCAGGAGCATTCGGATCTGTGCTGGTGGATTCCAGGGCTTCACGGGCCGAGCCGCGCACGATGGGCAGATCGTCACCGGGGAATTTGTACTCGGTCAGCATTTCGCGCAGTTCCATCTCAACCAGCTCGAGCAGTTCTTCGTCGGGCATCAAGTCAACTTTGTTGAGGAACACGACAATGCTGGGCACATTCACCTGACGAGCCAGGAGCACGTGCTCACGGGTCTGGGGCATGGGGCCATCAGTCGCGGCAACCACGAGGATTGCACCATCGACCTGGGCTGCGCCAGTGATCATGTTTTTGATGTAGTCGCGGTGACCAGGCATGTCAACGTGAGCATAGTGACGGTTTGCTGTCTGATACTCAACGTGAGCAATGTTAATGGTGATACCACGCTCTTTTTCTTCCGGTGCGTTATCGATCTGATCATACGCGCGGAATTCTGCACCACCGAGCATTGCACAGTACTTGGTGATTGCTGCGGTCAAAGTTGTCTTACCGTGGTCAATGTGACCCATCGTGCCCACGTTAAGGTGCGGCTTACTTCTGTCAAATTTCTGCTTCGCCATCTTGTTCTCCTTAGGATAAAAAGAAACTCCCGTTAAAAAATTTTGTCTTTCACTGATTCGCATTCGGCATAAAGAGCCCACAATGGGACTTGAACCCATGACCTCATTCTTACCAAGAATGTGCTCTGCCAACTGAGCTATGTGGGCTTGCCGTAAAAAGTGGGCGGTGAAGGATTCGAACCTCCGAAGGCGCGTCGCCAGCTGATTTACAGTCAGGTCCCTTTGGCCACTTGGGTAACCGCCCATTTCTTTTTCCGAACGTTGTCAGTTCGCAAGTGAGATCGCTCCTGTATGCGGATCGATACCGACCAATCTCACTTCCAGACCGACAACCTAAGCCGCCGATGGGATTCGAACCCATGACCTACCACTTACAAGGCGGTTGCTCTGCCAGCTGAGCTACGGCGGCGAAGAAATCTTCGCAATGTTAAGTTTCATTTGTAGCGGACAAATTATATCAAACCACCTGTTTTTTTGCAAGGTAATTGCCTTGAACATTGTGGCTGTATGCATCCGCAACGAGGCAGAAGGATAACAAATTTTCCGCCCTTCGTCAAGCTTTTTCAGCCGTTTTCCCGCTTTCCACCAATTCGCCCACCAGCGACCACGGCCCTGCCAGGGTCACCCGCACCGGCAGCAGTTTTCCGCGCAAATCGGCTTCACTCTCGACAAACACCAGCTTGTTGTTCGGGTTACGCCCTTTCCATCGTCCCCGCTGGCGCTCTTCAAACAACACCTCGGTCACTTCACCCAGGTATCGTTGATGGATCTCGACCGAGATCTGTTCCTGTAGCTCTTCCAGTACGCGGAAGCGTTCCCACTTCTCTTCTTCGCTGACCGTATCCGCCATGCGGGTGGCAGAGACTGTTCCCTTGCGGGGCGAATACCTTGCCAGATGCATCACATCCAACCGTAATTCTTCGATCAGGCCGACCGTGTGTTCGAATTGCTCGCGGGTCTCGCCAGGAAAACCCACGATGATGTCATTGCCAAATGAAACCCCTGGAACAAGTGAACGAATGCGCGCAACCAGCTCGCGGTACTGCCCGGCAGTATACCCACGGCGCATATTCTCCAGTACCTCGTCATCGCCTGACTGCACCGGCACCTCGAAATGCGGCATCACCCTGGGCAATTCCGCCACAGTTCGCATCAGCTCTTCCGTCACCCAATTGGGATGTGAAGTGAGGAATCGAATGCGCTCCAGCCCTTCAATCGTATGCAGCATGCGCAGCAATTGGCTCAGGTTGGGCATACCGGGTTGGTCCTGTCCATAGCGATCCACAATTTGCCCCAGCAGCGTAATTTCTTTCACACCCTGCGAAACCATGGCACGGGTTTCTGACAGAATGTGTTCTGCAGGACGGCTCTCTTCACCACCGCGGCGCGAGGGGATGATGCAATAGGTACAGGCATTAGAACAGCCATCCATGATCGGCAAAAATGCGGTCACCGCCTGTCCGGCTTCATCAGCAGGCAGGCGGATGTCACCATCCAGCCAGGCAAACCGCCGGGAAGTTTCGACCTCCTCCAGGTCACGCCCCATCTGTTGATACAGATGGGCGATCAATGGCCTGGGGTCTGAGGGTGCGGAAAAAACATCCACAAACGGGAAGCGCTCGTACAGTTCTTTGCGCGGTTTCACCCCCACCATGCAGCCCATCAGATTGATCACCAGGGCTGGATTCTTCTTCTTCAGCGATTTTAAGGAAGTCAGCCGCCCAACCGCCTTATCTTCAGCGCTCTGGCGCACCATGCAGGTGTTCATCACAATCACGTCTGCCTCTTCCGCCCGGCTGACGTGTTGATAATCCAGGTGCTCCAATGCGGCAGCCACCCGTTGTGAATCTGCCACATTCATCTGGCAGCCTTCGGTCCATAAGTAATAGGTCTTCATTGCCGCGTTATTATACCACTCCCCCACTGGTGTGCACGCAGACGAAGACCAACCTGAATATTTTCACAGCCAGATGGATTCTGTTTCGATCACCCGCCCCCGGAGGCATCATCAGAGTAACAGGATAGGGTCAATGATACCCCCGATGGTTGGTTTCGAGGTTGTTAATACTATGGTTCACGGCTCATCACAACGGCCTGACTTAATCGCAGCCCGTGTGGATGCAGCGATGGTTTCTGATAAAATGAAAAGCATGAAGCTGATCACAGCACCATTTATACAAGGTATACCATCCCCTTCCAAAGGAGTATGATATGTTCAATATTCTGACTGACAGCTGTAACGACCTCTCCCCATCGCTGATTGCCGAACATGGAATCCATGTTATCCCGCTTTCGGTGTTTGCCGGTGGGAAAGTGTACAAAGACGGTGTGGATATTGACAACCAGTTGCTCTACCGGCTGGTTGAGACAACCGGCGAATTGCCCAAAACCTCGGCGATCTCAGCCGGAGAGTTCGAAGTGTTCTTTGAAAAATTGGCTGGTCCCATCTTGTATATCGGCATTGGCTCATCGCTCTCTGCCACCCATAACAGTGCCCTGATGGCGGCAGCCAACTTTCCCAAACGCGACATCCGCGTCATCGATTCTCTCAACCTGTCTTCCGCCATCGGTCATCTGGTCCTGCGTGCCGCACAACTGCGTAAGGAGGGTAAAACGCTGGATGAGGTTGAAGCTGATGTGCGTGCCATGGTACCCAGAGTGTATGCTTCTTTCATGGTGGAAAAGCTCGATTACCTGTACCTTGGCGGCCGCTGCACCGCCTTGCAGTCATTTTTTGGCAGCATGTTAAAAATTCGACCGATCATTTATGTCAAAAGTGACGGAACCATGGACGTCCTTGAAAACACACGCGGCACACGCCGGCGCGGCCTGAACGCGATGCTGAAACGGATGGATGACCGCCTTGCAGAGATCGATCCCCACCGGGTTTTCATTACGCACTCCGGCGGAGATGGCATCGAGCAGGATGTGGATTACCTGCGCGAGGAACTGCGCAAACGAATTTCCTTTGACCATATAGAGGTGACCACTGCCGGCTGCACCATATCGAGCCACTGCGGGCCGTTGACCATCGGCATTTTGTACACCTTTAAACCGCAGGCAGGTTGATGCGGATGCTCAAAAAAATCGTGGTCGCATCTAAAAATCCTGTCAAACAGCAGGCAGCCTTACGGGCTTTCACACGGGCTTTCCCCGGAGATGAATTTTCTCTACATTCCTGTTCTGTGCCTTCCGGGGTGAGAGATCAACCGATGAGCAGCATGGAAACGTACCAGGGCGCCCATAACCGGGTGCAGGCCGCCCGGCAGGTGCTGCCGGCGGCAGATTTCTGGTTGGGAATCGAAGGGGGTGTGGAAAAAGAACTGGGGTCCATATTCAGCTTCGCCTGGGTATGTATCTATGGCGCTGAGAGATGGGGACAGGCACGTTCTGGCACGTTTGCCCTGCCAGAAGCGATTGTCGAATTGGTACGCCAGGGCAAAGAGTTAGGGGAAGCGGATGATATCGTTTTCCAACGCAGCAATTCCAAGCAAAGCAACGGCGCGGTTGGTCTGCTGACCAATGACCGCATGAACCGAACCGAATTATATGAACACGCGATTCTGCTGGCATTGATCCCGTATCTGCAGCCAGCATTTCTGAATCAAACACAAGGAGCAAACCAGCGATGAAACCCGAATTGAAAGTGTGCGTCAGCAGTCAGACCTCCCTCGAGGCCTCCACCGTTTCTTTGTTACGGCCGCTGCTGGATGCCAATGTGACCATGATTGATGGCGATGCCGTCCAGAGCTGTCATGATTACCATGTCCTCATCAACGGCGATCCACGCCGGGAAGACCTTACCGCCAGCCCGGCCCTTCGCCATGTGATCATGCCCTGGGCTGGCGTCAGCCCGCGCCTGCGGGAATTGTTAAAGGAATTTCCATCCATCAGCCTGCACAATTCACATCACAACGCCGTCACTACCGGCGAGATGGCAGTGGCACTGCTGATGGCTGCCGCACGTCAGATTCCACCGGTCGACCGCAAAATGCACCAACTCGACTGGTCGCCACGGGAACACAGCGACCAGATCAATTATGTCCTGTGGGGGCAAACCGCCTTGATCCTCGGGTTCGGCGCAATCGGTCAGCATGTCGGCGGGGTTTGCCAGGCATTGGGTATGGAGGTGATCGGAATACGCCGGGATGCAACCAAACCGATTGAACCCGGTTTAAAAGCCGAAGTGTACACCCCGGACAAGTTGAACCAGGTGCTGCCCCGCACCAATGTCCTGATCATTACCATGCCCCATACTGATGAAACCATGGGGATGATCGGGCGGGAACAATTCGCGCTCATGCCGGACGACAGCCTGCTGGTGAATGTCGGGCGTGGTGCGGTGGTCGACCAGTTTGCACTTTACGAAGCCCTGACCAATGGGAAACTGCGTGCAGCCGGGATAGATGTGTGGTATCACTACCCCGCCCATGGAGTGCAATCCTGCCTGCCAGCAGATGCCCCACTGCATGAACTGGAGAACGTGGTGATGAGCCCTCACCGCGGCGGTGCCGGCGGAACCGGGCAGGCAGAGCACCTGCGTGCCCGTGAAATGGCGAAAATGCTCAACGCTGCGGCACGCGGTGAAGCAATGCCCAACCGGGTGAACCTGGACCTGGGTTATTGATCCGCCTCTGATTTTTGCATCCTGCTTTTGCCGGTGGTTCCTGTATAATAAAGATATCTCAATCGACATCTAGACAAGGGATGGGTCGTCCATGATCATCGTCAGTTATCAGCAGGCAAAGTCGTTTTTATCTGTCATGCAGGAAATCCTGGAGGAAAATGAAAGCGCCAACAGCCTGATGCTGGGTGTTTCTATGAGCGTTAGAGATCAACCGGAACTTTTCACATCTCCAGTTTACCTGCGCACCACCCATAATACAGACGGTCTGCTGGCTGCCGCCGTGCAGACGCCGCCCAAAGCCCTGCTGCTCTACAATGACCGTCCGGGCAGTGCCGGCGATTCCTTGTGGATGTTCGCCGCCGACCTGAGTCAGAATCACTGGAATCCATCAGGTGTGCTGGCTGAATGCGATCTCGCTGATCGATTTGCGCATTACTGGTCGGTTGTCACCGGCACCCAAACCCGCCTTGCCATCCGTGAACGGCTGTATGAATGCAATGAGGTCCGTTACCAACCCGAAGCCAGCGGCAGCTTGCGCGAACCGGCACCGGAAGAATTCCCGCTCCTGGTGGAATGGGCACAGGGAATGGAAACTGAATTGGGCCTGCCTGAGGCTGGCGCCAACACAAAGGGACGTATCAAGCACCTGGTGCAGGCAAAATCGTGTTTCGTCTGGGCCGATGGTACCCATCCAGTCAGCATGGTGTTGAAAACACGCCCCACACGTCATACAATATCGATCAGCGGTGTGTATACCCCCCCCAGCCTGCGCAACCGCGGTTATGCCAGCGCAGCCGTCAGTGCCCTGACGCGGCGTTTGCTGGAATCGGGATACCGTAATTGCAACCTGTTCACGGACCTGAGCAATCCAACTTCAAACGCCATTTATCAACGTATCGGGTACATCCCGGTGATGGATTACAACTACCACCAATTCACGCAGTTACCACTAGAGCAATAACAGGAAATCATGAAACTCTCACAGGTCATCAACATCACCCTGGCTGTATCACGGATCCGCGCCTTAAATTGGAGCAAACAACACCTGACCGATCTGCCGGAGGGCAGGCTCGATCCGCAGATGAAATCACTGCTGGAGGTAATCCAGTTCGACCCAACCGCCGCTGCGATGTGGACAAAATCACCCGCCCAGGCACGTGCTGACCATATATTGAGCATGGTCCTGTACCGCCGGTTCAGTCCTCCAGTGGCAAAAGTTCCCAATGTGTGGAATGGCAGCGTTCCCGGCCCTGCCGGTGACATCCCGGTACGGTTCTATATGCCACTCGGCCCTGGTCCGTTCCCGGTATTGGTGTATTTCCACGGCGGGGGGTGGGTGCTGGGGAATCTGAATACCGCTGACAATGTTGCCCGTTCACTGTGCAACTATGGAAAAATGGTCGTGATCTCTGTTGACTACCGCCTGGCACCAGAGCATCCTTTCCCGGCTGCGCTGGAGGATTGTTACACGGTCACCCAATGGGCTGCCGACTCAGCCAATACGGCAGAATTCCGCGGAAACCCGCACCAAATTGTCGTGGGTGGTGACAGCGCCGGTGGCAATCTAGCTGCCGCCGTCTGCATCAAAGCCCGTGATGAACAAGGTCCGTTGATCAAGGCACAATTATTGGTCTATCCCGCCTTGAATGCAAGCACACTCGATACGCCTTCGTACATTGCCTTTGGTGAGGGTAACCTGCTGACCACACAGGATATGCGCTGGTTTTATGACCATTACCTCCCCATCGAAAACGACCGAAACAACATCCTGGCATCTCCGCTGCTGTGTGCTGATCTGAGCCGTCTTCCGGCTGCGCTGGTGCTTACTGCAGAACTGGATGTTCTCCGGGATGAGGGGGAAGCCTATGCCGATCGTCTGCATTCATCTGGCGTACCGGTCATGTTGATCCGTGCCAGAAATCTTCCACATGGTTTCCTATCGCTGCGGGAAATGGTCAAACGTGCTGATCGCTATTGCCAGCAAATGATGGAACAACTGGCACAAATGCTTGGCCAATGAATGCTGCAAAGCTTTTTTCCCAAAAGACCATTGGCCTGCAAATTAACAGATGGCCAGGCGGTGCATCATTACAGTATTAATTGAAATGCTGCCCGTGGCAGTGCCGTTGCTTGCTGTATAATTGCCAGTAAATGAAACCTGTTCTCGCTCTGATCCGCCGCTGGTGGTGGCTGTTCACCTGTGCCCTGCTTGGCACAGGCTTTGCCAACCTGCTTCTGGCGTTCTTCCCGCCCGTGTACATCAGTCAATCCACGATCCTGCTGACCTTTGACCAGCATACTTCGCTCGAATGGAATGATAAATCGATGCTGGCTTTGTCCAATTCCATTGGCAGGATACTCCTGCTGCCGGACACAATAACCGCTGCACTGGCACAGGGACAAAACGAGGGCATTGCATGGACGGAAAAGGAATTCCGTCAACACAGCACAGTGGAGCAAAACTTTTACCATTGGGTGTTGACCGTTCGCAGCACTTCTCCCCAGGCAGCGCGCACTATGCTCACAGCCTGGACTGACACAGTTCGACAAACGCTGGAAACTGAAACCCGGGCACTGGCCGAGGTAAACACCTGGCAGGGCCAGGCAGACCTGCTGATCACCTGTTTCCAGATGCTGCCGGCAGAAACAGGCCACCCACAATGCAGCTACGGGAATGCCTCGGTCATTCAGAAGGCATTATGGCACGTTCGGGAACGGGCCGCAGAAGCAGCCCCTGAACACCCCTTCCTGGATGCTGCCGATACTGCTTTTGCCCTCCAGATTCTACAGCCGGCGCAGCCAGCACAGAGGTACATACCAGCGTGGCATGCCTGGATGATTCTGCTGGCAGGGGCAGGTGGTTTTGTGACAGGTATTTTGACCCATCAGGGTAGTCTCCCGACCCTTCTTTTTAAGAAAATCTCTCCCGCAGGAAAAGGGGAGCAAGGCGCGTGACACAAAATCAACCCGGTTTGCATCAACGGGTGGTAGGACATCCGCTGTTCTCTTCGCTCTATTTCCCCTCGTTCCTGGTTTTCTTTGCGGCGGGTTTGCTCAGCGCAGTCACACCAATCTATATGGCCGGTTTTGACGCAGATTACACCCTGGTTGGCTTGATGCTCTCCATGGGTTCTTTCAGCAAAATGCTATTTACTTTGCCGGGTGGCATCATCATTCCCCGATTGGGATTAAAGTCCTCGATGGTAATGGGGTTAACCGCCGTTGCCATTGGGACTGCAGGATTTTTCTTTGCGAGAACCCCGATTGAGGTGATGCTGTACCAGGTGGTGACAGGCCTGGGGCACGCCTTTTACCAGACAGCCCGATTGAGCTACGCCGCCGGTGCCACCAACAGCAATAATCGCGGGCGGTCGTTATCTGCCCTGGGCGCAACCAACCGCCTGTCGAGCATTATCAGTCCCGCTCTGGGAGGTATCCTGGCGGCCGCATTTGGTTTGCGCCTTCCGCACCTGATCAGTGCGGGGTTCATCCTTGTTGCCGCCATTGTGATCGTGGTCAGCATGAAACCCGAACAAGCGCCCCAACGCCGCACCCAGACCAATTTGCGCTTACTATTGCGCGTGGCCAAAGCGAACGCGGGTTTGCTGCTGCGTACTGGCAGCGGCGGTATCCTGCTCACCGTGGTCCGCTTTGCCCGTTTTACCCTGGTGCCGATCTTTGGTTCAGAAGTGTTGGGGTTGGACACATCACAGATTGGAATGATCCTATCCATCGGGTCATTGGTTGACATGCTGAATTTTTACAGTGCCGGAACGATCATGGACCGCCATGGGCGGCGCGCTGCTGCCATTCCATGTGTGGGCATCATGTCGCTGGGAATGGTGCTTATGCCGTTCACCACCGGTTTTTGGGGACTGCTGGCCGTAACAGCATTGATTGGCCTGGGTAATGGCTTCGGCTCGGGGATTATGATGACGATGGGTTCAGACCTGGCTCCGGCCGGTCAGCGCGAAGAATTCCTCGCGATCTGGATATTATTACTGGATGCAGGAGGAGCTGCCTGCCCGTTGGTGGTCGGTGGTATCAGTGATGCCTTTTCCCTCACAGCCAGCGGGTTCGCCTTTTTCGCGATCGGTATGGTCAGTATGCTCGCTTTCTGGATGGTAGTGCCTGAAACCCGCGATACACCGAGCCGGTCAATTCATCCTGAAGTTTCAGATTCCCCCTGACCAGGCGCGGTCCCCCCCAGGAGTACAGTCTGGGTCGGGTATGCCAGTTCAATGCCTTCGTGCGCAAAACGATGCAAAACCGCCATTAAAACGGTATGGCGTGCTTGCAGGAACACGTTGTAATCCGCTGAAGTAACCCAATACATCGCCTGGAACTGATGGGCGCTGGCACCCAGTTCTGTAAAATAACACCATGCATATTCGGCATCCGCCGTGCTGTCAACAATCTCTTTCACAATCGCAGGGATCTTTTCCAGCGTGGCCAGGCGGGTTTCACACACCACACCCAGATTCAGCATGACCCGCCGCCGTTGCAGGCTCTGGTAATTGTTGATACGGCTTTTCAGCAGGTCACTGTTGGCAAAGATGACTTGCTGCCCATCGTAGGCACGAACCCGGGTGGATTTCAATCCAATATTTTCAACAGTTCCCCCAACCTCCCCCACCTGGATGCCATCTCCCACCTCGAAGGGCTGGTCAAAAGCAATCGTCAGTGCCGAGGCTACGTCGGAGAGCACATTCTGCAACGCGAACGCAACCGCAATTCCTCCGATGCCAAGGGTTGTGATCAACGTGTTGGCATCGAAACCCGGGATACTATCGACTGCCATTACCACCAATACAGCCCACACAAACCAGCTGATGATCTTAGCCATCAAGCGAATCGTTTCCTGGCGTGCCTGGTTTTCGGAGGGGTCCATCCGTTGGCGTAAAAGAAACTCGATTACGACACTGGCAGAAACACCCACCTGGAACAATACCAGCAGCATCGCTCCAAGATTGATGGCCGATTGGATGCCATCTTCGATGGGAAAAAAGTGACTGGTTCCCCACAGTGCGATTCCCGCCAGGAACAATCCCCGTATGCGCCGCATCAGCCGCACAAGAAAATGATCGACCTCTGTTGGAGTTCTGTTCACCTGCCGTCCCATCCGGTTCGCGGTCAGGTGAATTGCCATCCTGAGAATAAAAAAAATGCCAGCCGACAACAATAAATACACCCCCCATTGCAACAGCGGCATTCCTGCAATTATCGCTTCAAAAAAATCCATCGAAACACCTCCCTATCGATCCCTATACATCCTGCGCAAGGTAGCACAAACCGATCCTGCCACAATTAACACTGGCAGTCAGCTTCAAGCCAATCCAACCAGCCTCAGCACATTGCTTGGGCTGGCATCGAGATGCACAATTAATGGTCGCCGAGGTTGGTACCCACAAACCGGGCGCTCTCGATCCACGGATGATCCTGCGGAACCACTTTCCGGTTTCCAGCAACCTCTGCGATGGGGACAGCCACGGTTTCCTCCCCCTGCACCCCCACCATCACACCATACTTGCCTTCATGGATCAACCGGGCAGCCGTGGTGCCCAGGCGGGTTGCCAGCAAGCGATCGGTTGCGGACGGTGCACCACCCCGCTGCAGATGACCCAAAATGGTCAGGCGCGCCTCCAGGCCGGTCAGTTCCTGCAGCTGGTTGGCCAGTCCCAGTGTACTGGTCATCTGCGTCGATTCGAACCCCGCCAATTCAGCCTTCAGTTTCTCGCGCTCCCCTTTGACTCCCTTCAGTTCCGCCTCCTCCAGGCTTTCTTCCAGCGCTTTTTTCCGATCGGCATCCTGCAATGACATGGCACCTTCGGAAACAGCGACAATCGAGAAGCGCTTGCCGCGGCGGCTGCGCATGGTGATCGCATTGGCTACTTTCTCAATATCATACGCAATTTCCGGTATCAGGATCACATCCGCACCGCCCGCTACTCCGGCGCCCAACGCCAGCCAGCCAGCATTGTGTCCCATAATCTCAACCACAATGATGCGGTGGTGACTGTGAGCGGTAGAATGCAGTCGGTCAATAGCCTCTGTGGCGATCCCCATGGCAGTGTCGAAACCAAAAGTAACATCCGTTTTCGCCACATCATTGTCAATCGTTTTTGGCAAAGTCACCACGTTCAAACCGCGCTCCATCAGCAGCAACGCGCTCTTGTGGGTACCGCCACCTCCCATGCATACCAGGCAATCCAGGTGATGTTTTTCGTATGTATCCACCATGGCATCCGTCATATCCAGAATCTGGTTGCCCACCGGCATCTTGTTGGGCTTATCCCGGCTGGTGCCGAGAATCGTCCCACCGATGGTCAGAATGCCGGACAGGGTGGCGCCGTCCAGGCGAATGGTGCGGTTTTGCATCAACCCGCGGAAACCATCATAAAAGCCGATTACTTCCATATCAAAGGCTTCCTGCGAAGCCTTGCCAAGGCCGCGTAAGGCGGCATTCAAGCCAGGCGTATCTCCGCCTGCCGTCAATACACCAACCAGTTTTTTCATTGTCGCGCACTCCTGCCTGTGGTTATGGGAATGATTAATCGATGCATTAAGTGTATCAGATTTTCAGCAATGGAGGCGGTCAAATGGTTCCAAACAGGGCGGTTAAGCTGGGTACGGCAACAGCAGAGGGACCTCCCAAACCACCTCCTTCAGGTCCTTCGGGTTCACAATCGGCAGACTTAACAGCGATTGATGATGATCATCCAGCATGGAGCCACAGGAATACCGTGTTACCAATCTGGAAGGCAGGATGAATTCGCGTGGTTCGCTGTGCTCTCCTGTAGCACGACTGATCAGTAATTCGGCAGCCGTCCTGCCGATCTGATAAGCATTTTGCGTTACAACGGTGAAGAAGGGGAAGTATTCACTTGCATTGGCATAATCATCATAAAAAACCAGGGCGATCTCCTCCGGGATACGAATGCCCCTTCGGATCAACTCGCGCACCACGCCCATCCCAATCGCATTGTTGCCCGCGAAGATCGCGGAAAAATTAATGCCGCGTTCCATAAGATGATTCGTCATTTCGACACCAGCGGAAACGCGGAACTCACCATACACGATCAAATTTTCATCACAGGAGATTCCTGCTTCCTGCAAGGCAATCCGGTACCCCATCACACGATCCTGGGCGGTTGTGGTGCGCTCATCACCCGATACCATTGCGATTTTGCGGTGACCCAGTGAAATCAAGTGCGTGGTCAGTGCTTTGGCCCCCGAAATGGAATCGCCGCGGACAATATCCACAGGCCAATCCGGTACCACCTCATTCAGGCGGCGGTCCACAATCACAGTGGGTACGCTACGCATTCGCAGTGGCTGCAAGTGACTGACCAGCCCATCATGCGGTGCGATCAACACACCATCCACCTGTTGTGATAAAACCGTTTCGAGAGCGCGTTCCTGTTTATGCATGTCTTCATCGACATTGTACAAAAGAATGGAGTACTCCCGCTGCTGGGCGGCATCTTCCACCCCGCGCGCAACCGTGGTCCAGAACGGATTGGTGATATCTGGCAGGATCAGAGCAAAGGTATACGTGCGGTTCAGCCGCAAACCGCGCGCCATGGCGCTGGGTATATATCCCAGCTCCTTGATCGCCTTTTCGACTTTTTGCCGTGTTTTTTCACTGACATAGCCGGAACGGTTGACCACGCGGGATACTGTTACGGGTGAAACACCCGCGCACCGGGCGACATCACTGATGGTTACCACGGTATCTCCTCTCCTCCAGTTTCCACCAAATACCGCATCAAGGACGGCCACTGTCTGGAATCGTTACCACAATCTGAGTATATCAAACCGTGTTCAAGGGTGTCAACGAATCATCAGATCATCCTGGGCCAGATGATCTTCGCCCGGCTGACAGGCAGTATGATATATTAATGGAAACGTAACCCGCTTGTTTCTGCTTGGAGGTGCACCAATGGTCGCTGTACGAAAATTTTCCAGGCTCTACCCTCTGCCGTTGCATGCCATCGAACCGGAGGGCTGGCTCCACCGTTACCTGCTCAACCAGCGCAACGGCCTCACCGGACACCTCGAGGCTGCCGGGTTCCCGTTCAATACTGACGGTTGGGCGATGGAACAATTTCCCAACCGGGGTGAAAGCCCCTTGTGGTGGCAGTGGATTCCTTTCGAGCAAACTGCCTATTGGTATGACGGTATGACACGCTGCGCTTATTTGCTGAAAGACCAGTTCTTAATCCAAAAGGCGCGTAAACCCATTGAATATGTGTTGATGCACCAGGATGCAGATGGATACCTTGGGCCGAAGGTGTTGAAATCCAACGATACCCCCCTTAACCGTTGGCCCCATGCCGTTTTCTTCCGCGCTTTAATGGCGCATCACTCAGCCACCGGCGATGAACGCATTCCCCGAGCATTGGAGGCACATTATACTTCCGACACGAATGACCATTCGAAAGAACGGGATGTATGCAATGTGGAGGGAATGCTCTGGACGTATGAGAAAACCGGCAATCCCGAACTGCTGAAACTCGCTCTGCAGGCTTACCAAAAATTTTCCCGGTCAGACAGCGATACTCCTGTTACGTTTACTGCGAAAGGGCCGTTGGGTATCAAGCTGAAAAAGAGGATCAAGTTACCGCCCAACCGCCATCAGGATATTACCATTGAGGGGATGATGCAGGACCAACCCGGGCATGAACACGGCGTGACTTACAATGAAATCTGCAAACTCGCCGCCTTGCTGTACATCTACACCGGAGAAGAGCACTATTGGCAGGCGGTAGAAAATGCTTACCGGAAAATCGATAAATACCATATGCTGGTGGATGGCATCCATTCCTCTACAGAAGGCTTGAAGGGAATGGATCCATTGGACAGCCACGAAACCTGCGATATCGCCGATTATACCTGGGCGGTTGGATACCTGCTGGAAGCCAGCGGCAAAGCCGAATACGCTGACAAAATTGAGCGCGCCTGTTTCAACGCGCTCCCCGGCGCGGTAACCTATGATTTCAAAGCACTGCAATATTTCTCCTGCCCCAACCAGGTCATTGCTGACCGTTACTCCAACCACAATCTTTACATGCGGGGTAAGCAATGGATGTCGTACCGACCCAATCCTGGAACGGAGTGTTGTGCAGGGAATGTCCACCGGGTGATGCCCAACTATGCCAGCCGGATGTGGCTGGCGGATGGCAAAAATGGTGTGGCTGCCGTGCTGTATGGCCCCAGCCGCATCTCACTCGCGCTGGGGGGAAAACAGCAGCCGGTTACAATCATCGAGCAAACCGCATACCCCTTCTCGGAACGTATTGATTTTGAAATCCGCTGCGACAACCCGGTAGCATTTCCTTTCCACCTGCGAATCCCCCAATGGACGCATGAGCCGACACTGATGGTCAACGGTAGAAATGTTAACCAGCGATTGGAACCCGGCACATTTGTAACCCTCGAGCGGGAATTCGCGCCATATGATATCATCACGCTCCATCTTCCAATGAAGATCACCACCCGCCGCTGGAACCACGGAGGGATCAGCATAGAACGCGGCCCATTGGTATATGCGCTCCGTATTGAAGAAGATTGGCAGGAAGACCGCCAGGAAAAGAGAGCCACAGCCGATTTTCCCGCCTGGAACCTGTACCCCGTCAGCGACTGGAATTACGCACTTGCCATCAATGAAGAGCATCCCGAAAATGAGGTCGAGATCATCTACCGGCCGGTTTCTCCTGAACCATGGAGCCTGGCAAATGCGCCGATTGAACTGCGTGTTCCGGCGCGCAAAGTTGTCGGGTGGAAGATGCTCAACACCCGGGTCGTGGAACGCGAACCCGGCACCACTCTGTTTGGCTTGCTCCCCACATTTGGGAAAAGCTCGCCAGTGCGGGGAAACTTCCAATTAACCCCAGATTTGCCCGAACCCGATACATTGGGTGAACATTTGGCAGATGAGATTGATTATATCCGCCTTGTACCCTATGGTTGTACCCATTTGCGCGTCAGCATTTTTCCATATGCCAGCCCATCGCATCGGTAATATATGAATAAGGAACGATTCATTCATATAGATTAAGGGACTTCATGCTACAATAAAGGTCAGACAAGATTTCGAACTGACTTCATTTCAATGTACCAACATAACGGGGGACTTCCGTGGCTCAATTCTGGCTCTATTTCATTGGTTCCATTACACTGGTTTTTCTTATCATCGGGCTGATTTGCTTCTTAAGGCGTTACGGCAAAGCAACCCACCTTGTTTACCTGAGCATATACCTTGCCTTTGGGTTAACCTGGATATTACTGAGCGTTTTTGAAGTGTTGACCCCCAAAGAGGCCTGGATGGTGTTCTGGAGCACACTGGGCGCTACCGCCGGCGTTTTTACCATTGCCTGGATGTTGATATTTATCTTTTATTATCTCGAAAACCATATTGACAATTGGGCAAAATTCATCCTGCTCGCCCTCGCGGCTGTGTTCAGTGTGGTGTGTTGGACAAATCCGTTCCACAAACTGTTCTATTTGTCTTTGAAGCCTGCAACCTACGGCAGTACAGTACTGTTACAGCGGGAATACGGCCCTCTGTTTGCGGTTATGATCTGCATCGATGCCGTCATTTTGTTGTATGCGTTATTTCGGATATTCCAGTACAGGCTGCTTACCCATCAAGCATTTCGAAGACCGATCAATATGTTCGCATATTTCACAATATTGATGGTCAGTTATCATCTGCTTTGCACCTTTAACATCAGGATCACCCCGTTGCCAGTGTCGGCAATTTTCACGGTTTTGCCTGGCCTTGCTTTTACATTATCGGCGTTGCGTGCCAACAATATCAACCTGGTTCCAATCTCACGGATGGATATCCTGGATGCCATCCACGATGCCATCCTTGTCCTCAGCCCGGAGAACATCATCCTGGATATGAATAATGAAATGAGCACGATCATGAACAAGGAGTGGCGGCGCGCCGCAGGAAACCCACTTCAAAGCATCTTTCCCGAATTGGCCGCCCGCCTGGAAGATACTGTTCATCGGAACACACCCGACACCCAACAGGATTCACGCAGGTTGAAATTGCGTTTCATGTTCCGATATCACGACAAACAATTCGACACCTCCATATACGAACACCACGGCAATTCACTGGTAATCCTGCACGACATCACGCCCCTGGTACGCAGGCTGAACACCACCAACCAGCTGGCAAGAAATGACGCCCTGACCGGAATCCATAACCGCCGTTCCATCGAAACTGCGGTTACGCAATGGCTGAACCATCACCAGGACAGCGATCATTCCTTTTGTTTCGCCTTGTTTGACGTGGACCACTTCAAACAATTCAATGACACTTACGGCCACCAGGTGGGGGATGTGGTATTGAAACAAATCACGGTCATATTTAACCATGCCATCCGCCAAACCGACCTGTTTGGCCGGTTTGGTGGTGATGAATTTATCCTCTTTCTCACGGACGTCAATGATGATCAGGCACGAATGATCCTCGACCGGGCGGTGAAAAATGTCACCAGTGAGCCAGTTGAGGTGGAGAGCGGTGACATGCTTTCCCCCACCATCAGCATGGGCGCCGTCTTTTTTCCAAAGACAGGTTCCCTTACCTATGAAGAAATCTTCAACCTTGCTGATGAAGCCCTGTATTACGCCAAAGAAAACGGGCGCAATCAGATCACATTCCGCACCCGCACCCGGATTGATTTTAACACCCAGCTGTATTGACTCGCACTGAACCTATTGTCCTGGGGAATACTTCCGGCGGGATACGTTTGGCTGCCGTTTGGCGTTCTCACAGGAACTGAACTGCTTTGATGTGCGTTAATCTTGTATAATTTCATTCAGCATAGATTTCCAATTAGAGGTAGTTATGGGTGAATTCCATTTTCAACATCCGATCGAAATTCGTTACAGCGATATTGATGCCCAATGGCATGTCAACAACACCCGGTTCGCAACCTATATTGAAAGCGCCCGTCTCGCGTATTTACAGCACCTGGGGCTGTGGGATGGACATTCTTTTTTGGACCTCGGTGTAATTGTGGCAGATGTCCATATTGGCTACCGAAAACCTTTGTTCCTTGGGCAAAAGGCGGTTGTCAAGGCCCGTGTGTCCAAAATCGGCACCAAAAGCCTCCAATTTGAATTTGAAATCGTCGATACGGTCACCGGAGAGATCTGTGCGACAGCGGAAACCGTGAATGTCGCCTACGATTTCCGGGCAGAAACCAGCATCATCGTACCAGATGCCTGGCGCCAGCGCATCGCCGAATATGAACAGTGGTAAACCCAAAGCTGCCATGACCGATACCAACACAGGCAATGTCATTCACGGTAAAGAAAAGAAACCAACCGTGTTCAATTTACTTGAACAGCGGTTGCTGTCATTCCTGCACATTAATAAAGAAAACCGGGATGACCGCAACGCCTATTATATGGTCGTCGAAATCTTCTGGGCGACCTTCCTGGGAGCAGCCACTGCGTTTAACGCCGCTTATGCCCTGCGCCTGGGTTCCTCGGATGAAGAAGTTAACTTTCTCACTTCCATTCCTGCGTTAATCGCCATCCTGGTATCGATTCCGGCCGGGCGCATCCTGCAGAAGGCAGCGCACAAAAAACGGTTGGTGATGAGTAGCATTGCGCTGCACCGCATGGGATACCTGCTGATTGCGCTCGTGCCGTGGCTGAAGTTCCTCAACCTTCCCCAGAGCACACTGGTGGTGGTGATGCTGATTGTATTCACCATTCCGGCGCAATTTTTCAACATTGGTTTCATCTCCATCCAGGCTGAAATTATTTCGGAAGAACGGCGTGGCGCGGTGTTTTCGATGCGCAACCAGGTGTTCTCGGCGGTACGCGCAGTGGCTGTGTTCCTGTTGGGCCTTTGGCTGGATGCCGTGGTGTTTCCCCTGAACTACCAGTTGATGTACCTGGTGACGTTTTTAATTTGCTTGCTCAGCACCTGGTACCTGGTCAAGCTGGAAGTGCCGGAACGAAAGTCCGCGCCAGCGCCTGCCGTGGACATTCCAACCAGGAAACAACAAAAACCGCTGGGGCAACGGATCCAGGAAACGCTGGGCGATCTGCGTCAGAATCCGCAGTTTCTCCGGTTTACCATCAACACATTTGTGATGGACATCGGCCTGTGGGCGATCATCCCCCTCTTTACGATCTATTTTGTGAATGACCTCGGCGCAACGGATGCCTGGCTGGGAACCTCCAACGCAGCCATGAGCGTGGCCAACATCATCGGATTCTCGATTGGCAAATTGATCATGCAGCGTTTTGGGCGGAAGAAAACGCTCCAATACCTTTCCCTGCTGCGGCCGGTATATCCGCTCGTTGTCGGCCTGACCGGTGACCTGACCGCGATCCTGGTCATATCGACCATCACGGGGGTGATCATGCCCGGGATGGACCTCAGCCATTACTCCCTGCTGCTGACAATTACCCCGCCGGATAAGCGCGAGGAATACACCGCTTTGTACTCCACCATCCTGAATGTCAGCGTTTTTGTCAGCCCTCTCATCGGCACGGCAATCGCAGCAGTTCTGGGCGCAGCAACCACGATCCTGATCTTTGCCGGGGTGCGCCTGATTGGTGCGCTGATGTGGACCATCTTCCCGATCAAGGATTTCGACCGGGCTGCGGTCATGCAGGCTGATTAAGCCAGGCTGTTGACTGACGCGCCAAAGGATCGAACAGGGTGATGGTGTACAATCAAAACATCCCAAATCAATCTGCATGGCTGGAAGGACGGCGAATGCATGAATGGAACAATTCCTGATTCCCAGGCGAATACCAGGCCCGGCGAGGAAGATCTCTTTCGCTCAGAAATCCGGGAACATCTTGATATCCGGCAACAGCGCCGCTGGATATTTCCTCGCGCAGCATTGGTCGGCGCAGTTGCAGGGATCGCCGCGTTGGCGTTCCGCGCTGCCCTGACAGGCGCGGATCTGGTGCGTAATTCTCTGCTGGAGTGGTCGCATCAATACCCCAGGTGGGGATGGGTCATTCCGGTTGTGGTGGTTGCCGCGCTGGCTACGGCTGCCGTTGCACTCACCCGCCATTTTGCACCAGAGGCGAGTGGCAGCGGTATCCCGCACCTGGAAGCGCATATGCGCATCTCTGCCCTTGTTGCCCCGGATGCAGCAGACAGCCTGGCATTGTTAAAATATGGGTGTGGCAGCCTGAAAGAGGCTCTCCAGCCGCAGGATCAAACCCGGCGGCAGATGTAAGGCTTTTTCACCTTTCGGGGTACGCGGAAATATCAGGTACAATCATATACGGACCTGATGATGACTGATCCACTGGAACCAACCCCGATCATTGCCCGGGAAAAGCGGACATCCATCTTTAAGCGATTGCAGCAGGAAGTCACCCGCTTTCTCCATGTCAACATGGATTCCCGCCACCAGCGCAACGGCTATTACCTGGTGATTGAAATGCTGTGGGCCACCTTCCTGAATGCTGCCACCACTTTCAATGCCGCCTATATCATCCGCCTGGGTGCCAGCGACCAGGAGGTGTCGTTCCTCACCTCACTGCCCGCCCTGATTTCGATCATCGTATCGATACCGGCTGCCAAAGTGCTGCAGCGCAGCCGGCGCCGAAAGAATTTGATCATGGGCAGCCTGACCCTGCACCGCTTTGGTTACCTGGCCATCGCACTGCTGCCCTGGCTCAAAGGCCTGGGGTTACCGCAGAGTTCGATGGCGGTGGCAACGTTAATCCTGTTCACCCTGCCGCTGCAAGTGTTCAACATCGGTTTCATCGGCATCCAGGCAACCGCGATCACGGTTGAACAACGACCCGCCGTTTTTGCCATGCGCAACCAGGTTTTCCATGCTGTCAGATCGGTCACCGTATTCCTGCTTGGGTTGTGGCTGGATTCGATCCTGTTCCCGTTGAATTACCAGATCATGTACCTGGTTACATTTGTGTTGTCCCTGATCAGTATTCTGTATCTGATGAAGATCGAATCTGATGATCAACAATCAGAGGCCCAACCGGCAGGGGTTCAACCCGGAAAAGTTTCTTTGTGGCAGCGGCTGAAGAACACACTCCGTGAATTCCGTGAGAATGAGCCCTTCCTGAAATTTTCCATCAATACCTTCCTGATGGATTTTGGCTTATGGGGCGTGATGCCGTTGTTCTCCATTTATTACGTCAATACACTGAACGCCAGTGACAGCTGGCTGGGACTGACTGGTTCCACCAGCAGCGTTGCCAACATCATCGGGTTTGGGTTGTGGGCAAAATTAATTCCCCGATACGGCCGCAAGAAGACCCTGAAAATCACCGCCCTGATGCGGCCGATTTTCCCGCTGGTCGTCGCCATTTCACAGAACTTAACCGCCATTGCCATCGGTCAGGTGGTCGTCGGTTTTCTCATGCCTGGCCTGGGTCTGAGCCACACCAATTTGTTGCTGTCTGTCACCCCTGCCGACAAGCGCGATGATTATACTGCCATGTATACCACCCTGCAGAATGTCAACGCCTTCCTTGCCCCGGTGCTGGGCACCTACATTTCCAGTTGGATCGGTTTACCGGCGACGATCCTGATCTTTGCCGGCATCCGCTTTTTGGGCGGGTTGATGTGGACCATTAACCCGATCCCGGACCCGGAGCCATCCACATCTCCGACTTAACGCAGATTCCAACACGGAAATCCCCTGGAAGACACCGTTCTGAAATGTCAAATATCCCTTCTCACTCCAGCCTTCTGCTATAATTCTCAAAACAATCTCCGGGTAGAGGTGAGGATGAAACAGCCGATCGATCGCCGATATTTCTTGCGCCACAGCCTGACCACCATGATCGCTTTGGTGGTGGCAGCCTGTGCACCCAAGGCACAAGCCACCCCCGCAGCCATGGCGACTGCCAGTCCACAGCCGACCTCAACCCCCCAGCCGACAGCCACGCCGGTGCCGGTGGTCTACCTGCCGCAGCCGCCCCTGGTGAACGAGACAGAAGCCTTGCACCCGCCGGTGTATACTGCCATGATAGATGGTTTGGCGGAGATCCCGGAAGAAGAACGGTTTACGGCAGAATACGCCCAGTGGCACCGCCTGTACCTGCTCGAAGAGGATGCTCAATCTTTCACGGCAGACACTGAGGCCGAAGCCAGAGCCCTGTACGAGGCTGCCATGCAGGCGTTCAAGGCAGAGCAGGATCATGTTCTGGTTATCCAGCAGGCAGCAGATGGATCACTCATCACCTTGCTGTATCTTGCCCGGGAGAACGGGGTCTACGGGCACTTCACCCCGCAGGGTGCCATGCTGCCCTGGGGCATCTGGCAGCCCGACAGCCAGGCACGCCTGGTGCTGCTGGCAGAGGGCAGCCAACCAGGGCTGACCTACAACCCCGCGGACGGGCATTGGTACCTGTTCCAGCTGGCAGATGATATCCCGCAGGGGGTGTATATTCCTCACACCGATCAATGGATCCCCACCAACGAAGCAGGGGAAGCGCTGATGGCGTGGAATGAAGAGACAGGCGAGTTTGCTTACCTGGTGCCGCCTATCCCTGAATCACAGCAAGCCATGCTTGCCTTTGTTGAGCATCACGGTGGCGTGCTGCACAAGCCAGACAAAAGTAATCCTGAAGACACCTATTACTACTACGTCACCAAAACAGTCGAAGTGCCGATAAACGAAAATGAAACTGAAATTCGTGAAATCGAGTTGCGATTAATCGAATATGACCCTACCGAGGGTTGGCAACCCTCCTATGAAACCTGGGACAGGCTCTTTTCTGAGCGCAAGCTGGGAACACTTAGTGCCCTCATGGATGTGGAAGTCATCACCGATGCACCCTTTTTCATCCGCGAAGGGGAAAAAGGCAAGCAAGACAGGCAGCGAGTCTGGAATATGCAGTATGCCGCCTATGAACAGCTGGTGGGCCTAAATGAAAATCAAATCAAATTCAACTCCCTGCCTTGGCTAACCTTTGAAAGAACACAAAATCATGGCATATCTTCAGTCATTCGCGAAAATAAAGCATTAACTCCGATTGTTTATGATGGCATTGATATTACCAGACCGCATGGCATTTTTCTGGCTCAACAACCTGAGGGTAGTGCTACTCAGGCATTAGTGCTTGTTCCCAACGCTTTTGGCGGTCACTGGTTTAGCTTTAATCAGGCCAAAGTTAACACCCATGGAATTGAAAACGATGAATACACCAAATCATTTACCAATTTTGCCGAGACTATGCGCAATCCGGATCAATTTCCAATTATTGTCTATGGCTATGCGCTAAAGCTATATGGCAATGACCTAAGTCCAGCAGAGCAAGCTAGCAAAAAAACCTATAATCGAGACGATGGTTGGGTGCCAATGGCTACACGCATTCCATTTATAGACGATGAAGTAACTGATCTGAGTCTATTTAGGCACTATGCGTACTTTGCCGAAATAGCACATCGCTATTAACCTGGACGCTCATGATTGTATTTTGGTTGCAACCTGCGCTATGATAAAACTATCATGACAGATACAGGCGAGTGCAAGCATACGGCTTGCACTCGCCTGTAAAAAAATTTCTCTCGCTACTCTGTCTTATAGTATTTTCTATTGGTGCAGTAAAGGCGATCCCTTCAGCATGATACATTTCCGTTACTTGCTTTCCTGAGCGAGACTCAGCGGAGCTGAGTTTTAGTCGAAGGATCCCCCTATGCTTCACATACCACAACCACCATCGATTTATCACACCCAGCCTGACAGGATGCTTCGACTGCGGTTGGTCGGAGAGACATAAAAAAATCACCTTTCTGAAATTGGCAGCGATCTGCTACAATCTAACCATGGAGAAAATTGTTGTTCACAGCTGGAATGAACTGCAAGAGCAGCTCTATTGGGGCGCTTATGATGCCGGGATCGACCGCTACCGGTCGCCGTTTGTTTTCCGCGGTGTGGAAGATGTGGAATACCGCCTGGAAACCGCCCTTTCCCGCCTGGGCGGGAATTACCTGGCCATGGAACAGCACCTGCTGCGCAATTTCCGCAAATATGCCCATCGGGACGTGGTGGAAAAGGACTCGATCTGGGATTGGCTGGCGGTTGCCCAGCACCGCGGCCTGCCCACCCGTTTGCTGGATTGGACCTACTCCCCCCTGGTGGCATGCCATTTTGCCACGCGCGACATAGAAAAGTATGACATTGACGGCTGCATCTGGATGGTTAATTTTCTCGAATCTCAGAATTTCCTGCCCCAGGATTTGCGTGAGCGTCTGGAAGAATACGGCGGAGATGTGTTCACCACCACCATCCTTTCCGCCAGCATTCACCAATTGAAAGACCTCAAACACCATTACAGCACAGTCTTCCCGGTATTCATGGAACCGCCCTCAATCGATGACCGCATTGTCAACCAGTATGCGCTGTTTTCTTTCATGTCTGACCCCTCGTTTTCGTTCGACGACTGGCTCAGGCAGTACCCGGAACTGGTGCGCAAGATCATCATCCCCGCGGATTTCAAATGGGAAGTGCGCGACAAACTGGACCAGGCCAACATCACCGAGCGGGTTTTGTTTCCCGGCCTGGATGGCTTGAGCATGTGGCTTAAGCGCCAATACAGTCCGAAAAATCGCCAACGCCTGTTACAGGAATAAGGGCATTAATAACACAATCCCGGCGCGAACAGGATCGTACCGGGATTGATCTGTTTTTTATCAATTATGAAACTACGAATCAGATGATTCACCCGTGCGGTCGCGTTCCCGCAAATGGGGGAACAGCAGTACCTCGCGGATGGAGCGTTTTCCTGTCAATAGCATCACCAGCCGGTCAATTCCCATGCCGAAACCACCCTGGGGCGGCATGCCGTAGCACATTGCCTTCAGGTAGTCTTCATCCATCGGGTTGTTCTCGTCATCATCTTCCGCGTACGCCCTGCCCATTTCAAGGAAGCGTTGTTCCTGGTCAATCGGATCGTTGAGTTCAGTGAAGGCATTACACAATTCCATCCCCCCGATGAAACCCTCAAAGCGTTCCACCATGGTCGGATCGCCGGGGATTTTTTTGGCAAGCGGGGAAATGTCTATCGGGTAATCATACAGGAATGTCGGTTGAATAAATGTCGGTTCCAGGTGATCACCCAATAATTTATCGATCAACTTTCCGCGGGGCATCTGTGGATTGGCAGCGATCCCCTTCTCCTGCATCGCTGCAGCCAACGAAGGGCCATCCGGATACTGCTGGATGTCAATCCCGGTGGCTTCGATCAAACCATCGCGCAAATTCACCCGTTTCCAGGGTGGGGTCAGGTCAATCTCTTTCCCGTCAAAGGTAATCTGCATGGTTCCCAGCACAGCCATGGCAACCTGTGAGATCATTTTCTCGGTTAATTCCATCACCTGCAGGTAATCAGCATATGCCCAATAGAACTCCAGCTGGGTAAATTCCGGGTTGTGCTTGAAGCTGACGCCTTCATTGCGAAAATCACGCCCGATCTCGTACACCCGCTCCAACCCGCCCACCACCAGGCGCTTCAGGTACAGCTCAAATGAAATGCGCAGATAGAGGTCCTGGTGCAGCTGGTTGTGGTGGGTCACAAACGGGCGTGCTGCAGCACCGCCGTAAATCGGCTGCAGGATGGGAGTTTCCACTTCGAGGAATTGATGGTCGTCCATGAAGCAGCGCAATGCGCGGATGGTTTTAGCGCGAATGCGGAATATTTCTCGCACCTCCGGGTTGACAGCCAGGTCTGCATAGCGCTGACGATAGCGCAGTTCAGGGTCGCTCAATCCGCCATGCTGGATTAATTCTCCGTCAACAATTTCATCTTTGCCAGCTGGCAGCGGCGTGATTGCCTTGGCCAGCATTGTATATGCATGGACCAGCAGTGAAACCTCCCCGGTACGGGTACGCACCATTTCACCACTGGCTTCAATGAAGTCGCCCAGATCCACCGTCGCCGTCAACAGCTTCATTGCCTCCGCGCCAACCTCGTTGACGCGGAAAAACAATTGCAGGCGGCCATCGATGTCTTCGATATGGATGAAACAAATTTTCCCCATGGGGCGCATGGCACGCACCCGCCCGGCCAACGTCACCCGGATCGGGTCAGCGCCTTCAATGGTTTCCTGTTGTTCAAACGCCTGTTTGGCCTGTTGGGTGGTATGTGTGCGCTTTGCTCGTGTGGGATACGGTTCAATGCCAGCCGACCGAAGAACATCAATTTTTTCTGCGCGTATCTGTTCGAGTTCGTTAAAATCCATCAATACCACCTGTAATAATTACTTCAGTCCACTTTTAAAATTTTGACTTCAAACACACCGGCTGGCGCTTTAACTTTCACCATCTCGCCAGCTTTATGGTTCATCAGGGCTTTGCCCAGGGGGGAATCATGGGAGATCTTCCCGGCGTCCGCGTCTGCTTCGGCCAATCCCACAATGTGATACACCTCAGGGTCAAAATCTTCCTCCTGCACAGTAACCGTACTGCCAATTTCCACAATGCCTTTGTTGGTATGGTGGCTGTCGACAATCTTGACCATGGACAGCATCATCTCCAATTCACTGATGCGGCCTTCCACAAAAGCCTGTTCATTCATCGCAGCTTCATATTCGGCATTTTCCAGCACATCAGCGCCGTCGTCAATCGCGTTGTGCAGGCGATCCGCTACTTCCTGGCGGCGTTCTTTGCGCAAATAATCCAATTCTTCAGTAAGTTTCTTTAATCCTTCTTCGGTTATATACAGAGTTGATGCCATTTCGATTTCCTCATTCTTTCACGTAGTGATCGGCATATAAAAAAAATTTCTCCCTGCTCCTTCGAATGGAATTCCAGGGGGGTAATTTCGGGGACTTAATACAGAAAAAGCACATTCCCCAAATGCGCTTTCTATACACCTTATGGCAGGCAAGATAATAACACAAGAATCGTAAAAATTCAAGCGGTAGATCGTTTATCTCAGGGCTTTATCATTCTCTCAATGGTTCGTGAAAAGCAAGGGCTGTGCAACTGGCATACCATTACGGGCACAACTACACGCGAGCATGACTGTATTCCTGTTCCTGAGCCAGTCGAAGGGAACCCCCACCCCGCCCCTCCCCCAGGTGGAAAATCAGCGGTTTCACACGGTTCTTTGGGGGAGGGTCGGGGTGGGGCAATGATGGCCAAATCGCGGTGAATGTGATCATTGGGTTCGAAAATGTTAAAACCCTGCGTTTATCTCCGAATAGGGCTGGATAGCTCGGTGCCCCAGGCATGCATTGCCATATTGGCGGATCGAAAAAATTCGATTCGACCAGACTGGAATCAGCAAAGTGGAATATAATAAGAACGTGGAGCACAACTGGCATCCACCCGATATGGAGATTCCTGGAATCTCGTATCACCTAACACCAATGCAATCCATCTTCGTACTGATTCAAATTCAAAAAAAGGAGTTTGAAAATGCCCGCCAAGGGAAAAATTGTTGTCAATGACTTTTATTGTAAAGCCTGTGGTTTATGCGTTTCGGTCTGCCCCACCCAGGTGATCCAGTTGGCGCCGGAACGCCTGAATGTGCGTGGATACCACCCCGCAGAACAATTCCAGGATGGCTGCATCGCCTGTGCGACTTGCGCTATGGTCTGTCCTGATGCGGCGATCACTGTCTACCGCCTGACCCCGGTTGCTGAACAGGAGGCCTGACATGACAAAAGAATTGATCAAAGGAAACATTGCCTTCGCTGAAGCCGCCATCCGCGCAGGCTTGCAGGCTTATTTTGGCTACCCGATCACACCCCAAACAGAGGCGCTGGAATGGATGTCTGGGCGCATGCCGGAGTTGGGTCGCGCCTTTGTCCAGGCCGAAAGCGAATTGGGCGCGATCAATATGGTTTACGGCTCGGCCTGCACCGGCGCCCGTACCATGACCTCCTCATCCAGTCCAGGCATCAGCTTAATGCAGGAAGGCCTGTCCTATATTGCTACTTCTGAAGTTCCCGTGGTGGTGGTCAATGTCATGCGTGGCGGTCCCGGCCTGGGCAACATCGCCCCGGCGCAGAGTGATTACAACCAGGCCGTGCACGGCGGCGGGCATGGTGACTACAGCCCGATTGTGCTGGCTCCCGCCAATATCCAGGAATTAATTGATATCACCTATGAATCCTTCGACCTGGCTGAAAAATACCGGTGTATCGTCATGATCGCGATTGATGGAAGCATGGGACAGATGATGGAACCCGCTGAACTACCACCTTTCCGGGAGATCAAAAAGGAACATCCGGCATGGGCGATCGTTGGCGCGAAAGGCCGCAAGCCCAACCTGATCTGCTCTCTCAATATCGATGAAGTGGAACATGAAAAAGTCAACCTGCGCCTGTTGGCTCGATGGAACCAGATTCGCAAAAATGAAGTGCGCTTTAAAGAATACTACCTCGATGATGCTGATTTCGCCGTGGTGGGCTTTGGAACTGCCGGGCGCATTGCCCTTAGCGCGGTTCGCGCCGCCCGTGAAAAAGGCATCAAGGTTGGCCTGTTCCGACCAGTCACATTGGCACCGTTCCCGGAGAAGCAAATCGAAGCACTCGCCGCACGAATGAAGGGCTTGTTGGTGGTCGAAATGAACACCGGTCAAATGCTGGATGATGTGATGCGTTTTGGCAAAGATCTATCCCCGGTACGTTTTTACGGCCGTCCTGGCGGTGTGATTCCGCTGCCCGAAGAAATCCTCAGAGAAATCGAGGCGCTTGCCACAGAAACCATCCCGGCCGATATTCATCCCCGCGACCTGTGGTTTGACCGACTGACTGCGGAATTAGGGTTAACCTACGAAGCTGCATGAGGAGGAAACAATGACTGAACTACAATATAAAGAAACTGTTGTGTTTGAGCGGCCGACAGCTCTCACTCCCACCCAGACCACCTATTGCCCCGGGTGTACCCATGGGGTGGCACACCGCCTGATCGCCGAAGTGATTGACGAAATGGGTATCCGTGATGACACCATCGGTGTAGCGCCGGTGGGCTGCGCGGTGTTCGCTTACCGCTTTTTCGATGTCGATTTTGTTGAAGCCGCGCACGGCCGCGCGCCAGCGATGGCGACCGGCATTAAGCGCAGCCTGCCGGACAGGTTCGTTTTCACCTACCAGGGTGACGGCGACCTGGTTTCCATCGGAATGGCAGAAATTACCCATGCTGCAGCGCGCGGTGAGAATATCACGGTGATTTTCATTAACAATGCCAACTACGGGATGACCGGTGGTCAAATGGCCCCTACCACCCTGCCGGGCCAGAAGACTACTTCCAGCCCCACCGGCCGCGATGTGGAACTGGCCGGTTATCCGATCCAGATGGCCGAATTGATTGCCTCCATCCAGGGAACCAGCTACGTTGTCCGCCGCAGCCTTCATGATGCCCGTAACATCCGCCAGGCGAAAAAAGCCATCCGCACCGCTTTTGAAGTGCAAAAACGCGGCCTGGGCTTTGCCATGGTGGAACTGTTATCCACCTGCCCCACCAACTGGCATCTCACCCCGCCGGATGCAATGAACTGGCTGAAGGAAAACATGCTGCCCGTGTACCCGTTGGGCGACTACAAGATTCACGATGCTGTCAAAAGCGCAGGAATATAGGAGGAAATTAAGATGCAGAATGAAATCATTGTTTCCGGCTTTGGCGGACAGGGTGTCTTATTTGGCGGGCAGCTGCTGGCGTATACCGCCATGGATCACGGTCTGCATGTGACCTGGATCCCGTCTTACGGGCCTGAAATGCGCGGCGGAACCGCCAACTGTACCGTGATTATTGCAGATGAGGAAATTGGTTCACCCCTGGTCAGACGCCCGGGTGCGGTGATCGCCATGAACAAACCTTCGCTGGACAAATACGAACAACTGGTAAAGCCCGGTGGTGTCCTGATTGTCAATACCTCAATGGTGGACCGATCGGCGGAGCGCGAAGACATCAACGTGGTGAGTTTGCCAGCCAACGATATTGCCGAACAGGTAGGAAGCAGCAAGAGCCTTAATATGGTAATGGTGGGTGCCCTGCTCAGTGCGCTGCCGGTGTTCCCGTTGGAAGCGATCATCGAATCCATGGACATCCACACGCCGGAACGCAACAAGCGCTTCCTGCCAGATAATGTTAAAGCACTTCGCGCCGGATTTAACCATTCTGCCTGAACAGCAGCAGGCAAAAAAGCGGCCACCAGCAAATGGCCTGGCAAATGGATTGAACCTATCCGCGGCAGAACAAAATCTGCCGCGGATTTTTCAAAACATTAACCGCATCTTTACACATTTCACCTTTAATCCATTACAATAGGATTAGCCAATTCAACCTGTAATATCCAATCACCTACCACAAAGAAAGGGGTAGTATCTATGCATACCATCAGCCGCAGTGATGCCAAAAATTATGACAATATACTGGCACTCATTCTGGGTGGAGGTGCCGGCACCCGCCTGTACCCCTTGACCCAACAGCGCGCCAAACCCGCGGTGCCTATTGCCGGAAAATACCGCCTGATCGACATTCCCATCAGCAACTCGATCAATTCGCAGATTCCATTCATTGCCATTCTGACCCAATTTAACTCGATGTCACTCAACCGCCATATCGCCCGGTCTTATAATTTTGATGATTTCTCCAAAGGATGGGTGCAAATTTGGGCGGCAGAACAAACCATGGGCAGCAATGACTGGTACCAGGGTACGGCGGATGCGGTGCGCAAGCAGATCCATGAGATCCGTTCAGCGCGCTGCGCTTATACCCTGATCCTCTCCGGCGACCACCTGTACCGCATGGATTACCGCAAACTGGCCAATTCCCATTGGGAAAATGATGCTGATGTCACCATCGCAGTCCAGCCTGTTTCCCGCGAAGATGCACCCCGTCTGGGTATACTCAAATGTGAACCCAACGGGCAAATCGTTGATTTTTCTGAAAAACCCAAAACCCCCGAACTGCTGGATGCAATGGTCTCCCTCGATGACCCCGAAAAACCGTACCTCGGATCAATGGGCATCTACTTCTTCCGCACCGACTTGTTGTTGGAACTGCTGACGGAGAACAATGATGATGACTTTGGCAAGCACATCATCCCCTATGCCATTAAAAACTGCAAGGTTTTCGGCTACCAGTTCAATGATTACTGGGAAGATATTGGTACGATCCGCTCCTTTTATAACACCAACCTCGCACTGGCTCGCCAGGATGCGCCCTTTAACTTCTTTGACCCGGAAGCCCCGATCTACACCCACTCCCGTTTCCTGCCCGGCTCCATCATCCAGAATTGCACCGTGGAAGATGCCATGATCTCTGACGGCTCAGTGATCCAGGATTCGGTGATTCGGAACACGGTGATTGGCGTCCGCAGCCAGATTGGCAAGGGGGTTCACATCACCAACAGCATTATCATGGGAGCGGACTATTACGACAGCCCCTTCCTGCGCCCCACCGGCGCTCCACCCATCGGCATTGGCAATGGCTCCCAGATCGAAGGGGCGATCATCGATAAAAACGCCCGCCTTGGTGAAAATGTAGTGATCCATTCCTTCCCGGAAGGAACCGAACTGGACACTGATATGTACTCGGTGCGGGACGGCATTGTGGTCATCCCAAAAAGCACGGTCATCCCCGCCAGCACACGCATCGCTCCAGCCGAAGCGGATTAGAAAATCAGGTAATATCCCGGCCAGGTAGAAACCTGGCCGGCAGTTTATTCCGCCTTCAAACAGATCACACTGCCGCCGGTAATCGCAACCAGCTGGTGAGGAGTAACTGCAAAAACGGCATGGTCAGTACCGGCCGCTGCCCAAACGACGCCATATTGCAACAGGTCTTCATCAATGAACGTTTCCAGTGGCTGTACATGCCCCACAGGCGGGATACCACCGATGGTGAAACCGGTTGCAGTACGCACAAAATCTGCATCAGCCCGGCGGAATTTCTCACCGGCATGTACCCGGAGTCGTTTTTCATCGGCACGATTCTGTCCGCTGACCAGCACCAGGTACGGTTTCAGGGAAGCCTTTCCCTGGAACACCAACGACTTGACGATCTGCCCAACGCTGCAACCAATGCTTGCCGCAGCTTCCTCGGCAGTCCGTGTTGATGCAGGATATTCCACCACCTTCAGGTCCAGTCCAAACTGGTGCAATGCTTCCTGCACGCGTTGAGCGCTTTTCTTCAATTCTGCCATTTCGAATCCTCCTTGATGAATGGCTGCCGGGTAGACATTGGCCGAAAACTGAAACGGTGGATCGCACACGGACCAAATTCCAGCAGATGTTGGCGGTGGCGTGCCGTACCATATCCCTTATGGATAGCAAAACCGTATCCGGGGAATACCGGATCGATGTTCATCATCCAGTAATCCCGTGCCGTTTTTGCCAGAATGGAGGCGGCTGCAATGCTCAGGCTGATCCGGTCGCCATGGATGATCGATTGCTGTGGGAGATCAGTCAGTCCTTTCAATGAAACTGCGTCAATCACCAGCGCCTGCGGAGCCGGACAACACTGCGCAAGCGCGCGGCACATGGCCAGCTTTGTCGCGGGCAGAATTCCCAGGGAGTCAATTTCCACGCAGGAGGCATATCCCACCCCCCAGGCCAGCGCCTTCAGGACAATTGAGCGCCTTGCGGCCTCCCGTTGCGCGGCTGTGAGCAGCTTGGAATCACAGACATCCGCCAGTTCTTGCAAAATGTCCACGGTTGCAGGCAGGATCACCGCACCAGCTGCCACCGGACCTGCCCAGGCGCCACGCCCGGCCTCATCCACACCTGCCACCAGCAGGCGGCCCTGCAGCCAAAAAGCCTGTTCATTATATACTGTCGGCTTGAAATCTTCTCGCACCATGCTGACATTATAGCGGAAACCTGGATTCATTTGCCCAAAACAAAAACCTGCGAATCACGTATAATAAATGAGGAATTTCGCGAAGCACCTTAACAACTGAATACAATCAGAATCTTTCTCATAAGGAGGAACCATAACTTGGTCGAAGAACTTAAAAAACCAAAAGTAACCAATCCCGATGAGATCGATGTCATCGAGGAGGCGGTGTTAGCCGCCGTGGAGCAGGATAATTTCGCCGAAGCCGCCGAAGCCCTGCAACAGCTGCATGCACCGGACCAGGCCGATGTGTTTGAAGACCTGGAACCGGAAGATCAGGACCAGATCCTGGAATTACTGACCCCGGAGGTGCAGGCTGATATCCTGGAAGAACTCGAGGATGAAGATACCGCCGAAGTGGCATCGCGGCAGGAACCGGAGGATCTTGCCCGCATTATCGAGTTGATGGAGCCGGACAAAGCAGCCGACCTCTTGGGTGACATCGACCTGGCACAGGCGATCGAGGTTCTGGAAGAAATTCAGGAACCCCAGGAAGTTCGCCCCTTGCTGGCGTATCCCGATGACAGTGCCGGCGGTATCATGACCAGCCTGCCGATCTCATTGGTGGAAAGCATGACTGTAGACCAGGCGATTCAGCACATCCGTGCAGAATTTGAACCGGATGATGAAGACATTTACTACCTCTTTGTCACCAACACAGAGCACCAGCTGGTTGGCGTGGTGTCCGTCCGTCAACTTCTGCTTGGGAAACCTCAGGTCCTGATCAGTCAGATCATGAACAAAGATGTGATTTCAATCGAAGCCACTGCCGATCAGGAGGAAGCTGCCCGGCTGATGTCGCGCTATGACCTGTTGGCATTGCCTGTCATCGACGATGGTCAGCATTTACTTGGTCTGATCACCTTTGATGACTCGGTCGAAGTGCTGGAAGACGAGGCTACGGAAGATATTTATCGCCTGGGTGGTGTTCCACAAGGGAATCCTTCCGATATTTCCGTCAAAAGCGCGGTAAAAAACCGCCTTCCCTGGCTTTCTTTGAATATGCTGACTGCCATGGGTTCCGCAACGGTCCTCAGCCTGTTCGAGAGTACGCTTGCCCAATACGCGGTGCTGACCGCTTTCCTGCCGATTGTGGCGGGCATGGGTGGGAACGCGGCAACGCAAACACTCACGGTCACAGTGCGTGGGTTGGCACTGGGTGAGATCGAATCGAGTGAGGGATGGAAAACATTGGCGCGAGAATTAACGATTGGTCTGATTGACGGTGCCGCATTGGGCGTCATCGTCAGCCTGATTGCCATGGTCTGGAAAGGCTCTCCCTTAATGGGCCTGGTAGTCGGCATCTCGGTGTTCCTGAACCTGATCTGCGCTGCCCTGGCTGGCGTGCTGGTACCGGTCATCATGTCAAAACTGCGTTTCGATCCCGCACTGGCATCACCAATCCTGTTCACACCCACCACAGATGCCTTCGGTTACCTGATTTACCTCACAGTCGCAACCCTGTTTTTCATTCCCTTTATTACCTGAAAGGAGAACCAATTAATCTCATGAGTAATAGTTCCACAGAGGAATCCCCTGGAGACCTACACTCGCGAAAGGGTGAAGTTTCAGCACATGGTTGAACCCGGTTCAACCCGGAAACTTCACCCTTTTTTGTTTTTAACAGGTATATAATCAAAAAATGGTTACAGACACAGATTCCTCACCATCCAGGCCTCTTGTTCCCATACTGCGCGCCTTACTCGGCACCGCCCTGATCCTGTATCTTCTGTTGGAGATACGCCTGCCCAATGACTTGGTTTACTATACATACCAGACCAATCTGCTATGCGGCGCCTGGTGGCTGGCGGCAGGACTTTTTCCTCGATCGAAACTCGCTGGAAAAGCATTCCAGGGATCAGTAGCAACCTATATCACCATCACTGCACTGGTCTATAACACGGTATTGATGCAGATGGAAATCCAATACCGTGGTTATATCGCTTTTTCATCCATCCTGACCCATATGGTTGTTCCGGGACTGATGCTGTTGGACTACCTGGCTGTTGGAAAAACTGGCAAACTGCGATGGCAAATCCTGTTTCCCTGGATGGGGTACCCCATGGCATATCTGGGCCAGGTGCTGATCCTCGGAGCCGTCACCGGCCGTTACCCATACCCCATCATTGATCCCGCAGCCACAGCCTCTTCTGCTGTGCTGATTTTCAATTATGCAATACTGTTTCTGCTGCATATAGCTGTCGCGGCAGGTATGGTTGGGTACACACGCGTGCGTGGTGACCGCGGTCGGACTATACCTGCCTGAGACAACACACGGAGAGGTGAACCGCCAGGTATATTATTCCTCTTCGGCAGATGATGTGGTGGGCAGAAAAGTCAGCCGGTTCCGTCCCAACGCACGCGATTGCAACAGGGCGGTATTGGCAACATCCACCAGCCGTTGCAAGTTACATTCGCTGCCAGCATCCATCACGGTATATCCCATGCTGACTGTCATTTGGAATTCCTGCTTATTAAAAACGAAGTGGTGCGATGCCACGGCTTCTTTAATGCGGGAACAGATTTGGTAGGCCATGAATTCGTCTGCTTTGGGCAGGAGCAACACCAACTCATCCGATTCCCACCGCGCGAACATATCCGATGATCGAATGATGTTATTGATGATTTCCACCAGCTGCACCAGGGCCTGGTCTCCCACAAGGTGAGTATAGTTGCGATTGACCAGTTTGAAATCATCAATATCTACCAATGCCAGCACCAGTGATTGCCGCAGCCGCGCATTATGCTGGCATAATTTGCCGCCGAATTCGAGAAATGACTCCTTTGTATAGAGATTGGTCAGCGGGTCACGGACTGCCTGCAGTACCACCTCGGTGGTATACGAAGCCCGTTCCGTGACATCCCGTAATTGTAAGCGGTGACCAACCACCTCATTGGTATAGGTATCGCGGATTGGCACGAGTGAACTGTCAAATTGGTGTTCCACCCCGTTGACATCGTGCAAAAGGATATGCTTGCCGCTGCGTTCATCGAACAGGGCCAGCAAGTCCGGAAAATCGACGAAGGCATGCTCCAATTGCACATCAATCACAGATTTCACATCCAGGTCAAAGGCCTGCAAGGTAGCCATATTAATATCGATAATGTAATGGTCCCGGTCCACCGCAATCAACAGGTCATCCAACAGGGTCACTTCGGTTTTCCGCCCTGGCAAAATTTGCAGCATGCGTTGGAAATAGATGGCGATGAACAACAGGATGCCGAATAAAGCAAAGCTGACCGGCATCGGGTCCACCCCTGGAATATTCCGAAACAGGTACGCGGTCAGGAACAGGGATACCGTAAACAACGCAACACTGATCGAAACCAGCAGGAAACGCCGGCGGTATTCCCGGGCCTGCACCCGAAGTAAAATCACCAGCACCTTGATCAACCCATACAGAGTTTCAGCCATCGGCAGAGCAATCAGTCCCCAGAAAACCGGGGAATAATCGATCATGCACAGGTTCATGATCCAGTAGGTTTCACAACTGTGATAACTCGCCAGTGGGTGCATGGGAAGGATCGGCAGAATGATCAGCAGCCAGGCACCGGTATTGATCAACGCAAAAGGCAGCACATTCAGCCATTTCCGCAGCGGTGTGCGGTCATTGATCTCATCCACAAACGACAGCCATGCCAGCGGGAAAGAAAAAATTGTCATGTACACCAGGTACATGATGTGCTGCTTGGCGTAGGCCGTGCGGGTGTACAGGGTGGCGATATACAGAAAGTTGAACCCGAACAGGCATAACAATATGATCAATAAAGATCGGGCACCGCGCGCCTCAAGGTGAAACCAGGTATACGCCATCATCCCGAACAGGAGCAGCGCGTCCAGAATCAGCACAACATAAAAAATGACATTCCAGTCCATGGGAATTTACCTCGGCGTTTGAACAATGAAGGAGCGTGTTCAGCTTGCGTACCAGTACCCCCAAGTATGAGGTTATTGTACGGGATTTTACTCAATTGGGCAACTGTAAATGTATGGCGGAGAGCTTTCCGAGTTTTTCATTTCAGGGCCACCGCATATTCTCCAGTACAATGGAGTCATTCAAGGAGCGTGCATGGCAAAACCGAATATTCTGATCGTGATGATGGACCACCAGCGGGCCGATACCACCTTTCCGGGAGCGCCAACCCTGACCCCCAACGTGGATCAATTGGCATCAGAGGGTGTTCTTTTCAGCAATGCTTTCTGTCCCAGCCCGCACTGCTGCCCTTCGCGTGCCACATTTTATACCGGTCACTATCCCTCCCGGCATGGCATCTGGAATAATATCTGCAATCGGATGGCTTTGAATACCGGTTTGGCTGACGGTATCCGCCTGTGGAGTGAAGACCTGGCTGAGGCAGGTTACCAGCAGCACTTTATTGGAAAGTGGCATGTCAGTGCCGAAGAAAGCCCCGCCAACCGCGGTTGGGTGGAACATACTGTCTCGGGCACAGCCGCAGATCATCATGGCCGTCGCTGGAAGCAATACCAGCAGATGGCAGTTGAACCGGAAAGCTCCCGCCGGGCAGAAGGACAAATCCTTCGTCCAGGGTACGGCACTTATACCCTGTATGGTGTTGACCAGCGGAAAGCACACCGCCATGATGAAACTGTCCTGCAGGAAACATTACAAGCCCTCGAACAATTAACCCACCAGGACCAGCCGTGGGTGTTGTATGCCGGATTCATCGGCCCACATGATCCATATGTTGTGCCACAGGAATTCCTTGACCTGTATCCGCTGGAAGATATCGAGCTCCCGGAAAGTTATCATGATACCCTGGTCGATAAACCCGCCGTGTACCGGCGCATGCGTTCCCAAATTTTCGGTCAGCTTGATGAGCGCGAAGTTCGTGAAGGTATCCGGCATTTCTACGCCTATTGTTCTTACCTGGATGATTGTTTTGGGCAGATCATGCGTGTTTTGGACCGGAGTTCACAGGCGGACAACACCCTGGTGGTGTACACCTCTGACCATGGCGACTACAACGGCGACCACGGTTTGTTTGCCAAAGGCGTGCCCTGCTTTGACGGCGCTTACCGCGTCCCGGCTGTGATGCGCTGGAGAAGCGGGATCCATCATCCAGATCGGGTCGTCGACGCGCTGGTAAGCCTGGCAGATTTCGCTCCGACCTTCCTGGAAGTTGCCGGGTTACCCGCGAACCGGGACTTCGCCGGATACAGCCTGGTGCCTTTCCTGCAAGGCGGACAACCAGAATCATGGCGGGATGCAGTGTTCACCCAACTCAACGGGGTGGAATTGTATTACTGCCAGAGATCCGTCCGCACGCAGGATTATCGGTATACCTTCAATGGCTTCGATCAGGACGAGTTGTATGATCTTCGTCAGGATCCGCACCAGATGGTGAACCTGGCCGATGCGCCAGAATATGAACCGGTGAAACGCGCCTTGTGCCGCAGGATGTGGCAATTTGCCTACGCGCAGGATGATCCGATGATCAACCCGTATATCACGGTTGGCCTTGCACCCTATGGCCCCGCTGAGGCATTCCGCGATTAACACATGCCCTTTCTGCGGATTGAGCCCATTAATCAACAATCCCCGGCATCTGCCGGGGATTGTTCAGAGGCGACGATCGGATTTGAACCGATGATCAGGGTTTTGCAGACCCTTGCCTTGCCGCTTGGCCACGTCGCCATACTGCATCTGTTGTCGTTGCACACCTATTGTATCAGATTTCCCGAACGCCAGGCCTGCGAAATAAAAAGACCTTGTTCGTTGGAACCAGGTCTCGAGAGCGGGCAACGGGACTCGAACCCGTAACCTTCTCCTTGGCAAGGAGGTGTTCTACCAATTGAACTATGCCCGCAGGCTCTCTTTGTTAATCAAGCGACGCTCATTTTAGCATCATTGGCAGAATTCGTCAAGCCTGATTTTTCTCTTTCCCTTAGCGTGACCCCGCCATGCGGTGAGTCGGGTTGGGAAATCCCGGGTTAAAGGCATCCAACGCTTCTTCCACCAAAAACACCCCATACGCCCCGGCTGTCTCCGATACTGTCGTTTCCACCAACCGCTGCAACGTATCCGCCGGGCACTGCACCCGTCCATTGATCAGCATTGTGATGGTTTTTCCTGGAGGAAAAATTGGAACAGCCTGTTCCCAACCCGGGGTTTCCAGTGCGGTGAAACTGATCTTGGCATTGGCCGTTCCTGCTGTTACTTCAATTTTCAAATGGCCGATGGGAAATTTCTGCCCCCGAATACGCCGTTCGAGGTCGCTCACGAGCGAAATCACAAATTCTCGCCCCTGTTCGGCAGCTCCGCTAAAATGCAGGCGTTCATCCAGCCACGCCAGATCCCCCTCGCCAGCCCCGTAACGGTCGTAATCCAGTTCGAGTGTATGGGCGGGAACCGAATCCATCGTCTCCAGCATATCCAGCCAGGCGGCAATACTGTCTTCATGCAACGAGTTTTGCGCCAGAATGCCCTTGCCAGGATAAGCTTGCTGTGCCGCGGTTATCAACCTGGCAGCAACACCGGCAGGCAACAGGTCAATTTTATTGATTACCAGCAATGCGCTTTCCTCGATCTGCTTTTCAAAAATGTAGCTGACATTGTCACTGAATGGCAAATCTTCACCCGCCAGGAATAATTGCAGCAGACGCCCATCCACAATCACCGAGTAAGTGGTGGGAACTTCGCTGTCCGCACGGAATTCATGCAGCGGACGAATCACGGTTGCCACCAGGTCGGCACAGCTGCCGACCGATTCAGCGAAGATCACATCCGGCTGAACCGTTTCAATCAGTGCATCAATTTGCTCATCAAATTCACCGTAATTACAGCAGAAACACCCGCCGGTCACTTCCACCGTGGGCAGGTCTGCCAGGCGGAAAAAGGCAGTATCTACCAGGTATTTCCCCTGGTCATTGGTGATGATGCCTACAGTGTTTCCGCGCGACATCAACAATTTCGCCGCCCCGATGATCGCGGTGGTTTTACCGGCACCCAAGAAACCGCCCAGTAAATGAATCTTCATTGCAAACACTCCTTCCGGCTCAATCCGTTCTGCCCAGGTTCAGCCTGCCTTGTAAATTATACCCAATCACAACCAACCCAAGAGGAAACAGGATGAATGAAAGCATCACTTGCGCGCGGCCAGTTCCTGTAAAAAGAATCGGGCTTCGTCATAATGGGCGAAATCCTGCTCGTGGCGGCGAAATTCGGCCCGGTGTGCCAGCTGGCGCTGATTCTGTTCCACAATCCCCAGGTCGCGGTGCAGTAGTTCATGGTACAGGATAAAATCCAGAACATACTCCGGGGTGCCGGGTTGATCCAACGACGAAGACACCTGGATCGTATCACTGACCGGGTTGTAGTGGCCGAGTTTCCGGTAATTATGGCTGCCTGACCAGCACAAATGCGGCAGCGCCTGTTTCCCTGCAAAATACGCCCAATTAACCCGTTCAAAAGCAGCTTTGAGATCGAAGTGTTGCCCCTGGGCATCAGCAGCCACGAAAACGGCCCGGCTGTATTCTTCGAGAGCATCCTTCACAGCACGAAAAGCATGGCTCTGCGTATGCTGCCGAACTCGATCCCGCGCAGCACTGCGCCCACGCCCCCCCGCGCCAGTCTGTGCCAGGGCCTGGTGAATGTCCAACGGTGCGTTGATGAAGCCTTCATGAAAACTGACCTGCAAGCCTGTTTTACGGGGGGAATAGCGGAACAGGTACGCTGAATAAGAAAAGTTCAGGTCATAATGCCGAAAACCGGCCTGGTTCAACAGCCCAACCATCCGCTTCACCGCGATGAAATGGGTATGTAATTGTTCCATGTCGCGCAGGAATAGGATCCAGGCGGCAGCCCGCATGGATCGGGTGGGGAGGTTACCGGGTTGGATGCCAGCCGTATGCAGCGCACGGCTCAGGCTGGAGGCTTCCTTCTGAAATACCGTATGCAGTTTGAGGAAATCCGGTTCACCCTCCTGCGCCTCGCGCAGCAGCAACCCGTGCAAACCCGCGACTACATTCGCCAGTCCTTCGATCCGCCAGCTTTTCCGTTCACCCATGATTGCCTACAGCATCAACGCCAGCAGAACACTCAGGCTGAAAAAACTGCCGATCGTGGTCAGCAGGATAATGCCGGAAGCCAGTTCAGAGTCACCGCCGAATTCTTCACTGAACATCGCCGCGAACAGCGCCGTCGGGACGCTGATCTGCAGTATGCAGGTGTACATTGTTAACGTATCCACCTGCAGCAAAATGGCACTTAACCAGCCCACCAGCGGCGTCAGGATCACCCGTGCCGCAGAAACAGCGATAATCACACCGATCTTGCCATGTACTTTCATATTCGCCAGGCGAATCCCCATAAACGCCAGGCCGCAGGCGATCGCCGCGTATCCGATCAAGTTGGTGGTGCGCACCACAATCAATGGCATTTCGATTTTCAACAGGTTGAAGGCAACACCCAGCACAGCGGCATAGATCATCGGTGATTTCAGGATGCGCCCCAACGATTCCTTGACGGACACATGCGCGCTGGAAGGGATGTACACCCCCAGGATGTTGGCAGCGATGGCGGTGCTGACGTAAAACACAGCTCCATACTGCAAACCCTGCGCACCGAAAGCAAACTCCAGCAGCGGCATTCCGATCGAGCCAGTGTTTCCCAGCGTCATCGCCAGCATCACCGTAGCCGCCATGGCATGCGGAAGACGCAGCACCTTCGACAATAGCCACCCAATACCCAGCAGGATCACGGTGGAAACGAGGCTCATCGCAAAGATCCCCCCCAGGGCCCTGGGGGCCATCTCGGCACTGGTGAGTGAGTAGAACACCAACGCCGGCCCGAACAGGTACACCACACCCTGGGAAAAGGCTTTGGCATCCACCTTGACAAATTTTCCAAATAGAACTGCCAGTCCCACCGCAATGAAAACAGGCAGCATCACATCCAGCGTGGCCAGAAAAGCGTTCATGATTCATCCTTGCAGGTCGCGTTCCCGCAATTGTACCGTAGAACAGGGAGTTATCACGACTCCCTGGTTAAGGTGAAAACAATCATCCCCCCAACAATCCAAACGAAAGCCTAAACAATACCTTATCGAAACTGTTGCCCATCAGGTTCCCCATGCGGATCATACGCAGCGCGATTTCGATCGCATCCAGTTTCTCCGCCCCGTACAACGCGAGAACGTTCTCCCGCACGGCCGGGTCCGGCTGTGCATCCATTTCTGCCCAGTGCTGGGCATACAGCACCGCCGCCTGCTCCTCCGCCGGGCAGGAGCCAAAATCCAGGGCGGTCATCTCGGCGATTTCTTCGGGACGGATGCCGCTGCTGAGGGCCTGGCGCGCATGAAAATAAGAACAATAGCGGCAGCCATTCACGGAGGTGACTGCCAGCATCAAACGTTCCCGGAATGCGTCATTCACAAGGTCAGAATGCATCATCGCCCGGATGCGCTCCCGGCTGCTCATCATCAACCGCATGTCTGTGATCAAATCTTTGATACCGTGGTAAGTACGCTTGTTGAACCGTTTTTTCATGGGTAGCATCCTGTCAATTTTCCCCATTATACCCCGATGAACCCGATTTCCCAACCACCGCGAAATCAAAAACAGCTGGTTCAACGCCAGCCGTTTTCTCAATATAATTTTTTTCTTTTTACTTGATCTGGTACACCAGGTTGACGGAGATCGAAATGATGATCTGCCCACTCGACACCGGCACACCCTGGGCTGTTTCAGCCATGCCGCCGCCGCCCATTCCGTACCCATAGTAATTGGATACAGGTGTGACACTGCCACCGTAAGAATTGATCGTGATCAGGTCGCCCAGTTCAACACCGGCAGCCACAGCCAGTTCAGCAGCCTGCTTTTGTGCATTCTGCACCGCCAGAGTGCGTGCCTTTGAAAAGGCTTCAGCCTTGTCAGCCACATCGAAACGGATGTTGTAGACACTGTTGGCCCCCGCTCCAAGAGCGGCATCCAGTACGTCCTCCAGCTGGTCGACATTCCGTACAGTCACATCCATCATATTTTCGATGGAATACACCTTGGTGGTGGTGTTGTCCGGGTTCCACTTGTCATTCCAGAACACGTTAAAGGCGGTGGTCTGAATGTCTTCTTCCGCGATACCGATCCCAATCAAAGCAGCCTTGACGGCATTCGCCAGCACATTGTTATCGTCCATGGCGGAATCAGCATTTTCGGATTCACTGCGCACCCCGATAGTGATGTAGGCCAGGTCGGGCGCCATGTAAATTTCACCGCTGCCGCTGACATTGATCTGATTCATCTGCGAATAGGTCGAAGCCGGTGAGGCTGGTGCATTTTGTGCAGGCCCACAGGCACCCAGCAGCAATGCACCAGCCATAACAACCATTAATACAAACATAAACTTTCTTTTCATTTTATTTAACTCCTTTTGAGGTTTAGATATTTGGATAACGCCCGATACAGGAAAAAAGTTCCCGAACGATCAGATCATTCGGGAACCGATTATGTATTATTTGATGGAAAGCAGCATCATCGCGCCTGCATCAGGAACTCTTCTTCGGCAACAGAACCTGTACAATGGCAATGATGCCAAACAGGATCAGCAATGCCGGGAAGAAAAATTTTCCGACCGTGCCGGCAGATTCGGAGAAGAACAGGAAACCGATCCCCATGGTCGCGAGCACACCGCAAGGAATCCATGCCCACCAGTTGTCTTTGCCAGCCAGCAGCGCCACCAGCGCGAAAGTCGCTCCCATCCCCAGGAATAAATAAGCCACTTCGCCGGTTAACACCAACGAGCCGACACTCACCATCACGCCGCCGGGAATTAATGCCCACCAATTGCGGCGATCGACGAGGTAGACCAGCAGGAATGCCAAACCGATGGATCCCAGGATAAAGAATGCCACCCAATCGCCATTGGTTTCCGGCAGGATCACAGACACACCGACCGATGCGCCAATGCCCAACAGGATCATTCCGGGTATTAATGCCCACCAGTGCTGCTTGTACAGCAAGTAGGTGATTACGAAGGCCAGACCCAATCCAAACAGCAATGCCGGGCCAACCAGATCACCGACTGTTGGCAGGAACGCCCCAACTGACAGGGCCACGCCCATCAATACCAGGGGAATACCAGGCAGCAGCGCCCACCAGTTGATCCGCGACCGAAACACCGGCAGCAGGAACAGAACTCCGCCCAGCGCCATCACAATCCCAAACACCAGGTTCACAAAGCGAACCGGCAGGTCCATCAAGCGCACCACGAACATTCCCGCCCCGACAAGGATCAGGAATATCCCAACAATATATCGCCACGTCGTATGTTTCATTTTTCTTCCTTTTCTTATATCTAAAACGGCAATTTATCAATTATATTGAGGTAAGAGTTAAATTTATAAATATTTTAGTACATTATGTTAATGATTACAAGGCTTTCCACGATTAATTACGCAAACTGAGCCTGGAAGTTGCAATTTGCGCATCAATTTGCCGCTTTCAGCGAATTTTCCATCAGCAAAGCGTATAATAAAATCATACGGATAATGGAATCAGAAAGCAACCCCATGCCGGATGAATCGGGGAAGGAGGTTTTTATGTTCCCGCGAACCACAATCCGCCCATCCGCCATCGCCGGAACCTGGTATCCCGGCGATGCCCACACATTGAGACGACAACTGGATGAATACCTATCGACAACAGCACTCCATGAGACCAGCGGTGAAATGATTGCCCTGGTGGCCCCCCACGCCGGCTATATGTATTCCGGCCGCTGTGCGGCACATGCTTTTCAGCAGGTGGCGGGGAAATCCTTTGACAGGGTGATTATCGCTTCTCCCTTGCATGCCCCCGCGTATGACGCATACCTCACATCCGCCTACGAGTATTACCAGACCCCATTGGGTGAGATCAAAATCGATCGGGACGCCGTGGACGCGATCAATCACCATCTGGAAGCGCGGAACCTGCCGCAGGTCACAACCATCCGCCGCGAACAGGAACACTCGCTGGAAATTGAGCTGCCTTTTCTGCAGCATGTGCTGAGGAAGTCGTTTGAACTGGTACCATTAATGGTACGAACCCATGATATCCGCCTCCTCCAACCGCTGGGAGCGGCAATTGCTGCCATCCTCGCGCAGAAGAAAACCCTGATGATTGCCAGCACTGACCTGTCCCATTTTTATCCCGCTGCCACCGCCGAACAATTGGATCACAACGTACTCACACACATCGAATCCTTGCGGCCGGATCTGCTGTTGACGGAAAATGCGGCCGGCACCGCGCAGGCATGCGGTGCAGGTGCCGTCGCCGCCATCCTGTGGGCGGCCATGACCGTCGGCGCCAACCATGCCGTCACCCTCAACTATACCCATTCCGGTAAGATCACCGGTGACAATTCCTCCGTCGTCGGGTACGGTGCTGCTGCCATCTATCAAAAATCGAATGACTGACACAGAATTTCCGGCAAAGCAGTTCGTCCGGGTTTCGGTCAACGTCCCTCATATGCGGGGATTGTTTGATTACCATGTACCGCCTCCCCTGAGCGGCCAGGTTGAAGTGGGGTCACTGGTTGCTGTGCCGTTTGGTGAGCAAAAAGTGCAGGGAATCGTGGTCGAAGAGACCGATACGCCCCAGGTGGAAGATACCCGCCCGGTCAGCAGCCTGATCGACCCGCATCCGGTTTTGACGCCGCAGCAGGTCCAATTGGCCCAATGGCTGGCAGAGCGCCAACTGGCGCCGCTTCCGTTGTGCCTGGCGGCCATGCTGCCGCCAGGGCTTTCCAAACTGGCCGATACCCTCTTCCAGGTTGCCCGGGAACCGCGCGTGGATGAACCACTGACAACCCTCCAACAACGCCTCCTGGCCAGCCTGGCGGAACACGGACCTTTACGCGGCCGCCAGATAGATCGGCGTATACCACGCCAGCAATGGCGGACTGCCATGCGTGGCCTGATTCAACACGGCCTGGTTGCCAGTGCGCCCATTTTGCCCGAACCCACAGTCCGCCCCAAAACGATCAAAACTGTCCGCCTGGCAGTACCGCCGGCGGTAGCCAGGGAACAGTGGAATGATCTTGGCCGTGGTGATGCCGGCCTGCGCCGCCAGCAGGTGATGGAATTCCTGATCCAGGAAGCATGGGAGGTCGATACCGCCTGGGTCTATGCGCATGCTCCTGGCGCCAATATCAACGACCTGCGCCGCCTGGCCGCAATGGGCCTGATCAGGTTAGGCGAAAATGAAATCTGGCGCGACCCACTGGACGACCTGCATTACGAACTCAACATCCCCCCCGGCCTGACCCTCGAGCAACAGGCGGTATGGGATGTTGTGCATACTGCCATTCGTGACCATGCACCCCGTGCTCCGCTCCCCATCATCATCCAGGGTGTGACAGGATCCGGCAAAACCGAGGTTTACCTGCGCGCAGCGCAGGCGGTATTGGCACAGGGACGCAGCACCCTGGTATTAACGCCTGAAATATCGCTGACCCCGCAGACCGTCCGCCGTTTTGCCGGGCGTTTTCCCGGGCAGGTAGGGCTGGTCCATTCCCGGTTGTCAGCCGGAGAACGCTATGATACCTGGCGCCGCGCGCGTACAGGAGACCTGCGGATCATCGTCGGCGCACGCAGCGCGCTGTTCACACCCATGCAGCAGCCGGGATTGATTGTGGTGGATGAATTTGACGACCAATCCTACTACCAGCGTGACAGCCTGTTTTCATTCAATGCTGTCCAGGCTGCCATCCAATACGCACGCCTGTGCGGGGCGGTGATCCTGCTGGGTTCCGCCACCCCGGATATCACCCTCCGCTTCCAGGCAGAACATGCTGGTTGGCCGGTGCTGCGCATGCCCAACCGCATCCTGGCACACCGGGAGACGGTCAATGCTCACCTGCGCCAGATTGGCGCCCGTCAGCAGATCGAAGGTACCGCCCAGACAACTGAACATGGGCTGCCGCCGGTGACCGTGGTTGATATGCGCGAAGAACTCAAAGCCGGCAACCCGGGCATTTTCAGCCGCGCCCTCCAGCGCCAGCTGTCTGCAGTCCTTGAACAACAGCAACAGGCGATCCTGTACATCAACCGCCGCGGCACCGCCACCTATGTCTTCTGCCGGGAGTGCGGTTATGTGCTCCAATGCCCCGATTGTGAGAAACCCCTGGTCTACCACACCGGTGAAAACGGGTTACGCTGCCATACCTGCGCTTACCAGCGGCAGATGCCCAAAACCTGCCCCCAATGCGGCAGCCGCCGCATCCGGCAGTACGGCACCGGTACCGAGAAGGTGGAACAAATGGTGCATGACCTGTTCCCCCACGCCCGGATCGTGCGCTTTGACCATGAGAGCACCCGGCAGAAGGACGCCCATAATATTCTGCTCTCACACTTCGCCAATCACCGCGCTGATATCCTGATCGGAACCCAGATGCTGTCCAAAGGACTCGATTTGCCGCTGGTGACGCTGGTCGGGGTGGTGTTGGCAGATGTCGGCATTAACCTGCCGGATTACCGCGCCAGTGAACGAGTATTCCAGCTTCTCACCCAGGTTTCAGGTCGAGCCGGACGCTCGCCGCTGGGCGGGAGGGTGCTGCTGCAAACCTTCAATCCTGACCATTACGTTTTACGGCATGCCGCCGGGCAGGATGTGGATGGGTTTTACCAATCCGAAATCGATTTCCGGCGCCAGATGTCCTACCCGCCATTTACCCACCTGCTGCGGCTGGAGACCCGCGATACCAGCGCGGTTCAGGCAGAACAACGCGCAAAGCTCCTGGAGCATGATCTGCGCCAATGGCTGAATACTGGCGGTTACCGCGAAACCCGCCTCATCGGGCCGGTTCCCTGCTTTTTCCACAAGATTGGCGGTTATTACCGCTGGCAAATTGTCCTTAGCGGCCCCCGGCCCAGCGAAGTGATACGCCCTCATTTGCCATTGGATGGCTGGTTACTGGAAGTTGATCCCCCGACTTTGTTGTGAAAGCAAACAAATGTCGCCACAGGAATGACATTCTGCACTTGCCCGTCACCGCTGGCTGTGTGAAAATGAACGCAGGGAAAAAAGGCGTAGAAACAATCGCAGAATCGTTTGCAGAGCGGCATTCTGTCTGCCGCTCTCAAGCGGTTAAATGGGCAACCCGCCATAGCTTTCTCAGCCCAGCCCATTGCACGATTCCTTCGGACATAAAAAAATGCTGGCCGGCTGCCTGCGTTAGGCCCCGGCCTGGTGGATGGCGTTGGAAAATTAACCACCGGCAGACAAGTGTTGGATTACTGCGGTTTCTCTTCCTCCCACTCCGCGTTCACCACATCGTCATCGTCAACGGAATGCTTCTGCCCATCAAAGTTCAGGTACGGGGCAATGAATTCCATGATGCCGTAGTACACCAGCAAATAGGCCAACCCTTCATCAAGGTTGCCCAAAATCGGCAAATTGTCCGGCAAAAATTCCAGGATACCAGCGGTGGGATTGAGGATGTATAAAACACCGACCGCACTTAACAGCCATACCAGCCACTTCGGCCAGCCGCGGAACGATAACGGCACACGGAACAGGCTGCCTTTGATGTCTTTGAAATCTTGAGGTTCAGTCATTGTTTCTCCTTTTAACTTTCAATTCATACTATATACGTATTTATTCCAGTTTTCGTTTCATGTACAGCGCAATGCTGCCTTTTTCCAGGTCCTGGTTGCTGTACAGGCTCACATCCACCCCGTCGAGGGTAAACCCCATCGCACGGTAAAAGCGGATCGCCGGCACATTGGTATTCTGGGTTTCGCAGACAATCACCCGCATCCGCTGTGCCCGTGCAATGGAAACCATCTCCTCCATCATCAGCCAACCAATCCCGCGCCGGTGAAACTCCCGGCGGACGTGGAATTCCCACAGCATCAATGAGCGGTTCCACTGGTACACCTCGGCGATCGCCACTCCCACAAGTAATTCATTCTCCCAGGCACCGACCGACGTTCCCTGCTGGATGATGTGATCGTATCGTGCCAGGTCTTCTCCGGAGGGCGGCATGGGATATTGCCGCGTTTCCGGCAGCGGTTTCAGCCGCAGGCGAAAGGTACACTGCTGCTCGCTGTCATTCCATTCCACCGCGTAGATTTGATTGGACTCATGACCGACGATGACATCAGGTACCATGACCAGTTCTTTTACTGTCAGGGGTTTCAGTTGGATCATGCCGCTTCCATTTCACCTGTTCTCGACTGTTTTCATTGTATCCAAATCCATCCTGCCATGCAATCGCCGGCAGTCCATCAACAACAGACCGAAATGCTTGTGTTTCGATTTTCCCTTGCGAGGTCCGCAGAACAAAGGTATAATGCGTGAAATTAACAAGCTGGAACAAACATGATACCAAATAAACCCTGCTCCTATTACGCCTATTATTATCCCGGCCATCCCCGTCATCCGGTGGGAACGGCTGTGGTGTAGTGCGCGTTTGACCGAGCAGCACACCAGCCAGGCAGACTGAACGTAAGATCAGCAGGTCCTCCTCATCGGATGACCTGCTTTTTTGCATTTAACCCAACCCAACAACCCCAGGAGAAGAAACCATGCAAGTCAAATTATCATCCGGAAAAACCATCCCCATGGAAATGCACAAAGTCCGCATCGTACAGCAAACCTGGCTGCGGCCGGTTGAGGAACGCCGCCGGGCGATCCAGGAAGCCGGGTTTAACACCTTCCTGCTGCGCAGCAAGGACATCTTCCTCGATATGCTCACCGACAGCGGCACCAATGCGATGAGCGACAACCAGTTGGCGGCAATGATGGTATCGGATGATGCCTACGCGGGCAGCGAAAGTTTTTTCAAACTCACCAACGCGGTGGAGGAAATGCTCGGTTTCCGGTTGACCATCCCGGTCCACCAGGGCCGTGCCGCGGAACACCTCATCGCGAAAACCTTTGTCCGGCCCGGCGATGCCTGCATTATGAATTACCACTTCACCACCACCAAAGCCCATTTTGAAATGGCCGGCGGGGTGGTGCTGGAACTGTACAAGGACGGCGCCCTCCAGACCGAAAGTGACGATCCCTTTAAAGGCAATATGGATCTGCAAAAGCTGGAAGATACCATCCAGCAATTCGGCGCAGACCATGTCTCCTTCGTGCGTATGGAAGCCACCACCAACCTGATCGGTGGTCAGCCGTTTTCACTGGAGAACCTGCGCGCGGTGAAAACAATTTGCGAGAAACACGGCATCATGCTCGTTTTTGATGGTTCCCTCCTGATGGAAAATGCCTTTTTCATCCAACAGCGCGAATTACCGCAAATGAGCGTGGCGGAGATCGCACGGGCGATGATGGAAACCGTTGACTTGTTTTACATGTCTGCCCGTAAAGGGCCTTCCGTCCGCGGCGGCCTGATGGCAACCAATCACCAGGCTCTCTTTGACCGGTTGCTCCCCTGGGTGCCGGTGTATGAGGGTTTTTCCACCTACGGCGGTATGTCCACCAAGGAGATTGAAGCCATGGCGGTCGGCCTGCGGGAAATGCTGGCGGATGATATCGCCGGGGCCGGGGCGGACATGGTGGAATACTTTGTGGGGCGGATGGTGGAAGAAGGCCTGCCGGTGGTAACCCCTGCCGGTGGCCTCGCCTGCCATGTGGATGTGAAACGCTTCCTGCCGCATATTCCTCAGACCCAGTATCCCGCCGGGGCATTGTCAGCCGCGTTTTACCTTGTCAGCGGGGTGCGCGGCATGGAACGCGGAACGATTTCCACCGACCGCACCCCAGATGGCGCTGACGTTCCCGCCGGGGTGGAACTGATGCGCCTGGCGGTGCCGCGGCGTGTCTATACCCTTTCTCACATCGAGTTCGTGGTGGACCGATTGAAATGGTTGTTCCAGCACCGCAGCCTGGTGCAGGGCTTGGGTTGGATCTCGGAACCGCCCGTTTTGCGCTTTTTCTTTGGCCGCCTCTCCGCCTTGAACCAGTGGGACGCAGCCCTGATGAACGCCTTTGCTGCGGATTTTGGCAGCAACGCCCTTTAGGAGAATCTGTGATCTTTTGATTGGATGGCTGGTTTCGGGCAAGTGTCTGAAACCAGCCATCTTGTTTAAACGGGTTGATCTACTTCATAAACTACCCCATGTCGGGATACAATCATCCCATGATGCCAACCTGCGGGAGGGAAATGAGATGCTGACAGCCAAACAAATCCAATTTCAAGAAACAATCATCGCCTGGGGCCGACAGGAATCCACCCTGCGTGCGATGATCCTCACCAGCACCCTCGCCCTCCCTGACGGTGATTCCGACCTGCTTTCTGACTTTGACCTGATCCTGGTTGTGGAGGATATCGTTCCCTATCACGCCAGCCGGAAATGGCTTTCCGCCTTTGGGGAAGTATTAGCCCTCTACCGCGACCCGATCGAACACCAGTTCGGTTTTCCATCTTCGGGTTATGTGATCCAGTTTGACCAGTTGAACAAAATCGACTTCACCCTGTGGACACCGGATACCTTGCGCCACATCACCAACCTCCCCGAACTGCCGGAGGAACTCGATGCCGGTTATGCCGTATTGCTGGATAAAGACGGGCTGGCCTCCAATCTACGCCCGCCCACCTTGCGGGGCTACATTCCCAAACCGCCCTCAGAAAGTGAATATGTCGAGCATATCGAGAACTTTCTGCTGGACGCAACCTACGTCGCCAAGTTCCTTTACCGCGGCGACCGGATCGCTGCCCACCACATCCTGGATGAAATGATGAAACAGGAAAGCTTGCGCCCGATGCTGGAATGGCGCATGGAGATCGAACATGGCTGGTCGCTGAAACCCGGACCGTATATGCGCCGCATTCAGACCTGGCTTCGCCCGGAACTGATGGCCGCACTGGAAAACACGTATACCGGGCTGGATCCTGCCGCTACCTGGGATGCCCTGTACAACACCATTGCCCTGATGCGCACCACAGCCCGTGAAGTCGGGAACGCACTGGGATATGAGTATCCTGCTCGGATGGAAGAACGCATCCTGGCACATGTGCGCCAGGTGCAGGAACTACCGCCCATCGGCTAGCTGCGGCCAGATCAACCCCACCATACCCACCGATACGGTATACTTGGTGACATCCCGACCAAAACAAGAACTGGCAGATGGAGGCCCATGTGAAACAGGATCAGCAGAAAATTTTGTTCCTACTACAACCCACCCGCGCCAGCATCCTCGCTGTGTTTCTCGTGTTCATCATCGGTGCAGTCGGGGTGCGCTTGATCGACCGCAACGATCTTCCTCTGGATTATGCCGCCACCCGCCAGATGCATTCGTTCCTGATCGCCCGGGAATTTTATTACCGCATGGATACACCCAATACGCTGGCCATGCCCCAGGACCTGCGCCAGTTTGGCATCATGACCGGTTCAGTCGAACCGCGCATCGAACCGCCGCTGATGGAATATGCCACCGCCCTGGTGTATGCCGTCTTCGACCGTGAGATCATGCTGGCGCCGCGGCTGCTGTCGATCCTGTTCTGGGTTATCGGTGGCATTCCGATCTTCCTGCTGGGCAGACGCCTGATGAGCCTGAACGGTGCTTTTGTCGCCCTGGCACTGTACCTGTTCCTTCCGTACGGGGTGGTGTACAGCCGCACCTTCCAGCCGGACCCCATGGCCATCATGTTCATGCTGTGGGCCTGGTATTTTCAAATCCGCTGGTCACAGGAGAAAACCTGGAAAAGTACCGTTCTTGCCGGCAGCTTTACCGGCATTGCAGTCCTTGTGAAAGCCACCTCGCTCTTCTTTGTCGGCTTCCCAATCGCCGTACTCGTGCTGATGAACGGCATCAAGCCGGCACTCAAGAACCGCCAGGTATACCTGATGGCAGCCCTCTCCCTGGCTCCGGCAGTTGTTTTCAATTTGGTCAGCGCCACCCTTGGCGGTAATGCTGAATCGATCTTTGACAGCCGCTTCTATCCCGGGTTGTTTATTCAGCCCGGTTGGTACGGTGACTGGCTGGCACTCGCCAAGAACGCCGTCAGCTATCACTTCCTCGTCCTCTCCCTGATCGGCATTGCGTTGGCTGAACAGAAAGCGGTGCGCGACTTCCTCCTGTCGCTGTGGACGGCGTACATCGCTTTCGGATTCACCTTTGCGTACCACATCTATACGCATGATTATTACCATCAGCCATTGGTCCCATTGGCTGCACTGAGTGTCGGGCTGGCGGTATCAACCGCCGCCACCGCGCTGAAACCCAATTCAATAAAGCTGTTTACCAGGATTGTCCTGGCAGCCGCATTCCTGGCGGCGGTTGCATTCGGCATCCGTACCAGCCGCGGTATGATGGTGGGTGAGAATTATCAGCACGAAGCCCAATACTGGGCGGAACTCGGGCAAAAGATTGGCACCCAACCCAAAGTGGTCGCTCTCACCCATGATTACGGCTACCGCCTGAGCTATTGGGGCGGCGTCTATGCCCGCCTGTGGCCCAGTGGCGGTGATATCGCCGCCCGTGAACTGACCGGGTCCAACCCGGACGATTTCCTGGCATGGTTCAACACACAGACAGAGGGATATGACCTGTTTCTGGTTACTCTTCTCGGCGACCTGGAACGACAACCCGACTTGAAAGCGCACCTGTTCGCCAATTACTCCTACGAATCTGGCGACGGCTGGTACCTGTTTGATTTGCGGAAATGACGTCGAATGCTTACAGCAGCTTCTCGCTGCCGGAATAGATTTCTTCCACAACCAGCACCGCCGCAGCATGGCCGGGGAACCGCGCCGGGTTCCAGCTTTTCATTGCTTCAAACACTTCACCTTCGGTATGGTAGTGCAATGTGCCTTTCACCTGGTAGGTCTTACGGTCTTTGGTCATGAACAGGATCGATCCCTTGCTGCCGGTAAAGATATTGGCACGGGTTTTGTCAAAATAGTTGTCCGCTACGACCAGCCGGTCTTCCCCAAAGTGGCTGACCGATGAGGCATAAATCGCATTGGGCATGCCATTCGCGTCGACCGTGGTCAGGATCACCGGTACCTGACGTTGTTCCCAGGCCTGCAAAATGGATTCGGGTATCACAGCCATACATCACTCCTTGCTTTTTATCATGGGGCAATAGTAGTATACCAATGGTTTCCTGCAAACGTCCCAACGTGGAATGGGTATAATCTAGTTAACTGTTTACCAGTCTGGTCAAATATCATAGGAGGATCATATGCAATATCGAACCCTGGGAAACACCGGTATGCAGGTTTCTCAACTTTGCTTTGGCACCATGTCGTTTGGCGGAGATGCCGATGAGGAAACATCAATCGCCATGTTCAACCGCTGCCGCGATGCCGGTATTAACTTTTTTGACTGCGCCAATGTCTACCAGCACGGCCTGGCGGAGGAAATCCTCGGAAAATGTATTCAGGGTATCCGCCATGAACTGGTGATCACCTCGAAATTCCGCTTCCCCATGGGAGATGGTCCCAACCAGAGCGGCGCTTCGCGCAAGCACATCCTGCGCGAAATCGAGCAAACCCTCAACCGCCTCGACACCGATTACCTTGATCTGTATTTCATCCACCGTTTTGATGAACGCACCCCGCTGGAGGAAACCCTGCGCGCGCTGGATGACCTGGTGCAGGCCGGGATGATCCTCTACCCGGCAGTCAGCAACTTTGCCGCCTGGCAGATTGCGAAAGCGCTGGGCCTTTCCGCCCTGCATGGTTGGGCACGTTTTGAGTGTATCCAACCCATGTACAACCTGCTCAAACGCCAGGCCGAGGTGGAAATCCTGCCGCTGGCCCAATCGGAAAAATTGGGCGTGATCCCCTACAGCCCGATGGCCGGCGGTTACCTGAGCGGTAAATACAGTTCCAGCAATATGCCGGAAACAGGCCGCCTGGTGTCGAATACCATGTACAGCACCCGCTACGGCGCCGATTGGATGATCCACGCTGTTGATGCCTTTTCTGCCAAAGCCAGGGAAATGGGGGTTCGCCCCGCCAGCCTGGCAGTAGCCTGGGTCGGCAGCCATCCGGCGGTCACCGCCCCCATCATCGGCGCCCGTAACCTGGCGCAGCTGGAAGATTCGCTGAATTCCATCCAGGTTCCGATGACGCCGGAGCTGCGCAAGGAACTCTCCGAACTCACACCCGAACCGCCCCCCGCCACCGACCGCAGCGAGGAAAACACCAGCGCCAATTACACTCAGGTACTGGCAAAGAAGTAACACCTGTCAACCCTGTTTTTTGCATCAAATCAGGTTTTCTGTTTATAATCAAAAAGCTCTGTTCCTTCCAGTGCGGAACAGGAGCCATGATTAATTCAGGAAACACAAACAACCGATATTCACTTCTCCGAACACAACCCTCTCTGGCAGAAAGGATTCCCGCATGGCAGATATAACCGGTACGATGATGGGGCGATACCAGATCCTCGAAAAATTGGGGGAAGGCGGTATGGCGGCCGTTTACAAAGCATTCGATACCCGTCTGGAACGCGAAGTGGCGCTGAAAGTGATCACCGACACCCGCCAGGGTTCGGAACACTTCCTCAAGCGTTTTGAACGCGAAGCCAAATCCCTCGCCAAACTGTCGCATCCCAATATTGTTGATGTGCATGACTACGGCGAGCACAACGGGCTGCCGTATATTGTGATGGAGTATCTGCCCAACGGCACCTTGAAGAAATTCATGGGGCACCCGGTGGAATACCGCAAGGCCTCAGAATTGCTGCTGCCCGTGGCGGAAGCACTGGCCTACGCCCATGAGCAGGGCATCATCCACCGAGATATTAAGCCGGCCAACATCCTGCTCTCCGCCCACGATATCCCCATGGTGACTGACTTCGGGATTGTCAAAGTGCTGGGATCTGAATCCGGTGAAGCCCTGACCCAGGTTGGTTCCGGCATCGGCACCCCCACATACATGGCACCGGAGCAGGGCCAGGGGGCTGAAATTGACCAGCGCGCCGATGTATATGCCCTGGGGGTGGTATTTTATGAAATGCTCACCGGCCGTAAACCCTATGAGGCGCCCACCCCTACCGGTGTGTTCTGGAAGCAAATGACCGAGCCCCTGCCCAACCCGAAATTGTTTGTCCCATCCATCCCGGATTCCGTGGTCGGTTTTCTCCAGAAGGCGCTCGCGGTCAATGTGGATACACGGGTGCAAACCATGCGTGAGTTTGCGGATACCCTGAAAAGCTTCTGTAATTCAGCTGCGCCCCGTTACAGCGAAGCTCCCACCCGCATGGCGGGGCGTGAAGCCGAAACCCAGCTGGCAGGTGCCCCATCCACCCAACCTGAAGCCACACTGCCGCAATCGCAAAGCGGTTACAACCCGCCATCGATCCAGACCCCGCCGCCCGTGATCCACTATGATGAGGTACAAAACCTGCCGCCCTCCATGCCCAGCATGCCGGCTTACCAGCCAGCGCCGGTCAAAAAGAAGGTGAAAATTGGAGTCATTTTTGCCATCATCGGCGGGTTTGTTGTGCTCGGTGTAATATGTGTCATCGGCATACTCCTCCTGCCTGGATTGTTGGCTGGGGACGATGTGACGCCGACTGCGGAAGCTGTAGCGATCGCCACCGAAATGGAGGTGCAGATGCATACCGCAACCGAACCCGCCATGGAAGAACCCACACCCCAACCCCGGGAAAATCCAACAACTGCTCCCATTCAGATTGGGGATGAGGCGTTTCAGGAGTGCCTGATGAAAACCGGGTATACCGATATCGAATTGGGTGAAGGTGTCATCCCGGTTATCTGTGATAATTTTGACGACAACCGCAACAACTGGTTCATCGGCCCGTCTGAAACAGATTACATCACCGGCAACAGCTGGATGGAAAATGGCACCTTCCACGTGGAAATGACCGCCAAACAGGATTTCACCCAGCACTGGAAATGGATCCCCATTCCATTGACCGGGGAAGATGTGATCGTACGTGATTTTATGATCCTGTTCAAAGTGCGTCGTGTCAGTGGGACCAGTGAAAGTTTTGTCGGGATGGATTACCGTGAAACGGAAGATTTCCTGTATTACAGTGTAACCATGTACGAAAATACCGGCAGCCTTACCCTGGAATACTACGATGGTGAATCATACACCACCCTGACTGAAGTCAACCCCAATGATTGGAAAACCAATGACTGGAACCAGTTTGCCTACTTTGTCCTCGATAGCGACCATTATGGGCTCGTTAACAACACAGAATTGGATGGCGAAGACAGCCAGGACCTCCAGCCGGGTGCATTGTCCCTGTGGATCGGCGTGGTCAACACGGGTGAAAGCGTCGCTTATGCTTTTGATGACCTGGTGGTATTGGAACTGGTTCCCTGAAAGAGACAATCGACGCCTGCTTTTGGTGGGGCATGCTTGTAGATAAATGTGCCTGGAATAACAGCGAACCGTATTAATGCGGTTCGCTGTTCATATCGGATATCGCTGCACAATGTGGCCCTGATCATCTGCATTTGATACCGGTTCACGCATGGTTGGGAAAGTCAAAACCCAAAAAGCTTAATTTCATCCTATAATCAAGGCAAATACATTCACCAACCATGATTGGGCGTCTGCCCATAAGGAGAACCACGCATGGCCACTGACCTGGAAATGACGATCCGCCAGCATTTGGGGATTCCCGCTGATGCACCGCAGGTGTTGATCTTCGCGGAATCGAGCCACTGGGACCCGAATTGGCTGCTGACTTCAGAGGAATACTACAAAAAGTATGTCCAGAATAATCTGGACCAGGCGTTGCACCTGCTCGCGGCGGATGAACGCAGGCGATATTCGGTCGAATGCGCCTTCTTCCTGCGCATGTATTGGGATCGTAATCCCGCCCGTCATGAGGAATTGCTTTCCCTGATGAACCAGGGACGCATCTGGATGACCAGCAGCGGTGTCACCACCGCCGATACCCTCCTCCCAACCGAAGAAGCCCTGCTGCGTGATTTCCTGGTCGGGCAGGAGTGGCTGCGAGAGATCGGCGCCAGACAGGTACCCCGCACTGCTTACTATACCGACAGCTTTGGCTGCACACCGTTTCTGCCAACCCTCCTCAACGCAGCTGGTTTTTCACGTACTGCTTTCACCCGTATAGACGGTATGTATTTCATCGGTTGTGATTTTGAAACTGCCAAAAACTTTCCCCGCCCGGGCTCGAGTGCGGAATACCTCGGTAAAACACTCAAGACACAGGATTTCACCTGGCGCGATCCGAATGGTGCGGAAGTCTTATGCCATTGGAACGCCTTTAATTACGGCCAGGGTGATATGCTGACAGCGCGCGGACTTTCCAAGGTGTACCTCGCCCCCTATTACATCCCGGATCAGTCTGCCAGGTTGGTCCGCAAACGGGTGGAACAAATCAACCGGCAATTGTCGTCTTTGGCAAAAACACCCTACCGCTTTTGCCCAATCGGGTTTGACTTTACTGCCCCCATCCCGGAATTAATGGATGTCCTCGACCGGTACAACGAACAGGAATACCCGCGCAGTGGGATATGGGTCGTGAATGCCACGCTTGATGATTATTTCGACCTGGTCAATGAGCATCGCGAAGCCCTGCCGCTGGTGGAGAACCTTGAGCCAAACCCATACTGGACCGGTTTTTACTCAGCCCGGCCTTATCTGAAAAAGATTGCCCACCAGGCGCTGGACCAGCTGGTTACGCTGGAACGCCTGAGTCTGGAAGACCCTTCCATTAATGACCGGCTGAAACCAGATTGGTGGAAACTGACTGCGACCAACCACCATGATCTCATCACCGGAACGTCTCCAGATACGGTGATGGACGCCGAGTCTTATCCCTGGTTGGAAGAGCTTCTCGCGAAAACGGCACAGCAAATGCCGCAACCCGCCGCGTCCTCCCCCACACCGGCTGACTGCTCCCTGCCGGAATGGTATAAACGGGATGATGAACTGATCATCACCACCCCGCATTACCGGGTAACCCTTTCTGAACGACTGGGTGGCTGCATTTCTTCGTGGATCATCAACGGCAAAGAAACCCTTTCACAGCCTTCCAATGACCTGGTATCCTATGCCGAATCAGGCGGTTTGTGGCGGATGGGACACGAATTCAAGGGCGGATATCTGCGGGAAATGGCAAAAGCCAGCCAGATACCGGTCCAGCTCAGCATCGTGGAATCGCAAACCAGCCTGCGCGTACGTGGGGAGATTGTGTTTGACGGCGAAACCATTGTCCGCGAGTTAATCTTCAGCTGTAACGATCCACGCATTCGCGGCAAGGTTACCGGACGCGCACCGGCACGCACCAGCATCATGCTGCGTTTCACCCCGGCATTCTCGCACAGCCGACTCCAGATGGTACAACCGGGCGGCGTCATCGAACGCCCGTTGGTAAAAATTTACAAGCCCACCTACTGGCCAATGCAGAATTTTGTGCATGCCTGGACAGATGAGGAGCAACCCGGTTTCGCCATGCTAACCACCCAACCGACTGCTGTGGCCAGCCTGGATGGGCAGTCGATTGAATGGATTCCTTTACGCAATGCCACCCACGAAACGGCGTTCGGATTCATTGGCATCCCTGCCAACCCGGCGACCGGCTTCGAAAAACAATCCTGCACTTTCGAGTATGCCTTCAGTATAACCGCCAAAGGCAGTTGGCAGGAAAACGCCCTGGAATCGGGTGGCTGGCAGCTGGTCGAAAACACCCGCAGCCTGAGCCAGCGTGAAGCCATCAACCAGCAGCTTCAACAACAGGTCAGCATCAAAGCTGATCTTCCGGTCAATGTGACCGCACTCAAGCATGCCCATCATGGTCAGGGATGGATCCTGCGCCTGCGGGCCTACCGGTTGGACGGTGATCCAGTTCAGGTGATGCTACCCTCGCTGCGGATTCACCAGGCGTGGTTGTGCGATGCCAGAGAACAAGACATTGCCCCACTGGAGGTGATCGATGGCTGGATCCATGTGCCAATGAAATTACCACTGGCTACCCTGCGGTTACTGGGAGATTGAAGCCATCAATATCCACAATCAAAGATTGGTTCATCGCGGTCCAAACGCCACCGCTGTTTTGCAACCAATTAAGTTCGCCTCCGTATATAAGAATGGAAGCAAGTAAACGATGATTTAGTATGGAGGATTATTATGGATAACCGTCCCGGCCCCGGATGCCTGACAGGCCTGATCAAGCTCTTTTTTCTCGACAAAATCTACCACTGGCTGCAAGCCACGATTGGCTTCAAGCGTGGAGGCTGCCTCGGCTGCGGCTGCGGTACCATCCTCCTCATCCTGTTCATCATACTCCTGATCTCGATCCTGACCGGAACAAACTGGTTTGAGTTTGGATTCTAAACCCGGCTCTCCTGGTTGATCTCCCCAAGAGATCCCTTGCCTGGCGGCGGTTTCGCACTGAAACCGCCGCCTTTCCTTTGCTGCATTCTGCCATTTTTCAGTTAGAATAGGGCGTGAGGTCACGCGATGAATGAAATTCCCCTGAATCTGCTCAACTGGTTACTCGCATTTACCCCGGTGTTGATGATCCTGGTTTTGATGCTGTGGCGCCATTGGGGGGGCAGCAAAGCCGGCGCGGTCGCCTACCTGGTTACTTTGCTGATTGCATGGCTGCGCTTCGGCGCATCTTTCGAAATTCTGGCCTATGCCCAGGCGAAAGCGGTATTGCTCTCGTTGGATGTCCTGTGGATCATCTGGAACGCCTTGCTGCTGTTTCATCTCACACGGGAAGCCGGCGCGATTGACAAAATCGGAAAAGCGCTCAGTTCACTCACCCCCGATCATACCCTGCAAGGGTTGATCCTTGGCTGGGTTTTCCCTTCGTTTTTGCAGGGTCTCGGCGGATTCGGGGTTCCGGTTGCTGTCAGCGCCCCCTTGCTGGTGGGTTTGGGCTTTTCACCGGTACAGGCCGTGATCATGGCTTCGATCGGTCATGGCTGGGCGGTTACGTTTGGTTCACTGGCATCGTCATTTCAGACTCTGGTTGCTGTCACCGGATTGCCCGGTGAAACCCTGGCCCCGCTTTCTCTGCTGTTGCTGGGGATATCTGGCTATGTATGCGGCGGGCTGGTAGCATGGATCGCAGGCGGCTGGCACGGCTTAAAGCGCACCCTGCCAGCGATCCTGCTGATTGCCAGCGGTATGGGATTGGTACAATTCCTGGTGGCAAATTACGTGGTTTGGACCCTGGGGGTTACCCTGGCGGGGATCTTCGGGCTGATCCTGATCTTTTTGATCTCACGCTCGTTGAAATACCGCGATTCGCAATCTACTTTTGCCTCCCCGGGTGACCTGCTAAAGTCGTTTTCATCCTATATCATCCTGGTGGTACTGGCATTCAGCGTGAACCTGGTGACGCCCCTCAACACATTTTTATCCCAAACCAAATTTACCCTGGTTTTCCCTGAACTTAGCACCAGCCTGGGATGGTTGGTGCCAGGGGGGACAGGTCGCACATTGACCCTCTTTTCTCATCCCGGCACTATCCTCTTGTATTCCAGTCTGCTCGCTTACGTGTTGTACCGTAAGTTGGGTTACCTTTCTGCAGGCGCTTTGCAGCGCGTGGGCAGCCAGGTTGCCAAAGGGGCTGTCAACAGCAGCATCGGTATCCTGGCAATGGTCGCGCTTTCCGTGGTGATGTCAGACAGCGGGATGACCTACCTGCTGGCGCGTGGCCTCAGCCAGGAGGTTTCCGCTATCTTCTACCCGTTGATTGACCCCTTCATCGGCGCATTGGGGGCGTTTATTACAGGATCCAATAACAACGCCAATGTTTTATTTGCCGTTCTGCAAATGAATGCAGCCGAAATGTTGGGTTTGAGCATCCCACTCATCCTTGCCGCACAAACCACTGGTGGCGCATTGGGCAGTGTCCTGGCACCCGCCAAGGTGATCGTTGGTTGCTCCACCGTCGGGTTGGGCGGACAGGAGGGTAAGGTGATGCAAAAAATGATGCTGTACGGTCTGTTGCCGATCGCTGTGGTCGCTTTGGCCACGTTCCTGATTCAATGGGTTTTTTATTAGAAGGAAAGTCATGCAGAAACAAGATAAAGAAAAACTGAAAAAAAAGAAAGGCTTGCCCATGCCAGTACGTATCAGCCTGCTGGCTGGATTGATCCTGATGCCGTTCGGCCTGTACGCCGCCATGGGCACAGGTGTGTATGCCTTGGAATTATTGTCGTTTGGTTTGATCCTTGCGCTGATGGCTTTTATTAGTGTTTGGGGTTGACCTGGTAATGGGTTTCAACCCTCCAGCTTGATTTTGGCAACCGGTACCATATCGATCGGTGTTTCGGGGTAACCTTCCGGGTTGCTGCTCCAGGGCATCCAATTGCGAAATTCTTCCTGGGCCTGGTACGCCATGGAAATATTTGCCATCACAATTCCCGCATCGTGCAAGGCATAAGTCAGCCGGCTTTTGGGACTGAGGACGATCGGGTAAACGGTTGGCTGTACATACAGGTAGAGAAATGAGTCAGTCATGACAAATCGCCATGGTTGGCAATTGACAGCGGAAGGCGCACGCTGGGCAGCAATGAAAATCGGTTCCATCGACTTTGGCAGTTCACTGCGCCGACCAAAGCGGTTGATGAAAAACAAATCCTCCAGTGGTTTCCTGCGGGTGCGATAGCCTGGTTTGCGAAAATAATTCGCCAGGTTCCGGGTTTCTTCTTTACGCGGTTGGCCATAAATGATTGCTGCGCCCATTTCACTTTCCTCTGGCAGATCGAATTGCCGGATCACCCCGCGTTCGCGGCCCGCAGTTCCCAGGTAACAGCTGCCTAGACCCATTGCATGCAGATGGACACAAAATTGCTCTGTTTGAAATCCAATTTCAACCAGCGGAATGCCTGGTTGGACAGTATATGGCAGAACCAGGTGGTGAGAGCTGATGAATTGTCCGTAAGGTCCCTGTGCCACCAACATCTGGACGGTAGACAGGTGGCTGAGAAAATGAAACTGAATGGCCTGACCCGGCAGGATGGGGTGCAACCGTTCCGGCAGTGCTTCGATTGCGCTGATTGTGGTCGGACTCAGTTCCTCCTGCCGATATTGCCGGACAGAATGCCTGTTAAGGATGGCATTGTATAATTGCGGATCTTTCATGGATGCGGCTCCCATATTGCCGGACAGGGTGGCTGAGATAGATGATGTGAACCGGCGCAGGATGATTATAGTATGAAACCGCATAATTCGTGACAGGTGGCCTACTGCGAATGAGTTACCCCATGGTTAATGCAGAAGTTATGTGGATTCAATACCTTTCATAAATGGCCAGGACAATATCTGCATAGTAGTAACCGACATTGGCTGGTCCATACGCTTTAAGCGCATCCCGGTTGTTGCCATACCGGTTGATCAAACCGGCCAGGAAACGGGTTCCATACTCGATATTGAAGGATGGGTCGTACAACTCGCTCATACTGGGACGATTCGCAAAACAGGGCCCATTGGGGCACATAAATTCTGCTGCCAGGCCATCACGCGGCATCACTTGCATTAAACCAACTGCCCCTGATTTTGAATAAGCATCAGCATTACCTCCGCTTTCCTGCAGGATTAAGGCCGCTATCAAATTCGGATCGAGTCCATGCAAACCAGCATGATGGACAATCTGATCACACCATTGCAGCACTTCTGTTGGATAAGCACTGCTGATTGGGCAGGCTGAACCACCTGCGGCTTCTTGTTGCACTGACTCGGGTTGGGATTGGCCGGCATCAATGAATGCAGGGGGTTCTCCTGCAACCAGCGCAGCGGTTGAAAAAATCATGGCGGTGCTGCCCAGAAGCAGTCCCAGGACGATTAAGAAGCGTTTATTCATCATTCACCTAGCTTCAACATAACAAGTAGAATTTATGTTCTAATTATAACAGTTAACACAACCATTGTTACCAGGCAGAATATGCAATCATCGAATTTCATCACTTTTCCGATATAATTGGAAAGCAATTGGTCCAGGCGTCTCAAACCATCAAGGAATTTCACCCAATGCACAACTTCTACCTGGAAACAACCCATCTGATCCTTTGCCTGGGCAGTATCATTGTTCTGGCCAGGCTGTTGTTTACCTTGCGATCTCACTTAAGAGTAAGTGCACCAAGAGCCGTTGTCTATTTTGGGATCGTTCTGATCGGTTGGCTTGTGAGTGTCTCTTTGGAAACCATTCTGAATCTGGCGCCACCACCCGTTGTACAGGTATTGAATCGCCTCTCGCAGAGCTTTTTTATCATGATACCCATCAGTATCACCTACCTGGCTGATTCTTTCGCCTCTCACAAAAAATTTTTAAACAGACGCCTGTATCTTGTTTTCGGCGGAATCACATTCCTTCAAATGGCCTTGCTGTGGACCAACCAGTTTCATTTATTGTACTGGAAACAGGAACGCCTGATCAATACGATTGATGGAATACTCATATTCACCAGGGAAACCAGTGCCATGGCTGTTCTCAACACCACCTATGAAGTGTTAATCCTCTTTTCATTATTCCATTTCTTGCACCTGGTCATCCAAATGGGAGACTACTACCGCCCACTCGCCAAAGCGGCCATATTTACACTGGTTACCGCCGCCATTGCGACTGCGTTGAACCTGGTAAAGCCATTTGGATTCCATTATGATTATCTGCCCATCGCCTATACTGCCGCCCTCTATCCTCTCGCATTATTCATTACCAAACACCAGATTTTCGACCTGGTACCTATCTCACGCCTGACATATTTTGATTCCATCGGTGACGGGGCATTGGTAATTGACCGAAACGGACGCATCCTTGATGTTAATCAACAGGGGCTGGCGATTCTAAACACCTTTGATGCTGAAACAGCTACGGGCATACCAATAGCCCACTATTTCCCTGCCTGGACCGAAACCCTGTATCATGTCATCAATGATAATGAACTGGAACGAATCACACACCGTTTTAACCATAATGGTAATGATAACCAGTATGACATCATTTTCCAGCCCTTTGCCAACCCGGAAGGTCTGGTGACCAATGTTCTCGTAACATTTCAAAATGTCACCTTTTATTCACAACTTCTGGCACAACTGCACGAACTCGCCATCCGTGACCCACTGACCAATATCCTGAATCGCCGGCATTTTGAGCTACTGGTTCGCGACCACCTGCGCCTGGCACAGCGATACCATCGATCATGCAGCCTGATCCTGTTTGATTTGAACGATTTCAAGAATCTCAATGACCACCACGGTCATCCCATCGGTGATGCATCACTGACCCATTTCTCGCGCCTGGTCCACCAACAGTTACGTGAATCAGACATTTTTGCCCGGTATGGCGGGGATGAATTCGTTCTTTTCCTGCCAGAAACAGACCTGGATGGAACGTTGACTGTTCTTGAGAATTTATGGGAGTTATTGCAGGGAACTCGCTACATGGTGGAGGGCAGCATTGTTCATCTGCAAACTTCAGCCGGTGTCTCGTGTGCCAGTTCTGCCAATACCTACGATTACGATGAACTGATTTACCAGGCGGATCGCAGCCTGTATGCCAGTAAGGAAATCGAGAAATGTTCTGCCGCATTCTGGGAAGACCACCGGGTGGTTTGTTATCACATTACCTCGGACCACCTGTTACGGCCTTTACCGTCTGAAACCTCAGCGTTATAAAAACGTTTTCATTTCATTAACAAACAAAGTCATCATGATGGATGACAATGATTGTGTTTCACGGTATGATTAATAGTGTAACCTGTGTTCTTCACAGAAAATCAACATCCAGCGAATATTAGATGACACAGGGAAATGAAAACGCTACCTATGAAAATTGCATATTTTTCTGAAGTCTTCCTACCGAAAATTGATGGTGTCGTCAACACACTTCTGCGCTTATTCGAATACCTCGATAATAACCGCCACCAATCCCTTCTTTTTACACCCCACAGTAACACTCGGCACATTCGCTCGACACCGGTCATCACGACACCATCTGTTCCCCTGGTGGTGTATCCGAATGTGTATGTTTCACTCCCGCAAACACGCACCTTCCTGCGCCATCTTGAAACTTTTCAACCGGATCTGGTGCATTTGATCAACCCTGTCCATTTTGACATCCCAGGCCTGAAGGCGGCGCGTTTATTGGATATTCCGGTCGTTGCCTCATACCAGACGGACTTTCCCGGTTATGCCAGAACCCTCGGTTTCGGCTTCCTGGAAAATGCAGTGTGGAAATTTTTCCGCGATATCCACAACCAGGCAGATCTCAATTTTGCGCCTTCCAACATCACCCGCGACCAGATGGTCCAGCACGGTATTGAACGGGTGAAGGTATGGCGGCGTGGAATCGACCTGGCACATTTCAGTCCTGCCAGGAGGAACAGTATCATGCGAAGTCGCCTCACCGAAGGCGAAACGGAAAAACCGCTTCTCCTGTATGTTGGACGACTGTCGCCCGAAAAACGAGTCGATTGGCTGCTGCAGCTGTTCCAACAGGGATTGCCGGTGCGGCTGGCTTTTGTCGGTGACGGCCCCTACCGTCCCATCCTCGAAATGCAGTTCGCCGATACACCCACCATATTCACCGGTTTCCTCAACGGTGAAGAACTGTACCAGGCGTATGCCTCGGCGGACATGTTCGTGTTCCCATCCAAAAATGAAACACTGGGAAATGTGGTTCTCGAAGCGATGGCATCGGGGTTGCCAGTCATCGCCCCAACCGAAGGCGGGCAAATTGATCATGTGGTACACGGTGAAACCGGATTACTGTTTGACGCCGATGACCCGGAAGCCATGGTCGCTGCGGTAAAATACCTGCTGGAGCGACCGGAATTGCGAGCCCATATGGGAATCCAGGCGCAGAAGCACCTGGGTGAAATCAGCTGGCAAAACATCTTTGACCAGTTGTTGTTGGATTATGAGCAAACCATCAACAACCATCCCTTTGCCAAACGGCTACCACAAAGCAAGCACAAAGCCAGGCAGAAACCAATCCGGTTGCCGGATTCCGGGCATTGGCATTTGTAAGGACATCAAGCCTGGCATGATCGACAGTAGTGATGGAATGGGTTATCGACTGGAGAAGATCAGAACGGATGTCCAACCAGCAGGAAAACAGCTGCTGCGAACACGAGTAAGAAAATGCTGATGAGGAAAACATAAACCCACTGGATGCCAAGGTCAAACAACCTGCGAAAACCCTGGCGTCGTTTTTGTTTTGATTTTTTCCCCGGTTTTTCAACTTGTATACGCTCAATCATTTCACGGACATCACGGTAATCAGGGTCTTCAGAGGCAATCTCATCGAGATGGTCCATTGCTTCGTTGTAACTGCCGGCGAAATAATGTTCTTCGGCCCACTCATACAGGCGTGCCAGGCGATACTGGTGGCGCGCCTCCTTCAGGCGCTGCCTGGTTTCGGCGTTTTCCGGGTCCAACCGCAAAGCGTCAACCAGCAGATAGATTCCATCCGACCACTCCTCTTCAGCAAAAAACTGGTCTGCCTGGTGATACAGGCATTGGATCCGTTCATCATCCAGGCTGCCCTGCGGAACGCGCAAAACGGTGCCGCAATGTGGGCAGTACACTGCTGATGCAGTAGCCAGTTTTCCGTTGCAGTAGGGACAGGTGTTTTGGAACAGATCCATAGCCATCCTTTCATATCCGCAGATGCAGCCGCATTGATCCGGCCGGCCCCTCATCACTTTTATTATAATGTCAATTGGGGACAAATCTCGCCGAGGCAATGGAAAAATGTTCCCCTCTCATGGCCTGGCAGAAAGGTCGGACAATCCAACCAGCAGGAATGGAAAATGTTCAGATGCTGCCAGTTTCGCGTGTCTTCGCTATACGAGCCCTGAGCTCTTCCACCTCGCCCAACTCAAACCGCGAATGATGGGATATAAAGGTCAGTTCCGCCTTGGTCAATTGGCGTGATGCCTCTGACAGGTTTTTCTCGTCAATCAGTAATGCCACGATCACGAGCAGGATCCGGGCAGCCGGCAGCGGTCGGTTTGCCTTCTCCAGCATCTGGTAACCGCGCTCGTAATAATAGCGCGCACGGTCATTTTGCCCCTCTGCCTGGGCTATCTTTCCCAGCAATTGAAAAATGACCGCCCTGTCATCCAACCCAACCTGGTTCTCATCCTGGGCACGCAGCAATTTCAACGCTTCACGGCTGGAATGCTTGGCAACCTCCAGGTTACCCAGGCCCAATTGTGCCATACCAGTGTGTACCTGCAAGGCGATCTTAAATTCACTGCCCCCCATTCGCTCGATCTGCTTCGCAGCAATTTCGCCAAACTCCAACGCCCGTTGAAAATCATCCATTTGCAGGTACAACTGTGCCAGATGGACATAACACGTACTGAGATGATGCGAATGTCCCACCCGCTTTGCCATCTCAATCGCTTCCAGCATATAGCGTTCAGCTTCCTGCGGACGGCCGAACTCCATTTGCAGCAATCCCAGGTTGGTATTGAGCTCGATCAACACCTCAATATCGCCCAGTTCCTTCTGGGTGTCAAAGCATTTCTGGAAATTTTCCATGGCGTCATTCAGCTGACCGCGCTTCCAGGCAATCAATCCCAGATTATTATAGGAACGGGCCGCCAGGGCTACCTCTCCCATTTGTTCTCGCAGCTCCAGGCTCAACCGGGTGTAGTAACTGGATTGATCCAGCTCGCCTTTGATAAAGTAAATCCCGCCCAGTCGATTGTAAATCGATGCGACCACCTGCTGGGCATCGATATCACGCACCAGGTCGAGAGCGCGTTTCATGATCGATTCTGCCTGGTCAACGTTGCCGCGACGGAAATGAATCCATCCGATATCATTATAAATGGAAGCAAATTCAACCGCATTTTCACTGGAAAGTTCTTTGAGGGCCATTTCAGCCGCCTGCAGCCGGCCTAACGCTTTTTCATAATCGCCCTGGCGTTCAAATGTGGTAGCAATTCGCCGATGCAGGGAGGATTGCTGCTGTAACCATGGCGCGGTGCCATCTTCCAGCACAATTTCGAGCGCGGTGGCATAATGCCGCCTCGCAGCCGGGTATTCCCCGATCACCACCAGGATATCACCCAGACCGGTCTGGATATCGTAAGCCTGCTGGGTGGTATACCCCACTTTGCTGAGCATACTCAGGGCTGTGACAAAATGCTGGCGCGCCTGTTCGTTGGCAAAGTCGTGCATCGCTTTCTTGCCGGCCAGCACCAGGTAATGCAAGGCGCGGTCTTCCTGGTAGCTTCGCGAATAATGGTGCGCGAGCATTTCTATCTGATCATCAAGATGATCCGGGTTCAGTGATTCGATAGCCTCAGCCACCAGTTGATGCATACTTTTCCGTTCACGTACCAACAGGGTGGAATAGATGGCATCTGCCACCAGTCCATGCCGGAACCGGTACCGCCGTGATAACCCATACACCATCGGTTCAATGAATTCATGATGGGTTAAGTAATTCAGCGTATCCAGAATCACCCTGCGCGTGAGACGTGGCAGCATTTTTTCGAGGATGTTAACGCTGAAAGGGTTGCCAATGACGGAAGCGGCCTGGATCACATGGCGTTGGGTCAGGTTCAGCCGGTCAAAACGTGTCAGGATCAATGCTTGCAGGGTATCCGGCACCCCAAGTGAATCGACCTGCGCGTCCTTATTCATTTTCCAGATATCGTCATCAAACAGGATCACATTGTCTTCGATCAGCATGCGCAGGATCTCTTCCATATAAAGCGGCATCCCCGCAGAACGCTGCACAATTTGCTGGCGAAACTGGACGGGGAAGTCCTGCATGGAAAGCAGGGAATTGAACAATTGTTCTGTTTCGGGAATGGCCAGCGGTTTCAGTTCGATCACCAGCATCCGCTCGTGTGTCAACACCTGTTCAGCATGCTTCCGGATTTTCTGAACACTGCCGCCTTCAAACGGCCGTGAAATCCCATAGATCAGGATCGGCTCCTGGTTGACGGCATCGACCAGGAAGTTCATTAACTCCAGCGAGGATTCGTCCGCCCAGTGCAGGTCATCCAGCACCAGCATCAGCGGTTTGCGATGTGATAATGTGACCAGGATGCGGCGCACAGCAAGGAATATTCGCAGCTGCAGTTGCTCCGCTTCCAGCAATCCCAATGTTCGTTTGACCCGTTCGTCTGAAATTTCCATCCCCATAATGTATTCCAGGTACGGCAATACATTGTCCACATCATCCGGCAGCAATTCTTCAATTGTCGAACGCAACACTTCGTGGCGCAACTCACCGCCGAATTGTTTCAATTGCCAGAAATTCCGGAACATATCCTGAAAAATCCAGTATGGTATGGATTTCCGGTAGGTCAGGGTGTGGCCTTCCATCAGTTGTAAATCATTGGAAGAAAATCGCTTTTGCACCTCACGCATTAACCGGCTTTTACCGATCCCTGCTTCACCGGTGACCAGGATCAAACCACCTTGTTGCTCATTCACCAATTGCCGCAGGACTGCATCAATCTGGCGGATTTCAGATTCATGCCCAATATAATGGCTGCCGAGTTCCTGCAGCCCGCGCGTTGATCCCGGGTTCGCTTTGGGGCCAATCACCTCATACACCGTCACCGGATCAGCAATTCCTTTCAGATTCATCGACTGCGGTTTGTGAAAGTCAAACAATGGCTGAACACGGCGGAAGATGTTCTCACTGACCAGTACCTGGCCTGCCTGCGATACTTCCTCCAATCGATGCGCGATATTGACCGTGTCGCCGATCGCGGTGTAATTCATCAGGTGGTTGGAGCCAATCCCGCCGACAATGACCGTCCCATTATTAATGCCGCAGTGCACCCCCAGTTCGATCCCCTGCAGCTGCTCACGAAACTCCAGACTCAGCAACTTCGTGTCTTCGATCATGTCAAACGCTGACCGCACCGCCCGTTCGGCATTGTTCTCATAAGCCAGTGGTGCGCCAAACAAGGCCATCAAGCCGTCACCGGTGAGTTTGTCCACCATACCGTCATACTTGTAGACATCATTCGCCAGAACGCGAATGAACTTTTGCATCAACTCATACAACACATCCGGTTCCAGTTTTTCCGTCAGAGGAGTATAGCCTGTCAGATCGACAAAAAGCACCGTTACGTTGCGGCGTTGGCCGCTGGCTTCCAGGCCGGCTGCGCGAAAACGCTCCAGCAAATCTGAACCCATCAGGGTTTCCAACGGCTGCTGTTCGGGATCAAGCTGGGTTTCCTGTGTCTCCGCGGCACGGGCTTCACTCAGGTGTGTACCGCAGTTCCCGCAGAACCGCATGCCAGGGGGGTTGTGGAACCCACAGGATTTGCAATGTAAATACGACCCGTCAACCATGCAAACAACCTTTTCGTTTCTTCCAGAATGCTATCTGTATTTTACCGTTAAAAAATATTGCTGTAAGGCGCAAACCACAGGCAATGTTGGATTTCTACAGTTTCATCTACCAGGCACAGGGAAATAAAAGCATACTTAATCTGCAAATTCACTCTTTGTTCTGTGATATAGTTTTAGGCGTGCGTTTTTTCAGGCTTTTCCCATTCACCGAAAAACGCACAAAACCAGGATTTGAAGGAGCATCGATATGGCTTTCCAACACCCAAAGACAAGAATCTTTCTGACCGGCATCGTTGCGTGCATCGTTCTGCTGACGGCTGCTTGTGGTAACGGACAGGGAATCAGCATCGGTAAACCCGAACCCACTGTGACACCAATCCCGGATGAGCCGGTGGAGTTCCAACGCCCTACCTACACGGTGGAACGGGGCACGATCATCCGAACCATTCAGTTTTCCGGACGGCTGGGACCTGATGAGGAAGTGCCCGCAGTGTTTGAAGCGGCAGGCAGAGTGGGAGAGATGTTCTTCCAGGAAGGCGACATGGTGAAAGAAGGCGACCTGATTGCGACACTGGATTTTCTGCCGGAAATGCAGCGGGAATTCCGCCTCAATGAGATAGCTTTGCGGCGTGTCGAAATTTCAATCGAGCGCGCCCAACTGCTGCTGGATGAAACCCTGCGCCTGAACCCCAACAACACCAGCGAGATCCAGATGCGGGAATGGGATCTGGAGCTGGCTCAGCTTGCGCTAGAAGAAACCAGCATTTATGTAGGTGAACAACAGGAAAACCTGGAAGGCGCCATGTTGGTTGCCCCTGTCAGCGGCATGATCATCGATATGAATATCCGGCTGGACAAACAGGTCGAAGCACTGGCCATGGCTGTCGTCATTGCCGATATTGAAAAAACCAGCATCCTGGTAGATTCCTATACCGTGGATGTGGAAGAATTATCAGAAGGCATGGCGGTAACGTTAAGCCTGGTCAATCAGCCCGGTGAAACATATACCGGCACCATCAGCCAGATGCCATATCCATACGGTACAGGCCCCGGGCGTGACACCAACAAGAATATCTACATTGATCTGGATGAACCCGGCCTGATTGACACCTTCCAGATTGGTGACCGATTCACCATCCAGGCGGAAATTGCCCGGGCGGAGGATGTGTTATGGCTGCCACCGCAGGCGATCCGGGAATTTGGCGGGCGCACATTTGTGATGATCCAGGATGGTGAATTACAACGCAGTGTTGATGTGGTGAAGGGCCTGACCAATGGAGAAATGACCGAAATCCTCGAGGGCGTTGAAGAAGGAATGATTGTTGTCGGTCAATAAGGAAGGCATGGCACAATGAAAATATTGCAACGATTGCTGTCTCTGCTGCGAATCGTATCGAAACGGCTGTTGACCCAACCCTGGCTGGTGGTTGCCAAGTTGCTTGGCCTGTTTGTAGGCATGACGATGATCTTTTCGATTCCGCTCTATGCCGATGCAGTCAACTTCCGCATGTTCAGCAACACTGCCACCAGCGCGAATTCGCGCAGCAATTTCCCGCCATTCAGCGTAATGTTTCATTATGCCGGTGCCTGGCAAGGCGGGTTAAATATGGAGGACATCGCCAAAGCAGAAGCCTACCTGAACGGTAAAGCATTCCCCAATCAGGTTGGCCTGCCCGTCATGCGTGCCGTGCAATTCATCCGCACCAACAATTACCCATTTTACGCCGACGGCGACTCCACATTTGCTGAAGATCACATCGCTTATGCCAGCCTGGGAACCATCCGCGGTTTTGAAGACAATGTTACCCTGACGGAAGGTTCATTCGATCAATGGGAAACCCTGAAAAATGGATACATACCGGTGATGATCCTGGATATCGAGGCAGAACAAACCGGCATCCGCCAGGGTGAACGTTTCAATTTTCTGATCACATGGCGGGATGATGATAATAACAAGCTGCAAGCCCAGGTGCCAGTGGAAGTAACCGGCATTTACCGCCAGACGGAAGAAGATTCTGATTTCTGGTATATGGGCGGTCCCGATACGATGAGGGAACGCTTCATCATGAGCCGTGCCAATTTCGAAGGTCTGCTGGCACAGGCGATGGGAACCGAAGTCTATTCAGTTTCGTGGTTTTTTACCTTTGACCATAACAGTCTTCATTTTAACCAATCCAGCACCATTCTTAAACGGTTGACAGATGGCGAGGTCGCGGCACAAAAGACGCTCGACGGATTGAACATGTCAGTATCCCCCAAAGGCTCGCTGGTCACTTTCACGGAAGAAGCCCAAAAGTTGACGGTGTACCTGTACATTGTCGGCGCACCGATTGTGCTGTTGATCCTGATCTTTATCGGGATGGTGTCAAAAATCGAGTTGGAAAGCCGGCTGAATGAAATTGCCATCCTGCGCAGCCGCGGCGCAACGCGCCTGCAAATTACCTTCATCGAAGCAGTCGAAGCCCTGATCCTCGGCTGTGCGGCAGCTATACTTGCAACGCCGGCCAGCCTGGTGGCAACCCATTTATTGGGCTCTACGCGCAGTTTCCTCGATTTTTCGATGGATGCCAGCAGCTTGCGGATTGCGCTCAACCTGCCCATGATATACACTGCACTGGTGATGATCCTGGTTACAATTTTCGCCCAGGTGATTCCCAGCCTGGCCGCTTCCAGGCACACCGTCACCAGTTACAAACAGCAGCAGGCACGATTGATCAGTGCCACCTGGTGGCAGCGCCTGTACCTCGACTTTGCCCTGCTGGCGGTAGTGATTTTCGGTATGACCGCCATGCGCGATCTCCAGGATAACACCGGGTTTTTCCAGACCATATCGGAGAACTCGATCCTGTTTTCACTATTGTACCTGCTGCCAATCCTGTTATCGATCGCCATCAGCCTGGTCTTTCTGCGGGTTCTTCCGCTGATCCTGGCTGTGGTGTCCTGGGTGGTATCCAAGACCAATAATGTCACCTTTTTAATGGCTGCCAGGTCAATGCACCGCATGCCAAACGCCTACCAGATGCCGCTGTTATTATTGATCATCACGGTCAACCTGGCGGTATTTACCACAACCCTGGCCGCCACAGTTGACCGTCACCTGTATGACCAGGTTTTGTACCGGATTGGTTCTGATTTGCGATTTACGGATTATGGCGACAATCCTGCTTACGGTTCAGGCTCTGATAATTTTTCGTGGGCTTTCCTTCCAGTCTCCACCTACCTGGATGCACCGGGAGCAGTTGCCGCCGCCCGCCTGGGCGATTATTCTTTCACTGCCGGCTTTTCCACCAGTGAACAAGGCACTTTTTTTGGTATTGACCGGCTGGGCTTCAACAAAGCCGCCTTCTGGCGTGATGACTTTTCAGCACAGGATTTCGGATCTCTGATGAACGAACTCGCACTTCACCCGGATGGTGTATTGGTATCCAAGGCATTCCAGGAAGCTTATGGTTTGCAATATGGCGATTTGATCCCGGTTCGGATTGATGCGTACGGTGACCTGGTCATAACAGATTTACGCATGGTGGGAAGCTTTGAATACTTCCCCACCTGGTATCCTGAGGAAGACGGTAACCTGCTGGTAGGCAACCTGGAACATCTCTTTTCCATTGGCAACGGACCATACCCCTATTATGTAATGGTGCAGACAGATGGCATCATTAATCCGATTGAAACCGCCAACTATTTCAGCAAGATTGGTTTCATCTCGTGGGCAACCGGCGGCCGTGCCTCAACCATCATTGAAGCAGCGCAGCAGGAACCGATGCGGCAGGGGTTCTTTGGTTTGCTGACGATCTCGTTCTTTATCACTGCCCTGCTCTCATTCCTGGGATTTTTCCTCTACGCTGTATTTTCACTGCGTCGCCGTTCCATCGAACTGGGTGTGCTGCGCGCCATCGGACTTTCCACCCGCCAGATGGGTGCTACCCTGGCATGGGAGTTCATGTCGCTGATCTTCAGCGGAGCGGTAATCGGTACCCTGATCGGCATATTCAGCAGCCGCTTCTTTGTGCCCTATATGCAGATCGGTGCGGAAGCATTTGAACAAATTCCGCCGTACTACATCCTCATTGCCTGGAACCAGATTTACGAAATATACGGTCTGCTGCTGTTCCTTTTCCTGCTGCTGGTATTTGCCCTGCTGGCATTCCTGCGCAAGATCAAGATCTTTGAGGCAATCAAGTTGGGAGAAACAGTATAAGATGGAACAAGAACCAATCATTGTCTGTGATAACCTGGTAAAAATTTACAGGCTGCTGGGCCTGGAAGTGATGGCCCTCCAGGGGCTGGATCTGGTTGCCATGCCGAACGAATTTGTTGCCATTGTCGGCGCCAGCGGTTCCGGGAAATCAACCCTGATGTCAATCATCGGTGGTCTGGAGCAGCCAACCAGTGGCTGGGTACATGTTGCCGGGCATGAGATCAACAAGATGAACCAGAATGAGCTCAATCAATACCGGCAGCACTTTATCGGCTTTATCTGGCAGCATGCCACCCGCAACCTGCTGCCTTACCTCACCTGTCGTGAAAACATTGAACTTCCCCTGCTCATCAGCGGAACATTAAATTCTGACAAAGAAGCCTACATTGACCGGCTGCTGGAATTGGTGAATCTGACCGAACGCAGCCATCACCGTCTTTCAGAACTATCCGGTGGAGAGCAGCAACGGGTGGCATTGTGCGTGGCATTGATCAACCAGCCCACCATCCTGCTGGCGGATGAGCCCACCGGCGAGTTGGATTCCACACTCGCCCAGCAGATGTTCACGACACTCCGCAAATTGCAGCAGGAACTCAACCTGACCATTGTGGTGGTCAGCCATGATATTGAGATCGCCAGGTTTGTCGATCGTGTCGTTACCATCCGTGATGGCCGTGTAGCCACCGAAACATTGAAACAGAACAACGGCTATTACCAGGCAGGTGAAGCACAGCAAACACAAGGTGATGCGCAGGTACTGGAACAACCGGAACATGTCTATGAAGAATTGGCGATTTTTGATTCGGCCGGCAGCATTCACATTCCAGATGAATACCGCATGCGACTGGGGATCAAACGCCGCGCCAGGATCGAACTGCTCGAAGACGGCATTATGATCCGGCCAGTAACCAATGACGATGAAACCACCATGAAGACGATCCAAACCATGCGCGAACTAAAAACCCAGCTGGAAGTGGATACCCAGGGCAACCTGTTGGAACGGATTTACCAATCCGGACGCAAGGCGCTGGCCCGACGCAAGGAGAAGAAAACCGATGGAAAATAAAGCCGCTGAAGCGATGATCCACATCGACCATGTTTCCAGGGTGTACCGCAACCGCAGCCAGGTGGAAGTGCACGCCTTGCGCGACATCGACCTGGCCCTCAACGGTGGCCAATTTATATCGTTCAAGGGCCGCTCAGGTTCTGGCAAAACCACCCTGCTGAACTGCATCAGCACCCTCGATACACCAACGGATGGACAAGTTACCATTTTCGACGAAACGGTTACCCGCCTGTCGCCTGAAGAAGCCACCGCCTGGCGGCGGGATCATGTCGGGTTCATTTTCCAAACCTTCGGGCTCATTCCCACCCTGTCGGCCTATGAAAATGTAGACCTGATGTTGCGTTTGAATCATCTATCAACCCACGCACGGCACGAACGTGTGGTGGAATACCTCGACCTGGTGGGGTTGAAAACCCGTGTTAACCACCGCCCGCACGAATTATCCGGTGGTCAGCAGCAGCGGGTGGCGATTGCCCGCGCATTGGCCAATCAACCCAAACTGCTGATCGCCGATGAACCCACCGGTGAGTTGGACAGCACTACCGCCTGTGATATTTTTGACCTGTTCAAGACCATCGTGCGGGAACGCGGCTTGACGATCCTGATGGCCACCCATGACCCGCTTTCCGATGATTATGTCGATCAGGTAATCAAGCTGAAAGACGGATGCGTTGTCCATGAGTGACACCCGGCAAAAATCACCATCCTCTGGTCAATGCAATTCTGGAAGGATTTTTTTCCGCATTACAAATCTGTAATGCCAACTTTGCCGCACCGTAAGGTATAATGAACCTAGAGTAATCAGATTCATTTACAACTGAAAAAGGCAAAACCAGTGAAAACTGGTGACGCAAAGCCATTGGGTCTAAAGTTCTGTGATCAGAACAATGACAGCCAGGTTGCCGGTAGGAAAAACCATATCGTTCTTCTATTAGCAAGCCTGGCATACCCGCCAGTTTTTTGTTTTTCGAGGAGGTTCGGTATGTCAGCAAAATCAAATTTCTCAAAAATTCATCGGGTTGTTTCCCTTGTTCTGTTGCTGTTGATCGCCCTTTCGTCATTCCCGGCATCCATCCAGGCTGCTGCATCCGAATCATTCATCGTACAGGGGTCCAGCATCTCGGCAGTCGCTGACGCGGTAACTGCCAGCGGTGGGCAGATCACTTCACAGCTGGCAATCATCAACGGCGTTGCTGCGTATCTCACCCCGGCAGCGCGCGCGCAGCTGGAGGATCATCCCGCCATCACCGCCATCACCCCCAACGCCAACGTGGCAGCCAGCGGCCTGACCGCCAAAAAGGTGAAATTCCCATCTGCTGATTTCCCGGAAGCCAGTGGCGCAGATTATGTCTGGCAACAGGGAATCACTGGTTCAGGCATCACCATCGCCGTGGTTGACAGCGGCCTGGCAGCTTTCAACCCCCTGGTCAAAGATACCGCGAATCAGAACCGGCTGTTGGGCTGGGTTGATTTCGTCCAGAACCGCAATAAGCCCATCGATCCAAACGGCCACGGCACCCACATCACCAGCATCATGTTAAATTCACAAAAGGGCGCTGATGGCTCCTATAATGGCGTCGCGCCAGATGCCAACCTGGTGGCGGTACGCGTTTTGAACAAGAACGGCCGCGGTACGTATGAAAAAGTGATCCAGGGCATCCAATGGGTGGTTGACCACAAGGATGAGTACAACATCAAGATCATGAACCTGTCACTGACGGGTGAAGTGCTGTCACCCTATTGGGCAGACCCGCTAAACCAGGCCGTGATGAATGCCTGGGCCAATGGTATCACTGTGATCACCTGCGCCGGGAACGAGGGACCTTCACCGGTATCGATCAGTGTTCCTGGCAACAATCCTTATGTGATCACGGTTGGCGCTTTCACCGATGCCTACACCCCCACCGACTGGCAGGATGATTACCTGGCCAGCTTCTCTGGCGCAGGGCCCACCCTCGACGCGTTTGTTAAGCCGGACCTGGTCGCTCCTGGAGCGCACATGGTCGCCATGATGTCCAATGCCTCTTACATCTCCAAAGAGCACGAAGCCAACTGGTTCACTGGCACAAAGTATTATGAAATGGCCGGCACTTCGCAGGCGGCTGCGGTTGCCACCGGTGTGGCTGCCTTGATGTATCAGCAAAACCCCAATTTGACACCGGATGAGATGAAATACCGCCTGATGATCACGGCCATGCCGTGGATCGAAGGGGATGTGCCGGTGGAAGAAGCCAGGGCTGCGTACAGTGTCTTCCAGCAAGGCGCTGGGCGCATCAATGCTCCCGATGCTGTATTTGCGGTAGAGGGTGTGCAGGGTGCAGCCAACCAGGGTTTGGACATCTGGGCTGACATGAATGGCGACGCGCACTACCAGGGCTTCGCTTATTACGATGAAGACGAGGGCGTATACCGCATTGATGGGATTGATGAATCGATCAATGATGGTTATGTAGTCTGGGATGGCGGACTGGGGTTGTGGTCTGGTGGTTTGGGATTGTGGTCCGGTGGACTGGGCCTGTGGTCAGGTGGGTTGGGACTGTGGTCGGGCGGTTTGGGCCTATGGTCCGGTGGTTTGGGATTATGGTCCGGCGGCCTGGGCCTGTGGTCCGGTGGACTGGGGCTGTGGTCGGGCGGCTTCGGTTTGTGGTCAGGCGGCATGGGCCTGTGGTCCGGCAGCGCTACGGATTGGAACGAATTGACTGACAATCCGTCAGCAGAGATGCCGGCCAAAGATGAGCTTTTCTCCAGTCAATCAATGGAATTCTCCGCCACCCAATCGATGGAATATCCCGACTTCTCTGACCATTTCAATAATGCCGAGACCGGCACCGGTCCGTGGGTTGAAGAAGACTGACAACTGACATCCAGCAAGAACAGGTGTTACCTCACAAAGAGGGCATTCTGCCCGGCAGCACCGGCAGAATGCCCTCCGATAAAGGCAATTTTTTCAGGCGAAAATTGATTAAGAAACATTAATAGTAAATTAGTTGCGTTTATGGTAATATGCAAGTAGCAATTTTACAAAGTTCAACTTACAGAACTGAAAAGGCAAACCCAATGAAAGTTGGGGACGCAAAGCCAGGAGTCTACAGCTCATTCATCGAGCCATGATAGTCGGGTTGCCAAGTTATGAAGCAATTCAAAACGAGAGACAACCTGACGAGCGACAAGTTCCGTCAGGTTTTTTTGTTAAAGGCTTCTCTTTCGCAATAGAAGCCAGAAAACATCCAAACATTTTTGTCTCATTTTTATACAAGAATCCTTATTTTATCCTTCTTACAAAACCTCAACAAAGTAAAGACCTGCCCAATCAGCAGGTTCTTTACTTTAAAATTTCAACCCTGTTTCTGCCAGCTACAGGCCCTGTGCGGCCACCTCGGCGATATGTTGAATGGCAGCATCCAGCTCCGCTCCCAGTCCGGAAATCCCCGCATCCAGAAAGCCGCGGATGATCATCGAAACCGCTTCACTTTCGGTGAACCCGCGCGACATCAGGTATTCGACCTGTTCCGGGGCAATCTTTCCAATGCTGGCCTCATGGCTCAATTGCGCATCCCTGTGATTCGACCGCACCCCGGGGATGGATTCGATGAAAGCCCCCCCATCATGTGAGATCAACATACCCGAACAATCCACATGCGCCCGGCAGGCAGCATTCCCGATCATCAAACCACCCTGGATGATCTGCCCTCCGGTTGAAACACCACGGTGCTTCAGTTCAGCACTGGTACCGGTTGCGTTGAGTTCCACCCGCGAACCAGTATTCACCCGACTTCCTTTTTCCGCCAGGATAACGGACATAAAATTTGCACTGGCGCCTTCCCCCACCAACAGGGTCAGCGGGTTGGAAACAATATCCGCACCGGTGCGCAGGGAAACATAATTGCTGTTAAACACCCCATTCCGCCCAACGCGGGTGGCTGCGCGTGGTCGCACAGTAACCTCCGCCCCCCAGCTGTGCACCATCGTATTGGTCAATACCGAATCTTCGCCAACATAAAACTCCGAAACCGCCAAGTGCAGGCCGCGTTGAACGCCCTGATGGGTCAGGCAGCCTGTAATCAGTTCCAGGGCCGCGCCATCTTCCACAATCACTATGTTATGAATGCGCTGGGCAATATTCGCGCTGGCCATATAGAGTGCAGTCTGGTAGGGAAGAGAAATTTTCTCACCAGCCCTCACACGCAGAAAAAAGCCTTCGGGTGCAGCCTCAGCCACCTGCCGTGTGATCTCATCTTCTTCTGGAGAAATCAGATTCCAGGAATATTGTTCCCGCAACCACGGATATTGCGCCAACGCGGTTGCGATCGGCAGCACTTCCAGCCCTGGCACTTCACTGTAGGCACACACCGCGTGCAAATCCCTCACCATGAATGTGCCCGAGCGCGGCTGCCCTGTATGAAACAGAACACCGACCTCAGCCAATGAGGTGCTGTCCGATGTTTCAAGATGCAATTCATCACCAACAACCGGTTGCAGGTCATCGGAGTGGATATAACTGTTTACATCTGGAAACCGCTGGCTCATCGGATACCCACTCCTGAATACTCGCCGCGGATGCAGGCCGCGCAGTGTTCATAACCGCTGGCACCGGCTGTCTCCAGGATCAGGCGCGGATTGCCGGAACAAGCCATCCGGCCGTCAATGATCACATGCGCCTTGTCTGTCAGCACATGTTCCAACATGGCTCCATTGTGGGTGATAATTAAGCCTGAACGACGCTTTGCGGGTGTTAACGGGTCCTGTGAGAAAATCTCGTTGATCATCCGTCCGATCAATTCCAACGAACCCACGTCTACACCGGAATCCGGTTCATCGAGCATGGCAAACAACGGACGCATGGCGATCAATTGCAACAGCTCCGAGCGGCGTATCTCTCCGCCGGACAGGCCGGCGTTGATTTCACGTTTGAGGAATCCTTCCATATTGGTTTCTGACAGGTAGCGGCTGGTGAGATTTTCACGGACCAGGTCGTCAGCGGTTACATAATCCAACACCTGTGCCAGGCGCACACCTTCGATCGTCGGCGGGCGCTGCTGCGCCACGGCGATGCCCATCCTGGCGCGTTCGGTGATGGTGGCATGCGTGATATCTTCCCCATGGAACAGGATTTTTCCATGGGTGACTGTATAGCCTGAAAAACCCATGATCGTCATCATCAACGATGTTTTCCCACCGCCGTTTGGTCCCAATATGGCATGAATTTCACCCTGGGGGATATCCAGGTTGATATCAAATAACAATTCCTCCCCGCGCACAGCAACGCATACATCACGGAGAGAGAGGACCGGTTCCATCTGCATCAGCACTCCATCGAATCAAAATCAGCAATCACCCGCAGAATATCAAAGCCCTCAGCAAACGGGCGCTCAGCAACCGCGCCATGCCGTATGGCAATCGCCCGTGTCAGCTCAGGGCGAAAATAATACTTGTCATCATAGGTATGGTACGCAGCCAGAGCAGCAATTTTCCGCTCCACATCTGCTTCCCGCACACCGATTAAGAAATGTGGGAAGAAGCCATAGCTGCTGCGGATCACATCAAATCCCAAAACCGTCACGCCGCGAAAGGCGCGCAATGCTTCTTCGGTCACAGTATTGTGGTCCTGGTGTACGTCTGCCCGGCTGTGAACAAACACCAGCTCTGGCCGGAATTCCCGCTGTATGCGCACCATACGTTCCAGAATTTCCTGGCGAAACTGGGGGAACTTGCGGGTTTCAAACGTATCCACGATATCATGTTCGGGCTTTACGCCCAGGATACGCATACTCTCGCGGTGCTCTTCCAGAACGTTTGTCAACGCGGGGTTCTTCTGGTTATCCGAAAGCGTAACGCACAAAACCTCACATTGCTCAACAATTTTGGCAATTAAAGCACCTGCTCCAATTTCTATATCGTCAGGATGCGCACCGATCAGGCATACCCGTTTTCCATAAATTTTTAAATCCTGGGACATAGGCTTCTTCCTCACGACTCTGAAATCAGGCCCGCCGCGAAAGCAGCAGGCCTGTCACAATTATACCTGACAGCCTCCGAACTGCCAATTTCTAGCGTGAAACAGGCTCTGTGCAGCTGAATACGGCAATCTGCACCCGCAGAATTTCGGGTTCGGTCTCGATTGATACGGTATTGGCCATGAATGTTTCCCCATCCTCCATTCGTTCCAGTATCTCCACCGAGCGTAAGAAAGGGAGCATTCCCAGGTGTTTACCGGTGAAATCACAGATTTCAACCTGTTCCTTGCCGTTATCGTCGTCCACCACAAATAAAAATAACGGATCGTCCACCTGGAGATTGACCACAAAGTAGAGCCAATCTTTGGGATCCAGTTCATCGATTTTCTCCACCCCGCAATTGAACAACAGGTCTGTCAAAGGGTCATAGCTGGGAGAAAGACAGTGAAATGGAAACAAGAAGTAATTCAGGTAATCCCATTGATCAGCATCAACATATTGAAAAAAGGTGTTTTCCACCTCGTCCTCATTGAATTCAAAGGCTTCTGTCTGGTGACCCTCCAGTGCCTCGTGATGGGATTTCCACAACCGCGTCCCTACATCGCGGCGAAATGCCTGGTATGAGAGCAATTGATGGCATAAATCGAGGGTGTGTTCCAGGGTCTCATAACGGCTTTCACCAACCATGCTGTTAAACGCCGCCGCCAGTACCATATGAAGGCGCAGATCGATGGCTGTGTTCCAACCGAGCCAGGGCTGATGCGGGGTCAGCGGCCGTGCTATCAAGTCGTTCTCAAAAGCCTTGCGTGCATCCATCAGGGCGATCTTCATTTCTGCTTTGCTGTAAGGGGGATGAAACAACCAGCCGCACATCAGGCAGCTGTCAGTACGGCCATTGTCAATATCAAAAACCGGGTACCCACAGCAAGGACAGGTACTGGATAACTCCTTGGTGAACAACGGCGGATCAGACTGGTATTGGCGCTCACGAAGAGTATCAAAGAAAATCCGCCGTTCTTCAAACCGGACCGGATTGGAGGCAAAAAAATTCGGTGAAAATAGGCGATACATCCGCATGATGTTCAATTATAAAGGCAATTCACACAACCAACCGGAGTTTCCCTGAACCTGGTTTAGCACAAAAAAGAACAGCGGAAAATTCACCGCTGTTCTTTCTGTTTGTTGGGACGACTTCCGGCGACGTCTTTCTGTTAATCCACTGCCTCGATCACCGGACGCTTATACCCGGGCGCATTACGAACCACGCTCTCACTGATGTTTTCAGCATGGTCACTGATCCGCTCCATATTGCGAATAGAATCCAGGAAAATCACATCGGCTTCAGGGGAGCAAATCTTTTTTTCGATGCGTTCCACGTGGCGTTGGCGTTCTTTCATATACATATGATCAAATTCATTTTCCAGTTCAATTGCCTGCAAAGCCAGTTGGACATCGCCGGTGCGCAGCGCCGCCAGTGCCAGTTCCAATGACCGCAGGGCAGCGGTGGTTAATTCCTCGATCGCCTTTTCTCCCCTGGCAGAGAATGATACCTTGTGTTTCTGCTTTTCCCGCGCGCTTTGTGCCAGGTTCTCGGCAAGGTCCGCCACACGCTCCACATCGACAATCAAACTTTTCAGCTGGAACGCCCGTTTCTGCTGGTTGGCATCCAGGTCGCCCTGGTAAAGCTGATTGACAAATCCATCCAGGCTCTCGATGACAGGGTCAACATAATTGGCTTCACGATCCAGCACCCATTTCACGGCATCCTTATCACGATGAACCAGGGCCGCACATCCCTTTCTTACCATCTCCACGCATACATCACTCACCAGCAGCACTTCGCGAAATGCTTCGTTAATGGCGATCGATGGTACCGCCAGCTGGCCGTCATCAATATAGCGGGTGAGTCGTGCTTTTTCCACCGCTTTGACCGGCACAATTTTTCGGACCAACTGTGTCAGCGGACGGATGAAAGGAAACAGGAGGAGGCTCACAACCACATTGAAGATCGTGTGCGCATTGGCAACCTGCCGCCCCAAATCCGGCGACGTCATCGCCACCAAATTGGAGAAGGGAGTGATAAAAGGTAGAAACAGCAGGACCCCAAAGATATTGATGAAAATTTGGGCAATCGAAGCCTGTAGTGATGTTCTGGATAGGCGCAGAGCTGCGATCAAACCTGTGATACAGGTGCCAATATTGGCACCCAGCAGCAGGCTGATACCACCTGGCAATGTGATGCTGCCCGCCAATCCCAAAGCAACCACCAGGCCGGTAACCGCGGAACTGGATTGTACAATCGCTGTTGCCAGCATCCCTGCCAGAATACCGAGGAATGGGTTGCGGCACATAAAGGTGAGGAATTCCCCGGCCGCCGGCAGTGTTGTAAGAACTTTTAGGGCACTGGTCATGGTCTCCATTCCCAGGAACAACATCCCGATGCCAAGCACAATTTCTCCATACTTTTTCCACTCCCCCTTGGAGGCAAATTCCAGCAATGCAAAGCCAATTACCACAAAAATAAAGAAAAATTCGCCCATATCAAAAGCGGCGAGTTGCGCGGTTAACGTGGTGCCGATTTCCTGGCCCATCATCACACTCACTGCCTGTTCCAGTGACATCAGGTTGGCGTTGATCAAACTGATCATGGTCACCATCAGCATTGAGCTGGATTGGAGGATCGCCGTGGCCCCGGTTCCAAATATGGCCCCCTTGATATGGGTATTGGTCATGCGGTCAAGCCAGACCTGGATTTTGTTTCCGGCCAGCTTTTCCATCCCATTGCTTAACATATTTACGCCAAGCAAAAATAACGCCATTCCCCCAAGTACCTGTATGATATACTGCATGAATTCTCTCCGCGTATCTGTTTTGTTTCGCAGCTTTACCAAGCCTCTTTTCAATTCCGGCACCGCGAATACATCTATTTTAGCAATCTACTAACAGAATGTTAATGTTTTAATAACTATTCATTAACATATTCATCATTTTGGATGGTTCATGAATGCAGGTCGAAGGCGACAAAGCAGAACGTAGACGCAGTGAATGATGGTAGAATTGACAAAAAAAGGAAATCGAAGGGAACAAACAATGCGCATTTATATCACCGGAATCAGCGGATTTCTCAGCATTAACCTGGTTCGTTACCTGACATCCCGGGGATACAAAGATATCAGCGGGATTGACCTGGTGGATTTCACTTACCCCGAACGTGACCAGATCACCTTCTGCCAGGGCGATATCCGCGACAAAGAAGCCGTCCGGGAAAGCATGCGCGGCGCTGACCTCGTGATTCATACTGCCGCTGCCTTGCCCCTGTACACCCCGGAAGAAATTTTTTCAACCGATATTGACGGGACCCGAAACATCTTCGAGCAAGCGCTTGAATATGGCATCAAGCGCGTAATCCACATCTCCTCCACCGCCGTCTACGGCGTGCCGGATCATCATCCTTTGTATGAAACCGATCCCCGCAGCGGCGTTGGCCCTTACGGCATTGCCAAGGTGAAGGCAGAGGAATTGTCGGATGAATATCGGCAAAAAGGCCTGTGCATTCCTGTCCTGCGCCCCAAATCTTTTGTCGGCCCGGAACGATTGGGTGTATTCGCCATTTTTTACGAATGGGCCAGCGAAGGCAGAAATTTCCCGATGATTGGCATGGGAAACAATCGCTACCAACTGCTCGATGTGGAAGACCTGTGCCAGGCAATCCTCTCCTGCATCACATTGGATGAGACGGCTGTCAATGACACCTTCAACATTGGCGCTGCCGAATTTACCACCATGAAACAGGATTACCAGGCCGTTCTGGATGAAGCCGGTTATGGCAAGAAGATTGTTCCCTTCCCGGCCGGACCAGTGATCCTGATCCTGAAAGTACTGGAGGCGCTAAAACTCTCGCCACTGTATCCGTGGATTTACGAAACAGCCTCCAAGGATTCATTCGTGTCAATTGAAAAGGCGCAGAAAGTTCTCGGATATCAGCCCAGGTATTCCAACCAGCAGGCAATGTTGCGGAACTACCGATGGTACCTGGAAAACAAACACAATTTCAGCGGGGAATCCGGCCTGACCCACCGCGTGCCCTGGAAACAACGGGCATTGAAACTGGTAAAAGTTTTCTTCTAAACCAACGGGTAACGGATATCTTCGAACTGCCCGTTGACGCTGCTGCGATATAACCCATCAATGCACAGAAGCACCGGCAATGCGGATGCGATCGGGATTTTGTAGGGAATGCCCTCACAAACCCATGCACGGAAAGCTTCCAGGCTGGCAGCCATGGCGTCTACCGCCACGCTGAATGCTGTCGCTTCCGGGGGCTGGACACCCAGCCACTCGATCCCTTCGCGGCTGTCATCGAAAATGGCTGTGCCGTCTTCGCCGTAAATTTCAATCCGCACTGGCTGCTGAGGATGGGCCGCCATGGAGCTGCACAGCTCAATATAGCGTCCGGCGGTCGTGCGCAGGATACCCATGCTGAAATCTTCCACCTCGATCCGGCCCTGGAATTTCAGCCGGTCGGTGACGCCGAATCCTTCGGCTACTGAATCTGGCAGAAGCGCCTGCAGGACGATATCAAGATAATGACTGGCCTGGGTGATCAGTGTACCCCCGCCGGCTTTGGCGATCGAGGTATGCCAGGCACTGCTGGAAAAATAATCCCATTCCCGCTCCCAGGGGACGTTAATCCGCGCATAACGGAACGCACCCAGGTACCCCTGCCGCACGACGCGGATCAAGGCATCCAGGGCCGGGTCATAACGCCGCTGGTAATTGATGCCCACCTTGACCGTATTTCCTTTGAGCGATTCCACCAACGCCACCGCACTTGTTGCTGATTCGGTGATTGGTTTTTCACACAACACCGGCAGATCGTATCGCACGGCTTTTCGGATCATGTCATCATGCAGAAAATGGGGTGTGGCAATGTAGATGGCATCAAGCGAAGCCTCAGCCAGCAGGATGTCATAGTCCAGGTAAATTTGCTGCACATCCAACGCCTGCGCCAGCCGCCTGGCATTCGCTTCTGAGACATCACAGCAGGCAGCCAGGAGGATGTTCGGGTTGGCTGCCGCAAGGCGCGCCATATGCGCTCCAATACCCTGGCATCCCACAATCCCCAACTTTAACAACGACTTTGTTTCCATCGGTGTCCTCTCTACTCTGGATCCAGCTCGGGTTGTCTCTCCAAATTGGCCAGGTTAAGCCGTGGAATCTGCGCCATTGGCATTTCCCTGCCATAATTGACGCATCTCTTCATGGCTTGTCAGCAATTCCTGCAAGGTACCAATCCCAGCCACACGCCCATCCTGCATCAGGACGATCTGGTCGGCATGCTGCAACACCGGATGGCGATGGGAAACAGCAAGGATGGTGTGGTTTTCGAGCGCGAATACCCTTTCCCACAATTTCTTTTCCGTTTCCACATCCAGGGCACTGGATATATCATCCAGCACCAGCAATTCCGGTTCGCGCACAAACATACGTGCCGCCGCAGTACGCTGCCGCTGCCCGCCGCTCAGGCGTACACCGCGCGCACCCAGTATCGCCTCCAGGCCCTGGTCAATCACTTTCAGGTCATCTTCCATTACAGCCGTATACAGTGCGAAATCGAGATCAACTTCCGCCTCCGGTGTACCCATCAGGATATTCTCCCGCATCGTTTCAGAGAATAATTGTGGAATCTGGGGGGTGTAAGCGCTGCGGGGTGGAGCAAAGAACTCCCTGGCATTTTGTACGGGTTTATCGTTCCAATACACGGCTCCAGACTGGGAGGACAGCAGACCCAATATGGCGCGCAGCAGGGTCGATTTCCCGGAACCAATCCGTCCGGTCACCACGGTAAAGCTATTACGAGGCACTGTGAAGCTGACAGCTTCGATCCCGCGTCCCGTTTCGCCGTATTTGAACCCCAGGTTTTCCACCCGCAGGTGTTCCAGGCGATGGGAAGCACCCTTGCGTGTGTAAGGCAGTACAGGGAGTTCACCGGTAAGATGGATCGGATTGTGTTCAGTCAGCGCCTGGATCGGGTCAGGATGCAGTACATCTGCAATGCGTTCCGTTGATACAGAAACTTGCTGGTAACGGGCGATCATATCGCCAAACACGCCCATGAATTCACTGAGATATCCCAGGTAATAAACGAACAAGCTGAAATCGCCAACGGTGAAAGAGGCATCATGCACCAGGTCACCGATCGTTAACAGGATCAGTCCGGTACCCAGGTTGACGATATTGGTATACGCCGTATGGATGAACTGGTGGAACACATGATCCTTCACTGCGCGCGTTCGCAGTTCGTTGGCGAGGTCATTAAATTTGCCGATCACACTGTCTTCTGCACCGGAAACCTTCATGGACTCAACAGCGCTGAAAATTTCCCCAATCATCCCGCTCAATCGCCCGGATGCGGTACGATGACTGCGGCGCAGTTCGATGAACTTTTTGGTCGTAAATCGCGACAGGAACAGGATGATTAACGTCGGCAGCATGGCATACACCGTCACCCGCGCATTGATCTGCAGCATCACAACCAGCGCCGTGATGGAGAACGCTGCCTGCCCGATCGGTGAGATCAATTCATTGGCAAACATGGCAATTTCACCCACATCACCGCGGAAACGGCTGATGGTTTCACCGGTCGATTCCGGATAAGGCGAAGCACCGGGGTGGTGTAACAACCGGTAAAGCAGATTGCGGCGCATTAACCCGGTGAAATTGGTTCGCACAATACTGTACACCATGAAATCCACCAAAGAGCCGACATTGCTGCCAATCGAAACAGCGATGACCAGTGCCAGGATACCCCAGTGGTCCATTTGCAGTCGGGCTTCACCACTGAGGACATTGAAAAACTCGCGGGAAAGCAAGCCGATCACCTGCGGGAAGACTGCGAAAAACATCATCTCCAGGATGAAGAATGGCACGAAGATCCAAGGCTTGTAGGTAACCAATTGCCAGATGTGATACAACGGACCCACCTTGCGCGGGGTTGATTTCTGCGTGGCTGTCATTTCAGCACCTCCTCAATCCCGGTATGGATCAGTCTGGAAAAGATGGAACCCGGGTCCGCCAGCAGGTCTGTGCGGCGGCCGTACTCCTGAACCTCGCCCTGTGATAGGATCATAATCTCATCGGCGCGCTCCACCGTAGCCAATCGGTGGGCAATGATGATCGCTGTGCGGTTCTGGATCAGCCGGTCCATGGCGCGTTCCAGCATGGCCTCGGTTGCCGGGTCAATCCGCGAAGAAGCTTCATCCAAAATCACCAGGCCGGGATCTCGCAGGAAAATGCGTGTGAAAGCCAACAACTGGGACTCACCCGCGGACAGGCCTACCGCGCCTGTTTCAATCCGAGTATCCAGGCCGTCTGGCAGCGCATTAAACCAGTTATCCGCACCAAGCTCATGGATTACTTCCAAAATGCGCTCATCCGAAATATTTCGGTCGAAAAAGGTCAGGTTGTCCCGCACGGAAGCGTAAAATAATTGCACCTGCTGGGTGATCACACCCACATCATGCCGCAAGTCTTTGAATGATAGGTCACGCAAGTCAACCATGTTTTGCCCGGGGTAACCGATCCGAATCGATCCCTCCACCGGGTCATACAGGCGGCATAACAGGCGGATCATGGTGGTCTTCCCGCTGCCGGTACGGCCCAATAATCCTAATATTTTTCCAGGCGCCAATTCAAGGTTGATACCCTTCAAAATCAGGTCATCAAGGGTGGTTTCATGATTTTCACGCTTTGCCAGAGCCATCATTTCCAATGGCGGGGCATCGTCGTAACGGAAGGTGACGTTCCGGAATTGAACCCCCAAAGGCTCTTTGCTGCCGTTCACCGCGAGTGGAATCGAAGCGGCAGGTTCCTTGACCACCGGGCTGATATCCATCAATTCCTTGATGCGCCAGATACCGGCGGTCGCATTTTGCAGATTGCGCATCTGGAACGCGATCGCCTGCAGTGGGCGGCGCATCATGGTGGTGTACTGAAAAGTCAGGTAAACAATCCCCAGACTGATCGCGCCCTGCAGGTAGAGGTCAGCACTGATGCCCAGCACCAGGGTGATTCCAATCACAAATGGCATAAAGCCTGTGACATAAAACAGGTTGCCCATAATAGCCTGACGGATCTCGGTGCGGCGCACTTCGCGGTAGTGCTGCGCCATGCGCAGCAAGGTATACTCCCGCCCTCCATTGCTGACAATGTCCTCCAATCCTGAAAGGCGTTCTTCAATGAAGCCAAACAGGTCCGCGAAAGCCTTCCGGTTTTCACGGAATGATTTGACCGCGATGTTGCGGGTCAGGTACAAAACAGTCAGGATCACCAGGATAAAGGCGCTCAACACCACGCCCAACAGCCAGTTTTCCCGCCACAACAGCACCAGAATACCGCCGATCAGGAAAATGTTGGCCATCAATACCACCGTCATGCGTGAGAAGAAATCGCCCAATTGCTGGATGTCACCCACAATCCGTTCGATCATTTCACCGGGGGTATGGTTATTGTGGAAGGAAAGGTCCAGCCGCAGCGTATGAGCCATCACATCATTGCGCAAATCATTGGTGGCGCCCCAGGTAACCAGCTGCGCCACATACGTTGCCGAGAGGGCCAGGGCTGATTGAAGAATGGAGAACACCAGGAATCGTACAGCAAGCCCCACCAGCAGATGGTTCTCACCACCAGCAAGGGCAGTATCAATGAACGAACTAACAATCTGCGGATTGATAAGCTGCAAGGCGATATCTCCCAGCACAGCCGTCACGAGCAATGCCAGCAGCTGCCAGCGTGAACCCAGGTATCGTCCAAAGAGATTCAAATAAACACGGAGCGGTATCGTTTCTCTACGCCCCTCAGGCACTTCATAAGAATATTGCATGGGTAACATTATACCGATGATTTAACCGTTCATTAACAACTTCCTTGATGATGAAAATCCTGAAATGTTATGAAAATGGTTCGCGGGTAATCTGCCTGTTTCCACAAAGGGATTGACCCCGCCATAGCCCGTTCTTCAGCAATGGCCTGATAGAACAATCCCCTCACCAGATTTTTGGTGAGGGGATTGTAATCCAATCTAACGTCAGGGATTTGTGCTTCAGGGTACACGCAGATACAGGTCATCATAATGAACTTCGGTATCCACCTCGATAGAGCCTGTTTGCGCGACAAAGGCAATCCTGCCGTTGCTGAACATGTCATCTACGGCAACATCCAACACCTGCCCATTCACAATCAGGGTCAACTGGTTGCCCTCACAATGCATTTCAATTCGATTTTTATTGATATCCTTGCCGGCTTTGATTCCCTGGGCGTATTTCCACTCATTGATCGGCTGGAACACCCCGCTGATATAACGTTCGATCACGTACAACCCGCTGTTGGTAATGCGAAACGCATAACCATCTCCATTATCCTGCACGCGGCACATCACCCCATAGGTTGAATTGGTTCCGCCATCAAGCTCGATCTGGGTGGTGTCGACCTGTAGAATCACATCACTGTACACTGCCTTATCCAGCACAGATACTGTGGGCGGTTCCGGAGCGATCGCATACACATAATAGAAACCCGCATTATAGGCACTGACACCCACCGAGTAATCACCCAGGGTCGGCCAGCCAGAATCGGGGTTGGAAAAGTCATCCATCAGGTCCCAGTCGCCGATGTCGGCACGGTTATCGGCCTGCGCCAGGGGCGAGAAACCCGGACCATTTTTGAAGATCAGGAAGTAACCGGCTGCCAGCAATGAACCAATCAGGATCAATCCAGCCAGCACGGCAATCACCGCAACCACCCATTGCTTGCGACCCTTCTTCTGAGGCCTCTCATCCACCGGCTTGACCGATTGCATGGTTTCAAGCATCGGTTCATCCTGATGATTCGGCAGCGGTTCCAGCTGGGGCAAGTCAAACAAATTGGGCTCATCGCCCTCTTCGGCTTCATCGAGGGCTGACACAGGTTGGGTGCCAGAAAGCAGGTCTTCATCCACGTCCCAGGGCAGCTCAGCCAGGTCATCTTCATTTTCGATGATCTCAAACCCAACACCGTTCGGTAATTCCAACTCGTCCAAATCCGATGCCTGCGGCTGCATGGGAAGTCCCGGTTGGGTTTCGTGTTCACCTGTCGCGGTTTCTTCCGCGGCCAGGTCAAACAGTTCCTGCACTTCATCTTCAGAAACCGGATCCGCTTTGATGCTTAATTCACCGGTAACCACTTCGCGTTCATATGGTTGTGCGCGGAAATCGTCAAAATCATCTTCGCTATCACCTTCGCTTTCACCGGAATCATCAAACAGCAGGGCGGCCAGGTCTTCATCAGTAAATTCCGCCACACGAGTCTGTATGGTTTCCCCCCCTTCGCCGTCGTCGAAAATAAAACCAATATCCTGATCATCCTCATCATAACCTGAGTTCGCTTCCCCCTCGCCCATCCAGTTTTCGATACTGACCGGCTGGGTTGCCATCAGGTGTTCTGCCAGGCCTTCCACTTCTTCCGCGGGGGCCATCAGGTCGTCTTCATCCACAGGCTCTTTGCCCAGCAAACCGGCAAATATATCTTCCTCATTGAACAATTTGAATTGCTGGGAATCCGAACTGTCGGCGAATTGTTCTGCCAGCTCTTCTTCAAATGCCAGGTCAAAAGCTTCCTGCGTGGAAGGGCTTTTGGACTCCTCATCGCTGGTAAAAAAATTTTCAACGGAAAATGCAGGAGCCTCTGCTTCCGCAGGCGTCACATCATCTTCGGGTTGTGTAGTGTCTGCGTCATCCTCCAGGAGATCATCCTGTACCCATTTTTCGCCGTCGTAGTAATACCATTTACCGCTCTCAACGCCAATTTGCCAGTAACGGCCCAGGTTATCTTTGTACACCATGCGATTCACCTGTTCTTCAAACGCATCGGCGTCGATCTCTCCCCGGTTGTATTTTTCTTTCAATCGAACATATCGCTGCATGATCTGGGTAAAGTCCATGATCTTTCTCCTTACATCCCACGCACTTTTAGTGGAGATTTATGTATCGGATGGGTTCTCAACAGGGAAAATCACCATCTTTTTCTTATTATAAACAAAATTACAGCATTGTTAAAGCCGGAATAACTGCACAGCTTGTGTGCAATAAAAGTGCCAGTTCAAACCAACAGGCACATTAAAACGGATGCGCCGCGGAATCTTGCGGCGCATCCCAATCGAAGGAGGGTTAGGAGAATGAAACTTGTCACTTTTAATTGCCGTCAGGAGGCAACCCAGACATTATGCTGGTCTGCGTCAGTCCTGTTTGATGGGGCATCATAATCAAAATCAGGATCGGCAATGATGTACTTGGTGTGTGAATGTACTGAATTAATTAGATTATATACTATTTTTTAGATAATAACCTTAAAAATAGTCATTTTCGTGAAACATGAGCGATTTCTAATACTTCCAATACTGGCATCTGGCAGGCATATCAATCCTTCTGGGCATTCCCGGGATCATGCATACGGTATCGGCAGCGCAGGATATATTCACCATACTCAGCAATTACCGCAAAGCCAAGCTGACGGTAAGCACGGATTGCGGGCAGATTATCCGCTTTCACATTCAAAGTAATATACCGTACACGTTTCTGTAATTCCTGAACCAGGCGAGCGCACACTTTTTTCGCCAGTCCGCCTCCGCGGTACGCTGGCAGCGTGGTGACATTCCCGACACACGCCACCTGGTAAGGATGTGAATAAACATGGATACCAGCAGCAGAAACCAGATGCAAACCATCCCATATTCCGTAATACAAACCCGTTTCCAGCATGCGCACATCAAAGAAATTTCCCGGATAGGCAGCCTGGTATAAATCTTCCAATGCTGCATGATCCTGGGTGGAGAGGGACACCACCTCAGCCAGATTCCAGCCCTCAAGGCATGTGGCATCGCGCAGCGCCATTTTGAAATGCAAGCCATGCACTTCGACATGATACGCTTCCTGCAAAACGGGTTCCAGGCCCGGGCGAAAATGGGTATACACCTCGGCTGGAAGCAGCCGGAACAAACCCCGGATGAAGGCCTGGGTCGCCTCCTCTTCCGTGGGGTCCATACATAACAGCACCGGCATACCCGCCCCACTGTATAACAACGCCAGGCGGTCGATCAGCCCATCTTTCATGGATGCATACCAGGTGGTATAGGGCCAGAAAAAATCATCCAGATCACCGATCGAGAGCGCGTTTACTTCAGGATCATGCAACAGGTATTCTTCCAGCGGTTGCCGTTGATGAATGGAAACGATATTCATGGCATCACCTCACCGAAAGTGCAATCGCCAGCGTGAATAAAAACGGTAAAATGCCTGCTGCCCCCCATAGAATGTAAGACAGCACCCGGTATTCCGTTTTCCGGTAAAACAAGATTCCCAGCAGGAAATCCAACCCGCCCAGTACAACTGATAGCAAGCTTAACAGGCGCAGACTGATGGCGGGAATCGGCTCTTGCGGTAAACCACCTGGTGAGAAACCAAGCTGGATTTCCGACTGGCGCGGGATCAACAGGGTGGTAATCACCAGCAATGCCAGGTTAAAAGCGATCCCGCCTGCAATCAGCCCCCGACCGAGGCGATCCTCCCAAACCTGCAGCAGAAAACTGGCAGGCTGGATTGATACACCCACCGCCGGGCTGAGATTACCGCTCTCCATCGCATACTGAACGGCTCTGGTAAAGCCCGCCGGGTCCTGTGGGGAAATCGCAAACACCTGCTCCGCGGTAGCAACCAGCAGCATCGTATCCAGGCGGCTTGCCAGGAATTCGATCTGTCCCAATTCACGCGTATGGGTAATGCCGCGGATGATGCCGCTCCAGTGACCGGGCGGAAGGTGCAGTTCCAGGGAAACAGATTCCGCACTGCGCACCCATTGCACCTGTTCCATCGGGAGAAAGACCTCACGCAGCCCCCAGCGCAAACGGATCCCTTCGCGCCGTACCTGATAACAGGCACTCAACAGACCATGGAGAGAAAAACCCAGGAACGGCAGTGCTGACAGGCAGAACAGGAACACGAACAACCATAATACAAACCAGCTCCCGCTGGTGCGCAGCATGAAAATCAATCCAGATACAGTCCCCCCCGCTGCCACCAGCAAAGAACTGCCAACCACCACAAGCCCTTTTCTCTTATCTGGCGTATGTGTCTTGTGAAAAAACTGTTCGCTGTTGCTCATGCGAAGCAGGCCTTATCCCAGAACATCCCACAGCGCATCACAAACCGCAGTCACTTCCGCTTTGCTCATCTGTCCAGAGAAGGGAATTGCCATATTGCGATCCCCGAGGGTTTCGGTCACAGGATAATCTCCTTCCTGGTATCCGAATTGCTTTCGCATGTACGGTTGCAGATGGATCGGGCTGAAATATGACCGGATGGGAACCCCGCGCCGCAGCAATTCATCCGCCGTACGCTCCCGGTCGATGCCATCTGCCAGGCGCACCACATACACGAACCAGCTGACATCTGTGCATTCCGGTGTTAACCAGGGGAGGCTGACCGCCTCCAGGCCCCGCAACCCGTCTTCATACCATCCGGCAACACGTGCCCGTTTATCCAGCAATTCCGCCAGGCGGCGCATCTGCACAGCGCCCAGTGCGGCGCTCAACTCATCCAAGCGGTAGTTGTATCCCAGCCAGGTATGCTGCAGCCAGGTATCCCCGGCCGCCCGTCCCTGGTTGCGCAGGGAACGCATTAACACGGCCGCCTCATCGTCATTGGTAACGATCATGCCGCCCTCTCCCACGGTGATCTGTTTGTTGGGATAAAAGGCAAACACACCATAATCCCCCAGGCTGCCGGCCTTGCGGCCTTTGTATTCACCCCCCAGGGCTTCACAGGAATCTTCAATGACGTGCAAACCATATAGATGGGCAAGGTCATTGATCGGATCCATATCCGCCGGTTGACCAAACACGTCCACCGGTAAAATGGCCTTGAGCGGCCCATGGTGCTCAGCACCGGTACGGGGCAACCACCGTTTGGCACGCTCACCGCCGGCACTGAGGTCGGCAGCGGCGGCAGCCAGCTGGAAGGGGTCAATATTCCCGGTGCGCGGATCAACATCCACAAACACCGGTATCGCGCGTTCAAACAAGATCACGTTGGTGGAGGCCACAAAAGAAAACGGCGTGGTCAACACCAGATCGCCATCGTGAATCTCCGCCGCGCGCACGCACAGGTGCAATCCAGCGGTGCCGGAATTGACCCCGATGGCATGCTTGACGCCTGTATAGGCCCGAATGGCGTCCTCGAATTCGGTGATGTAAGGTCCCATGCTGAGGTATGGTGTGTTTAAAACCGATAAAACTGCCTGTCGCTCCTCTTCACCAATATCCGGTGATGACATGGGAATTTTGGGGGCTGCATAAAAATCCATGGTGTGTTCCTGCCTTATTCTGCATCCTCTGGGCTGCTGTCGCCTTCCACCACAGCATCGGTTCCGGTCGTCTGGCCCACTTCGCCAGATTCTTCCGGTTCGCGTACCTCAATGGCAATCTGCTCTTCCATTTGCACCCGCCCCCGCAAAAAAGCGCCGTCTTCGGTGGTAAAAGTAACCACAGTCACATCGCCCCAGACACGACCGGTGGAACGGATCTCGAGGCGTTCCGCCACAATATTTCCCTGCACCAACCCGGCAACGATCACGGTGTTGGCGGAAAGTTTTTCGGTCGTGATCCGGCCGCTTTGCCCCACCACGATCAGGCCGCGGATCGAGAGGTCGCCTTCAAAAGCACCTTCAATGCGCACACCGCCACTGCCATACAGGCTGCCGCGCCAGCTGATACCCGGACCCAAAACAGATGTTACCCGTTCAGTGGGAACCACCGCGGCCGGTGTTTGTGTCGATGTTTCAGGTTTACGTTTGAACATCTGCCACCTCATTCTTGCAATTTGAACTGATTATAACAGGGAATACACGGGTGACTTCGAATGCACGCCACTCGCACAGCGAACGTAATCTCCTGCTCCCACCCCAAATTCCAGATGGCGCAGCTCTGGCACAATCATTGCATGTCATCCTGTTGTTAACCATCTTGCATTTTTGAGGTTTTCTTTTATAGTAGAAAGTATATGAAATTCGATTGGTTCCGTTCCAAAACCTTCGAGTACACACTGCGGGGGGCTGTCTATTATTGGGTCTTTTGTTTCGGGTTCAGCAGCTACGACACCTTCATAAACCTGTACTTCGCCCAGATCGGCTACTCCAGCCTGCAAATTGGCCTGCTGGCGGCAGCCGTTTGCACGGTGTTATTCTTCGCAGCACCGCTGATCAGCAGCCTGGGTGACCGCTGGAATCAACGCAAAATCGTACTCGGCGCTGCCCTGGCCTTGATGGCAATCGCCCTGGTGATCCTGGGTTTCCCAACCGGTTTTTTACCGGTCTTTCTGCTGTATACCCTCACGGCAGTCTTCCGCGCACCGGTATCACCATTGGCAGACAGCCTGGCCACCGAAATGGAAAAGCATAACCGTTCCTCATTCACAACCATGCGCGCCATTGGCTCTTTGGGCGGCGGCATGGCCGCGATTGGTTTCGGCTTTCTGTGGGCCCTGATAGGCTTCGAAACCATGTTCCTGATTGGTGGGCTGTTGCTGTTCCTGGCAGCACTTGCCACCCAGCTCCTGGTGGAATACCCCTCCCTCAAAAAGCATGACAACCCATTAAACTACAAAGATGTTCTTCAGAACCGAACATTAATCTTTGTCTGGGTTTCTTCCATCCCGGTGTGGGTTGCCCTGTTTATGAGCTGGACGTTTGAGGGCATCTATGTGCAGAGCCTGGGTGGAACCGCCGCCCTGATCGGCCTGATCCGCGGGTTGGCGATCCTGGTGGAAGTGCCGGCGATGATCTTTTCAGGTAAGCTCCTGAAGAAAGCCAATAGCGTGGAAATCCTCTACGGTGCCGTCTTCCTGCTGGCCGCCACCCACTTTGTCTATGCCCTGATTCCCAACCCAAATTGGCTCCTGTGGATCAGCATCCTCAAGGGAATCGGGGTGGGATTCCTGATCACCAGCCTGGTGCGGGCAATTGCCGACCAGGCGCCTTCGGAGTACGCCTCCAGTTACCAGAGTGTGACTTCTGCCCTCACCTGGGGTTTTTCCGCCCTGGTTGGCAGCCTGCTGGGCGGTTTCGTGTTCGATGGCCTGGGAGGGCGGACCATGTTCGCGCTGTGCGCAGTCCTCACAGCTGCCGCGGTGTTGGTCCTGTACTATTTTCTCAACCGCCACGGCCAAACCATCCAGGCTGCCGCTGCCACCTACGAGGTCATCCCGCTGCCCGACCCTGAACAACGGTTCATGCAGCGGTCTCCCGAATTATTCGCAATCAGCGATGCTCGCTCAACCCCAAAGATATCCCGGGAAGAGGAAGAAGAGATCATTATCGAGACACTGGAACGTCGTTATAGCCGGATGCTGGATGAGGACTGAAAGCGCAGGTATAATCAAGCCAATCCCCTGATCATGATCGTCTACAGGAAAGGCATATGCTGCGTTCTTTACGGCTGCTGCGACTCAAAAAACAATTCAGGAAAGCATTTTTCGAACCCCTGCCAGAGCTGCCTACGGGCAGTCGTGATCCTGTGTATGGTCTGGTGGAGCAATTGCGACGGGAGTACCAGCGCCGCAGACCGGTGCAACCCGCACATCAGAAGTCGCCCCGCGAACTCCGATCTGATGCCCGCATGCAGCTGTTGGTTGACAGTCAGTTTGCCAATCCCCTCCCGCCCGTACCGGAAGTCTGGCATGAAACCATCTCCGCCAATGGCACTGATCTACCGATGCGCATCTATATCCCTAAAGGCCGCGGACCTTACCCGGTTGTGGTCTACCTCCACGGCGGCGGCTGGGTCTCCGGCGATCTCGATACCGCCCATCCGGCTGCGCTGCAGATCGCTGCCAAAACCGGCTGGACCGTGGTCAGCGTGCAATACCGCCTGGCGCCGGAACATCCTTTTCCAGCCGCCCTGCAGGATGCCTGCGCAGTGTTGCGGTGGTGCGCCGCGCCGGAGAATTCACAGCCAATGCGTGGTGATCCGGGCCGAATCATCATCGCCGGGGATGGTTCTGGAGCCAACCTTGCAGCTGCCGCCTGCTTGCTCAACCGTGATCGCCAGGGTCCTCCCATCGCTTATCAGCTTTTGTTAAATCCCATCCTCGACCTGCTGCACTTTGACCGTCCGACCTACAGCCAGTATCGTCAAGGTCACACCCTGACGGCTGAGGATGTGCCCTTTTTCGTGCGCCATTATATCGCTGATCCGGTGCTTGCCACGGATCCGCTCGTTTCTCCACTGCTTTCCGCTAATCTGGCGGGGCTGCCGGCCGCACTGGTTGCTGTGGCGGAATACGATGTGGCACGCAGTGACGGCGAAGAGTATGCCGACCGCCTGGCATCCTTTGGCGTTCCCGTTCAGCGGTTCTTTGCCGCTGGCATGGAACACGGCTTTTTCGACATGCAGCACCTGGTCCCCCGCGCAGGGCGATATGGCAATCAGATTCTGGAGATTGTCGCGAAATCGATAAGTGTCCCTAGTCCCAATCCCCATCCACCGGGCGGTTCCGCAGGCGCTTGATCTCGCCGTGCGCTTTCTTGGCGGAAAGGCGTCGTTCCTGAACGGACCGTGGAACACGGGTGGGAAGCCGTTTTTGCGGCAGCCGCGCGGCTTCTTCGAGCAGCTCCTGAAAGCGTGATAGGGCGGCCTCACGGTTCTGAAGCTGCGTACGGTGTTCCACACTGCGGATCACCAGTTCGCCATCCCGCGTCAATCGCCGGCCTGCCAGCGCCATCAACCGCTGCCGAACCGCTTCCGGAAGGCTTTCATTATGAGCAATATCAAAGCGCAACACCACTGCGCTGGCCACCTTGTTCACATTTTGCCCGCCGGGACCGCCTGCCTGAACGCTTTCAAAGCGTAATTCCTTTTCATCGATCTGCAAACCGTACGTAAATTCAATCATTTTTCTTGCCTTCCAATGTGAGAATTATAACATTCCCACCACACGGTTTTTTCGATACAATCAAACCATGTATGACCTGGCCTGCCTCCATGAATCCATCGCATCATTGCCGATTGCGGACTTGCTCTATTTCGACAGCATTGGATCCACCAATACCGAAGGCCTTCGCCTGCTGGAAACCGGGAGCGTTACTGGTGATGTGCTGTTGTTGGCACAGGAGCAGACCGCAGGACGGGGACGCTTTCAACGCACCTGGATCAGCACTCCCCAGGACAGCCTGACCTTCAGCCTGGTATTGACGCAGCTGGATATGCTCCCAGCCCAATTACTGGGCCTGCTGCCTCTGCTGGGCGCGGTGGCCGTGGTGGAAGCCCTGGAGCAGTTCGGTATTCCGCCGGGTGTCAGTGTACGGATCAAGTGGCCGAATGATGTCCTGCTCAACGACGGCAAAGCCTGTGGCATCCTCAGTGAGGCCAGCTGGGACAGTACCCGCCTGCGTGGGGTGGTGGTCGGGATTGGTATCAATCTTGGACATGGCTCGGTTCCCCCGCCGGAATCGGTAAGGTATCCTGCCACCAGTATTGAGGATTGTTTTGGTACCCGACCAACATGCGAAAATCTCCTGGCGCTGGTACTCACCCGCTTTTTCGCATGGCTGCCGAAGATCACTGAGCCATGCTTTGTGACCCTATACCAAAATCATTTGGCGTTTATTGGAGAATCGGTTAATATATTTAATGAAGCAGGCCACCAGGCGATGACCGGGACAGTTTTAGGCATCACTTCCACCGGCGACCTGATTCTGAAGCAGGAAAACAACAGCACCATCCTTTGCAGCGCGGGAGAGATCACCGTCCGGTCGGCATAAAACTTGCTCCCACTGCATACATATTTGGGCCAAGCTGGAGGTAAGCATGTTTGATGATTTGCGTGAACAATTGAATGACAATTCGTTTGATGAAACCCAGGACAACAAAACCGCGGATTCAGGCAGCGGCCAACCCAGCAGCCCATTTCTGTTTGTGGATGACGCCCAGATTGACGGCGCCCTGCAGGAATATGAGAAGCTGGATCGGTTTGAAGGATACGGCATTTATGAGGAAGAAGAACCTGAATCAAAAGAGACTGTAGAAGAGAAGCGCTTTTTGGGAATGAACGCGCCCCAGCGCTTTATGCTTTCGCTGATGATCTTCTTTATGGTGGTGATACTTGGCGCTTTTTGCCTGATTCTGACAGGAAAAATCGTCCCACCCTTCTTCTAAATCCCCTCTCTTCTACATAATTTCCGCAAGAATTATAACCGGACCCTTGCCCAGGCGTCCGGTTTTTGGCATAATGGAGAGTGCGGAAACGGAACGAAGAAGAACGAAGCAGAAACGAAACAATCAGCAAAGAACACCGGTGGAAAACGAACTCGTTTTGCAACCTGTGCTGGTTTTCTGCGTAATAGAATATAGAGCAACAGATCAGGAGAAGCAGTGGACACACAAATCGAGCGGTGGCTGGATGCAGCCATTCAAGGAAACGATGAAGCGTACGGCCACCTGGTGGAATACTACCAGACCGGCGTTTTCAACTTATGTTATCGCATGCTGAACAACCGGCAGGAAGCCGAAGACGCCGCCCAGGAAGTTTTCTGGCGCGCGTATAATGCCCTCCACCGCTACGACCGTGATCGATCCTTCCAGACCTGGCTGCTGTCGATTGCCTCTCATTTCTGCATCGACCAGCAGCGCAAACGAAAATTAACATTAATTGATATCGATGAACCGTTTGAAGAGACATTTCGCGATGGGAACAGCCCTACCCCTGAGAAAACCATGCTGCTCAGGGAGAACAGCACCCAGATCGAAGCCATGCTGGAGACACTCAAGCCCACCGACCGTGCGGCACTGATGCTCCGCTATTGGTACGAAATGTCCGAAAAAGAAATCGCCGAGTCGCTCTCACTCTCGGTCAGCGCAGTCAAAAGCAGATTATTCCGGGCGCGAAAGGAACTCGCGCTGGCTTTTGACGATGACAGCATGGAATCTCAAAGAACTGAAAGGGAATTGTATGAACCATCAAATGTTTGAAGAATGGGCGCTGTCGCCGGAAACATGCAGCCCGGAGGAACGGGAAGCCCTGCAGCAGCACCGCCAACAGTGTGAAAGCTGCGACCGATTGGCTCGCAGTTGGAAGCGCATTGAATCTGTGCTGGACACCGCACCTTTTGCTCGTCCGGCAGAAGGTTTCGCGCAGCGCTTCCAGCAAAACCTGGCAGCGCGCAAGGCTGCCGCTCATAAACGCCAGGCACGGAAATTTCTGTTGATTCTGGGCATCACCTTCGCCGTGTCAATCCTTGCCGGGAGTGTCTATTTCTATAGCATCAACCCACCCCAATTCCTGCTTACACAGGTCTTTCGGACGGCAGCCAATCTGCTGGTAACCGTTGAGAACATCAAGATCATCTCCAGCACCTTCCTTGGGTTCACCCCCGGCGCAATTTTCCTGCCAATCCTGATGGTAAGTGCCAGCGCGTTGGGCGGCTTTGCCCTCCTGTGGTTCACCGCCATTTGGAAATTCACTCTCCATGGAGAAAAAGCCCAATGAAATCAGCCCAGAAACTCTTAATCATGCTGTTGCTGACCCTGATCCTGGTGGGAGCAGTACCGGCGCAGACGGTTTCTGCCCAATCCACCGGAACAGACGACGGCCAGGTGGTGATTGGCGGGAATTATACCCTCAGCGCTGGTGAAACCCTGCGCGGTGATCTTGTTTTGATTGGTGGAACTGCCAGCCTTGAAGCCAATTCTGTGGTAACCGGCAGTGTGCTGATTGCCGGCGGTACCCTGGAAGCTGATGGGATTATTAAAGGTGACGTCCTCACCTTCGGCGGTATCCTTAACCTGAATGCAACTGCCCGGGTGGAAGGTGACCTGGTGAGTTACGGTGGGATCAACAATATTGCCGAAGGCGCGCGCGTGCTGGGCAGTATTGTCAACAACGAGGAAAATTTCGTCAACTTCGACTGGGGCGATTTCGACTTTGATATGCAGGGGCTCTCCCTGGGCGATCTCGATTTCCCCAACCCAATGCCCAACAGCCAGGCGTTTGCTTCACCGCGCTTTGACCTGGTGAAACAGGTAGGCAGGTTTGTGTGGGCCATCGTCAGGGCAATCGGCCTGGCCATCCTCGCGGTGGCGGTGAGTCTGTTCGCGGCAAAACCACTGGAACGCGCATCCAAAACGCTTTTCAAATTCCCGGCAATGTCGCTTGGCATTGGACTGCTGACGATCCTGGTCCTGCCATTGATGCTGCTATTGCTGATGATCACGATCATCCTGATCCCGGTATCATTGATCGGGTTGATCGGGATCGGTATCGCGGTTTTGTTCGGCTGGTTTGCCCTGAGCCTGATGCTGGGTGAACGGCTTGCGCAGGTGTTCCACACCGAATGGGCGCCAGCTGTCAGTACCGGCATTGGTTCACTGGCGCTTTCCCTGGTTGCGGGTATCACCGGCATCATTCCCTGCATCGGATGGCTGTTCCCGTTCTTCTTTGCCAGCGCCGGTCTGGGCGCCGTGCTGCTGAGCCGCTTTGGTTCACGTGTTTATGTGCCTGATGCCAGCGCAACACGCGCAAAACCGGCCGCTGTACACCAACCAGAGAATGCTGGAAAACCAGACTACACATTGCCAGTCCAGGTACCGCCTGTGGAAGAAGCCTCTCCCGATGTATTGCCTCCACTGGACCTGGAGGACATAGGTGATGATGACTCCGAACCCCGGAACGACTGACATCCCAAATTACAATTCCCCTCTTAGAACAAATCATTAATGACAAGACATCCGATTTCTGTGGGAAATCGGATGTCTCTTTTACCAGTTTACACATTGTGTTATTCGCCATGTCATTTCGCATGGCAGCCAGATGAATCATCCGCGCAGGTTGCGTTCCATTGGCCTGCTTATTCCTCCGCAAGCGCGATCGGCGTTTCGTTATCCCCCTCTTTCTCCGGGAAATTCACAAGGAATGAGAATCCGAAGCTGATCAACATCAGCACCAGCGGGAATACTGTTAACAAAAAACGCGAGGCATTCCCCGGATTGGGACCGGGGTTGTTACCGCTCTCAAACTGGAACAGGACAAAGATCAGGTAAAAGGCAAAGCTGGTAAACAACCCGTTGAGTCGGTTCATGAAACCCAGCGCATTGGAGATGATCCCCTCCCGCCGCAAGTTGTACTTTTTCGTGTCTTCATCCATGATCTTGGCGCCAATCAAGTCCATCGTGGTGATCACCCCGGCGAAACCAAAGCCGACCATGGCGCTGCCGATGATCGCAGTTGCCAATGAATTCGCGAAAAAGAGGGGAACGAAAGCAACCGCAAGCGAGATCAAGGCAATCCGCCAGATCGGGATCAGGGAATACTTTTTTACCAGACGCGCCCAGACTGCCACGCAACCGATCGCGATCAACAATACGGATGCGAACAAAATTGTCGATTGCCCGTCTGGAATCTGCAGGGTGTACTTGACAAAGAAGGGTAACGAAGCCAGCACCAGCGACATCGCTGCGGAATAGAATGCGTTGGTAAAACCCGCCAGCCAGAATTTGCGGTTCAGGAATAAACTCTTGAGGCTGTGCCAGAATTTTGGCTTTTCCTCCTCCTCCTGGAAACCAACTTCTTTAGAAGTAAAGGTCATATACAGGATCACACCCCCGCCCAGGATGCCGTACAGGATTGCGGTCATGCTGAATCCGATTGCCCCGGTAACGAGCGGGGTCAGGGCAATGCTGATGATCATGGCGACCAGCTGAAAGGCCTGGCGCATGGCGTTGGTCCGGGCGCGGCTGGCATCGGTCTGGAACATTTCGGGGAACAGGGCTCCGTAATTGGCGTTGATCACGCTGTCAAGCGTGCCGGTGAGAATGTAAAACAGCATGGCATAGGCAAAAAGGGAATTGCCTGAAAGAAACGCGGGGGTGCTGTAGAAAGCGATGAAACACAGCACCAACAGCGGCGTGCCGATTACCAGCCAGGGGCGACGGCGCCCCCAGCGGGTGCGTGTCCGATCAGAGAGAAAGCCGTAGACAGGGTTGTCGATGGCGTCGATGAAAGTGTACCAGAACAGGATCGAGGACAATTGCAGTGTGGTCAATCCCAGCCTGTCCACATAATAGATCGCAGCGTAGGTTTTGAACATGTTGATCGGGATTGAGGTGCCAAACATCCCAATGGCATAATTGAATGATTTCATCCGGGGTTCACTCATGGAATCGACTCCTTTTTCTAGAAATGGCCTGTTACCCAGCGTGCGGATTGGTGATACGCACGGCTAACAATCATTATTATGGTATCAGGTTTTACCATTTCTACATACAACAGAAACGGACCTTTACAGCTCCGGGTTTGGAATCACACTCGTTGTCACCGCCCTGCAGCTGCTGCAGTGTTGTGTTAGAACGCTCGATGAAAAGAAAGGTAAAAAACGTCCCGCCGGCAATTCGGCGGGACGTTGGACAAACCTGTTTATTTACGTTTGGGGAGGATCGTTACCTTGCGATTGGGAGCTTCACCAACGCTTTCTGTGGTAACTCCCTCATGGGAGCGTAAGGCCAGGTGGATGATGCGGCGCTCACTGGCCGACATCGGTTCCAAAACTTGCCGCCGACCGGTTTTGACTGCCTGGTCAGCCATGCGCAGTGCCAGTTGGCGGATTTGCTGCTCACGGCGCTGGCGGTACCCCTGCACATCCACCATCAGGGGAATCAACCGCCCCACCTGTTTGTTCACAATCAGGGAGGCGATATACTGCAAGGCGTTCAATGTTTCGGAACGGCGCCCGATCAGGATGCTCAGGTCGCGGCCTTCGATATCGACCCATAATATCTCTTCGTCCATGTCATCTTCAGGATCGATAAAATGGGCTTTCACTTCCGCTGAGATGCGCATCTTCTCCAGCAATTCTTCCACCACCGTCGCGGCATAACGTGCGATGGCATCTTTATCATTGGAGATGTCTTCTGCCGGTAGCTCTGCGGCGGCAGCCTGCTGAGTGACAGGTTGGGCAGGCTCAGCCTGTGGGGCTTCCACTTTTTTCTGGCTTGCCGCTTTCGCCTCTGCTTCTGCAGCAATTTCTGCTTCCGCGCCAATCCGGATGATCCGAACCGTGGCGTCACGACCACCGATACCCAGGAAACCAGGGCGGGGATGCTCCAGAATTTCCACCTGCACCTGGGTACGGGTCAGGCCCAATGCTTCCAGGCCCTCGTCAATCGCTTGTTCCACCGTTTGGGCGGTAATTTCAACTACATTCTTCACATCAGCCATTTCATCCGCTCCTTTCTGGCTTATGCCTTTTTACTGTAAGGCTGGGTTTTCTTTTTGGGCAGCAAGTTTTCCCAGTGCACATTGCCCATGATGGCATATTGCAAAATACCCACCAGGTTCGACACCACAAAGTACAGCGACAGGCCGGAAGCGAGTGTGTAAGCAAGATACCCCATGAAGAGCGGCATATATAACGACATCATCTTGCTCATCTGGGCGCTCTGGTCGGTTGGATCAGCGGAGGGAGGAGTGATCAGCTTGGATTGAATGTAAGTGGTCACCGCTACAATAATCGCCATGATCGGGATGGCAAACGGCAGCCAGGAAACCACAATCTGGTCAGGCTGGCCAAGATTCATCCACAGGAAGTTGCTGTTCAAAGGAAGCAGTTCGGGGTTGAACCAGAACGAACCTTTATAGGTCAGGTTGGTCAGGTCAAACATCTGCATCGGGGTTTGTGCCATGGCGCGAATCACGCTCTGGTACAGGCCGAGGATCAGCGGGAACTGGATCAAGGTTGGCAGGCACGAAGCAAACGGGCTGACCCCTTTTTCCTTGTAATACTTCATCTGTTCCTGCGCCAGTTTCTCCCGGTCATCTTTAAATTTTTCCTGGGTTTTTTTCCACTCAGGATCATTGTTCATTTCCTGCATGGCACGGGAACTGGTGATCTGCTTCGCTGTCAGCGGGTAAGTGATGACGCGGATCAGGATCGTGAACAGGATGATGGCGATGCCGAAATTCTGCCCCAGGTATTTATAGATCAATAACAAAACATTGGTGAAGGGTTGTATGATTAAACTTTCCCACATGGTAATTCTCCTTATTTCTCGGGCAGAAAGTTCCAGACCGCGTTGCCATTGGCATCATAGGCCGCCATCAGTTGATCGCTGCCCTGGGTGAGGGGGATGATGATCAGGTCACCCACCACCACCGGGTTGCTGTGCAATGAACCGGTGGCATCTGATATCGATCGGGTCCATTCCTTGGAGCCATCGACCGGATTGAAAGCAATCACATCACGGTCCCTGGTTACAGCAACCAGCAGGTCGCCCAATGTCGTTAAACGGGCAGTGATCGGGCTTCCAGTACTGGCAGACCAGACCTGGTCGCCGTTCTCGGAATCAAGGGCATACACAGTACCAGCCGCATCGCCAATGAACAACATCCCATCCCACACTTCGGGGGTGGACCACACGTAATCATTCACGCTGGCGGTCCAGATAATTTCACCGTCCCCGGTGGAAACTGCCAGGACTTCCCGGTTGAGTGTGCCCACGTAAAGCACACCATCCAATAATGCCGGGCTGCCACTGACCGCCCCCAATAAGTCGGTTTTCCATTCCAATTCACCGGTGTTGATATCGAACGCGTACAGGAAATGATCCATCGAGGTCACGTATACATGTGTTTCATCCAACACCGGGGTGGACCAGTTGACCTGCTCGGTTTTCATCTTGAAAGCCAGGTCACCATTAAGGTCAAGTGCGTACACCGAATAATCTGCGGAAGGGGCAAAGAGAAGGTCATTGCCAAAAGTTGCGCCGCCGATAAATTTATCACGGGCACCCTCAAAGACCCAGTTCTCCCCACCGTCACTGGCATTATAACTGTGGATACTCGACTTGAAATCGCCGACAATCACCTGATCTTCCACCACCAGCGCGGGCGCATAAAAAGAAACCCGCGCGTTCGGTTTTTCCGGCGCGGTCCACACCAATGAACCGCTCTCGGCATCCACCGCGTACAGGATCGATCCGGCTGTCAGGTATACCACGCCAGATTCGGGGTCAGCAGCCACGTTAGGCCAGCTCTGACCGGCACTGAGGGCGCTGCCGGAACAGGAGGCCAGCAAAACCGCACCCAATAACAGCAGACTTAACAATTGATACCAATTTTTTTTCATATTCACATCTTTCATTCAGGGAATCGGGTCTATTCCACCCGGATTAAAAGGATTGCAGCGCAGGACGCGCCATGCTGCCAGCAATCCGCCTTTGACCGCACCGTGCTTATAGATGGCCTGATAGGCATAATGAGAACAGGTTGGGTAAAAACGGCAGGTATTTTGGGGAAGGGATGGTGAGATCAGCAGTTGATACAAACGGATGGGCAGAAGCAGCATCAACCTTGGCAGGTAGCGCAGCTTAAATGGAATTTGACGCAAAGGAGGTTCCTCAGCGTTGGCACTTTGATATGCTTCTTCCTGTTCTGCTTCAGTAACAGGATCATTTCCATCAACTTCAGCCTGGCTGCACATCGTTTCCTTCCAGAAACCCGGCGCGCCGCAACAAGGTGAGAACCGCAGCTTCCATTTCCTGGTAACTGGCATCCACAATCGGTTTTCTTGCGAGCAGGAGGAAGTCCCATCCTGCTGGCAGACGGGAGTATGCTTGCTGCATGATTGCTTTCAAGCGCCGTCTGACCTTGTTTCGAATGACCGCTTTTCCCAGCCGTTTTCCTGTGATTACGCCAACCCGGCTCACGCCGGCGGGGTCATCGCTTTGGGGTGCTGTCAAAAGCACCAATAACCGGTTACTCTGGGATACGCCTTCACTCCGCAGCCGCTGGATATCTTTCTGCTGTCTGAGCCGAAACTCACGTTTCAATTGAACCTGTCTGCTTTCCGCTCCTTTTTGGGGATAACCCTCCTTGAGAAGGGCTATCCTCAAAAAGAACGCGATTTTTCAAGACACCAGCCGGTTACGTTCACCTATGCTTACCAGCGCACATGCTTGGTGAAGTTGTTGGCTTTCACCGTTAAAGCTTTGCGGCCCTTCAGACGGCGGCGTTTGAGCACCTCGCGTCCGGTTGCTGTCGACATTCGTTCACGGAAACCATGAACACGAACGCGGCGGCGTTTTTTCGGTTGATAAGTTCGCTTTGGCATTGTGTTTCTACCTCTTTGTCTAGATTTTCTTTGTTGCAAAGAATCTGCGCCGTTAAAAGCGCTTGCCAATTATACCGTAGCAAGTTTTACGCGTCAATCAAAAGTGCTGGTTTCTGCTGGGATTGGAAGCCGTTTACAGCACATTTGTTTCCGGTTGATAGCGAGGCGGGAAAACATCCGCCGGAATCGGGTTGACATACGGTTCGGGCTGTACACTGCGAAATTCTGCCCATGCCTGCTGAATCAAATCAGGTTGCAGCACGCACTCAATTGCAGCCAATGCCATGGTTTTGGCTGCATGCATCATCCCCTTGTGCCCGACCGATGTCGCACCAAATGCGGTTACCGCCCACGAATGCCCGGGTGAACCAGCCGCGTAACAGGTGGTCCACAACATTGAACATGGCACGGTGCGCGACAGGTCACCCACATCGGTTGAACCACCGCCAATATGCCCCTCATCCAACGAAGGCAGCACCTTGCCGATGATCGGTTGATGTACCAGTTCTGCCGCCATTGCGCGCCATTCCGGCTTCAATTGAAAGGATTCCAGCCGTTTCAGCGCTTGTTCCGGTGTGAATCCCAACTGTTCATGTACTTTTCGAGCAAATTCCAGTTCTGCTTCGGTGTAGGTAATATCACCGACCAGCTTCATCTGCTCATATTGCAAATCGGCCAGAACACCATTGGGCAGGGTGCTGCTGGTGGCGGATTCAAATATTTCTTCCATCTCGGTTTCGGTCATCATCGCTGAACCCCTGGCAACCTTGCGAACCCGTTCCGTCACGTGCACCAGGTTTTTAGGGTCGTGCGCACGAATGTAGTACCACACTTCGGCCCGATCGGGGACAATATTCGGTGCGCGGCCGCCGTCAGTGATCACGTAATGCAAGCGCACATCGCCAGTGACATGCTCACGCAGGTAATTCACTCCGACATTCATCAATTCCACCGCATCCAGCGCAGAACGACCCAGGTGTGGTGCACCGCCAGCATGCGCAGTTTTCCCGTGAAAACGGAACCGCATGTGGTTCACGCCGACATCGCTTCCTTTGGAAGCAAACGTCAGTGAACTGGGATGAAAGTTAAAAGCAACATCCAGGTCATTGAACAGTCCGGCGCGCTGCATGAATGTCTTGCCCGCGCCACCCTCTTCTGCCGGACAGCCATAATAGCGGACAGTACCGGACACCCGTTCGGTGGAGAGCCATTGTTTCAATCCAACCGCCGCAGCAAGGCATCCCACCCCCAGCAAATTGTGACCGCAGCCATGCCCCGGCCCATCCGGCACCACGGGCTCCTGTTCGGGCTGGGATTTCTGCGAAAGCCCTCCCAGGGCATCAAATTCACCCGCGAAACCGATCACCGGTTTTCCACTGCCCCATTCCGCGATGAAGGCAGTGCTCATCCCTGCCACATCGTGGGTAACGTGAAAACCCTGGGAAGCCAGGTACTCCGCCTGCTGATGGGATGCAAAAAATTCACGGTATCCCAGTTCGGGGTGTTCCCAAATGGCATCTGAAATACGGGTAAATTCCTGCTGATGCCGATCCAGCCATTGCAGCACGTCTTGCTTATTCATCGTTGCCTCCTGTTGTGTTCCTGGTTCTACGAAGTGAAAACAGCTCCTGCATGGCTTTCGCAGAAGATGCTGCCTGCCATTATATCCCATCATGACCCGTTACTGGAATCCATGATGCTGTTTCAGCAGGGCATTTGCTGCAAATCGGTTACAATGGAACTGGAGGAATCATGGCTGCGAACCAGTTGAAAGAGGCGATTGAACTCGCAAAATCGGGCGACCTGATTACCGCCCGACAGGCTTTTGTTGCCATCATCAAAACAGATCCGCAGCAAGTACTCGCCTGGCTGTGGCTTGCGGACCTGGTGGAAGACCCCCAGGAAAAGATTAACCTGCTGGAACGCTGCCAGAAGATCAACCCGGATGACCCAATGGTCCGCGAAGCATTGGTGCATTTCAAGGGACAAACCCTCCCGCCCGACCAAATGCCAGATCCTATTTCCCCGGATGATGTCCGTGCTATGTATGAAACAGAGGATCACACCAGGTCTGCCAGGAAGAAGACTGGCTGGTTGAAATCATTGGCATGGCTGGTGCTGATATCCGGTATGCTGACCGGGCTGTACTTCGCCATTCCATTGATTCGCCAGATTCAACTCCCGCTTTCTGCCGCAGCCAGCACTGCCAATGCCCAGGCGCATAACCCCGCGGCAGCTACCTGGACACCCCAGAGCACCCCCACCCCCACCATCACTCCCACCGGTACGCCCGTGCTGCCGGTTGGTTTTGGCACTCAACAACCGCCGGCAGCGGCTCCGATTACCCTATGGGACGCAGATCAACTCGTCCCATTTGCAGAATGGGGAAGCGGGGTGGTGCTTCACAGCCAATCCCTGCCGGATGGTACCATACTGGCACTGACCTCACGCGGATATTCACGCTTTGATGCTGCCAGTGGTGAGACCCTGGCGCAATGGAAGGCAGATGTCCCCTGGCGCAATGCAGTCGCCGACACAGCAGGCGATTGGATCCTCGTCGCTTCCACCGTAGGTCTGCAGGCTGCCCACAGCCAGAGCTTGGATCAGGCGGTTCTGCTAAACGATACCGCATTATCATGGAAGATCCTGGCAATTGCATCCGATGGGTCTTTCGCTGCCGCCGTGAATGGTGACAACCAGGTATCGGTATGGGATTTACCCTCCGGCACGTTACGATTTGAACTGCCCGTCAATTATGGGCAGGTAACCGCACTGGCGCTTTCGCCTGATGGCACACAGATCGCTATCGGCGGCCATGTGGGCTTTGTCTGGTTGTTGGACAGCGGTTCCGGCAATGAAATCAATCGCTTTTTTGGCCTGGAAGGTGCGGTTAACGCCCTTGCATTTTCTTCCGATGGCAGGTGGCTCGCTTCTGCCGGGGCACCTCGCACCGTTGCTGTTTGGGATCTGCCAGGAAGGAAAATCCACCACCATGTCTACCAGGAAATCAGCAGTGTCAGCGCCCTTGGTTGGTCACCAACCGCTGATGTGTTGGCCATCGGCCTCGATAATGGTGAAATCCTGGTATGGGATGATGGCGGACGAACACTCAGTGACACCCTTTCTCGCCACCATGCTGCCGTGCTGGGTTTCTCTTTCGCGCCTGGCGGCAGTGTGTTATATTCCTTTGCCAAAGACGGTGCCATCCTGGGGTGGGATTTGTCGCAGACCCTCACCTATCAAACGCTGTATCCTGACATTCCCGGCTCAACATTTGCCAGCGTGATTACGCCAAACGGGAAGTACCTGGTAATGACTGGTTCTGGTTCCCAAATCCATATTTATGACCTGGCCACCCTGGTGGAGATTGCCACCCTGAAAGGGCATCTGGGCAGCGTGTATGCCCTGGATGTATCGGCGGATGGCAAATATCTGCTGTCTGCCGGACGTGACGGCAGTGTGCGGCTGTGGTCATTGGAGGAATTCGACCTGGTGGCAAATCTCGGCAGCCATGCAGGTTATGCCCGATCGGCTGCCTTCTCCCCGGACGGCAGCCTGGCAGCCAGTGCCGGCGCCGATGAAATGGTGAAATTATGGGATTTACAGACCCTGACCGAACGCCGTACCCTGGTGGGCCACACCGACCAGGTGCAGAGTGTGAGTTTTTCACCGGATGGGAGATTCCTGTTCTCCAGCGGTGACGACGGCACCGTGCGGCAATGGGATGTGCAGGACGGCCGGCTGACGGAGACCTTTGAAAGCAACACCCTCCTCCCAATTGTTACAGTATACCTGCTTCCCGATGGGGAACAATTTCTCAGCGGTGATAGTGAAGGCATCCTTACCCTGTGGAGCCTGTCCGCCGGGGCACCGGTTGCCCATTTGCGCGGGCACGAAGAAAGTATCAATGCCATCACTGCATCGCCTGACGGCGCGTTGTTTGCCACCGGTGATGCTGGTGGTAAGTTGATCCTGTGGGATGCTGCCAGTCTGGAACCCATCCGAGTCCTCACCCCGCATACCAATCCCCTGGTGGGAATGGGATTCACCGATAACATCCGCGCCTTTTTCAGTATGGACCGTGACGGCATGGTGCTGCGATGGGAAACCAGCGGTATGCAGCCACCCATGCAGTACGGGGCATTTACCAGTGTTGTGGCCGCTGCGGCGATTGCGCCAGGAGGGAACCTGGCTGCAGTCGCGGGAATGGATCGCACCATCCGTGTGATTGACCTGTTACAGGGTGATCTGCGATACCAGGTGCGGGGACTGGCGGAAACCGTCAGCACACTTTCCTTTTCGCCCGGTGGTACCCACCTGGCAGGCGGATTTGATGATGGCAGTATCCGTTTTTGGGCTGCCAGTACAGGGGTGGAACAACTGTTGATCGCCGGGGCAAATGCCAGCCGCGTGACATTGATCCAGTTTGAGCCCTCCGGCCGTGTCTTGCTCGTGGGCCGCGCCAACCACACCATTGAACGGCGCGATGTACGCTCTGGCGCGCTGTTGGAAACAATGGTTGGTCATTCTGGCGCAATCACCGCCCTGCAATTCGCCCCCAACGGGGTAACCCTTGCCAGCGGATCTGCAGATGGCATGGTATTCCTCTGGGACACCGATGACAACTCGATCCTGCGCCGGATTAACGCCCACGAACAGGCTGTCACCGGGCTTCAATTCTCTGCCAATGGTGAGTGGTTGGTCAGCAGTTCATTGGATGGCATGCTATACACCTGGCGCACCACCGATGCAGAAGAGCTGGCGGCATTCGGTAACGGCCAGCCTTCCTCAGGAATTGTTCTTGATGCTGCCAGTACATTGCTGGCAAATTCCACCGACGGGGGCCTGTGTTTCTGGGAACCAAGTTCCCAGCAGCAAGGGCCCTGCCTGCAGCATTTTTACGGCAGCCCGGCTGCAATGAAGCTCCAAACCGACAACCAGGCCTTGCTGGCAGTCGATGGCGATGGCATCATTCAATGCCTGGCTGTGGCTGAGAGCCACGCACCGCAGCAAACCCCAGTCCCGGTTGACGCTGTCACCACACAGGTGGTCCCGACACCAGCACCCACTTCTGCTGTCTCTCTTTCCTCTTTACCGGCTCCGCTCTACTTCCTTTCTGACACCAGCGGTTCCACCCAGATCTGGCGCCTGGATGCGGATGGCCGCACCGTCCACCAGGTCACTGATGAGAGTCAACCTGTGACTGCTTATGATGTCAGCCGTGTTGCCGACCACATCGTTTTTGTCAGCGGCAACGACCTGATCTTGATCGATAAGGCCGCCCAAACCCGCTGGGTGTTAATCGACGGCGAAGAGATTCCTCCCAACAACAATGATGCCCGGCTGGCTTTGGAAATTACTGCGCCGGTATTCTCCCCGGATGGATGGCGCATCGCCTTCGGACTCAACGGTGTTCACATCTACTCCATCCTTGAAAATACAGATGAAGTCCTACTGGAAAATGACCTGGAGGCAGGCTCACTCGACAACACCCTGTATACACCGATCTACTTCTCGCCTGGCGGAAACAACCTGTATATTCGTCAATCGACCCGCAGCGGACCGGGGTTGATCGTGCTCAGTTCGTGGACAGGAGAACGTTACGCTGGTCCACTGCCAGGTCCCTGCTGCCAGCCGATCATGAATGCGGACCAGGATGCCGTGATCTTTTCCGGCCAGGACAAATACGGTAACAGCGCGGGTTTGTGGGTGATCGATGTGTGGTATGACCAGCTGACCCAGATCCTACCGCCGCCCGAAGCAGGGCAGACCTACCAGGTGAATGCATTCCCATTCCAGAGCGAAGATGGCAGCCTGATGTTCTTCTACGCCCTTGCCGATGGCGGCGAAGCACCTCCGCTGATGCTCGCTCGTGCCGCGGATGATGGAACATCATTGTTGCAGGTGATTCGGGGAGACTCCTATCAAAATCTGCAAGATGCCTTATGGGCGGACGATGGGGCGTTTGTGCTGGTGGTTGATCCAACGGACGGGAAGTTTAAAAAACTGATGGCGAATGATACACCGCCCATCATTTTACCGGTATCAGGTACAATGATGAGGTGGGGAGGATAAATCATGCCTCACACCAATGATCGAGGATGTGAATGGACGAAACTACTCTGCAGCATGCAATCGAATTAAGTAAACGGGGCGACAAGGCCGAAGCACGCCGCCTGCTCGAAGAGATTGTGGCAGAGGAATCCGCCAACCTGACAGCCTGGTTCTGGCTGGCAGATTCGGCAGAAACACTGGCGGAACGGGTGTCCATCTTGCACCAGGCTCGTCAATACCACCCGGATGACATCCCCTTGACACGCGCACTCAGAAAATTCGAAGCCGATCTGGCTGCGGAACAGCAATTTTTCCAGGAGATTGAAACCCTGAGGCCACAACAACAGGAGCAAATGGCAGACGCCGAATCCCCGGTCATTGGCGACCTCCTCAACCAATATTTACAGGAACAGGAAGACAGCCTGCCCCCCCTCGAAGCGGAAGTACTTTCCCAACCGTATGCAGCAGAACCCCCGGACAGGCATATCGAGCCCTCCGCCAGGGAAGATGTACCGATTCCAAAGGCCAGGCGAAAATCACAACCGTTCTGGTTCGCGTTGGTTCTGGTTCTTTCCGCTTTCCTGCTGTTCCTGGTTGGCGCGGTGTGGCAATTGCTGGGGCCAAACATCGGTGCATCAAACATCACCAACATGCCTGCCGCCACATCCACATTTACCCCTGATTCAGAGTCGATGGTCGAAAATGCGCCGGGGGATACCGCGATGGCGGAACCATCAGCAACACTGGCAACAGAAGCCACTGCCACCCCGACCTCTCCCCCGGTCGACGCTGGTGAGGTGACTGCCACCCCAATCATTGCCGCCACAATCACCCCCACACCCGCTGTGGCTGAAGGCCTTTTTATCCCACTGGATGGTACCCAGTTTACGGACATGAAGTGGTCCTCAGACGGAACCTGGTTCGCGGTGTCCAGTTGGGCAGGCGTATCCATCTTTGATGGGCGCAATTTCCAGAGCCATCAGGTCATTACAACCGACCCAATCCAGCCAGTGGGCGTTTTCGCTTTCAGCGAAGATGAACGCTTCCTGGCCGCCGGTTTCATCAACCAACAGAGCGGTGAGGACTTTCTCACCCGCGCCAAGATGTGGAACATCAATGATGGCGCGGAAATCGCCTCGTTTGATTATTCACAGCCCCGCGGGGTGATTGACAACCTGGCATTTTCCCTGGATGGCGAAACCCTTTGGGCGAATGCCGCCTATGACGAAGTGATCAAGTGGCGTGTCAGTGACCAGGCTTTGCTGGATGTATACCAACAATCCAGTTCAGCAGTGGATTACTTCGATGTCAGCTTTGCCCCAGACCGGCGTTCCTTCGTGACTTTCTCTCTCTATGACCGTGTACGGCAATACGACGCTGCAACTGGTGAATCCGTAGCGATCCTCGGTGCCGAGAAGAATGGTACCGGTGCTGTCTATTCCCCCAACAGCCAGTACCTGGCGGTCAGCTACCAGGATTCGGGGGAAGTACGGGTATGGGATCTGCCTGGAAGACAGGAATACCGGCTGCTCAATACCCACAGCAATGGTGTGCTGGGCATGGCCTTCAACCCCTTCAGCCGGGTTCTGGCTGTGATCACAGCGGATGGGCTGATCCAGATGTATGACATACACAGCGGTGAAGAGCTGCGTGTGATCAGCCGCCATACCCCGGGGGCAGTCCAGCTGGCATTTTCTCCTGATGATACGATGCTCGCGGTGCGCAGCGCAAAAGAAGTTCAGGTGTGGAACCTGCAAACCGACCGCCTGTTGGCGACATTCCGCATCACGGATTAACCATTGTGGCTGAATCCTTTACCATCCGTCTGCTGAAGCGGGAGGAATTGCATTCCGACCTGTTGGCACGCTTTGACCGCTACCAGGAAACCGTGCGCGCCTGGATACCCGGTGACAGCAGCGCCGCGCTGAAAGACACGTTTTTTGTTGATGCCTGGGATGATGCCAAAAAGAGGCAGGTGGTTGCCTATCTTCAGGAATGCCTCTCGCAGGGCGGATTGGTTGCGGCAGTCTTTGCGGAGAATGTACTCAAAGGTTTCTCATGCGTGGAAGGAAAAGCTTTCGGCAGCAACGGGCAATACCGGGAGCTGACCTACCTGCACATCAGCCGCGAACTGCGCGGGCATGGGCTTGGGCGCAGGTTGTTTGGCTTAACCTGTTCCGCTGCGCGGGCAATCGGCGCTGAGAAATTGTACATGGGTGCCCATCCCTCCCAGGAAAGCCAGGCGTTTTACAGGGCAATGGGTTGCATTCCCGCAAAGGAAATCAACCCGGAAATCCTGGCGCGGGAACCGCTGGATATCCAGCTGGAATTCGACCTCACCGGGGAGGTTCCACCCTGGGTCGAAACGGACGAAGGTAACTGTTAGATCGAGATGCCGAAGATGCTGTTGACCACAAACCCGACCCCAAACGAAATCACCGCCACCCCCAGGCTGATGAGCGCCATCTCGAGGAAGCGCCGTTTAAAGTTGAGACCCTTTGCCACGGATATGTAATAGTTGAACACCATGATTACCAGGATGGCGTTCAACAGGGTAAACCCGAGGGCAACCAGGTAATTCTGGAACAGGAGATAGGGCAGGATCAACACAATCACTGTGATGATGTAGGCGATCCCGGTATAAACCGCTGACTTCATTGGATCCTGACGCTCGGAGGCATCCTCAACCGCTTCGTTTTTTTGCGAAAGATATTCCGATGCTGCCATCGAAAATGAGGCAGAAATGCCAGTAATCAGACCAGTCAGCGCGATCAGTCGTGTATTCTGAAAGGCCAGTGTCAGCCCGGCCAGCGCACCGGTTAATTCCACCAACGCGTCATTCAATCCCAGCACCACCGAGCCGGCATATTTCAGCCCCTCCTCATTGATCATCTCCAGCAGTTCATCCTCATGTTCCTCTTCCTCGCGCATCACCTCCTGCGCTTCAGGGATTTCTGCCATAATCTCGGCATAGGCTTTCTGGGCTGCCTCCTCCCCCAATTCCATCAATTTCACACCGAAAGTGAGGCCAAATACAGAAGAAAGCATGACAAAGAAATGGACCTTGCCCATCTTCGGTTTCAGATCCATTCCGGTATATTTCTTCCAGATATTGTAGTGCTTCATCTCCTGAGCGGCTATCGCCTTCATTGTCTTGCTGTTGGCTGGATCGCTGATCTTCTTTGCAAGGCGATTATAGGTGTGATAACTGTTAATCTCATCCTGTTGTAATTCCAACAATTTTCGCCTGGTTTCAGGGCTTAGTGCATTTTCCATCTTCCCGCTCCCTCGATTCAATTGATTGAATTGATTATACACTTTTCGTTGGCGAAGACCACGGCGAATCGACAATCTATCGATGCCGATGTCATCCCGCTCCCCGCGAACACCGGTGAAATCGTCTATAATAGGGTATAAAAAATGCCTACCTGAATTGCAACCTGAGGGAGCTGAAAATTGATGAAACATCGCATATTGTGGATAGTCCTGCTGGTAACTGCCTCATTGGCCCTGGCAGCCTGCATTTTAACAGCCGGGCCCAAGGATACACCGGAACCTGATCTGCCATTGGCAGGCATCCAGGAAGAAGTGTGCGGTATCGAATCCTGTCCAACGGCCGAGGTGATTACCATTACCGCAGACGCAACCGATCCTGAAGCACCGGTGATGATCAAGGGTTCATTCGACTACACGAATGAATTTTATCCCGAAGACTATGCCGAAGAACACGCCGTCGGCCTGTTTGATATGACCGGTTTCATCCTGCGTGACGACGAATACGTCATCCCGGTGAACTCCCAGGTACTGGGCTATGCCGATGTTGACGAAGATAACAATACAGCCACCTACTCCATCCTTCTCCCGGCCGCTCCCCAGGCGCCTTTGAATGATGTGGACCAGAACGAGGAGAGCAATGCCGGCGTGCAAATTTTTGCCGTAGAATATGCCCCTAACTGGACCGGCGGCCCGTTCTACGCGGATGATGACGAATATTGGGGCTGGCCTGGTTACCTGGCTTCAGTGGTGACGGATTCCGAAAACGATGATGAGATCATCGGCGGAAAATTGATCATCTGGGCGCCAGATGGCGCGCAATCCTTCCCATCCGGATTCGGCGCTGACGGCCTGTTGTTCACGGCAGATGACCCCCTGATGACGGTTCCCGCTGGATATTCGGTGATCGACCTCGACCAGGACCCCTTTGCGCTCATCCGCGAACCGATCGTGGAGATCGACCTGCTGGAGCCGGATGACGCTGCCATCAAGGATTTCTCCGACATGAGCTACACCGAAGCCTTCGATGCCATGTTTGAAATTGTCAGCAAAGAATATGCCTTTAACGGTATCCCCGGCAAGCAGCCCGATTGGGAGCAGTTATACGCTGAAATCCGCCCCAGGGTGGAAGCCGCCGAACCGCGCGACGCTTATAACTTTTACCTGGCAATGCGCGAATTTGCCCTGGCATTCAATGACGGCCATGTCGGGCTTGACGGCGGTGACCAGGAAGGGCGCTGGGTGCAGGAAGCCATCTACGGCGGTTTCGGTTTCGCCATCCGGGAACTCGATGACGGACGCTCCATTGTCGTTTACATCCTCCCCGACGGCCCCGCTGACCGCGCTGGAATGCAGGTCGGCGCTGAAATTCTCGAATTCAAAGGGCTGCCGATCGCCGATGCAATCAGCCAGACTGAACCTTACGGTCCTCAATCCACCGATTTCGGCCTGCGCTATGAGCAAACAGTGTTTGTCGGCCGCGCTCCAGTCAATACGCGCACAGAAGTGAAATTTATCAACCCCGGTGACACCGCCCCGATTACCGCCGATGTTACCGCAGAGATTGAATTTGATTCGCTGTGGGCCACCTACCTGGGCGGGGAATACGACGAATATGTCCTGCCGATTGAATACCGCATACTGCCGGACGAATGGATCGGTTATATCAAGGTCAATTCCAACTCCGATGATCTCAACCTTTCCTACCGCATCTTTGAGCGCGCATTAAAATCATTCGAGGAAGCCGGCGTGGTCGGCCTCATCATCGATATGCGCCTCAATTTCGGCGGGACACCGTTCAATTTTGCCGGGTATCTGACGGACCAGGAGATACCCATGGGTCAACTGCAGTACTACAATGAAAATTCCGGTGAATTTGAAGGTGATGACGAACCAACCATTTACACACCCTACGAAAACCAATACACCTTTGACAAAATGGTACTGCTGGTGGACCAGTTCTGCTTCAGCGCCTGTGAACTGGATGCCTACGCCCTCAGCCAGGTACCGGGAATGGTTGTGATCGGCGAATTCCCCACCGCAGGGGTGGAAGCCGAAACCGCCCGTGGCAACTTTGACCTGCCGGCCGGTATTTCCTTCGGTGTGCCCACCGGTCGCTTCATCAATGAAGATGGCACGATCTTCCTCGAAGGGGTGGGGGTGGTGCCAGATATCGATCTGCCGGTAACCGAAGAAAGCGTCCTTTCTGAAGAAGATGTGGTTCTCCAACGGGCGATCGAGGAAATCCTCAACACAGCACAATAAAAAATACATGAACCGTTGCCCATCAGGCAGCGGTTCTTTGCTGATCTCAACCTGAATAGGAGAATGGTAATGGACAGAGCAACGGAACAACCCTCCAGCCACATGCCATCCGAGCCGGAACTTTCCCACATCCGCCGCAAGTGGTTGGACGTGCCTTACGCTGATCAATCCCCCGCCCAACAAATGGATCTTTTCCTGCCCGATGAAGGTGAAGGACCGTTCCCGCTCATCGTACACATTCACGGCGGTGCTTTCCGCGCTGGAGACAAGCGTGATTTCCAGGTCAGCCCATGGCTGGAAGGCCTTAAACGTGGTTTCGCTGTTGCCAGCATCAATTACCGCATGTCGGGAGAAGCCATTTTCCCGGCTGCTGTGATCGACTGCAAGGCCGCTATTCGGTTTTTACGTGGTAATGCACGGCAATACACGCTGGATCCTTCCCGTGTGGCGGTGGTGGGCGGTTCCGCTGGCGGGAACCTGGCAGAAATGGTCGCTGTCTCCAGCGGTATCGCGGAACTGACCGACCCTGGCCTGGGATGGGCGGACGAATCGGAATCAGTGCAGGCCTGTATCTCATGGTTCGGTCCCACCGATTTCCTCCAGATGGACCGGCAGTTGGCTGCTGCTGGTTTGGGCCCGTGTGACCATGATGCGCCTGATTCACCGGAATCCGAATACATGGGCGGGCAGATCACAATACTGGACCCGGCCTGGGTGCAGCGGGCCAACCCCATCACCTACATCAGTGACAACCTGCCGCCCCTGTACCTGCAGCACGGCAGCCATGATCACCTGGTGCCGATGATGCAATCGCGGATCTTTGCTGAAGCCATCGAAACAAAACTGGGAGCAGAACGGGTACGATTTGAGATACTGGCGGGAGCCGACCACGGCGGTCCGGAATTCATCGCCGCTGAGAACATGGATAAAATGTTTAACTTCCTGGAACGCTACCTTTCAGCCAGCAATTGAAAACGGTCCATTTCAGGCAGGATTTTGCTTTGAAGTACGTCATGCGCTGCACCATAGTACAATCAAGCCATCTTTTATCAAGATCGATTACAAAAGGAGGCATACATGCGATTCGGCGGGCCGATTTTTCAACAATACGACAATCCCCAAACCTGGGCAGACGCAGTCAGGGAAAAAGGGTACCGGGCAGCCTACTGCCCCCTGCCTATCGCTGAACATCCTGCCGATGTCATCGAAGCCTATGCCCGGACCGCCAGGCAGGCCGATATCGTCATCGCCGAAGTTGGTACCTGGTGCAACCCGCTCAGCCCGGATGAAAACATTCGTGCAGCCGCGTTGGAACGCTGCAAGGTAGGGCTGTGGCTGGCGGATGAGATCGGTGCCCGTTGCTGCGTCAACATCGCTGGCTCACGCGGCGAAAAGTGGGACGGTCCTTGCGCGCTCGACATGACCCCTGAAACCTACGAGATGATCGTTACCTCCGTCAGGGAGATCATCGATGCCGTACAGCCCAGTCGTGCGGATTACACCCTCGAAGGCATGCCGTGGATGTACCCTGACAGCCCGAAGTGTTATCTCCAGTTACTCAAGGACATTGACCGCAATCATTTTGCCGCCCATCTCGACCCGGTCAATTGGATCAACAGCCCGGAACGCTACTTCAAAAACACTGCCCTGCTGCAGGAATCGTTCGCATTGCTGGGGCCGCATATCCGCTCCATTCATGCCAAGGATATCTACCTGGAGGGGGAACTCACCGTGCGCCTGCCTGAAGTTCGGATCGGCCTCGGTGGGCTGGATTACCGCACGTTCCTGCGCCTGGCAAGCCAGCTGGAGGCTGATACGCCTGTCATGCTGGAGCATTTACCTGCCGAATCGGATTATACCGCTGCTGCCGCGGAAGTACGCGCAATCGCTGCGCAAATCGGCTGTCCGCTGTAAGAAGGAGGAGCAGAATGAAAGAACTGAATGGGAAATTAGCATTGATCACCGGGGGTTCCTCCGGAATCGGGCTGGCCCTGGCAAAAGAACTGGCTGCCCGGGGAATGCGGATTGCGATCCTTTCGCGCCGGTTGGACGCACTGCAAAGCGCGGGGGATGATATTCTTGCCGCAGGGGCGAAGGAACTGCATGTTCTGCCGGTAGACGTGAGCGTTTGGGAGGATGTTGAGCGCAATGTTGGGGATTTCATCCACACTATCGGCATCCCCGACCTGTTGGTAAATTGCGCGGGCGTGGTACGCCCAGGCCTGTTTGAAGAACTGACCCCTGATCTGTTCCAATGGATGATCCAGATCAACCTGCTGGGGCCGATCTACATGTGTAAGGCGGTCATTCCGGGCATGTTGGAACGCGGCAGCGGTCATGTGGTCAACGTTTCCTCTGTCGCTGGATTCCTGGGCACATACGGCTATTCTGCTTATGGTGCGTCCAAATTCGGGTTGCGCGGATTTTCTGATGTGCTTCGTTCCGAATACAGGCATCGCGGTATCCAGGTATCAGTGGTTTTCCCGCCCGATACCGACACCCCGCAGCTGGCAGGTGAAAAACCCTACAAACCAGAGATAACCCGCATCCTTTCTGAATCGGCTTCCGTGAAAAGCGCCGAGGACGTAGCATTGGCAATCCGCAAGGGAATCGAAAAAGGCAAATACCGCATCGTCCCTGGATTTGAAAGCAAGGCGATATACTTGCTGAATAATCTGCCTTTTGACCTGGGTTACCGTGTTATGGATTGGATGGTAGCGAACGCACGAAAAAAGGCAAACAGGAACGTAACCGCCTGAAAATGGCAGGTACGCCTGAGCGGTTAAGGATTTTTTCACATCCTGTTTCTGCTATAGCGTTGTCGTTCGATATACGGTAAAATCACCGTGTTAGCAGGAATTTGCCTTTCTCGAGCGCGCGAATCCGTTCCTAACGGTTCAGGAAATTCAGGTAAATCCTGTGCAGGAGAAAACGATATGGAAGACAAGATCACAATCATCGAAGGGCCCACCCCGGAATTCGAAGAAATCCAGGATGGCTGGCTGATGGGCCAGAATGAAGGACCGTTCCCATTTGAATTATCACTCACCCGCCTGCGCACGTTCAACGGCGAAGGACTGGTGGAACGCTGCCACCGCACATGGTCGCACAAACACCCCATGTACCTTCATTACCGCGATGTGCTGGGGCTGGAGCGCAAAGCATCGATCATCGCCGCCCGTGCGGTGGAAACCGATGACGGCGACATGCTCCTGCTGTGGGTGCGCCGCGCCCCGGAAGATGTGGAAGAAGAAGCAGAACTGCCCTATTTCGGCCCGGAAGACGGCTACGACGATCTAAATTAATCACAGGAAGTTCAAAACAACATAGAGCCGCCATTGCTGGCGGCTTTTCATTTTTTTAAGCACTCTGATCTGTTTCTGGCGGTCATTACTCGATCTTGATATTCTCCTCGCCCACCCGTGTTTTCAAACGCTGCAGCAGTTCCGGGCAAATTCCGGTGGTATCATTCGGAAAATCGATCAGGTAATGTTGGCCATTCTCGATCACATGGAAGGCAAAGCGGTCTTTCCCGGGACAGGCTTGCAGTTCACCGTAAATCCTGCGCAAGCGGCGCCGATCACGGTCAGGGGCATCGCTGCCCTGCAGGGTGATGAGGATTTTCTGCGGTCCTTTTTCTGCCTGGGGAGAATCATCCAGCGGCGGAAGTTCATCCGGTTTGACCCGCTTGGCGGCAGGTTGCGTGTGTGGTGAACTGGCAACTGCCGGTCTGGCGGGTGCCTGGGCCTTTTCCTGTGCCGCCCGTGCTTCGCGCCGCGCCCGGGCTTTTTCGAGCACTTCCTGCGCGGTGGATTTGCGCGGTTCGGCAGCTGCCGGCAGGGCAGTCCGCGGCGCAGCTGTTTCTGTCTTTTTTTCCTGCACCGTTTCTTTTTTGACCGGGCCATTCTCCTGCTTGCTCTCTTCCGGTGCTGATGTTTTCACCGGCGGTACGGGCAGGGTCTCGAAACCCCAATCTGTTGGTTCATCCGGTGGTTCCAGGTCGAACGGCATATCGACATCATCCATCATCCATTCCGTTTCCCTTCCGAACGTTTGTTCAGTCACCAGGTAATCAGCCATTGGCTCTTTCACCCGGGCACTGAGGGGTTCCACCGCAGCAGGTTGCGCAAAATCCCGGAGGTCGGCAAATTCATTATCGCGATTTTCTCGGATGACCGCTTCCCGAATTTTGTCGACAATCACCTTGGGAACATCGCCTTCCTGGCGATCGAGGGTGCCGGCAACAATCACCACCCGCCCGTCCTCCAGCAGTCCTTTGTATTTCTTCCATGCACGGGGAAAAACCACCAATTCGATCGGCCCCTGAACATCCTCAATGGCGGCAAACGCCATCGGGTCACCTTTTTTGGTCACATATGGCCGGGCACGGGTGACCATCCCGGCCACAATCACATTCTTTTTATTGGGGGCATTCACCAGGGTGCCGGAATAGTGGCTGATGACTCCACGCAGCGAGGTCATGTAAGCATCCAACGGATGGGCTGAAACGAACAATCCCAACAATTCGCGTTCCCATTCCAGCACCTCGCGCTGGTCCAGTTCCAATGAAGGCGGCAGGTCGATCCGGTCTACAAAGGCATCGCTGATGCCGAAGAAACTCATCTGCCCATCACGGGCGGCGCTGATGTGGCTGGCGCTGAGTGACATAATGCGGTCCATCCCCTCCAGCATCGAGCGCCGCGGACCAAAGGCATCCATCGCCCCCACCCGGATCAGGCTCTCCAGCGCGCGCTTACCCGCCGCTTTCAAGTCCACCCGCCGGGCAAAATCGGTCAGGTCAGTAAATGGACCGGCTTTTACGCGTGCGGCAACGATCAATGCTGCCGGACCGTGCCCGACATTCTTGATCGCACCCATCCCAAAACGAATGGCTGCCTTACCATCCGGCTGATCCTCAATCGTGAAATCCCAGCCGCTGCGGTTGACATCCGGTGGCAGCACCTGGATACCCAGTTCACGGCAGTCACTCACATAAAAAGCAACCTTGTCGGAACTGTTCTCATACACCGAGATCAGGGCTGCCATATACTCCACCGTGTAATGGCATTTCAGGTAGGCGGTTTGCACAGCCACCAGGGCGTAATCCGCCGCATGAGATTTATTAAAGCCATACTCCGCAAAATCCAGCCAATCAGAGAAGATGCCTTCGGCCGTTTCAGCATCAATGCCATTCTGAACACAGCCCTCCACGAACTTGCTCTGGTGCTTGATGACCTTATTCTTGATCTTCTTGGCAATCGCTTTGCGCAGGTCGTCAGAATCCGACGGGCTGTATCCTGCCAGTTCAATCGAGGCTTTCATAATCTGTTCCTGGTACACCGGAATGCCGTAGGTTTCCGAGAAGATCGCTTCCATTTTAGGATGACGATAAAAAGGTTCCTCATCCCCTCGCAGGCATGCGATAAATTTTGGAATGAACTGCATCGGTCCCGGGCGATACAGCGCTACCAGCGCGATCACATTGCGCAGGTTCTTGGGCTGCATCTGGACCAAAGTCTTGGTCATTCCACCGCCTTCCAGCTGGAAAACGCCTGCGGTATTGCCTTTGCCCAGGAAAGCAAAAGTTTCCGGATCATCAACGGGAATATTGTCAATGTTTAACGTTACACCGTGGCGCTTTTCAATCAGATCGCAGCAGCGCTGCATCACGGTCAGGGTGGAAAGCCCCAGGAAGTCCACCTTCAACAACCCTTGTTCATCAACCACAGACATCTCAAATTGGCAGACTGCCTTGATGGGCGTATCCTCCGAGTTATTGGTGGCGCGGTGCAGCGGGGCATACTCGGTGATCGGCACATCGGTGATCACCACCCCTGCAGCATGGGTACCTACATTGCGCACCATACCCTCGATCTGTTCAGCGGTATCGACCAACTCGCGCACATATTGGGTGTTGTTATAGGCTTCATTCAGGTCGGGGATGGTTTGCACACATTTCGCCAGGGGCGGCGCTTTCATCACCGGGATCATTTTGGCAATGCGATCCACTTCCATTAATGGAATATCCATCACCCGCCCGGCATCACGGATGGCAGCTTTGGCACCCAGCGTGCCAAAGGTGATGATGGCCGCCACTTTGTCCGCACCGTATTTGTTGGCACAGTATTGCATGATCTCAGCACGTTTGTCATCCTGGAAGTCGAGGTCAATATCCGGCATCGAGATACGCCCCGGGTTAAGGAAGCGCTCAAAGATCAGTTCCAGGTCGATCGGGTCGATCAGGGTCACTGCCAGGCTGTAGGCGACAATGGAACCTGCCCCGGAACCACGGGTATTGTACCAGATGTTGTGTTCCCGGGCATATCGGCACAGGTCCCAGACAATCAGGAAGTACGCATCAAAGCCCATTTCATGGATGATCTTCAATTCGTGTTCCAGGCGGTTACGTATCACATCACTTTGCGCAGCTTCTGCACCGTAGCGCCACACCAACCCATCTTCGCACAGCTTGCGCAGGTAACTCTGGGCGTCAAATCCCTCCGGCACAACAAATTCCGGAAGATGGTAACCGGTGGGGCTGAGGTCCACATTGCAGCGCTCCGCAATCCACAGGGTATTGTCGATCGCCCCCGGAATATCGCGGAAGAGATGTGCCATCTCATCCGCCGGGCGGATATAGTAGCTGTCATTGTTCATCTTCATGCGCTCATTATCCGCCAGCAGGGCATTGGTCTGGATTGCCAGCATCACGTCCTGGGCATAGGCGTCCTGCGGGTCGACATAATGGGCATCGTTGGTGGCGATGTTGTGGGCGTTATAGCGCTTGCTCAATTGCAGCAGACGCTGGTTGACATATTCCAGTTCTTCCAGGTCATGCCGCTGGTATTCCAGGAAAAAGCGGTCGCGCCCGAACACATCAAAGTAAAAATCAAGCAGCTCTATTGCCCGTTCTTCCTGCCGGTTGGCCAGCGCTTGCGGCACCTCGCCTGCCAGGCAGGCGGTGGTGGCGATCAGGCCATCCGCATGCGCGGCAAGGTATTCGTGGTCGATGCGTGGTTTGTAATAAAACCCCTCCATCTGCGAGTCACTGGCGATTTTCAACAGGTTCTTCCAACCGGTCATATTTTCAGCCAGCAGCAGCAGATGGAACGGGGATTTGTCATAATGCGGATCGCGGTCGGTCATACGGCGCGGCGCAACATACGTCTCCAACCCGATGATGGGCTTCACCTCCGCAGCCTTGGCCTTGTTAAAAAATTCCACCGCGCCAAACATGGTGCCGTGGTCTGTCAGCGCGATCGCCGGCATGCCCATTTCTTTGGTACGGTTAACCATCTTGTCTAGTTTGGCAAACCCATCGAGAATTGAATACATCGAATGGTTATGAAGGTGAACAAATGACATGAAATCTCCCCGGTTTCTCAAATAACGCTGGGAAAAAAAGGACAGTGCCGAATGTCCCTGTGCCTGTCCTGTATGGTTACGGTTGAATTATAGCATGCAGAAGGCGGGATGAAACATCCAATTCGCCAATACAGGTATGTCAGAATTCGCATCTGGGCGGTAAATTAATTCCCAGAGATGAAGCCATAATCGATCAGTTGCACATTGTGCTCCGCCAGCGCCGCCCGAACAGCGGGATCCAGTAACGCTGCCAGTTCCATTTCTCGTTGTTCAATATAGTCACCCCCCCATAACACTAACCCTTCATCCAGCTCAGCAGGATGCACCATAATTTCACTCACGCCAGCAGGAAGTTGCTGGATCATCTGGATAAAGTAATCCGCCCCTGGATTTCCATAATACCCATCAACGAACCAGTTACTGGTAGGAATGCCTTCCTCAGCCAGAAACAAAGCTTGCCGTTTAAACGCACCTGGCAGCATATCTGGCATCATACGCATAGATTTCAGCGGGTAACGCATACCCAGTCGCATCATTTCTTGCATTGCCGCGGCGGATCCGCCTCCTTCGAACTGCATGATGCCGTAAACAGAAACAGGAACGGGTTGACGAACGGGAACACCATACTCAAGTGCAAGTTCACGCACAATTGGATAGAAAGGGGTGTACAGGGCCAGCATATGCTGATGGTAATCGATATGGTCAAACATGACTCCATTCGTGATCATCAGCTCAGCCTGGGCACGCAGTTCGGCTTCCAATTCATTCAGGTCAACTTCCACAAGATGAGGTACCAATTCGTCACTGGTATAAAAATTACCATCTTCATCCACCAAAGTGGGGATTTCTGATGGAGGCGTTACGGGTTTTCCAACTGTGATATTCAGGTGCAGGCCAATCGGCAGGTCAGGATGTGCAGCGCGCGCAGCTTGAATACGCTCCACGGCGCCGTCCATGTTGATCATTGCTGAGGTGGACGTAACCACTCCGGCCTGCCATGCTTTGATGATTCCATCAGTGACACCGTCACTCATGCCAAAGTCATCAGCGTTGATAATCAAATACCGCCCATTGCCATATGCCGCAGCGGCATCAGCCACCAACTGTTGCTCTTCACGGACAGCCTGAGTTCGGGATATGACAGAAAGAACAGCACCTGCCACAACCAGTACACCCACGATCATCAGCAACGCTATTTTTACTTTTTTCTGTTTTCCTTCCATGCGACAACACATCCTTCCTTGACTTCAACTAAATTCTAACAGATGAAAGCGCCAAAACAAACTCTGCTCAAAATTGAGTAAAATCTACTTAAACCTTACCAATCATATGAAGGAGTCCATGATGATCGAAAACAACCAGACCCCGCCTGGTTATACCCTGGTTACCCGCCCCGATGGCACACAATTCCTGTGCATCAACGACGAATCTGCCGTGAAACCCTACCGGTTGCCTGATCCGCTCATGTTCTCCGATGGCCGTGAGGTGCTGGATGACTTCGATTGGCAACACCGCCGCGATCAGATTCTGAAAGACTTTGCCCGGTATATGTACGGTGAAGTTCCCACCGGGGAATACACCCTGCAATTGACCGAGGAGGAAGCCTGGACCCCGGCACTGAATGGATTGGGACAGCGCAAACAGGTAGGGATCACCATCGAAACCGCCCGGGGGCAACTCATCGCCCACCTCCTGTTGCACGCGCCAGCCGGCAACGGGCCATACCCCGTATTTCTGGGATACAACTTTACTGGAAATCATACCGTCCATCCCGATCCAGCCATCCGCCAGGCGGAAGCGCCATGGTTGAAAAATTACCCCCTCGCACCCCGCGGCAGCAGTGTCAACCGCTGGTGCGTGGAACAGGTCGTGGGTGCGGGCTTCGCGTTGGGAACCATATTCTATGGCGACATCGACCCCGATTTTGATGATGGATTCCAGAATGGCATTCATCCATTGTTTTACCATCAAGGCCAAACTGAACCGAAGCCACATCAATGGGGCAGCATTGCAGCCTGGGCATTCGGGCTTTCCCGTGCGCTGGATTACTTCGAAACCGAGCCACTGGTCAATGCCAGCCAGGTGGCAGTGATCGGGCATTCGCGGCTGGGGAAAACCGCGCTGTGGGCAGGTGCAAGCGATACCCGTTTTGCCGCAGTAATTTCCAACAATTCCGGCTGCGGCGGTGCGGCATTGAGCAAACGCGCTTTCGGCGAAAACGTGCAGGTGATCAACCACAGCTTTCCTCACTGGTTCTGCCGCAACTTCAAGCAATACGATGCGCGTGAACATGCCCTGCCCTTTGACCAGCATATGCTGCTGGCGCTGATTGCGCCTCGCCCGTTGTACGTGGCATCTGCTGTGGATGATTGGTGGTCTGACCCGCGTGGTGAGTTCCTGGGGGCGCGCGGCGCTTCAGCGGTGTACGAATTTCTCGGCGAAAAAGGGCTGCCGATGAAAACCTTCCCACCGCTGGACCAGCTTGATCTGAGCGGAAAGCTTGCTTACCATATCCGCAGCGGTGGGCACGACATTACCCCGTGGGACTGGGAGCAATACCTGGCCTTTTTCAAGCGAAACCTGGCCGATTAACCCGCCGAACGATTGGGAGTATCTGATCGATCAAAGACCCCGAATCCATGATGGGTCGAGGATATTTCCCTGTTGCCGCAGGTGAGCACACAAAACCTCATGCGGCAAATTTCGGATATCATCCACACCGCCAGATGCACACAAAGCAGCCGCGGTCCCCGCAACTTCACCGGTGAGAGCGCACACCGGAATGGCGCGTGCCAGGTCCCACACGCGGCCACTGGCCGATATACAGCGTCCGGCGGTGATTAAGTTGGCTGTTCGAGCGCCCGTCAGGGTTGAATATGGAATACCATACACCACCCCAGCTTGCCGCCAGCTGGGGCATAACCCCACCAGGTCATCCGGTGTGATCCCGCTGGACTCCTCTGAAAGCACCGTATTTCCTGCCAACCGGCGCGTCATCCGCATCGAGGGCATGGACGGCAGATTCACCAGGCTGGCGAGTGGTGATGCCTGTTGAATTTGATTGAAACGATCGCGCACCAGTTGATGGGAAGCGATGATATGGCTGCTGACCTCCCACCCATCGTCACCCCGGAAGCCGCGTTGAACCTCGCCAGATAATGAACCATCCGGTGTGAAAGGTTCCGTCAATCCTACCCGGTGTACACCGGTTTCATCCCTATAAAAAAACCAGTTCGACCGCACATTGGTTGCCAGGGAAACCGTGTTTTCCTGGCAGGAGTGGCACACATCCGCATCCCCTGATGCATCCACCACCATCGAGGCCGGTATCTGAATCCTGCCGGATTTGTTGTAAACTACCACATCGGTGATTCTGTCTTGTTCCATGACTACATCACAAAAGCGGGTATCATACCAGATGTCAACCCCGGCCTCCAGCAAGCATGCTTCCAAAACAAGCAGGTAACTCTGGGCATTGAAAGAGGTGGAAAACCGGGTGCCAGCCCGTTCCCTTGCAGAACCCCCCGCCAACCAGGCTTCTGGTACACAGCCTTCCGCCCCGGTCGCTGCCATTCGCAACAGTTCCTCGGCGATACCGCCGATCACCTGGTTCCCCTCCCCATCACAGATTGGCAGATAAACCACAACATTCCCGGCCGTTGCCAGGCCGCCCAGAACACAATTTTTTTCCAGCAGGCAGGTGCTTGCCCCCAGACGGGCAGCCGAAACTGCGGCTGCCGCACCGGCAATTCCCCCGCCTACCACGACCACATCGAAACGCTTCATGGTGTGCAACCAGAGGAATGAATCAACCCAACAACTGGGTCAATATTTCCTGTGCCGTTTTGGCGTCCGCTTTGCCGCGGCTTTCACGCATCACCTGCCCCACAAACCACCCCATCAGGGTCGGTTTGTTCTTGTAATTTTCCACCTCTGCCGGGTTGGCCGCCACCACCCGTTCGCAAATCGCCCGGATGGCGCCTTCATCACTCACTGCGCCGAGGCCTTCCGCTTCCACAATCCGGCGCGGTGATTGGCCGCGTTCCATCACCAGCTCCATCACCTTTTTGGCGGTTGTGCCATTGATCGTCCGCGCATCCAGCAAGGACTGGATTTCTGCCAGATAAGCCGGAGTAAGTTTCAATTCGCCGGGCTGCAAACTCTGCTCGTTCAGCATGCGCATCACGTCATTCATCACCCAGTTGGATATCTTCTTGGGTTCCCCGCCGTAGGCTTTCACAGCGGCCTCAAAATAATCGGAAAGCGGGCGCTCAGCCGTCAGCACATCGGCATCATACACCGGCAGCTGGTAGGTTTCCATAAAACGGGCACGCCGCTCCAGTGGTAGTTCGGGGTAGTCCAGCAGGATCGATTCCCGCCAGACATCATCCATCACCACCGGAAGCAGGTCCGGTTCGCGGAAGTAACGATAATCGGCCTCGGTTTCTTTGGAGCGCATCTTTTTCAGTTCGCCCTTCTGCTCATCCCAGCTGAGAGTCCACTGTTCGATCTTGCCGCCGGCTTCCATCTCTGCAATTTGCCGCTCCACCTCGGCTTTGACCGCGGTACGCAGCCCGTCGATTGTATTCAGGTTCTTGATCTCCGTTTTCGGGTTCAGGTAGTCTGCACCCACCGGGCGGATACTGACATTGGCATCAGCCCGCAAGTGGCCCTTTTCCATATCGCCCTCTGAAATACCCAGCCAGCGGACCAATTGCCGCAAGCGGATCACATACTGCGCTGCCTCTTCGGGGCTGCGCAGGTCGGGTTCGGTTACCATTTCAATCAGTGGAACGCCGCAGCGGTTGAAATCGATCAGGCGGCGATTGCGTTCGTTCCGGGTCTTCCCGGCGTCTTCTTCCACATGCAGTTTGTGGATACGCACATGACGCACCCGGCCGTCTTCCAATGGAATGTCAATCCCTCCGCCTTTGCCCACCGAAAGATCATACTGCGTGATCTGGTATCCTTTGGGGAGGTCCGGGTAAAAGTAGTTTTTCCGGTCGAAAAAAGAAACAGGCGGAATATCTGCATCCATGGCGTGTGACAGTAAGACCGCTTTTTCCACCACAGCCTGATTCAGCACAGGCAGCACACCTGGCAGACCGGAGCAAACCGGGCAAATGTTGGTGTTGGGCTCATCATCCCATGAGTCTGCCTTGCAGGAACAGAATATTTTGGTATTCGTATTCAATTGAATATGGGTTTCCAGCCCGATAATAACTTCGTATTTCTCAATACCCTCTGTCATGGATACCTCTCATTCTGATCACGCGAGGATGAGCCCCGTTTTCTAAATCGGGGTTAGTATATCACGCTTTGCTGTTATGCTCTTTTTTATTCAATTCCACCCCGTTTTTCGCTTTTTGCCGTTTCTGACGCTTAACGCGCTGGCGTTCCTCCATTTCTTTCAACAGGAAAAACCGCGCCGTGGCAGAATTTTGCAGCAAATATTGGATGGCCATCACATAAAAACTGAGGGTCAGAACGAAGTATAAATGCACCAGTTCCTCATACGGCATGTGGCTGATGATCCGGCTCACATCGGTTGCGACAAACACCGTGCTGAAATAATCATAGGCACTGTTAAACACCGGCGACAGCAATCCCAGGATGAGCAAGTTGATAAATAGCCAGCGCTTTTGAACCACTTTTCGCTGCAACAACAGGAAGAACACAACAAAGGTGATCAAGTCAGCAACATAGGGCGCTGCAAGGATCAACCATTCCTCTCCGCCCACCCATTGGATATTGCTGAACCGCAGCCAGCCTGCCGGACTGAAATCCGGCAGCAAAGTAAACCGCGTCAGGCGGCCGCCAGTCAGCAAAACGGCGATAACATTGGCAATTTGATGCCGCAGACTGTTAATAAGCAGGTATATAGGGAGGGCATACAGCCAGTGGGAATCCTTTTTTATCAGCTTCATCTTCTCCATTATAGCAAACGCAGCCAGACATTTGCAGTTTTTCGGCATCCAAACAGCCATCCAATGAATACAATGTTAGAAATTTATATAAACCGCCAAAATGTCATGCCCTGCCCCCGAATCAATTTGACAAAGGGCAATGAAAACCTCATAATTAATAGGAATAGTAAACTAATTGAGCAGGACAAAGGAGCAAAAAATGATTGCGAAAAAAGAATTTGGGCGTACCGGGCATATGAGCACCCGTACTTTATTCGGTGCCGCCGCCCTGGGTGGCGTTGACCAGAAAACTGCGGATGAAACCCTTGAAGTCCTTTTCGAATATGGTGTAAACCACATTGATACAGCTGCCAGCTACGGCGCGGCGGAAGACCGCATCCAACCCTGGCTGCAGAAATACCGCGACCAGTTTTTCCTCGCTACCAAATCGGAAAAGCGAACCTACAAGGAAGCCTGGCAGCAGTTGGAAAATTCTCGCCGCCGCATGGGCGTGGATGTGATTGACCTGTGGCAGATGCATTCCCTTTCAGACCCGGAGGAATGGAAAACTGCTTTCGGACCTGACGGCGCGATCAAAGCTTTCCTCGAAGCCCGCGAAAAAGGCTATGTCCGTTTCCTCGGCGTCACCGGCCACGGCATGAACATCCCCACGATGCACATGAAAAGCCTCGAACAGCATTCGTTTGACAGCATCCTGCTGCCCTGGAACTACCTGCTGTACCAGGATGACGCGTACCGCACTGCCTGGGAAAACCTTGTTTCCTATGCCACTGAAAAAGGTATTGCAGTGCAAACCATCAAATCCCTGATGCGCCGCCCCTGGGGAGACCAGGCACATTTTGCCGACTGCTGGTATGAACCACATACACAGGAAGGTGTGGTACAGAAGGCGGTATCATGGGTGCTCGGCGATGACCGCCTGTTCCTGAACACCACTGGTGACGTCAAAGTGCTTCCCGGTGTGCTGGAAGCAGCCAGCAAACACACCACCCGGCCCAGTGATGCTGAAATGGCCGCGATGGTGCAAGATACCGAAATGGCAAACATTTTCGCCAACATGTAGGCATCTGAATCATCCAATGACGGGCGGCAAATTTGCCGCCCGTTTTCTTTCGACCAGGCCCCATCGTGGGAAAAAACCACCAAATTCTGCTACAATTTCTTTATACAAATCAGGCGAATGGACATTATAAGGAAGAACCATGAGTCCGCAGGCAATTGATTATGGAAGTATTTTCACAGAGAAAGAGATGAGGCTGATCGCGTTTGCGCCGGCTGTTGCAGCCAATGGGGTGGCCATGGTGGACGGTACCATCTCGGAGCAGGAAACCCTCACCATCAGCGCCCATTTGTTGGAATCAACCGATCGTTACCGGCAAAACGATTTGATCCGGTTTGCCATCCGCAGTTTCACCAACTTGATGCAGCAAGGGGATATGCCGGGCGAAATGCGCTATATATCTTCGCCAGAGGAGTACCTGCGTGCTTTCCGCAAAGTGGGCAAATTGATTGACCAGAAGGCGGATCACCCCGACGGTTATGAGTACAAGAAATTCCTGGTCGAGATCATGCACAGGGTGGCATCTGCATCCGGTACCCGCCGCCGCAGCTTATTCGGCAAAGGCAATGTTTCCGAACAGGAACAGGTGTTTCTCGACAAACTCACGGAAATTTTGGGCGTCAACCCCGGCGATCTGGACTGATGCAGGACTAACCTTTCAGCATCTGAACGATCGTCATCCCGATACAACACACAACAAACAGCACCAACCCCATCAGTCCAAACACCACGATGGTGCTGACCTTGCCGGCCTTTCGCGCCGCGGCTGCGATGTTGTCTGCCAACGTGTCTGCCGGCAACGGGCTGACGATCATCGGGTGTGCTGCGATTCTGCCAACCGTCGGCCTGCCGTCTGCTGTCGCCTTCACCTCGCCCACTACAGTCAGCGGTTGGCCAATTTCCCACGACCAGATTTCATACGTATCCGGCGCTGACCATCGCTGCAACCCAGGCAGGTCTATCGCCAACAAGGCGCAGGCTTCTTCCGCCTCATCCGCAGCGGCTGGACGGCTTTTCCCCATCACCCGATGATCAAGCGGGACAGGATTGATCCACACCGAACCCGTGCCATCTACGAGGAGAAAAGGCACGGCCTTTTCTTTCCCTTCCAGTGGTCCCCGCCGCCCTCGCCCGTCTTCTTCCTTCATCCCGCTGATCTGCAGCCGCAGCATTGCCAGCGGTGCCGTATTCAACACACCGAATGAATCGGCTGCCTGTTGGATCACCCCGCTGATTTGCACCAACCCCGATCGTCCACCCAGCTGCCCGATCGGAACTCTCTCTGCCTGCCGCAGGTGCCTGAGCAGTTGGTGGTACTGCCCCTTGCCCTTCAACAGCAGCCAGGCGACCACCCCGACCATTCCAAGGAGAACGCCGCCCAGGCACAACACAAATGGCGCGGCCGTTACCAGTAGACCCAACGCTCCTTCATCCATACCGCCACCCCGACTTTCTTGAATCTCTGATGAATAATGATCATGGTGATTAACCCTATCATAGCGTAATTTTTAGAATCGGCAATAGTGCCACAATTACCCACCGTTGCCTTGTCAGAGAGAATCCGGGAAAAGAACGAACATGCGCAGACTGTGTGAAGCCCAGTGAACACCCACCTCAAGGATTTAACATTCTCGCAATGGTCCGTGAAAAGCAAGGGCTGTGCAACTGGCATACCATTACGGGCACAACTACACGCAAGCATGACTGTGTTCCTGTTCCTGAGCCAATCGAAGGGGGAACCCCCCACCCCAACCCTCCCCCAGACGAAAAATCAGCGGTTTGGTCATGGGCGAAAAAGTGGACACAGAACATGTCGTGATCAAGTAAACTAGAAAGAGGAGATCAGACATGAGAGACAAGAAATATCGAGAATATCCACAGGAATTCAAAATCGAAGCGCTGGAGTT
>JABUFD010000011.1 GCA_013314735.1 Anaerolineae bacterium
TGCGGTTGCGTGTGTCAAGCGGCATCACGACCATGAATTCTTGTTCACGATGCGCCAGCATCGGCATCAAGATTTGAGCAGCATCTCCAGGTGAATGAATTGTTGGGCGTTCATCTTCTGGTTGAAGAAGCTTACGTCCAAGTGCTAAAGCCGCTTTGAGCCGCAGTGCAGTCAAATTGCTTATGCCCGGCACTTTAGCAATCTCATTCACATGTGCCTGGGCAATTTTCTGGATCGTGCCAAATTGTGCCAGCAGTTGTTCAGCAGACTCAATTTGATTTGAACCACCAATGATGACTGCCAGCAATTCAGCCAGACTGCATGCATCTGAGTCCTTACTTACCCGGAAAGCCGGCTGCTCACGAACGGGCAGGTGCTTGAGCCGGGGGAAGTTGTAAGTTTGAGGGTGTGCACTTTCTATAAGGTAAGGTTGTAGGTTGTTCATGTCTGTCTCCTGTTATTGAGGGGACAGACCACCCCTGGAGGGGTGGTGTCCCCTCCGATAGGGTTATGTCCTTAGGCGGTCGGATCGTATCCGGTTTCAAGAAATACCTTGCGGCTGATAGCTTCGCATTCTTCCCAGGTCATCAATTCATCGCGCCGCACACCAGGGTATCCAGGTGCGGGAGGTATGAGCCAGGGGTTTTCTGCAAGGTTCTTTTTTATCCTTTCAGCTTTTGCATCCAGGAAATGACGCAGGCCGCCTTTTGTGCAGCGCCACCCCAATTCCTTGGTGTACTTGCCATCCCAATTTCGATCGCGGAAAGTCTTGTTGCCACAGATAGGACAAGGTGGCATCCCTTCTGGATCAGGCGCTCGTGCACCACCAGCTTGAAGATAAAAACGAACAGCATCAATCGCTTCGCAATAAGCTGCACCACAAGAGCACTCCTTGTTTTTATTGACCCTGTGAAAACGATGTTCACTGCCAGAACCAAAATCAACCAGGTATTGATATCCCTGGATGGAAACGGATGGCGTGAACACCGCAAAGTCTTCCCGGATCATTGCATTGCCATGCGCTTTTGGGATCCCCTGACTGCTTCTAACCGTACCTGCGGTTCTACTCGGAGCAAGTTCGGTCTTCATAAGCACTCTCCAGAAACCAATCCGCTGGAAGCAAGTGATCCTGCGGAGAGATTTCTAGTTCTCCTGGTTCAATCGTTTCACAGATTGGTGCTTCTTCAGGATCATTCTCAACACGGACATCCCTCAAGTGAGGGATATGAACCACCGTAGTGCTGTCCTGATAAGGGCCACCGTGGCTGTTCTTGGTAAATGGTTCCAGTCCATTGAGCGCGCGTACCCATACTGTTCCAGGTCTCGGGCCTTTTCCCACTACCTCAACGGGTATGACCGCATCTCCATAACATGTACCGATTGTGATTTCAGCTTTTACCATGTGTTCCTCCTGTGTTCTTCCGATAGGAATGAGAAAGGACATGCCCTGAATGGCATGTCCTTCGTTGTGATTCACCGGTGCGTTTTTACTCTGGCTAGAATGGAATTTCGCTTGGGTCTAAATTTGGCGGGACCTGGGTATTTACTGCGGGTTCTGCTTCCTCCTGGTCTTCACGTCCAGAAAGAAAACGTACGGTCGAGGCGGTCACTTCGAATGAAGCACCAACCTTTCCATTGTTTTCCCAGATATGTGGCCCACCAGTTTCAGGATCGGGGTTTAGGCGTCCTTCCACTAACACCTTGCTTCCTTTGTGTAGGAATTCATTGCAGGATTCTGCTTGTTTTCCCCATACAGTGACACGGAACCAGGTTGTTTCTTTGACTGGCTGTCCATTCTGACCGTTGTAACGACGATTTGTGGCCACCGATAAGGTGGTCACTGGTTGTCCGCCAGGGGTAAAGCGCATTTCAGGATCTTTTCCCAAATTTCCGATGAGGATAATCGTTTGGTACATTGTGTTTTTCCTTTCTCTTTGGTATGTGGTTTTTAAGCTGCAACAGATGCAGGCGTCGGTGTGGCGCGTTGACTGGCAAGCCAATTACGCAATTCATCCTTTGAAGCAGGAACTCTCCCGGTTTTCTCCTTGAATTGGTCGAATGCCTCCTGTTCGGAAACATTACCATTCACGGAGACTCCATCCCCATACTTGCGTACAATAGAGGTGTTGGGAGGCGTTGAATTTGCTTTCGAAGATGGATTTGCCGTAGATGATGTGCCATTGGATCGGTTTTGATCAAGTCCTGCGTTCTGAGCAATTTCCTTGTCATACAGCAGATTGCCGAACTGCTCACCCAGCTGACGAAAGCAGCGCTTCAGACAGTCTGTGGCTGAACCTGCCAAGGCCATATCAAGAGCTTCGGGTGTATCACCGGTGAAGACACAACGACCAAGATCGGCATGACTGTATGTTTTCCCGTCCAGATCGACAGAAACTTTGCCGGTGATATACACTAAACCGACTTCCTCGGTCTGAACATTCCCATTGGCATCCAGGGCTGGAATCTTGCGTTTTTCCTGCTGATTCCAGACCAGCACCTTTTTTTGCCAACGCACGATGACCGGATCACCAATCAAGTCAAATGACCAGGTAAATCCGAAGATACTGTTGGCTCGATCAATAACGTCGTATCCTTCCAGATATGGAACAGATCCCATACCTGGCGCTTGGCGGCGTTTGACGCGAGACATATCCAATGGCTGGCGAAGTTCCCAGAGAATGCGGCTCAGCCGGTCGCTCAGGTTCCCATCATTTGAAGGGATGGTTTCATTCATGTGACTCTCCTTTTCTTGATCTATGTGAATTTGTGGTTGCGCCGCTTCTAAAAGACGGACACCTTCAATGTGTTTGCAGAGAATCTGTGGTCCACGCTGCTGATAGTCCATACAGGTACACACCCAGTTGACCTCTTCAGAATCACCTTGAGATGGTCTCAATGAGACAACATATGGTAGCTTGTCGCCATTTTTGACCGTCCATTGGTGGGGATTGGTTCGGGTGACCTGGAACTTGCCAGCGAGAATCGCAGATTGTGCACGTTCAGTACGTTCAACTTGTGCTTGAGTAAGGTCTTGTGTTTTTTGCATAATCCTCCTTGTGGAAATATCCGACGTTGATTAACAAAAGGTCGATTCGAAAGATCAACTCATGGCTAAGTACCAGGAGTGTTCCGACGTTATTTGCTACCCGTGAATAAACACAGGGCAGAAAACGACAATGATGAAGACTTTTCTTCATCGCTGACATTTGCAGCCCTATGGATGTGAGAATATATGGGTGGGATGAATTACTCATCCCACCCACACAATATTGTTTTCTCCTTGTGATATGAACCTTTCTGCTTCTCGGCACGCCATGACGCCTCCTGGGAGGAAAAGGTTGTTTGTTAAAGTACAAGCCCACTATCCGGGGACTCCCGGAAATAAAAAGGAGGATCACTCACTCCCAATACAATAGGGAGCTTGACGATGACAGGTCTCGAAATCCCGCTTGCTTTATGCAAGGGATTCGGGCGTCATCTTGTGATCCTCCACGTACCCTGAAGTATTAAGAATTCACTTCAGGTCTGAACTCATCCATCTCTCTATTTTTTTACACGCTTAGGCCTTTTGCAGGTAATCCAAAAAGGAAATTACTCACGCTCACCTTCGGTTTGTTGATAGGATGAGTTATTCAGCAGTTGCGTCAATTTCTCCAGAAGTGGATACCATCTCACTTGAATCATTCTCCGCTTCAGTGTGCTTGCCAGTCGTAACTCTCTCAATTGATCTGGCTTTTTTCTCGTTCGGTGTGGCAGCATCCAACACAATAATGCGCCTGGCGACAGCCTCTACCACGTTTCGGTCGATAAACACCTGGTTATGTTTCAAATCACATGCTTTGATATCCACTGCCAGGTCAGTACAGTTTTTGGATTTCCGTGCTTTGTTGATAAACTCTTCCAAGCTTTCGCGAAAATCCCGAGATTGAAGGAAGCCGTGAACTCGCAATCGCATGCCGCGTCGGATATGGATCAGCCCATTAGCTCCGCCATTGACCCGGACGTTGATGTAATCACCTGCATCACGTTCCAAATCCAATTTCTTGGCAGGTAGATCACTATCTCGATAGATCACCAACCGGAAGAACAGGTCATCCATAAATTTCCATGGATCACGTACCACGATTCCTTCTAGAACTACATCATTTATCATCTGACCTCCTTGTTTATGAAACCCTTTTCGTCCAGGGTTAAAAAGAAAATGCCGGACAGATCCCAGTGGGTTATGTCCGGCCAACGATAGATAGGAAAAGTTAATTGTAAAAACAGTATAACAATTGAGAATCGTTTATCCTAGATGGGTATAAAACTTCCATATATTTATCAGGCAGAAAAAATCTCAAATATTCGATTTTATGAAATGGGTCGCAAATAAATGTGTCAAAATGGAGGAGGTTTTGTTTAAATTAAGTGAGTTCCACTATAAATTTCAATTCCTCTTAGGTGAAAATGTTGGTAAAATTTTTTCAATGTAGAATTTCGGTATAAGCGAGGTTAAATTGGAGAGATTCATTACATCACTTATTAAATTTGTTGAAGAAAAAAGCCATGCCCAAGAATTTATTGATGGAAATCTATTTTGCATGCCATGGCAATATTATCGCGGTCTAGAGAATAATCAACGAGGTGATTTTGATGAAACCGCTTACCTAAAAAAGATTTATAACGTAAATATACTGAGCCAATCATTCTCATACACATTCTATTTCCAAAATATTGATGATATTTATTCTCCAGTTTTTTGTATGTATAGTGTTTATTCAGAGAAAAATAACCCAACAACACACATCAAATTAATAAATGAAAAATTAAGAGGATTCGGTAATTTCGCAGTTGTAATCACCAATGTTGAGCAATTTATTTCAAGAATTGGGGAAATAGAACCGGTTTTTTCTTATGGTCCAATTGAGTACATAGATAAAGAAAATCCAACTGGTATTAATAAATATGCTTTTCTAAATCCAATTTTACAAAAAGATAGAAAGAAATTTGTTCATCAAAATGAGTTTCGCCTTTATACCAAACGAGTGGCCATTTGCGATGATTCAATTCAGCTTATACCTGGAACAAAACAAATTAATCCCGGTCCTCATGGTGAAACCGTTTTTAAATTTAAGTCAATTGGTGATATTGCCTGTATTTATAGTATGGATGATTTGTTCAATGGAATTGATGTTACGTTATCGATCCAAGATTGGGAAAAAATCGGTGTAGATAACTTAACAAAGAATTATTGGTGGAATGGCAAAGAAAATATCAACATTGATTTTTCAAAAGTGACGGATGTTAATCTATAATTTTTAAATTCCATATGGGGATGAACATACCACGAAAAAGTGCATATTAATTCTCCAGACAGTTGGTAAACACACCAAGAAGAACGGTATTTGATAGATTGGTTGCAGAAAAGAATATTGAGAAACCATTGATTAATGGGTAAAAACTCGCAACTTTGCTATACCTGTTTGAGTAACAATAACTTTAGGGACAACAGAAGGAAATAGGATAGACAAATCTGCAGATACTGAGACCTGTACAGTGTTGTCTCCCCCACTGACCTCAATTCCTGTAACAAATGCATGGACCCCTTTAGCGGATAAACTGGCTGTATTTGAGGTCACATAAGACTGAGCGTTCCCCCAGGTTCTTGATGTGGGAACAAGACTTCCAGTATCTTGAAATACTTGCTGGTTGATCTCTGCGGATGCAGCAACTGCTGCAGCATCTGCTGCCTTGGCCACTTCTGAAATGGCATAAAAATACCGTCCGAGTTCAATAGCCAATGCCAGGGCAGGGATCATCACCAACCCAATGAATACCGCCCAGAAAGTCATTGAATAACCACGCCGATCTCGCCACAGCATATTACCAGCCTTCTTGCCTGAATGTAGAATCGGCACGGACAGTAAACGTCTGCCCTGGCAATCCAGGGAACAGGCTGGTCAGAGGAGCCATAAAGTTGGGTACACTGCCGCTGACTTGAATCTTTAAAATGCTGCCGGCACTTCCTCCAGGAGCCAAGACACTGACTGATGTATTTTCCAGAATCCCAGCCTGGGCAATTGCGTCTCTAGCTCCACTCATGGCATAACAGGCTGGGCATTGTTGTGCTACACTCCCCATGCGTGCGCCATGCCTGGCTGCGGCTTGCACAGCCTGTTGGGCATAGACTAACATCCCAAGGTTAACAATCGCCAGCATCACCATAATTGCAATTGGAGTTGTAATTGCAGCCTCAAGCAATTCCATTCCACGAGTGTCTTTTATAAACCTCATAATCCTCCTTGAGGAAAATGGATCTGCCAGTTTTTGGAACATCCCGGAAGGAGACATTGCTGGCAGACCGTTGATCTGACTAGATTTTTCCTGCAATATCAGTCACGATGGCAGCGATATTTTGGCCCAGCAACCGGTATGCACCATAAGCCACCAGAACAACTACTGCAATGATCAATGCGACCTCAGTCGACTCGATTCCTCGGTTATCCTTTAGGAAACGCAATGCCAATCACCTCCTTCCTTCTTTAGAAATATGGATAGAGAACGAACAACAAAGTTCCACAAAAAATTGATACGACAAAAGGAATTTCCCTCTTTTTCTGAAGGCTCGCGA